>UBOA01000024.1:0-70110 GCA_900466985.1 Hyphomicrobiales bacterium
GCGTTGAACTTGATTTGAGCCATGAGGAGAGCACCATGGAACGCATCTGGCTCCAACACTATCCACCAGGAGTTCCCGCGGAGATCGATGTAGCCAAGTATTCATCGCTCGTCGCCTTGCTCGAGGAGAGCTTCGCCAGATACCGCGATCGCACCGCCTTTGTTTGCATGGACAAGGCAATGACCTACGCCGATCTCGATGAGATGTCGCGCGCATTCGGTGCCTGGTTGCAGAGCAAGGGCCTGCGGAAGGGCGCGCGCGTTGCCATCATGATGCCCAACGTGCTGCAGTATCCCGTTGTCATCGTCGGCATTCTTCGGGCAGGATATACGGTGGTGAACACCAACCCGTTATACGTGCCTCGGGAATTGCGACATCAGCTCAAGGATTCTGGTGCCGAGGCGATTGTCGTACTCGAAAACTTCGCGCACACGCTTGAGAAAGTGATTGCCAAGACCGACGTCAAGCACGTCGTCGTCGCCTCGATGGGTGACCTGCTGGGCGTGATGAGAGGTACCATCGTCAATTTGATCGTGCGGTGGGCGAAGAAAATGGTACCCGCCTACGTGCTGCCCGGTGCGACGCGGTTCAACGCGGCAATCGCCGCCGGCAAAGGGATGAGGCTGAACGAGCCTCAGGTCGGTCCCGATGATGTCGCACTTCTGCAATACACGGGCGGCACCACCGGCCTGGCCAAAGGCGCAATCTTGCTCAATAGCAACGTCGTCGGCAACATGCTGCAGATAGATGCCTGGCTGCAGCCAGTGCTGGACAAAGAGCCAAGGGTCGATCGTCTGACGGTGATGGCGGCGTTGCCGCTTTATCACATTTTCGCGTTCACCGCGTGCTTCCTGTTGAGTATCCACACCGGCGGGCTATGTGTTCTCATCCCCAATCCTCGTGACATTCCGAACCTCATCAAGGAACTCGCAAAGCGCAAGGTGAACCATTTTCCCGCTGTCAGCACGCTCTACAACGCACTGCTCGACCATTCGGATTTCGGACGGATCGACTGGAGCCTGCTCAAATGCGCTGTCGGCGGCGGCATGGCGGTACAGCAGACGGTCGCCGAACGTTGGCTGAAAGCTACCGGCTGCCCGGTCGTCGAAGGTTATGGCATGTCGGAAACGTCACCGGTGCTCACCTGCAATTCCCCGCACATTACCGAATGGAACGGTACGATCGGGATGCCTATGCCCTCGACCGATATCTTCATTCGTGACGATGACGATAACGACGTCGCGCTCGGCGAAATCGGGGAAATCTGTGCCCGCGGCCCTCAGGTCATGCCAGGATACTGGCAACTCCCTGACGAAACCGCCGCGGTTATGACCCATGACGGCTGCTTTCGCACCGGTGACATCGGTGTCATGGACGCGACCGGCCACGTCAGGATCGTCGACCGCAAGAAGGACATGATCACCGTTTCCGGATTCAAGGTCTATCCAAGCGAAGTCGAGGCCGTGGCATCGTCTCATCCGGGCGTGTTCGAATGCGCCGCGATCGGGGTGCCCGACGCACGGTCGGGGGAGATCGTCAAACTGTTCGTGGTCAAAAAGGACCAGCGCCTCACCGAGGCGGAGTTGCTGACGCACTGCCGAACGGAACTTACTCCCTATAAGGTGCCGAAATCCGTGGAATTCAGGACAGAACTGCCGAAGACCAATGTCGGCAAGATACTGCGCCGGGAACTTCGGGATGCGCCTCAGAAGGTAGGTACTCGCGCGTGACGGGCCCGCCGTCCAACCGCAACAGAATTTGCGGCCCTGGCTTGTCTACTGGTGAGCGTGAATACGAGGTTTGGCTTCTGGCTCTAATGCGGCCGCAGGGATAAGACGGTCGCGGCTCACACTTCGGCCTGCGGTCGGCTCAGTGTGTAGTGCTGATAAGCTGAATGCATTCCATCAACTGTGTAGTCAGAACGGCGCTCTGGAGAACCGTCATGATAGCTTCCCGCGTCGCCGAATTGGCTGAGCGCACACCCGCCTCCCGAAACCGCTATGTCGACTTCCTTCGGGCCGTTTCGATGCTGGTCGTCGTCGTGGGGCACTGGCTTGCGGCCGCACCCTACATCGACGAGACGGGGGCGCTTGTTGCTGCCCAGACATTGACGATCCTTCCCTGGACGACCTGGCTTACATGGATCCTGCAGGTGATGCCGATCTTCTTCATGGTCGGCGGCTACGCGAACTGCGTCAGTTGGCGAGCCGCCCGTCGAGATGGCAAGTCGTACGCCGTCTGGCTCGAAGGCCGATTGCGTCGTCTTCTATGGCCGATCCTCCCGCTGCTTGCGGTCTGGGTGGCGATCGTCGCCCTAGAATACAGTCGCGGCATACGCCCCGAGCTGATTAGCTACGGCTCGCGCGTGGCATTTATTCCCGTTTGGTTTCTCGCGGTGTACGTCGGGATTGTGCTGCTCGTCCCGCTCACGGAGGCTGCATGGGCCCGATTTGGCCTGGGATCGTTCTGCGCGCTGACCGCCGCCGCATCGGTTGTCGATATCATCTACTTCGCTGCCGGCTTACACTGGCTCGGCTTCGTCAACTACCTGTTCGTCTGGGGTGCGATCACCATACTGGGCTACGCGTGGTGCGACGAGCGGTTTTCCGATCGCCGGACGCTGCTTGCCGCCGCCGCCTTGGGATTGGCCGCCCTGTTGGCGCTTGTCCGCTTTGGCCCCTATCCCGTCTCGATGATCGGCGTACCCGGCGACCCCATCAGCACCACGACGCCGCCGAAAATCACACTGATTGCGCTCGCAATTTTCCAGGGAGGGCTACTGCTGGCTGCACAGGCCCCGGCTCGCCGCTGGCTGGACGGCCGCGTGGTCTGGATGACAACCATAGCCATCAACGGCAGCATCATGACGCTATTCATGTGGCACCTGACGGCCACCACGCTTGTGGTTTTCGCTGCCTATCTTGCCGACGGTTTTGGTCTGCGGCTTGCGCCGGGAAGCAGCGCGTGGTGGTGGTCCCGCCTGCCTTGGCTCGCGGCGAACGCGATCGCCCTCATTCCTTTCGTCGTCGCCTTCGGTCGCTTCGAGCGACCGCGCGCAACCACGGAAGGCACGGAGGTGCCCGCGTGGCGCCATGTGCTCGGAGCGCTAACAACTGGCCTCGGCCTCGCTCTGCTGGCGGAACAAGGGGTCGGCGGATATGGGAGATTTGGGCTGAACATATGGGGGATCGTGCTTGCCCTCATTGGCATCAGCCTTGTCGCAAGCAGGACCAGCGCCTCGCGCACCGCAGCCCGCTGAAAGTGCCATTTTGATTTTGTCGCCGTTCGTTGGCACCACGGTAGCCCAGCCAGAAACCAAATGCCTCATATCGGAAGCATTACCTTGCAAGGCGATCAAACAGTGCGCGAAATGTCAGCGTATGATCGAAATGGCCGTCGCGAATGAAATTGAGCGCCTGCGCGATGACCAGAGGATTGTTCATCATGAAGGTGTGGCTGGTGTGAAGAACGATATGATCGGCCATGCCTTCCAGCTTGGTGCTTTCCACTGACACCTTTCCGTCGTTTGGGCCGGTGAACGCTGCTGAAAGCACTGGATTGAGAGGTCTGTCTCCGGCGATAATGCCAAGCTCGAAGTCGGCAATGCCGAGTCTATTGGGAATGCTGTCAGCTCCTGTACCAAGTTGTCGGCCCGCCCGCCCGGCAAGAAACTCAAATAGTGCAAGATCCCCATAAGTATCCACCAGCTCCGAGCCGCGATTAGGAGGTGCAAGCATAACGACCCGGCCCAGATTTTTCGGCCTATTCTCCTTAAGCCATGCCCGGAGGAGGATACCGCCCATTGAGTGCGTAATAAAATGCACACGGCCGCTCGCATCACACATCGCGACCGATGTACTAACATTCCCGATCAAATCCTGAACGAGAGCAGTCCTTGACGGATAGCTCTCGTTGACGACTTTGAAGCCGGATGCTTGCATCACGTCCTCCATTACGGCGAAGGATAGTTCCGTCCGCCCCAGACCGTGGAGCAGAACGACACAATCCTGTGCCAAAGCTGTCGAGGTTGAAAACATGAACAGGAACATCAACAAGTAACGCATCGCAGAACGAACCCCACAGTTGAGCGTCAATGAGCTTTACGTGTGTGCCAGCCAGCGCACTCGTTTTCGGGCGTGATGAGTCGACGGCCGAGGTGAGCCTATGACGGAAAACGGCAAAGCCCAAAAAGCTACGCTACGGGGCCAAATCTGACCAGAGGTCGCGAATTGCCAACGACACTTCGATCAGCCGGAAATCGTCGCTCTCTCCGTCTTCCCGGCTGGTAGTGGGCGTCGCAGGACTGATCTGTATTGGCCCATAAATATCCGGACACGATCTTCACTTAGCGAGTGTGTGCCCAAGTCCTGTCCGGGTCTCTAGGCGTCGCCGCGCATCAGCGCAACTTCCTTCGGCACGGCAGGCAACGACATGCCCGTAAGGAGAACTAAGGACGTGGCTGCCAAGATCGGTGTGTTGCCCATTTTTATGCCTCCCTCGGGTAAACCATCCGCGGATCCCAACAACAAAAGCAATTTCTTCGCGCCCACTGCTGCACAGCCGAAGGCTTGTTCCGGTAGCAAGTAGATCGTCTCCGCACTTTGGTGACAAGGTCACAGCGCATATTCGGTTAGCGTCGAATGAAAGATATATTCCATAAAGCCAATATGCCTCAGGTCGACTACATTGTATAGTTGCATCATAGGTCGCCACGCAGGCATCATATTCAACGGCAAAAAAGGAGCACTGAACTCCCAGCCACTAACGGAAAGGTGGAATAGTCTGTTCTGCAAATATCTGTCGCGAGACTCTGATTTTCTTTGTGACTGAACGACCGCTATCTGGGACGGAACGAGTCATCAGACGGGAAGTGAGTATAGAACAAGTTCACCACGTCGATTGGCACCGACAGCCTCCCAAAACGCCCTGCCTTTCACGTTGTCCTCAAAGACGAATAGGTGGCACTTTTCGATACCCGCTTCCGCAAGAGCTGCAATTCCAGCGTCAAGGAGATGCTTCCCGATCCCTTGCCGTCTGTGCGATGTAGAAACGGCAAGATGATGAATTAGCCCGCGGCGGCCATCATGCCCCACAAGAATGGTGCCGACGATATTTCCGTTGTCTTCAGCGACGAAGCTTAGACCGGGATTACGCACCAGAAAGGCGAAAATGGCATGCTCTCCGTCCGCTGAACTCAAGCCGACACCATCGGTTGCTTCCCATAGGGACCTAGCGCCTGCATAGTCAGCCGGTGCTAAGGATCTTATTGCGAAGGACATGCGCTTTAGCTTCCTGTTCTCTGGAATAGTAATGTTGCCGGGATAGCCGCTGATGCTACATCCGCAGTGGCTCAAAGCTACCGTCGCAAAAATCCGATTCTTGTATCTGTTTTGTGACTGATTTTTTGCGATGGCCCAAAATCGGATGTTTTGCGGCGATCACGCATAGGAAACGCGTCACGAAAGCTATCTGCGCAAATCTAACGGCCGGAGCGTTCGCGCCGCAAGCGGAACCGGCGGTTTGGCTAGCGAAGCGCGGATGCGATGTCATCGGCGTCTACGAACTCCGCTTCGGAGCATCAGCCGGGTAGCGGGCGAGCTCAAGCAGGAGCTCCCGCTTCGGCGCGTTGCCAGCCATTAGGCGGCGCGACTGGTAGAGTGGCGGGGGGATGCCCACCGCCTCCCATCCATGATGGCCCAAATCACAGCCAGAATGAGCTCGGTCGCCAAAGTTGGCTATCCATTCGGTGTAGCGGACACCGACGCCACAACCGCGACGGTGGTCTCGGTCTCCGCTAAAAATGGTGGTGATAGAGATGACGCATGAGGGAACCCAAGGAAAGTTCTATTGAAAGTTTATTCGGAATAGGTGATAGTTACCGGGCTAGTAGGCTTCCTTAAGAAAGCCCAACCTTGGGCTGTATGATTTTGCTGCAGTCCGGGGACAGATCGCGTCCCGGCGATCCAAAACAATCCTGATTTGGTTGTAGGAGGAGGGGACGATGAGCAACGTGCAGGTGCCAGTCGACGTTTTGCATTGGGTACTGGCAATTCTACCGATCATCGCGCTTCTGATCTTTCTCGTGCCGTTGCGATGGCGCGCTCCAGAAGCCGGGCCGATGGCAATGTTCACCGCGGGCATTGTGGCGCTGCTTGCTTTTCGAACGCCGTGGGACACGTTGGCGGTTGCAAGCGCGAAAGGCGTATGGGATGCCATCTTCATCTTGTATGTGATCTGGCCGGCGCTGCTCCTTTACCAAATCACCAAGCAGGCTGGAGCCTACGACGCTTTGCGGCAAGGCATCGCCAGATTCAGTCGCAACGAGCTGTTCATCATTCTGGCACTGTGCTGGGTATTTGCTTCTTTCCTGCAGGGCATTGTCGGCTTCGGCGCCCCGGTCGCCGTGGTCGTGCCGCTGCTGATCACGGTTGGCGTGAAGCCGGTCTATGCCGTCGCCATGGGCGTGCTCGCGCACGCCTGGGCGAGGTTCTTCGGCACGCTCGGAGTGGGGTGGCTGGCGCTCCTGCGCGTCTCCAATGTGGAAGACACCGTCAGGGCCGCCTTTGAGTCGTCACTGCTGATCCTCATCCCGACCTATCTGGCCGGCTTCCTCGTCGTGTGGCTCTACGGCAAGGGACCGGCGGTACGCCACGCCTGGCCCCTGGTGCTGATCCTCGGCACCATCCTCGGCGTCGGACAGCTTTTGGTTTCGTTATTCAGCCCCGAGTTGTCGACGTTCCTGGCTGGAGCCGTGGCGCTCCTGGCGCTCTATCCCTTGTCGCGTTGGAAGCGATACGGAGATCCGGTCAAGGGCATCACCATCAGGCCGGCCATGGTGGAAAGGCCGGTGGGCGAACAGAGCGAGGTGGCGCCGGTCATGGGCCTCGCGATGTCGTTCCTGCCTTATCTTGTGCTGACGGCCGTGACCCTCGGCGTCCTCCTCGTTCCGGCGATCAACCAGCTGATGCGGCAGCTGCAGGTCGGGCTGCCGTTCCCCGCTGTTGAAACCGGCTTTGGTGTTCAAAATGCCGCCGTGGAACGCTACGCGCCCATTACAGTCTTTACACATCCCGGGATGATGGTGCTGATCACCTCCGTGATCGTCTGGATCGTGTACCGGGCAGGGGGGTACTATCGCGCTTGGGGGGAGCGTCAGACGCCCGAGAGCATCTGGTCTGCCCTGCTCGTCGATGCGGTGCCTGCATCTGTCCCGGTGATTGCATTCCTGGTGACGAGCCGCATTCTGGATCATAGCGGTCAGATCCTCACGCTCGCCTACGGCATCGCCGCTGTCTCGCCGCCATTAGTCTACGCCGGCGTCGCCAGCGTCATCGGCGCCCTGGGCGCCTTCATGACTTCGAGCAGCACGGCTTCCTGCGTGCTTTTCGGTGGTGTGCAGAGCAGTGTGGCTCAGCTCCACGGAATGTCCAGGGAGACCATCATTGCCGCGCAGGCCGCGGGCAGTGCGTATGGCAATGCAATCGCCCCAGCCAACATCGTCCTGGGGACGAGCATTGCCGGCGCAAGCGGCCAGGAAGGAGCGGTGCTGCGCATCACCATGCCTTGGACTGTCGTCGTCGCTGTCTTGACGGGCCTCGCAACGATCGCCCTGGTGCTCATCGGCTGAGGAGGGAATGATGGATAAGAAGCTGAAGGCTGAAACACTTGCCCTGCTATTGCTGTTTGCCGCGTTCCCGATCACGAGTTGGGGCGCAACGGGCACCAACACGTTGATCTGGATTGTCGGTCTGCTGTGCCTCATCGCCGGCGGCCTCTTGCCGGTCGCCACGCGCTACATGGACCACTCCGCCGACAGGGTTAGAGAAGTCGGAATGGAGTACGATGACCGGACGTCGTAAAGCGGTTTTCCCCTTCGGAAACGGAGCTGCTCCGGGCATTCAAGGTATTGGTGCCGAACTATGTCGCAATGAGATGAAAGCAGGCATTCCAAGGAGGCTATGATGACGTCTTCCAGCGGTCCGCGCACCGGTCGCCCGTCGACACGTGCGCCTCATGGCATCGTTTCTACCCCACACTATCTCGCAAGCGCCGCGGGATTGGACGCCCTGCAGCGCGGTGGAAGTGCGGTGGATGCCGCGATTGCAGCAAACGCCGTGCTCTGTGTTGCCTATCCGCACATGGCCGGTTTGGGGGGAGACGGGTTCTGGTTGATTGCCGAGCCCGGCACCAATGCGGTGCGTGGCCTTAATGCGAGTGGACCGGCGGCACGCGCCGCCACCCTCGATTACTACCGCTCGCGCAGTAAGGACGGCGAGATCCCGGCGCGCGGCCCCCTCAGCATCCTGACTGTTCCGGGCGCGATCGACGGGTGGCGAGCCGCTCACGAACGCTATGGGCGCCTTGCCTGGAAGGAATTGTTCGATGCCGCCATCGGATACGCGAAGAACGGCGTGCCGGTCAGCCGCTCGCTCCGGGATTGGCTCGTCCAGGACGTGCCAATTCTGACGCAGTATCCGGCAACCGCGGCGATCTTTCTGCCGAACGGTCGCGCGCCGGCCGAAGGCGAGCGCCTGGTTCAGACGGCTCTCGCTTCCGCGCTGGAGGAGCTGGCATCCCAGGGCGCGCGCGCCGCTTTTTACGAAGGGGGCTTGGCGGAGCGCATTTGCAAGGCCTTGCAGCCTCAGGGCTCGCCGTTGCAGCCAGGAGACTTCGCAAGCTTCAAGGCCGAGTGGGTTGAGCCGATCACCGGGACCTATCGCGGTTACGACATCTATGAACTGCCGCCGAATACGCAAGGTTTCACCGTGCTGCAGATCCTCAATATGCTTGAGGGCTACGACGTCGCCGCATGGGGTGACGGCTCGGCGGATTACTATCATCACATGGCGGAAGCGGTGAAACTTGCCTTCGCTGATCGCGAGGAATGGCTGACGGATCCCAAATTCGTGGATATTCCGATCGCGCAGCTGATCGACAAGGCCTATGCCGAGAAGCGCCGTAGCCTCATCGATCCCGCGCGCGCCCATGATATCGAGAAGGTACCGGCCGGCATTTCCTATAGTAGCGTGCATGAGCGTCGCGCGCCTGACGGGGACACCTGCTATTTCTGCGCTGCGGACAAGGACGGGATGGTGGTTTCCATCATTCAGTCCATCTACCACGACTTTGGCAGCGCGGTGATCGCCGGCGATACAGGGGTTCTCCTGCAGAACCGCGGCGCCTTCTTCTCGCTGGACGAAAAGCACCCGAATTGCCTACAGCCCGGAAAGCGCACCTTCCATACGCTGATCCCGGCGATGGTGATGCGCGACGGGCAGCCCTACCTTGCTTTCGGATCGATGGGCGGCGAAGGCCAGCCGCAGTCGCAGGCGGCGATCTTAACCCGGCTCGTCGATTTCGGATACGACGTTCAGCAGGCGATCGAAGCGCCGCGTTGGCTGATGGGACGGACCTGGGGCACGCGCTCGCGCAACATGTCGCTCGAGGGGCGTATTTCCGACGAGGTCGTCCGCGAGCTGAAACAGCGCGGCCAGCCGGTCCAGATGGTCACCGATTGGAACGACAATATGGGCCATGCCCATGCGATCCGTGTCGATCGGCAGCAAGGCTTCTACGAGGGTGGAGCTGATCCCAGAGGCGACGGCGCTGCGCTCGGATATTGAAACGCTGGAAAGATGATAAGGGAGCCGAAGGAGCGCACCATGGAAACGTTTTTGCTGGGCGCGCCGAACTCGTTGCACTTCGACCATGACATCCTGCAGGCGCGTGAGGCGCGCCCTACTGGCTGGACGGGGTGACCCCATGAACGACATCGCGATCACGTTGTCGATCATTGGCTTGGCCCTGGTGCTGTTTGCCTGGAACCCGGTGCCTGCGGTCGTCGTCGCGATCGGGGCTTCCTTGGCGCTCTTCTTCACCGGTGTCCTCACCATGCCGGAAGCCCTGACCGGCTTCGGTGACCCGGTGGTGATCCTGATCGCCGCACTGCTCGCCATCGCGGTGGCTGTCGAGACGACCGGGGTCGGCGCCTGGGCGGGCCAGCTCCTCCTGCGTCGCACTGGCGGCAGCCAGACCACGCTGCTGGTCGCCCTCATGGTCGCCGCCGCGATCTTCAGCGCACTGATCGGCATGAACGGGGCTGTCGCCGCCATGCTGCCGGTGACGGTCATCATCGCGGTCCGGACGGGGATGGCGCCGTCGCACCTGATGATCCCGCTCGCGCTGGCATGCCTGAAGGGTGCCAAGCTCACGCTACTGGGCTCACCGGTCAACGTCATCGCCGCCACACAGGCAGAAGAGATGAGCGCGGGCCATATTGG
This sequence comes from Hyphomicrobiales bacterium, assembly GCA_900466985.1. Lineage (GTDB taxonomy): Bacteria > Pseudomonadota > Alphaproteobacteria > Rhizobiales > Rhizobiaceae > Rhizobium. The sequence continues at coordinate 10,281 of UBOA01000024.1, forward strand.
CTTTTTCGAGTGGTCCGTACTCGGCATTCCGCAGCTTGTCGGGTCGATTCTCATCGTCATCTGGCTCGGTAAGCGTTTGCTGCCCGAGCGGCGGAGCGAGTCGATTCCAGCCGACCTCAGCGGTCACGCCCACAAGCTCGTGCAGCACTACAACCTCGAGCACGGGCTGCACCAGCTGGCGGTGCCCGCCGCCTCGGGCCTCGTCGGCATGTCACGCAACGCCGTCGACCTCGGCGCGTACGTGGGCGTGCGTGCAGTCGCCTTCCTCGATCACGAGGATGGTCGACCGCTGGAGCGTGACCGGCTCGAGGCCGGAGATCTGATCCTCGTCCGCGGCGATGGCCACGAGGTCGATCGGCTGGCAGCCGACCTGCAGCTCGAGGTGCGCGAGCACGGCGACAAGGCGGCTCTGGGCGACGTCCTCCTCTCGCGGGATTCTGGGCTGGCCGAGGTCGTTGTCCCCGAGCGGTCCGCCTTGATCGGGAGCACGGTCTTCCCCGGCATGACCAGCCAGGACCACGAGGTGATGGTGCTGGCGGTGCAGCGCGGCGGGGCCGAGCTGGTCCGCCCGCGGCTCACCCTCAGTTCAGGCGACCACCTGCTGCTGCAGGGCAGCTGGCCGGCCCTGGAGCGTTACCTGTCCAGCGCCGAACTCTTGGTCATCGACTCGCCTGACGAGGTTCGTGTGCAGGCAGTGGCGCTCGGCCGCGGCGCAAAGCGCGTCTTCGCGATCATGGCATTGCTCGTCGTGCTCCTGGTCTTCAATATCGTGCCGGCGCCGATCGCATGTCTGCTCTGCGTATGTCTCGTGGTGATCACGGGCGTCGCGCGCCTACCGCAGATCTTGCGCGGCCTCGACTGGAACACCGTCCTTCTGATCGGCGCGATGATCGCGCCTGCACGTGCCATGGAGAAGAGCGGCGCCGCCGCGATGATCGGCAACTACATCGTCACCTTGCTCGGCGATTTCGGTCCGATCGCCGTGCTCGTCGGGCTCTTCCTCGCGGCGACCATTATCACGCAGTTCATCTCCAACACCTCGACGGCCCTTGTGACCATGCCGATCGCCTTCGCGGCGGCGAGCGACATGCATGTGTCGGCACTGCCGATGGTGATGAGCGTGGCAATGGGGGCCAGCGCGTCCTTCCTGACCCCGTTCGCCAACGGTGTCAGCCTGATGGTTCACGGGCCGGGTGGCTACAAGTTCGGTGACTTCTGGCCCCTTGGCGTGGTCGTGCTAATCTGGACACTCATTGTGACGGTCATCGTCACCCCGCTCTATTGGCCGTTCCACTGAGCGGTCACGCACGGGTAGTGGCAGCGATTTCAGCGGCGGAATCAAACGAAGAGATTGACGCGCCTGGAAAAGTTGCCGGTCTCGAGCTATTGACGGTCACCTCCTCGCGAATGACCATTTTACGCGGCGGGTGCTGCCAGGGGCAGCGCTCCGGGCGCGAGCCCTTGCTGTCTAAGCATGGTTTTCTCGTTTATGCTCCAAACGAAACGTCGCCGCTCGATGTAAATCACAGGCCGAATTGTGTAGTGTTTATTAGCTCGGGTCTTGGTCTGAAGACACGATTCGCCAGCCACCGCGACATCAAAGGTGCAATCTTCAGAGCCGGTCGTCGAGGGCATCGGCAACGTCATGCCGCCTCTCAACGAGGGGTGTATCGATCTCGATGCCATGAAAGTCGACTTCAACACTTTCGCCGAAATACGACCGGAGCTTGAGCTTCGCTTCAGTGTTGAAAAGAAAGCCAGAAACGAAAATCCGCCGCGATGCTGGTGCCTTGACGTCGAGGTCCGTTGGTCCACAGCCGAAGCAGAGAGACCGCGTACTCGACGACTTCGCATCTCGTGTCCAGTCTCGGCAATTCGTCGACGATGCGATAGATGGCGGGGCGAGGCTCCTGGTCGCTCGACAGGCTGATATCGGGCAAGGACGCGCCGAAGAGCTTGCAGCAAGTATTTTTGCCTTTGCGCAGGAGCGCGCAGGATTGCTGGCGCAAAAGTCGAGCAGTGAAATCGGCTTTCTCCACCTCTCATTCCAAGTGTACCTAGCAGCACGCAGCCTCATTCAACGCCCACTTCATGAACGCATAGAATTCGTAAGTGCGAACGCCTCGAAGCTAAGGTGGCGCGAACCCATCCTCTATCTGCTGCATCTTACGAACAGCGAGGTGGAGGTGGCGCGATTGCTGACGGCGATCGCGAGGCGCCATGCGCCGACGAGTTGGAAGCAATTTCGCGCGACGCGCTAGTCGTTGATGCCGGGTCAGGCTGCGGTCAGGCGCCCTGAACCTGAATCGTGACACCGTGCTTTTGCCGTCGGGACGCGACAAGGGATTCTTTGAATAGGACGGCTTCTGTAGTAGATTTCAATGAGCAAGTTGGAGCCTGGAGGTAAATCCATGACTGTAGACCTCTCGCGGCGTGACTTCCTGACAGGTGCCGGCGCAACGGTCGTGGCGACATCTCTCAGCGCGATGGGGTTTGACGAGGCCGAGGCCGCGGAAGCGGCGCATGTCCGGCCCTTCAAGCTGACCACCACCACCGAAACGCGAAACACCTGCCCTTACTGTTCCGTCGCCTGCGGCGTTATCATCTATTCCAAGGGTGACCTGAGAAAAGGCGAGATGGCCGACATCATCCATATCGAGGGCGACGCCGATCACCCGACGAACCGGGGGACGCTCTGTCCCAAGGGAGCGGCGCTGAAGGACTTTGTGCATGCGCCGACCCGGCTGCAATATCCGATGCATCGCAAGCCCGGCGCGGACAAGTTCGAGCGCATTTCCTGGGATGAGGCCTTCGACCGCATCGCGCGACTGATGAAGGATGACCGCGACGCCAATTTCGTGGCGAAAAACCAGGCGGGCCTCGCCGTTAACCGTTGGACGACCACCGGCATGCTCGCCGCGTCCGCGACCACCAACGAGACGGCCTGGGCGACCTTCAAGTTCGCCAAGAGCCTGGGAATAGTCGGTTTCGATAACCAGGCGCGCGTCTGACACGGCCCCACGGTGTCCAGTTTGGGCCCAACTTTTGGCCGCGGCGCGATGACGAACTCCTGGACCGACATCAAGAACACCGACCTCGTCGTCGTCATGGGCGGCAATGCGGCGGAGGCTCACCCCTGCGGTTTCAAATGGGTGACTGAAGCCAAGGCCCATCGTGGCGCCAAGCTGATCGTTGTCGATCCGCGTTTTACGCGCACGGCCTCGGTTGCGGACTTTTACGCTCCAATCCGCCAAGGAACGGACATCGCCTTCCTGAACGGCGTGATGAAATACTGCATCGACAATGACAAGGTGCAGTGGGACTACGTCAAGGCCTTCACCAACGCCCCCTACATCGTGAAAGACGGCTTTGCCTATAAGGACGGGCTCTTTACCGGCTATGACCCGGAAAAGCGCGACTACGACCGGTCGACCTGGGACTATGTGCTCGGCGAAGACGGCTTCGTCACTGCCGACCCGACGCTTGCAAATCCCCGCTGCGTCTGGAACCTTTTAAAGGAACATGTGGCGCCCTATACGCCTGAGATGGTCGAGCGCATCTGTGGCACGCCAAAGGACAAGTTCCTGAAGGTGGCTGAGATGATCTCGCAATGTTCGTCGAAGACGAAGACCATGACCTCGATGTATGCGCTCGGCTGGACCCAGCATTCCAGCGGCTCGCAGAACATCCGCGGCATGGCGATGCTGCAGCTCATCCTAGGCAATATCGGCGTGCGTGGCGGCGGCATGAACGCGTTGCGCGGCCACTCGAACATCCAGGGCCTCACCGACGTTGGCCTGATGTCCCATCTTCTCACCGGTTACCTGACGATGCCGACCGAAAAGGACACCGACTTCGAAACCTACATGTCGACCAAGCTCTTCAAGCCGCTCCGCCCTGGCCAGACGAGCTATTGGCAGAATTACCGCAAATTCATGGTCTCCTTCCAGAAGGCCATGTGGGGGGATGCGGCCCGCGCCGACAATGACTGGGCCTTCGATTACATCTCCAAGCTCGACGTGCCGTCCTACGACGTGCTGCGCGTGTTCGAACTGATGTTCGACGGCAAGATCAACGGCTATATTTGCCAGGGCTTCAACCCCATCCTGGCCTTCCCGAACCGGGAGAAGAACACCAAGGCGTTGTCGAAGCTCAAATGGCTCGTCACCATGGATCCGCTCGACACGGAGACGGCGCGCTTCTGGGAGAACCATGGCGACTTCAACCCGGTCGACACCGCCTCCATCCAGACCGAGGTAATACAGCTGCCGACGACCTGCTTTGCGGAAGAGGAAGGCTCGCTCACCAATTCCGGCCGCTGGCTGCAATGGCACTGGGCCGGCGGCTCGCCGCCGGGCGAAGCCAAGCATGACACCTATATCCTTGCGCAGATCTTCCTGCGATTGAAAGGGCTCTATGAGAAGGACGGCGGCGTCTTCCCCGACCCCATCGTTAACCTCTCCTGGGACTATGCCGATCCGGGGGAACCGACGCCCGAGGAACTGGCCAAGGAGATCAACGGCCGTGCACTGACTGATCTCACTGACCCCGCCGACCCTGCAAAGGTCATTGTGCCTGCCGGCAAGCAGCTCCTGAACTTCTCACAGGTGAGGGACGACGGTTCGACCATGTGTGGCTGCTGGATCTATTCCGGCTGCTTCAACGAGCAGGGCAATAACATGGCCCGGCGCGACAACCATGATCCCGACGAGACGGGCGCCTATCTCGGCTGGACCTTCGCCTGGCCGCTCAACCGCCGCACACTCTATAACCGCGCCTCGGCCGATCTTGAAGGCAAGGCCTGGGACCCGAGCCGCAAAATCATCGAGTGGGACGGCACGAAATGGTCGGGCTACGATGTGCCCGACATCGCGCCCAATGCCAAACCCGGCGACGTCGGCCCCTTCATCATGAACCAGGAGGGCACGGCGCGGCTCTTCTCCCGCGGGCTGATGCGTGACGGTCCATTCCCGGCGCATATGGAGCCGTTCGAATCCCCCGTCGCCAACGTTTTCAATCCGAAGATGCGCGGCAATCCCGTCGCCCGCATCTTCGAAACGGACCTGAAGCAACTCGGCACGTCGGACGAGTTTCCCTATGCCGGCACGTCGTATCGGCTGACGGAGCATTTCCACTTCTGGACCAAGCACAATCGCGTCAATTCAGTGCTGCAGCCGGAGTTCTTCGTGGAAATCTCGGAGGAACTCGCGAAGGAAAAGGGGATCACCAACGGAGGCTGGGTCCGGGTCTGGTCGAAGCGCGGCTCGGTCAAGGCCAAGGCCATGGTGACGAAACGTATCCGGCCGCTGACCTGCGACGGCAAGACGGTGCATGTGATCGGTGTTCCGCTGCATTGGGGGTTCACCGGCGCGGCAAGGAAGGGCTTCGGTCCGAATTCCCTTGCGGCCTTCGTTGGAGATGCCAATATCGAGACGCCGGAATCCAAGGCGTTCCTCGTCAACATCGAGCCCTCGAAGGCGCCGAAGGACAGGGAGGGGATTGCCTAATGGATATGGACAGCCCGCGCACCGCCGTCAGCAATCCGCCGGTCCAGCCGATGGAGGCGAACCTCACCGAAGCCGATCTCATCCGCCGGTCGGCGACCTCGAGACTGCCGGCGCCTATCCGGCAGCTCACCCCCGTTGCCAAGCTCATCGACGTGTCGAAATGCATCGGGTGTAAGGCCTGCCAGTCCGCCTGCATCGAATGGAACGACACCAACCCCGTCATGGAAGAGAATGTCGGGACCTATACCAATCCGCACGACCTAACTGCAGACATGTTCACACTGATGCGCTTCACCGAGTGGGTCAATCCGGACAACGACAACCTCGAATGGCTGATCCGCAAGGACGGCTGCATGCATTGCGCCGATCCGGGTTGCCTGAAGGCATGCCCAGCGCCGGGCGCGATCGTGCAATATTCGAACGGCATCGTCGACTTCATCCACGAAAACTGCATCGGCTGCGGCTATTGCGTGGACGGCTGCCCCTTCAACATCCCGCGCATTTCCAAGGTCGATCATCGCGCCTACAAATGCACGCTCTGCTCCGACCGCGTGGCGGTAGGGCAGGGACCCGCCTGCGCCAAGGCATGCCCCACACAGGCAATTGTCTTCGGCACCAAGGAGGACATGAAGGCGCACGCCGAGGAGCGGATCACGGATCTCAAGTCGCGCGGCTTCGACAATGCCGGCCTCTACGACCCTCCGGGTGTCGGCGGCACCCACGTCATGTATGTGCTCCATCACGCCGACAAGCCACATATCTATGCGGGCCTGCCGGATAATCCGCGCATCTCGCCGGTTGTCCAGGTCTGGAAGGGCGTCGCCAAATATGCCGGCCTTGCCGTCATGGGGCTAGCCGCTGCCGGCGCGATCCTGCACGGTGTCTTCGCCAAGCCTAACCGCGTGCAGGCTGAGGACGAGGAAAATGCCGGGCGCCTCGTCGACCAAGCGGAGACCCGCGAGGAGGACACATGAGCGAGCCGAGAGACTTGAGCCCGGAAGACAAAATCCACCGGGGGCCGCCGATCACTGTCGGCCGCTACGGACCGGCCAAGCGGCTGAACCACTGGATCACTGCAACATGCCTCATCCTGCTCGCGCTGTCCGGACTGTCGTTCTTTCACCCCTCGCTGTACTTCCTGACGGGTTTTTTCGGCGGCGGGCAGAATGCGCGAATGCTGCATCCCTGGATCGGCGTCGTGCTTTTCTTCTCTTTCTTCATCTTCTTCGCGCAACTCTGGCGCGCCAATCTTCCGAACCGGGACGACGTGCAATGGTCCTCCCAGATCGGCGACGTTGTCGGTGGACACGAGGAACGGCTGCCGGAAATGGGCAAGTACAATCCCGGCCAGAAGCTGATCTTCTGGGGCATGGCCTTCTTCATCATCGTCTTGATCTCGACTGGCCTTCTGATCTGGGAGCAATATTTCGGCGAAACGACGCCGATTGAGCTCCGACGCGTCGCGATCCTCATCCATTCGATCAGCGCTGTGCTGATCATCCTGCTCTTTATCTTGCACGTATACGCGGCAATCTGGACACGAGGAACGTTACGCGCCATGACCCGCGGCACGGTCACCGGCGGCTGGGCCTGGCGGCATCACCGCAAATGGCTGAAGGAACTCGCTGGACGGGGGAGGATCGATCCGGCAGAATGAGCGTATTGACGGTTGTGCTGGAAACATTTCCCCTCTGTCACTTCGTGAATCTCCCCACAAGGGTAGATGGAGAGGACGCCATCCGCCCCCCAGCCAATCTCCCCCTTGTGGGGGAGAGGCCCGGCAGGGCTGAGGGGGTGTTACAACTGGCATCGTGAATGACGCGTAGGGGCTTTCTAAAACTTGGCCGGTTGGTCCGCGAGGTCAAATGTCCGCATCTTCCATTCAGCCTGATCCCTTAACGATCGGGCGCATCCCCAAGACCCGCTTCGCCTTCACGCCCAATCCGGCGGCGACGTTTCGAGTGCGCGCCGCCCGCTTCGAGGCGTTGGCGCAGGCTAGCCGGCTGCGGCCCTATCTTCTCTTCATGGCAGGCATTGCCCGCATCCAGGCAAGCCTTGCCGACAGCCTGTCGCCGGTTGAGCCGATCCCGGCCGACGCGATCGAACGGGCGCGCGAGGGAGCGATGCCCCCGATCGACCGCCGGGCTATGGCCGGAACGGCGGCCTATCGCGAGACGCTGTCGCAGTTTCTTGAAGCGGTCGGCGTGCTGGAGATGCCCGCTGCCGCCGCTGCCGCTCTTGCCGCCCTGCGGGCTGTGGGGGAGGAGAAGACAGGCGAGATCTCGGCCAATGTGCTGTCCGATACGCTTACTGACGAGAACCTTGCCGAGCATCTCTTTGTCGCCGCCGCCACGCAGGTCCATGCCGTGTGCCTTGCCGCAACGTTGGATGCCGAACGGCTCGTGCCGGTTCACGTCGGCCTCTGTCCTGCCTGCGGCGGCAAGCCCGTCGCCTCCGTGGTGACAGGCGTGCACGGCGTCGAGGGTGTGCGCTATGCCGTCTGCGCCTGTTGTGCCACCTCCTGGAACGAGGTTCGCGTCAAGTGCCTCGCCTGCGGCTCCACCAAGGGCATCGGCTACCGGGCGGTCGAGGCCGGCGAGGAGGACGCGACGGTGAAGGCGGAGGTCTGCGATGGCTGCCAGAGTTGGATGAAGATCCTCTACCAGAACAAGAACCCGTCGCTCGACGCCGTCGCCGACGACGTGGCGAGCCTTGGGCTCGATCTCCTGATGAAGGACACCGGCTACCGGCGCGCCGGGTTCCACCCCTTCCTTGCGGGGTACTAAGCCAATGCACGAGCTTGCCAATCTGCGGGCGCTGCCCTCCGTCGACCAGATGCTCAACGTTCCCGATGTCGCCCCGCTGATTGAGCGCCATGGTCGCTCCATGGTGACGGATGCGCTGCGCGCCCTGCTTGGCGAGATCCGCAAGGGAGTGCGCGCCGGCGGCACCCTGCCGATGCCCGGCGACGTCTTCGCCTCACTGCTCTCAAGGCTAGAGTATCTCGACCGCTCGAACCTTCGCCCACTCTTCAATCTCACGGGCACGGTGCTGCACACCAATCTCGGCCGTGCGCTGCTTGCTGAAGAGGCGGTTGCCGCCGCGGTGGATGCCATGCGCGAGGCGGCGGCGCTGGAACTCGACCTTGATACCGGCAAGCGCGGCGAGCGCGACAGCCACCTGCGGGCGCTGCTATGCGACCTCACAGGCGCCGAGGACGCGACCATCGTCAACAACAATGCCGCCGCTGTGCTGATCGCGCTTGGCACCGTGGGAGTGGGGCGGGAGGCAATTGTTTCGCGCGGCGAGCTTATCGAGATCGGTGGCGCCTTCCGCATGCCTGACATCATGGAGCGCGCCGGCGTGCGCCTCGTCGAAGTGGGTACCACCAACCGCACCCATCCACGCGACTACAGCAAGGCGATCGGCCCGGACACGGCGCTGATCCTCAAGGTGCACACATCCAACTACCGCATTGAGGGCTTCACCGCCGAGGTGTCCGGCGCAGATCTGGCCGCGATCGCTCGCGAGGCGGGAGTCGTGGTCGTCAACGATCTCGGCTCGGGCACGCTCGTCGATCTCTCGCACTTTGGCCTTGCCCGCGAGCCGATGGTGCGCGAGGCGATCGCCGACGGGGCCGATCTCGTCACCTTCTCCGGCGACAAGTTGCTCGGCGGTCCGCAGGCCGGCTTCATCGTCGGGCGGCAGGACCTGATCGCGGCGATCAACCGCAATCCGCTGAAGCGGGCGCTGCGCCTCGACAAGATCCGCATCGCGGCGCTCGAGGCAACGCTGAAGCTCTATCGAGACCCCGACCGCCTGGCCGAGCGCCTGCCCACCTTGCGCATGCTCTCGCGCCCCGAGGAGGAGATCCGCGCCCAAGCCGAACGGCTGCGGCCTGCCGTTGCTGCGATCGTCGCAGAGCGTGGCTTGCAGGTGGAAACCCGCGCCTGCCGCAGTCAAATCGGCTCTGGCGCGCTCCCGGTCGACACCATCCCAAGCGCCGGCCTGAGGATCGCCGGCAACAGCGGCAGCCGGCTGGAGGCTCTGGCGGCCGCCCTCCGATCCCTCCCGCGCCCGGTGATCGGCCGGCTGACCGAGGGCGCGCTCGTCCTCGATCTGCGGTGTCTGTCCGACGAGGCGGGTTTGCTCGACAGCCTTTCGCGGGTGGGCCATGGGCTGGATTGAGAGTCGTTTCAGGAGTGTCCCCTTCTGTCACTTCGTGACATCTCCCCCGCGAGGGGAGGGATTGCTGCAAGAATGCAGCCCTGGCTTCATGCAAGGACGCCCGGCAGAGCAGAGGTGTGTGGCTCCCGCCTTCGGAGCCGCCTCATGATCATCGGCATGGCGGGGCATATCGATCACGGCAAGACCACGCTCGTTCGGGCACTGACCGGCGTCGATACCGACCGACTGAAGGAGGAAAAGGCGCGCGGCATCACCATCGATCTAGGTTTTGCCTATGCGCAGTTTGCTGAAGGGCGCACCACGGGTTTCGTCGACGTGCCCGGACATGAGCGCTTCGTCCATACCATGCTGGCCGGCGCCGGAGGGATCGACTATGCGCTGCTCGTCGTTGCCTCCGACGACGGCATCATGCCGCAGACGCTGGAGCACCTGGCCATCCTCGATCTGCTCGGCGTGACACGTGGCATCGTCGCGCTCACCAAGGCGGATCTCGCCGACGCCGCGCGCCGTCAAGCGGCGACGGCCGACATCCAGGCCATGTTGGCATTGACCGGCCTTTCGGAGGCGGAGGTCATCGCCGTTTCGATCGTGACCTGCGAAGGCATCGCGGACCTCAAGGTCAGGCTGGCGATGGCCGAGATGGACACACGCGTTCGGCCTACCGGCGGCAGCTTTCGGCTTACCGTCGACCGCTGCTTCACGCTCTCGGGCGCCGGTACAGTGGTCACCGGCACGGTGCTGTCGGGCTCTGTTTCGGTCGGCGATCAGGTGACGGTTACGCCTGCTGGCCTCCACGCCCGCGTACGCTCCATCCACGCGCAGAACCGCGCCGCGCCGCAAGGCGTCGCTGGCGAACGCTGCGCGCTGAACCTTGCGGGCGAGGGGATATCCAAGCAGGCGATCGGCCGTGGCGATATGGCGGTCGATCCCGTCTTGCACGCGCCGGCCGAGCGGATCGACGCCGAACTTCTGGTGCTTGCGAGCGAGGCAAAGCCAGTCGGCGAGTGGGCGCCTGCCCGGCTGCATCACGGCAGCGCCGAAGCGGACGTCCGTATCGTGCCGCTCGAGGGGCCGGTGAAGCCGGGCGAGCGGGCGAAGGTCCAGCTGGTGCTCGACCGGCCGCTTGCCGCCGCTGTCGGCGATCGCTTCATCCTACGCGACGTCTCCGCCAGGCGCACGATCGGCGGTGGCCGGTTTCTCGATCTGCGTGCGCCGTTGCGCAAGCGCCGCGCGCCCGAGCGGCTGGCCGTGCTTGACGCAGCGGGTCTCGGCAATGCGGCCGATGCGCTGGCGGGCCTGCTTGCCGTCGCGCCTCACCTCGTCGATCTCGACGCCTTTGCCCGCGATCGCGCGCTGTCCGAGGAGGCACTGCAGGCGGCGACCTCTGCGGCTTCGGCTCACATCGTCGCCACCCAGCCGGCACGCCTCGCGCTTTCCCCCGCGCAACGGCACGCCTTTTCCGAGGACGTCGAGCGACGGCTCTCAGTCTTCCATGCCGACAATCCGGACCTGCAGGGGATCGGCCGCGAGCGGCTGCGGCTCCAGGTCATGCCGCGGCTGCCAGCACCGGCATTTCTGGAGGCGCTGCGCTCGGAGCAGGCGGCGGGCCGGCTGGCGCTCGAAGGCGCCTTCGTACGGCTGCCCGGCCATGTCGTGCAGCTGAGCGAGAAGGAGGAAGGGCTTTATCAAGCACTGTTGCCGCATCTTCAAGGAGAGGGGCGCTTTCGGCCACCGCGCGTGCGCGATTTCGCCGAAATGCTCGGCGAGGACGAGCGCACCCTGCGGCGGGTGCTGAAGCTCGCCGCTCGCTTGGGTCGCGTCGACGAAATCCGCCACGACCATTTCTTCACGCGCACGGCCACGGCCGAAATGGTCGAGATCATCGCCGATGTCGCGGCAAGGGCTGAAGCGGACGGTTTTACCGCCGGCCTCTTCCGCGACCGCGTCAATAACGGTAGAAAGGTTGCCATTGAAATCCTGGAATTCTTCGATCGCCAGGGCATCACATTCCGCCGCGGGGATCTGCGCCGCGTCAACCCGCACCGGCTCGACCTCTATCGCGAGCCAGCCACGGAAGACATTGCGCCGCCTCCAAGCGGCGCCTGAGTAACGGAAGAGCATCGTCCCCGGTGGGGCGTCCGGACTTCAAATCCGGGTGGGGCAGCGAGGCTGTCTCGGGTGGGTTCGACTCCCATTCTCTTCCGCCAGCCTTTCTTTGTCATGTTCCCGATATCGTGTGTGAACTCCTTCTGGCCTGCCGGCCATCTCAGCATAAGGGGGAGAAGACTTGGAGCGCCGGCGTGCCATCGCGCCGAGGCCGTGCGGCAGGAAGCCCCTCAAGGCTATCATTCAACAACCATTATTCGGGGGATCCTTCGACTCTGGCGGCACCTCCATCGCCAGATCGAGTCCCCGCGCGGTTGGCGGCTGCCAGGTTTTGGAGTGCTCGGTCGCGCCGTGCGGGCTGGTGCCGATGTGGGCACCGCCCGTTCCACCGGTCCAGCCGGTCGATCCGGCGTTGCCAGGCGCGGTGCCGTCGGCGCTGGCGCGGTCGGGGGGCGTTGCCGGTTGCGCCTTGCCGGCGGCGGTGGGGCAGGGGACAGGCTGGTTCTGAGCACTCAGCTCAGCCGGCAGAAGCAGAAGCAATGAAAGGGCGGCTGCAAGGGCTGCGGCTTGTTGCGGCGGTTTCAGGTCGCGCATGGCATCTTTCCCGGGTTGGACCGTCATGCAGCGCAAACGCTCTACGAGGTGAGCAGGTTCCCTCTGACCTCTCCTTGTCGCTCTTCCGGCAGGACCCTCAGCCGGTGACCGTGATCCCTGGGGTTCCCGCCTCGGCATGGCCGATCACCCGCGCGAAGGAATAGCCGGCATCGCGGATCGTGCCTGCGATCGCGTCCGCCCGCTCTGGGGCACATGCGAGCAGTAGCCCGCCAGATGTCTGCGGGTCGGTCAAAAGCGCGCGCCGCCAGTCGCTGAGTTCCTCGGGCAGGGAGACCTCGGCGCCGTAGCTCTCCCAGTTTCGGCGCGAGGCGCCAGTGACGAAACCGTCGCGCGCCAGCGCTTCGGCCTCCAGCAGGAAAGGCAGGCGCGAAAGCGCGATCGACAACGTCACCCCGGAGGCGCGCGCCATTTCCAGACCGTGGCCGAGAATGCCGAAGCCGGTGACGTCGGTAAGTGCGTGGACATCTGGATCGCGGGCAAGCTCGGCGCCGATCCGGTTGAGCAGTGTGGTGGAGGCGATCATCTCGTCGTAGCCGGCGAGTGAGAGCGCCTGCTTTTTCAGTGCCGCCGAATAGATACCGACGCCGAGACCCTTGGTGAGGATCAGCGCGTCGCCTGCGCGGGCGCCACTGTTGCGGCGAAGTTCGTCCGGATGGCAAAGACCGATGACGGCGAGGCCGTAGATCGGCTCGACGGAATCGATCGAATGGCCGCCCGCGACGGGAATCCCGGCATCGGCGCAGATGCTGGCGCCACCTTCCAGGATCTTGGCGATGGTCTGCGGCGCCAGCTTACCGATCGGCATGCCGACGATGGCGAGCGCCATGATCGGCCGCCCGCCCATGGCATAGACGTCTGAAATCGCATTGGTCGCCGCAATGCGGCCGAAGTCGCGCGGATCGTCGACCACCGGCATGAAGAAATCCGTAGTGGCGATTACGCAGGTCTTGTCGTCGATCTGCCAGACCGCCGCATCGTCGGCCGTTTCGCTGCCGACGAGAAGCTGCATGAAGGGCAGCATTGTCGGCTGACCGGCAAGCAGGGTCTGGAGGACCGAGGGCGCGAGCTTGCAGCCGCAACCGCCACCATGGGCGAGTTCTGTTAGACGAGGGACGAACGCTTCCATCTGTCCTCCACAGCCGGCTTCGAGCCTAATGCATGCTCCAGCAATGATACTGGAATTGACCTCATCCGCAACTGCCGAAGATGTCCTCACAAGCTCTTGACGTCGTCGTCGGTCGGTCGGGAACAACGACTTGCGGTGCCAGTCAAACTGATCGGCTCCGTTGCCACCAAAGGAACGGCACACTTCACTGCCAGACGACGTCTAATTGAGTGTCACTCGCGGTTGGCGACATGGAAGTATCGCCGGTGCAGCTCTTGTGGTCGCGGGCCATGGGCTTGGTGGAGCCCTTGGCCAATTCGAACAGGCGCCATCGTCTAAGCACCCGGACCGATACAGGAATGATATTTGTAGGAAATCCTTGTTTCCAGCAGCAATGCCGACCGACACGATAATCGCCAGCTTTCAGCCCCGCCTCGACAAGCCGGCTTGTGAGACAATGCGGCGGCAATGGCACCGGAACGTCATGCGACAGGCTCACGCGTTCCATCAATCCAACTGGCATCAATGCGGCTTTCGCTACGCGGAGTTTGGCACTTTTCGATCGCTCATGCCCTAGAACGCGCGCACGATCCCACAAATTTTCAATGCCGATGTCGGATAGCTCGGCACTTGTCCGTCTTTGGTGAGAAAAGGAGGATCCGAAGTGAACGATGAAAAAGCCAACGCCAGCGACGACGAAGCAATTGCAGCGATTTTGATGATGCGCGCGACCGCGATCGGGAAAAAGAACGCCAAGGATGCACTGTCCTACGATGCTGAGGATTTTGTCGAGTTCTCGCTGGCGCCGCCGCTCGTTCACCACGGAAAGGACGAGGCTGGTCTCCAAGCCTGGTTCGACACCTGGGATAGTCCGATCGGCGGTGAAGTCCAGGATGCAAAGCTGACAATCGGCGTCGACGTAGCCTTTTGGAGCGGGCTGGTCCATATGACGGGTACGAAGACGGACGGGACAAAGGTTGATCTCTGGTTCCGGCTGACGCTCGGGCTGGTGAAGCGCGATGCCCGATGGTTGGTTGCGCACCAGCATGAATCTGTTCCGTTCGCCATGGATGGTAGCGGTCGGGCACTACTGGATTTGAAGCCCTGATGGAGCCAGAAGAAGTCCGCCGGCACTCGCTTTGCCGAGAAGCTCAACCCGCACATGTATTGTCAGCGAGCGATAATGGCTGCCTCCATCAAAGGAGCTGGTCGATGCCGTCGGCCACCTATCGCGAGTAGTGGCTAAACACGAAGTCCTTTGACCGATCCAGCGTGGCGTGGCACGCAAAACAAGACTTCAGCAGCGGCTCGTTCTGACTGGCGATGCCGTTCTCGAACTGGGCGTAGCCCCGGCCACCAGCCGATCTGAGAATCCGACCGGCGTAGATTGCAGTTTGTCATTGTGATGCTGGAGGATAGGCCGATGATGAGCCACACAGCGTTGGATCCCTCGTTCCCATGGTGCGGACCGGATCCACGCGACAAGCCGATGCCTGCGGGTCAGGCTCGGAACGTCCACTGACGCGATAGCGCGATGGCACTACCGAAGGAGGCCGGCGATCCCGAACTCGTCCCATCCGCTTAACCCGGTTGCGGCTTCATCGGGTCGTTCGGTCGTTTCTTTTTCTTCAGCGAGCGCGTCAGTTTCGCCTGATACGCGGCCCGTCTGCGATTTTCCGCTTTAGCCGCAGCGTCGTCCTCGCGCCATTCGTCCACAGCGCCACGGTCGAGAAGATCTTCGACAACACGGGGGTCGAATACGTGAAAGGTGATCTTCCTTGCGCGCCCCTGCAACCTGACCGTTCGCGTTCCAGCGCTGGGCAGGCGGCCGTCTTCGAGCCAGCGCTTCCGCTCTGATGCCGTGATCGTTAGGATATCCTCGATCTCCCTGGGAATGACCGGAAGGTCTGCGATGGCGTCGAGCGCCTTGGAAACGGCCGATGCCGTCGCTCTGAATGCAGTGATGGCTCAAGGGTTTACCGAAACCGAAATCATGGATGGGCTGATCAAGCTAACTCATGACAAGGCTATCGAACTTCTTCCCGGTAATCAGTTGCGGGTTCTCAGTCGGAGGATACCTCACGTCTCCTTCATGCCAACCGTACGATAACGAACCGGAACCGCATCAAAGGATGACCGTTGTCCTTGCGTCAGGAGGCGAAAGCCCTCTTGCCTATTGACCTTTCGTCACGTCAAAGGCCCCGCCCCCCACAAGCGGGGCTTTTTTCATGCCAAACGGGAACCGGGACGATTTCGCCGCGTTGGGGAGTCGGTGGAATCTCCTAGCACTGTCCGGTTCCGCCGCATTGACCCCAATTCAACTCCGCCTTCCTCGGCGGGGTTCTTTTCTTTCAACCAGCCTTGCGCATCTCGGCCTGATCGTCGGGGAGAATGTGCATTCCCATCTGATGCGCCGCATCGACACCAAACACAAGTCTGTAGAATGAGGAGGCTTCCGGAGTTGTGAGCCGGAGGCACCCCAAGCCGAGGAGAGTATGGCCCTGCTGTTACACCCCTCCGCATAGGGCTGCTTTTCAAAGCCCGCCTCAAAGCCCCCCGGCGACCGGCCGGGGGACGGCAAAAGAATACATTAGCGGAACTACAGGTGGGGGTTTAATATTGGCAGGCTTTCGGGGCTTGGGACAAAAGGAAACCCCGCAGGCGTACGGGGAACTTCGGCCCCTCGCGATCAACCTATGGGCCATTCCCCTCAAAGCCCCCCCTCGGCGACCGCCGAGGGGCGGGGCTGGCCGAAAGACGTATTAGTGGGATAAGAGAAATCACTCTAAAATGTGGGCCGTGTTTATGGGTTTGTCATCGCCCAAAAACACACGTGCACTTTTGGCCCCTACCTACAGTCTCCCCCAGCAGGGGCCTTTTTTCGGCGGCATCAGATTTAATTAGGCGCACTAAACGTAGGGTTCTAAAATAAGCGTGCTTTCGGGATCGGACCCCCGGAAGCCTAAACGCACAAGCCATGGGAAACTTGGCGCCCCGCGTTACCCTCCAGTGTGGGCCTCCTGTCAAAGGCAGGCGTGCCGCGCGGGATTCAATCAAAAGAGCGGGAACCAACGCGCGCGCCATACGTTCGGGGTCGGGCTTTGCGCATCTTCCCAGCCGCGAAGCCTCAACGCTCTATTGCCCCTGAAACCGCGACTTCTGGGGTTCAACAACTCCAACCCCGCTTCCTTCAGCGGGGTTTTTTTCGTTGGCAAGGACGGAAGTCTACGCCCAAAGGCATATTGGGAAAACTAAATATACGGCTTGATTTTCGATGGGAACCTGAAACAGCTCGATGAGATCCCATCTGTTCTCGGCGTTCAAAGTGTAAAGACCCTCGTTCCCCCGCTTGCCACCATAACGCCGCCCGGAAACTCCGTCAGCGGCTATGAACTCCCTGGGGCAAGTTCACCGACATCTGTTTGTCGTGCACTTTGATCAAAGGGCACACCTCGACGCCCTCGAAGGTATTCTGGCCAATCTGAGAACAATAAATTTAGCGCGTCTTTAACTGATGCGACCGTGTAAATCGCGTCATTCCGTCTGACGAGCACAACTAACCATCCAGTTGCCGACAATGACATAACTCTCTCGAACTGACGATTAGCCGGAACGACAGGGAAGGCTGCTTGTTCCGGCTCAACCTGGCACGGGGTACGCGTCTTGCGTCAGGCATGCCATTGGGGGCCGGCGTTCCGGGCGCAGCGCGGACGTGCTTCGACCATGGAAGCTATTCGAGCGTTCATTCGTCGTTTGGCTTCGCCGGGAGGTTCTCGAATAGCGCCTGCAGGCGCCGTCCTAGCAAGACGCCTGTAGCCTTGGCATTTGGATCGCTCGCGGCATGCAATCATCCATCTCGGCTATGGCCCGCGGAGATCAGACTTACCGGATATCTTTTCAGGCAACCCGACCGTTCTCAGCTGCCTCCAGTCGACAATACAGCAGCTTTAACTGCCCTCCAGCGCTCGAGCTCGAGCACAGCGTCCGGCATTGCGCGATGTATGCGGTCTGGGCTTCGCACGGTTTTGAGAGTGTTTTCGACCAAAGAGACGATTTGAGCGTCCGTGCAGCTCGCTCCGAGCCCATCGCGCGCTGCCTCAACGAAAGCTTCATCCGATTTTCTTAGGCGAAGGGCGTGCCGTGCGAGTCCTGCGCCGCGCAAAAGAACGCTCAACCACTTGCCATCCCACGATGGAGCACTTGCATAGAGCCGGTGTCCGGACAATGTTTCAATCATCTCCTCCGCAATTAGACCAACGGGGATCCCTTTGGACATTAGTAGCTCCCGCGAGATACCATGCATCGCCTCAGCTTTAGCGGACCAGTCCGTCCACGTTGCAAGCGGTCGGATAAGCGCAGTTCTCGACAAACCGGTTTCGAATACCCATGCAACCTCAATCGGATAGCTTGTCTTTTCGAGCGAAGAAGCTTCAAAGTCCAGAAACGCGATCATCAGCCACCCGTTGACGTTGTCGGCGATTTACTGCCCACGTCTCAATCGACCAACGCCAGCATGCCCGTATCCCGCTGGCTAAGCCAACAACTCCGCTCGCTGGGAGCCTCAAACGAGCGACATGAACGAAAGTTCCAGGTGACGCGGACCTACGTGCGATGGAAGATTTCATCGGTGAGGAGCAGGAGAAAGTTCTCATCGTCGATCTTGTTCGCGACTTGGCCGTCCTCGGTCATGTAGTCGATGATGGGGACTTGAGGTTTGCCGTTCGGCGGAGATGACGAAAATTTTCGTTGTTCGAGTATAACGAGGTGGCGTCCGGACGCGTCTGCACAGCTTATCCGTGCAGTATTTTCGAAGATTGGCATTTTGGAATCACGAGAGTTGATATCGATTGCGCCCGGAACTGGGGTTTCAGCTCGTGGTGATCAATAGGCCGAGTGGTTTTGTCGCGGCTAGCCCACGGGGCCGAGACGAGTGAAGTTGCGTTCGGTCGACGTAATGCCGACAAGGTTTCGCGTGGTTGGCCCGCCATCTAGTGATCAGTTCGTCTTGCAACGAATGGCATCGCTTATCTGACGGCAACGCGTCTCGAAGTTGGTAAGCGGCTGTTGCTGCTCCTGCTGCTGTCGCTTGGCGTTCAGCATGCCGGCTCTGACGGTTGTGCTGCCAGCAGGGATTTCCTGCCGACTGACATGGGGGCCAGGCACTGCGCTGCGACAGGCGGTAAGCGCAGCGACCGAAACCAGCGCCGCGGCCAGAAGAAACATGAGTTTCATCGGTATCGCCCTCCGTTTACCGTTGGATGTCAGGATATAGTTGCGATCTGACGTGTTCAAAGTGCAAAAATCCATGAGCAGTCAGACACATACGAAATGGAAAAGCCCCGGCACATCATGCGCCTTTCATTGGGCCACTAGTTGGGACGGGGCTCCAGCTTGCGCTGGCTCAATCATTCCCAGAACTGCTGGCCGTGCTTGGGTTCCCTGTGATGAGCACGCGAAAGCCCGGCAGGGAGGGGATCCCGCCGGGCCTACTGTGGACCAGCATTTGGGCGATGCATGGGTCCTTGTAGCGTATTGGGGATCGCTACGCTGGGAAGAACTTATTGCGCCGAGAAAAGTTCCAGCTAGCTGCGAGAAGCTCAATGAGCGTTATGATAACGTGATATCGCTAGCGAAAAACTCAAAATAACGCAATTACCTCAATGAGATTTGGCGGACGGGTGGGTGGAACGCCACGAATCCTACTCCGCGGACCAACCGTTTAAGCCTCAAACGCGACTAAGCAGCGCATCAAGCATGCCTACATGGCGACCCGGTGGCGATCCGGACCAGCAGACGAAAGGGATGTCCGCAGTCTCTGCCATGTTTCCCTCAGCGGCATTTCAGGTTTACCGAGTCCGGATCGGCGTAGAAAGTGACCGCTATCCAGCGCCTTCGTCTTTTCACCAATAGCCTTAAGCTAAGAGCTGAAATTTGTTCTCGATCGGAAGCCGGTGTGCGGACCGGATAGCTTCAAAACTAGGCCGCTTTAGATTCTGGCTTCTGATGAAAGGGTACGTCAGCGAATTATGCGTAGATGACCTCCCGATCGCATCCCGTCGCGAACTCGGCGAGGACTTGCGGCACCTCGAATGAAACACCCTGACCGAGATTGATATCCATTCCGGGTGTCAATCACTCAATGAGGCCAGCTTCGCGCAGGCCGTCCACAATGCGCTCAAAATCGGCAGGGTTCTTGTAGGGCAGCACTTTGCGCCTATGCGCCAGGGAATAATCGGGATTGATCCGGAACACTTCCTCCCACTCCACGCGCGCCTCCTTGAAGCGACCCAAGTGACCATAGCTCGCCGCCAGCAACACGCGTGAGATGTCGGTGGCTGGATTACGGACAAGCCGTCGCTTCAGGATGACAACGGCCTCCTCGTACCTGCCCAACTGGAACATCGCCTGCGCGTGGAAGTGCAGAAAAATGTCCGGATAATATGGATTCAGGGCCATTGCCCGATCGAAACAGACGAGGGCCTCCTCGGACCTGCCCGAATAGTGCAGCGCGTTGCCGAGGGTCTCGTGGCCCTCGGCAAGATTGGGAGCAAGCGTGATCACGCACTCAGCCTCGCGGATGGCCACGTCAAGCCGTCGCAGGTACAAGTTGACGACGCCCAGCGCCCAATGTGCATACGGATATCGATCGTCGAGCGCCACCGCCCGCCCCGCAGCCTCGATCGCCTGTTCCAACGATTTCGACGGTGATCGGCTCCACTTGTTGATGTAGGCCAGCCCATGCGTGACGGCGAGGAAAGCGTAGGCCGGGGCGAATTTCGGGTCCAGATCGATGGCGCGTTGCAACAAATGCCGGCCCTGAATGTTCTGCTCTCTCGTCAGCCGCCACATGTGTTCACGGCCCCGCAGGAAGCAGTCATAGGCTTCCAGATTTTGTGTCTGCTCGCTCGCGAGCCGCTGCTTGTCCCCAGCCGTCAGCTTGAGTTCTAGAGCGCCGACGATTTGCTGCGTGACGTCATCCTGCACCGCGAAGATATCGGTCAGGTCGCGATCGAAACGCTCGGCCCACTGATGCCCGCCAGTGATCGCATCGATGAGCTGCGCCGTGATCCTCACCTTGTTGCCTGATTTACGGACGCTTCCTTCCAGCACGTAGCGCACGTTGAGGCTGTGCCCCACCTCCTGCACGTTCACGCTCCGGCCCTTGAAAGTAAACGATGAGTTACGAGCGATGACAAACAGCTGCGCCAGCTTCGACAGAGCGGTGATGATATCTTCGGAGATGCCGTCGGCGAAGTATTCCTGCTCTGCATCGCCGCTCATGTTGACGAACGGCAGCACGGCAATGGAGAGCTCTGGCGGCATTGCGGTCGACGCAACGGGGCCGGCGATCCCTCCTGGCTTTGCCTCAGCGGCGGCGCCCGCCCCGATCGAATATACCCGGATCGGCTCGACGATGTTCCTAAGCTGCATGACTCCAAGATCGCTAACGGTGAGATCGAGCCTCGTCTTGACCTGGCGATAGGCGTCCTCGGAAAGGCAAATGGCGCTAGGGTTCGCGATACTCTCGAGACGCGAGGCAATGTTGACGCCATCACCCATCAGATCGCCGTCGCTTTCCTCTACTACATCGCCCAGGTGGACGCCGATCCGGAACTCGATGCGCCGATCCTGTTGGACGCCGGCATTGCGCTCGACCATGCCGTTCTGCACCTCGATGGCGCAGCGCACCGCATCGACAACGCTGCGAAATTCCACCAGCGCTCCGTCGCCGGTGCGCTTCACTACACGGCCGTTGTGCACGGCGATGGTTGGATCGATCAGGTCGCTGCGCAGTGCTCGCAACCTTGCCAGGGTGCGCTCTTCGTCCTCGCTGGCGAGCCGGCTGTATCCGACTACGTCCGCGGCCAGAATTGCGGCCAGCTTGCGATTCTCGCTCATGGAGCCGTCCCTCAGGTCCACGATAGCAGGAAGATAGAGCCAGGGGAACTTCTGGTATTTTGATAACCGTCGGCGGGCCAACTTGCCGTCAAGCTGGCGGGCGACCATGGGGGATTCTTCACGACGTTTGATGTGACAGCGATCGACCAACCGACGGATCGCTTCCATCTCCAGCAACAGATTACAGGCACTAAACAACTTCGCCATTCGAGCGAGCGCCAGCACCGGTGAGATCGGAAGCGTCGTGATTCAGACCAGCGTGGACAGACAGCGCTTCTTCAAGTCCGAAAGCCCGAAACCGCCTCGGTCTCGAGGCCTGGGCAAGCCGACTTCGAAAACGTCCCGGATTCTTCCCGGATTGGGCTCCATGACCAAAACCCTGTCGGCGAGGTAAAGAGCTTCCTCGACGTCGTGGGTGACGATGACGATCGAGACGCGGTTCTTCTCCCAGATCGCCAGCAGTTCGTCCTGGAGGCGCATCCGCAGAATCGAGTCCAGAGCGCCGAACGGCTCGTCCATCAGGAGGATGTCAGGTTCCTGCGCCAGGGCCCTGGCGATCGCGGCGCGTTGCGCCATGCCGCCTGAGAGCTGTCTTGGATACGCTCTGGCGTAATCGCCGAGACCGACGAGTTCGAGGTAGTGCCGAACCCTTTGACGTCTGGCCGACGCGGAAAGGTCGGTATTGTCAAAGGCAAGGTCGATGTTGCCCTCGACCGTCAGCCACGGATACAGGCGGTGATCCTGGAACACCATACCCACCTTTGCGGGAGCTGAACCGTCGAGACCATCGCGTGTGATGGAACCACGATAAGAGTCATCGAGACCAACAATCAGCCTGAGCAGCGTGGACTTTCCACAGCCCGAAGCGCCGACGATGGCGACGATCTCGTTGCGGCGAACCTGGAAGTTGACGTTCTTCAGCACCGGACGCGAAATACCGTTCAGCACATAGGACTTGCTCACATGCTCTATGGAAAGGGCGTTCATAAGATTTCTCGGTTCCAAGGCGATAGTTTCGAAGTGACGAGGCGGATGCCTGAGGAAAGGAGGAAACCACCCGCAGCCAGAGCGAAGACTCCCACGATCACGATGTCCATGCGGAATTGATCGCGAGCGCTTGCGATGTAGCTCCCAAGGCCACGACCGTTTCCGATCGCATACTCCGCTCCGATGGTGCCGATCCATGCGGACAACGCGGCTATCTGCAGGCCCACGTAAATGTTCGGTAGGGCGGCGGGAAGGTAGAGGCGGAGGATGCGGGTCGTCGGGCGAAGAGCCAGCGTGTGCGCAGCTTCGACCAACGGCTGGGGTACCTGTCTGATGCCTTGCTCAGTCGCCAGGAAGAGTGGGAAGAATGCCGATAGTGCCGTAAAAACGAGCTTCGTGCCTTCTCCGTTGCCGAACCACGCGGTGAGCAGCGGTATCCAGGCGAACATTGCGACCTGACGGACCGTGTGAACGGTCGGAGCAAGCCCAAGACCGGCGGCCCGATACATGCCAGCGACGTAGCCGAGAACAAGGCCGGCCACGCCTCCGAGGAGGCCGCCCGCGAAAACCCGCAGGATGCTCGCCAAAAGCGCCGCCCACAGTTCGCGACCCGAAGCGTCCAGGAAAGGTGTCTGGATTACCTGCAATGGACTCACTGCCATAGGCCCGGAGAGGAGGCCCGTGGAAGAGGCAAGCCACCATATCGCCGCCGCGGTTATGGGCACGACCGCACCACGGGGAAATCTTGTTCGGAGAAGAGGTTCAGCCATTTGCGGCACTCCCCTTGCGTATGAGGGACTCGGCCCGCTTTAAGAGGATGTCCAACACGAAGCCGACGATACCGACGACGATCATGCCGACAATGACGATATCGAGCTGGAAGAGGGTGCGCCCCCAGACCATCATATAGCCCAGACCGTCGGTGCCTGCGAGCATCTCAACGACGATCAGGGATACAAACGCCTGACTGAGCGAAAGCCGGACACCGCTCGCGATGAACGGGGCCATCGCCGGAATCGTCAACTTGAGAAAACGTGTTCGCTTACGAAGCCCTAGTACCTGTGCGACCTCGTTCAATCCGGCCGGGATGTTTCTTGCCCCCTCGGCAGTGCTGATGGCCATCGGCACGAAGCAAGCCTTCGTAAGAATGACGATCTTCAAGCTCTCTTCAATGCCGAGAAGCAGGATGAGGATCGGCAGCCATCCGAGCGAGGGAACGGCGGCCAGGGCACGGAATGTCGGTCCGAGGTAGGCGTCGGCCGTCTTCGCCTTGCCGATGAGAAGACCAAAGAAGAACCCAAGCGTGGCTCCGATCAGAAAGCCTTCCGCGATGCGCCGGAAGCTCACGGCCGCCGCCGCGAGGATGTCGCCACTTGCCAGCAGGTCCAGAAACGTCTGAACGACCCAGTCTGGCTGGGGCAGAACCTGTGGCGACACCCAGCCGTTGATCGTTGCCGCCCACCAGAGAGTGAGCAGCGCGCCGGGCAGAGCCAGGACCAAGAGCCCGGTCCCAACGACAGACTTCATCGTTACGAGGCGCACGTTCGGGGCCGCGTGCGCGACAGAAAACTCGTCTTCAGCTCCGAACGTAGCCATGTGATAACCGATCAGTTCTGAAGTACGCCGGCCGCCGAGCGATCTGGCCAAAGCGACTGAAGGTTCAGTGTCTTCACGGCGTTGTCCACGTAGGTGCGGTCGACCCAGGCGTCGAGATCGACGTCGCGACGGATCAGCTTCTGATCGCGGTTGAAGGCAATTGCGCTCCGATAGCGGGCAACGAAAAAGTCGTCGAGACGCGGATTGTACTTTTGACCGAGTTGGCTGCCCGAGTTCGACTTGCTGATCACCTCGATCGGCGTTCCGGCACGAGACCAGATTTTGAAGGCCTCGTCGCGGTTCTTGTCGTCGGCCAGCCACTGCGCAGCCTTGACGAAGCCCGTCACCACTTTCTGGGTGGCCTCGGGATACGCCTTGCGGAACTTGTCGGTGACCAGGAACGCGCCGAAACCGTCGCCCGATGCGCCTGCCTCCGACGACTTGTAGAAGATTTTGGCGACGCCCTTGTCTTCCAGCGGCAGAAGGAAGTCCGCGCCGAAGACCGCGTCCACGCTCTTCGCCGCAATGGCGGCGAGCTGGTCGGCGTTCTTGAGGTCGACGATCGTGATGTCCTTCTCGGACAAGCCGGCGTTCTTGAGCGCGGTGATGAGGGCCCAATGAATGATCGTCGCCTTCTGTATCGCGACCTTCTTACCCTTCAAGTCGGCGATGGACTTGATGTCGAGATCGGGACGGGCGGCACCGAAGACGGTCGTTCCGCCATAAGAGGCTAGGATCACCGTGTCGAGGCCATTCGCCTTACCGATGGTGTTGGGTACCGCGCCGTAGGATGCGAAATCGAGCTGACCGTTCGACAGCGCCTCGTTGATCGCCGGACCGGTTCCGGTGAAATAGGTGAACTCGACCTTGGTGGGCGTGCCCTTGAACTCGTCGGCGATGAAGCCCTTTGCATCGGCGATCGCCTGCAGACCGACCCCGAACGGGGTGCCGAAACCGAAACCCACGTCGCCGAAGCGGATGGTGGCGGGCGCGTCCTCCGCGTGCGCGGTTGCTGCGCCGAACATCACGGTCGCCGCCAGCAGGAAGGTTGAAAGAAGCCGTCTCATATTTCTCTCCAATTAGGGGGTAATCGTTCCGGTCTCGAAAATCCGGTAGCTCAGGTCGCCCGCGGTCCCACGTGGCTTCGCATTTTTCCAGCCCATCTCGCGACGGAAGCTGCCCATGACGCCTCTGGCCATGAGCTCGCTCTCGGCCGAGCCCTCGATCGTCTCCGATAGCGGCGAGACGTAGAGCGCATCCGTCGGGCAGAAGAGCTCGCAGAGAAAGCACGTCTGACAGTCGGATTGACGCGCGATGACAGGAATGCCGCTGGGCACGGCATCGAAGACGTTGTCGGGGCACGCTTCGACACAAAGGTCGCACTTGATGCAGCGGTCCTCGCTGACGATTTCAATCATGATGCTGCACTCAATTGCTGCTGAGATTGGAGAGTTGTCCAAACTTCTCCGGTGCCGCCGGAGTCGATCGAGCGAGCCAGGAGAGGGTTGGTTTCCGGGAAGTCGGTTCGGCGCTGAAGGCCTCGGCTCTCCTTCCGGAGCAAAGCGCTTTCGGTCGCCCAGCGTGCCGTTGCGATCAGGGCCTCCGCCTCGCGGACCTTTGCCGCCGGACCGGAGCGCCATCCTGTGTCGTGCCACAGGTCGGAGAGCGACTGAGCCGCGCGCGAAAGGCTATCGTGGCTCCTGAAATAGCCTCCGTTTAAGGGCAATATCTGCTCCTTGGCTTGTTGCAGGACGGCCGCCAAATCTCCATGGGCTGTGGCGGGGCCAATCGTCGCTCGCTCGTTAGCAGGGCGGACATGTCTCGACTTCCAGGTCGCGCCGAGAGAGCGCACGAAATTGGCGGCGTCCTCTCCAGCCCACGAGCCGGTCGCAATCGCCCAGCTTGAATTTGGTCCACCGCCCCCGGTCGATGCGCCGGACATGCCCTGGCGGGTGGCTGCGTCGCCAGCGGCGAAAAGGCCGGGCACAGTGGTCGTCGATCGGTCGTCGATCTTTAGGCCGCCGGTCCCACGGACGGTGCCCTCGTGCCGAAGGGTAATAGGGAAGCGCTGGGTAAAGGGGTCGACGCCCATCCGGTCGAACGGAACGAAGATGTTCGGTTGGCCCTTGCGGAAACCTTCCTGGAGGCGAGCGTCGGCTTTGTCGAGAATGGCGTAGACGGGACCCTTAATCAGTTCACTTGCCACGACGGCCTGTCGGTCTCCGGGTGCCTTGAGGACGTTCCCGGCTTCGTCGCTGAAGGTGCCCCAGAAATAGACCACACCCTTCGTCACGCTCGAATAGGCGGGCGAGATCCCGTACTGCGCCGAGAACTCCATTCCCGAAAGCACCGCGCCCGCTTCGGCTGCCATAAGGTAGCCATCGCCCGTGAGGTTGTTGGTGCCGATCGCGCCGCTTAGGAATGCGCACCCACCTGTTGCGATGACGACTGCGCCCGATCGAATTTCCAACGGTTCGCCGGTGCGGCGAAAACGGGCAATCGCTCCGGCGACCGCGTCGCCCGAAACCAGGAGCTCCTCAACGGGACAATGATCGATCACCTTGACGCGGGCCTTGATGAGCTTCTGACGCATGAACCGGAGGTAGTCGGGACCGCGAAGCATGCCACGGTAAGGACGCCCATCCTCGTACTTTGGGAAGTCGTAGCCCCACTCAGCCAGGAGGTCGAGATTCTGCAGAGTGCGATCAAGCACGCGTTCAATGCGTTCGGCCTCGGCGAAACCATGGCCAAGTCGAAGTCTCTGATAAAGGGTTGCCGCTCGTTCGGATGTTCCCCCGCGCGTATAGATCGTCGTTGTATTGCCCGCCGCCGTCGCGCCGCTTGTGCCGACATATCCTTTCTCGATGAGGATGACGCTTGCGCCATTTGAGGCTGCGTTCCAGGCTGCCCAGCAGCCCGCTGGACCTCCGCCAACGACAAGAACGTCCGCTTCGATTTGCATTGCTCTGTTGCTCATAGGCCCTCGCATTGCAAAAAGACTATAAATATTATAGAGATTATCGAGATAAGTTCTGTTGGATCACGGTGGCTGAAGGAGAATATTTTTCCGCCGTTCCTGATTTTGCTGGATAGAAGACGTTTCGATGTTGGCTCACAGCCTTGAGCGCTCGGGGCATCGACCACAACGTGTCCGGCACGTTCACCGGAGATGGCGAATCCGCATCCTTTGTAGCCCGCAATCATGATCGGATTGGCCATGATAACATTCAGAATGGCACCGGAATCTACTCCCATCACCGCCGGTTCGGTAGGACCGGAGCGACAGAGACGACTTCCCAGCAACGCGTCAGTGGTGCGCGGTGCGCGCACCACTGAGGCTGATATGGAAAACTCTCGGGGCGCAGTTATTACCCAGAGTGACCATCGCCGTCTCGACGATCTGGAACGAATGAAAGGCATGGGCGTTCGATCAGATCGATGATTGCGATGGAGTACGACCATGGGTATCGAACAAGCTCCTACCGAAGAAGGTAAGGAATCAGCCCGCGGGCTTAGGAGGAACACGATCAAGGAAGAGCAGAAGATCGAAGCGGAGAAGGGGTCTGATTTGAAGAAAGGCGCCGAACGGGTCGAGGAACGCTCACAAAGTTCAGACGGAAAAAGTGCCGGCGAGAAGCAAGGGCTCTAAGCCGGGTTCCTACATCGAGATATTGAATTTGCCCGGTCCAAACGGGATGACGCACTCCAGATCCTCGAAGAGCAGCTTCACACCAGCTAGGGCGTGCGGATCCTACCACAGCTTGTTGCGCTGCGAGGATCGAACTGAGGGGTGACCGAAAGTTTCACGGCGCGCGGGCTTTGTTTTAGCAATCCCTTAATGAATGGTGATTACAGTGACATCGTCACGGAAGGTTATCGTGACAGGCAGCAACGGCATGACCTAAAAGGCTCGTCCCATGTTTTTCGTGGCGAGCCTTTTCTTGTGGCGCGATACGATCGTATCCCAGTCAGAGCGAAAGCTGGAAGCCTTTTTTTGGTGCAACGTTCCGAGGGTTTGCCTTCGCTTAGGCGAACGTGGTCTCTGTCCACTCCGCTCCCGGTTGATAGCGAATGCGAATCCTGCTGAATGTAGTGATCGCTACAAAATGATACTCCTTACCTGGCAAGTCGTTGTCCGGGCGGTGTGCGGGCGGTCTTCGGCCACTCGAAGAATTGGCAACTCGTCATCAAGACCTGCACGACCATTATTGGTCTTTGTCCTTCAGAAGGAAAAACCGCGACGGCAAGGCACTTCAAGCGAAGCTTGGGCTGACTTAACAACCAATGCCCAGAACAAGGATGTCGGCATTGAGAAGCTGGACGAGCCGCAACTTCACGAGATGAGAAGCACACTTGTCGAGAGAGCCCAAACGCGTCGAAGACGTTGCTGATAACCGGGCAGCATAGCGCGGCCTGAGTCAGACTTCAGCTTGAGGGTTGGTCGGCAATGTTACGAGCTCCTCCGTCTCCAGTCGCTCGATACCAATCATGTGGTTCCTGGCATTGCTCGACCGGATGAGTTCATCGACCTTCACCTGAAGAGCGTGCATGTCGCGGTATTGTGAATGATGGATCGCGAGCAGGATGAACAGCGTGACAAGCGTGGCGGCGCCGTTGGAGAGCAGGAAAAATTTGTTGGGCATCCCGGTCGCCAAGCCAACGAGGCACCAGGTCAGCACGACGAGGATTGCCGCCGCAAGGGCGAGCCCGTGGCCCGCCAGCCATACGACGGTTTCCGACATCGTGAGAAATACTGCACCAATCCTCATCATCTGGAAATTCGCAACCTGCCTCAGGGTTCCCAGTAAATACAGAGGCATTCCCTGCTTCCCGTCCGGAACCGCCGGCGCCCACTCCCATCACCGCTATTTTTCCCGCCAGCGGAACCGGCTACGCTCCAACTGCGTTCTTCGAGCAGGCGTCTGAATCCAAACGGCGATTGCGTGTCAACGGGTAGGCCAGAACTCAGCCTGCGCATAAAATTCCCACCGGATGAGCGACGGGTTCTCGTTTCAGGGGCCGACCAATGGTCGCGCATTCCCGTCAGGCGATGATCACTCTAGCGAACAGATTCCCGTAACTTGAGGCGGAGTCAATGCACAGAGGCGCTAACCTGGCAGAGAAGATCGAGGTTCCAAAGGAGGAGAATCCCGATCCTCTGTGGAGCGTCACGAGAAGTCAGTCACCCATTATTGGAACGGCGATTCATGACGGTAGCCATGTTCGGAGAAGTCTGAGTCCTCGATATGCCTTGAACGAGGTCGAGCGTCTTCGGGAAGAAGACCCATTCACAGCAAGCTTGATCAGAGGCTTGCCAAACCAGATTGTATTTCACCGTTCCCGATTTGAAGTTGATCTCAACCGAAGCCGTGACCAGGCTGTTTATCTCCGCCCCGAGCAGGCATGGGGGCTGACAGTTTGGAAAGGGGATCTTCCGCAGTCGGAACATCGTAGGTCATTACTGATCCATGATGACTACTATGAGATGCTTCGCTTCTTTCTCGACGGCATCCAGCGGTACCATAAGCAGTTCGTTCTCCTGGATGTGCATAGTTATAATTATCGTCGAGCTGGTCCGTACACGCCCACTCCCCAGGATAAGGCGCCCGACATCAATATCGGCACTTTCTCCATGGATCGGGAACGATGGGTCCATGTCGTCGAGCCGTTGATGGAACACTTCCGATCCTTGGAAGTTGGCGGCAGGCGGCTGGACGTGCGGGAGAACGTTGCCTTTCAAGGAAAGGGAGAACAGACGCGGTTCGTGCATGATCAATATCCGCGAACCGGTTGTGCAATCGCTATTGAGTTCAAGAAGATTTTCATGGACGAGTGGACCGGTCAGCCAGACAACTCGACACTTCGTGAATTGCGTGACGCGGTTACGGCGGCCGTTCCACTTCTGGAGCGCGTTTTGAGGTCGACGTCATGACGAAACATCCTTCAGCTACCCAGGACGATTGGCTGTGGGGCGTCAAACAGTCGCTTCGCGACGACAAACCGATCCGAAGGGAATTCCCCGAAGGTGGTCGCCTGCATATCGATCGACGGCTCCCCTTTCTTTTCGTCCATATCAGCACAGGAAAGGCGGAGGAGGTGGCGCAAGCCGTGGTCCAGGCCAATGCTTCCTATCTCCTTGCAGCTGATCCTCAGCAGGTGGTGTCGATTGTCGAGGCGATCGCCGCGGTCGCGGCCGAGCAGTTTGGGACCCTCCTCGTCGTTCGTAGCAGTGAGCTTGAGCGTGATAGGTTTCTTACTGACGACGCTCCCTATCTCCCGCCGTTTGAGGTTTCCGTTTGGTCGTCCAAGAATGCCTGCGTAGCGAAGACGATTTTCTCGAAGGCCATTATGACGAGCGAGGCCAGGTTCCGCACTCCGAGAGTCGTGGAGCAGGGTATGCCGTCATCGACTATCGACGCACAGATTGCGGCCATGCCCGGCTGCGCCATACTTGGTGTTGAGTTCGCGCCAATCTACCGGACGCCCGAATCCAGGGAGATTTACCCTGAAGTCCGCGACCAACTGGTCTCAACGCTATTCGATGCCGGGCTCCGCGCGTGTGGCGCCTTCTTGGAGGCGAGGAAACTTGTCAAACTTACGTCGTATCGGTCCCTTGGCAGACGGGCCTTCGTCGATGCTGTCAGCCGCGTCGACAGAGGCATAGACGAAATTGCATCGCTCTTTGACGTTCTCCTTGCCGTCACCCCCATTAACGCAAGGCAAGCGTTTGACGAATTCAGGTTGGCCGGCTTTGAAAGCGAGCCGGCCTTTCTATATCGTCCGCTGACGACTCAGGTCGAAAATGCAAAGCATCGGCTTTTCGCGATCTCCTTTGACCAAATGGAGGATCCTGTCCTCTACGACCTCTTCCGGGAAAAGCAGCGTGAAGTTGACTTGCAACTTTCGCTAATTGCTGCACGCCAGACCAAAAGCTTCGTAGAGTTTGGCAGAGCCCTTTACGGTCCGGTCGAGCATTCTCTTTTGCTCGACGCCGAGGCTATCCTCGGAATGCTCGCGGACGAGTATCCGGTGGATCACCTTCAGTCGCGTTCCGATATTCCCACCGCTGATGCCGATTATGTGGAGCGACGTGCGGAAGCCATGATTAATCGTTACCGAAAGGTCTGGCCGGACTTCAAGGCAAGCATTGTGCTTCGCGATGACCTTCCATCTGGCTTGATGGTGACCAATCATCGCCTCCTGATTTCGAAGTCGACAAGCATGGACCGACGACGTGTCGAAGCGCTTCTTGCACATGAAATCGGAGTTCATCTCCTCACCTATTTTAATGGTTCCTCTCAAGGACTGCGGCTCTTTCGCTCCGGATTGTCCGGATATGAAGGTATGCAGGAGGGGCTGGCGGTTTTCGCTGAGTACCTTTCGGGTGGGCTGACTGCCGAGCGGCTCAAGCTGATCGCTGCCAGGGTCGTAGCTTGCGCTTACATGCTCTCGGGGCTGAGCTTCGCCGAAACATTCCGTCGGCTCGTTTCCAATTACAAATTCTCCGATTATGGGGCATTCAACCTTGCACTGCGTGTTTACCGCGGCGGCGGGCTGGCCAAGGATGCGATCTACTTGAGAGGCCTTCTTCAAGTGCTGGATCATCTGAAGCACGGTGGCGCGCTCGAGCCGTTCTGGATGGGCAAAATTGCCTCCTCCCATTTCGCGGTTATGGAAGAGCTTGCATCGCGCGGACTGCTCAAGCCGCCGTGCGTCCATCCGCTCTTTCTCGAGACTGCGGAAGGCCGCGAACGACTTGACATTGCAAGACAGGGATTGCGCCCCATCGACCTGGTTCAACCAAAGGAAACCTAGATGCGAATAGCATTCTTCGTAAACGCGATCGAAAGCGAGGCACCCCATTATACGACGACATCCCTGGCGATGGCTGCCATCGCCCGCGGCCATGATGTTTGCTACGTCACACCAGGGGATTTTGTACTGCGACCCGACGACAGCTTGGCCATCCACGCACGGATGCCGAGCGAGGGCAAACCGAAGAATGGAGACGCATTCATCGCTGATCTCAATGAGGGCAAGGCGCGTGTCGACACGATTGACGTGAAAGAGGTGGACGTGCTGTTTTTGCGCAACGACCCTTCCCTCGATGCCGACGAGCGGCCCTGGGCTTCCCATGTCGGCGCGATATTCGGGCGACTTGCCGTGGAGCGGGGCGTGCTGACGGTGAACGATCCCGACACTCTGATGAAGGCTCAAAACAAGCTCTATTTCCAGGACTTCCCAGAGGCTATTCGTCCCACGACACTGATTTCGAAAAGCCTGGACGAAATTAGAGCCTTCATCGACAGCCAGAAACGCGGTGTGATCCTGAAACCACTGCAGGGATCGGGAGGCCGACATGTATTCAGAATTAAATCCAGCAAGGAATCCAATCTCAATCAGATTTTTGAAGCAGTCAGTGGCGAAGGGTATCTCATCGCCCAAGGTTACCTCCCGGATGCGGTTGATGGTGACATCCGGTTGTTTGTGATGAACGGTCAACCTCTCGAGAAGGACGGCGCCTACGCGGCATTTCGCAGAGTTCCTGCGAAAGGAGAGGTCCGCTCCAATATCAGCGCGGCCGGAACAGCTGCAGCAGCAAAGATCACCCCCGAGATTCTTGGAGTTGCCGAGGCTGTCAGGCCCAAACTTGTCGCAGACGGTATGTTTCTCGTGGGCTTGGATATCATTGGTGACAAGATCCTCGAAATCAACGTCTTTACGCCAGGAGGACTGCGAAATCTCGAACAACTCCATTCCGTAGACTTCTCGGCAACAGTCATCGAGGCGCTCGAAAGGAAGGTCAGTATTCGCCGGAACTATGGCTCCCAACTATCGAACGCAGTGCTGGCGACACTCTGAGAAGGCGTCGCAGAAGGATCTTCCGCGACACGGCGATCGTCGCGGTGGGCGGAAACCGCCGTGCTGCGAGCCTTGTTCGCTCGAGCCTCTGTTCGTTGATTACATCGGCATGTACCCGCCTACCCAGAGCCAAAGTCCGGCAACCAGCATTGAGAGAATAGTGATTGGCACGCCCGTTTTGGCATGGTCGCGAAACGTCAGTTGAACGCCTTGGACGGCTGCTCGCTCCGCGACAATAAGGTTTGCGAGGCTGCCGACGAGGAACAGGTTGCCGGCAAGTGTTGAAAGCATGGCGAGCCCAACCAAAGTTCCTTCCGGAATGCCATGCCAAACTTTCAGAATCATCACGACGGCAGGAACGTTGCCGATCGTGTTGCTGAGAAACAGAGAAATTGGCACCAAAGATGAGACGCGGTCCGGCAAGAGGTTGTAGGTTGTTAAGGTCTGTACAGCCTGTTCCGGAAACCCGGTTCGAGCGAATGCGTCGTTTATCACGAAAAGGGCCGCAAAAAGGATAAGCAGCGGCACGTCGATCTCATCGAGGAGCTGTCTGGTCGGCAGCGTTCGACTGACGATCAGGCAAGCGGCCACCAGAAGTGCTGAGATCTCCCGCGGGATCGGGGTCGCAAACAGGATGAGCAATACGGCGATCGCCGCGCCGCAGATTCCTACCTGGACCCGGTCGAAGCGGACTATCTCGATTGCAGCGTCCGCAGCAGGCGCGCCGAGGCTGGTGCGCCAAATGTGGGCCACGCATCCATAGCAGATGATCAGAGCCGCAAGCGAGGGGATGGCCGCGTCAGTGAAATAACCCCAAAAGCTAAGGTCACCCGCTTGGCCGATTAGGATATTTTGAGGATTGCCGATCAAGGTCGCGGCTGAGCCGGCATTGCTCGCCGCAGCAAGCCCGAACAGAAACGGGCGAGGATCGAGCTTGCGCGCCGCGAGTCCGGAACATAGCAGCGGGGTCATTGCGAAGACAACGATATCGTTGACGAGGAAGGCGGAAAGGATGCCGCCGATGGCGATTGTAAGGGCAAGCAGGCGGCGCGGCCGCCCGGCCTGAGTGGCGATCCACATGGCGACTGCGCCGTAAAACCCACTGGCGCCGACCCTTGCCGATACGATCATCAATCCACCGAGCAGTAGCAGCGTCGGGAAGTCGATGGCTTCGTGCATTGCATCGCTCGGAATCGCGCCGGCGGCGACCAGCACAACGGCGACGGTCAGCGCAATGCCGGCTCGGTCGATGCGAAGGCCAGGCACGCGCCCAAGCGCCATTCCGACGTAAGTAAGTCCAAAAAGAATAAGGACGAGATCGGTCATTGCAGGTGCTCCGATGAAGGGGCGAATCGTCGTCGCGCACAACTACCATTACGGTAGTTGCAATAGACCTGCCGACGCCCGTTGGTTCGAGAGTTTTTTGCGGGGTCTCCAACGCTCCATAGCATGCTTTGAACTTTCACATTTTTGAAGCCATGAATTCACTGACATAACTTCTTGTGCTTCCCTTTGAGCGGACCGCAAGACGGCGGCGCTTTGGCGCAAGGGCGGATGCATGTGCCGTCTGCCTCCAGAACCGTGGCGGGCTTGTGCCCAAGACCGACGATAAAGTCCGCCGCAACGACGCTCTGGACTGACGCCGCCGAGACGCGCGCGGCGACCCGATCCTCCTCGGGATCGTCGCGCTTTACCGCGCGCAGGAAAAGATGGTCCGCGCTTCAAGGCGGATCGGGACACATCGCCAACTCAACACAATGCCGAAATCAAGTTTCCTCTCGATACTCGGCCAACTGGCCACCGAGTCTGATCGTCCCCCGGCTTGGTCCACTATGCGATGTCGCTCCGGCGCTTGCGCAATACTCCTAAAGGGATGCCTCACGCGACGACATCGTCGATATCGCACGGTCGCTGGCCAGTCCCGGAGAGAGGCTCTCAACCGGGCCGGTTGACCATGTAACTCGCTCGCGGGCGCCCGCTGGCGAGAAGCCGACTGAACGCTAGACTGATTGCCGAACAGACACCCACACGCCAGTATCGCGAAGTCAGCCCAGGCCACCTCGTCAGGATCGACCAAGACGCTTAGAACCGAGGCTTGTGCCTTTACGGTCGTGCTCTTCGGCGGTTTGCGGTCGGGGATCGCGGGCGGACGGAGCGGGATTGAGAGATTTCCACCGGTCTCTGGCACGCTCTTGTCCGGAAAAATTCCTTAGCCTGCATAGTCCTTGCAAACAGGGCTTCATGCCGCAAATGGATCACAACCTCATGCGTGATTGACTGGTTGGCCAATGACGGCCTTGGGCCCTGGCAAAATGAGCGGTCGAGCGTTTGCGATGGATTAGACAAGCTCTTGGTCGAGCGCGCCATTAGGGCACAAATGCTCTTTTCTGCGGGAGGGCTGCCCCTTGCCCTCAAACGGCATGTCTATGCCCAAGGTATAGGGTGCCCCGTGCCTAGGGCTCAATGGACCATGCTCGACTCCGGAACTATTATTCGCGGAACATCGCCTGGACAGCCGCTAATAAATGAAAATCGCTCATAGCGGCGGCCAGGTGTGGATGGACAAACGCCTCAGGTGCTCAATTGGCCGAGAAGGTTGACGGCGTTAAGCCATCCTGGGCCTTCACGTGGGATCGAGCGGAAAGGGAGGCTTAGTGCAGACGTATCCTTGTCTGACCAACCAATTCACCAGGCGTAATTTCTGCCTAAGCACACTCCTACTTGCGGTCGGATTCGCAGCTTCATCGGCGACCGCCCGCGCGCAAGACGTCCTCCGCATACCTTATGTGGCCGATATTGGCACGTTTGATCCGGACAACGGCTTTGAGACCGGCGCGATGAGCGCAATCACCAGCGTTTACGAGGGTCTCGTCGAATACGAGCCGGGTTCGACCAAGATAGTTGGGTTACTCGCCAAGAGCTGGACGATCTCGGACGACGGGCTGACTTACACCTTTCACCTGGTCGACGGTGTCAAGTTCCATGACGGCACGCCGTTCAATTCGGCGGCGGTCGTAAAGTCGTTCGAACGCCGCCGTGACCACGGGTTAATCCTGGCCTATTTCCTGGCCAATGTGAAGGACATGAGCGCGCCCGACAATTCGACGGTCGTGCTCAGGTTGGGCCATCCTCAGCCTTCGTTCCTAGATGCCCTTTCCAGCCCGTGGGGGCCGAAGATCATCAGTCCGGTAACACTTGCCGAGCATGACAACGGCGACTTTGCGGCGACTTGGCTCAATGAGCATGCGGTCGGCACAGGTCCATTCAAACTGGCCGAATTCAAGCGCGGACAGCGCTACGCACTCGAACGCAACGACGACTATTGGGGCGACAGACCGTTTTTCCGGCAAATCCAGATTTCGGTCGTGCCCGACATCAGTCAGCAGATACTTCAATTGCAGGCGGGAGTGATCGATGCCGTGCCGATCAACTATCCGTTCGCGCAACTCAACAGCCTGCCGGGGGAGCTGGAGATCACCGCCGGCCCGAGCATGATACCGTATGATCTCTTCGTTAGGTCAAGCTCGCCGTTCGACGATGCGGATGTCCGCAAAGCCGTTTTGACTGCGATCAACCCGGCGCTGTGGGTCAAGGACGCCTTTGGACAGTTTGCAAGCTTGTCGAAATCGGTTTATCCGAACGTGATGCTCGACCCGATGAAGCCGATCCGGTTCCCGACCGACTTCGAGGCAGCGAAAACCGCGATCGCCAAACATGGCGCAGTCAATTTGGTCATCGGCCTCCATAGCGCGGCCCCGAGCTACGGACGCATCGCCGACCTTATCATAGCGCAACTAGCGTTGATTGGCGTGAACGCAAAGGCTTATGTGCTGCCCTCCGGTGCCGCTTACAACCTGAAGAACGACCCAAATCCTCCCGATTTGCTGCTCACGATCGCAGGTCCCGACGCCGCTCATCCGGAGAGCCAGGCCAAGGTGTTCTTCACAAAAAACGGCCCTCTCAACTTTTTTGGCCGGGTGCTGCCGGAAGCCGATGCCATTGTCGACGAGGCGGGGCAGATGACCGACATCAAAAAACGCGATGCTCTCTACGAGAGGGCAGGGCAGATGTATGTCGATGCTGGCATCGTTATCCCGCTCGTCGATGTCGACGATGTGGTTGTCCACGCCAAGGGTGTGAAGAACCTTGGCTTGCGTCCCGTCTACCCGCCAGGCAACATCGACTTCGCCACCGTTCGATGGGGACCTTGAACGCCGGCATCCGGTTCTTTCCAGAAGCAGGTCAGGCTCGTATCACAGATGATCAAGCTCTCGCACCGAATGCCCGAACCCGTGAGCGAGTCCGTCCTTGTCGTCAAGGACCTCTCAGTCATTCTCAGCCGTGAAGGGCATCCTTCCCGCGTCCTCGATAGCATCAGTTTCGACACGTTGCCGGGCGAGATCATAGCACTGGTCGGGGAAAGCGGTTCCGGCAAGACAAGCATCGGGCTAACGCTTCAGGGGCTCTTGCCGCGTGAACACCTGCCACGGGTTACAGGCTCGATCAGGCTAGCGGGGATTGAGCTTGTCGGCGCGGGAAGACGCACCTGGCGGTCGGCCCGCCGCCGCCTCGTGCGCGCCATCCCGCAAGACCCGATGGGCGCGCTCAACCCCACGATGACGATCCGCCACCAGATGCGAGAATCCAGTCGGGGCTTTGAGGGATCGATCGAAGACTGGCTTAGCCGAACCGGCCTGCCTGACCCGGACCGTATCGCCGATGCGCTTCCGCATCGGCTGTCGGGGGGGCAGCGTCAGCGAGTGCTTATTGCCATGGCGATGATGGCAAGACCGAAGGTCCTCATCGCCGATGAGCCGACCACCGCGCTCGACGTCACCGTGCAGGCGCAGATCCTCGACCTGCTCCGCAATCTCGCACGCGATCAGCAAACGGCAATTCTGTTCATCACTCACGATCTCGGTGTGGCAGCCTCACTGGCCGATCGCGTCCTGGTTCTCTATGCCGGACGCATCGTTGAAATGGGCCGCATGAAGGACGTGGCCCGCAATGCCGCACATCCTTATTCTGCCGGCTTGCTCGCCGCTCGGTTCGATTTGGACACTGATCGACGGCTTCCGCTGCCCACGCTCCCGCCCGAGCGCACGCCCGCCAGAAATGTTGAGAGCGCCTGCGCCTATGCAACGCGTTGCCCGATCGCCCAGCCAGATTGCATGGCAATCCGTCCGCAGTTGGAGCCTGTTTCCGCCCATGGTGGCGCAGTCGCCTGCCTTCACCACGAACGAACCTCATTTGTCTCAGTGCAGCGCACTGCGAAGCCATGGCCGGCTCAGGCGATCGGGGAAACCGCCGCCTTGAAGCTGTCCAACGTCGGTAAAACATATCCGACGGGCGCCAGATCGCTTTTGGGCCGGCGTCAACCGCAGCCCGTTCTAAGGTCGGTCAACCTCTCAATAAAGCTTGGAGAGTGTGTGGCCCTGGTGGGCGAGAGTGGCGCCGGCAAATCTACGCTTCTGAGGATTGCTGCCGGGCTCGTGGTACCCAGTAGCGGCACTGTTACACGCTTCGACAAGCTTCCTCCGCAAGTGGTTTTTCAAGATCCCGTGGCGGCGTTGACGCCATGGCTCACGATCGGCGAGCAGCTCGGCGAGCGTTTGCGGGCCGTTTCGCTGGACAGCGACTACGGCCGTCGTCGCGTCGGAGAGGCGATAAAGCTGGTTGGCCTTGATCCAGTTCTGATGGACGCGCTGCCGGGCGAGATCTCGATAGGGCAGTGCCAGCGCGCCGTTTTGGCGCGCGCGGTGATCGTTCCCCCGAGGCTTCTGCTCTGCGATGAGCCAATCAGCGCCATGGACGTGTCGCTGGCGGCTACCACTTTGAACCTCCTTAGCGACCTTCGCCGGCGGCTCGACATGGCCATGCTTTTCGTGACCCACGATCTGGCGGCAGCCAGGATCATCGCCGACCGCGTCGCGGTGCTGAAGGACGGCCAGTTGATTGAGATCGCCGATCCAGATGCCATCATCGCGGCACCACAGTCGGCCTACACTCGGTCTCTCGTTGCAGCGATGCCAGGTCCGGCGGGGGGAGGGGGGCGATGAGCAACCGGCCAAAGCCGGACACGCTGCCGGCGCGGCGCCGATTCAACCTTCGCGATGCCTTCCGGCGGGCCGGTTGGCTTGGTAGCGTCGGCATTGTCGGCATACAAGTCGTTACCGTCGTTGCCGTGCTGGCGCCATGGATCACACCGTTCGACCCACAACTGCGCATCGCCGAGGCCTATCTCCCACCTTCGGCCGGACATTGGTTCGGCACTGACGAGATCGGCCGTGACCTTTTCTCGCGCACCATCCTCGGGGTTTACTATACGTGGCTGCCAGCGCTGGCTGTTATCGGTTTCAGCCTCGCTCTAGGCTCACTGGTCGGACTGATTTCGGGCCTGATGGGCGACAAGGTCGATCTGGTCATAGACCGGATCATCGACTTGTTCATTGTCTTGCCAGGAACAATCATTGCGCTCGCTGTCGTGGCTTCGCTTGGCCCCGGGCTCGTCAACACTATGATTGCGCTCGCTATCACCGGGTGGCCCTGGTACGCGCGTATCGCCCGCGACGAGATTCGCCGTCTTATCGTGCGTCCCCATGTCGAGGCGGCGCGCATCGCTGGGGTCCGGGGTTCGCGCCTTCTGTTGCGTTACTTGTTGCCGGGCGTGACCCCGGCCTTGCTCATCGGGGCGTCACTCGATGTCGCCAACATCATCACGACGATGTCGCTGATGTCGTTCCTTGGCCTTGGACTGCCTGCCCCGGCGCCTGAACTCGGAGCGATGACATCGCGCAGCCTAGACAGTCTCACTGTCCAATGGTGGCTGCCGATCATGCCTGCCGCAATCATTTTTCTCCTCTGCCTCCTCGCAAACCTTGCGGGCGACGGCATGCGCGCCGCGCTGCGGGGGACGTAGATGCTGGCATATCTCGCCAAAAGCATCGTGGGCGCCGTGGTCGTTGTCCTGATAATGAGTTTCATTGTTTTCAGCCTCCAAAGCATCATACCAGCCGATCCAGCGCGGGCCATTGCCGGACCGAACGCTCCACCGGAAACGGTTGTCGCGATGCGCGAGCGGCTGGGACTGGACGACCCGGTTGTCGTTCAGTACGGGCGATTCCTAATCCGCCTCGCGCAGGCGGATCTGGGAACGTCGGTAAGGACCCGGCGGCCGGTGGCTGACGACATAGGGCAATATCTTCCTGCCACGCTTGAACTCGGACTGGCGTCGATCGCTTTGGGAGTGGCACTCGCCGGTGTCATGGCGGCGCTTCAGTTCCTGATTCCTCGATCAAGCGGCGTAAGGCTCGCAATGGTAGGGGTAGGCTCCACGCCGATCTTTCTCTCTGCCTTGCTTCTCGTCTACTTTTTCTGGTTCCGACTCCGTTGGTTTCCCGGATCGGGTCGGCTTTCCTACCCCGACTTCGCGGGGCCCACGGGGCTCAATGTCATCGATGGACTCCTCGTCGGCGGTCCCGAAGTCAGCGGTGACGCGTTGCTGCATATGATCTTGCCTTCGCTTGCATTGGCGTTGCCGATCGGCGTCGCGGTTGGGCGAAGCCTGAACGGTGCACTTCACGAGGTTATGGATCAGGCATATGTGCGCACCGCACGCGGCAAGGGCCTCAGCGAGACAAGGGTGTTGTTGCGCCACGGTTTGCGCAATGCCGCCACGGCCCCATTGTCCATGCTCAGCCTGCAGGTGCGCCTTCTCTTTGGCAACTTGCTTGTTGTCGAGCGCATTTTCGGGTGGCCCGGCCTCGGTCTTTATGCGGTCCAGGCTTTCGCCAGCGCCGATCTGCCGGCCGTGCTGGGCGTCGCCATCGTCTTCGGAGTCTTGTACATCCTAGTCAACACGCTCATCGAGATCGCCCAGTCGGTGGCCGATCCCCGGATCAACCTTTGAAAGTACCCACTGACGCGTTTACTGTCCTCGCGGTCGGTATCTTGGTCGGGTCGATAGCGCGGATGGGGAGGTTGAAGGTTATTGATGCGCCCCCGGTCTCGACATTTTCCGCCCAAAGCCGTCCACTGTGTGCCTCGATAATGGAGCGGCAGATTGCCAGTCCCATTCCCATTCCATCCTGCTTGGTTGTGTAGAAGGCCTCGAAAATCCGTTCCGGATCGCTAAGCCCGCGGCCGCGATCTCGCACCTCGACTTCGACTGTTTCGTCACTTTGGCGCCGCGTAGCTATCCGCAGGTATCGCGCGTCGATGCTGATGTCCTGCATCGCTTCGATGCCATTGCGCACGAGGTTGAGGACGACCTGTTCCATCTGAATGTGGTCGGCAATGGTCGAAGGAAGGAGGGGATCGAGGTGCAGGTCCAGCTTGACGCCGCTCGATCCCAGCTTGTCTCCCAAGAGATCGCTGACGTCGCGGATCACCGCATTCAGATCGATCGATCGCGGCTCGCCTTCCGTCTTGCCGAACAGCGCCCGAATGCGGTTGATCACCTGCGCCGCCGCGTCGGCGTTCCTGAATATTTTTTCGGCGACCCGGCTTGCATGATTGTAGTTCGGTGGATCGGCGTTCAGCCATCTCTGGAAGGCGCCAGCGTTGGCCACGACCGCCTGCAGCGGTTGGTTGAGTTCGTGTGCAATGGACACCGACAGTTCGGCCAGACTGGCGGCGCGCAAGGCGCGCGCTAGGCGTTCGTCCGCCAGGCGCAGGGATTCCTGCGCGCGGACCTCGTCGTCGATGTCGAAGTTGACGCCGTACCAACGAAGGATCGTGCCGTCTTCGTCTCGTAGCGGTTCGAAGCGCGAGTCGATCCATCGATATTCACCGTCCTTCCGGCAGAGCCGACCTTTGTGCTGCAGCGGCTCACCAAGGGCAAAGGACTTCTGGAACACGGCTTTGACGGCCGCCCGGTCATCGGGATGGAACATCTCCACATGCGAAGCGAATTGCCGCGTGCCTCGCGGTTCCTCCTTGGCCGATTCGATGCCCGCCCAGTCGACGAACCGTTTGTTGAAATAGTACGGCAACCCCGCCGGCGTCATCAACCAGATCATGGTGGGAACCGTATCTACCAACAACCTGAGTTGCCTCTCGCTCTGGCGCAGCGCGGCTTCTGCCTTGCGCTGGTCGTCGATATCCTCGGTATGACCATACCAGCCGATAATTCGCCCCCCCTCATCGCGCGAGGCAACACCCGTACATCGAAACCATCGATAGGTGCCATCGAACCGGCGCAAACGCTTTTCTTCGATCAATGGCTCGCCCGTCTCCAGACTGTGGCGCCATTGCTCCATACTCGCCTCGACATCGTCGGGATGGACAAACCTCAGCCAAGAAAAGTCGTCGGCATCCATGATCTCGCGCATTTCTTCGACCGTGACTCCGACGTACTCGAGTGCTGCGGCATTTAGAAACCGAGGGCGTCCGGCGGGATAGGAGTACCAGCCGAGACCCACTGTATGAGAGATGTTGGGGCCGGTGCTTTGATAAATCCGGTCATAAAAGCCGGTGGTCCTATAGATCGTTATCACCAGCCATAGGCCAAACGCTCCGAAAACAAACATGGCGTACCGAGCAAAACCGTTCTCGATTCCGGAACTCGGCGACAGCAGGATAACCGTTGACAGCAAGGTGGCGGATACTGCGGTCACCAATCCCCCCTTCCAGCCGATGCAGATGGACACGGTTACGACCGCGACCAATAGGCCAGATGGCTCGCGCGTTAGCAGTGCGAGCAAGGCACTCGCCAAGCTTAACGCCGCAGACACGGCGCGGCGCTGCCGCGTTGACGTTAGTTCCATCCTGAGTCCCCTAGATACAACCTTCGCGGCGGACCGGTCGTCGTGGCGCCGTTGACCAGTTAAGCAGAATGCGCTCGCGCCCCCGGTTCTGGGGCTGCCTTCCCCGTAGCAGAGGCCATCTTCAAGAAGCGCTGGATTTCGGTTGGAAGCGACTGACAGGCGGTGAACAGATGAGAGACGGACCGCGCGTTCATCTTCTTCATCATGTTGGTCCGATGGAGCTTCACAGTGATTTCGCTGATACCAAGGTCGAACGCGATCTGTTTGTTCATCGCACCAGCGACCACAAACTTCAAAACCTCCCGCTCGCGCGGAGTAAGCGTCTCATACAAAGCCGCATTCTTTTGTGCTACAGCTGAGGTCGCTCTTCTAGCGGTGTCGGCCGCGATGGCTGTCGACACGGCGTCCAGGAAAGTTTGGTCACGCACCGGCTTGGTCAGGAAATCGTGTGCGCCCGCCTTCATTGCTTCCACGCTCATTGCAATGTCACCGTGACCAGTCAAGAAGACGATCGGCGTCAGTATGCCTCTGGTTGCAAGGACCTGCTGGACATCCATGCCGCTCTGACCCGGCATTCGCACATCAAGAACGATACAAGAAGGACGATCCGGAAGCTTCGCGTTGAGCACTTCCTGGGCCGAAGAAAACGATATTGAATCGATCCCAACTGAACTTAGCAACTCCTCAAGCGAGTCGCGAACCTCCGCATTATCATCGACCAGAATTGCTATGGGGCCATTCACGGTCTCCAAATTTGCCGCGCCCATGATCCTCTCTTCCGGCCATCTGCGGGATACGAATTGACCGAATTCGCGCCGCTATTTTCAACCCGTCACACGTCAACTAAACCATCCGC
Organism: Hyphomicrobiales bacterium; assembly: GCA_900466985.1. Taxonomy (GTDB): domain Bacteria; phylum Pseudomonadota; class Alphaproteobacteria; order Rhizobiales; family Rhizobiaceae; genus Rhizobium. The sequence continues at coordinate 53,769 of UBOA01000024.1, forward strand.
CGCCGGAAAAACACGCGTTTGAGCGAAAGGATAGACAACGACGGCCCACAACTCTTAGTCTCCCTCGTAGAAGTACGTGTTAGTGAAATCAGGGCGTTGGGGCAACCCAACAAGGGGCGAGCAGAGCCTATAGATTTAATTGGATAACCTATACCTTGGAATAGGCTTAGCTACCGGTTCGGCAGTACGCCTTTGGATGATTCCGCATCCTCGAGATAGAAATCCAGTTGAATTTTGGTCAAAGCATTCATGGCATGTTCAACAGGAATGTTTCGAACAATGACATGCGCTGCGTAGTCACGTAACTCCCCGCCGGGCGTTATCTCAAGCGCCCTACCAGGTCGTGCACTTTGCGCAACGTTTCCAGAAATTTGAGCATGTCGCTCAACACCAGCCGAGCGAGTCTCTCTTCTAATTCGCGCTCGTCTGCCTCGGCTTTTTCGGAGGTATCGATGAGGCTTTGACCGATTTCAACTGTGTGGCATGTTCGCTCAGATTTTAGAAGGCCAACATTGTCAAAAGGGCGGGTAGGAACCTGTGGCTTGAAAATGCCCAGTTCCGTGTCCCGCGCATCGCTAGTGGTTGCTTCCACGGAAATCGGCCCAGCAGAAGGCTCAAGTCGGCATCCAGACGTCATTCGGTTGCCCCATTGTTCAATCGATCCCCAAGCCACGTCCACCTATTTCCGAAGCAGCAGAAGCTGGCTTGTATTCCGCGGAAGCTTTGTTTGATCACGAATGAATACCTCCGCCCACCTAAACGTTGGTAAGGGACGTCCTCGAAGTCGTGTTCTTCTGGTCAGCTCGGGCATTGTTACAAGCGAAGCCAAAAATTCGGGTTGCTTTGGATCGTCTAGTCAGGACGATAGCCCACGTGCTGCGCAGGTGGGAGCCACGAACCGGGGTAGGGTGGCGACCGACGATGATGAAAAGGAAAGTGGATCAAACGTTCGTTTTATTGTTGCAAGAACGTAAGCAGGCTAAATAAGCGGCAGATTCTCGGGCGGAGAGGATGACAATGCGAGCTGAACTGAAGTGGATTCCCTCAGATCGCGCTTGAACTCGAAATCAGCAACAACGTGGTCACTTTGGACCGAGGTCGCCCAATCCAGAAGATGCAGGCTTGCTCCCGGTCCGATCTAGTGCGCAGTTCGACTCTCCCAAATTGATTTCGTCGCAGGTAGCTGCGCGGAAATCGAGATGCGTTTTTGAAGAGGTTTATCGACGATCGTATGCACATGCGCAACGAATTCCGTTCAAACGTCCTCGAATGGCTCTCGACCGGCGTGAACGAAGAGCCGCTCAATGAGCGTATATTCTCCGAGCTTTGTCGCCGGCTTGTCCATTGCCAGATAGCGTTGAGCCGCGTCACACTTCACCTCCTGGTCCACCACCCTCAATGGCTGGGCACACGGTTAATTTGGACGCGCGGCCGTCCCGATGCCGTGATTCAGACCGTAGCTTACGAGGTCGAAGCAAGTGACGCGTTTTTGCGTAGTCCGTTCCGTCAAGCGATCGCGACCGGTAAGGTTGTGCGGCAGAAACTTCAGATTGTTGGTCCCCATGTCTTCGCCGTCTATGAGGAACTTCGCCAGCAAGGCCATACCGACTACGTGGCATGGCCTTTCGATCACACCGAGGGACGGCGTCATCTGATCACATTTTCAACTGACAAGGATGGCGGCTTCCAGAATGATGAAATCGCGCTGCTGTCGGAGCTCCTGCCTATTTACACGCTCGTTACCGAAATCCGTGTCAAGAACCAGTTGGCGAAAACTCTCCTGGAGACATACGTCGGTTCTTATGCAGGTGAACGAATATTGCAGGGTGCAATCACACGCGGAAGCGGCGTCACGATCAATGCAGGAATACTGATCTGCGATCTACGCAATTTCTCAAGGTTGTCCGATCAGCTTCCCCGTGACGAACTCATAGAAATTCTGAACAACTATTTCGACATTGTCGCCGAACCCATTGAAAAATATGGGGGTGAAATCCTCAAGTTTATAGGCGACGGCCTGCTTGCGGTTTTTCCGCTCGAGGTTCCAGGTGCCTGTCATCGCCTGCTACAGGCGGTGCGCGAAGCACACGTGGCAGCCTGTGGTCCGGGAAAGCTCGTCGATGGGATCAAATTTGGAACCGGCATTCACATTGGCGAAGTGATGTATGGCAACATCGGCTCCAAGAAGCGGTTGGATTTTACTGTAATAGGATCCGCGGTTAACACGGCGTTCAAGCTGGAAGCACTGACAAAGACCCTCCAGCGCCCGATCTTGGCTTCGAGAGATTTCGTTGTCGCCGCCGACTGTTTTGCGCAAACGGATTACTTGGGACGTCATACGCTTCACAAGGTCGACGTCGCGGTCGATGTTCATGCCGTGAACTTGTGAAATCTGAGTATGCCTACCAAAGTCGGGTGTCATTCGACTGGATGATGAGAAAAACCGCGATAAGATACCGATCAAAGACATTCCTTGCGGGCACACTGACGCCGCGAGAACAAGAAGTGATGTACTTGAGAGCGGGCAATGAATAAGCACGTCACCTAACGGTTCGACATCAGCGATGTCAGCTATCGTTCGCGGTTCACGGGACAGAAAATTGGGAGGGGGACCATGACCGACAGATCAGGTAACAGCGACTCATTTCGCGATCTCGGCTCTGTTGTGGTTGGCGCAACAGCTTTCCAGGTTATGGGCGGACTTGTTCCTCAGATGTCTCCCTTCGTTATTGCCGGCTTGATAGGGGGGCTTTCACTATCGGAACGTGATGCCGGGACGGTGGCTTCCGTCGAAATGATGGCACTCGCCGCTACCGCCTTTGTCATTGCGCCGGTTTTGCCCCGAGTGTCCTATAGACGGGCGGGGTTAATGGCCATCGTTCTGACACTGTTAGCCCAGGTCGCGTCAATTTTTGCCGCTGGTACGACGGCGCTTATGTTGCTCCGGGGCATCGCGGGTATTGGCGAGGGGGCCCTGTTTGCAATGTCCCTCAGCATCGTCGCTTCCCACTGCCGCAACCCGGAAAAGATCTTTGGATATTTTCAGCTCGTCTGGGCACTCGGGAGCGTCGTGCTTTTCAGCGTCGGCGGCGAGGTTACTGCCGCCTTCGCCCATCGAGGAGTTTTCACTCTTATTGCGGGTCTAACGCTGGCAATTTCGCCCCTTTTATTCCTAGTTCCGAACCTTCGGGCAGTGAGGGACGAGGAAGCCAAATCAAGGGTACCCGTGCCACTGCTTGGAGTTCTTCTTCTTGCGGCAATCGTTCTCTATGTCGCTGTCTCCGCCGGGTTATTCGCGTTCAGTGGACCAATGGGTCAGCGAGTCGGCCTCGACACAAGTCAAGTTGGTTACATCTTAACACTATCCAGTCTCGTAGGGCTTGTAGGGGCGGCGGCTGCTACTTCGCTCAACGTTCGCTGGGGAAGGATAGTCCCTATATCCGCTTTTGCCTTTGGCTACGCAGTCATCGCGATCGTGCTTTGCCTTTGGACGGATCCTTGGGCTTATAGTTTCGCTGTTCTAGCTTCTTCTGTCTTGTACTCTTTCTCGCTCCCGTATCTGTTCGGTCTGGCCGCGGCCTTGGATAAGAAAGGCCGTTGGGCAGCCGCGGCAGGATCGGCCAACCTTCTTGGATTTGCTGTCGGTCCTATTTTCGTTGGCGCGGTCATAGAGGCGTGGGGATATACAGCTCTGGCGGCGGTCTGCGTCGCGATGATTCTGGTTTTCTGGGGAATAACCATTTTCATTGTAGGAACTGCACTCGATTGGCGGAGAGATATCACTGCCCTGTCGAACGCGGTTTAACAGTAGAGCATCGCTTCGTTAGACGATGGTCACTGGTAGAGTGAATGCAACGGTCGCCCCGACCGTCTCGTTGTTGGCCACCCATAGCCGACCTCCATGAGCTTCGACAATCGAGCGGCAAATAGGAAGTCCCATTCCCATGCCGGTTTTCTTGGTAGTGAAGAACGGCTCGAAGACGCGCTCGGGTTCAGCAAACCCGCGTCCGGAATCCTGGATTGACACATGAACCCGGCCTGAGTGTTCATGGCTCGATTTGATCTTCAGCACGCGCATCGGGCTGGTACTGTCCATCGCCTGAATGCCATTGCGGATCAAGTTCACGATAACCTGTTGTACCTGTATGCGATCGAGTTGAACTTGCGGCAAAAGCTGATCGAGATCGATATCGACACGGGTGGATGTCGCCGCAATTTCGTCCGACATCAGATGAAGAACCTCATCGATTAGATAGTTAACGTCCTCAGCTGTCCGCTCCTGAGGCTGGCGTTGGAACAGCGCTCGGATCCGGCTAATCACCTCCGCTACCGCCAAGGCATCTTGGGTGATGCGCTCTGCTGCGAGTTTTCCTCGCTCCACGTTTGGAGGGTCAATTGAAAGCCACCGACGGCAAGCCTCCGCATCCGCGGAAATTGCGGCTAGCGGCTGGTTGATTTCGTGCGCGATCGATGCGGAAAGCTGTGAGAGATTGGCTGCCTGGGTCGCCTGCGCGAGTTTTTCGGCAGAGCGACGTAAAGCGGCGGTCGTTTGGACTTGGTCTTCGATATCGTGACAGAGGCCGAACCATTCGACGATTTTCCCCGTTTGATCTCGCAATGGTTCCGCTCGGCCGGACATCCAACGATACATACCATCCGCCCGAAGAAGTCTATATCTCATCGAGAATCTATCACCTGTAGCGAAACAGCGCTCAAGCTCTTCGCTGACGGCGTCAGCATCGTCAGGATGAAATATAGTCTCCATAACGGACTCGAGACTGCTCGTATTGGATAGTTCAAGACCAAGAAAATCTGCCATTCGCTTGTTGACAAGCGTTGTCGTGCCGTCCGCGTTCAGCCGCCACAGATGACTTGGAACCATATCAACTAGCAATGCGAGTTCGACTGTACGCGCCCGCAGCTCATCGCCCCTCCGCCTTTCGTCCTCTATATCGACAGTCTGCCCGTGCCATGCCTTAACCTGACCGTCTTCACCCAACGAAGCCCGTCCCGAAGCGCGATACCAGCGAAACTGCCCATCCTCGCCTAGCAATCGGTGTTCGCTGGTGAAAGCTATGCCTGTTTCAAGGCTCTGACGCCACGTGGCAGCGACGGATACCCGATCCTCGGCGTGGACGCGATCGAGCCAATCGAACTGGTCTCGGGGAAGGCCGGGCCCGAAGAACGCCTGCATGGCTCCATTCCGATAGACGAAGCGGCCGGCCGCGTCGGTCGCCCAAATATGGCCGGGAATGTTCTCGAGCATAGCGAGCGCGAGTTGTTGGATCTCCTGGAATTCCTCAGGAAGTTGTGCGTCTCTCGTCAATGTTTTGCTCGACATTGATCCCTCACTGAAGACAGTCGACTATAGGAGTGAATCCCAACTATACACAAGTTGTTGGGGGAGTTCGTTGATAGAGGAGCGGAGTAGATCCAGGGGACGCTTGCCGTCAATCCGGCTGCGCCAGAGCCTGGTGACCTCTTTTGGGGTCGATCGAGGATCGTTGCTCAGCAACCAGATCAGATGACAAGGCTTGTCGATCATCCGTTAATACCCTTCGCGCTTTCCGCGGTTGAGAGGTCCCAGCCGCCCCTTGGGGGCTGCCGCGTCATGTTGGATCCCTTCCATCACGTTTTCTGGAGGCTTTCCACTTTCCGGATGACCTCCTCAACGATCGGCTTCGCATCTTTCGCAATCCGCATACGATGAAGCATCTCACCTGGCTCATGCCAAGTTGAAATACGAACTGATTCTTCGTCTTTCCACTCAGGATTGGATACACCACTTTCCATTTCCCGCAATGGCAGTGTTTGCTGGGACGGGCGCTTGTTCCCATTTGCATCGGCCGCCTTTGGGTCCGTTAGCAATGCGGCAGAGCCGAGTGGATGCGGTCCCATGATCACCCGCCAGTTTGAAACGAGATTTGAAACCAAATTGGCAGGTCGCCTGCAGCCTGACTGGTGTCACCTTTCACTGAGCGGCAAGCCTCAAACGCAATCGCAATTGCGTGCCCTCATGGCGAGCTGATCAACGAATTTCAGGCACAGGTCATGTGCTGGTCAGTCGGCTAATCCTCCTTCGGTAGCGCCACTATTTCCATTGCACGCCCTGCGATGGCGAAAGGACGGTGAGCTCCACCATCCTCAGCGTCCGCGAGACGCACCACGCGGCGGTTTATCGAACCCTAATACTGCTGGGGCACTGAAAGGAAGATTGAATAATGTCAAACAGCCAACAGGAAATCATCGCATTCATCGACAAGCTCGCCGAGGCTGGCAGTAATTATCGCATGGATGAGATGGAAGGGCTTTATACCGACGACTTGGGTTTCCTCGTCCTGAAGCCGGACGGTGGGATCGCGCGGTTTTCGAAGAGCGAGATGTTTGCTGAGTTTCGGTCTCGCCGTGAAGCTGGAGAGGAACCGCTTTCGACTGAAAAACGAGTATTGCACATCGAAGAACAGGAGGATGAAGCGACCGCAATACTCTATCGGCGAATGAGCCCAAAGGCGGCTGCGGCCTTCTATGAGCTTCGTCTGAAATGCATTGATGGATCTTGGAAGGTTGCAGGCGAAACTGTAGTTCCGTGGCCCGATCTGACAACGGTCACGGGGTTCCTTCCCCCTCGGGAGCGCTGATTGGGAGAGCGGTAGATAATCCGCAGTGTTTACCTCCGTGGTGCCTGATCAGGGTTTCACGGAGGCGGACACTGCAACTTGTCGCATAATAGGCCGCTCCGGGACGTCCGTCTGCATGAGTGTATCCTATATGCCCGCTATTGAAGGTGTCCTCGTAGATCCGCCTCCGCGGGCGGATCGGAAAACAGCGAACGTCGGAGAGAAATCCCCGACGCTCCGGTGCCAAAAGTTGCCTATGCGGCAATGAGCTCATCGGCCGGGCCGAAGAACTCATAGTGAATTCGAGAAGCGGGCACGCCTGCCTTCGCCAAGTCCCGAACTAACGATACAAGAAAGGGCCGCGGACCGCACAGATAGAAGTCGGCCGTGGAAAAGGGCGTATTTTTCTCTAGCCATTGAACTGTAATGCGTCCGTCGTGATCGTGTGAATACCCGGCGGCATCATCGGAGGAAGGCTCGCTGTAGAACGTGTTGACAGTGATCCTCTCGTGCGCACCCGCAAGCGCCCGCACATGCCGATCCATTGCGTGGGTTCTCCCATTCATCGCGCCATGAACAAAATGCGTTTCCAATTCAGGGTATTCGACCGCGATGGTCTCCAATATGCTGACCATTGGCGTCAGACCTACGCCACCAGAAAGGAGGACGACCGGCCGCGTTGGTTCTTCCGGCAGATAGAAGTCGCCCGCGGGAGGAGTGACTTCAACCACATTTCCAATGGCCACGACATCGTGCAGGTGACGAGATGCGCCCTGCCCATTCTCTTCCCTCTTCACTGAAATTCTATACGAGTGCCCGTCAGCGGCGCTCGAAATTGAATAGTTCCGTTTCACGGTATTGCCGCCCGCTAGTGCCAAACGGATCGTCAAATACTGCCCAGGGCGATGTCTCGCGACCGGGCGGCCATCGATGGGCCGCAGAATGAACGATGTGACGACACTGCTTTCCCGGATCTTGTTCACGATTTCGAATGCGCGCCACCCAGACCAACCTCCCTGTTGGCTTTCAAGTTGAGACCTAATCGCTGCTTCCCGATCCTTCAAAATTTCGGCAAGGAACCAGTAGGCCTCACCCCAGGCGGCGAGGAGGTCGGGCGTTGCTGCTTCCCCAAGAACGTCCTGAATAGCCCTGAGGAGGGCTTTGGCAACAAACGGATAGTGTTCGGGGAGAATGTGGTAACCGATGTGCTTGTGTGCGATGCGTTCGACGACAGGAAGGAGTGCGGAGAGGTTCTCGATGTTCTGCGCGTAGGAAAGGATGGCAGCAGCGAGAGCCTTGACCTGCGAACCTTCCTCGCCCTGGTTGGCATGGTTAAAAAGCTCTCTGATATTGTCGTCCTCAAAAAGGAACAAATACATCCGACGGGTAATCTCAGCGCCTCGCTCAGAAAGTGCAGGAACGCTCTGTTTGACGAGTGCCACCGTGCGGGGAGACAAAGGTTTTGGCATTGAATTTCCTTTCCTATATTACAGAAGGCTGGACGGATTACGGTCGAAGAATTCGAACCGGATCTCGAATGGACCGATGAGTTCGAATTGGTAGCGCGTTCCCGGAGGAACCATCTGGGGACGTTCGTGGTCGACGACCGACTTCATGCCGCGGTCCAGATCGCGGTACCCAATTGCACCGCTTCCAACCCGCACAACGAGCCAAGTCCCTTGATCGGTCGATTGAGGTCTAAGGAGTTGCTCGGGAATGGTCGCTTCCGAGAAATCTGCAGATCTCCTAAACGGCCTTTGTTGACGGCATTCGTTTGACACTGGAGTTAACGCTTTGGAAAAGATCGCCATCGATAGCCTCGTTGCGATCCGTGATGCCTTCGCCTGCATCATCCGAGCCGTCTCAGGCAATAGGACGGCGTTCGTCGCCTCGGTCCATAGCTCGAGCCATCGCACGAACATACCAGGACGCATGCGCTCGGCGTGTATGAGATGCATAGCGACGGGATTGCCCTTGTACTTTCCCGTCATCGCCGCAACCGACGACCAGAATTCGGTGAGGCGGGTAATGTGTTCCTCCCAATCGTTGACGACGGCAAAGACCGGACCGAGGTCGGCGTCTGAACGGACACGGTTGTAGAATGTCCTCACAATCAGAGAGATTTGGTGCTCGGTCGGAATCTGCATCGTCGACTTCCTAAACATGTATTTGAGATGCATGTATTACGTCGAGACGAAACATGCTATTCAAATGCATCTTTCCATGTTGGGCTTTTTGACGCAGGCAACGATGCGCTTGACTCGTTACACGGACTACGCGATTCGGGTGATGATCTACCTCGGCTACCGCGAGGGTCATCTCTGCTCCATCCGGGAGATCGCCGACGCGTTCTCGATATCGCAAAATCATCTGATGAAAGTCGTGCAAGACCTCGCTGCCGCGGGCTTCATCGACACAATCAGAGGCCGCGGTGGCGGCATCCGGATGGCCACACCGGCCGTTGAGATCAATCTCGGCCAACTATTGCGGCATACTGAGGATATAACGGACCTGCTTCCATGTTCCGACTGCATCGTTGGCAGAGGCTGCGGAATGCCTAAAATTCTGTCGGAGGCAACGGCGGCATTTGTTGCCGTGTTCGATCGTTACACCGTAGCAGACCTCCTACGCCAAAAAGAGATCTTGCATGCGCTTCTGAGTGCCCGCCTAAGCGGATCGGACGCGAGTTTTGCTTCAGTGAACGCAAAAGCGCTTTGACGGCGAATAGTCGTTCCCAGTCTTTAACATTAATTTCAAAAGCTTATCGTGATCGTCGGCGGCCGCGATAGGGTGATGTCCCTTCGAGCTTCAAATTTCGTAAGCCAGAAGCAAGCTCCGCCCCCTAGCGCTTGAGTAGCGCAAATTAAAAGCGCAACCCAACACAGGCCGCTCTGCAGTTCTTTGCGGCTTGATGACAAGTGAAAGCAAACACCAGCGATCAGTCGACTGCAGCTGTCATGCTGCCTCGAAACTCACTCAAGGAAAACAAAATATGATTTCAGCGTTAGCCCTCGCCCGCAGCTACAGCGCCAGGCTCGCCCTAGACGTCATCAAAGATAGCAGACCGAATTCCGAGAACTCTACGTCTTCCAGTCCTGTGTCGCGAATACTCGGTTCTCTCGGCTTCGATGACAGCGGTTCAACCCGGTTGGATTCAGAAACCCTGGCGACCTTGCTACAAGCGATCCAGAACCAGAATGGCGGAACTCCTGCGGTCGACAAGCCGTCGCAGGCAGTTGCCGGGCTCCTGGGCACAAAGAACTTTATGACCATACTCAAGGACAAACTCACCGACGGCGGTGATAATCCATTGGACTATGTCAACTATCAATCCATGCTTGCGGCCCTGCAGGATGGGACCTTGAGCGTGACGAATCCGGCGACGGGCGAGTCGGCAACGGCATTCGAGCCGAAAGACGGCAAGCAGAATGCAACCATAGCCGATGGCGAAAAGACGGCATGGAACACATTCCTCGACAGCCACCTTAAGCGCAATAGTGACGGATCCTTTGCCAAGTCAGCGGACGGGTCATACATCGATACCAAAACCGGAGAAAACGCCTACTTCGGCAAAGTCGGCGGGACCTATTACTATTTTACATGGCCGGGCAAAATGTCGGCAGAGGTATGACTCACAGCGTTCTGCTGGCTGTCTGCCATCGGCACGGCAGCCGGTTTGTTGCATGTGTTCCTTGGACGCTCGAAAAAAGGAAGGTACGAATATCAAGGCGGACTGCGGACCGTCTCCGACACAAATTCAGTCAGTAACTGCATTCGCAAATTTGGCATCCTGCCAAAGGCATGGAGCGCGCGAAACGGCAGTTTTTCCAGTTCGTGGTCAGGCAGCAGAAGAACCAGGGATCCGTCGTCGAGTTCATCTTGTACAATTCGCTTGAGAACATGTGCGACGCCGAGCCCTGTCTTGGCCGCCTCCTTTATGGCAGTTGCGGAATCGAGATCCAATCGGCCTTGAGGATGGACCTCCTGCCCATCGGCGAAACGCACGGGATAGCTGCGGCCGTGCACGGAGTATCTGGCGAACGGCAGTTCACGAATATCCCCGATTGCCTTTACGTTTCCATAGCGCTCTATCAATTTCGGAGAGGCAACTAGAACCATATCCAGGTGGGCAAGCGTCTTGGACATCAGACCGTTATGATCTGCGTCCCCGACACGGAAGGCGATATCGTAGTTGTCACGAAGGATATCCACATGGCTGTCCGTCAATCCGATTTCCATTGAAATGTCAGGATAAGACTGCATAAAACGACTGAAAATTGGCCCCACGAGAAGCCTTCCCATCTCACCGGGAAGACTGACGCGGAGATGGCCAGATGTCGCTCCATGGGATTGCACGACGTCGGTTGAGTTTTCGATTTCCCTCAGCAACGGCGTGACTCTCTGGTAGAAGGCCTCTCCCTCAGGAGTTAAGGTCAACAAGCGTGTCGAGCGTCGAAAGAGCTTAGCTCCCAAAAGCATCTCGAGTCGGGAAACGCTCTTGGAAGCCGACGAAGGGGTCGTCCCAAGACTTCTGGCGGCCGCGCTGAAAGTTCCTGTTTGCACAGTGCGGACGAATATCACCAGTCCAGTTGTTTCAGCCAGGAGCCCTTGCATGGGCACTAACCTCCCAAGAATGCGGACTGTGTGGAGACCAAAGACAGCCAGCTAGCTCTATGACCAGCGATGTTCAGGAGATTCATCTGCATCCTTAGTTCCTGTCTAACCGTCTCAAGAATACTTTTTGCGGGAATTGCGCGCCAAGATGACCTTGCGGTTTTGAACGCCGGTGCGAGTGCCGTTGTCAGATTGATGAGCGCCTTGCCGGCTGAAGGGAGCCGAAGCGCTCGCTCAGCGCCGCGGGACGATCGCGTCCAGCGTTAGTCCCGCGCCCTGTCTATTCGGTTCTCTGGATCTGTTCGACCTTGCGAACCAGATCGGCCAACGATCGGCTTTGCATTTTCCGCATCGCGTTCATACGATGAAGCTTAACGGTCATCTCGCTGATTCCAAGCTGGTAAGCGACCTGTTTATTCATCAGCCCGCTTACGACCGCGAACGTGACCTCCCGCTCTCGCGGCGTGAGCGTATCGGCTAGCGACCTAACGCGATCCAACTCCGCATCAGTTTTCCACCTCTCCGAGCCCAGTCTTATTGCGTGGTCAACCGCCTGCAGTAGGTCCGGATTTGCAAACGGTTTGATGATGAAGTCGGCGGCACCCGCCTTCATCGCCCCCACGATTGTTGCGATATCGGCGCAGGCCGTGAGAAAGATCACGGGCAATCTGCTGCCGATAGATAAAAGCCGCTTCTGGAGCTCGAGCCCGCTTACCCCCGGCATTTTGACATCCACCAAAACACATCCTGGGGCGCTGGTATCTGCGAGCAGCAGAAATTCAGATGCGCTCGAATATGCGGACGCACGCTTCTTCGTAACGACAAAGAGGTCCAGCAGCGAGTTGCGAAACTCTTCGTCGTCATCGACGATATGTATTATCGGATCAACTGGGATTTCCGAGTTGACTTTAACGTTCTGCATGGTCGTGCCCCGGTCGAAGCTATCTGGATGCGAGCCGTCTGGACCATAGACCGGACACCCGGATAACCACAGGACGGCTGCTTAAGGACTAACATGGTAGAGGACCGTGGTGATATCCTACTGTGGTGCAAGGCACCGTATACCGCGGGCTAGGTCAGGAAATCCGCGGCATGATCGCGAATGCACATTCTTGCCCTATCCCAGCGCTCATCGAGCTATGTTGACCGGCTTCGAAGGAACCACCACCCTTGGAGGCGCAAGCCTGGGTCGCCTGTTCAGCTGCGATATCGCTCAGTTTGACGGGTTCGACCCATCTGACGTTCATTCCTTGGTGTCTTTCGGAACTCGTCGGCAAGGCCAAGGAGGTCACTTCCACCTCGCGCAAAAATCGCGTCTTGTTCCCCAGCGCAGGGTTGGATCACTCATCCGGGTGCCTCCCAATGCGAGCAGACGTGCCGACAACGGTCATCGCCAACCTCGAGCGAAGAGCAAAATCGTTTGAGTACGTCCCGAAGGTCAACCCTTCCCCCGGTTTGATCGAAAACGCCTCGAATGGCCTCCAATGATATTAGCGCTGATATCAGCGCGAGCGGAAGGATGGAAAATCGTCCTTGGACTAGGAGCATATCGTCAAGGCATCGCGCAGAATGATCGAGGATGAGCGAGGCGAGCCATCTCGTCTCTCTCTCTCGCGCTTGGTCAAATGCGGAGCGGCGCGGTCCGGGCCGAGCCGTGAGGCGCCCGACGTTGGTTGCAGGCCCATGCCGTTGCCGCGACGCCGAAAATCGCCGGAAGGCTGACCGCGGGAAAGTCGCGGATTATCACAGACCCAGAGCATATGCCGACTGCGACTTCCCACAGGTGAAACGCTCCATGCGCGACAAGCCACAGGGTCGCGGCGGCCCATAGCTCAATACGCTTATCCGTCCGATAAATTCCGACGACGAAAGCTATGGCGATAAAGCCCTGAATAATGCCTATATCCCTGATGAAATGCTGATTGAAAAAGCCTGTGTCCGTGACACCTGGCACAAAATAGTACCACCCTTCAGGATCGTATAGCATGTGGATCGACAGCCAGCCGGCCAATAGAACGTTGAACCATACCATCCCAAGCACAAGATACCTGATCACTTGCATTGCACTCTCCTATGTTTGATCTAAGCGAACGGTAGCACCAGATAGCCATGAGCACCGCCCAAACAATGGTTTAGTGCAATGTCGGAAAACACGGAGAGCAAGAGCGTTCTCCATATATCGCACACTGCAAACTGTTCGATGCAAATACGTGCAGTTCGCCGCGCAACTGAGGATGATGGTGTTTGACAGAGACGAGCGAGACCGGCGTGGCTGACGTCAGGAAGTCACTCGAACGATGGATGAAAGATTCGCAATTTTGTTTGCTTGAACAAGGCATCGGGCGAGGGACCGGCCGACGCAATGATTAGCGTCGGCTCGCTCCACGCTCATGTCAAAGACATTCCGCCATCGACGTGGAGTTCCACGCCGTTTACGAATCCATTCGACGCCAGTAGGAGCGCCGCCTGAGCGAGTTCTTCGGGCCGACCATAACGACCAGCGGGAATGACGCTGGCCATATGCGCTTCAAGCGCAGGTCGATCCGCTTCGCTCACACCAAGCTTTCCGAGGATCTCGGTTTCCACTGGACCGGGACTGAGGATGTTAACTCGAATACGGCGATCCTTGAACTCGATCGCCCAGTTGCGCGCAAACGCGGCGAGTGCAGCCTTCGAGCCGGCATAGACGGTATGATGGGTCAAGACTTTCGTCGCAGCGAGCGAGCTCGTGACGATGATGTTGCCTCCGTCGCGGACCAGGGGCGCGATTGCCTGGATGCCAAAGAACACACCTCGGCTGTTTACAGCAAAATGCTGGTCGTACTCCATTGGGCTGACGGATTGAGAATTCGAGAGATTAATGATCCCAGCGTTGGCCATGTAAATATCAATAACTCCAAATCGATTTCGTACTTCCTCGGCCAGACGGCCATGGAATTCGACATCCGCGACGTCGCCGCAGAAACCAGTGGCTCCAGCGCCTATATCCAGCAGAGCGCTATCGATCACATCCTGCCGCCTTCCCGTGATGACTACCTCCGCGCCCTCCTTCACAAAAAGCTTGGCGGTTGCTTTTCCAATGCCACTGTTTCCGCCGGTAATGATGGCGACTTTGCCCTTTAGAGAACCCATTTCCAAATACTCCGTTTCGATGTGGAGGAAGTAAGCGCACGACCTGGCACATATTAGGGGGTGCAGCGGAACAAGACGTTTTCCCCGCGCTAGGTAATCGCGCGTCATAATGCCAACCTGGGCACAGATCTTGTTCGTGAAGATACTCTAATGGCCAAATACCAGGATACTTAAGTGTCGCTCGGAGCGGGGCGTCGTCGAAACACGGAACCGTCCAAACTGTTCAATATGAGGCACTTCACTATGACCGACACAAAAACATCGAGAAGCGACGGTTTGCAGTCCCAAGATAGGCGGAAACTGCTGAGCGGAGCGGCTATCATCGGCGCGGCAATTGTCGCAGACAGCGCCATAGCGCGTCAAAATGCGCCGGCAATCGCACTGCCCAAAGCGACCTCAGATATCACGCCCTTCAAGGTGAAAGTATCTCAGACCGCGATCGACGATCTGAAGGCGAGGCTGGCGAACATCCGCTGGCCAGATAAAGAACCTGTTGATGATGGATCTCAGGGCGTCCCATTGAAGGACGCTAAGGCCCTCGTCGATCACTGGGCCAATCGATATGACTGGCGCAAGTTTGAAAAACACCTCAACACATTTCCGCAGTTTCGAACCGAGATCGACGGCCTAGGGATACATTTCATTCATGTTCGGTCGAAGCATAAGAGCGCTCTGCCGATCATCATGACCCATGGTTGGCCTGGATCGATCGTGGAGTTTCTCGGAGTAATCGAGCTCCTCACCGACCCGACGGCACATGGCGGCAAGTCCGATGACGCGTTCCATGTCATTATCCCATCGATTCCAGGCTTTGGCTTCTCAGACCGGCCGACCAACCTCGGCTGGAACGCAGAACGCACTGCCGACGCGTGGGGTGTCCTTATGCAACGTCTCGGCTATGACCGTTGGGTTGCGCAAGGAGGTGATTGGGGCTCGCTGATCACGCATCGACTAGCCCAGCGCAAGCCCAAGGGACTGGTCGCGGCACACGTCAATCTCCCATTGGTGTTCCGTAGGGATAAATCTGCAAATCCGACCCCAGACGAGGTGCAGGCGATCGAAGCGATCGAGTTCTTAACGGGTGTCGGTGGGGCATATGCGCACCAACAAGGCACTCGGCCTCAGACACTTTCCTACGGTCTTGCGGATTCGCCCTCCGGGCAGGCGATGTGGATCCTCGAGAAAATCCAAAGCTGGTCCGACAACCACGGCAATTTCGAGGACGCTCTCTCGGTGGAGACTGTGCTCGACAACATCTCACTCTATTGGTTTACCAATACGGCTGGCTCGTCTGCGCGCTACTACTGGGAAGTGTTCCAGACGGGCTTCGGCAACTACTCGGCTGGGTCGATTGATTTGCCCATGGCAGCCTCGATCTTTGCTCACGAGTTCTTTAAGGCTCCGCGGCCGTGGGTCGAACAGGCGTGGTCGAATCTCTTTTATTGGAACACTGTTGACCACGGCGGACATTTCGCGGCTTGGGAACAGCCAGAGCTGTTCTCGTCCGAACTCGTAAAGGCATTTTCGAAGATACGATAGCCGCGTCGAAACCGGGGTGGCTGATCGGCGTCTCAGCCATCCTATCGCACCCGGTTCAGCCGGAGCTGAAATACGATTTGGCTTCGCGACGCATCTTCGCTCTGTACGCGTGAATTGTGTACGCTTCTCTGGTGAGGCAAGAGCGGCCAGGGCACCAGCACGATTTGCTCATTCACCACCATCTCAACTCTGGTCTGCGGAAAAACTACAATCCACCGACAGGACCAGCGCCTATTCCTGCGCTCCATCCGTGTCCTCACGCTGACCCAGGGGCCGCGGAGCCGAAGGAAACCAGGCCCAGAAGAATGCACCCGACCTGAGGGCCGGCAGCAAGATGTGCCAGCCGAGCCCCCCAGGCAAATCCTATGCGGGAAGGAAATGCCGCATCGAAAACCCTGTAACGGTTCCTGTCTCAGTCCAGAAGTGGGAGGGGAGTGGTC
>UBOA01000025.1:0-57547 GCA_900466985.1 Hyphomicrobiales bacterium
GTTACGGCACCGCCGCGCCGATCCTCTTTGAAGGTTTCGCAAAGTCGGGGATCGCGACGACGCCCCTCCCCCGCCCGCCCTTGGGAGCAATACGGATCGCTCAGGCCGAACTGCCGATCAGCCAGCGGCGCTTTGCCATCAATTCGAGCGGCCTGCTGGCGACCTCGGGCCGTGAACCCGCGCCGCAGATCGTCTATCCGCCGGAGGGTGCGCATGTCGACCTTGGCGCAAAGACTGGCGATCTCTCGCCGTTGATGCTGAAGCTGCAAGGTGGGAGGCCTCCCTATCGCTGGCTCGCCAACGGCAAACCAGTGCCCGACATCTCGCGGCGTCGCACCAACCAGTGGATGCCCGACGGCGGTGGCTATTCCAAGCTCACAGTGATTGACGCCATGGGCCGGGCCGCAAGCGTCGGTGTCTTCATTGATTGATCCCGTGCGACGAAAATCAGAACTATTTCTCTAGGTATTCCCAATACAGAACGGGTTGAACGGCCAACGGGATGGCTCGCCGAAAATCTTGGTAACGATCACGGGTCGTGAGACTAGTCCGCGCGCGGCCGAAGGATCCAGTTTATCGCGAGCCCCAAACTCGCGCCGATTGCTGCACCGACTGCTTTCACAGCGGCGTCTTCAAGCCGCGCATGGCGGGTTGGCGAGAGATACTGCAGGAGCTCTATTGCGGCAGCTCCGAGGATGACCAGAACAGCGCAAGCCCAAAAGCGGCGGGGATAGGCCACGACAAACAGAAGGGCCATTGCCGCGAAGGCGAGAGCTCGGTCATCACGCACGGACATCACATCGTGCGGTCGCATCCCGATCGGCGAAACGGTCACGAACAGGATGGCGGCAAGCGACAACCAAGCGGCGATCTTCAGAAGTCGGTGGAGCAGCATGTATTCAGGATAGCGAAGTCCTCCGGCTGTATCTAGCCGGCTGTTTGCCAACCATGCATTTTATTGCAACCGAAGAGCTTCCAGCAACGCAACATCGAAGAACCCACGTTCTCACCGCCCGCAACGGCGAAAGCTCGCTTCGAGAATAGGATGTCTACCGTGCCGATGTCGCCTGCGCTGCATCGGTATAGCAAGTCATCATATTGCGATCTGTGAATGTACAACTTTCGAGCGTCAAAATCG
Source organism: Hyphomicrobiales bacterium (assembly GCA_900466985.1). GTDB lineage: Bacteria > Pseudomonadota > Alphaproteobacteria > Rhizobiales > Rhizobiaceae > Rhizobium. The sequence continues at coordinate 1,139 of UBOA01000025.1, forward strand.
GCCAATTTGGCAAGTGGCGAATTTCGCCTCACGCCTTCACAATTAGAGGCGTCTACAAATGGGGATTGTCGATGGCTGAAGAATATAGTCTCCGTACCGAAGATAACGGCTGGTCTATCATCGATCGGGCAACACACGAGCCAGCGCGCCTGGATGGCGTTCCTCTGTCCGCGATGGATGCCGAGGAAGCAAAGCACATGTTGGCCATTCTCAGAGGCATTGATCGCGTGCGGACAGCTTCGAAAAAAGCGGCAGCGTTCGCGAACAAAAAACGCGGCAATACGAGCCGAACCGCGGCAAGTTCTCAAACCAATATTGATTTTGGAATGTTGAGATCCTTCAAGGGCGACTGCGCACGCTTCGGCTCGGCGCTGATACCTTGGGAAGCGCTGGATGAAGCCGGTGAACCGATTGACTGATGCGTCGATGGGGCGCCGGTGGAATACGCGGCATTCGACATAGATGGAGGTATGTGCTCTCGCCTACGAGACTCTAGGAAACATCCCTTTAGCACCGTCGGCAGCTAGCGCATCCGATGGCCACTTATAAGTAGAAACAAACATCGCGCATCGCCCGAAAATTGTATTCGCCATCGACACTGGAAAGAGCGACTTCCGGCCGGAGGTTTAGTTCGTTGGCCATTTAGCTACCACCAATTTGGCATCGACTGTCCAAAAGGGGCTGTTGTCATTTTCACGTACGCTCGTCACCTTTGGTCACATGCGTTTCGTAGATGCGCTTCAAAAAGGGGAACGGCATGCCACTCCGCGCGGGCGACTGGGTTGAGGTTCGTAGCAAAGAAGAAATACTCCGCTCTCTGGATGCGAACGGACGACTGAATGATCTGCCATTTATGCCGCAAATGTTTGACTATTGCGGCCGCAGATTTCGGGTTTACAAAAGCGCCCATAAGACATGCGACACCGTCAATCTAACTGGCGGGCGTACACTTCGAAACGCAGTTCACCTCGAGAATTTGCGCTGCAACGGCCAAGCTTACGGCGGATGCCAAGCCGATTGTCTGCTGTTCTGGAACGCAGCCTGGCTGAAACCAGTTTTGGAAAATTCCTCCTATCCGGAAACTGCTGACATAATTGGCGCGACGCCGCCGCCATCCGAAAAGGCAACCGGATGCTCCGAGGAAGCCGTTTGGGCCGGACGATTGGCTAAGGATCAAGACGCAGGGAAGCCGCCGAAATATGCCTGCCAAGCCACCGATCTCCCGCTCTTCACAACGTATCTTCCATGGTGGGACGCGCGTCAGTATATCAAGGACTACACCTCCGGAAACGCTTCGCTTGGCCGCCTGCTGAGCGGAGCGCTCTATGCCTTCTTTTACTATTTTACTCGATCAGGAGGGAGATTGGGAAAAATCAGAGAAATGCTCCGCTTGCTCTACGACCCGATTGTAGGTCTGTGGGGCGGCGTTCCATTTCCGAGACGCAGAGGTACCCTTTCCGATGATTTGTCGGCCCCCGTAGTGTCCCTTAACCTGCAGCCGGGCGAACTTGTAAGGGTGAAACCCTACAAGGAAATTCTCGATACGGTCGACAGGCAGGAAAACAAAAACCGCGGTCTTTTTTTCGATGCGGAAATGGTTCCCTTCTGCGGAAAGACTTTCAGGGTGAGATCGCGAGTGTCGCGGTTTATCCGCGAGGATAGCGGCAGAATGATAACACTCAAGACGCCGGCAGTCATTCTGGAGAACGTTTGGTGCCAGTCCTGCTATAGCGACCGGCGGATGCACTGCCCGAGAAGTATCTTTTCCTGGTGGCGGGAGGCTTGGCTGGAAAGAATAGGCGATCCCGAGCGGAGATCAGCTGACAGCGCGGAGAAAAGCAACGGCGATAGCACAAGGAATGTTTGTAGCAAGCCGACCGCCCCTGCCCGAGAAGAAGTTTGTGCGTCCTCCCCTGAGGATCAGAAATGCACCAGCTGAAGGGAAAAGCCATACGTGGCGGCGTGGCCAGATTGCTCAGTCAGGTCGCCACGACAGGCATCCGCCTACTGTACCTAGCGGTACTTGCCCGCCTGCTTAGCCCGAATGATTTTGGTTTGGTGGCAATGGCGACCGTCGTTACAGGTTTCCTGGAACGTTTCACCCATGCCGGGTTGTCGTCCGCGACCATCCAGAAAGCAGAGATTAGTGATCAGCAGGTATCGCAACTGTTTTGGGTCAATGTCCTCGTGGGCGCATTCCTGGCAGCGACGTGCGTGATCTTGGCGCCGTGGATAGCGTCGTGGTACAATGATCCTCGCCTGACCTGGATCATGACAGCAATGGCGCCTGGGTTTGTCTTCGCTGCCTTGGGAGTACAACACTGCGCATTGCTGGAGCGTGATTTGCGTTACAGCGCTATAAGTACCATTGATGCAATCTCACAGTTCGCAAGCGCCGCTCTGGGGATTGGTCTGGCTTTTGCAGGATGGAGCTACTGGGCGCTGGTTGCGGTTTCGGTCGCGACCTCCGGCTTATATACCTTGGGTTGCTGGGTCGCCTCCGGATGGGTGCCAAAACGGCCACGCTCAGGAGTGGAGATTCGGCCGATGCTTTCGTTCGGCGGCACCCTCCTGCTCAACAGCGTCGTCGTTTACGCAGGCTACAACACGGAGAAGATGATCCTGGGGCGGTTCTGGGGAGCTGAGGCCCTCGGAATCTATACGAGAGCATCGCAACTGGTAAGCATTCCTGTTAACAGCATAAATGCAATGATCGGCGGCGTCTTTTTTTCCGTACTTTCAAGATTGCAGGATGACCCTGCCGAATTTCGCAATTGCTTTCTCAAGGGCTACAGCGTCATCCTTGCACTTAGCATTCCCTCGACCCTCTTCTGTGCATTTTTCGCTGATGACATCATATTGCTGGTACTCGGGCCGAACTGGTTGTCAGTTATTCCCATTTTTCGATTGATGACACCGACGGTCCTAGTGCTTGCAGTCATCAATCCCATGTTTTGGTTAATGGTATCCACGGGGCGGCAGAAACGCAGCCTCTATCTGGGTCTTGTGCTATCGCCGTGGGTGATTGGGGCCACATTGTTGGGTCTCCCCTATGGACCGACGGGAGTTGCGTTCAGTTATTCGGCGGCGATGCTACTGTGGCTATTCCCAAGTCTCGTCTGGTGCCTTCGTGGCACGCCCATTTCAATTGGAGCGCTCGCCAATACGATCTGTGGACCATTCGTCGCTAGCATGGCGGCGGCGGTCTGCGCGTTCGCCGTCGCGCATTATCTCGGCCCGAACCTTCCTGTAGCAGCGCGGCTCTTGTTGGGGGGGGGCACAATGGCGGTGACCTACGGGTGGATACTGCTTTTCTTGATCGATGAGCGATCACTCTACAGAAGTGTGCTCGCTTCGTTACGAATACCGTCCAAACTTAGTGCTTGAGATCTAATACCCAACTCACCTGATGCCCGCTTGAAGGACTGGAAAAATGAGGAACATACGAGTGCCGTTCGCAAGCGAACTGTGGACTGGGGATCGGCGTTACAGCGGAGGAACTTGAGATGTACGCACGAAACGGTCCATTGGTCAGCGTACTGACGCCTGTCTACAACGGCGAAGAATTCTTGAGAGAATGCATCGAGAGCGTTTTGTCACAGACCTATCAGAATTGGGAATACACAATCGCCAACAACGCTAGCACCGATGGGACCCTCGATATTGCTGAGGAGTATAGCCAGCGGGACAGTCGCGTTCGCGTGGTCAGTGGTGAGACGCTATTGCCCATTATCGCTAGTCACAACAGAGCCTTCAGCCTTATTTCCAAAGATAGCAAATATTGCAAAGTGGTATCGGCCGATGATTGGATATATCCTGAGTGTCTCGAAAAGATGGTCAGCCTTGCCGAAGCGGCACCTTCCGTTGGTATTGTCGGCGCATACCAACTCAGCGGAGGCGGAGACACATGGTTCGTCCGGAACGCTGGTTTGCCGTATGCGCAAACCGTTATTTCAGGGCGAGATATCTGTCGCGCTCACCTCCTCGGGACGCTGAGCGTTTTGGGGAACCCGACCTCCGTTATGTATCGGTCCGATTTGGTGCGGAGCACTGGCGCGTTCTTTCCCAATTCGACTCTGGAAGCAGATCTTAGTGCCTGCCTGAAGCATTTATTGCACGCGGATTTTGGCTTTGTGCACCAAATTCTGGCTCATGAACGAATCCATTCCGACCGGGCAACAACTATCTCACAAAGATACAATTCCTACGTATCGGCACACATTAGCAATTGCCAGGAGTATGGCGATTGGTATTTGAGCGAGCGCGAGCGCGATGCGCGCATCAGTGAACTTGTGGATGAGTATTACGCAGAACTAGCAACTTGCGCTCTTAAGATGAAGGGCGGGGAGTTCTGGGGCTACCATACAAGAAGGCTTTCCGAGCTCGGCTACCGCTTGGATCGGCCGAAGCTTTTTTTTCACGTCGTCGCAAAGATGTTCCATATAATCCTAAGTCCAAAGTTGGTCATCAGGAAACTTTTTGATTTTTGCCAAAATATACTTCGACAACTGCAAGGAAGTTTGAACGGCAAAGTCGGAGCGATGGGCTTCTCTGGCGAACACAGGATGTACGACAAATACCGGCAAAGGACTTCGCAGGATGAATGAGCCGTTGGTTTCTGTCATTATACCAACCTACAATCGGGCCGGCTTTGTTGTAAGGGCGATTGAGAGCGCTTTCGCACAGGCCTACCGCAACATTGAAATTATAGTTGTCGACGACGGTTCCACGGATGATACCGCCAGCGTCCTCTCGTCATACGGCGACAAAATCAGGTATCTCTATCAGAATAATAGCGGGGTTAGCTCTGCTCGAAACGCTGGCATCCTTCGGGCGCAAGGGGTGTGGCTAGCGTTCCTGGACTCAGATGATGAATGGCATCCATACTATTTGAAGCGGCAGATCGAGCATGCCAGCAATAGCCAATCTGTCATGCAGATGACCAACGGCCGGTTCATTCGCCAAGACGGTAGCTCTGATAGCTATTTCAGCATGAATGGGATAATAGATATCGACGTGGATACGGTTGACCACCCGTTCACATTCGTGCTGGGCTACTGGGGATTTCAAATCGGGTCCATCATTTTCCTGCGCCGAGCTGTTGAGGCGGGTGCGGTTCGATTTAACGAACGGCTTCGGTTATCGGAAGACCTCGATTTTATCGCTCGAGTGTCGCTTCAAGGAAGCTTGGACATCATCCATGAAGAGTTGGCCTACCAGTTTCGGAGGCCTGAGACGACGGACCACCTATCAAAGGCTTTGTTTACAGACCCTCTTAAGGCGGTTGAAACCGACATCTGGCTCTACGAAACCTTCCGGAAGCTGAATCTAACCAAATCCGAGGCCAGGTTTCTGGATAGAGAACTGAGCAAGAAAATTAGAGCCCGTGGGAACCTGTTGCGCGGCATGGGGAAAGCAAGGGAAGCCCGTGGATGTTATCTGCGTGCGATGAGGGTCGATTTTTCGCTGCGATCAGTTGGAAAATATGCCTGCTCGCTGCTCGCTGCTCCGCATGACCGCTTCCTGAAATGTCGTCAGCGGTGAAATAAGCTCTTAATATGGTCCCAGACCCGTTTGGCGGCAGCTTCGCGACAACGGCAAGGCGCTCTTTGCCTCCAACGACTCGGTTCGAGGCATCTTCTTGTCGGATAAACGCAACAGTACCAGTCAGATAGCTCTCATGTATCGTACAATCGATCTGCTCAGGCCAGAAGAACTTTTCGGATCGTGAAAGCCTCCGCAAAACGTCCCGGAGCACGGCATTCCATTCCCCTCAGTCGGGCAAGACTTCGAAATGTGTCACCGTCGAACCAATCTTTCGATCTCTGCGTGGCGAAGTGCCGGTGAAGCAAAGCGACCTTCCTCTCCATGATGTCTGCGGTAAGCGGAACGTAGGCGTTTCGCTGGATCAGATCGCCATCCCATTTCGGGATCTCGTATTCGAGAACGAAGTGATCTCGAAACACGTTGGTCGTCAGCCGGCTGATCTCGCGGTGGTCCTGATGTTCGTCCTCGCGGCTATGTGTAAAAATGATATCCGGAACGACTTTGTCACGGACGGCCAGCAACCAGTTCTTGATTTCGCGCGTCTGGCTAGGAAAAAAGCTGTCCTCGAAGCTGGCAAGTTCTATCGACTGCGACTCGGCCGACTCTAGGAATGCACGCGCCGAACTTAGCGCCTCCTCGCCTCGATTTCCCGAGGCGCTTAGAACGCACCAATGCACATCCAGCTTGACACCTTCCTCCAGCAGCCGCAGGAGCGTGCCGCCCACGCCAATTTCGATATCGTCGGAGTGGGCGCCGATGCACAGGACGGTTAGCCGTTCTCCGGGTTTGGCGAGTGACAAGTTCTTCATGACAGCTTGGCGATCCTGGCTCGATCGATCGGGCTGCCGTGATGCGTCCAGGGCATGTCTCCCTTCTCGACCATTTCCTCGAGAGACTGCCAATCACGAAGCGTGTCCATCGACCGCCAGAAGCCTTCATGCTTGTAAGCCATCAATTGATCGTCCGCGATCAGGCGCGAGAAAGGCTCCATAACCAGTTCTTCGCCTTCGCGCATGTAGTCGAAGATCTCGGGTCGCAGCAGAAAATAGCCACCGTTAATCCAGATTTCGGACCTATTCGATGAGCGAAACTCGCGGACTCTTCCGCTATCCTCAATATCCGCAAGATGGTAGGTCAGCGGCGGGCGCACGGCCAGGAAGCAAGCGATCTTCCCACTGGCCTCGAAGCGCGCGATCATGTCGTCGAGATCCACGTTGGTCAGGCCGTCGCTGTAGTTTGCCAGAAATATCCGTTCATTCTTGACGTAATCGCGCACGGCCCACAGTCGCTCCCCGATATTGCGCCAGATGCCGGTATCGATCAGCGAAATGCGCCAGCTCTTTTGAATATCGCCGAGCAATTCGACCTCACCGCCCGACACGACGCAATCGGAATAGTTCTGAGGCTTACTGTTGAGGAAGAAATCTTTGATTGTGTTAGCCTTGTAGCCGAGGCAAAGAACGAAGTCGTCATGTCCGTAGTCTGCGTAGTATTGCATGACATGGCGCATGATCGGTTGAGAGCCCAGCGGGATAAGAGGCTTCGGTACACTCTCGGAATACTCGCGGATCCGGGTTCCCATGCCACCGCAAAAAAGGACGACTTTCATTGTCAGCTCTCCGTTGGATCTATGACGGCTACGTGGGGGGAAACGATGAACTTCCCGCCCCAGTCGCCCATATGGCTCATCTGGTTGACGATCTCATCTTTGAGATTCCAGGGCGGGATGAGGACGTAGTCTGGCTCATGCGCGTCGACTTCATTGACCGGCCTGATCGCTATGTGCATGCAAGGCGTGGCACGACCGTGCCTGTAAGGGGGATGGTCGACCGTAAAGTCGAGAAAATCTTGCAGAGCCGCCGGAGCCGCGCCGCGGGGCCTGGCACTGCGAATGGCAGCCGGTGTCGATAAGATCTGACTGGCCTGGTGATTCATGCCCCGTCCCCATATGGTCTACGATGACTCAATCGCGGGCCTGAAAAGCCCGTCGTCGACGATGGAAAAGTATCTCCGGGGAGCAATTAAAACGATACCGCAATACGAACATTGTCCAAAAGCCGTATGAATTATGTCTTGTCTTCTGAGTGTAGTTCAATGAACAATTATTGTTGTTTTTAACATGGCTTTGCTTGATATAAATTGGCTTATATTCAAGTATTGTCTCTTGAATAGGTTTCAATTTTGGGGACTTATTCCCATAATCGGATGCGTTTAATAAGATGAGAATTGAGGGGCTCTTGGATCGTCAAGCCCACACCATCGACGGATCGATCAGCATCTGGAACGATGAGTCAAGACGTTCAGGGAATATGAAACTAACGTTGTCCGTTGAAGTTTGGAATTCCGTAAAGGCCCTGAAAGCGCTTCTTTACAAAAAAACCATCCGACATATTGAAGCCCGACGACCAAAACGGCCTCTCCGCCTCCGTCGTCAACGCAGATACGACTAAGCCATGGTCGATGCTGCCTTCGTTCCGGGAGAGCCAGTGAGCAATCCGATCGTGCCATGAGCACAGAGAAAGCGGTAGCTGTCGCGCGGGTTCGTGCCCTTTAGCCGCTCAGGTCCGGCTGCAGCTCATGCCGTGAATATTTGAAAGAGCGAAATCGACGACTTTCGGCCCACAGCGTCCTTAATGTCTGCATCCGCAAAGTTCATTCGGGCGGAATAATCCGGTCAAAGACTTGGGTGCCTGTCACGACCTCGCCACGCCCACCTCTGCGAGCGATGCTGCGGCAGATCAGAAAAATGCGGCTGCGAGACGTAGATCGCCGGACCTACGCTCTCGTTGCTATCTGGTAGGTGGTTGGGTCGGGGTGTGGCAGAGCAGAACCCATGCCGCGGACCTATTCTGCCGCGGCAGCGGAAACTGGTGGGCGCAGATTTTCATCCAATTCGTGATTGGCAAGGAGTTGCTTGAGCTGGGCGATCCGCTGATAACGGGGCCCTTCAAATTCAGCAAGCGTCAGGCCGGCGCTGGTGTAGGCGTTGTAAAGTTGAGCGGCACCGGCAGCCGCATCCCAGGTCGGCTTGAACGCCGGAAGAAGACGGTTGATCTTGCTGAAATCAACTCGGTAGGACCGTGTATCCGGGCTCGCGTCGGCCGCGAACGCCAAATGGCAGTCAGGGACGGTCTTGGCGACGATTTCGGCAATCTCCTTGATCTGGTAATTGTGCGCTGCCTGGCCGACGTTGAAAGCCTGATTGTGAACCACGGCAGCAGGTGCCTCTAGGGCGGCCAGAAAAGCTCGGGAAATATCCTCGATATGGACGATCGGCCGCCAAGGTGTGCCGTCAGATTTGAGCAAGATCCGGCCTTCGGTTACGGCCCAGGCAACCAGATTGTTCAGTACAATGTCGAAGCGCAGCATCGGCGAGAGGCCATAGGCGGTCGCGGGGCGCATATAGGTCGGGCAAAAATCATTGTCGGCGAGATGCGCAATGTCGCGTTCGGCTAAAACCTTCGATGTTCCATAGGCGGAAACGGGTTTGAGCTCCGCGGTTTCGTCGACGAGACCTTCTCCTGCAGCACCGTAGTTGCTGCAGGACGAGGCGAAGAGGAAGCGCTTTACTCCTGCCTGCTTGGCCGCCTTGGCAACGCTCACGCTGCCGCGGTGATTGATTTCATAGGTGATCTCTGGATTGAGGTTGCTCAAAGGATCATTCGAAAGGGCGGCAAGATGTATAACGGCGTCGAAGCCCTTCAGATCCGATACCGATACGTCCCGCACATCCTTTTTCACACCGGGCACGGTCGGTAAATCGCCACCGGGTGCGTAGTGGCAGTGATGATACAATTCACAATCGTAACCATGAACTTCATGACCTGCCTTGCGCAGGATTGTGACCATGACGGATCCGATGTAGCCGCGATGTCCGGTGACCAATACCTTCATTGTTTTTGCCTTTCTGGGTTCGAGCCCTGTACCCGGGCACATTGGCGTTTCGTCTTGGGGGCACTCATCGCGCCGATTGGCATCGACCGCCGTCTGAATGGGCCAGGTGCGGCGCCATCAAAACCTTCAGCATCAGCCGCTCCGATCCAGTCAGGCGTAACGCGCAATCGGTAATTGCTCAGCCGGGGGGGCGATAGCTGAAGCGCGTGATTGCCAATGCCAAATTCGATGAATCCAGTGCCATCGACGTGCGATGCATGGCAGCCGCTGCCTCTGGCGATAAAGCCGGCGGAAAGGTTGGGATATTGATCGTCACCTTTCGCATAGGTATGGCCGCCGCCGGGGGGAAGCGCTTTGGCGCGGTTGCGAAGATGGTCGGATATCTCAAAAATGTGAATGAAGCCGTTCACCCGCGCTCTCGGTTCGCTCAATTGCCGTCGGGCCAGTATGCCAAGATTGATGCATCGGATCATTCCCACCGTTTGGCGCATCAGGCTAGCTGAAAGGCTTAGAAGGCGGAATCAAATACCCTGAAAACCGCATATCGTATCATCCTGCATGGAGGCTGAGCTTAGCCCTTCGGTTCGTCCTTGTGCGCGTTCCGGCAACCGCGCGGCGACATGCAGACAGGCATCGAATGAAGCGGGTGGCCACATGGTTGAAGCATCGATGGCGTGCTTGGGGAGCATGAAACTGTTGCACTGACCGACAAAATACTGGCGACGGCTGCATGTGCTCGGCCCCTACAGTCTCACCCCGCACTAGGAGACATAGACGACAGACGAAAACCATCCACCAATTGCTGGATTCATTTGCAGGGCTGAGCGGCCATGAATACGCGGGCCGTCATGAATTTGTCAGTGGAAAATCGAACTTTTAGAGAAGTATACTGGTGGTTACGTCCAAGGGAGTACGTGCCATCAAAGTGAAGTTGCGACAATATTAGGTCACCCAAAATCGATCGGTTGTATTGAATACTTCATCAATCTGCGTCGGCTTTTCCTTGTTTGCGTCTTCGGCAATCCAAGTCCGCACCTGCGGTGCGGCCACAAGGACGTGAACATGAGCAACAGCGAAGAACCTCAGTGGGAGTTCGACGAGGAGTTCAAGACGTTGACGATCACGTTTCCGACGGATCCACCGGTTGCGTTCGTGCTTGACACCGATTCTTTATCGAAGCTTATCGAAGGCGCTGGCCAGATCAGGGCGGAGATGCCACCACCTCACGACGAGACTTGGGAAGGCGGAAAAATGATCGACGCCGTGCTTGATCCACGCTGGTACTCAGAGCCCGACGCATTGCTCGGCGAGCCGCTGCTCCACATTCGCGATCCTCGCTATGGATGGCTGCACTACGCCCTGCCGCGAGAGTCTGCCCGAGCGCTCGGAACCCTGCTAATTCTTCAGGCTGACGAAGGCCCCGCGGATGATCCAGAGCACAATCGCAAGAACTGACCTCCTGACTAAATGACTGGCCTCAATACTGCTTTTTCCTGAGGTGCGAACCTTAGCCGGGTGTGTTGTTATGTCTCGCAGATGCGGAATTTGTTACGAGTCATATTTCAGTATCTGCGAATACTTTATGCAGGGCCCGCCCCACGGCGGGCCCTTTTTGTTTCAATGCGCCGCTCTTAAGGACGCGCCCGCCGCAGCCCCAAACTATTCGCAATCGCTGTCTTTTCTCTGGGCCGTCCTGCTCCGTAGACCGAGCTCCGTGTCGCGCCCGGCGACTGACGCGAGAGGCATGTCTCAGTTGCTTTCAAGTATGACCCAAGTCCGTTTGAATTGCGCTATTCTACCGGCGATCGTCATCGCGCAATTTTCCCCTTGACCTTCCAGTCGCTGGAAGGTTCATAAGGATGTCCAATGCCGCATCAGGGCAAAGGAGAATCGCATGGATAGCACGCACGACCATCACAACCACGGGCATCATGGCCATGACCACCATGAGCATGGCGCTCCGACTGCGGACGACGTTGTGCGCGATCCTGTGTGCGGCATGACAGTCGATCCCGAGGCAGGCAAGCCCTCGCTTCGGTATGATGGGCATACCTATCATTTCTGCTCGGAAGGCTGCCGGCGAAAATTCGAGGCTGCACCACAAGACTACCTAACAGCAAAGGATCCGGTCTGCGGCATGACCGTCAACCGGGCGAGCGCCAGGCATTTCATGAAGCACGAGGGCGAAAAGTTCTACTTCTGCTCGGCCGGCTGCAAGGCGAAATTCGAAGCCGATCCCGCCGCCTATCGCGATGGAAACCGTCCCACCCCAAAGCCGATGCCGAAAGGGACGCTCTATACCTGCCCGATGCACCCAGAGGTCGTCAGCGATCATCCAGGGGACTGCCCGAAATGCGGCATGGCCCTGGAACCGATGGGTATTCCACCGGCAGACGAAGGTCCCAATCCGGAATTGGTGGATTTCACCCGTCGGCTCTGGGTGAGCGGTGTGCTCTCGATCCCGCTGCTTGCAATCAGCATGGGGCCGATGATCGGGCTGCCGCTGCGTGACTGGATTGGAGAGCCGCAGGCGACGTGGATCGAACTGGTTCTTGCGACACCTGTCGTTCTCTGGGCCGCCCTGCCCTTCTTCCGCCGCGCCTGGGCCTCAGTTGTCAACCGCAGCCCGAACATGTGGACCCTGATAGGCCTCGGTGTCGGGACCGCGTATCTCTATAGCGTCGTGGCGGCGATCCTGCCCGGCATCTTCCCACATACCTTCCGCGGCCATGGCGACACGGTTCCTGTCTATTTCGAAGCCGCCGCCGTCATTGTCGCACTGGTGTTCGTGGGTCAGGTTCTGGAGCTGAAGGCCCGCGAGAAAACCGGTTCGGCCATACGCGCATTGCTTGATCTTGCACCGAAGACCGCGCGCCGCGTCAATGCCGACGGTTCTGAAACCGACATACCGGTCGATGATGTCCTGGTTGGCGATCATGTCCGAGTTCGCCCGGGCGAGCGCATCCCGATTGACGGATCCGTCAGTGAAGGGCAGTCGACGGTCGACGAGTCGATGATAACTGGCGAACCTATCCCGGTCGAAAAACAGAAGGGCGACGCGGTTACCGGGGGTACCATCAACAAGAATGGCACGCTGGTGATGATCGCAGAAAAAGTCGGTGCCGACACGACCCTGGCGCGCATCGTCGACCTGGTCGCAAAGGCGCAGCGTTCGCGCGCCCCAATCCAGGGCGCGGTGGACCGCGTTTCTGCAGTGTTCGTGCCCGCTGTCGTTGTCGCGGCTGTCGCTGCCTTTATTGTCTGGAGCCTTGTCGGCCCTGAGCCACGCATGGCGTATGCCCTGCTCGCCGCCGTTGCCGTGCTCATTATCGCTTGCCCGTGTGCGCTCGGCCTCGCGACCCCCATGTCGATCATGATCGCGACCGGGCGCGGCGCTCAAGAAGGCGTTCTCATCAAGGATGCAGAAGCGCTCGAGCGTTTCGCACGCGTCGACACGCTGATCGTCGACAAGACGGGTACACTGACTGAAGGAAAGCCGAGGCTTACGGATGTCGTTGCGTTTGGCGGTATCGACGAGGCGCGACTGCTGCGGCTGGCCGCCAGCCTGGAGCGTGGTTCCGAACATCCGTTGGCCGAGGCGATCGTATCGGGTGCCGAGGAGCGTGGCATTGAGATCAGCGATGTCACCGACTTTGAAGCACGAACGGGCAAGGGTGTCGTGGGCAAGGCCGGCGGGATAGTCGTTGCGCTCGGCAACGCCGCAATGATGGATGATCTCCATATGGACATCACGCCGCTCGCCGAGCAGGTTCGGTCACTGCGCGACGAGGGCAAGACGGTGATGTTCGTCGTCATCGATCAAAGCCTCGCCGGTTTCGTGGCCGTTGCCGACAGGATCAAGCCAACCACGGCGGCTGCGATAAAGGCGTTGCACGAGCACGGCCTGAAAATCATCATGGCCACCGGCGACAATGAGCGTACTGCGCGCGCCGTTGGAAAGAGCCTCGGCATCGACGAGGTGCGTGCCGATATCCTGCCCGAAGGCAAGAAGGCTCTGGTCGACGAATTGCGCGGCAAGGGTGCAGTGGTCGCAATGGCAGGCGATGGCGTCAACGATGCACCTGCGCTCGCGGCAGCCGATGTGGGTATCGCAATGGGCACCGGTGCCGATGTTGCCATGGAGAGCGCCGGCCTGACACTGGTCAAGGGCGATCTGACGGGGATCGTGCGCGCCAGACGCCTTGCCATGGCCACCATGCGCAACATTCGCCAGAACCTCGGCTTTGCCTTCGGTTATAACGCACTCGGCGTGCCGCTCGCCGCCGGCGTGCTCTATCCGGTGTTTGGCCTGCTGCTGTCGCCGATGATTGCCGCGGCCGCCATGAGCCTGTCGTCCGTCTCGGTCATCACCAACGCGCTTAGACTGCGGCTCGTCAAGCTATAGGGAGATTGCATGAACATTGGGCAAGCATCGGAACACTCCGGACTGGCTCCGAAGACGATCCGCTACTACGAGGATATTGGCCTGATCCGCCCCGACCGGGGCGGAAATGGCTATCGCGACTATGCCGAGGCCGACGTCCACAAGCTGCGCTTCCTGCAAAGATCACGCGGCCTTGGTTTTTCTGTCGAGGAATGCCGCCAGTTGTTGGCACTCTACGAAGACAAGAGCCGGGCGAGCTCGGATGTAAAGGAACTGACGCAGGCGAAGTTGACGGAGATCGATCGGAAGATCAGGGAACTTACCGAACTGCGCCGGACATTGGAGCATCTGGTCCACGCATGCCACGGCAATGACAGGCCCGATTGTCCCATCCTTGAGGAGCTGTCGGACGCTCGGCCTGAATGAGGCCCCGCATCCTCGCGCGCGTCTTTGACTCAGCGTCATCGCGATGTCAGCCCGCCGGCTTCTCACCGATCAGCAAAAGCCGGGCCAGAATTTTTTCGCGGCGGCTGGAATAACTCTTCACTCGCATCCGTATACTCAGTCATGGAACGGAAAGAACGCCCATTCGACGTCATAAGCCAGCTTGCCGCGCTTCGGCGCTACGCGCGCTCGCTCGTGCGCAATTCGGATGATGCGGAAGACCTCGTTCACGACGCGCTGATGCGCGCCTACGAGAAAAAGCAGAGTTTCCGTCGTGGCGGCAACCTGCGAACGTGGCTGCTGTCGATCATGCACAATACTCACATCGACCGCATCCGCCAGGACCGCTCCCTTGCACGCCGGCACGACGAGGCAGCCCTGGAGACCGAACAGTCTTTGCAGGCCGGCCAGGAACACGCCGTTCGTCTCCAGCAGGTACAGGACGCGTTCTTCCATCTCCCGGAAGAACAGCGGGAAGCTTTGCATCTCGTTGCGATCGAAGACCTTTCCTACCAGGAAGCGGCAGCGGCCCTCGGCATACCGATCGGCACCTTGATGTCGCGCATATCGCGCGCCCGCGCCCAGCTTCGCGAGTTTGAGGAGAAGACGCCGCGCGCAGTACACCTGAGACTAATCGGAGGGAACGGCAATGAAGGCAATTGATCCTATCATCGACGCTGATCTCGATGCTTATGTGGACGGCGAACTCGATGTGGCGCGCCGCATTCAGGTGGAATCCTTCCTGTCGGAGAACCCGGCGATTGCTGCCAAGGTCATGGCTGACCTCAGCATGAGGGGTGAGTTGCGCCTTGCGCTCGCCAGCGAAAGCGCCTTCGGCCGTCCCGAGACGCGCGACGCTGCCCGACGCCTGGAGCGCGGCCTCACCTACGGTCGGATCTTCCATTCGATGCAGCGGATTGCGGCTGTCGGCGTTCTCGTCGCCGCAGGCTGGGTCGCGCACACCTCCTTCGGCGCGTTTACAGCGACCGAAGTGGCCGCCTCTGTGCCGGCGCCGGCCTATGTCGAAGATGCCGTGCGCGCCTATCAGACGGCGTTGCTTCGCCAGTCCGTGCCGTCTCAGCCCGTCGCGAGCTACAAGGCTGAGGACATCCGCGCAGCAACTGCGATCGTGATGCCGCAACTGCCTGAAGACTGGAAGATATCCGACGTACAGATTTTCCCGTCCGAGTTCGGTCCGAGCGTCGAGATGGCGATCAAGACGCCGCAGGACAGGCAGATCTCGCTTTTTGCCGTCCGACCGGGTGCATTCGCCGTGCAGTCCGTAAAGCATGTCGCGCTCGACAAAGCCGAAGCAGCCTACTGGCAGATCGGCGAAGTGGCCTATGCGCTCGTGGCCGGCGATCGCGAAATAAATCTGGATGCGGAAGCCGATCGGCTTGCCCGCACCCTCTACTAGTTCGTTCAACCGAGGAGATCAGTATGAACCCCACCAATCCGCGTTTTGGCTACGGCTCGGCCGCCGGCTCTCAGGCGCTGTTCGATGAGGGCCTGCGTCAGCACATGCTGCGCGTCTACAACTACATGGGCCTCGGCCTCGTCATCACGGGCATCGTCGCATTCATCGTCGGCAGCACACCGGCGCTCTACGTGCCGATCTTCCAGTCCCCGCTCAAGTGGGTCGTGATGCTTGCGCCGCTCGCCTTCGTATTCTTCTTCTCGTTCAAGCTTCAGACGATGTCGGCCAGTGCGGCCCAGATGACCTTCTGGGCCTTCTGCGCTGTCATGGGCCTGTCGCTCGCATCCGTCTTCCTGGTGTTTACGGGCACGAGCATCGCGCGCACCTTCTTCATCGCCGCCACCATGTTCGGCGCGACCAGCCTCTACGGCTATGTGACCAAGCAGGATCTCTCGCGCTTCGGCTCGTTCCTGATGATGGGCCTGATCGGCGTCGTCATCGCGAGCATCGTCAACATCTTCCTTGGCTCGAGCGCCCTGCAGTTCGCGATCTCGGTGATCGGCATCCTCGTCTTCGTCGGCCTGACCGCCTACGACACGCAGAACATCAAGGAACAGTATTCCGAGAATTACGATCAGGAATCGAACCAGAAGCTTGCCGTCTTCGGTGCGCTGTCGCTCTACCTGAACTTCGTCAACATCTTCCAGCTGCTGCTCAATTTCACGGGCGAGCGGGAATAGGAATAAGCGCTTCTGGGGGCAATGGAAGCGCTAGGGCACCCGGTTCGCGACTCTGTGACAGGATGCGCGGATCGGGTGCTCACTAACGAAAGCGGCCGGGTCTCCACGCCCGGCCGCTTTCGTCTCTTCTGAGATCAGATGATGCCCCAGGCGCGGTAGCGCCCTCGCCCGGTGATCTCGCGGATGCCGATATCATTCAGCAGATTGAGCGCTCCCCGGCTCGTTATCCGCAGCTCGCGGGCCACCATTGCCGAGGAAACCATCGGCCTCGACAGCACAAAATCCGCAAGCTGCGGCAGGCTGCTGTTCGAGCGGCGATCCCTGAAGCGGATTTCCATCTGTGTACGCGCCAGCGAAAGCCGGTCCATTTCCTTCAAGCCGGCAGCCGCGCTTTCCGCCATCGCTTCAAGGAAGGCCTGGAGTCGCGTCAACCGATCGCGCGAACGTCGCCGCTCATAGCGTATTGTCTTGAGGCCGGCATAGAATGCGAAAAGGTGTGACGTGACTTTGCCGCGGGCGCGCAGATAGCTGGAAACGAGAAGCCCTCCAAGCCAATGCTGGCGACGAAGTGGCTCCATCCGTTCCCAGGCATCAAAGATCAGAGCTGCGCCAAGCGTTGTGGGCAGGCCGTCGGCGATCGCAATGGTCTTGCGCCAGGCGCGAAGACGCGCCGCCTCATCCCATTCCTCATCATCGAACAGGCCGAGAGGGTCGTCGCTCCGTTTCTCCCGAGTGCGGTCGGGTGCCTCCTGAGGTTCCGGCGCACCAAGACCGCCATGGCTATCCAGGAGCCGCTGCGATCTCTCCAGGATCGCATCTATCTCGGCCAGTTCCGCCGAGAGAGGCGCATTTGCATCATTTTCGGCATCGTCATCTTCAACCAACGCTTTTGCGCTCTTGGTCTCGGGAGCAGCCCCCTCCCCTCCGATGTCGCCGGTGAGCATCGACAGTCCTGAACCACTGAGCGCCCAGTCCGGCGCTGCCGTCCAGATGCGCCGTCGCGCGCGCAGGATCGAATGGGCAATCGTCAATTCGTGGCTGGGCGTGCGCGTGTCCATATGAGCGTCATGCAGGACAAGGTCCTCGACGTGAACCAGCTCGCCTGCGACCCACAGAGCACCGACCGCGTCAAAAAAATGCCGGCGCTCGGCAAAGCCTTCGGCGACCACTGCACGTGCCGCCCGCTCATCCAACCTCGCCAAACCGTCTTCAGCCTCGACAATCGTCGGCAACAGACTGACCAGCAACGGACTGTCGATTTCATAGTGCATTGTTAGCTATTTCGATTTCCCTGCAACGGAACCCAAATCACACTTAACTTCCGTCATGATGGCATGATTGACGGGCGCATTCAAATCGCGGGATGGCCAAATTCTCACCGGACTCTGGAGATCCAGAGATTGTTCGAAAGTCCAACGCCGTCGTCGGTCTCGGAACGCTATTTTCCGTTCCTGAACGCGGCGTAGAGTTCGTCGAGGTGGCGCGAAATGTAGTCGCCAAAGCCGGCTGCATCGCCCGTCTTCAGCGCGATGGTGAACGAATCACCGGCGCTCCTGATGCGGCCCTTGATCTTGCCCGGCTGCTTCGGAGTCCATTCATATTCGGTCACCGCTTGCCTATCCGGCTTCCTTGCCAGTTCGGCGACAACGAGGTCGAAGCGGAGATCGCTGTCCTGGTCAGCGAACTGCGTAGAGCCGAGGAGCGCCCGCAGACGCGATGTCGTCGCATTCGTCCAACCTTGCGCAAGCGCAATCCATTTCCGCCGTCCGGCTGCAGGCGCCGCACCGATCGCCGCAATCACGTCCATCGGGATTGTCCTGGCAACCGAGATCAGCTTCGACAATTCCGTCTTGTCGGTCGTAAGCGCCTTCATGATGACGGATCGCTCGAAGCCCTTGCTCTCGAGATTGAAGGCGAAGACGGCCCGTTCAATATAGGACAGGTTCCGCCTTGCGGAATTCTCGATGCCTTGCGCAATGACGACGTCAACATCGTCGAGCTTTCTGATGATCGCCTGTACCTTGCGTCCGAGCAGTCGCAGCGCCTGAAGACGCCGATGCCCGTAGACCACCTGGTAACGCGCATCGTCCTCGGGATGCTGCCGAACGAGAATAGGGACCTCCTGCCCATTCTCCTCGATCGATTGCACCAGTTCGTCCGTGAGATCCTGCGGCAGTTCGGACAGCCGATCCCTGACGAAGGACATATCCACGAGTTCAGGATCGAGCTCTACGATGCGCTCGCCTGACAGCAGCGCCTCCTGCATCGCCCTGCTCTCTTCTTCCATGCGTCCAAGCGTCAATGCCATCGAGCGAACCGGGCCCGCCGGGCCGCGCATGGGCGCTTCATCTTCCGGGTTGGCCGCGGCCAACTCCTGCGCGGTATCGTCGAACAGCCCCTTCAGTCGATCGCGTCTGCTCATGTCCGGCCCCATGCTTTGTGAATTCCGGCAAGCACTTCACCATTGGCGGCGTTCACCGACTCCAACGCTCGGTCGTAGGTAGAACGCCGGACCTGCCCTCTCTCGATCTCATAAAGCGATTGCTTCGTCAGTCCGGCATCGGCGATCGCCGTGGACTTGAGAATGGTCGCCGTCAAGACATCGTCGCCGAACAGGTTGCGGAGAAGCGCAACGATCTGCGACTGCGGCGCATCGAAGGGCTCATGGCGCGTGACCACGTACTTGATGAAGTCATGCTGCAGGTCGCCACCTGCCTTGCGCACGACGGACAGCAAATCGGAGGTCATCAGCAGGAATTGCGACATCGATGCCACGTCGACCATCTGCGGATGGATGGTAATGAGAAGCGACGTTGCGGCGCACACGGCGCCGAGCGTCAGATAGCCGAGCTGTGGCGGACAATCGATGACAACGATATCGTAGTTGGCCTCGACTTCTGAAATGGCAACACCGACGCGCCGGAAAAACACCTCGCCGGTCCGCTGGCGATCGCCGAGGGCGCGCGGTGTCTCGTGCTCGAACTCCATCAATTCGAGATTTCCCGGTACCAGATCCAGACCATCGAAGTAGGTCTTGCGCACCACGTCCTTCAGTGAGCGGCGGCTAGCATCATAGCGGATCGCACCGTAAAGCGTATCACCATCAGCAAGATCGAACTCCGGTTGGACGCCGAGCATCGAGGAGAGAGACGCCTGCGGATCGAGATCGATTGCCAGCACGCGATAGCCGCTCAGCGCCAGATACTGAGCCAGGTAAAGCGTTGTCGTGGTTTTCGCCGAGCCGCCCTTGAAATTCGTCACCGCAACCGTCTGCAGCTTTTCACCCGGCCGACGCCACGGCAGATAGGACAGCGCGTCCTTCGGCTTTATCCGCGCCATATGCTGTCGCAACTCATTGATCTGGCCGAGCGTATAGGAACGCCGGCCGTTGGCGGAGACCTCCGGCTGCGGTCCCTTGCCGTCGAGCGAGAGCTGGCGCAGGTATCCGTCCGATACGCCGATCATCTGCGCTGCTTCCCCTGAAGTGAACGTCCGCAACGTCTTTTGTGACAATGGCGGGAAGAGCTTTTCGCGAAGAAGCTTTAGCTGACGCGAAAGTTGGTTGGCGTGCCGCTCGATGCGGACGTCCGTCGTCGATACGCTAATGTTGTCCAAAACACCCGATCCCTATCAATGCGCTTTTCTATCAACATCGCGCTAAAAAGCGTATCGAAGATGCCATGATTCGCGAATCGCGACAACAACAGCCATGCTGGGTGTTTGCAAAGTTGGCCGCGGCCAACATCTTGCCTGGCCCTTGTGAAGAGAGGCTGGCTGCGCGAGAAACGAGCAGAATCGAAGGAAAAAGCATGCGTCATATCCATATCATCGGCATCGGGACGGGAAATCCCGAGCATCTGACCGTCCAGGCGATCAACGCGATGAATGCCGTGGATGCGATCTTCATTCCGACGAAAGGCGCTGAAAAGGACGGACTTGCGGCCGTGCGCCGGGAAATCTGCAGCCGATATGTTACAAGCAGCCGCACCGCGATCATTGAATTTGCCGTACCAAAGCGCGCCACAGCCGACCGGACTTATCTCGAGAGTGTGGATGAGTGGCATGCCGCCATTGCTGAGACCTATGTGCGCCTCATCAGGGAGTTACCGGAAGCCGGCGAGGGTGCATTCCTCGTCTGGGGCGACCCCAGCCTCTATGATAGCACCATCCGCATCCTCGAGCGCGCCCGACAAGCGAGCACCCTCGCCTTCGAGTTCAGTGTCATTCCGGGCATTACGAGCGTCCAGGCACTCGCCGCAAGTCACCGCATTCCCATCAACCTTGTGGGAAAACCGCTCGAAATCACGACGGGCCGACGTCTCGTCGAGCAGGGCAATCAGGCCGAGAGCACGGTCGTGATGCTCGATGGCGAGACCGCCTTCTCGAAGATCGATGACCCCGACGCGGAAATTTTCTGGGGCGCCTACCTCGGAACTCCGGACGAGATTACCCGCGCCGGCAGATTGGCGGATGTTGGAGACGAGATCGTCCGGCTCCGGGCTGAAGCACGGGCGCGTCACGGCTGGATCATGGATATCTATCTGCTCCGCAAGGGACATGATTTCGACGATCTTTGACACGGATCAGGTTTTGCGATGATCGCGCCGGCTATATAAGGACGTGATCGAAGGAACTGGCGGTGATGACATTGGGCGAACAGACGGCGTATAGCGGCCGGGAAGAGGCAGCCTCGACCTGGCAGCGCCGTGGCGCCTGCCCGACACTGCTGGAGCCGATGCAGACCGGCGACGGCCTCCTGGCGCGGCTGCGTCCCACCGGCGGCATTCTGACTGTCCGGCAATTCATCCGGTTGGCCGAGGCCGCGAAAAGACATGGAAACGGGATCGTCGAGATCACGGCCCGCGGCAGCCTGCAGATCCGCGGCCTCCGATCAGACACGGTCCAGCCGCTCGCAGCCGATCTCGCCGCAACCGGTATCTCGGTTCCCGCCGGCCCCGTGATCGAACTCTCGCCGCTGCATGGCATCGCGCCCGACGAGATCGGGAATTCAGCCGAGATCGAAGCGCGGCTTCGCGAAGAACTCGCTGCGGAGCTTCTTTCGCCGCTACTGGCCCCGAAGCTGTCAATTGTGATCGATGGCGGCGGCAGCGGTGGCCTTGCTGCTGTTACCGGCGACATTCGCGTGAGCGCGGTTTCTGTTGGTGCCTGGCGGGTTGCGATCAACGGTGACGAACGAACGGCGCTGCCGTTGCTGACGGGGAATGCGGCTGAAGCAGTTCGGGCGGTCGGTGAGCTTCTTCGCCAGCTTGTTTTGCTCGGCCGGCACAAACGGTGCCGGGATATCGAGCGTGAATCTCTACTGTTAGCCTTTCCTTCGATGGAGGAGATGACCCCCGCAAGAGCGTCCAAGCGCAAAGATCCTCTGGTCGGCACCCTCGCCTTGCCTGACGGTTCGGCAATCCTTGGCCTCAGGCCGCGCTTCGGCCAGATACATGCCAGCGAGCTTATTTCATTTCTTGAACAAGCCGAAGCGCTGGGCGCAACACAAGTTCGGCCTGGCCCCGGGCGCATTTTCTTCCTGGTGGGGCTCGACGGCCAGTCAGCCGCAACCGTTGCGGAGGTGGCGCCCGGATACGGCCTGTCAGTCGACGGCGACGATCCGTCGATGCATATCGCCACTTGTGCCGGCGCCGGTGCCTGTGCTTCCGGCCGCTTTCAGACCAGGGCCTGTGCGGAGAGATTGGTCGCCAAAGCACCGGAACTGCTGGACGGCTCGATGACTGTTCACCTCTCCGGCTGCGCCAAGGGCTGCGCCCATCCGCAACCCGCTCTTTCCGTTGTCGGCGCGGGCGATGGTTATCATCTCATGTTGGACGGCGTCGCATCGGACATTCCCGATGCACAGATTGCTGGCGGCGATATCGATTCCGCTATAGAGAAACTCGCTCGCCTCACCAAAAACGAGAGACAAGCTGGCGAATCGGCTGCCGCCTGCCTTAGACGGATCGGCAAACACGACGCCATAAAGGCGCTGCGACAGGAATAGGAATGCCTGACTACGACTACATTCACAGCGGGGACGCCATCTACGAGCGATCCTTTGCGATCATTCGCAGCGAAGCTGACCTCTCACGGTTTTCTGTCGAGGAAGCCGATATTGCCGTGCGCATGATCCATGCATGCGGGCTCGTTGAAGCGGCAGAGCATTTCTTGTTCTCACCCGGCTTCGTCAGCGCCGCACGCACGGCCTTGAATGATGGCGCACCGATCTTCTGCGACGCGGAAATGGTGGCGCGCGGCGTCACCCGCACACGCTTGCCCGCCCACAACGACGTGCTCTGCACGCTGCACGATCCGCGCACTGCTGAGCTTGCGAAGCAGAGCGGCAATACCCGCTCGGCAGCAGCGCTTCACCTTTGGCTCGAGCGGCTTGCGGGCAGCGTCGTCGCGATCGGGAACGCTCCGACGGCCCTCTTCCATCTGCTGGAATTGCTTCGAGATGGCGCGCCGAAACCGGCTGCGATCATCGGCATGCCGGTCGGCTTCGTTGGTGCCGCCGAATCGAAGGATGCGCTGGCGGAGAACTCCTACGGCGTGCCGTTCGCGATCGTGCGTGGCCGGCTCGGCGGCAGCGCCATGACGGCCGCCGCCCTGAATGCCCTTGCGAGGCCCGGCCTATGACGAATCCTGGCCGTCTTATTGGCG
The DNA here is from genome assembly GCA_900466985.1 of Hyphomicrobiales bacterium. GTDB lineage: Bacteria > Pseudomonadota > Alphaproteobacteria > Rhizobiales > Rhizobiaceae > Rhizobium. Next base: position 24,231 of record UBOA01000025.1, read on the forward strand.
TCGGCACCGGTCCCGGCGACCCGGAACTCCTGACGGTCAAAGCCGTCAAGGCGATCGAGGCAGCGGACGTAGTTGGCTATTTTGCCAAGCGGGGCAGGGGCGGCAACGGCAAGGCGATCGTCGAGCATCTCCTGACCGCGGAAAAGACGCTGCTGCCGCTCTATTATCCGGTGACGACCGAGGTCGAAAAGACGGACGAGGCCTATCGAAATCAGATTACAGCCTTCTACGATCAATCGGCCGCCGCCGTGGCGGCTCACTTGGAGGAAGGCCGCACCGTCGCCGTGTTGAGCGAGGGTGACCCACTGTTCTACGGTTCCTACATGCATCTGCATGTACGCCTGGCGAACTGTTATCCAACCGAGGTGATCCCCGGGATCAGCGCGATGTCAGGATGCTGGTCGCTCGCGGGCCTTCCGATCGTCCAGGGAGATGACGTCCTTTCCGTACTGCCTGGTACGATGGCTGAGGCCGAGCTGCAGCGCCGACTATCAGACACACAGGCCGCCGTGATCATGAAGGTGGGACGCAACCTTCCGAAAATCCGCCGCGCGCTGGAAGCATCCGGCCGCCTTGCCGAAGCCGTCTATGTCGAGCGAGGCACGATGGCCAATGGTGCGATGACGAAACTCGCCGACCGGCCCGATGGCGACGCCCCCTACTTTTCACTGGTGCTCGTACCCGGCTGGGAGTCTCGCCGATGACCGGCAAGCTCTTCGTGATCGGGACCGGCCCCGGCAATCCGGATCAAATGACACCGGAGGCGGCTGCGGCGGTTTCAGAGGCAACGGAGTTCTATGGATACGGACCCTATCTCGACCGGCTGAACCTCAGATCCGATCAGCGACGCCGGGCATCCGACAACCGGGAAGAGCTGGATCGGGCGTCGGCCGCGCTGCGTGCCGCGGCAACCGGCGCAACCGTCTGTGTCGTCTCCGGCGGAGACCCGGGAGTCTTTGCGATGGCGGCCGCAGTATGCGAGGCCATCGACAACGGTCCGGAAGAATGGCGAGCGATCGACCTCGTGGTGCTGCCGGGGATTACCGCCATGCTCGCGGTTGCCGCTCGAATCGGTGCGCCGCTTGGCCACGACTTCTGCGCCATTTCGCTGTCTGACAACCTAAAGCCTTGGAATATAATAGAAAACCGTCTCTCGATGGCGGCAAAGGCGGGTTTCGTCATTGCGCTCTACAATCCGATCAGCAAGGCACGGCCCTGGCAATTGGGCAAGGCGTTCGAATTGCTGCGCTCGGACCTGCCGGCAACGACTCCAGTGATTTTCGGTAGAGCCGCAGGACGTCCCGACGAACGCATCACCATCCAGCGACTTGAAGAAGCCGACGCGGCGGCGGCGGATATGGCAACCTGCGTTATCATCGGTTCGCCCGAGACAAAGGTAGTCACCCGAGACGGAAAGCCGGACCTCGTCTACACTCCGCGGTTCATCGCAGGGGGAAACAGGTGATCGATCGCCGCCAGCATCGCTTCAACGGTGGCAACCGTCTGCATGGTGGCGGCTGGCGTCCGTGCGACCATGATCACCTCGATCCCCAGCTGGCGTGCCGCCTGGACCTTCGCATAAGTCGCCGAACCGCCACTGTTCTTGGTCACCAGGGCGTCGATGCGATGGGTGCGGAGCAGCGAGACTTCGCTTTCGACATCGTAAGGGCCGCGATCGAGAAGCAGCTGGACATCAGGCAGAGCAAGCGGCGGCTCGACAGGATCTACGCTTCGAACGAGGTAAAAGTGCTGCGGGGCGGCTTCGGCGCGATGGGCCTCCTGGCGCCCGATCGCCAGAAAAACCCGGTGAGGGGAGGGGCCAAGCCGCTCAATCGCTTCCGCGACGGTCGCAACAGGCGTCCACCGATCGCCCGGCTCAGCCATCCATTCAGGCCTGCGCAATGCGAATGCGGGAATCCCTGTAGCAGCCGCGGCTTCGCTGGCATTTCGGGAGATGCGGGCCGCGAACGGATGCGTTGCGTCGATCAGGAGGTCGAAACCACCGTCGCGCAGAAAGGCGGCCAGTCCTTCGGCGCCGCCAAAACCACCTATGCGCACCGGAACTGGCTGATCGGAGGGTTTCTCCGTTCGACCAGCAAGCGAGAGCAAAATATCATACCGGCCAGTGCGAGCGAGCGCTTCAGCGAGAACTCGCGCTTCGCCAGTGCCTCCCAGCATCAGGATGCGGATTTTGCCCATGTCTGATTTGCCTTCCGCTCCCGGCCAACGCTGGCTGACTATTATCGGCATCGGCGAAGATGGTCCAGCCGGACTGGGTGACGAGGCGAAGCGGCTGATCGCTGCCGCACCCGTCGTCTTCGGAGGCAAGCGGCATCATGAGCTAGTGGCAGGGCTCATCACCGGCAAGAGGCTCGCCTGGGAAAGCCCATTCGAGAGGTCCATTGAGGCAGTCGCCGCGCATCGGGGCTCGCCGGTCGTCGTCCTCGGCTCCGGCGATCCGTTTCTCTACGGTATTGGTGCGACGCTGTCGCGACGCGTTGACTCAGAGGAAATGCATGTCATTCCGGCGCCTTCCTCTTTCAGCCTGGCTGCCTCGCGCCTTGGCTGGCCACTGCAAGAGACGGCGACAGTTTCGCTGCACGGCCGGCCGCTGGATCTGATCCGGCCGCACCTGCACCACGGCAGGCGGATCATCGCGCTGACCTCCGATGGCGAGACGCCGGCGCAACTCGCGGAGCTCCTCCGCGTCTCCGGCTTCGGCGAATCCCAACTGCACGTCCTCGAGGCGCTTGGCGGGGATCGCGAGCGGCAGCGCTGTGCGCGTGCCGATCGCTTCGACTTGGCCGAGATTGACTCGCTCAACGTTTGCGCAATCGAAATCGTGGCAGGGGAGGGGGCGCGAACGATCGCCTTCACACCGGGGCTGGATGACGCGCTTTTTGAACACGATGGCCAGATCACCAAACAGGAGGTTCGCGCGATCACGCTTGCCGCATTAGCGCCGCGCCATGGCGAACTGCTTTGGGACATCGGCGCCGGCTCCGGCTCGATCGGTATCGAATGGATGCTCGCCGACCCATCCCTGCGGACAGTCGCCATCGAGCAATGGAGCGAGCGGGCCGCGCGCATCGCAAGAAATGCGGTTGCCTTCGGCGTTCCCGGGCTTGCGATCGTGGAGGGAACCGCCCCCGAGGTGCTTGCGAACCTGCCCGAGCCCGACGCGATCTTCGTCGGCGGCGGCGGCAGCGAGGAAGGCGTGCTCGAGGCAGCGCTTCACGCCTTGAAGAGGGGAGGGCGCCTCGTTGCCAATGCCGTGACCCTTGAAATGGAATCCCTGCTGTTTTCGTTGCAGCGGCAGCATGGCGGCACGTTGACACGTATTGAAATCGCCCGCGCGGCGCCCCTTGGCGGTATGAACGGTTGGCGTCCGGCAATGCCTGTCACGCAATGGCGCTATATCAAGAAGTGAGAGAAAGCAGATGACAACAGTGCATTTCATCGGTGCGGGGCCGGGGGCAGCCGACCTGATTACGGTGCGCGGCCGTGACCTCATCGCCAAATGCCCGGTTTGTCTCTATGCGGGTTCGATCGTCTCATCGGAATTGTTGCAATATTGCCCGCCCGGCGCACGCATCATCGATACGGCACCGATGTCGCTGGATGAAATCGAGGCCGAGTATCTGCGGGCCGCCGCAGCCGGGGAGGACGTTGCGCGATTGCATTCGGGCGACCTTTCCGTCTGGAGCGCCGTTGCCGAACAGATCCGCCGGCTGGAAAAGCACAACATCGGCTATACGATGACGCCCGGCGTGCCTGCCTTTGCGGCGGCGGCGGCGACCCTTGGCCGGGAACTGACCATTCCGGCCGTCGCGCAAAGCCTCGTGCTCACGCGTGTCTCCGGCCGTGCATCGCCAATGCCGAACGAGGAAACGCTGGCGAGATTCGGAGCCACGGGCTCAACACTGGCCATCCACCTAGCCATTCATGCACTGGAACAGGTTGTCGCGGAGCTGACACCGCTCTACGGCGCCGACTGCCCCGTTGCGATCGTCGCCAAGGCATCCTGGCCAGATGAGCGGATCGTCCGGGGGACGCTTGGCGACATCGAGGAAAAGCTTGCCGCCGCGCCCATCGAGAGAACGGCGATTATCTTCGTCGGCCAGACGCTTGCGGCCAGCGGCTTTCGCGAGAGCTCGCTCTATGATGCGTCCTACCAGCGACGCTTTCGCGGCCGGGAGTAGGGGAGGGGACTGCGCGCCCTCAGAGCTCAGCCGAAAGGTAATCCATGCTCGCCCGCAGCGCCTTTGCCGGATCCTTGAGATCATGCACGTGGGCCGCGAACGGCTCGAACGAAAATGGCCCGGCATACCCCGCGTTTATGAGGGCACGCATTTGCCCGGCATTATCCAGGCGATCATCCGCCGCCACCAGAACGCGGTGAGGATCGCGCATATCCGCGATCGAGACGGCAGGATCGCTAACACCAGAGATATGAACCAGCCCGGTCATATCGGCAAAGAATTGTTCCTCGCCGGCAAGTTGGTGATGGAAGGTGTCATGTACCAGCTTGAACGTCGATCGTCCGGCCACAGCGTCGATTGCTTCAACAGCCTCCGCCTTCGACCGCAGCGAACAAATCTCGAACCCCAGGGGCTCGACAAGCCCTATGATCCCAGCGGCACCAAGCATCGGCTTCAATGCAGCCAGCGACTGGCGGAGATTTTCCTGCCGCTCGCCATCGGCGCGACCCGTGCCATCGTTTTTCGGGACAAGAACAAGTGCTTGCGCGCCGCAAGCCTTCGCATAGTCGATCAGCTCTTGTGCTTCATCGGTACGTGTGGCGTTCCACTCGTTGAAGCGCTGCAGCGCATTGATCGAGAGGATAGTCAGTCCGTGACGCTCTGCGGCCTGAGCAATAGTCTCGGGCGAGGTTCCATCGAGGATGGCATTCCCCGTGAGATCATTGCGTATCTCAACCGCATCGATGCCAAGCGAAGTGGCCAACGCAAAGAGATCTTCAATTGGCAGCGACGGCGCGGCCATATGGTTGAGGGCAAAACGAACGAGCGGCATTCTTGGTCTCCTCCTAAGCCTTGGTATTCGCGCACATGTTAGGGCAACTCTCTACCCCAATCGGCTGCCTGATCCATCCACTCCAAGCACCGAGGCCCTTTCATTCGTGACAGAAAATAGGCCAGCCATGAGAGATGCACCTCATGGCGAGGCTCTCACGGCAGCATGGGAATAATATCGGTCGGGTGAGCGCGGAAAACGTCAGGTACAAATAGCGAGGACGACCCTGTATATCCGTAACTTGGTGGAAAACTAAACGGTTACTTCAACGCAACTCACGGCGTTAATAATATACAAAATGCGATTTTCTAGCGTATTTTTGTTCTAAAACCGCTGCTGGCGTAACATAATTCAGGAATTTTATTCCAACTAAAGTCTGCAGGATCGACAGTTTAACGACCGAACTATAGTTCGAAGAAACTACATTTCTAGATTTGGCAAAGAGCGGTATAATTTTATATCTTGCGCATTCCTCCGTTAACCTTTGGAAATATTTTTGTATTGCTTATTAGCATCTATGTATGTAGCTTCTTAATAAAGTAGAAATCCGCAATTCCACAAAATAGTGGTTGGGCATAAGTTGGAGATCTACTTTGTTTGCATACTAAAGGGGATCATCACAGCGTTCAGGGGACCGTCGCAAAGTATTGCGTTTACTTACTGCGAGCCACCCCCCGCACTAAAGGGTATGAGGCTAGTATGAATTACGTACCTTCGGAATTCGAAAGTGGAAGAATACCATTGAACAGGCTCCGGCCTGCAACGACCCTATCCAAGGCAAGCACAGACTTCGAACATTCTGACGGGGCGCAGGGCGATGATCAGTGCCTACTGATTATCGACGCCAGAACGCTCGAACGGGAATGCCTTGCGACGACATTGAAAGCGAATGGCCTCAGCATGGCTGCTCTTGCCGTTGGCTCGATTGCAGAATGGCAGCGAAAGAAGGACATCAGCCGGCCCGTCGGCGCGGTTCTTCTCAACATCGCCGGCCGGAAGGCAGATGACGCCACTCTGTCCGAAGAAATCGCGACGATCACCTCCCAGCTTGCACCAGCTCCGGTCGTCATCCTGGCTGATGGCGACGACCTCAGCCAAACGTTGAAGATGCTCCAATACGGTGCTCGTGGTTTCATTCCAACGTCCGTCGGAATTGAGGTATGCGTCGAGGCACTTGCCTTGGCGGTTGCGGGCGGAACCTTCATCGTCGCGGGCAACGCCTTTTCTCCGTCCGCAGCAGAAACGGCTGCGATCGACAGAAGCCAGCAACAGCAGCGACCGAAAGAATTGACCCGCATGTTTACGCTTCGGCAAGCTGAAGTTGTGCAAGCGCTCCGCAAGGGCAAGGCCAACAAGATCATCGCCTACGAACTTAATCTGCGCGAAAGCACGGTGAAGGTTCACATCCGGAACATCATGAAGAAGCTCAAGGCAACGAACCGCACGGAAGTTGCTTATAAGTTGAACGATATGTTCCAGTAGGGTCGATCAGGTCAGCCTAGGCTGGTCACAACTCAGTTCGGCCGTCGCTGTCCTTTAAAAACCGACTAGATCGGCACATTTGCGAGCACGATTGAAACTAGGCTTTTGCTCTTTATCTGAAGAGCAGAAGCCCGTTCGCCGCAATCCCCGCGCGCCAGGAGCAGGTCATCTGAGGTGCCCAATGTCGGTTCGACCATTCGTGTGATGTGGCCGCTTCCTTTTTGGAGCAAATACTCCTCGGGCCGGGTGAAACGAATTGGAAACGGAGAGGAACCATAGGTGCATGTTAGGGCGAAATGGAATAGATGCGGCAGCCGGTTTCCTTCTTCAGATGCTTCGGCGCGCGGCGAAATGGAGAAACCAGCTGAGTCGATTGCGGGTCGATGTCAGTTCCGAAGAAACAACTAATCGCACCATTTATTTCCTGACACCCGATCACTCACAGCCCGCAGGCGGCATAAGAGTGATCTATCGCCACGTGGACATCCTCAATCAACTAGGTATTAGGGCCTTCGTATTGCACCAAAACTCTGGCTTTCGGTGCAACTGGTTTGAGAACTCTACTTCCATTGTATATCGCGGGAGCACAAAAGTCTTTCGAGGTGACATTCTCGTACTTCCAGAAATATGTCTCGATGTCTTGGACAGACTGTCTGGAGCGACCGACTACGCGATCTTTAATCAAGGTGTCCACTTAAGCTGGAAGCCGGCCTGTAAAAATCTGTCCAAACACTATAAGCCCGGTAACGGGCTGCGCGGTGTTGCGACAGTGTCATTGCATAGCCAGAAGATGCTTCGTTTTGCGTTTGGGTGCGATCCTTTTCGTATCCACGTCGGCATCGATTCAAGCGTTTTCCATCCAAATGGCGGACCGCGATCGAATCGGCTTAGCTATATGCCTCGCAGGATGCCACAAGATGCTAGACTTGTGCTCGATATTCTTAGGAGCCGCGGGGCCTTGGACGGCTGGGATGTAGTTGCGTTAGATGACATGAACCAGTCCGACGTAGCCGCCGAGTTGCGAAAGTCGAAGATCTTTCTTTCCTTCGGCTATCAAGAGGGATTTGGGTTTCCCCCCGCAGAAGCAATGGCTTGCGGAAACTATGTACTCGGTTACCACGGTTTTGGCGGACAGGAATACTTCCGGCCCGAGTTTAGCGTACCAATCGCAACCGGAGATGCGATGAGTTTTGCGCAAGCGGTTGAAGCCGCAATTCAAAAGGAAAACTTGCAGCCTGGCTGGTGTGAAGAGCGCGGCAGTTTAGCGTCTAGCTTTGTCTTAGATCAGTATTCACTTGATCGGGAATTTGTCGAGGTTCGTCAGTTCTACGAAGGGATGATAGAAAAAGGACAAACATGCGTGGAACGCAATATCGCCCCCCAGCTAGACGTCCTCAGTCTCGTTTAATCAAGAGTGTCCATTCATGACTTGGTCACCGCTAAACCTATTAACTCACTCATCGATTAAACGTAAGCGCGTAGGCCACCCCACGTATCTTTCGAACTGGTGATCGGCGATTTTCTGCATGAGTCATGTGGAGAATCCTATGAGCGACATTAATAACTGACGAACCGCCCACCAACGTCCTTGATCTAAGAATCTGGCGATAACTTTGGCTGCGGGTAGAATTCTCAAATGAACTCATTTTGTGCACCGCCTTCCAGTACCAAAGGCTGCCGCAGTCGTGCGGCCGCCAACATCGTAGACCACGAATGGGACAGCCGCGACAACTTCGAGCCACAATATCATTGGCTCGCCTGGTGTAGTGGCGTAGGTGCGGTTTCAGCATCGACAGCACTACGCTGCGCCGCAATCGCCGTCGACTGGGGACGGTTCCTTGTTACCTTGACGACATCACCGGGCATCAGAACTGTTGTATCGGTAGCCGCAAAATCGCTGAGCTTACCCTTCTCACGGCGCAGGACATTGAAAGTGACGGCTGGCTTGTCCTCAGGATACGCAAGGGAAGGATTTGCGGAGAGCGTCTCAGCCAAAAGCTTCTGGTTCGTCTCCCGTTTTAGGCGCTCCTGCGCTATGGAAGCGCGCTCTTTCTGTAGTTCGATCGCGGCTTCCGTCCTGCGGTCGTCGTACAGGGCCTGAAGATCCCTGCTTGCCCTGCTGAATTCCTGCCGGGCACGCATAACGGCCGTCTCCAGATCCAGTCGTTGCCCTAGGTCACTGCGCAAATCGCGCTCAGTGTCCATCTGCCGCGACGCCGTAGCGATACCGCGCGTGACAAGTTGGTCGACAGTTGCCAATTTCGCTTGGCTAGATTTGATATTCGCCTCAACGTTTGTCAGTTTCTCTTCAAGCGAGCTGATCTCTTTCTCCAGAAAGTCACGCAGCTCAGTCAAAGATTTCGCTTGCTGTTCCATTGCTCTTCTTCGTGCAACGAAGATCGTCTTCTCCTGATCGAAAATCGCAGCGGCAAATTGGTTGGTTGCGTCGTCTGTTTGTGAAAACCGAAGTTCGGTTACGTCGGACATTTCTGCCTGAAGACGCGCGCTTCTAGCAGTGCTATGCAAGATCGCGTCATCACTCGCTCTGATTTCCCCGAGAAGGCGCGTGACTTCAAGAGAGCTCCTTACAGAGTCAGATCGGACCTCACCCCCGCTGGTTGCAAATGCTTGGATAACCGTAAGCCCCCCGCGATATGGATATTCTCCCGGCTTCGTGACATCGCCAACAACGTAGACCGGAGGATAGCTGATGATTTCCACGGTCGCCTCAGGCGCAGTAACCAGGCCGAGCTTGGTGCGCAATCGGTCCGCGATATCTGCCGCCAAACCAGCGTTGTCTTGGTCGCCTATCGCCACCGATCCCAACACCGGCATTGAGACCGTCCGCATGTCGGAGATGGTATACTCACCACTGATCGCTCCCCAAGGTTCATAGACTCCTTTCGTGGGGACCCATTGTACCAAGGTCACTCGGATTTTCGACTGTGGCAGGAGTGCGTCGGCTTGTGCGACGCCTGCCTGGAGTGCCAGTGGCGAGCAAATCATTGGTACCGCCATCTTGCCCAGTGACAGTAACGCCGCAGATGTCGTCTTCAAAACCACAGATCCATCCTCCAAATCATCACACGCTGGATGTGTAAAAGTTCCTTCTAGATCTCAGTATCCGTACTTATCGACAGTATAATGGCACTTATTCAAGACTACTCCAACAACATTTGTGTTTGCGGAAAGTTCTTGCTCGCAGATATCCACCTCACTGATCGTGCTGTATTCAGCCGCTGCAACCAAAATAACACAATCAACATTTGGCAGAAATGCCAGAACATCATCGTTTGAAAGCATCGGCGGCAAATCACAAAGTATAACGTCGGGTTCCATGGCTTGGTGAAGGCGCTGCAGCTGGTCTTTTGCTTCGCTGCTTTGCAGTAGCTCGGAGGGGAATTCAACCGGCTGATTGTTGGCGGCGATTGCCAAGTTTTCACCATGCCTCCTGAAGGTTTCGTATATGCTGCAGTTTCCATTCAGAAACGCTTCCATGGAAGCAGCTTCCTTCATGCCGAGGGATTTCGCCACTTGGGGGCGACGAAGATCCAGGTCGAGAAGAAGTGTTCGGCACTCTTTTTGGTGGGCCAGACTGAAAGCAAGATTCAGCGAGACGAATGTTTTCCCGCAGGCCGGTGTGGGAGAAGTGATGGCAACGGATTTCCAATTGTTCTGCCGCAGGCGTTGCATCAACTTCGTGCGCAGCCTATCAAAGGCAACGTGTGCTGGCATGACTCGCTCGGCAGCCACAATACGGTTACGGGACAATAGCCCTTGGTCAACACGGAGTTCGGGCAAGGTAAGCCAATCCATTTGTACTATTGCACTTGGTTCCTGTCCCCCCGCCCGAGGCAAACGCCCGCTCGCAAAGTGCTCTGTGGCTTCGTGAGTAATGACGTGTGGATATTCCATGTACGCTTGACCCTTCCTTCCAGGAATTCTTCAACGTCCCGCAACGGTGCCGACACCTCGCATCAACGAAATTTCGATATGGAAAACGCGGTCATAATTCTCCTCTGTAAGCGTCCCGCGTCCTGTGGTCCCTCGATATAAGGTATCACTGCTAACGGCTGGCTTTCGAGCAGGTATGCGAGTTCCTTGGGGCGCCTTATCGTCCGGTTGAGAAATTCGAGGAGTGCAACAAGGGCTGCGCTCAGTGCAACCCCTGCAGCCATGCCAAGCGTGACGATCAGCCTGCGTTTTGGCTTCAGCGGCGTTTCTGGCGGTGCGGCTTCCTCTAGAAGGGTGAAGCGGCCCCCATTTGGACGGGTTTCGACTTGCTCGCCGAGCGAAGCGTCTGCTCGCCGCGCCACGGCGGCATCGTATTGTGTCTGGATATTTGCTCGGTTTCGCTCGAGTGAATTGAGGCGGTTTTCCGTCGCCGGCGTCGCATCGATTGATTGCGTAATGCGTGCAATTTCGTCGGCAAGCTTCGACTGTTCCACCTCGATGGATTGACGACGTTTATCGATGTCTGCCAGCTGCAGTTCAATTCCCGAACGCGGTCCGATGAGGGTACCGCGGTCCCCACTAGGCTCGCCGGTCGGTGCCGCCTCGGCCTGCAGCGATGCGATGCGTGCGCGTAGTTTGACGATGTTTGGACTTGTTTCCGAGAAGATTGCCAATTGGTCTGTGAGAGCCTTGTTCAAGTCAGCCAACGCTTGCTGCCTGGGGGCGACTGCACCGACCGTAGTTTGTCCGGTTGCAGTGAATGTATCCACCAAGATGCTTCGTCTGGTGACAAGATCAGCAGCCTCACGTTCCAACGATGTTAGCCGCAGTTGTTGATTTTCTTGCTGCTGCCGACGAAAGCCCAAACTCTCGGGCAGCGAAGTCCTGTTGTCTGTCTTGAATTCGAGCAGTTCGGCTGCCGCCCTGTTGAGTTCGTTGCCAAGTCTCGTGACTTCGGCATTGAAAAATTCCAGGGTATCCCCTGCGCGGTCCGTCCGTTGACGCTGATTTGTCGCCAGAATGAGAGATGCAAGCTGGTTTGCGCCCTTCGCGGCCAAGGCAGGCGTGTCCGCGTCAAAAGCGACACTGAAAACGGCCGCTGCCCCCAATCCCAAGGCCTGTTGATCGAATATTAGGCGAGAACGCATATCCTTGGCGATGTCGTCGGCAGGGGGCAGAACCTTTCCACGATAAAGTTCCAGTTGCTTGGCTAGTTCTACGAGGTTGGTACGAGTTGTGATTTGCTGCTGCACTATCAACAATTGGTCAAGCGAACTGGTCTGAACCGTCGGCTTTACCATCTCTACAGGAATTTGCGGAGCTTCAACGAGGATTTTTGCAGTCGACCGATAAACCCGTGGCATGAGTAGCGCGGCGACGATCGACAACGTGACCGTAGTGATAAGTATGACCACGATATAAGGCAAGCGGCGAACACCGATCGTCATGTAGAATAATATGTCCGCACCCGTCATAGTCACACCCAACGCCGACCTCACACAGCACTTCTCCGTCACTATTCCTCGGCTTTGCCCAACACGATAGCTCTTCAATAGTATATCTTCACATTCATCGACGCACTTGCGCTCATCCTTTTGACTATCTTCCTGTAACCGGCGAGCCGCGGACGAGATCTACCGCCTTCGGGAGGCGAAAAGCCGCCCACAATAACTGGCCTACAACACCCGAATCGAACGGACGAAGGTTCCAACCGAGCTCGGTGCGGCACCTAGATCTCCAAACGGCTGAGCCATCTCGACCATTGATTAAGCTGACTGCGCCCTGCCTGCTTGGTAAACTCCGATAGACTGTGGGCGCTGGTTGTTGCAAATTGCTGCATGAGCGTCAAAAAAGCCTTCGGATTTTAAATTAGGACGTCCCCTTCCAGTTTGCGGCCCCCTAAGGTCAATTTGCTGTCACAAACGCACGCGGCTTTCTCTTGATCCATTCGACAATCACTTCCGATCCTTTGAACCAATATGATGCTTGCGTGGTGGGCTCAGGCCCAGCCGGAATCGTGTTCGTTCTTGAAATGGCTCGACTCGGAAAGAGAACCTTGGTTCTGGAGTCTGGCGGTCTCAAGCCGGATAGGCAGGCTGCTCTGTCAGACGCGCTGCTTGTAGATCCATCGAAACACGACGACATGTCGATTGCTGTGTCTCGGCAGCTCGGGGGCACGTCGAACTTGTGGGGCGGACGTTGCCAACCCTATGATCCGATTGATTTTCGATCCAGACCAGGAGTGGATGGAAAGTGGCCAATTGGGTTCGAAGAGTTGGAACCATTTTATCCAATTGCATGTCGCTACTTGTCCGCTGGGAATCCCGTCTTTAAAGAGGCTGAACGAGCTCAGCCAACAACGTCAGCTTTTGAAGTGCGCCTTGAGCGATTCTCGAATGCACCGGCCATTCAGCGAGCGTTTTGGAACGAACTGTCATCGTCGAAGCTGATCGACATAAGGTTGAATTCGACGGTGACATCAATGCGCTACTCTGACGGCGCCATTAGCGACGTCACAGTTCGAGATCCAGGCGGGGCGGAGACATCAGTGCCCGTGAAACGCCTTGTGATGGCAAGTGGCGGCCTGGAAAGCACACGACAACTATTGATCTTGCAAAGGAAACATCCGCACCTTTTCGGTGGCACAAGCGGCGCTCTCGGTAAGTACTACATGGGTCACATAATCGGTGAAATTGCCGATATTGTCTTTAACCACGAGGAAATCGCAAAGAAATTTGACTTCTTTCTCGATGGGAATGGATCCTATGCGAGGCGGCGTTTTATTCCGTCTGACGAGATACAGACAGCCGACAATCTATTGAACGTAGCGTTTTGGCCAGTAGTCCCACCTGTCGCAGACGCTCGCCACGGCAGTGCAACACTGTCCGCCGTATGCTTGGCTCTCGGCTTTGCGCCCCTTGGCCGCCTTTTGGTAGCTGATGCTATCCGAAAGCGACATATTCCGGAGTCAATTGATTGGTGGGGCCATGTTCGCAACGTTCTGCATGGATTGCCAGAGGCGGTGGCCTACATTCCGTGGTTCTTCCGTCACAGATATTTTTCTTCGATGCGCCTTCCCGGTTTTTTCGTTCAGAATACAGGTAAGCGTTACGGATTGGCCTATCATAGCGAACATAGCCCGAGCCCAGAAAGCCGCGTTTGGTTGTCTGATGAGATAGACCCATATTCGATGCCTAAGCTCACTATCGATCTCCGGTTCGCTCGCAAAGATGCAGAAGCGCTGTTGAGAGCGCATGAGAGATTGAACCAATGGCTGGTGGATGCCCGCATTGGAAGGATTGAATATCGGCAACCATTCGCGGCTTCATCGGATGCAATTTTGGATCAAGCTTCGCATGGAACGCACCAGATTGGCACTGCTCGCATGGGAACAGATCGGCTGAACGGCGTCGTTGACAGAGATCTTTCAACTTTCGATTGCCGGAACCTCTATGTTGCCAGCTCCGCTGTTTTTCCCACATCCGGCCAATGCAATCCGACCCTGACGATTGCTGCGCTTTCGGCGCGCTTGGCTCAGAAATTGGCCAACGAATGCAACTAGCGGGCCGCAAATTTGCGATGATGGTCGCAGGCGGCGAATCCTTAGCGCTTCCTTCGATCTTTCTTCCTTATCTTCCGTTTCCAGCTCGGGCGCTCGGCCCACCGTCACTCGCAGCGTCGGTCGAAGCGACTTCAAGACGCCAACGAAGCCGGCGTAAGCACCCCGCGCCGAGCAGTTTCCACGTCTAGCTAAGATAACGCGGCGATGCCTGCGTTTCTCATCTTATGGGAAAGCCGGCATCAATGGCATGTCTGACTGGCGGCCACACAATAACGGGCCAAATGATTTCCACTCCATGTCGCATGGTTTGCAGCATATCATAGTATAAGAATGGAATTCCGGCTTACTTAAATCGATGTACTGTAGATTGATCGAACAAGAAGAAAATGTTCTCGTCCAGGCACGATATGCGGCAATGCCGTTGGTCGGACATATCAACGTACGCGAACGGACGTCCATGCCGTCATGCAGGTTTAATAACAAGCGATTTTCTCGCTTTGGCCTATTTGCGTTCATTTGGGTGCCCGCTCGATCGGACGCGGGATCTTGACCCGCTGGAGCCACGCACCACGGCCTGACGATCGCCGCCAATCCATCTGTTAAAGCAGGAGAAATGAGTATGGACGCATCGGTACGGAACAGTCACGCTGGGAGTTGCGCCATGCCCGAAACGGACTGCGCTTCACTGCCGCCGCTTGCGGTGATCGTTGTGAGCTATAACAGTTCGCTCGTTCTTCCCAATCTGCTGTCCTCACTAAACGCTGGCCTGGCAGGAATTTCGAGGTTCGAAGTTATTGTTGTAGATAACCATTCGAAGGACGATTCCGTTGCTATAGCGAAGGCGCATCCGATTAGTCCTCGTGTGGTCGAAACCGGCAGGAATGGTGGCTATTCTGCCGGCATCAATGCTGGCGCTGCAATTGTGCCGCCCGACTGGGATATTCTCATCCTCAACCCTGATCTGCAGCTCGCGCAAGGGACAGCGGCCATCATGTCGAAGCGGCTCCAAGATCCGAAAGTTGGCGTCGTCGTTTCACGGATTCTGAATCAGGACGGCAGCCTTTCCCTCTCCTTGCGACGGGAACCTTCGATCCAATCGGCCTGGAGCGAGGCACTACTTGGAGGCAGGATATCAGGCAGACTCGGGATTGGAGAAGTAATTGCAGATCCTGAAAGCTATGAGGCTCCCAGGCAGGTCGACTGGGCAACCGGTGCCATTTTAATGGTTTCCTCGAAAGCACGACAAATAGTCGGCGAGTGGGACGAACGTTTTTTCCTCTACAGCGAAGAAGTCGACTACATGCGGCGCGTACGCATGCAGGGTCTAACCGTCGAGTATGAGCCCCGCGCTCAAGCAATGCATATCGGTGGAGACACCGAAGGAAGTCCATTCCTTTTTGCCGTACAGACGACCAGTCGACTGCGCGATTTTAATGCGCGCAGCGGTTTCGTGCGTCGACTGTTATTCAGGGCGGGCGTCGCTACGGGAGAGGCCATTCGATCGGTTCGCAATCGGAGCCATCGGGCAGCCCTTAAAGCCGCATTGAGCCCTGTACGGCCGATCGTTGGCACCTGACAGGTCCGCGCAGAATGGCAACTCTACTCCAGTTCGGGGTTCCCCTGGGGTTCGTAACGCGCCTGTCGAGACGCGCCGACCGACGGCCCTTTGAGCGATGGCGGCTTCGTCCCCAGGATCTGCCTGAATCCCTTTGCCGAAAACGGCTGCACAAGCTGCGCCAGAAAGCCCTCGGCAACCCTTCCGCTGATTCCGATCTCGGCGGGCGGTCGGCGCGCGGGATTAAAGTAAGTACCGAATATCTGATCCCACAGTACAAGGTTTTCGCCATAGTTGGTGTTGCCCTCGGCCAACACCTTGGAATGATGCCATCTATGCAATCGGGGTGTGCTGAAAACCCAGTCGAGCGGACCTGTCCTGACATCGATGTTGCAGTGGGTGAGAAGGCCGATGAAGGCCGTGACGGCGCTGGTCCAGAGAAAGACGGGCAGGGGCGCTCCCAACAGATAGAGGGGGATCTGGCTAAGCGCGATCTTGAAGAGCGAATCGACAACGTGAAAGCGGCCGGTGTTGACGACCCACAGGCGCTCGACGCTGTGATGCAGGGCATGAAACCGCCACAGCGAAAGAAACTCGTGCGCGGCTCGGTGCGCAACATAGAGACCGAACTCAGCGATGATCAACCCCAATAAGACTTGAATGGCGACAGGCCAGTGATCCGGCCAAATAGACGTTGGAGATGTGACTGCAGGCTGTACGACGGTGGCAATCGCCATCGGGGCGGACGCTCCGATCGCCGCGGCAAGTTGCACGCCACCCTTTGTCAGGAGCGTGTGTGCGATATCGTTGAATGTTTCGCCATCATGCTTCAGCCATTGCTGTTCATAGGGCATCAGCCGCTCGAAGCCTGCGATCGCGGCAACGACACTCAGATAGACGACGTTGAACCACAGCAGCGGTGCCTCAGTGTGAAATGCCCAGCCCGCCCCGATCAATCCAGCCGCGAAGAGCCCGGGCCACAGAGCCCACGACGCGGCCATATACAGCGCCGACTTGCCTTCATTCATCACGTGCACCTTTCTGCCTTGCGTCAGACGGCGCATGATACACCGCAGTTGCGCCCGCGAGGCAAGGCCCGATGCGACGTTCTTCCTACATCAGGCAACGCGTCGGCGTCACCGGGAGGGCCAAGACGCCCGGATAGGCCGAGGCAGCTTTGCATTATGATTTCTTGCGATTGTCATGAGAGGAGCTTCTTGGTAGGCGTCACCCATCACGCGTAACTCGCCCCGCAGGCCAATGCTCCAACGATCCCCTAACCACGTCCCGAGCCCGCTCGTCGGAATTGCACTCGCTTGTTCCGGCTATTCGCTGTTTGCCATCCAGGACGCGGTGGTGAAATGGCTCGTGGCTGATTATGCGGTTCCGCAGATCCTCTTCATGCGCAGCATCATGATCGTTGTTATTGCCGGCATCATGGTCCGCCGGCTGCGGCACCCTTCAATATTGAAAAGTCCGCACCGCAAGTCGCTGCTGCTGCGAGCAGGGCTTATGCTTTCCGCATGGATGGCCTACTATTCGGCTGCACGCCATCTCGGTCTCGCCGAGATCACGACAATGTATTTTTCAGCACCCATCATGGTCGTGGTGCTGTCGATCTTCATTCTCAAGGAAAATGTCGGGCCGATGCGTTGGCTCGCCTGCATCGGCGGGTTCGCCGGCGTGCTGCTCGCCGCCAATCCTGCAGAAGCGCCAAGCCTTGTGCCGGCGGGGATGGTTATCTTCGCAGGCTTCTGCTGGGCGTGGAGCACCGTCCTTGTCCGCCTCGTCAGCCGCACTGAAAGCACGCTGAACCAGATGATGGCAACAAGCTTCCTGTTCGTTGTCGCCTGCGGCGCGATGCTGCCATGGTTATGGAAGACGCCGGATCTTTTCGGGTGGGTGCTGATGATCGGTCTCGGCGTCGTGGCGGCAGCCGGCCAGTATCTGCTCTATGAAGGCTTCCGCTATGCCCCCGCCTCGACGCTTGCGCCGATGGAATATAGCGGCCTGGTCTGGGCGTTCCTGTACGGCTATCTGATCTGGTCGGAAGTCCCGACAGTCAATGTCGTGGCAGGCGCAGTCCTCATCGTCGCCTCCAGCCTCATGCTTGTATGGTGGGAGCGTCGACAGATACTCTCGGCCCGCCGCCTGACGGCATAGATCATAGCTGGCAAGTGGAAGCTTCTGCGCGCCTGCCTCGTTCGCCACGCGCGTATCTGACAAACAGACATCAAGCTACTTTCGAGCCTCGGCATCAGCGCGGTCCATCGCCGGTGGCAATACCCTTCTGCCGTCAGGCTGGCTTTCGGAGACCTTGCAGGAGCAGTGCGATCAATGCAATTCGAGAGCAATTGCATGACCGGCATAATACCAGTATAGCTCCAGATGGCGGTTTCCAAGATTCTTTTGGCAATCGGTCAGTCGCGAGGGTAGGCATGCCAGGTATTAGCTTGATCGAACTTGTCGGCAAGGAGTTCAGCCTGACGGCGCTCGATGTGCCGCTTTACAAGCGGCTCAAGTCGGCCATTGAAGCTGCCATTCGCTCCAATGCCGTGAAGGCCGGCGCCGTCCTGCCGGGAGAGCGGGTTCTTGCCGAGAGCCTGTCACTCTCACGCGTGACGGTTCGCAAAGCCTTGGTATTGCTTGAGGAAGAGGGCCTTCTCAATCGCCGCCACGGCTTCAAGACGGAGGTCGGATCGCGCGTCGAGAAGTCGATGTCGACCCTGACGAGTTTTTCGGAAGACATTCGCGCTCGCGGCATGGTGGCCGGATGCGTGTGGATTTCCAAGCACATAAGCCGCCCTTCGCCAACCGAGATGATGGCGCTCGGGCTGTCAGCCAATGCAAATGTGATCCGCATGAAACGCGTTCGCACAGCGGATGGCGCACCTATCGCGGTCGAAACGTCAACCGTGCCAACGCGCTTTCTTCCCTCGCCCGATCTGGTCGGGGATTCACTTTACGAAGCTCTTGAGGCGCGTGGCTTCATGCCGCAACGGGCAATCCAGCGCATGCGGTCAAGAGCAGCAACCAGCGAAGATGCGCGCCATCTTCATTGCGAGGTCGGCGCACCACTCTTGATGACCGAAAGACGCTGCTTCCTGCCTGACGAGCAGATCGTGGAGTACTGCGAGACACGCTACAAAGGGGATGTCTACGACTTCGTCTTCGAACTGCAGCGATAAGACCAGATACAAACTGGTTGTAATCTGGTATTTTCCTTTTATCGTGATACCGAAATGGAGTGTCACGCGTGCAACGGGAAGACATCAGGAATAGCCTTATAGTATCCTGCCAGCCGGTTCCCGGCGGGCCGATGGATCGTGCCGACTTCGTCGCTGGCTTTGCGAAAGCGGCACTGAAGGCCGGTGCCAAGGCACTGAGGATCGAGTCGGTTGCCTATGTGAAAGCTGTTCGTCCCGTCGTTTCCGCTCCGATTGTCGGCATCGTCAAGCGGGATCTCCCCGACAGTCCGGTTCGCATCACGCCTTTCGTCTCCGACGCCGAGGCGCTGGCCGATGCCGGTGCCGACATCATCGCCTTTGACGCGACGGATCGGCCTCGCCCGGCGTCGGTGGAGGAGCTTGTCCGCGCCATCAAGGCGAGGGGGAAGTTGACCATGGCGGACTGCTCCTCTCTCGACGACGCCAAGCGTGCACTTGCCGCAGGCGTCGATTTCGTTGGCACGACACTCTCTGGCTACGTTGGTGGACCGGAACCGGTGGACCC
Organism: Hyphomicrobiales bacterium; assembly: GCA_900466985.1. Taxonomy (GTDB): domain Bacteria; phylum Pseudomonadota; class Alphaproteobacteria; order Rhizobiales; family Rhizobiaceae; genus Rhizobium. The sequence goes on from UBOA01000025.1 coordinate 43,550, forward strand.
GGATATTGAGCTCATTGCGGCGATGCGGCAGCTCACGCCCTTTGTCATCGCCGAGGGGCGCATCCGTTCGCCGGAGCAGGCTGTCGCGGCTGCGCAAGCGGGGGCGCTTGCGGTCGTCGTTGGCTCTGCCATCACCCGCACCGAGCATGTGACCTCATGGTTCAATGAGGCGATCGGCAAGGCCTATCACCACACGAACCGCGAAACCGTCCTTTCCATCGATATTGGCGGCACCAAGACGATGGCAGCGCTCGTCGACGGCAATGCCGTTCTGGAAGAGATTGTCGTCCCGACAGAACGCGACGCCGGACCGGACGCCTGGCTTTCGAAAGTGGCCGAGAGCACCGCAAGTTGGCGGAACCGCTACGAACGTATCGGGATTGCAGTGACCGGCTTCATCGAAGGCGGTAACTGGTCGGCGCTCAATCCCGCGACGCTTCCCATTCCCGATCGCTACCCTCTTGTCGACCGCGTCGCCGCACTGTTTGGCAGACCGGCTTTTGCCGTCAACGACGCGCAGGCCGCAGCCTGGGGCGAATACAAGTTCGGGGCGGGGTCAGGTGATGATCTGGTCTTTCTGACGATCTCGACCGGTATCGGAGGAGGGGTCATCATCAACGGCAAGCCGCTGTCGGGGCTTGCCGGCCACTTTGGCCTGATCCGGTCGCCATCGCAGGGGCAGGCTCCTTTCGAAGATCAGACGTCCGGCAGATGGATTGCGAGCGAGGCCCTGAAGGCCGGCCACCCGATCGATGTCGTCGAGGTTTTTGAGCGCGCGCGCAACGGTGAAAGGTGGGCAGCCGATATCATGTCCCTTTCGGCCCATCGCGCCGCGACGCTCTGCCGGGATATCCAGCTGATGTTCGATCCTGATGTGATCGTGATCGGCGGCGGCGTCGGCCTGGCCGAAGGCTATCTCGATCTGATGCGCAGCCACCTGTCCGGCATGTCGCCTCGGCTCACTCCGCGTCTGGTGGCCGCAAAGCTCGGCCGCCGCGCTGGCATCATTGGCGCCGCAGACCTTGCTGGTGAGGGCAAGTAGCGGCGAGCGAATGGCATGAAACCTAATAAAAGAAAGGGAACGACGATGAAATTCAAAACAAGGTCTCTTCCGGCACTGGCTGCGCTCCTCGCGAGCGTCGCACTGCCGGGCATGGCGAACGCGACTGTAACGGTGCTCGGCTGGCCAGGCGGCTCGGAGGAAACCGCGCTCAGAGCTACGGTCGAAGCCTACAATGGTCAGGCCGGCATCAGCGATGCCGACAAGGTGCAGTTGCTGTTCTTCAACCGCGACGGCTTCTTCGACAAGCTGCAGGCCGATATGGCCGCCGGCTCCGATGCTTTCGACGTCAATCTGGTTGCCACTTATTCGATCGGCCGTTACGCGCCTTATATGGAACCCGTTGAACTCGGCGCCGATGCCGCAAAGGTGTTTGGTGAATCCGTCCTCAAGACGATGCAGTTCGATGGCAAGCAATATGGCGTGCCGACCGACCTCTCCCTGCACTTCATGTACTATCGCAAGGATCTCATTGACGCCCTGATGAAAGACGAGGCGGCAAAGAAGACCTACGGGGAAATCGCCCAGAAATACCTCGGCAAGGAACTCCAGCCGAAGGATCCAGATAGCTGGACCTGGGACGATTGGGCAGCAACTGCGCTCTATTTCAGCAAGCAGGCGAATTCGGCCAGCCCCGTACGCTACGGCACCGTCCTGCAGATGAAAAACCTGCTTTTCAACATGATGGTCTTCCAATCCCTGCCACGTTCCTATGGCGGCGACTGGATGGACAAGGACGGCAAGATCACGGTCGATTCCGATGCGTACAAAGCCGGCCTCGAGCTCTACAAGAAGCTCTATGATGCAGGCGCTTCCCCGAAGGATTCGCTGAGCTACGAATACGCCGAGACCAATGCCGCCTATGGCTCGGGCCAGGCTGCAACCGCGCTGCAATGGAATGCAGCAGCGGCCGACCTGACCAACGCTGAAAAGTCGCCGGCCGTTGCCAAAGTGACCGGCATCGTCGCGCCGCCCGCTGGCCCCGACGGCCGCGCGGATCACATCCACGGCCTCGGGCTTGGCCTTAACAAGAATGCCAAGAACAAGGAAGGTGCGACCAAGTTCCTGAAATGGCTGGCAAGTGAGGACGCCGCACTTCTCTATGCCAAAAGTGGTGGTTCGCCGGCCCTTTCGCCCGAAGTCGTCGCCAAGGTTTCCAGCGAGCGTCCTGATCTCGTCAAACTCGGCGAGTTCGCGAGCAAGTATGGCTATGTGATGAACGGCGCCACCTCCGCCAATGCCTTGTCGGTCTATGAACTTCAGGCAAAGGAATTCACAGGCTACTGGTCCGGCCAACAGGGGCTCGACGACGCGCTTGCCCATGTGAAGACGGGCATGCAGGATCTCCTGAAGTAGTAAGACAAACCCGGCGTCAGGTTTCGCCTGGCGCCGGCACACCCGGCGGACCATAATGGCTATAGTAAACCGTGCCGAAGGCAGAGCTTATCTCGCACCGCTTGTGGCATTCCTGCTTCTCTTTCTGGGCTTCCCAGCTCTCGTCAACCTCGTCTACTCGGTCTCAAACGTCAGCTTCGAGAACCTGCGCAGTCCAAGCCTCAGTGGGCTCGGCAACTACGCATCTGTGTTGGTAGACCGGGAGTTCTGGCAGGCCGTATCTTTCTCGATGCGCTTCGGCATCCTGACCGCGCTTGCCGAATGCCTGATCGGCTTGTTCCTTGCGATCTTCCTTGCGCCACTGCTTGCGAAGCGATCGTTTCTGATGGCGCCGCTGATGCTGCCATTGATGGTGGCTCCCGCAATGATCGGCCTGATGTATCGGCTGGTGCTGCACGAGTTCGCCGGGCCGGTGCCCTATTATCTTTTCCTGTGGCTCGGTGACAGCCCGGCCTTCCTCGACATTAACAATGCCTTTCGCACGCTGGTCGTCGTCGAAACGCTGCAGTGGACGCCGTTCGCCTTTCTGCTCTTCTACATGGCCTACGTGGCGATACCGCTCGATGTGCGGGAAGCGGCCGCACTCGACGGCGCGCCCTGGTTCAAGATCCTGTGGTGGATTGAACTGCCGCTGATGCTCCCCACGCTCGTCATCGCCTTCTTTATCCGCTTCATCGATGGCTTCCGTGTCTTCGACAATGTTTATGCGCTGACCGGCAGTGGCGCCGGAGGATCGACGACATCGCTTTCGATCTACATCTACCAGGCTTTTTTCAAGGAGGGCGCCATCGGCAAGGCGGTTGCGGCGTCCGTCATGCTGTTCGTCGCATCGCTTGCGGTGCTGTACGGTCTCAACTGGCTTGCCGCTCGCAGGAGGAGGCAGCGATGCTGAACACCGCTCGTTGGCTCGTCTTTGCAATTGCTACTCTCGCAATGAACTTTCCGGTCATCGTCACACTCGTCACCTCGTTGAAGAGCGCGAGTGAATTGTCGATCAATCCGGGCCTGTGGATAAGCCAGCCGACCCTTGAGAACTACCTTCGCGTTCTCACGCACACCGATCGGTTCAACATCTACTCGTATCTCTTCAACAGCACGATCGCCTCGATCATCGGAACAAGCCTTGCGATCCTTCTAGCCTTCCCGGCGGCCTATGCCATCGCTCGAAGCGAGGCGGGCAAGCGCACCCTATTGCCTGTCATCATCAACCTGCGAGCCGTGCCACTGATCATTTTCGCGATCCCGCTTTATATGATGTATCAATGGCTTGGCCTCTTGGATACGCAGCTCGGGCTGGGTCTGATCTTGACGATTGTCAATACGCCGCTTGCGCTCGTCATCATGGTCAACGCCATTTCCGACGTGCCATTGGAGCTTGACGAAGCAGCGAAGGTAGATGGCGCTAGCTCCTGGCAAGTGATGCTGATGATTATCCGTCCCGTCGTCAGGCCGGCATTGGTGACCACCTTCATCTTCGGCTTCATCACCGCCTGGAACGAGTTCCTGTTTGGCCTCATGCTGACGACCAGCCAGGCCGTCCCAATGACCGTGGGCGCCTCCTTCTTCTTTGCCGCCAGCGGAGGCGGGGTGCAGTGGGGCACCGCATCGGCCGTCATGATGCTCGGCGCCCTGCCGCCTGCCGTGCTGGGTCTCGTCATGTATCGGCAGATTTCCGGCTCAATGACCGCCGGCGCCGTGAAGGGGTAGGGACATCTGAAATCTCCCGAAATCTCTTCCGAAACCCGGACGAATCTTGTCGATCAGTAAATGCTAATATAGTTTTGCACGTTGACAACGAAGGAGCCGGACCATGCTGAGACTATCTCTTGTCGCCTCCGCCCTGCTGTCATTATCCGTGCTCAGCGCTTTCGGTGACAGCCCCTGGTATCGGATGATTCCGGTACCAAATGCGCCAGGCTGCAAGGTTCTTGCCGACCCGAGCGGCCGGCCCATTTTGCAGCGCTACGAAAAAGGCGGCACGCGCATGTATGGCATCGGTGGCAAGGCATGCCCGGAAAAGTTTCCAGGAATAGACTCCGCTAAGATTTCGATCGCACGGTCAATTACGACGGACGGGAATTTTGCGCGTATCACAACAAGGACACGCAAGCTGGTGGTCACCCGCGCGGGCACCGGTAGCAACTATCAGTTCGCCGTCAACAAGCTGGACGTGCCGAGATAGCAGAGGCGGCAAACTCAATATTTCCAGGTTCGACGGCGATTCCGGTTACACGGTAGGAGCAACGAAACGCGGTCCTGGCGCACGAATCACACCAACGACTTGGCTTCCCCTCGGAAATACGGCGCACGTAACGGCCGATCTTACATAACTGCCTGTGGGCGGGAGCCAATCCCAAGAGCAGAACTGGAATAACCGATATAAGCAAATACAAAATAATAGAAAACCATTCGAAAAATACAATCAATGCTGAGCGTGACAAAAATATACTTTACATGATTCGATATATATTCAGGCGGTGTCTCACCGTTACGCAATAAGGCGTATCTGAGGATAATTGTTGGGCACGTTTAACCCATGCTAACTATACGGCAGGGTTGAGGGTGTGCTTCATGACTATTCCAGTCGAACAGAACTGGGGCCCGCATCTTTCCGTCAAGAGCGACCGGAAATGGTTGGGCTTCCACAGCATCGCGATTACCTGCATCGCAGCGGCGTTCGATTTTGTCGTCCTCCTTGCGGCGAGCGCTGCAGGGCATTTGTTCTACGAGCAGATTACCTTCGGCACGCTAGCTGACCCGTCGCGCTACATCGGGATCGGTTTGCTTGTGGCAACGATTTTCGTACTGGCGATGTTCAGCGTCCACGCCTATCGACCAAGCGAAATGTTCGCTTTCCGTCGCCAATTGTTGCTGATCGTCGCGTTCCTCCCGGCCGCTCTGTTCTTCCTTCTCGCCGTTATCCTGTTCCTCAAGATCGACATGACGGTATCGCTGGGTTCTATCGTCACAAGTGCGGGCCTCTCGTTGAGCGGACTGGTGGCTTTGCGCTTGTTCTGGTATCGCCACCTTAGCCGGGCGATCGCGCGCGCCGCGTTCCCCACTCGCCGGGTCCTGCTTGTTTGCCCAGGCACGATGTCGACGGAACCGGTCGTTCAACGTGCCGCCCTCAGCGGTCTCTCCGTAGAGCATACGATGCGAATTTCCGAGGGTGATCATTCGCTGGCTTCCACTAGCGACGCTTATGTGAAGAGCGGCATAGGCGAAGTCGACGAGGTCTTGGTTGCCTGGAGCGACTACGCCAACCTGCGGGCGCTCGAGGAGTGTCTGAACACCCTGTGTCAGTTCTGTTTGCCGGTAAACGTCATGTTCGGCGGAGTGGTCGGTGATGTCGTCGAGGGCTTTGCGCAGACTGTCGGAGAACGGCGCGTATTTCAGACCCACCGCCCACCGCTCGAGCTTTACGAACGCGGGCTGAAGAGAGCGTTCGATATCGCCTTCTCGATCGCCGCGCTGGTGGTCATGTTCCCGATCTGCGCTGCGGTTGCCGTCGCTATCAAGCTCGACAGTCCCGGACCGATTTTCTTTGTGCAGTCCCGAAAAGGATATAACGGACGGACATTTCGGATCCTCAAGTTTCGTAGCATGTCTGTCATGGAAAACGCCGCTGACGTGCGCCAGGCGACACGCGATGATCCTCGCGTTACCCGAGTTGGCGGCTTTATTCGATCAACAAGCCTGGATGAACTGCCGCAGTTCTGGAACGTCCTTCGAGGTGACATGTCGGTGGTCGGCCCGCGTCCGCATGCGTTGGCGCACGATGATCTCTACGGAGCGCTTATTGCCCAATACGCATCCCGCCGCCACGTCAAGCCGGGCCTGACAGGCTGGGCCCAGATCAACGGATGCCGAGGCGAAACCCCGACCGTGGATCGCATGGCTGACCGTGTTCGCCACGACATCTGGTACATCAACAACTGGTCCCTGTGGCTCGATTTGAAAATAGTCTTCATGACGATGGGCACCGTGATTGGCCGCCGCAACGCCTACTAGATCGTCATCGTTTGCAAGTGTTTGCAGGGTGCGTACGGGATGCGTCCGTTTCGCCCACGGCTTTCCTGCACTCTCCGATTCGGCGCAATTCCTCTACAGATCACGGACTTCTACTGGCCTGAGAACAGCGTGCGGTCACCTGGAATGACACTCGCTGAATATTTGTTGGCGATGGATGTGATGCCTGCTTTTTCACGAAAGGACAGTGCTGTTCAAAGATGCCGACGGCTTTGCTGATGCACGGTATTCTTGAGGCTTTCGCTTTCTTCACATAGTTGTAATTTGCACTTTCTTGCAAACCGGCGACGACAGGATGTCCGACGTGTCCAACCAAATTTCCAGTGGGCTGACCTTCGTCGTCGTTGCCCAAGCAATCGCATGGGTACTGCTTGTCTTCATTCTCTTCGTCACGATCGCTCCCATAAGGCTGCGTCCGCGGACGATCACTCACGTCAACCTCGACAGGAGCCTCGCCTTCGCGGCGATGGCCTTCTTCTTTGTGCTTGGCTATTCCCATTCTCCGATGCCGGTTGCGATCAGTTGCATTGTCGGCGCCGGCCTTTCGGAATTACTGCAACTGCTGTCGCCGTCCCGACATGCGCGACTACCAGACGCCATGGCGAAATCCATCGGAGCCGCAGTCGGCGCTTTCGCAGCAATAGCGACACTGGCGACCTCTGCCTGAGTAAGAATTGACGCGACGGCTGCCGGGTTGCAATGACGCTTTCCGGAAACGTTTTAGTATGGCAATAGGGAAGCAGGAGCGTTCAATCGGGGAGGAAGATTGCCGCAAATGAAGGGAATTCGCCAACTCGCCAAACATCTCGACATTTCGATCGGGACGGTTTCGCGTGCGCTGAATGGTAGGCCTGACGTCAACGAGGAGACCCGCAAGCGCGTGCTCGCGGCGGCCGAGGAACTTGGCTATGTGGCGAACCAGTCTGGCCGAAGCCTCCGCCAGGGCACGACCAATGTCATCGGGCTAATGATCGAGTCCAGCAAGGAAACGGTCGAAAACAGCGACAACTTCTTCCTCGGCGTAACCGGTGGTCTGCAGAGTGTCCTGTCCCGTCACAAGCTTGATCTGTTGATGTTGCCGTGCCCAAACGATGAGGATCCTCACGAGTATCTGAAGCGGATGGTCGCGCGGCGCGTCGTCGACGCCATGATCATTTCCGCCACGCAACGCGTCGACCAGCGTATCGACCTGCTCGTTAAGGCCAAGATTCCGTTCGTGGCGCTCGGCCGCAGCACATCCGGCGGCAGCCACACCTGGATCGACCTTGATTTCGAAGGCGTTGCGGCGTGCGCTGTTGATCGGCTGGTGGCGAAGGGGCATCGGCGGATCGCCATTGCGGCGCCCTCCAACGACATCAACCTCGGCTATATCTTTGTTGACGCCTATCGGCAGTCGCTGGAGCGCCACGGCATAGCCTACGATCCATCGCTTGTCATTCGCGTCAAATCGAGCGAGCAGGGCGGCTATCAGGCCGGCCATGAAATGCTTCGGCTCGACAGCAAGCCGACGGCCATCATCCTGATCTACGAGTTGATGGCGATTGGTCTCTACCGGCGCATGAACGAGGCGGGCATCATTCCGGGGCGCGATCTGGCCGTCATCGGCTTTCGCGAAGAACCGCGCGGAAAATTTCTGCAGCCATCGCTTACCTGCTTCCGCATGTCACTGCGCGATCTCGGCGTCGAGCTCGCCGAGACCTTGCTCGCGACGATGCCGGCTTACGCCGAGCATTATCCCAAGGGCGCTCGCAATACGATCTGGCCTCTTGAGCTCGTTCCTGGCGAGAGCGACGCCTTTTCGCTCAACGCATAGAGAAGTGCTCAGGCCGAGCTATGCTCCCCGGGGAGCCGTCCCTGGGTGCGCTGATGCTGCGGATAAGTGCTGGCGTTCTCCGGATGGCAATCACGCCGCCGCCGCTGGGAAAAATTGACTTAGAATTTTTTCTATGCTGCGCCGCACAAGGTATTTGCTTAAGGCTCGGGATTTGCAGATGTTTTCCGCAGCATTCTCATAAAATCGCGCGGTATTGACACCAGGAAACGTTTCCACTTAGTATCGTAAACGTTTACGGGATGCGTTTCGGGAGGAAAACCGGAAACGATCCACCGGAGGAAATCGTGATTTTGAATGCCGTTCTATGCGGGTGCGGAGCCATGTCCAAAGGCTGGTTGCGCGCCATCAAGGAAACCCCGGCTCTTGCAGCCGCGATCGAGGTCAAGGGCCTCGTCGATGTCAATCCGGCAGCGGCCGAAGCACTCGCTGCTGAGTTCGGCCTTGAGGGCGCTGTCATCGGCACCGATCTCGCCGACGTCATCGCCAGATCCAAAGCCGATATCGTATTCGATGTCGTCATTCCGACGGCACGTTTCAACGTCGTGTCTACGGCGCTGAAGGCCGGTTGCCACGTTCTCAGCGAAAAGCCGATGGCGACTTCGCTTGCCGAAGGGGCAGCGCTGATCGATCTCGCTGCCGAAACCGGCAAGATCCACGCCATCATCCAGAACCGCCGCTTCATCTCTGGCGTCCGCCGCATGCGCCGCTTCGTCGAGAGCGGAGCGATCGGTGACCTGACCGCCATCCATTGCGATTTCTTCCTCGGCCCGCATTTCGGCGGTTTTCGCGAAGAGATGGACAACGTCCTGCTGCTCGACATGGCGATCCACACCTTCGACGCCGCCCGCTACGTCGCCGACAAGAAGCCGCTCGCCGTTTATTGCATCGAGCGCAATCCGAAGGGTTCCTGGTACAAGCATGGCGCCTCGGCCAATGCGACCTTCGAGTTTTCCGATGACGTTATCTTCACCTACCGCGGTTCCTGGTGCGCCGAAGGCGAACGCACGAGTTGGGAAAGCGAATGGCGCCTCGTTGGCTCCAAGGGGATGCTGACCTGGGATGGCGCCGACACCTTCAATGCAGCGGTCGCCGGCAAGGATCCTGGTCTCCTGCATGGCTTTACGCCCGTAAACGTTCCCGAGCCCGCGCACGAAGAAGAAACGCACGGCCATGCCAGCGTCATTGCAAGCTTCGTCGAGGCGATCAAGACAGGCAAGCGTCCCGAGACGGCAAGTTCCGACAACATCAGAAGCCTCGCGATGGTTTTCGGCGCAATCGAAAGCGCCAAGACCGGCAAGCGCATTGAAATTTCAGCATAAGGAAAGACATTGTGAGCAACCCCGCCAAGTCCATTCGTGTAGGTACCATGGTCAGCGCTTCCAAGGGCGGCGCCGACAAGCGCATCGGTCAGATTGCCGATATGGGCTTTGAAAGCTTCGAACCCTTCTTCTGGCAGACGACGAACGGCCAGGATCTGGCCGAACTCGGCAAACGCTCACGCGACGCCATCGGTGACCGTGACATCACGATCTCGACGCTCGGCATGTTCGGCAATCCGCTGGAAACGACCGACATCGACCTGCAGACGCTGCAGGGCTGGAAGGATTGCATCGACAATGCGCACCATTTCGGCGCAGCCTGCGTTGCCGGCTTTACCGGTCGAATCCGCAACAAGCCCCTGACCGACAGCCTGCCGCGCTATAAGGAAATCTGGAGCGAGCTTTCAAAGCGCGCCGCAGACAAGGGCGTCAAGATCGCGTTCGAAAACTGCGCCATGGACGGCAACTGGGCGACCGGCGACTGGAACATCGCGCACAACCCTGATGCCTGGGAGCTGATCTTCAACGAAACGCCAGACGATCATATCGGCCTTGAGTGGGAACCCTGCCACCAGATGGTCTATCTGATCGAGCCGCTTCCGCAGATTCGCAAGTGGGCTAAGAAAATCTTCCACGTGCACGGCAAGGACGCGACGATCCGTTGGGACGTCATCAAGGAACACGGCATTTTCGGCAAGGAGAAGTTCGTCTTCATGCGCACGCCGGGCTTCGGCGACAGCAACTGGACCGATATCATTTCGGAGTTGCGCCTTGCCGGCTGGTCCGGTTCGATCGATATCGAAGGCTGGCACGATCCTGTTTACCGCGACGAGCTGGAGATGACCGGTCAGGTCTACGCGCTCAACCATCTCAAGCATGCCCGGGGCGGCGACTTCGTCGTCGATCCGGTTTGATGACATTGTAGCCGGCGAAGAGGAATCGCCGGCTTCCGACAGGATAACCACAAAGGAGGAGAACTATGGGTATCCGCAAGTTTGCAATGATCGGCGCCTTGGCGCTCGCAAGCGCTTCTCTCTTCGGCCTCGCCGCCAAGGCCGAAGACGTCACCTTGACCGTCTGGTCGCTGGACAAGGACATCCAGCCGGCGCCGAACCTCGTCAAGGAGTTCAACGCCCAGAACAATGGCATCAAGATCGAATATCGTCTGATCCAGTTCGATGACGTCGTCACCGAAGCCATGCGCGCCTATGCGACCGGCCAGGCGCCTGACATCATTGCCGTCGATAATCCCGAGCATGCGATGTTCGCCTCGCGCGGCGCCTTCCTTGATATTTCCGACATGATCAAGAGTTCTTCGGTCATCAAGCCGGAAAACTACTTCCCCGGTCCGCTGAAGTCGGTCGAATGGGACGGGAAGTACTACGGCGTGCCGAAGGCGACCAACACGATCGCGCTCTACTATAACAAGGACATGTTCAAGGCGAAGGGCCTCGACCCGAACAAGCCGCCGCAGACCTGGGACGAGCTCGTCGAGGATGCGCGCAAGCTGACCGACCCGGCCAAGAACGTCTACGGTCTGGCCTTTTCGGCCAAGGCGAACGAGGAAGGCACCTTCCAGTTCCTTCCCTGGGCTCAGATGGCAGGCGGCAGCTACCAGAACATCAATGCCGAAGGCGCGGTCAAGGCGCTGGAGACCTGGAAGACGATCATGGACGAGAAGCTTGCTTCTCCGGACACCCTGACGCGCGGCCAGTGGGATTCGACCGGCACCTTCAACTCCGGCAATGCTGCGATGGCGATCTCCGGTCCCTGGGAACTCGATCGCATGACCAAGGAAGCGAAGTTTGATTGGGGTGTTGCGCTGCTCCCGGTTCCGAAGGAAGGCGCTGAGCGTTCCTCGGCAATGGGCGACTTCAACTGGGCGATTTTCTCCAGCACGAAGCATCCTGCGGAAGCCTTCAAGGCACTCGAGTTCTTTGCCTCGCAGGACGACAAGATGTTCAAGAACTATGGTCAGCTTCCGGCTCGTTCCGACATCACCATCCCGGAAACCGGCGAGAAGCTCAAGGATGAGGCGCTGAAGGTCTTCATCGAACAGCTGAAGTACGCCAAGCCTCGTGGCCCGAACCCGCAGTGGCCGAAGATCTCCAAGGCGATCCAGGACGCCATCCAGGCTGCCCTGACCGGCCAGATGAGCCCGAAGGATGCGCTCGACCAGGCCGCCGACAAGATCAAGGCCGTGCTCGGCTAACCCTCTCCGTATAACCGGATGGCCTTCGGGCCATCCCACCATTTCCTCCCGGCAGGGGCTGTCTCCAAGCGCAAGCTTCAGGCAGCCCCGTTCGGAGTATTGGAGGATCGATGAAACGGATTCTTTCAAGCGTCAGGGACGGCCGCGGCTTCGACATCACGCTCGTCGCCTTTCCACTCACGTTTCTGTTCCTGATGGCCGGGCTGCCCCTTATCTACAATGTGGTGATGAGTTTCCAGGAGGTCGACATGTTCAGCCTCGGAACCTTCTCGCGCCCCTTCGTCGGCTTCAAGAACTACACGGATCTCTTTGCCCAACCGGAAACCTGGCCGATCCTCGGCAATACGGTGATCTTCGTCGTTGGCTCCATTGCGGGCCAGTTTCTGATCGGTTTCGGTCTGGCGCTGTTCTTCTGGGTCAATTTCCCCGGCGCCTCGTGGCTGCGCGGTCTGTTCCTCGTTTCCTGGGTCATGCCCGGCCTCGTCGTCGGGGCAATCTGGAACTGGATATTGTCGGGCGACTTCGGTGTCCTCAATTTCATATTGAAGGAAAGCGGCATCATCGGTAGCAACATCTTCTGGCGCTCCGATCCGCATTTTTCGCTCTATGCGGTCATCATCGCCAATGTCTGGCTGGGGACTGCCTTCAACATGATCCTGCTGTCGGTCGGCCTATCCGGCATCCCCGGTGACCTCTATGAAGCCGCCGAACTCGACGGGGCCAATGCCTGGCAACGCTTCTGGACGATCACGCTGCCGATGATGCGTTCCACGATCGGCGCCATCATCGCACTTGGGCTGATTTTCACGCTGCAGCAGTTCGATCTCTTTGCCGCCATCACCTCGGGCGGCCCGAACAACTCATCCAACGTCACGCAGTACTGGGCCTGGGACTTGTCCTTCCGCCAGTATGATTTCGCCAAGGGCGCGACCATCTCCGTCATCATGATCGTCTTCGTCATGTTCGCCTCGGTCGTTTATGTCCGCTCCACACGCCATGAGGTGCGCGGATGACCGAAACGACACGCAACCGCCTTATGCTGGTGATCGCCATCGTCATGGCGGCGATCTACCTGTTCCCGCTCTACTGGATGTACATCACGGCCATCAAGGGTGGATCCGAGATGTTCGCCACGCCCCCGAGCTTCTGGCCGGCCGACCCACAGTGGGGCACTTTCGGCTATGTCTGGGAAAGCCGCGGCATGGGTCGCTATCTCTGGAATTCGCTGGTCATAGCCGTCGGCGCCGTGACACTGATCACCGTTCTTGGTGTCGGCTGTGCCTATGTCCTTGCCCGCTATCGCAACGTCTGGGTCGATATCGGTCTCTTCATGATCCTGATGCTCCAGGTTCTGCCGGCATCGCTGATGGTGACCCCGATTTTCGTCGGATTCTCGCAACTGGGCATGCTCGACTATCCGCGCCTTGCCGTCGTCATCGCGATCGCCGCCAAGAGCATGCCCTTCTTCGTCGTGCTGGTGCGCGCCACCTTCATGGCGGTGCCGATGGAACTCGAGGAGGCAGCACTCGTCGATGGCAACAGCCGCGTCGGCGCCTTCTTCAGCATCGTGCTGCCACTTGCCCGCAACGGCATTCTTGTCAGCGCCATCCTGATCTTCATGCAGGCCTTCGGTGAGTTCGTCTACTCGAAGTCTATGATCCAGGCCGTCGACCTTCAGCCGGCCAGCGTTGGTCTCAATTCCTTCATGGGACCGAACACCAACGAGTGGAACAACATCATGGCCTACGCCACGATGTATGTGACACCGATCCTCGCCATCTTCGTTCTCTTGCAGCGCCGCATCGTATCCGGCCTCACCTCTGGAGCCCTCAAATGACCAATCAGATCGAGCTCAGCGGCGTCAATAAGCACTACGGCGCGTTCCATGCCCTCAAGAACATCAACCTGTCGATCGCAAAGGGCACGTTTGTCGCACTCGTCGGTCCATCCGGCTGTGGCAAGTCCACCCTGCTTCGCTCGCTCGCAGGCCTGGAAAGCATCTCGGAAGGTGACTTGAAGATCGCCGGCGAGTTGATGAACAACGTACCCCCGCGCAAGCGCGACGTCGCCATGGTCTTCCAGTCCTATGCACTCTATCCGCACATGACCGTCGAAGAGAACCTGACATACAGCCTGCGCATCCGCGGCG
>UBOA01000029.1:0-168130 GCA_900466985.1 Hyphomicrobiales bacterium
CGGGGCCGATGTGGCCCCGTTTTCGTTTGCCTAGATGTCGCTTGCCGCGTTCGACCAGAGGTCGGCCGCCTCAGCGGCGGTCATGCGTCGCACCTCCGCCTCGTGGCGGCGATTGGCGAAGAGTTCGCTCGCCATGATCTGGTCGGCAAGATCGGCCGGCAGAGACAGGATCACGCGGGCGTCGCCGCCGTGGATGCCGCCGAGCTCACTGCGCTTTCCTGATATCATGCCGCCGGCCACCGTGTTGTTGGTGTCGGGGTCGATCAGGATGAAGGAACCGGATGCGCGGTTCTGCTCGTAGGGATCGAAGATCGCCTGCTCGTGGAAGGCAAGGCGCACCTTGCCGATCGCATTCATGTAAAGCGTATCGACGGGAGCCCATGCGCCGGTCTTCAGCTCAAGCTGAGCCAACGGCTGCACCTGCACACGCTGGCGGCGGCTGCCGCTCTTCAGCCAGTAGCGCTTGCCGGCTTCGATGCCTTCAGGCTGCAACGCCACGATCTGTGCGTCGAACGACAGGCCGACCTGCGGCTGGCTGTCGATCGAGACGATCATGTCGCCGCGAGCCACGTCCACCTGCCGGTCGAGGACCAGCGTGATCGCGTCGCCGGCAACGGCGGCGTTGCGCACCAGATCGAAGGTGACGATCTTGGAAACGTTGGCGACCATGCCCGACGGCAGGATCATGACGCTGTCACCCGGCTTGACGGAGCCGCCGGCAACCGTGCCCTGGTAGCCGCGGAAGCTTTCCCCCGGACGCGAGACGCGCTGCACCGAGAAGCGGAAGCCTGTCGCCTGCGAGGAGCGGACGGTCGCAAGCTCGAGCGTCTCGACCAGTGTTGGGCCGGCATACCAAGGCATCGACGCTTCACCGGAGTAAACGACGTTCTCGCCCTTCAGGGCCGACATCGGGATCGCGGTGATCTGCTTGACGCCGAGCGATAGCGCGAATTCGCGGAACTCATGCGTAATCTTCTCGAAGCCGGCGCGATCGTAGTTCGTCAGGTCGATCTTGTTGACGGCAAGCACGAACTGCTTGATGCCGAGCAGCGAGGCGATCGTGGCGTGGCGACGGGTCTGCTCCAGAATGCCGGCGCGTGCGTCGACGAGCAGCACGGCGAGATCGGCGGTGGAGGCGCCGGTTGCCATGTTGCGGGTGTACTGCTCGTGGCCGGGCGTGTCGGCAACGATGAAGGAGCGCTTGTCGGTCGAGAAGTAGCGATAGGCGACATCGATGGTGATGCCCTGTTCGCGCTCGGCCTGCAGGCCGTCGAGCAGCAGTGCGAAGTCGGGCAGGCCGAGATCGTTCTGCTTGCCGGTGGAATCGCGCTGCAGCGTGGCGGCCTGGTCTTCCTTGACGGCCTTGGTATCCCAGAGCAGGCGGCCGATCAGGGTGGACTTGCCATCATCGACGCTGCCGCAGGTGATGAGGCGCAGCGGTCGCGAGTCGCGCGTTGCCGTCGCAGGATCTGCGGCGGGCACGGCAAGGGCGTGTGCGGCGGTTACGGCTGCGGTCATCTCAGAAATATCCTTCACGCTTCTTCTTTTCCATGGAACCGGACTGGTCGCGGTCGATGGCGCGGCCCTGTCGTTCGGAGACAGTGGCAATTTCGAGTTCGGCAATCACCTCTTCGAGCGTGGTCGCCTTCGATGGGATGGCGCCTGTCAGCGGAAAATCGCCCAGGGTGCGGAAACGGATCATGCCTTCCTGGCGCACTTCGCCGGGCAACAGTTCCAGCCGCGGATCTTCGGCAAGGATCATCATGCCGTCGCGCTCAACATAGGGGCGCTTCTTCGCGTAGTAGAGCGGCACGAGCGGAATGTCTTCGGCCTGGATGTAGCGCCAGATATCGACTTCGGTCCAGTTTGACAGCGGGAAGACGCGAACGCTTTCGCCCTTGCGGATCTGGCCATTGTAGATGTTCCAGAGTTCCGGGCGCTGGTTGCGCGGATCCCAGCGATGGTCTGGTGTGCGGAAGGAATAGATGCGTTCCTTGGCGCGGCTGGCTTCCTCGTCGCGGCGCGCGCCACCGAAGGCGGCATCGAATTGGCCGGCGTCGAGGGCCTGGCGCAGCCCCTCGGTCTTCATGATGTCGGTAAAGGCGGCCGAGCCATGCGTGAACGGCGTGATGTTTTCAGCCGCACCGCGCGGATTGATGTGCTCGATCAGGTCGAGGTCGTATTTCTTCGCGGTTTCATCGCGAAAGGCAATCATCTCGCGGAATTTCCAGCCGGTGTTGACATGCAGCAGCGGGAAGGGGACGCGACCGGGATAGAAGGCCTTACGGGCCAGATGCAGGAGGACCGACGAATCCTTGCCGATCGAGTAGAGCATGACGGGACGCTCAAATTCGGCGGCGACCTCACGGAAAATGTGGATCGCTTCGTTTTCAAGCGCCTTCAAATGCGGGTCGAGCGGCGGCTTCGCGCTCCGGGGATTGTTGAGTTCCGTATCCGGACGGCTATCGGGCATTTCTAACTCCAGGCTTCAATCATTCTCGGAAGGGAGGCATCCGGAATGGGTGCATTTCAGACTTCGAGGAGCGCAGGCGACGGGCCGCGCTCCGATCCCGAAGTCGACGGGTTACTGTTGTGCGGCAATCGCCGAGGCCTCTTCAGCCACGTGCAGGCCGCATTCGCGCTTTTCGTCCTGTTCCCACCACCAGCGGCCGGCGCGTTCCGGCTCGCCCGGCTTGATCGCCCGGGTGCAGGGTTCGCAGCCGATCGAGGGATAGCCGCGGGCGTGCAGCGGATTGATCGGCACGCCGTTGTCGGCGACATAGGCCTTGATAACGTCGAGGTCGCAGTCGGCGAGCGGGTTCACCTTCAGGAGATGACGCTCCGCGTCATATTCCGCAAACGGCGTCTCAGCGCGGTTGGCCGATTGGCCACGGCGCAGGCCGGTGATCCAGATCGTCGCCCCTGCCAGGGCTCGCGCAAGCGGCTTCAACTTGCGCACGCCACAACAGGCATGCCTGGCTTCGACGCTCTCATAGAAGCCGTTGAGGCCGTACTTGGCGGCATAGGCATCGATATCTGCCTGTTCGGGCTCGTAACGGCTGATGTGAAGATCGTATTGCTTCTCTGTCTCGTCGATCAGCGCCAGCGTTTCCGGAAACAACCGTCCGGTCTGCAGCGTCACGACGTCGATCGGAAGGCGGTGGTTGCCGATTTCGGCGGTGATGACTTGGTCCTCGATGCCGAGGGAGGTGGTGAAGACGACGCGGCCGCCAAGACCGGCGACGAGCGACAAACGCTCCGCAAGGTCAAGGCTCGCGAGGTTCGCGTTCAGCGTTTCCGCTTCAGCGTTCGGATTGGCAGCAACAGTCATGGGGATCCTGTCCTTGATGTTGGCCGGAGTATCGCAGGTCGGGCTTGGATCGGACAGAAAAACGGATTTCGAAAGCAGGCGCGATAGGAGCAAATATCTCTCCCCGGCCGCTGCAATGCGGAAAAGCAGCCGCACCGGCGATGGTTTGTCGACGGTCAGCCTATTTGTCTATTGATTTAGTAGAGTAACACGTTGCCTGTCAATCGGAAATGTGAATTGATGACATCGCAAGTGCATTTTGACGTAGATTTGCAATATTGGCCAAGGGTGAAAAAACAAGGCCAAAAACCTTGTCTCTCAAGGGTTTCGCCGGCTTGTTCAAATTCCGTTCATGCTGCGCATGCCATAGAGACAGGATCCTGCTTGCGGTGGGTCTGTGATTCCGCCCGCCATGTGTGTGTCGACGGTCAAAAATGATTACGCAAAAGGCAAAATATGCGCTGAGGGCGCTGACGGTATTGGCGGCAGCCGATGACGGCGAGCCGGTGATGATCTCAGACATTGCGGCGCAGCAGAAGATTCCGAAGAAGTTCCTTGAACAGATCCTTCTCGACCTGAAGCATCAGGGTATCGTCGTCAGTCGCCGCGGCAAGTCGGGCGGATATCTGCTGCTGAAGCCAGCCGACATGATTACCTTCGGTGAAGTGCTGCGCATCATCGACGGGCCGATCGCACCGCTTCCCTGCCTCTCGATCACCGCCTATCGCAAATGCGATGATTGCGATGGAGAGCAGAACTGCGAGATCCGCCATGTCTTCGCCAAGGTGGCGGATGCGACCCGCAAAGTGCTGTTCTCCACGACGATCGCAGATGCTGTCGCGCCGGCGAAGGTCGCGGAAGTCACCCGTTTACTCGCCTAGGCTTTACGATAGCGAATGGTGAGACCCGTTGCTTGAGGCCATCAGGCACGCGGATGTGGCCGCTTCAAGATTTGGTGAGATAGCTTTCAATTGCCTGGCGCTACGCCAATTCGCCCCTGTCCTGAGGTAGGGAGAAACGAACATGCGTCTCATGAACTCGAAACGGATGGCAATTGGTGCGGTCCTCGCGCTGACCTTGGCGACGGGAGCCGCGGCGCACCACGGCTGGTCGTGGGCCGAGGGAGAGCAGACGGAATTGCATGGCACGATCGAAAAGGTCACGATGGGTGGGCCGCACCCGACGCTCGACGTTGCGACCGCCGCCGACGGCGTCTGGCTCGTCGAACTCGGCAATCCCAGGCAGACCGAACGCTCGGGTTTCGTCGAAGGCTCCGCGAAGAAGGGGGATCCGGTTGTCGTCCTCGGCAACCGTTCGCTGAAGGCCGACGAAAAGCGGATGAAGGCCGTGCGCATCACGGTCGCCGACAAGCGCTACGACATCTATCCGGAACGGATCCAGACGAACTAAGCGATGGCGATCGAGTTCCTGGAATGGCTCGCCGCAACCCCGCTGTCGTCAGGGCTGCGGCGCTCGGCGCTCGTCTACATGGCGGTCAACGCCACCCATATCCTTTCGATCGGGCTGCTGATCGGGGCGATCCTGCCGCTGGATCTGCGGCTGATGGGCTTCTTCGGCTCGGTCCCGCTGGCGGTGGTTGGCCCGTTCCTGTCACGGGCCGCGGCTGTCGGGCTCATGGGAGCTGTTATCACCGGCTTTGCCCTTTTCAGCGTCAAGCCGATCGAATACGCCGGAAATCCCGCCTTCCTGGCGAAGCTGGGGCTGCTGGTCCTCGGCATCGTGAACGCGGCCGTGGTCCATGCCCAGGCTGCCTGGCGGCGGGCCGTGTCAGGCTCTGCGCCCGCGTTCAGCTTGCGCCTGCAGGCGGGCCTTTCCGCGGCCGTATGGATATCCGCGCTGCTCGCCGGTCGCTGGATCGGCTTTATCTGACGGCTACCGATCGCTCACTTCCCAGCGCGGATTGATCCACGGCTCCTGGTTGGAGCGCGGCAGCGGCTGCTTGCCGAGGATGTGGTCGGCAGCCTTCTCGCCGGTCATGATCGACGGGCCGTTGAGATTGCCGTAGGTGACGTGCGGGAAGATCGAGCTGTCCGCGACGCGCAGCCCGTCGACGCCGATGACGCGCGTTTCGGGATCGACGACCGCCATCGGGTCGGTTTTCGCGCCCATCTTGCAGGTGCCGCAGGGATGATACGCGCTTTCCAGGTGCTCGCGCAGGAAGGCGTCGATCTGCTCATCGCTCTGGACGGCCTCGCCCGGCTGGATCTCCGGCCCGCGATAATGGTCGAAGGCCTTCTGGCCGAAGATCTCGCGGGTGAGCCGCACGCAATGACGGAACTTCTCCCAGTCCTCCGGATGGCTCATGTAGTTGAAGCGAATGACCGGGTCGGCCTTCGGGTCGGAGGAGCCAAGCGTGACGTTGCCGCGCGACTTCGACAGATTGTAGCCGACATGCACCTGGAAGCCGTGGCTCTTGGCGGCCGCCTTGCCGTCATAGCTGATCGCGACCGGCAGGAAGTGATACTGGATATCGGGCTGCTTGACGCCAGGCGCGGAGCGCAGGAAGGCGCAGGCCTCGAACTGGTTCGAGGTGCCGAGCCCCGATTTGGTGAACATCCATTGCGCGCCTGCGACCCCCTGCCAGAACCAGGGAAGCCAGGAATAGAGCGAAACCGGCTTGGTGCTGACCTGCTGGAAATAGAATTCCATGTGGTCCTGCAGGTTGGCGCCGACGCCCGGCCGGTCTGCCTTGACCTCGATCCCCATGTCCTGCAGATGCGCGCCGGTCCCGATGCCTGAGAGCATCAAGAGCTTCGGCGAATTGAAGGACGAGGCCGAGACAATGACCTCGCGGTTCGCCTTGACGATCTCGATCTTGCCGCCGCGCTCGATTTCGACGCCGGTTGCCCGGCCGTTCTCGATCACCACCTTCTGGGCGTGGCCGTAGACGACCTCGACGTTCGGACGTTTCAGCGCCGGCTTCAAATAGGCTGACGCAGCCGACCAGCGGCGCCCGCCGAAAATCGTCTGCTCCATCAGCCCGAAGCCCTCCTGCTTCGAGCCGTTGTAGTCCTCGGTCGCCTCGAAGCCCGCCTGCTTGCCGGCCTCGATGAAGGCGCGAAATAGCGGGTTGCGGAAGACACCGCGCTGGACGTGCAGCGGTCCGTCCTTGCCGCGCCAGCCTTCCTCGCCGCCGTGGCTGTGCTCCATCCGCTTGAAGTAGGGGAGGACGTCGGCATAGGCCCAGCCTTGCGCGCCGAGCTCTTCCCAGCGGTTATAGTCCTCGGCGTGGCCGCGCACATAGACCATGCCGTTGATCGAGGAGGAGCCGCCGATCACCTTGCCGCGCGGCGCGGTGATCCGCCGGTTGTTCAGGTTCGGCTCGGGCTCGGAGAGATAGCCCCAGTTGTAGCGCTTCATGCTCATCGGCCAGGCAAGGGCGGCCGGCATCTGGATGAACGGCCCGAAGTCGGAGCCGCCCGCTTCGATGACGATGACGGTATTCTTGCCGTCTTCCGAAAGCCGGTAGGCAAGCGCCGAGCCCGCCGAGCCGGAGCCGATGATGACGAAATCTGCCTGCTGCATGTTGTGCTTCTTTTCCGATTCACCGCCTCGCTCTCGGATCGACTGGAGAGCCGATCGGGACGAAGCGAAATTGAATGCTACCTGCCGGGACCGGCCGCCTGCTGCCTCAATAGGGCGCCTGCACCGGCCCCATGCCGACATAAACCGTCTTCAGCTCCGAATAGTGCTCCAGCGCGGCCAGCGAATTCTCGCGTCCGAAGCCGGATTGCTTGGAGCCGCCGAACGGGATTTCGACAGGGCAGAGATTGTAGGTGTTGATCCACAGCGTGCCCGCCTCGAGCTGGTCGACGACGCGATGGGCGCGCGTCAGGTCTGATGTGAAGACGCCGGCGGAGAGACCGAATTCCGTGGCGTTGCCGCGGGCGATCACCTCCGCCTCGTCGTCGAAGTCGAGCACGCACATGACGGGGCCGAAGATCTCCTCGCGGGCGATCGTCATCTCGTCGGTGACGTCCGCAAAGACCGTCGGCTGCACGTAGTAGCCTTCGCCGGAGACGTTGTTGGGGATGCCGCCACCGGTGACGAGGGTCGCACCCTCGGCCTTGCCCTTCTCGATGTAGGAGAGAACCTTGTCGCGCTGCGCCCAGGACACCATCGGCCCGAGCTGCGTCGCCTCGTCCATCGGATCGCCGATCAGGATGGCTTCCGTGCGGGCCTTCAGCCGCTTCAGGAACTCCGCCTTGATTTTCCGCTGCACGAAGACGCGGGTGCCGTTCGAGCAGACCTGTCCGGTCGAATAGAAATTGCCGAGCATGGCGCCGCCGACGGCGCTGTCGATATCGGCATCGTCGAAGACGATCAGCGGCGACTTGCCGCCGAGTTCCATCGTGACGTGCTTGAGGCTGCCCGCAGCTGCCGCGGCGACCTTGCGGCCGGTCGGCACAGAGCCCGTCAACGACACCTTGGCGACATCAGGGTGGTTGACCAGCAGCGGCCCGGTCTCGCGATCCCCCTGGATCACATTGTAGAGCCCCTTCGGCAAGCCCGCCTCATGCAGGATCTCGGCAATGGCAAGGGCGCCAAGCGGCGTGTTTTCCGATGGCTTGAAGACCATGGCATTGCCGGCGGCAAGCGCCGGCGCGCCCTTCCAGCAGGCGATCTGCTGCGGGTAGTTCCAGGCGCCGATGCCGACGCAGACGCCGAGCGGTACGCGCTTGGTATAGGCGAAATCGCCGCCGAGCGGGATGTAGGAACCGTTGAGGCCAGCAGCGGCAATGCCGCCGAAAAACTCGAAGCTGTCGGCGCCCGATGTCGGGTCGGCGACGATCGTTTCCTGGATCGGCTTGCCGGTATCCAGCGTCTCGAGTTCGGAGAGCTCACGATTGCGCTCGCGAATGAGGTCGGCGGCTCGCTTTAGGATACGGCCGCGAGCCGTCGGGCTCATCGCCGCCCATTCCGGCTGGGCGCGCCTGGCCGCCGCGATCGCCTTTTCGACGATGGCGGGCGTTGCAGCGTGCAGCCGTGCGATGACTTCTCCAGTGGCTGGATAGATGCTTTCGATGACGCTGCCGGCTTCATCCTCGACATATTCGCCGTCGATGAAATGGGAGGCTTTCGGCTGGGCTCTGAGGGTCACTGGATCTGTCCTTTCGCAAGGGCGGCAAGCTGTGAATTGATATAGTCTTCGGTAAGCGCGATCGATGCCTCGATGCTGACAGGCGCCGACCTCAGACTTTGGCGGATGTAGAGCCCGTCGATCATCGCAGCCGCGCCTTCGGCAATGCGTTCTGCGGCATCGTAAGGGCAGAGCGCTTTCAGGTTGGCGATGAGGTTCGACTGTAGACGGCGGGCATAGATGACAAGGAAGCGCCGGGTTTCCTCGGAGCGCTGCGCCTCGGCGTAGAAGGCGAGCCAGGCGGCGATTGTCGCCGGCGCGAACTGGTCTGCCTGGAAGCTGACGCGGATGACGGCGGAGAGCTTCTCGCGCGGTGCGTCCACTGCCTTCAGCGCAGTCACGACGTCGTCGCGCAGCTGCTTGAGGAGAGAGCGGATCGTTTCGATCAGCAGTTGTTCCTTGCTGCCGAAGTAATGATGCGCCAGCGCCGGCGACACACCGGCCTGCCGGGCAATTTCGGACATGGTGACAGTCAGCGAGCCGTGATCGCCGATCACGCGCAGCGCGGCATCGACAAGCGCCTTGCGGCGAACCGGCTCCATTCCGACCTTGGGCATCGCATCACTCCATGAAAATGCCCGCAGCATAATTTTGATTGACTGATCAATCAATAAAAATCTGCCAACACTTCCAGAAGGCTAACCTCTTCCAATTCCGCGATTTTGCGGCATATTCTTTACCAACCAGGAGGTGTGCCATGGCAGATATTTCTGATCGACTGGGTTTTTCGTCGCTGCAATCGAAATGGGGTTGGTTCGCGGCACTTGGCGTGCTGCTGATCGTCTGCGGCTTTATCGCGTTGGCAAACGTCGCGCTCGCGACCGTTGTCTCCGTCTATTATGTCGGAATCCTGATGCTGATCGGCGGCGTGGTCTACCTGATCCACGCCTTTCAGGTGAGAAGCTGGGAGCAGGCGCTGGTTTGGGCCTTGAGCGGCGTTCTCTATCTGCTGGCCGGCTTCTTTGCCTTCGAGAATCCCCTTCTGGCATCGGCCGTGTTGACGCTGCTTCTGGCGATCGCCTTGCTCGTTGCGGGCGTGTTCCGCATCTGGGTCGGCTGGCGCATGCGCCCCGTGAAAGGATGGGGCTGGGTCCTTGTGAGCGGCATCATCACGGCGCTGGCTGGCGTGGTTATTGCGCTCGGATGGCCGGTCAACAGCCTCTGGATCCTGGGACTTTTCCTCGCCTGTGACCTTCTGCTGCAGGGTTGGTCGATGCTCGCTTTCGGTCTTGCTGTCCGTCGCTGACTTATGCCCGCAATCCACAGGCTGACATCACGGACTGTTTCCTTTTTGACAAGTATGTGAGTGGGGTCTAAAATTTCGCCCAATAAGAGGCAGCCGAGGCGGCGGCGTCGGCAATGCCGTGGACGGGTTAATCCGTCTCCCCAGAGGACAGGCACTGTCCGACGAGGTAAAGGGAGGAATCTCATGCCGATGGTTACCGTATCCATTTCGCCGCTGCAGGCTGCGGATATCCGCGCCGCTGTCGACAATGGCACCTATGCGTCGAGCAGCGAGGTTGTGCGCGAGGCCCTGCGCATGTGGGAGGCCGCCCGCAAACTCGGCGGATGCCCCGAAGGCGCGTTCGATCAGAGCGGCGTCTCCCGGGGTGGCAAATGCGTCGCTGACATGTTCGCCGATCATGAGGCTGAGAACAGGCATACAGCCTGACCAAGCCATTGATTGATCGATAAAATTCGATCGAAAATGGACGTGGTTTCACAAAAGTTTCATATTCGGGAAAGGGTTCGTTGATCCTTCTCCTCCAGTGTCCCTGCGCAAAACAATAAGACACAGTGGAGATTGGCATGTCTTTGGCTGCCACCGTCGATCCGGCGCTTGTTCGCCGTTATGCAAGCGACCAGATCGTAACGCTTGCAAAGCTCGTTATCGAAAATGCGTTTCAGCCCATCGTCGAGGCAGGAACAGGCGTGGCATTCGGCTATGAATCGCTGATGCGCGGGCAGGAACGCATCGGCTTCAACTCCCCGATGGAAATCCTCGACGAGGCGCATAAGAACCAGCAGCTTCTGCAACTGGAGCAGATGGTGGCAAGCCGTGCGCTTGCGAAGTTCGCAACGCTGCCGCACTTTTCCAGTTCGACACTGTTCCTCAATCTCGATGTCCGGCTGATCCCGCATGGCGAACGGCTGGTCGAGGGCCTGCTGCAGCATCTGAAGCTTGCCAATATCCCGCCGTCCTCGATCTGTTTCGAATTCTCCGAACGCTTCGACAATACCAGCGTGCCGGAGTTTGCGGCTCTCGTATCGCTGCTGCGCAAGGCTGGCTTCAAGCTGGCGATCGACGACTTCGGCGTTGGCCATGGCGAGATGAAGCTGCTCTGCGACCACCCGGTCGATTACCTGAAGATCGACCGCCATTTCATCGCCGACATCGACAGCAGCCCGCGCAAGCGTCACCTCCTGAAGAACATCGTCCACATCGCCCATGTGCTCGGCACTCGCGTCATCGCCGAGGGCATCGAGACCGAGGCGGAGTTCGTCGCCTGCCGCGAGTTCGGCGTCGATCTCGTCCAGGGCTGGTTCATCTCCCGCCCGACCACCCATGTCACCGAGTTGCAGCCGTCTTTTCCGCACCTGCTGGACCTCGGCAAGAGCAAGCGCAATCCGCAATCGCTCGACGAGATCCTGATCCGCAAGCAGATCGAGATGCTGCCGACGGTCTATGAAAACGACACGATCGACAGTGTCTTCGAGCTGTTCCGCCGCAATCCTCAGCAGGCTTTTTTCCCGGTGCTGAACGCGAACGGCGAGCCGCGCGGTATCCTGCACGAACGTCATCTGAAGGAATACATCTACCAGCCCTTCGGTCGCGACCTCCTGAAGAACAAGGTCTACGAGCGAACGATTTCCCACTTCGTCGAGATGGCACCGATCGTCGGGCTTGATTCCGATACCGAGCAGTTGATGGCGATCTTCGCCAACATGGAAGGCACGAACTGCCTGCTTTTGACCGACAACATGCGCTATGCGGGCGTCGTCTCGGCCGCCTCGCTCATCAAGGTGATGAACGAGAAGAAGCTGAAGACCGCCCAGGATCAGAACCCGTTGACCGGGCTGCCCGGCAACAGGGCGATCCGTGATTTCATGCGCGAGTCAAGCCTCGATGGCGACGAGAAGCGTCACTTCTGCTACTGCGATTTCGACAACTTCAAGCCGTTCAACGATGCCTATGGCTTCCATCTCGGCGACCATGCGATTTCGCTCTTTGCCGCGTTGATGCGCCGCTATTTCTTCGCCGAACGTCATTTCCTGGGGCATGTCGGCGGCGACGATTTCTTCATCGGCGTCCACGGCTGGGCCAAGGAAGAGCTGACCGAAATTCTCGACCGCCTGATCAGCGATTTTCACGACGATGTGCTCGGCCTCTATTCCGATACGGATCGCGCCGCTGGCAGCATTCGCGGCCATGACCGCGCAGGCGTCGAGGCACTGTTCCCGCTGATGCGCTGCTCGATCGGCGTGCTGGAGTTGCCGGAAGGCCTTGTCATCGACGACATCAATCGTGTCAGCGCTGAAATCGCCCATATCAAGGCTGAAGCCAAGGAAAGCGAAGAGGGGCTCGTCTTCCACCTCCTCGGCGAGACGAATTGACGCCATCCACTCTTCCTACCTTCTCAAGTCCGAAGCGCTGGACTATCTCACGTGCTTTCGGAACGAGGAGACCGGACTATGTCATTGCCCACTCAGATGCGCTTCATTGACCTGCCGAGCTTCGGCGCGCCCGAAGTGATGCGGATTGCCACCGGACCCTTGCCGATACCGGGGGAAGGGCAGCTTCTTGTTCGCACCGAGGCGATCGGCGTCAACCGGCCCGATGTCGCTCAGCGTCAGGGCACCTATCCCCCGCCCAAGGACGCAAGCCCGATCCTCGGCCTTGAAATGGCAGGCGAGATCGTTGCCATTGGCGCCGGCGTCAGGGATTTTGCCGTCGGCGACAAGGTCTGCGGCCTGACGAACGGCGGCGCCTACGCTGAATACTGCCTGCTGCCCGCCGGCCAGGCGCTCCGTTTCCCGAAAGGCTACGATGCGGTCAAGGCGGCCGCCCTCCCGGAGAACTACTTCACCGTCTGGGCCAACATGTTCCAGATGGCCGGGCTGACCGAAGGCGAGAAGGTCCTCGTGCACGGCGGCTCGAGTGGTATCGGAACGACCGCCATCCAGCTTGCGCGGGCCTTCGGCGCCGAGGTCTACGCGACCGCCGGTTCGCAGGAGAAATGCGACGCCTGCGTCAAGCTCGGTGCAAAGCGGGCCATCAACTACAAGACCGAGGATTTCGCGGAGGTCATCAAGGCCGAGACCGGCCACGGCGTCGATATCATCCTCGATATGATCGGCGCTGCCTATTTTGAGCGGAACGTGGCATCGCTTGCGAAGGACGGCTGCCTCTCGATCATCGCCTTTCTCGGCGGTGCTGTCTCAGAAAAGGTCAATCTGGCGCCGATCATGGTCAAACGGCTGACGATCACCGGCTCGACGCTGCGCCCGCGCACGCCTGAGGAAAAGCGCGCGATCCGCGATGATCTCCTTTCCCAGGTCTGGCCGCTTCTCGATGAAGGCAAGCTTGCGCCTGTTATCGATACCGTCGTTCCTTTCGAAGACGTCGCCGAGGCGCATCGGCTGATGGAAACGAGCGGTCACATCGGCAAGATCATGCTGCGTCTGTGACCGCTCGCACGTCGCTCACCGGGCCTGCCGTTCGGCGGGCGACGAGAGGGTCAGAGACGTTGCGACCGCGATCAGGCCTGGAAGGGCCATCAGGACGTAGAGCCAGTGGGCAGCCGAGACGCTGCCGGCAACCCCGCCAGGGTTCACCAGTCCGGTGCTGTTGACGATCACACCGGCGACGGCGGCGCCGAAGGCGCTGCCGAGCGACTGTACCGTCGAGATCGCGGCCGAGGCCTTGTCCTGTTCGGAGTTGTCGACAAGGCTCAGGACCTTGGTCACCAGATGCGCCCAGCCAAGGCCAACACCGAAACCCATCAGGAACATGCCGATGACAGCCGGGCCGAGAATGGCCAGGTTGCCCGATTGGTTATCCGCTGCGAGGAAGATGGTCAGCGAGGCAACCGCAATCATCTCGATCACGCAGCCGGCGGCGATCGCCGCGCTGGCACGCTTTTCGGACAGTGTTCCGCTGAAGAAGGCCGCAAAGGTCCAACCGAGGGCGACAAGCGCAGTCAAATAGCCCGACACCAGCGGCGTTACGGCGTGCAGCACCTGCAGGAAATACGGAATATAGATGTCGCTTGTCAGCACCAGCAGCAGCACGAACATCGTCAGATAGACGCGCGCCACCGGCTTTGCGAGCGTCACGGCGCCTGTCGGCAGCAGACGGTTCCTGCCGCGCCGCTCGGCAGTCAGCATCGAAACGATAATGACGATTGACGCTGCAATCAGCAACGCCTTGAAGTTGGTTTCGTCGATCGTTCCTGCGATGCTGACCATCAGTACGGCCGCAAGCAGCAAGGCAATCTGTAGGATCGGCGTCCTGCCGTGGGCGCGATCGTCCTCTGCGCGCGGCAGCAGCCACGGCGCAAGCGACGCCATCAGCACGCAGAGCGGAACGAGCAGCATGAAGGCGTGGCGCCACGCGCTGCCTTCGGAAAACAGGCCGCCGAGACTGGGACCGAGCAAGGTCGAAACGCCCCAAATGGCTGCATAGAGCGTCGACGCCTTCTGCCACAGCGGCTCGGGGTAGGCGTAGCGAATGAAAGCATAGGCAAGCCCGGCAAGAATGCCGGCCCCGAAACCCTGTACTGTGCGCCCGACCAGCACCAATGGCATCGCCGGAGCGAGCGCGCAGACCAGGCTGCCGACGCCGAATATGAGTGCGCCTGCGACGTAGACGCTGCGCAGCCCGATGCCTCGCGGGCGCGTTGCGACGAAGATCGATCCAAGGACCGCAGCGGCAACAAAGAGAGTCGTCATCCACGACAGCAGTTCGAGCCCGCCGATGTCGCGAACGATCGACGGCGCAATTGTCGCGGTGATGTAGGTCTCTACGGCGTAGAGGGTGACACCACCACCGAGCATCAGCGTCGCCGGCAGCAGCGGCGCGGAAAACAGATGGAAGACGGAGGGCTTGTCTGCAGAAATCTCTTCAATGTCGGTCATCAGCGTTCATGCCTTGCATGCTTCCGGGGATATGCATTATTTTTTTACAAGTTATTCTTTGGAAAAATACACCGGCATGTTATTAAAGCAAGTGTCAACTTGGAAAAATAGATGAAGCAATCGCCGGCTAACCGAATCCTGCTGCTGATCAAGACGGAAGGGCCGCAACTTGCCGCGACGGTTGGGACCAAGCTCGGCATTTCCTCGGAGGCTGCCCGCCAGCAATTGACGAAGATGGCGGAGGAGGGGTTGGTCGAAGCGGTCAGCGAAGCCACGGTTGGCAGGGGCAGGCCGCGGCAACTATGGAGCCTCACGCCCGCCGGCAACCAGACCTTTCCCGATGGTCATGCAGAACTCACCGCCACGATCCTGACCACGCTGGTTGCGCAGCTGGGGACGCCGGCCCTGGATGCCGTCATTTCCGCTCGGGAGGCCGACACCCTCAAGCGATATCGCGCGCAGGTGGATGCACCGGACCTTCAATCCCGCGTGCGGCAGCTCGCTGCCATACGTACCAGCGAAGGATATATGGCCGATAGCTGGCAGGAAGCGGACGGCTCGCTGCTGCTGGTCGAAAACCATTGCCCGATCTGCGCCGCCGCAAGCGTTTGTGCCGGCTTCTGTCGCTCTGAACTGGATACGTTTAGAGCCGTGCTCGGCGCCAAGGTCGAGCGCGAGGAGCACATCCTGCTTGGCGCCCGCCGCTGTGCCTATCGCATCACGCCACTCTAACCGCAGTAGCGAGCCGCAGGAGCGCCGAAAGGCAATTGCATTATCGACGCGACTCGTTATGCGTGACGCATTCGCGCTAATGATCAGGACTATGCCATGACCAATCCCGTCACAGTCGAAGTCACCCGAGGCTCGCTCGTCGAAAGCCGGCATCGCGGCGCCATCGTCGCTGTGGATGGCGATGGAAAGATCGTGTTCTCGATTGGCGACATCGACGCGCCAACCTTCCCGCGTTCTGCCTGCAAGGCGATGCAGGCGCTGCCGCTGATGGAAAGCGGTGCTGCGGATGCCTATGGCTTCGGCGACAAGGAATTGGCGCTGGCCTGCTCCTCGCACAATGGCGAGGACGAGCATGTGGCGCTCGCCGCCGCCATGCTGGCGAAAGCCGGTCGCAATGTCGAAGCGCTGGAATGCGGCGCGCATTGGTCCTCGAGCCAGAAGGTGCTGATCCACCAGGCGCGCACGATCGACAAGCCGACGGCATTGCACAACAACTGCTCCGGCAAGCATGCCGGCTTCATCTGCGCTTGCTGCCATCAGGACATCGATCCGAAGGGATATGTCGGCTACGACCATCCGCTGCAGGCCGAAATTCGCGGCGTCATGGAAAGCCTGACAGGTGCGGCGCTTGGCCATGACAATTGCGGCACGGATGGCTGCTCCATCCCGACCTACGCCGTACCCCTGCGTGGCCTGGCGCATGGCTTTGCCAAGATGGCGACCGGCAATGGCCTCGAGCCGCTGCGCGCCAAGGCTTCCCGGCGGCTGTTCGATGCCTGCATGGCCGAGCCCTTTTATGTGGCCGGAACCGGCCGTGCCTGCACCGCGCTGATGGAGGCCGCACCTGGTCGCATCTTCGCCAAGACGGGGGCCGAGGGTGTCTTCTGCGCGGCGATCCCCGAGCAGGGAGTCGCGATAACAGTCAAATGCGACGACGGCCATTCGCGTGCCTCCGAGGCAATGGTTGCCGCCGCCCTCAGCCGCTTCTTCGGCAAGGAAGATGCGATTCGCGCGCGCCTGGCCGCCATGGCGACCGTCCAGATGCACAATTGGAACGGTATCCATGTTGGCGATATTCGCGCCACGGCTGCGCTGACGGCATAAGCCGTTCCGGAACGGGACAGTCTCGCTGCGAAAATAGAAGTTGCTAATGTATGTGAAACTACAGCCCACGAGAACGGATGCGGTTTTTGTGGACTGAGTTACCCTTTTGCCCAGTACATCGAACGCCATGAGGGCAGGATATGTTTGCGGGCCGCTATCTTTGGTGGATGTTGATCGCCATCGCGATCTTCCTCTTCTTCACCATGTGTTTTGACTATGTGACCTGGCTGACGGTCGTCTCGTCCGGCTGCGCGCGGATCGCCGGCTCCTGCGGGCCGATCATCGTCACCATGACCGGTTCCATGAAACCGTCAGGCGTCTACCTCGCGGGGGGCATCATCCTCGTCGTGACGCTTGCCCGCATCCACTATCTGTCGATGAACTGGATCTGGGGCGTGATTGTCGCAATCTGGTTCGTCGCATCGGCGCCGTTTCCTCTGCTCCTCGCCAACGGCTGGACCGGCCAGTTGAAGCCGGAGACCGTGCTGGATGGGCTGCCGGTTGCGTTCCTGTTCTTTGTGATCTTCTGCGCCTATATCGGCTGGTCGTTTGAAGAGAGTGGCGCGCGGCCGCTTGGGGCGTGGCGTGCGCTGCGCACAATCATTTCCGTCACCGCCGTCTACGGCGCGCTATTGGCGCTGTCGGAAGCACCCGCCTTCGCGACCATCCCGGGTCGTGTGCTCGGCGAGATGCGGCTTTCGACGTCAATTGCTGCGCTGCAGCCCGGACTACATGACGTCCTGACCCTCTGGGCCAGCCGCGACACCTTCGCCTACATCGTCTTCGCAGTCTTTGTCGCTGGTCTCGCTGCGAGCCTGTTGCCACAGAACCTCGAGGAACTCAGGGCGCGCTTCGTCCCGCCGTTCATGCTTCGAGGATCTCGGCAGTAAGGCTGCGATAGGGCTCTATGGCTGCCGCTGGGATATCAGAGGCGACGATCAGCCCCGATACGCCTGCGATCGGCAGGACTTGGCAGGGAGAGACGTGGTCGAACTTCTCCTCCGTTAGCGGCACGTAGGTTTCGGCTGCGCAGGATGCGATGTGCCGCTTGATGGCCGCCTCCTCGAAGTCGCCTGTCGACAGCCCGTGCACGGGATGCACAGCCGTCACGCCGAGAAAGAAGATATCCGGCCGAAGCTGCGAGATCGCGGCCATCGCAACGGCGCCGACCGCGACCATCGAGTGCTTGTAGAGCTTGCCGCCGATCAGGATGACGCTCGCCGTCGGGTGGTGTTCCAGCTCCGCGGCGATCGTCGGACTGTGCGTCGCGACCGACAACGCAAAATCGCGCGGCAGTTGCCGGGCAATCTCCGCCGTCGTCGTCCCACCATCCAGAAAGATCAGCTGCTCCGGCCGCACGAGCGAGGCGGCTTTTCGTCCCAACCGCGCCTTCGTCTCGGACAAAACGCCTTTTCGCGTCGAGAAATCCGGCAGCTCGGGCGCAACGGGCATTGCCCCGCCGTGAACCCGCTTCAGCAAACCTTCCGCTGCCATTTCCCTGAGGTCGCGGCGGATCGTGTCCTCCGAAAGCGAGAAGTCTTCGGCGACGCGTTTGGCAATCACCTGGCCGTCTCGCCTGAGAATATCGAGGATCAACGATCTGCGCTGGCTCGTAAGCATGTCTTCATCCCGTATTTGCACGAATTATCGTAAAATTGCACGAAATGAATCGACATTCAAGAAGTATCGTGCAGTTATCGGCCATCTCGTGCATGAAGCCGAGGGAAATGGAGCTTGATGATGTTGATCTTGATTGCTGGTCCCTACAGGTCCGGAACCGGGGATGACCCGGAAAAAATGGCTGCCAATCTGCAGCGGCTGGAGCAGCCCTCGCACAGGCTGTTCAAGGCGGGCCATCTACCGATGATTGGGGAATGGGTGGCGCTCCCAGTGTGGAACGCGGCCGGCGGCAAGGCTGTCGGCGATGAACTCTACGAGGAAATCTTCCACCCCGTTGCCGGCCGTCTGCTGCAGCTGTGCGATGGCGTGCTGCGGCTCGAGGGCGAATCGAAGGGCGCCGACAACGATGTTCGCATCGCCCGCGAACGCGGCATCCCGGTCTGGCACCGGATCGAGGATGTCCCCGGCTGCGCTTGAGGCTGGTTGATTTTTAAGAGGCCGGCTCGCCGGCCTCGATCTGTGCGTTTGCAGAGAGCCGCGCTATAAAGTCAGCATCGAAGGGAGTCGATCATGCTGACACTGTACTACGCGCCGCATACCTGCGCGCTCGCAAGCCTCATTGCGCTGGAGGAGTCCGGCCTGCAGTTCAAAACGAAGAAGCTGAACTTCGCCGAAGCGGAGCAGCGTTCTCCCGAGTACCTGGCGATCAATCCCAAGGGCAGGGTTCCCGCGCTTGTGACGGATCGCGGCATCATTACCGAAACGCCGGCAATCCTCGCCTATATCGCTCAGGTCGCCTCCGCCGCGCAATTGGCCCCGCTTGATCCTTTCGAGTTCGCCCGCATGCAGGCCTTCAACAATTATCTTTGCTCGACTGTGCATGTGAACCACGCGCACGGCCGCCGGGGCAGCCGGTGGGCCGATGATCCGACAGCCCATGAAGCGATGAAGGCGAAAGTGCCGCAAACCATGGCCGAGTGTTTCGAGATCATCGAGGCGAAGATGCTGGAGGGCCCCTGGGTCATGGGTGAATACTATTCGGTCGCGGATCCCTACCTCTTCGTCATGACCGGCTGGCTGCGGTCCGATGGCGTCGATCCGGCCCGCTTCCGAAAAGCGACGGCGCACTATGCGCAGATGATGGAACGCCCGGCGGTGCTGCGGGCATTGGAGCGCGAGCAGGCCTAAACAGACGTCGCCCGGCCGCCGGGCACATCAGCCCTGAAAATTCGCGGCAAGCCGCTTTGGCGCGCGGAACCGCCACGCGCCGATCAGCCGCTCCTTCAGTTCGGCGTCGCTGATCATCGCGGCATGTAGGGGCATATACGGCCAGCCGATATAGTGAGGTGTTTGATAATAAATCTCGGGCGCCATCTCGATCAGCCGTTCCTTGTCGTCGATCGAGATGCAGAGCACGATGGTCTCGTTGTTCTTGACCGCCGCGAATGATTTGCCGCCGACTTTCAGCGCCGGGTTACCGTAGGACGTGCTCTCCTCGACGTCAGGCAGATTGGCTTCCGCCGAAAGACGCTTGAGGCGCGCAAATATCGTATCGACACTGGTCATGTGAGCCCGCTCGAAACTGAAGCGGGCCAAGACTAGCAGATTTTACCGGGCTATGCGCACTTTGCGAGCTGTAGCGGTTCCGGCGCGGGCGCGCGTGGTTGCGGGCCGAGCGGCAGGTCTGCCAACGCCGTCGGAGACATGCGGGCCAGATCGGGATGGTAGAGCGGATCCCGCTTGCTGTCCGCGCTGTAGGGCGGTTCGATCGTCTCGACGCTCAAGAAAAACTTTAGGATTTGCATGGCGTGCCTCGCTTCCTTCCAGAATGGCGAACGGAGCATCTGCTCAACACAGGCGGATTATCGCGGGCGGCCAGGCAGGTTTCAATTGAGATTACCAATCTCCCGGTATAGAAAAACTATATGAGAAACCTGAACTCGGTTCACTTGAACGGATTGCGCGCGCTCGAGGCAGTCGGCCGGCTCGGCTCCCTGCAGGCTGCCGCCGAGGAACTGGGCGTCTCCATCGGCGCTGTCAGCCAACAGGTCATCAAGGCCGAAGCGCAGCTCGACCACGTGATCTTCGAGCGCACGCCAAAAGGCATGGTCGCGACTGAGGCGGGCACGCGCCTGCTGGCCGGCCTGACCGAGGGCTTCAATGCGCTGTCGCAGGCCGTCGCGACGACGCAGCGGCGGGACGACAGCATTCTAACGATCTCGGTGGCGCCGGTCTTTGCCGCGCGCTGGCTTGTATATCGGCTCGATCGCTTTGCCGAACGGCATCCTGAGATCAGCCTGCGGATGGATGCCACGACCCGGCTCGTCAATCCGGCGCTCTGCGATGTCGATGTCGGCATCCGCGTCGGCAACGGTCAGTGGCCGGACGTGAAAGCGGAGCTGTTGCTGCAGCAGGAGGTCTTCCCGGTCTGCTCGCCCGCCATGGCGGCGCGACTGCACGAGCCCGCCGATATCCTGTCGCTGCCGGCGGTGATCGACGGTCGCGCCATGTTCACTTGGGAAGTGTGGATGCGAGAGGCCGGATTGTCGGGCGCGACGCTCGAGACGCGCCACGTCTTCAACGATGCGTCGCTCTGCCTCGATGCGGCTATCGCAGGGCAGGGCGTCATGCTCGCCTGGCAGACGCTCGCGGACTTTGCCCTGCAGCAGGGGCAGCTGATTGCGCCGTTCGGCATTCGCGCGAAAACCGGCTTCGGCCACTATTTCGTAACGGCCGAAGGCGCGCGCGAACCCAAGAAGGTGAAGGATTTCAAGGCCTGGATCCGCGAGGAAATGGCCGGCACCCTCAAGCTCTTTCCCTGATCAAACCGGTTCCTGCGACCGCGTCGCCTGCATCGCGATATAGGCCGGCCGCGACTGGCAGCGCTTGATCCAGGCGCTGATATTGGGATGGGCGTCGAACAGCGCCTGTTCCGTCTGCGCGTAGCGAAGAACTTCCGCGATATTGAGATCAGCTGCGGTGAAGCGGTTGCCGACGACGTATTCGTTGGTCGCCAGATGCTTCTCCAATGTCGCGAACGTCGTCTTCAGCGATCGGACGGCGACGCTGATCGTTGCCTTGCCCTCGTCGCTGTTTTGCTTCTCGTCGTCGTAGACATAGACGATCTTCACCGTATGCGGCTCAACTTCGGTGGCCGCCCAGATGGTCCACATCGTCATCAAACCGTCTTCGGCGACGGTTTGGCCGGCCAGCGGTCCGCCATGCTTGCGGGCGAGGTAAAGGGTAATGGCAAGCGACTCGTGCATCACGAGGTCGCCGTCCTTGATGCTCGGGATCAGCGCCATCGGATTGACCGCCAGGAAATCAGGCGACAGCGTATTGATGGGCGCATCGGCGGCAAGCGGATTGGCAAGTCGCCTTGCCTGAATGACCCGCACGGACTCGAATTCGAGCCCCAATTCCTCGGCCATCCAGTAAACGCGCGAGGCGCGCGAGCGATAAACTCCGTAAATTGTCAGCATGTCGATGTCCCCCTTGTTCGGCTGGGCGCAGGGTAGGAGCCAAACCTTATGAATCGATGAAAGCTTTTGATGCTTTTCAGGAGATGCGGTTGCGCTCGACCGTCAGCTGCGCAAAGCGCGAGGCAGCGCCCGCGGTCGCCAGCTCGCCGGACACCTTCCTGTCCCATTCGAAGCCGAGGACGGCACCACCGGGCGTTTCCTGAAACACGTTGTCGGTGATGATGGCCGCGCCTGCGCCTTCCGCCACCGACACCGCGCAGCCGATCGGGGCCTTGCGGATAATATTTCCTGTCACGACGAGGTTGCGCAGATAGGGTCCCCAGCCGAGCTGCATGCCCCAGCGTGGCGCACCTTCGATGATGTTGCCGGAGACCAGTGTATCCGCCTCGGCGGCAATGCCGATGCCGAAGCCGACCTCGTGCTCGTAGGGACCCTTGAGCGTCAGGTTACGCACGACGTTGCCGGTCACGCTGGCCAGCCTGCCGCCCTGGTCGAAATTGGCGATCGAAATGCCGTTCGCCGCGCCGTCCACCAGGTTGTTGGAGACGACGGCGCCCACAAACTCAAACTCGACATAAACAGCCGTCTCGCCCGAGCGCTGGCATTGGTTGCCGGTGATCTGGATATCCGAGGCCGAATTGGCGCGGATGGCGGTAAATGCGCAGTCCGACACGTGATTGTTTGCGACCATGACGTTGTCGGCGCGGAAGATGTTGATGCCGTTGCCGTTCTGGCCGGTACCGCCGTCATTGGCGTTGATCCGGTAGATGCGGTTGCCGTTGACGACGCTGTTATCAGCCGCCTTCGTCCAGCGATGCACGAGAATACCGCCATTGCCGCAGTCGAAGACCTCGTTGCCGGTGATCGAAAGCCCGCTGGATTCGACGGCATAGATGCCGGATTGTCCGGCGCCCGATATGCGGCTGTCCGTGATCCGGCCGCCGCATCGCTCAAGCTGCACGACATGTTTGCGGCTGCCGGTGATCTCGCAATTGTCGATCGTTACCTCGGCGACGCCCGTAAATTGCAGCAGCCCGCCGGCATCATCACCGAGCGAGCGATTCTGCCCGTCGATGATGATGTTCGAGAGTTCGATGTGCTTGACCTTCTCAGCGCGGAAGAGGTTGCCACCGCCGGTGTAGACGATGCGCGATGCGCCGGAAACGCCGGTGATGCGGGTATTCTCCCGCAGTACGAGATTGGAAGCCTTGTAGGTGCCGGGTGGCAGGAAAACCGGTGCGTTCTCCGCCGCTGCTTGGTCGATCATCTTCTGCAGGCTGACGCGCTTGCGGTCCGGCGCGCCTGGCGTTGGCTGGTAATCTGCCGCGTCAATCGCGCCGCGCAGGCCTCCATCGCGCGTTGTCGCGAAGCTGCGCGATGCCATCGGCGCAAAGGCGGATGCTCCCGCAAGACGGAGCAGGTCACGACGGGAGGTTAATGGACTTTCCTTCATTTCGACCGCCCTGCAGGAAACGTGCCGGCGCGCCTGTTTCGTTTTGGTACAGATCGGCATCTTCCCATCGCCCACTGGCCCTTCCGTCCTTTCCCGCTATCTTTGCAGGCATGAGACCAGATGCCTTGCTCTATCCCGCCCCCGAGGGGCTCTATTGTCCCGAGGGAGGATTCTATGTGGATCCCGTGCGGCCGGTCGAGCGAGCCCTGATCACCCACGGTCATTCCGATCACGCGCGGCCCGGCCATTCAAACGTGCTTGCGACACGCCAGACGCTCGACATCATGCAGATCCGCTATGGCGACGGCTTCTGCGCAAGCGAACAGGCTGCCGCTTTCGGCGAGGAGATCCTGATCAACGGCGTAAAGGTCAGCTTTCATCCGGCCGGACATGTGCTCGGCTCGGCACAGATCGCCATCGAGAAGAACGGCACCCGCATCGTCGTCTCGGGCGATTACAAGCGGCGCGCAGACCCC
The DNA here is from genome assembly GCA_900466985.1 of Hyphomicrobiales bacterium. GTDB lineage: Bacteria > Pseudomonadota > Alphaproteobacteria > Rhizobiales > Rhizobiaceae > Rhizobium. Next base: position 23,477 of record UBOA01000029.1, read on the forward strand.
ACATGTGCCGCCTACGTGCCGGTGCCCTGCGACGTCTTCATCACCGAGGCCACCTTCGGACTGCCGGTATTCCACCACCCCGATCCCGTCGATGAAATGGGCAAGCTTTATGCGTCGCTGCGGCAATTTCCGGAGCGCACGCATCTGATCGGTGCCTATGCGCTCGGCAAGGCGCAGCGTGTCATCCGCTTGCTGCGCGATACCGGCTACGACCAGCCGATCTATATCCACGGCGCGATGGAAAGGCTCTGCGACTACTATGTGGAACAGGGCATCGACCTTGGTGAGCTTCGCCCGGCGACCATCGAGAGCCGCGACAAGTCCGCCTTCAAGGGAGCCATCGTCGTCGGCCCGTCCTCCGCCTTCGCCGACCGCTGGGCGCGGCGCTTCAATGAGCCGCTGCCCGCATTCGCCTCGGGCTGGATGATGGTGCGTCAGCGCGCCAAGCAACAGGGCGTCGAACTGCCGCTTGTTATCTCCGACCATTGCGACTGGCCGGAACTGACGGAGACGATCAGTGATCTGCGCCCCGAGGAAGTGTGGGTAACGCATGGTCGCGAAGAGGCGTTGGTTCGTTGGTGCCAGTTGCAGGGCATCAAGGCCCGACCGCTTCACCTCGTCGGCTACGAAGACGAGGCTGATTGATGAAAGCGTTCGCCGATCTGCTTGACCGCCTCGTGCTCACCCCCAGCCGCAACGGCAAGTTGAAACTGCTCTCCGATTACTTCCGCGACACACCGGATCCGGATCGCGGCTACGGTCTTGCCGCCATCGCCGGCACGCTCGAAGTGCGCAACGTCAAGCCGGCCATGCTGCGCGAGCTGGTGCTGGAGCGGATGGATGAAGTGCTCTTCCGCTATTCCTACGATTATGTCGGCGATCTGGCCGAGACGATCTCCCTTGTCTGGGACGCCGAGAGGGACATCGAACGGTCGGCGTTCGCCCAGCCGCGCCTCGGCGATGTTGTCAGGCAGATGAACGCGCTCGGGCGCACCGAGGTTCGCAGCTTCGTGCGCGACCTGCTCGATCGCCTGGACACCTCAGGTCGCTTCGCCTTCATCAAGCTCGCGACCGGGGCGCTCCGCATCGGGGTCTCGTCCCGCCTGGCGAAGCAGGCGCTCGCCGATATGGGCGGCCGCGACGTGACCGAAATCGAAACACTCTGGCATGGTCTGCAGCCTCCCTACGAACCGCTGTTTCGGTGGCTGGAAGGGCAGGGCGACAAGCCGGTGCTGGCAACGCCCGCGATCTTCCATTCCGTCATGCTCGCCAATCCGGTCGAGGAGGGGGATCTCGATCAGCTCGATCCCGCCGACTATGCCGCCGAGTGGAAGTGGGACGGCATTCGCGTGCAGCTGTCGCGCTCCGGCGATACGCGCAAGATCTATTCGCGTTCCGGCGACGATATCTCGGGCGCGTTTCCCGATATCGTCGATTCGATCAGCTTCGACGGGGTGATGGACGGTGAACTCCTCGTTGGCGGAACCACCCGTTCGAACAGCCCGACGCGTACCTTTTCCGATCTCCAGCAACGCCTGAACCGCAAGACGGTGACGACGAAGATGCTCGACGAGTATCCGGCCTTCATCCGTGCCTACGACCTGCTGTTCGACCGGGAGGAGGATGTGCGCGGCCGCTCCTATCTCGATCGCCGGTCGCGTCTTGCGGAGGTCATCGATCATGCGCCGCACGACCGTTTCGATCTTTCCCCGCTGGTCGAGTTCACGTCGTGGAACGAGCTGGATCAACTGCGGTCGTCACCGCCGGATCCTGTCATCGAAGGGGTGATGATCAAGCGCCGCGACAGCGTCTATCAGGCCGGGCGGTTGAAGGGACCGTGGTTCAAATGGAAGCGCAATCCCTGTAACGTCGACGCCGTGCTGATGTATGCGCAGCGCGGCCACGGCAAGCGCTCCAGCTATTACTCGGATTTCACCTTCGGCGTCTGGACCGAGACGCCGGAGGGAGAACAGCTGGTGCCTGTCGGCAAGGCCTATTTCGGCTTCACCGATGCCGAGCTGGAATTGCTGGACAAGTTCGTGCGCAACAACACGACCGAGCGCTTTGGTCCGGTGCGGGCCGTCAGGGCGGACAAGGATTTCGGCTTCGTCGTGGAAGTTGCCTTCGAGGGCATCAATCGCTCCACCCGCCACAAGTCAGGTGTTGCGATGCGCTTCCCGCGGATCTCCCGCCTGCGTCCCGACAAACCGTCCTATGAGGCGGATCGGCTGCAGACGCTGGTCGCCATGATCGATGCCAAGGGCGAGCAGTAGGTTTTCTGACGCAAAACGCCGCAGGGCCACCGTTTCAACACAACGTGTGTTGGCGGTCGCGCGCTTCCGGTGCAATTTTCGAATCGCCGGGAACCATGGAAGTGTGAAATGACGTCAGACGAAGGTAATTCTTTTCTCCGCCAGCGCCGCACGGTCCTTGCAGGCCTGGCCGGAGCCCTCCTGCTCCCGCGCATGGCAAGCGCATTCGAGGTTCCGGAGGTGCCAAGGCTGATCGATCACGATTATGCAAAGGTCCGCAAGCGCTTCCATACCAAGCTCTTGCAGAAGGGGCCGGCTCCCGACAAGTACGAACCGCTCGATGCTCCGCCGGAAGGCGAGAAGATCTTCTATCGTTCGGGTTACGGCGGTGAACTGGAGCTCGTCGCCTGGGTTTCCAAATACAAGCGCGGCAGCAAGCCGAAGCCCGGCGTGCTGTTCCTGCATGGCGGCAACGCGATGGGGCTTGGCCACTGGGTCCTGCTCAAGGCCTATGTCGATGCCGGATTCGTGGTGATGATGCCGTCGTTGCGCGGCGAGAACGGCCAGATGGGCAATTTCTCGGGCTTCTACGACGAGGTCGACGACGTGCTCTCGGCCGCCGACCGGCTGCAACACCTTCCGGGCGTCGATGCCGATTGCCTGTTCATTGCCGGCCACAGTGTCGGCGGCACGCTGACCATGCTTGCGGCGATGAGCAGCCACAAGTTCCGTGCGGCGGCGCCGATCTCCGGCAATCCGGATGCCTTCCGTTTCTTCAATCGCTACCCGCAGGACATTCGCTTCGACGACAACAACGCCCACGAATTCGAGGTCCGCAGCGCGCTCTGCTATGCCAAGAGCTTCAAGTGCCCCGTCCGCGTTGTTCACGGTACCGAAGAGGCGCATTTCAATGATCGCGCCGGCCTGCTTGCGAGCCGTGCGCGCTCCGGCGGAGTCCGCATCGAGACAGATACGGTGACTGGCAACCATACGTCGGCGCTGCCGGCGGAGATCGAACAGAGCATCCGGTTCTTCCAGGGTATCACAGCCTGATTGCCCGCCGTGATTGATGCGAGGCAGACTGGGTGACCAGCCTCGCGCCAGCCGCAGGTGTCATCCTCGCCGCAGCTATACGTCTCGCTGTTGTCGATGAGGGTGTTTTATGACTGTTCTCAGCCGGGTGTCGCCATTTGCCGGGCTTGCGGCCGCTGCTCTTTGCCTGAGCGGCTGCAACATCCTTGTCCCGGATACCGGTGCCACCGATCCCGCCCGCTTCGTGCAGGAAACGTCGCCCGTTTTCTATAACGGTGTGGATCCTATGCGCGTCAAGCCGCTGGATACGCCTGTCCCGCAGAGGCCAGGTGTGCCGCCGACGATCTATAACCAGACCTATGGCATCCCAGGCGCGAATTTCAGCCGGACCTACGGCCTGCCGGTCACCAATCCGGTGAATGGCGCCATGTATGGCCAGGTGCGCGATACTGACTTCACGCTGCCGGCCATACCGGTCAGCCGCATCGATCCGCAATACCTGCGGCAGGAGGTCGATTATCCGACCAACGAGAAGCCCGGCACGATCATCGTCGATACGAAGACCAAGCACCTCTATTTCGTCGAGCCGGGCGGCAAGGCGATGCGCTACGGCGTCGGCCTCGGCCGTGAAGGCTACGCATGGTCCGGCCGCGGCGTCATCCAGTGGAAGCAGAAGTGGCCGCGCTGGACGCCGCCCGCCGAAATGGTCTCGCGCCAGCCGGATGTCCGGGCCTTCTCTGCGGAGAACGGCGGAATGAATCCGGGCCTCGGCAACCCGCTCGGCGCGCGCGCGCTTTACATCTTCAAGGACGGGCAGGATACACTCTACCGCATCCACGGCACGCCGGATTGGCAGTCGGTCGGGAAGGCCACGTCGTCGGGATGCGTGCGCATGCTGAACCAGGATGTGGTCGACCTTTATGACCGCGTTCCGGCAAAGGCCGAAATCGTCGTGATGTAGTCGCGCAACAGCTCTGGTGATATCGTCTCGCGGCAGGCGGACACGACTTCGTGAGGTGGTGGTTTATTTAACGTATGGCGATAGATTTCTTGTCTTGTCACCGGCGTTGAGCCACCTTCCGCGAAGGGCGTCCGTCCTTCCAGCGCAACAGGAAACCAGACCCGCGTATGAGCTTCGAAAAACCCCTTTCCCGCCGCAGCTTCCTTTCTTTTTCGGCAGTGACCGCAGCTTCGGCGCTGACGGGGTGTGCATCCACGGCTGGACCGCCGCCCTATGCCACAGCTCAGCCGGCCGTCATGCGCAGTCCGGTCAACATGTTCCAGGCACCGCAGACGCCGGGTGACGCCGAGTTGGCGGTCATGTATGGCCCGATCGAGGACGGCGGCTTTCTCATTCCGGCCGTGCCCTACCAGCAGATCGATCCGCGCTTCTACCGTCAGCAGGTGGTTGATCCGACCGGTCAGGCGCCCGGCACGATCGTCGTCGATACACCCTCGCGTTTCCTCTACCTCGTCCAGCCGGGCGGCACTGCGATGCGCTATGGCGTCGGCATCGGCCGCGAAGGTTTCGCATGGCAGGGTTCCGGCGTCATCCAGTGGCGTCAAAGATGGCCGCGTTGGAAGCCGCCGAATGAGATGGTCGCGCGTCAGCCCGAACTCGCCAAGTACTCGATCGAAAACGGTGGCATGGAGCCGGGCCTGAAGAACCCGCTCGGCGCGCGTGCTCTCTATATCTTCTCGAATGGCGAAGACACGCTCTACCGCCTGCACGGCAATCCGGAATGGCGTTCCATCGGCAAGGCCGTTTCATCCGGCTGCGTGCGCCTCCTGAACCAGGACATCATCGATCTCTATGACCGCGTGCCGAACAAGGCTCCGGTGGTGGTTCTGCAGTGATCCAAGAGGGTGCGGCCGGCCGATTGGCTGGTCGCATTCACTGCCGGTGTTCGGCGACCTGAACTTCTGTGGGCGGTGACAGTTCCCTGATTAGTTTCTTGCGGATCGCCGTCGCATAATCAGCAAAGCTCCTGATTTCCATCACGAAGGCATCCTCGCCGAGGATGACGCGCGTCTCGTAGTAGTCGGGAAGATCGGGTTCCTCGTCGGAAATGACCAATCCGTTGACGGTCGTCCCCATCTTCATGGCGCGCTGTCGCGCCTGATAGAGCGACGGCGTCTGCCGTCGTTTCGGCGCAACCGTCTCCTTGCCGTCGCCGGAGACGTTGATGATCGTCTTGATGGCGCAGAAGCGTGGGTCGGAGAGCATATCGAGAGCGGCCCACATGCCGTTGCCGATGTCGGTGTTGCCAAACACCTTGCGCTGATTGGCGTCGATCGCGGCCGCGAAGGATTCGGCTCCGTTCCCGTTGTGTATCATGAACCAATCCAGTTTTTGGGTGGAGAATTCACCATCCCCCCAGAAGACTGCGGATACGGCAACGTTGCCAGCACTTCTCAAGATGGCCAGCACGTCGTTGTCTCGGAAGGCAGTGGCGATCGCGGACTTCTGAAAGGCATATTCTTCGTCGGTGATGCTACCGGATCCGTCGACGGCCACAACCAGCGCGATATCAGCGCAGGCCAAGGATGGAGACGCGGGCAGTATCAAAACCGCAGCCGCGGCCATACCAATCAGCATCTTGAGCATTTCCGCATCCCTCGTTCGCCCATAGCCCAAAATTGACTATGACAAGCGGTCGCTTTCCTGCTGTTATACCGCCGTTATTTGATCATGCTAAATTAGAAGTTGAGATAGTAGCGATGCGGTTCATGCTGCGCCTGTTCGGTCGATTCCAGCTGCTCTCCCCCGCGGGCGAGAGCATTGTGATCGCTTCGCGCAAGCATCAGGCGCTGATTGCGATGCTGGCGCTGTCCAACGGCAAGCCTGTTTCACGATCGAAACTGGCGGGCATGCTGTGGTCCGAGCGCACCGAGGAACATGCACGCAACAGCCTCCGCCAGGCGTTCTTTGCAATCCGCCATGCCGTCAACGGCCACGGTGTGTCACCTCTCGTCTTCGATAGCGGCGCCGGTTGGATGAGAACTGATGCCATTGTCACCGACATTCAGACTCTTGCGGAAAGCGCCAAGGCGGGGTCGCTGCCGCCGTCACTGGACGCTTTTGAGGGCGAGTTTCTCGAGGGATTGAGCTTCAACGACGAGACATTGGAAACATGGCTTCGGATTGAACGCGGCCGACACCACAATTTGCTGGTCGACTGCCTTGCGGACCTCGCCGAAGGTTTGGAGAGGGCGGGCAGCACGGAGCAGGCGGTTCTCGCTGCGCAATGCCTTTTGCGGCAGGATCCTTACCACGAGCCATCTCATCGGACGATCCTGCGCCATCACAAGGCGCGAGGCGAGCGCGCGCGTGCCATCAGGCATTACGAAGGCCTGAAGGCATTGCTGGAGGCCAATCTCGGTGTCGCGCCTGATCTCGAAACGCAGCAGCTCATCGATCGAATTCGCGAACAGCAGGAGCCGTCCGTGGACTTGACCAATGGCAAGCCCAGGATCGCGATCCTGCCAATCAGGAGCCTTTCACATGATGGAGACGACAGTCTCGTCGCCGAATCCCTGACGCGCAAACTGATCGGGGAGCTCGGCCTGTTCTCGCCGCTCTCGGTGGTCGCCGCCGCGACGATGTTTGCCGTGAATGCGAGGCACGAGACCGTCGAGGAAATCGGGAGACGGGTCGGCGCCGACTATGTCCTGGAAACCGCGGTTCAGGGCGACGGGGAGGCCGGCTGGGCGATGGTGCAACTCGTGTTCGTGCAAAGCGGCACACAGATATGGAGCCGCAAATATCTCGATGAAAGCACGAATTCCGACCTCGGGCAGGACCAGCTTGTTCGCAAGATCAGCGGCAATCTCTATCATATCGTGATGAAGCATGCGGCAGCCAGTTCGGCCACCGAGCCGGAGGGCGAGGTCGGCACGGACAAGCTGTATCTGCAGGTGTTCAATCATGTCGAGCGGCCGACGCTGAAGGGGATGATCCGTGCCCGGCGTCTCTGCGAGCGGATCCTGGCCATCGATCCCAATCACGTTCTGGTCCGCGAGAGCCTCGCCTGGATACACTTCCACTCCTGTTTCAACGGCTGGCTGGACGATCCCGTGCGTGGCTTCCAGCAGGCGCGTGACATCGTTCTGGTGGGGCTGGGCCTGGATGACCACGAGCCCTACCTGCTCAGCGCCTTCGGCCTTGCTGAAACCTATCTTGGAAACGCCAGGGCCGGCCTGGACGCGTTGCAAAGGGCCGTCGACCTCAACCCCAATGACGCTGAATTCCACACGTGGCTCGGCATCGGACTGACGGTCGCCGGTCTGATCGGTGAGGCGCACATGGCGTTCGATCAGGCCGATCAGATCAGTCCGGACTATCATCCGATCTTCCTGTTCCGAGGCGATGCCCATTTCGCTTCCGGGAACTACGAGGAAGCGATCGCCTGCCTTGATCGCTTCCTGACCGTGCTGCCGGACTATCATTGGGCGCGACTCCTGCGAGCGGCGTCATACGCAGCGCTGGGCAGGGACCTGATGGCGCGGGGCGACGTGGCCTATGTGAGGGAAAGCACGCTTTTGTTGAACGGTCGGTATCTCGAGCAGCTGCTTCAGGCACGCGGCTCATCGTTCCGGCAAGACTTGTGGTTACGGCTGGAGGCTGCGGGCTTGCCGTGGGCATGATGTCGTCTCGGCTCCGGCTTCAATGCTTTGCTCTCAAGCCGCCGATGTCAGATTGGAGCGGAGGCCCTTCAACAGCCCTCGGATCGTCTTCATTTCCTCGAGCGTGCACCCTGCGGCCTGGCCGATTGCGCCCATGATGGTGTCGATCTCGCTCCGCATCACGCGGCCGTTCTCGGTCAGCGACACGATAACCTGCCGCTCGTCGCGGGAATCGCGTGTGCGCTTGATCAGGCCATTCTGTTCCAGGCGCTTGAGCAATGGCGACAGCGTGCCCGAATCGAGATCGAGTTGCTCGCCGATCGCCTTGACCGGCTGCTCGGACTTCTCCCAAAGCGCCAGCATCACGAGATATTGGGGATAGGTGAGGCCGACCCTGTCGAGGATCGGCTTGTAGGCGCGGGTAAAGGCATGCGCCGTCGAATAGACAGCAAAACAGAGCTGGTTCTCGAGCCGCTTTTCCTCTTCCGGAATTTCCATCGTCTTGGCCAGATGCGCTTTCATTGTCGTCCTTCCACGGGCTCGATTGTCCTCTTTTCGAATTCGAAATGCAATTTGCAAAATTCACTTGCGTACAATTTAATTGTGCGATAAACAAAGTCCAACCCCAACGCAAAGGAGACTGACATGCCTATCCTCTACACGACCAAAGCTTCCGCCACCGGTGGCCGCGCAGGCCGCGCCGTTTCCGAAAACGGCGTTCTCGATGTGACGCTGACGGTTCCGAAGGAACTCGGCGGCGATGGCGCGACCGGCACCAACCCTGAACAGCTCTTTGCAGCCGGTTATTCCGCCTGCTTCCTCGGTGCGCTGAAATTTGTCGCCGGCAAGGAAAAGGTCAAGATTCCCGAGGACACCACGGTCAGCGCCACGGTCGGCATCGGCCCGCGTGACGACGGCACGGGCTTCGGCATTGAAGTCGCCCTGACGGTGAACATTCCCGGCCTCGACAAGCCGACCGCCGAAAAGCTTGCCGCTGCGGCCCACATCGTGTGCCCCTATAGCCATGCAATGCGCACATCGACGGAAGTTCCGGTTACCGTCGCTTGATCAAGGCGAAAAGGAGCGCCGCGCATCGCGGCGCTCTTTTCATATGAAACTTAGATGCTATATTCTTTCCTGTGAAAGGAATATGGCATGGCTGTAGCACATCCGATCTCTGGTGCCCGGTCTCCCGAGGCGGCCGTGATCACCAAAGCCGCCGTCAATGCCGCTGATCGTCTCGGCCTCAACGCCAGAACGCTTTCGGCGGTGCTCGGCGTTTCCGAGGCGACCGTCTCGCGCATGAAGCGGCAGGATTATCTGCTTGAGCGCGGCTCGAAGTCCTTTGAGCTCGCGATCCTGCTGGTCCGTCTGTTTCGTTCGCTCGACGCGATTGTCGGCGGCGACGAGACCGTTGCCCGGCAATGGCTGCGCAACGCCAACACGGCGCTCGGCGCCACGCCGCTCGAAAAGATCGTCAGCATCTCGGGATTGACCGATGTCCTTGCCTATCTGGACGCCCGCCGCGCTATCGTCTGAGACACGGGCGATCTCGGGCAGGTTCTGGCGTCTGGTCGAGGCGCAGCATCAGATTTCGACGCTGAAGCTCGTCGATACGCTCGATGAGCAGGCGCTGCTCGAAGCCTTGCTCGAAGAAAGCAAGCCGGCGCTGCCGCCGGAATGCATCGGGCTGGACTATCTGCTGGCGACCCCGTTCCGCTATGGCGCCGTCTATCCGCATGGTTCGCGTTTCCGCCGGGCAGGGCGCACGCTGGGCGTCTTCTATGCGTCCGAGCGGGTGGAAACCGCGCTTGCCGAAATGGCGTTCTACCGACTGCTGTTCTATTCGGAGTCGCCCGCGACATCGCTTCCTGTCAATGCCGCCGAGTACACGGCTTTTTCCGCGGCCATCGCGACCGCATCGGCAATCGACCTGACCCGCGCGCCTCTCGATGCCGATCGGGCGATATGGACGGATCCTCAGAACTATGCGCCCTGTCAGGCCCTGGCCGACGCTGCTCGCGAGGCGGGTTGCCAGGCAATCCTCTACGAATCCGTGCGGGATCCGCAACGTGGCCGCAATATCGCGCTCTTGACGGCAGCGGCATTTGCCGCCCGCGAGCCTGTCGAGCGTCAGACCTGGAGGATCCGACTTTCGGGTATTGGCGTCCAGGCGCTCTGCGATTTCCCGAAAGTCAGAATTGGATTCTCGGTGGAGGATTTCGCCAGCGACCCGCGCATGGCGCGCGACTGACGATGTCGCAGGCGGCCCGAGCGTCAGGCGAGCGCCTGCAGGTCGCGCCGCAACCTTCCCATGTCGCCATCAGGCAGGACTTCCTCGAGGCTGGCGTGGGTGGTTTCCCAGATCGGCACTGCGGCCGCGAGCACGGCCTTTCCTTCGGGCGTCAGGCTTAGCAGGCGCCGGCGCTTGTCTTTCGCATTCTGCGTTACATTTACCCAACCACGGCGCTGCAATGGCTTGAGCGCTGCCGTCAATGTCGTCTGGTCCATCGCAAGCAGGGTCGCGACCGGCCCCATCGGCGGCGGTTCCGGGCGGTTCAGCGACATCATCAGCGAAAACTGGCCGTTGGTGAGCCCGACAGGGCGAAGGGCATCGTCGAACAGCCGCGCCAGTGCGCGCGCCGCGCGCTGCACATGCAGGCACAGACACGTGTCACGTACCAGAAGTGTCGTCGAAAAAGGAATCTCTACCGCGTTTGACATGCCCAATTTCTATTGATATCAATGTAAATAGTCAAGGAAAAGGAGCATGGACCGCCACGTCTCGACCGCGCCGGAGGAGGGCGCACGTGATGCAGAACCAAGTCGTTTCCCGTGAAGAATGGCTGGAAGCCCGCCGCGCGCTGCTTCTCAAGGAGAAGGAAGCAACGCATCTGAGAGACAGGGTCAACGCCGAACGCATGGCTTTGCCCTGGGTCAAGGTCGAGAAGAATTATGTTTTCGATACGCCGCAGGGCAAGAAAAGCCTTGCCGAGCTTTTCGATGGCCGCAGCCAGCTTTTGATCTATCATTTCATGCTTGGCCCCGATTGGGAGGCCGGTTGCCCCGGATGCTCGTTCCTGTCGGATCACGTCGATGGAACGCTGCCGCATCTCAACAACCATGATGTCACCTGGGTCGCCGTCTCGCGCGCGCCGCTCGCCAGGATCGAGGCTTACAAGAAGCGCATGGGCTGGAAATTCCCTTGGGTCTCATCCTTCGATAACAGCTTCAACTTCGACTACCATGTGTCCTTCAGTCCGGAGGATCTGGCGAAGGACAAGGTCTTCTACAATTTCGAGGCGATTGATCCGGCCAACGCCAATGACGAGCTTCCCGGTCTCAGCGCATTCTACAAGAACGACGCAGGCGAAGTCTTCCATACCTACTCGAGCTACGCCCGCGGCCTCGAAGAAGCGGTCGGCACCTTGATGATCCTCGATCGCGCGCCGAAGGGACGTAACGAAGACGCGACCATGGATTTCGTCAAGCGTCACGACGAATACGAGCCGGCCAAGAGCGCGCCATCCTGCTGTCACTGATATCTGCGACCATCATCCCAAGGGAGAAGGACGATGCAGCAAGCGAAAGTTCTGAAGGAGCACGAGTTCCTGGAAGACCTCGTTGGCGTATGGGACGTGACGGCACCCGAAATGACCGGACAGGAACCGTGGACGGAGATCGTGCGGTCGCTTCATGGCATCTGGTTCGTCGCCGAAGGCTCCGGCACCATGCCGGGCGGTAGCGCGGCAACGACGGTACTCACTCTCGGCTACAGCGCCGACAAGGGAAGATATGTCGGAACCTGGATAGGGACGATGATGGACCACATGTGGGTCTACGAGGGTGAGGTTTCCGGCGACGGCAAGACCTTGAGCCTCTATACCACCGGCCCCGATCTTATCGGCGGAAACGAACTCGCCGAGTATCGCGAGCAGCTCATCTTCCACGATCGCGACCACCGCACGTTCAATTCTGCTGCCAGACAGCCCGACGGTTCCTGGAAGCAGTTCATGGAAGCGCACTATACCCGCAAGCAATAGCTGCGGACGGCGCTGCCGTTCGTCGAAAATCCAAACGCAAATGGAGATCACGATGTCCGAAAACCACGGCAAATTCATCTGGTGCGAACTGATGACCCCCGATCCCAAGGCCGCCGCCGAATTCTACGGCAAGGTTGTCGGGTGGACGACAAGTGACATGACGATCCAGGACCTGCCGCCCTATACGATCTTCGAAGCGAATGGAGCCGGCGTCGCAGGCCTGATGGATTTTCCCGCCGAGCTTGAAGGGAAGGGCATTCCGCCGAACTGGACGGGCTATGTCGCGGTCGATGACGTCGACAAGTCGGCGAAGGACTTTGCCGCCAACGGTGGCTCCGTCCGGCGCGAGCCGGCGGATATTCCGACTGTCGGACGCTTTGCCGTCGTTGCCGATCCGCATGGGGCGGTCATCTGCATCATGACGCCGCTGCCGAGGGACAATCCGTCGCCGCCCGCGCCGATGGGTACGCCCGGCCATATCGGCTGGCACGAACTCTATGCCGGCAACGGTGCCGAAGCCTTCACATTCTACTCGAAGGTCTTCGGCTGGACGAAGGATCATGACTTCGACATGGGCGAGATGGGCGCCTATACCATCTTCGCCGAGCACGGCACGCAAATTGGCGGCATGATGACCAAGCCGCCGACCGTTCCCATGCCGGCATGGGCCTATTATTTCAATGTGCCGGCCATCGATGCGGCTATCGAACGCGTCAAGGCGGGCGGCGGCACGGTGCTGAACGGTCCGATGGAAGTGCCCGGCGGCAGCTGGATCATCCAGGCGGCCGATCCCCAGGGCGCATTCTTCTGCCTTGTGGCGCCCACCCGATAGGCGCTTCAGACGACGATTTTCAACTCAGCGCGAGATGGCCGGACGCCGTCTCGCGCTGAACTGGTTGAGGGTTCCAGGAGCTTTGCCGGAAGGCGCTGATGGCAGCGTGAGCGTCGAATCGAGGAAGCCGGGATACGCGGCCGGAGCACGTTTGTATTTCATTAATTTTATTAGAATTTTAGCGTCTCCGGCGAGGTTCGGGGCGGCGGCGTTAACTCTTCCTAAAACATTTTTGGGTGGAAGCATAACCGGCTATGCCTGAAGCGGCTGCAAGTATTGATTTTGGCTTTTCCGCGTAATTGATTGACCCCAGTTTCTCATTGGGGTTGTTTTGTTATGTCTATCGAAGATCCGCGCATTTCCGCTACTGCAAGCGAAAACGTCTCGCACGACTTCCGCCAGGACATTCATGAAGACGCAAGTATTGAGACTTCCGCTCGTCAGGGCGTCGAGGTCGCGCAGGCCGATAATAACCAGCAGCCGGAGAAGACCGACCGCGTGCCGGCGGCTCCCCAGACGGCAGCCGCCAGCGCCCATCCGGCCGAAATCGTTCCGGATCAGAACAACGTCGCCCACCTGCCGGCTGACGTCTCGATCGACGACATCCGCGTCGAAGGCAACAATCTCGTGCTCATCCAGGCAGACGGCACCGAGATCGTCATCGTCAATGGCGCTCTGCACGTGCCGACCTTCCTGCTCGGCGAAGTCGAGTTGCCGCAGCAGGCCGTGATCGCCGCTCTCGAGCAGAACAACATCAACGTTGCGGCGGGTCCCGACGGCTCCTATTCGGCCCATTCCGGCTCCCCAAGCTCGGGCGGCAACTTCGACACGATCCAGCAGCCTCCCCATCTGCCGCCGCTGATAGCGGACCTCCTGCAGAACACGGACCAGCCGGATGGTCAGCCCGGCCGCCTCTTCGGCGGAGTCGGCAGGCACGGCCAAGATGCAACCCCACCGACATCGCCAGCGGTCCCGGACGGTTCGCCGACAGTCAGCCTGCACGTCATCAACCTCGGCAACCTTGCCGCGACGCTCGTGCTCGATGAATCGGCAGGCATCCAGACCAGCCCGGACAACGATACGGCCCTCGCCGATGTTGCGGACCTGTTCAAAGGTGTTAGCAATCAAGGCTTCGATGGGCATATGAACGGGGCGCAATACGCGACCGCCGGCCTCCTGCAGGCCGATATCCAGTTCGGCATCAATGGTCCTGCCGCTACGAATGCAGTCCAGTGGTCGCTCGAACTCGGCTCCGGCAATAATCACGATTCCGGCCTTAAGACCACGGGCGGCCACGAAATCTACTTCTTCGAGGAAAATGGCCTAATCGTCGGTCGTTATGACGCCGAGAACGGCGAGGTCACCAGTGCCGATCCCACCGCATTCGCCCTTGCAATCGATCCAGTCACTGGCCAGCTGTCGATGGTCCAGTATGTCTCGATCTACAACACCGATAGCAACTCGCAGGACGAGATCGACTTCATCAAGTCCGGCCAGGTCCTCGCCAAGGTCACGGTCAGTGATTTCGACGGCGACAAAGTCGACGCAACCGTTGATATCGGCGACAAAATTGGCTTCAGCGACGATGGCCCAATTCTGATCTCGGTCCCGGCACCGGCTGGCGACTATTCGGGCTCATTCTTCTTCGATGGCTTCACCTCCAACGGCAATGCCTGGAACGAGAACAGCGGCGTCAACAACACCGGTGTCTCGGGCAACTGGCATATCGCCTGGGCGGACGGTTCCGAGGGTACCCCGCAGCTTGAGCGCGTCGGCGACGGCTATCTCGGCATGCATTCCTCGACGAACGGATACATGATCGACCTCGACGCATCGCCGGGCGATGTAGCGGTCTCGCAGGTGCTCAAACTGGCAGAGGGCGAAAGCTACACCCTCACATTCGAGGCCGGCGCGGCACAGGCGGGCAGCAAGCACCTGGTCGTCACGTTCGGCGGCGTCGTCGTGCTCGAAATCGACCCGCCCGGACAGATGACGACTTATAGCATCTCCATTGTCGGCGGCGCCGGCAATGCATCGAATACGCTGGAATTCAAGGAAACCGGGGACGCCGACTACTACGGCACGTTCCTCGCCAATGTGTCGGTGACTGGCAACAGTGCTATCCTGGACGACGAGGACATCGGCAAAACTGGCAACCAGGGCGGTACCGGTGACGACGGTCACGGGGCCACCGCGACCGGCACGATCGATTTCGACGCGGGCTCGGATGGGCTCGGCCACATCCAGATCACCGGCCTTGGATCCGTCGCCGGCCTCGGCAATGCCGCGCTCTCGGTCATGTACATCGACGGTACCGGCAAGGGTACAGCAGAGGTGCTGGGCGATGGCGTCTGGACGCCGAACGGGCAGGGCGGCTCGATGAGTTGGAGCAGCCTGCACGTCCAAAACGCGATCGTCGTCACGGTCAATGCCGACGGCACCTACTCGGTTACGCTCAACGCCGCCCTCGCTCACCCCGCAACGGGCACCGAGGACAATCTCGTCCTGAACTTCGGCTTCGACATCTATGACGGCGACGGCGACCACGTGTCCGGCACGATCAGCGTCAATGTCGATGACGACAGCCCGAGCATCAACCAGCAGGCACTTCAGAGCGCCACGGTCGCCGAAGACGACATCAAGACGTCGTTTTCGCAGGGTACGAGCCCGAACGACGGCAACGCGGACGGTTCCTATACCGGCAATGCCTCTAACAATCTGCCAGGCCCCGCGACAGTCAGCGGCTCGATCGCGAACGTCGTGAACTTCGGCAATGACGGCAAGGGCGGTTTTTCCTTCGTTAGCGAAACTACCATCAAGACGACGCTTGGCGCGCTCGGCCTGTCCTCGCATCACATCGCGCTGAGCTATTCAATCGAGGACGGTGCACTCACCGCGAAGGCGGGCGGGCACGTCGTCTTCACGCTCACCCTGTCGAATGACGGCGACTACACCTTCAAGCTTTTCGATCAGATCGACCATGCCGCCGGTGCCACCAGACTGCCCGTCGACTTCGGCGGCCTGATCCAGGCGACCGATGGCGATGGCGACAGCATTCCGCTGACCGGCGGCCTGAAAATCGCCATCACCGACGACGCGCCGACTACGGCCGGTCGCGCCTATGTCTCGGGTACGGTCGAGGAAGAGCAGCTCAACGGCAATGAGGATACCAGTGGCGGCTCGGGCTCGGCCACGGACGACGACATCAGCCACCACGGCCATTTCCACGACAATACCACCGCGGTCGTTAGCGGCAGCGGCGCGAATTCGCTCGCCACGCTGGTCAACACCGGCGCCGACGAAGGCGGGCATTTCTCGTTCAACTCGGAGCTGGTCGGCGACGCCATCAAGACCGACGGCGGCGCGAGCGTGAAGTCGGGCGGCAGCCTCGTTTCGGTAACTTCGGTCGCGGAAGGCGTCGACGCCAACGGCCACTATCAGACCATCACGGCCGGGACCACTGGCGAAGGCGCGCACTCTGTCTTCACCCTCACCGTCTATGACAACGGCAGCTGGAAATTCGAACTCAAGGACAATCTCGACCACAGCTATGGCAACAATGGCGAGGGCGTGCTGAAGCTCGACCTCTCAAGCCTGGTCCAGTACACCGATTTCGACAACGACAGCGTAACGTTGGACGCCAAGAGCTTCCTCGTCAGCGTCATCGACGACGTGCCGGTGGCGGCGATCTCCGCCTCCGATCGCGTGGCGCCGACTCTTGAGACGCAGGATCACGACACGATCGGGAGCGGGGCCGGCGGTACCGACACGACGGCCGCCGATTTCTCCGGGGCGTTCAAGATCACCGCTTCCTATGGCGCGGACGGCGCCGGTACTACAAACACCACCTATGCGCTCAGCCTCAGCGGCAATTCGCATCACGATGACCATGACGATTGGGATCGTGGCGGCTTCGGCGACCGCGTCGACTCCGGGCTCGAAAGCAACGACCATGCGATCTATCTCTACGAGATCAATGGTGTAATTGTTGGCTCGACCGCCTCCTCGTCCCACAGCGTCGGGCTAAGCAACACCATCTTCACGATCTCCGTTGACGGCACTGGCAAGGTCACGCTGACCCAGTACGACGCCATCGATCATGTCGGCAACGGCAATGGTTCGGTCATCTCGCTCGACGAGGGCCTCGTCAAGCTGACGGCGACCGTGACGATCACCGACCATGATGGCGACAAGGCGACCGATAGCGCTTCCATCGATCTCGGCTGCAATATCAAGTTCGACGACGACACGCCGTCGATCACGCTGACAGCGGGCAGCGACGCCGCGCTCACCCTGACCACGCAGGACGCCGACACCATCGGAAACAAGTCCGACACGGACAGCCAGAACTTCGCCGGCGTGTTCCCGGTCGGCTCCAGCAGCTATGGCGCGGATGGCGCCGGCAACATCGTTAAAAGCTATGCGCTTTCGGTGACCGGTCAGCCGGACAGCCACAACCGGGTTGACTCCCTGCTCGATAGCCACGGGCAGACGATCTATCTCTACAAGATCGGCAATACGGTCTACGGTTCGACCTCGACCTCATCGAACTCCTCCGACGTCCTGCAGAAGGCCGTGTTCAAGATCGAGGTGGACAATGCGGGCACGGACGCGGGCACGGTCAAGCTGACGCAGTACAGCGCCATCGATCACGGCGGCGACGGCACTGTGGTCTCGCTCGCCGACAATCTCGTTAAGCTGACGGCGACGGCGACGATCACCGATGGTGACGGAGACCAGAAGAGCAGCAACGCTACGATCGATCTGGGCGGCAATATCAGCTTCGAAGACGATCGTCCGAGCATTGATGTGACGGTTAAGAGTGACGCCATCACCGTGACAACGCAGGATGGCGACACGATCGGCACCAGCTACGATAAGGCGACGACAAGCTTCACTGGCGCATTCACGTTCGCAACGGCCTATGGCGCCGATGGCGCGGCAACGGCGAACGCGCTTGTCAAGAGCTATGCGCTCGACGTGACCGGCAACGTGGTCAACGGCCTTGTGAATTCCGGCCTCGAAAGCCATGATCAGGCGATCTATCTCTATAAGATTGGCGGGGCGATCTATGGCTCGACCTCTACCTCCTCGGACACTTCGGCCGTTCAGCAGAACGCCGTGTTCAAGATCGAGGTGAGCAGCGCCGGCGATGTGACGCTGACCCAGTACGATGCCATCGATCATGGCGGCAACGGCACGCTGGTTTCTCTGGCCGACAATCTCGTCAAGCTCACGGCGACGGCGACGGTCACCGATGGTGACAACGACCAGAGGAGCGACAGCGCCTCGATCGATCTTGGTGGCAACATCAAGTTCGAAGACGCAACTCCGCAAGCCAACAAGACGACAGCGGCTTCGCTCGACGATGAAGCCCAGTCCAATGGCATTGATCAGGGCGCCGGCGATCTGACCGGTGCCAATCTCAAGACGACCTCCGGCACGCTGAATTTCAGCGCCGGCGCGGACGGTGTGAAGTCGATCGCGATCACCGGCCTTTCGGTCATCAACAGCAAGGGAGTCAGCAATGGCGACTTGTATGTCCTCTACGTCGACAACAGCGGCGTGGCGCATGCCGAGAAGGTAACCTTCGCCTGGAATGGCACGACCAACTCCTATGTCGGCACCAGCGCGCATTTCAGCGGTTCCGGTGGCCAAGCGGCGGCGGTTGTCGTCACCGTCGACCAGACCGGCGCTTACAGCATCAGCATCAATGCGCCGCTCGCCGATCCGTTCAACACCTCGGCCAACACCGTTGTGGCCGGCAGCAAATATGAAGACAACCTGACGCTGAACTTCACCTATCAGGTGATGGATGGCGACAACGACACGAGCAGCAACACGCTTAGCGTGACGATCAACGACGATAGCCCGACACTGGGCACCGCCAGCAGCGCTATCTCGGTGACCGGGATCGGCACGCCGGTGACCGGCATCCTCGATTTCCACGCGGGAGCTGACGGCGCAGGCCATGCCAGCCTTGCAGGCAACAATGCGCCGGAAAACCTCGTCTCGGGCGGCCAGGCAGTGCACTACTGGGTGAGCGACGACGGCGCGACCCTGATCGCCTATACCGGCAATGGCCTTAACGCTGACGGTACGCCCAAGGACGGCGCCACCCTGGTATTCAAGCTCGAAATCGCGAACAATGAGCAGGGCTATACTTTCACGGAGTACAAAGCCTTCGGTACGAGCACGACCACCACGACGACGACGGCCGAAACCCTCACCGATCTGGACCACGCCAATAAGAAGGCGGAGTCGGTCAATATCACGACGGACAATGGTACCATCGTGGCGGTGGTGAGTGGCGGCCACGTGGATAGCAAGGGTCATGTGGTAAGCCAGTTGGTGAATAGCTCGAACCAAGGCTTTGGGCTGGAAAGCAATAATATTGGGGCCGGAGATTACCTGGAATTCAACTTCCACCAGACAGTCGATAGTCAGCCAGATCCGACGAGCGTGACGTTCAGCTTCTTTAAAGATGCGACGGTTCAATATGTCGTGCACTATTCCGACGGTACCACCGCTAGCGGTAGTGCAACCGTTATCGCGGCCAATGGCTTGACCATTACCGCTCCCGGTCACGCCACGATTCTGGATGTCGAATTCTCCAACATCGACGACAAGACCAAGATCGACCTCTCCAGCGTCACCATAGGCACGACGACGACTACAACCACGACCTCGTCCACCACGGACCTGAGCTTCACCGCCAACCTGACCGATGGCGACGGCGATGCCGTTACCGCCACCATCAACGTGCATGCCGTCACGAACAGCGCGCCGACGATCACGGTGACGCCGACGGGCGGCGTGGCCGGCGGCCACAATTCCGTTGACGAAGCCGGGCTTTCCACGGGCTCGCACCATGCTGATGGCAGTGCTGCTTCCACCGGCACGATCCAACTGAACGATGCGGATGGTAATGGCGACATCAAGTCCGTGACGATTGATGGCCACACTTTTGCTGTAACGGATCTTGTCGGGACCACTGGCCAGACGGTCGAAGGCGACCATGGTACGCTGAAGGTCTATGGCTACAACTCCTCCAATGGCACACTGTCTTACTCCTACACCCTCACCACGGCGGTGACGGGCACCACGGCCAACAACGGCGCCAACATCGTGACAGGTGGCGACAGCTTCACCGTGAGCGTCACGGACAAGAGCGGCGCGACCTCGTCGACCGGCGCGATCACCATCGACATCAAGGACGACGTTCCGACGGCGAATGCGGATAGCTCTACACAGTCGGTCGAGAATGCAGCCGTGGTCGTAAACGTGCTCGCCAACGATGTTGCTGGCGCTGATGGCGTTGACCCGTCTACGGCGAACGGCAAGGTGAGCCTTGTCGCGGGCAGCGTGCGGCTGGACGGGACGACGCTGGTCGCTGACTCGCACGTGGTGTATCTCGGCAATGGCCAGTTCCAGTACACGCCAGCGGCCGGCGAGGAAGGAACGGTGACGTTCCGGTATCAGATCGTTGACGGCGACGGCGATCCGTCGGTGGCGACGGTGACGATCACGCTGCATGCGGATTCCACTCCGACGATCTCGATCGGCACGGTCTCTGATACAAGCGTGAACGAGGCTGGTCTTGCTGGCGGCTCGACCGCGACGACTGACGACCCGACGAACACCCAGGACGCAAGCGAGACCGCGACGGGATCGTTCAAGATCGAGACGGGCGAGGACACCGTTGGTCATGTGTACGTCACGGACAAGGATAATCACCAGATCGACGTGACCAATGCCGGAACGGCAGGCATCATGGTACACGGCCAGTACGGTGACCTGACGGTGACACATAGCGGCGGAGCTTACAGCTACTCGTACACGCTTGCGGACAAGACGTCTGGCGATACGGCGCATGAGAGCTTCGCGGTCCAAGTCGTGGATTCTGATGGCGATCCGCAATCGACGACGCTCACCATCAACATCGTCGACGACGTGCCGACGGCGAATTCGGACGCGAAGGCCGTCACGGCGAACGACACGCTGGCGGTGAATGCGGTCGATGGAGTGCTTCATAACGACATCGCCGGCGCGGACGGTTTTGCCTCCGGCGGCGCCGTTGTCGGCGTTGAAGCCGGCGCGACGGCCGGCGGCGAGGCTTCGAGCACCGTTGGTCAAACCGTGCCGGGCACCTATGGCACACTGACGCTGAACGCGGATGGTAGCTACAGCTACGTGGCCGACGAGGACGCGGCGAAGAACCTGATCAAGGGCGCCACGGAGACGGATACGTTCACCTACACTATCAAGGATGGCGACGGCGACTTGGCGCACACCACGCTGACCTTCACGGTCACCGGCGCCAACCACCTGCCGACGGTCTCGGTGACCCCGGCGGGCGGTGGTCACAATCTCGTCGACGAGGCTGGAATTGCCGCGACCGGCACGCAGTCGGCCGGTTCGGCCGCTGGTGACGGCAGCAGTGTCACCACCGGCACGATCACGCTGACCGATGTCGATGGTAACAGCGACATCAAGTCGGTGACCATCGGTGACGACACTTTTGATGTGGCTGATCTCGTAGGACCTACGGGCGAGACCGTCGAGGGCACCCATGGTACGCTGACAGTCTATGGCTACGATGCCGTCAATGGCACGCTGTCTTACTCCTACACGCTCACCTCGGCGGTGACTGGCTCCGCGGCCAATAACGGCGCCGAGACAGTGACCGGTGGCGACAGCTTCACCGTAAGCGTCACCGACAAGAGCGGTGACACCTCGTCGCCCAGCAGCACGATCACCATCGACATCAAGGATGATGTGCCGTCCGTGGTTGTGACGAAGACGGGCGATGACGCAGGCATCGTTGCCACCACGGACGACGTTACGGGTAGCAATAACTCCTTGACGGCCGATTTCAGCAATCTGTTCACAGCGGAACCGACCTATGGCGCGGATGGCAACGGCGGCGGGGCGGTCCCCGCTCTGAGCTATTCGCTGAGCGTCGAGGGCCTGTCGAGCTCCGTCGACCATGTCGCATCCAATCTGACAGCGATGGGTGGCGGCACGATCTACCTCACCCAATTGCCGAACGGAACGATCGTCGGCTACACGGGCTCGACGGTGCCGACTGGCACCAGCGGTTCCGGTGTCGTGTTCTCGGCGTCGGTCAACAGCGACACCGGCGTTGTCACGCTGACACAGTACGCGGCAATCGATCATGGCTCGAGCGATCTAGCCACGCTCACTGACGGCCTTGTTCATCTGACCGCCTCGACGACTGTCACGGACGGCGATGGCGATGTTGGAAGTGGAAGCAAAACCATCGATATCGGCGCAAACCTGCAATTCCAGGATGCCAAGCCGTTGGCTCCGAACGCCATCAGCGTGACGGTCAATGCTGGATCCACACAGTCGGCGCAGGCGGTCAATGCCGCCTTCGTGCTTGATGTTTCCAGGAGCATCAGCAACGCCGACTACATCAAGGAACTTCAGGCGGTGGAAGCCGCCGCCGAGAAGCTGTTCACGAGCAGCGGCACGGCGATCACGGTGATCGCCTTCGCGGACAGCGCCAAGACCTTGGAGACATACGCTGACTATAGCACCCTTAAAGCGGCCATTGACAGCCTGATCTCAACCGCTAACGCAGCGGGCAACACAGTGCAGAGCGCCCGCGCTGGCATCAACACGACCGGCACCGATTACACGGACGCTCTCAACGAGGTCAGAAATAGCTTCAACCCTGTTAGCGGGTCCAACAAGCAGGTCTTCTTCATCAGCGACGGTGACCCGAACCAAAATACTAGCTTCGGTCTGCCCACCACAAACGACGCGTATAATCAGTGGAAAAGCTACGTCACTAGCAAGGGCATCAACGTTACGGCAATCGGCATCGGCGGCGACGTCTCCACCAATACGCTGGGGCAGGTGGACGTCGACGCACACGGCGGCCCCACCGCCGTGGTGTCTCTCACCAACTTCGGCGCTCTCGTCGATACGCTGGTCGCTCTGGTGCCTGTGGCCGCCAGCACGAACGGCAGCATCCTCACCGGCACTTCGGGCGAAGTGCTCGGCAGCTTCGGCGCCGATGGCGGCCATGTGCAGTCGATCACGATCGACGGCAAGACCTATGCCTACGATGCATCGGCTGCGAATTCCGTCACGCCGGCAAATGGAGGCCCGACCAGTTCGCACTATGTGACGATCCAGACGGCCAATGGCGGCACGCTGACCTTCTATTTCGTCAACGACGCCGGTCACAGCGCAGGCGATTACAGCTACACCGCCCCCGCCACTGTGACGCACAACGAGCAGGAAGTAATCAACTTCACCCTCGTCGATAACGATGGCGATCCCGCTTCCAACACGCTGACCATCAATGTGCACGACACCACGCCGCCGGCAGCGCCGGTGATCGCCAGTGTTGTCGACAACGTGCCTTCGAGCGGCACGGCGACCATTGCCAGCGGCGGTGTGACCAACGACAACACGCCGACGATTTCGGGCACGGCCGAAGCCGGGGCAACCGTTCACATCTATGCGAACGGCAGCAGCACTGAAATCGGACACACCACCGCCGATGCGACCACCGGTGCGTGGACATTTACGCCGACGGCGCTCGCCGACGCCACCTATACGTTCACGGCGAAGGCAACCGACGCCGCCGGCAACACCGGCGCCGCCTCGGGCGTCTATACGGTGACGGTGGATGCGACGGCGCCGACGGCCGCGGTCGCGATCACCAGCATCGCGGAAGACACCGGCACTTCGAACACCGACTTCATCACCAACGACAGCTCGCTGGTCGTGAGGGGCACTAATGGAACTTTGGCGACAGGCGAGACGGTTCAGATCAGCACGGACGGCGGCACGACCTGGAACCCTGTAACCCCGGGCACCGGCAGCAGTTCCGGAACGTGGAGCTATACCGTCTCGAACGCGACGACCACGACCTATGAAGTGCGCGTCGTCGATCTTGCCGGCAACATCGGCAACACCGCCAGCCAGCTGGTGACGATTGACAAGGTTGCCCCAACGGTGACGATTGCCGTTGACCAGACCTCGTTCAACCTCGCCGACAAGACCGCGACCGTGACGCTGACCTTCAGCGAGACGCCGAAGAACTTTGTCCTCGAAGACATCAGTGCGAGCCACGGGACAATCAGCAACTTGCAGTCCACGACCAATCCGCTGGTCTACACGGCGACTTATGTCGCCGATAGCTATACCGGCACAGACACCATCAAGGTCAATGCGAACAAGTTCACCGACACGGCGGGCAATAGCAACACCGCGGCGTCCTCGGTGTCTTTCAACATCGATACGCAGGCGCCTTCCGCACCGACGCTGGCCCTAGGCACAGGTGTTGCTAACGGAGCGACGGCGGCCGAAGCGACAGCATCGGCCGGCGTGATCAAGGTCACGGGCGAAAGCGGTGATGCGATTACCGTGACGTTCACGAATGGCGCTAATTCCGTGTCCAAGACCCTCTCCGGAAACGGTTCGGCGCAGGCAGTGACGTTGACTTCGGGCGATCTCGCGACGCTTGGCGATGGCACGGTCACGGTCTCGGCCACGCAAACGGACGCGGCCGGTAACGCGCAAACCGCCGCGGCGACAACAACCAGCTTTGTGCTGGATATGCACGCGCCGACTGTTGTCATCACCGATGATGTGTCGGCGACCACGGCAAATATCGCGGACGGAGCCATCACTTATACACTTACGTTCAGCGAGGCTGTTAGCGGGCTCACTGTTGACGAGATCACGGTAACGGGTGGCACCAAGGGCACGCTTACTGCTGTAAGCAGCACTGTTTACAAGCTCGACGTGACACCCGCAGCCGACACAGACACGGGCACAATCACGGTCAAGGTTTCTAGCAATGTCGTGACCGACGCCGCGGGCAATGGAAACACCGAGGCGACGCAAGCAACACAGAGTTATGATACCAAGGCGCCGACTGCCCCCGGAAAGCCGGATCTCGCGACGACATCCGATAGCGGTTCGTCAAATACCGACAACATTACAAACGACAATACGCCGACCTTCACCGGCACCGGCACCACTGGCAGCGTGGTAACGCTTTATGACGGCACGACCGCCATCGGGGTCGGCACGGTCGTCAATGGAAACTACTCCATCACCGCGTCAACCTTGTTGGACGGAACGCACAGTATCACAGCGGTCACCACCGACGCCGCCGGCAATAGTACATCTTCAGCGGCTCTCTCGGTCGTCATCGATACGGCGGCTCCGGAGGTCTCGGGGTCAACCAGCAATCTTATCAATGGCAGTGGAAAGTTCTCGCTCTCCGTTACTGACACTGGTGGCTCAGGGGTCTCAACGGTTCATGTCGCTGCCGGTTCCAGCTCGTTCGATCCCAGCTTGGCATCGGGAACTGCGACCAACGGCACTTGGCAGAAGTCAACCCAGAGCATTTCCAACAACAGCTCCCTGACCATTACCTTGACTGACGTTGCCGGCAATATCGCCACGAAGGGCGGAACGGCCCCCGCCGGCACCTCCGGCGAGGCCATCAACCTCGCGCTCTCTGCTCCGGCGGATCACGCCGGCGCCGTCTCGCTCACCGTCGCGGGCCTTCCCGCCGGCTGGAGCTTGAACGAAGGCACGCACAACGCCGACGGTACCTGGTCGGTGATGACGAACGATCCGTCGTCGCTGACGGTCACCTCGCCCGATGGCTACACCGGCGCTCTGGTTCTCCAGGTCACCCAGACCTGGACCAACTCGGACGGCTCGACGGGGACGGCCTATATCGCCGACAACGTCGAGGCCTATGCCAAGGGCTCGCCGATCTTCGCCTGGTCGGGCGACGATACGCTGACCGCGTCGAGCGGCGACGACACGCTGGTCTTTGCCAACAAGATCGGCACGGATGTCGTCCACAGCTTCGATACGGCGCGTGACAAGATTGACCTGATCGGCTTTGCCGGCTTCTCGAGCTTCGCGGACGTTCTGGCCCACCTGTCGACCGACGCGTCGGGCAATGCCGTCATCACGCTCGGCGATGGCCAGACGATCACGCTGGCCGGCGTCAGCGCGGCGTCTCTCTCCGCGGACGACTTCCTGTTCAACGAGACGCCGGTGACGCACAATACCGGCGACATGGTGCTCGCTGACGGCTCGCTGATGCCGTTCAGCGGCACGCTCGACAACACGGGAAGCATCCATATCGCCTCGACCGGCAGCGAGACGAATTTCGAAATCGTGCAGCACGGTCTGACACTGACCGGCGGCGGCACGGTCACGCTGTCCGACAATGCGGCGAACGTCATCTTCGGTAGTGCCGACAGTGTCATGCTGACCAATGTCGACAACACGATCTCCGGCGCCGGCCAGCTTGGTGAGGGCCATCTGACCTTGGTCAACAAAGGCACGATCATTGCCGACGGCAGTAATGCACTGGTCATCGACACCGGTGACCACGCGGTGGTCAACACCGGTACGCTGGAGGCAACCGGTACCGGAGGCCTCGACGTGCACAGCGATATCGTCAATGACGGCCTGCTGTGGGCGAATGGCGGCAATCTCGATCTCGAGGGCAATGTCAGCGGCAACGGCACGGTGCACCTGTCGGGTCACGCCGGTCTCGAAATCGGCGGCGCGTTCAGCCAGGCGATCATCCTGGACACCGACGCCCAGTCCGCCATCACCATCGACCATGCGGCATCGTTCACCGGCACGATCGCTGGCCTCGACGGCAATGACACGCTGCATTTCGGCGACATCTCGGCCGCGACCGCCAGCTTCTCCTATGCCGAAAACGCGGCGGGAACTGGCGGCCTGCTGACCGTCACCGACGGTACGCATACCGCCACCATCGGGCTCAACGGCGACTATTCCGCCGGCGATTTCTCGATCGGAAGCGACGGCGGTCTCGTCGAGATCGATTTCAGCGGGATTGGTCATCTATACGGCACCGACGGCAGCGACACGCTGACCAGCGGCGGCGGCTACACGATGACCGGCGGGGCAGGGGCTGACACCTTCGTCCTCGACACCGACGCCTTGAAGGACGTGTCGATGGCCGACGTCATCACCGACTACAAGGCAAGCGAGGGCGACACGCTCGACGTCTCGAAGCTCCTCGACAGCCTGCTCGGCCACGAGGCGAGCGAGGCGGAAGCACTCGCCAGCGTCAAGACGACGGTGTCAGGCGCGGATACCGTGGTCAGCGTAAACGCCAATGGCGGCTGGCACGATGTGGCGGTTCTCCAGAACACCACGGAAGCGGTCAAGATCCTCTTCGACGACAAGCATGACACGACGACGGCGCCGCACGTCGGCTGATGTTCGGACAAACCGACAAAAGGAAAAGGCGCCCTTCGGCGCCTTTTTCATTTTCGGGATTCGGCTGGGTCAGGCGGCCGGCAGCCGCGACAGCGGAATGGCGTCCTCGCGCTCGCCGCCGCGCTCCATGGCCATTTCGTCTGCCAACTGGCGGATATGCGTGAAGTCGGTCGGTCCCTCGAAAACGGCGCCGCCGAGCCGGATGCCGATCGTCATCGGCGATCCCTCGGCCGAGAACGAGGCTTCCGCGACGCGCCGGCGGATGCGGGTGCCGACGTCCTGAGCGTTTTCGATGGTCGCGCCCGGGAGGAAGACGCCCAGCTCGTTGGTGGCGAGGCGCGCAACCAGATCGCCCTTTCGCACCGACGACTGAATGATCGCGGCGAGCGACTGCATGACGGTGTCCGCCCATTGCGGGCCATAGCGCCGGCTGATGTCGTCAAGCGTATCGATGACAACCGCGATCATCACGCCGCCGGCGTCGGTGGCGATTCGCTTGCGCCGGTCGATGTAGTGTTCGACGGCCGCGGCAAAGGCTGTACCGTTCAGCGTCTTGGTTACGGCATCGTGGCGCGCAGTATAGTTAATCGTTTCTTGTAGTTTTTTGAGATCGCCAACTTTGAGCTGCAAGATCAATAGCAGCGGAAATGCAACAAGAAGCGAAATTAAACCTGCGCCGACAAATCCCACCAAAAATGGTCGATCCGGTACGAGAAGGTTTAAGATAAGTAAAACGCCGACGGATCCAGCCACGTAGCAGACAGCACCGAGGGTTGCGATCCGAAGAGCTGAAACGATTGTGGCGGAAGAGTAACGCTGGCTAAAATTCATCGCGGGTCATGTCCGTTTGAAAGTAATGCCAGATAAACAGGTTCGGGCAAAGCCCCCGTTAAAAAATCCTGTAAAATTCTCGCTTTAGGCAGTTGTCCACTGGGATTAACTGTCTTGGCAGGAATGTCTGAAGCTGCGATTGGAATGTGGAAAGATTGGTGTTACTTCTTTGCCAAAGAAAATCTTTGGTATACGGGTACGCCGAGTGAATCTTTGATGTTGAGGGGCATCGAACTTGTTTAAGGACAAAAGAATTTTTGCAGCATTGTCTGCGACGGTTGCTTTGAGTTTTTCGTTTTATGCTGATGCCAATGCAATGTCTCTGCAGCAGGCCATCGAAAAGACGATGAAAACGAACCCGCAGATCTTGCAGGCTGCGAAGGATAGAGAAGCTATCGAGTTCGAACTACGCCAAGCGCGCGGTTTATACTTGCCATCCGTAGATTTGGAGAGCGGGATCGGGCGCCGTCGCTTGTCGAACGAAAGTTCCGGCTCGCTGAGGGATAACCATGACTATCTGTCGCCGGGCGATGTTGGGCTGACGATCTCGCAGACACTTTACGATGGCGGCAGCCGCCGCGCCCAGGTCGAACAGCAGGCTTCGCGCGTCGATGGCGCGTCCTTTCGGGTTCTCGAACGGTCTGAGTCGCTCGCCCTCGAAGTGACGCAGGACTATCTGGAATACATGCTCCAGAACCAGATCGTTGCTGCCGCTAAGCAGAACGTTGCGTTCCATACGCAGATGGTCGGCGACATCGACGAGAGCATCAAGGGCGGCGCGCTCACGGACGCTGACCGCCTGCAGGGCAGCGAACGTCTGCAGGCCGCCAAGGCCCGGCTGCGCGAAGCGCTCGAAGAGCTTGAGCAGACGAAAATCCGCTTCCTTCAGGTCGTCGGCGAGCCGATCACCAATGCGCAGACGCCGCCGTCCGTTGGCAAGTACGTCCCGAAGACGCTAAACGACGCGGTCTTCGTCGCCGCCAAGAACAGCCCGCGCATCTATTCGGCCAATGCCGACGTCGATGCGGCCGATGCCGGGGTTCGTGGTGCGCGCGCCAACTACCTGCCGAAGGTCAATCTCGAAGGCTCGGCCCGCGTCGGCAACGACATCGATGGCGACGAAGGCAACACCAACGACTATCAGGTCCGCGTCGTTGCCCGCTGGAACCTCTATCGCGGCGGCATCGATGTTGCTCGCGAGCAGGAGCAGATCCGTCGTGCCGGCGAGCAGCGCTACAATCTCGCCCAGGTTCAGCGTGAGGTCTCGGAGTCGGTCCGTTCCGCCTGGAACGAGCGCGTCAGCCGCGGCGAGCTGTCCGGCATCCTCAACAAGCAGGCCTCGATCAACAACCAGCTCGTCGGTTCCTACCGCGAGCAGTTCAAGGTTGGCCAGCGCTCGCTGCTCGATGTGCTCGATGCGCAGAACACGAAGTTCAACACTCAGGTTCTCGCTGATACCGCGCGCGTTGCGTCGCAGTTTGCCGAGTACAAGATCCTGGCGGCGTCGGGCAATCTGCTTCAGACGATGAAGCTGAAGCCGGTCGATCAGTCCAAACCTTATGCGCGGGAAGAGTTTGTTGTCCCCGCGGGCGTCGCGAATCCTGGATATGTCGAGCTTGATTCACATCAGAAGGCCGGTATGCCCCTGGACCTCCTAGCGCCAATTCGACAGCAATAGTCGACGTGGCCATGGAACAATGCTGAACGTAGCGCTCGGGACCTCCAGCAGCACACCGCTGCAGACATTCAAAGCCGCATTCAAATCCGTGGCTGCGTTCTATGGCCGACCAAGCTCCGACACGGTCCTCTTCTCCGGTCTTCCGGATGAGGTGACCGAGTCGCTTGAGATCGACGATGTCGAGCGCATGGCCGAGCGCATCGGCCTGCAGGTGATCAAGCACCAGGAGCGCGAGTGCCGCCAGAGCAATTTCGATTGCCCGGCGATCGTCGCCTTTGCCGACGGCAGCGTGTTGCCGCTGCTCGAGGTCGCCGAGGACGGCTCCTATGTCACTGATATCGTTCCGATTGCCGGCAACGCGATTCGTCTGACGCGGGAAGAATTCCTGGCGCTGAAGCCGCAACTGGCCTTTGCCTTTACGCTTTACTATCAGAACGCCTCGGAAGAGGCGCTGGTCGGCAATGCCGTCGAGATCGAAAAGCGGCACTGGCTGGCAACGACGCTTGCGCCTTACTGGCGCACCTATGTCCGCGTCATGGTCGCGGCACTCTTCATCAACCTGATCGCGCTCGGCTCGCCGCTGTTTACGATGAACGTCTATGATCGGGTGCTGCCGAACAAGGCGATCCCGACGCTCTGGGTTCTAGCCGCGGGTATCTCGCTTGCCTATGTCTTCGATTTCCTGCTGAAGACCGCGCGCTCGTCGCTGATCGACTATGCCGGACGCAAGGCGGATCTACGCCTGTCGCAACTGCTGTTCGACAAGGTGCTGAATTCGACGCTCGCCTCGCGGCCGATGTCGACGGGCGAATATGCCAACCGCGTGACGCAGTATGAATTCGTTCGCGAGTTTTTCACGTCGAACACGATTGGCGTCCTGATCGACAGCCTGTTCGTCTTCATCTTCCTCGGCGTCATTTATCTGATCTCCGGCTGGCTCGTCGTCATCCCGACGGTCGCCTTCGTCCTGTCGGTGGCGATCGGCTTGTGGGCGCAGGCCGCGATCGGCAAGCGCATGGCAACGGCCGCCAACGAGGCGTCGCGCCGTCAATCTCTGCTGGTCGAGACGATCTCGACCATCGAAACGCTGAAGAGCCTGCGGGCCGAAGCGACGATGCTGCGCCGCTGGCAGGAACTGACAAAGTATTCGAGCCGCACCAGCGAGGATATCAAGCATATCTCGACGAACGCCATCAACATGACGATGTTCATCCAGCAGATGGTGAGCGTCCTGATCGTGATCGCCGGCACCTACGAGTTCTCCGAAGGCCGCATTGCCATGGGCGCGATCGTCGCGACGGTCATGCTGGCAAGCCGCGCCGGCGCGCCGCTCGGCCAGATAGCCATGACGCTGGCGCGGTTCCGCCAGGCGACCATGTCGCTTCGCATCCTCGACAAGATCATGGAACAGCCCGACGACCGTCCGTCCACGGTCGGCTTCGTCAATCGCGAGATCACCCGCGGCGCTTTCAGCTTCCAGGATGTGTCTTTCCAGTATCCGGGATCGGACTATCCCGTCATCAACAAGCTGTCCTTTGCGGTGCGGCCGGGCGAGCGCGTCGGCATCATCGGCCGCATCGGCTCCGGCAAGACGACGCTCGGCCGCTTGCTTGACGGGCTCTTTTCTCCCTCGGGCGGCCGTGTGCTGATCGATGGCGTCGATATCCGCCAATATCACATGGCCGAGGTTCGCTCGGCGGTCGCCGTGGCCGGCCAGTCGTCCGATCTCTTCTCGGGAACGGTGAAGGAAAACCTGCTGATCGGACGCGCCGATGCGACCGACGAGGAGCTGCTCGAGGTCGCCCGCATGACTGGCGTCGACGAGTTTGTGGGCAATCATCCTCGCGGCTTCGACATGCCCGTCGGCGAACGCGGCACCAATCTGTCGAGCGGCCAGAAGCAGGCGCTGACGATTGCGCGTCTGCTGCTGACGAAGCCGAAGATCGTGTTTCTCGACGAGCCTTCGGGCGCCATGGATCTGGCGACCGAGCGCAACCTGATTGCGCGCCTATCGAAGGCGATCAGCCGTGATACGACGCTTTTGATCGCCACCCACCGCTACAGTATGCTTGAGCTCGTCGATCGCCTGATCGTCATCGACAAGGGCCGCATCATCGCCGACGGTCCGAAGGGTGCGGTCATCGAGGCCATGCAGCGCAAACCAGCAGGGGCGCAGTCATGAGCCTCAGCAATCGTCACGACAATCCTCCGCTTCTCGCCCGCGGCATTCTGGCACTGGTGGCGCTCGTCATTGCGAGCTTCGTCGCCTGGGCGGCTATTGCCGACATCAACGAGATCGCCCGCGGCGAGGGCAAGGTCATTCCGGTCTCGAAGACGCAGATCATACAGTCGTCGGAGCCCGGGGTCGTCCAGCAGATCGCCGTCGTCCTCGGTCAGGTCGTCCGCAAAGGTCAGCTGCTCGTCCAGCTCGACAATACAACGACGACCTCCACCCTTGGCGAATCCGTTGCCAAGGCGCGTGCGCTCGGTGCCAAGGTTGCGCGCCTGAAGCTCGAGGAAGCAGGCCAATACGATACGCCGTTCATTTGCCCGGAAGAGATCCTGGCCGTCGCGAAGGATGTGTGCGCAAACGAGGCGCAGCTTTTCGCTGCCGATCGCGCCAGCTACCAGAACAAGCTTGGCGTCTTGCAGGAGCGCGTGCGCCAGCGCGAGAACGAGCTCAGCGAAGCCCACGCCAACATCGATCGCCTGCAGCAGAATATCGAAGGTGCCCAGCGCCAGTACGACCTCATTTTCCCACTGGCACAGAAGAAGCTGGTGGCGCAGACGGAAGTGCTGAAGACCGAGCGTGATCTCACCGACCAGAAGGGCCAGCTCAAGGTTTACCAGGAAAGCATCGACCGCCTGCAGGCTGCCGTGCAGGAAGCCAAGCTGCAGCTCGGCGATCTTGCCCTCGAACTGCGTCAGCAGGCGCTGACGGACAAGGCGCAGGCGCTGGCCGAGCTTTCGGTCGTCGATGAAACCATCCGCGGCGCGTCCGACCGCGTCAAGCGCACCGACATTCGCTCGCCGGTCGACGGCATCGTCAACACGCTCGAGGTCAACACCATTGGCGCCTATGTCGATCCCGGCCGCGTCATCGCCGGCATCGTTCCGACTGCTGACACGCTGCTGGTCGAAGCCAAGATCTCGCCGCGCGATGTCGCCTTCGTGCGCCGCGGCCAGCCTGCAGTCGTCAAGGTCACCGCCTACGACTTCTCGATCTTCGGCGGCCTTGAGGGCGTCGTCGAGAATATCTCCGCGGACAGTCTCGTGGAGAAGGAAAAGGGCGAGACCTACTATCTGGTACAGGTCAAGACCGACAAGTCCGCGCTGGAGCGCAACGGCAAGTCCTATCCGATCATCCCCGGCATGGTTGCCTCGGTCGAGATCATGACCGGCAACAAGACCGTGCTGAGCTACCTGATGAAGCCGATCAACAAGGCGCGCAGCGAAGCGCTGACGGAGCGATAGGATGCTGATCGTCAAGCCAGGCAGCAACGCACTCACCGAACTCGAGCCGATCGAGGAGCCTTTGCCTGTCATCGGCGCCGAGGAGATCGAGCCGCGTTTCCGGGCGGTCGTCGGTCGAGGCGGCGAGCGTCGCGGCATCCGCCTGGAGCGGATCTATTGGGATGGTCTCGGCCGCATGTCGTCTGCCGGCAAGATGAGCACGGCCGACCTCGTGCACTATACGGCCTCGCAGATGCCGGAGTCCGGCAACCTTGCCTCGCTGCTGCGTGTGCTCAGCTTCAAGTGGGCGCTGCGCAGGCTGGATACCGTCGAGGACGCCTCGTCCATGGCAAACGTCAATGCCATCATCCAGGCGTCGCCGTCGCCGACGATCCTGCTGACGCAGGAAAAGAAGATCCAGCTCTTCAACGATCCCTTCCTGACCATGCTGCGCCAGCGGCTTCCGCTCGGCGATGCGGCGCAGTTGACGAAGAGCTTGCGCTTCTCGATCGACACGCAGATCGATGAGGCGATCGCCACGCTCTATCGCAACAGGGGCAAGACGCTGAACACCGGCTTCACTATTGCCGTCGGCTCGGCCTCGATGAAGGGCCAGATCAATCTGGCTCTGGCGCCAACCCATGAGAAGCCGATGCTGATCGGCTACGTCTCTCGTTACTGACCAGAAAATCCCAGACATGAAAAAAGCGGCTGAGATTCAGCCACTTTTTCTGCATCTTGCCGGCGATTTTCAGAACGTCGTGCCTTCGCCAGGAGCGACCTTTTCGAGTGGCAATGCCGAGGCAACCTGCTTGGCGCCGGTGCGCGTTCCGTGCAGGTAGCCCTTGCCGTCCGCGATCGAGTAGAGCGGTACATAGTCGGGCAGCCTGGTATCCGGCAGAACTTCGTCACGCATGTTGTCGAGAATGAAGCGGTTGCCGTTCACCGCAACAGAAAGCACCGCGTGGTAGAAATGGCGCTTCTGATCGAACAGGACAATGACGGACATGTCCTTGAGCTCGACGCCTTCGGCGTGCAGCGCGGCCATCTTCAGGATCGCGAAGTCCTCGCAATCGCCCTGCTGGCGCGAGAGCGTTTCGGCGGGCGTCGCCCAGTAGTCGGCGACCTTGT
The DNA here is from genome assembly GCA_900466985.1 of Hyphomicrobiales bacterium. GTDB lineage: Bacteria > Pseudomonadota > Alphaproteobacteria > Rhizobiales > Rhizobiaceae > Rhizobium. The sequence goes on from UBOA01000029.1 coordinate 57,626, forward strand.
AGGTGTCGATGTCGCGGCTGTAGCGGATCGTGTGATTGATCGTGATGTTGACCGCGTTCAGCTTGTCGCGGATCGAGGACTGCGACGTCTTGCTGAAGGCAACTTTGATCGCGGTCGCGGCCTCCGAGCACTTGCCTGCGCTGCAGTCAATTGCGGTTCCATCCGTCATTTCCGACAAGGACGGTTCGAGCTTTTTCAGGGCAGCCAGTCGCTTGAAAGGAATGGCAACGGTCCCGAAAGCGGCGCCACCTGCCGGCGCGGCGATCGCCGGCCGTGCGACTGGCTGCGCAGGGGCAACGCCCTCGTTCACCCAGCCGGCCGGCTCGGGCTGTAGCGAGCGCGTCAGCGCGGCAACGTCGATGGTGCCGATGCTTTTCGTCGCCAGGCTGAGGAGGTTGGCGACGCCGCCGAGCGTCAGGGCGCGGGCCGTTTCAGCCGCCAGGTTAACGGAGTAGATCCCGCCCGACATTTGCGAAGACGGCAATACGGATGCCGCCGAAATATTCGGTGCAAATGCGGCTGAAAATGCAGACAAAGTAAAAGCAGCGATATTGCTTGTTTTTATACTGCGCTTCATCGATGGTCGTCTCTCGTTGGCTGCGAGAAACGTACAAAACATCTATAAAAATCAGGTATTTAAGTGTGGATAAGGTTGGTATAAAATATCTCTTCAAAAGAACATAAAAGTTTAGTGTGCCCGTCAACCAAGTTTGGGCGAAGGGTTTGCTTTCCGGTGTTGCCTGTGCAGATATGAAATCCTGTCAAAGGGCCGGAAAAGGCCGCGATTGCGAGTAGTGGGGGAACAGGTGACAGTGCAGTCAATCGAGCCGGTGCAAGGCTCGCATGGTTTACGCTCGACACGGCAAGTGTCGCCTTTGGAAGGTGCCGGTCCCCTCAAACTCATCAAATCCGTTCTCGCAATGTCGATCGTCGTCGCCTGCGGTGCGCTCGCGGGCTGCCAATCCGACGTCGATGGCATCGCCAAGAATGTGAAAACCAACGACATCAAGGCACCGTCGAGCGAAGTCGAGGAAAGCTTCGGAGAAACGGGAGCGGAGATCACGCTGCTGCTGCCCAAGGGCGCGACGGGGATCTATGAGGGTGCTGCGCGTGACGTGCGCGACGGTGCCGGCCTCGGCGTCGGCGAACTTGGCGGCAACCAGGTCTTCGTGAAGGTTGTCGACGTGGCCCCCGGCGCTCCAGCCGCCGCAACCGCCGTCAGCGAGGCGAGGGCGCGCGGCTCCGTTCTGCTCGTCAGCTACGCATCGCCTGCCGTCACATCGGCCATTGCCGCGGTCCCGGCTGACCAGCGGCCGGCGTTGCTCAATCTGGGCGCCCCTGTGCCGCCCACATCGGGCAATGTCTACAACTTCGTTTCCGATGAGATCGACAGCGCCATCGAAGGCGTGCAGGCAGCCTCTGCCAGCGGCCACAAGAAGGTGCTGGTTTTCGCCCAAAGCGACTTTCCTGCTGCTGACGAGGCCCGGTTGGCAAGCGCCATCCAGGCCGGCGGCGGCACGTATCTCGGCCTTGCCCGCTACGATCTGACGGACGCCGCCGCCGCTGATGCGGTCAAGAGGGCGGGCGCCAATCTGCAGAATGCCGACACCGTGCTCGTTCTCGGGAAAACGGTGATCACGACGACCATCGCCGGCGCCGTGAAAGCCAGCGGCAAGACAAACGTCACCTTCGTCGGCACCAGCGCCTGGCCGCCGCAAACGCATACGGATCCCTCGGTGGCAGGCACGGTGATTGCCATGGTCGAGCCCGAAGGCGCGACGATGATCGCCGAGCGCTACCAGCGGCACTACAAGCGTGCAGTCTCCACCGACGCGGCTTACGGCTACGATGCTGTTGCCGTTGCCTCGGGCATCGTCCGGACAAAGGGACCGGAGGGAATGAACGCACAGAACCTGACCAGCAAGGTCGGCTTCCGCGGCGTGACCGGTCTCTTCAGGCTGACGCCGGTGGGTACCGTGGAGCGCAAGATGAGCCTTTATTCCCTTAACGGCGGCAAGCTCAGCCTGCTCGGTGCCACGCCGGCCTCGTTCTGATAACCCACACACTTGGACATCGGACCGTATGCGTCCGCCTTCTCCAAGCGCCGTGCTAAGCGCTTAGAGACCCGGCCGGCAGGTGCTTCGCCCGGCAAACGGAGGGGTAGTTGCCGCGCCGCCATTGCCTCCTGCTAATCAGGAGTCAGGGCACGAATTCACGTCAAGGGCCAGGCAGCATGCCTTTTGCTCTCACTTGGCGGCCTCGTCGGCGCCAAGCAGGTAGCCTCCGTCCCAGTGATAGATCTGCTTGTCGTCGACCGTGACCTTGACGACCGCCTGGAATCCGGTGAGCGTCCCGCTGCCGGCATGAAACGCACAGGTTCCCTGCATCGGGCTGGCGGTGTCGTAGGTGACGCAGTACCCCACCGCCGTATCTCCGTTCCCGACGGCAATAACCGTCGTGCTACTGCCGAAAAGCGGACTGCCGGTCACCGGCCCATAATAGAAGATCTTGGTGCCCGCCGGGATCGCCGCGAGGTTCGATTCCGTAATCGTGCAGAAGCTCGGGGTCTCGCCGGTGTACTGGCTACATTCCTTAGAGATCTTGAGTGGTTGCATAGAGGGCGCCGCATGCGCCACGGACGCTAGTACCAGGATGGCACCAGCCGACAGGATCAACAATCTGTTCATTGCCTAGTCCCCCAGTCGAATGGTGTCGAGAATTCTACTCTCTATCGCCTCTCATCGCAATTCGCTGCTTGGGCTACGGGTTGCCATGCCTCGCGGCCGGCCCGCATGAGTGCGGACCCTAAGGCCGTGCAGCCGCAAAGAAGGGCTCCGGGCTGTCCACTTCGATCAGCCTCCGGCGCTCGATCTGCCAGAACCGGTTGCCGATGGCGCGCACGAAGCTGCGGTCGTGGGAAACAACCAGGCAGCTCGCCTGGTGGGCCATGAGTTCGCCCTCAAGCGCTTCCTGCCCGTCGATGTCGAGATGATTGGTCGGCTCGTCGAGCAGATAGAAGTTCGGCTCCGCCAGCCGCAAAACCAGCATGCCGAGCCGCGCCTTCTGCCCGCCCGACAGCCGCCCGACCGGACGCGACTGCATGTCGATGGTCATGCCGGCGCCCGCGAGCAGCGCCCGCGCCCGCTGGTCGCCGACGTCGAAGCGGCGGATGATCGTCTCCATCGGCGTATCGCTGTCCTTCAAATCAGCAAGCGCCTGGTCACTATAGCCGAGCACCAGCGAAGGGGTGGCCTTGATGCCGTCCTGCGCCGTCTCCGCGTTGCCGATTGCCCGTCGAAGCATCGCGATCAGCCGTGATTTGCCGGCGCCGTTCTCCCCGAGCAATACGATCCGGTCACCCTGGCAGATGAACTGCTTACCGGTCCGGAAGAGCGGGGTGCCGTCAGGGGTGCGGACCTCCGCGTCGTCCAGTGACACCAGCACCTTGGCATGCGTGCCGCGGTTGGCGAGCTTGATCGCACCCGCTGATCGCTCGAGATGGGCGGGCTTGGCCGCATCCTCGAGCTTGTCGGCGCGTTGCTTCAGCTGCTTGGTCTTGACGACCAGCAGGTCGCTGCCGGAGTTGATGCCGATATTGTTGAGCTTCGCCGCCTGCTTGCGCAGTTGCTCGGCCGTCTTCATGTCGCGTTCGTAGCGTCTCCTGTCGGCCGCATCCGCTTCCTCCAGTGCTGCCCGCGCCCGGCTGTAGGGCAGGGAGAAGACCTGCGACTGCTCAGGCCGCAGGAACAGCGTACGATTGGTGACGGCGTCGAGAAAGGCGCGGTCGTGGCTGGAGATGATCACAGGCACATCGCGGGGCAGGGCGTTCAACCAATCCTCAAGCGCCGCGATCTTGCCGAGATCGAGGTGGTTGGTCGGCTCGTCGAGCAGCAGCGCGTCCGGCTCCATCACCCAGGTGCGCGCCAGCATCGCCAGCCGCTGCCAGCCGCCGCTGAGCTGCCCGACCGGGCGGCTGCGCAAGGCTTCGGGCACGTCCAGCGAATCCAGCACGATGTCCACGCGCCAGCTTTCGTTCGCCTGCTGATCGGCAGGCAGCGCCTGCAGGACAGCATCGTGGAACGGCACGTCAAGTAGCTTGGCCGGCACGTCCTGTTCGACATAGCCGATCGTCAGCCCGCGCGAACGCGTGATGTCGCCGTGGGTTGCCTCGAGCGCTCCCGAAATGCAGCGCAGCAGGGTGGACTTGCCGCGGCCGTTGGCAGCGACAAGCCCGAGACGGTCACCGGCATTGATAACGAGGTCAAGCTTGGCAAAAAGCGGTGCGCTGAGGGTGACGCCGAGATTGCGAATATTGATAAGGGTCATGATCTTGCTCTGGTCTTGCCGAGCGATCACACGGGCGAGGGCGTGCAGCCTTCATCGCGTGCGTGTGCTTCGAGCTCGGTGGATGACTATTGCAGACGAGCAAAATGCCCGAACTGCTGCCACGAGGGGCAGACCAGGGAAGAGAGTTTGTGAGAAACGGTCTCTGGTCAGCCCTGCAAACGCATTTGCAGGGCGTTGACGGGGCCACGTTGCCGGTTGAACCGGAAATAGAAATTTTGCACGCGACCCTCCTTTCTCTTTGAGTGCATAGGAGAAATAGCATTGCGCACCCAGGAATGCAACCGAAGCGCTTGTGCTGCGCGGTCGCGCTTCCGAACTTGCATTGGGCAGCGTGGTTGCTGTAAGCGGCTCGACAGGTATTCTTAAATTTCCAGGAGAGACGCCATGGCAGGTGGTGACGACGATTACGTTTATGATGAAGTGACGGGCGAATGGCGTCCGGCTTCGGAAATGGCTGCCGCGGCCGCGCAGGCCGCTGAGGTCCGGGATGCTGCCGGAAACGTCCTCAAGGACGGCGATTCCGTCACCCTCATCAAGGATCTGAAGGTGAAGGGCGCCAATCAGACCCTGAAGCAGGGTACGGTCATCCGCTCGATCCGGCTGACGGATAACCCGGAAGAGATCGACTGCCGCCACGACACCATCAAGGGCCTTGTCTTGCGCACGGAGTTCGTCCGCAAGCGCTGAGCAGAATGCATGTGGGAAGAGGGCGGTAACCGCCCTCATCCGGTTGGCAAAGCCACGTGGCATATTGGGATGGATGCCCCATCCGACGTCACCCCGGCCACGAGCCGGGGTCCAGCGCGCGCAAGTCCTTGCGCGCAAAAGGCCTTTCGCACCGCAGACGCGGTGCCGCTGGATGCCGGCTCAAGGCCGGCATGATGGAGAAAGCGATAGTTCCCTCAGAAAGGAGCACTTCGTCAGCAGTCCGAGGGCGATAACGCCCGTTCCACTCAGCGCTTCAAGCTGCCAAGGATGCCGCGCACCAGGGCCCGGCCGACCTGTGTCGCCACCGTACGAGCCACGCTCTTCATCGCGGCTTCCACGACCGTTTCGCGCTGGTAGCCGGAGGAGCGGGCGCGGCCCTGGCTCTTGGCCTGCGGTTCGGTGTCATCATCGCCGAAGCCCGGCAGTGTCCAGCGACCCGAGGCGCTGCCCTCGGTCGGCTCTGTCGGCTGCACCTGCTTGGCCGCATCGGAGTCGGATGCCTTCTTGGCGCGCGCCGCCAGAATCTCGAAGGCGGATTCACGATCGAGATCTTCGTCGTAGACCCCGAGCACCGGGCTCTTGTCCATGACCTGCTGGCGCTCCGGATCGGTCAACGGGCCGACGCGTCCGGACGGCGGGCGGATCAGCGTCCGCTCGACGATCGATGGCGAGCCTTTCGCCTCCAGTGTCGACACCAGCGCTTCGCCAGTGCCGAGCGTGGTGATGACGGTGGCGCAGTCGAAGGCAGGGTTGGGACGGAAGGTGTCTGCCGCCGTCTTCACCGCCTTCTGCTCGCGCGGCGAATAGGCGCGCAGCGCATGCTGCACCCGGTTGCCGAGCTGCGCGAGCACGGTTTCCGGCACATCGAGCGGGTTCTGCGTCACGAAATAGACGCCGACCCCCTTCGAGCGGATAAGGCGCACGACCTGCTCGACGCGCTCGATCAGAACCTTCGGCGCGTCGTTAAAGAGCAGATGCGCCTCGTCGAAGAAGAACACGAGGTTCGGCTTCTCGGGATCGCCCACTTCCGGCAGTTCCTCGAAGAGCTCGGACAGCAGCCACAGCAGGAAAGTCGCATAGAGCCGCGGGTTCATCATCAGCTTGTCGGCGGCGAGCACGGAAATCTGGCCATAGCCGCGGTTGTTGGTCCGCATGATGTCGGTAATCTTGAGCGCGGGTTCGCCGAAGAAGTGCTCGGCGCCCTGCTGTTCCAGCACAAGGAGGCCACGCTGGATCGAGGCGACCGACGCTTTCGAGATCAGGCCGAACTGGCTGGAGAGCTCGGTTGCGTTCTCCGCCATGTAGTTCAGCAGAGAGGAGAAGTCCTTGAGGTCGAGCAGAGGGAGGCCGCCCTGGTCGGCGAGCTTGAAGGCGATGTTGATGACGCCTTCCTGCGGTTCGGAGGCGTCCATCAGCCGCGCGAGCAGCAGCGGTCCCATTTCGGCAATGGTGGTGCGGACACGGTGGCCCTTCTCACCGAAGAGATCCCAGAAGATGACCGGGAACTGGTCGAACTCGTAATCATCGAAGCCGATCTGCTCGGCGCGCTTGGTGAGAAAATCCTTCGGTTCGCCCTTGGTGGCGATACCGGAAAGATCACCCTTGATGTCGGCGCAGAAGACGGGCACGCCGGCCCTCGAAAAGCCCTCGGCCAGCACCTGCAGCGTCACCGTCTTGCCGGTGCCGGTTGCGCCCGTTACCAGGCCGTGGCGGTTTCCGAATTTCAGGTCGAGATATTCCGGCTTGTTGATGCTGTCATCCGGATTGCGGCTGACGCCGACGAAAATCTTGCCATCCTCGAGCATTTCGAAAATTCTCCCTGCGGCTGTCGGCGCCGATTGCGTCAAAATGCGGAGCGTCCTTTCCGCATGGTCATTGTAAAATTGCTTCCCTGTTATAAGCAGGGAGCCCGGTGCGGACAACTGTCTGCATTAAAAGGAAAAGTAGGATAAAGCCTGCTTTTGCGGCCGGCGGCTTGAGTTGCCCGGAAAGTTCGACTAACGTTGACGTTAACGTCAAAAACAGGAGGCTGACAATGACTGAAATCGTAGACCAGATCGCCGCGCGTGTGGGCATCACTCCGGAACTGGCCGAAAAGGCGGTGGGCATGATGCTCGGCTTCCTGCAGCGCGAGGCGGCAGACGGTCCGGTCGCCAAGATGATCGAAGCCATTCCGGGCGCTTCCGACCTTGTTGCCAAGTACAATGGCGAAGGCGCGAGCGGCGGCGGCGGGATCCTGGGCAGCATCATGGGCGCGCTCGGCGGCGGCGGTATCATGGCGCTCGGCCAGCAGCTGATGTCGGAAGGCCTCGGCATGGGCGAAATCACCACGCTCGCCAAGGAAACCATCGCGATTGCAGAGCAGCACGCAGGCAAGGAAGTCGTGGACGAGGTCGTCGGCTCGGTCCCGGGTCTCAGCCAGTTCGTCTGAGCGGCAAGACAAGGCTTTTGGCGGGCGGGCTTGTTCCCGCCCGTTCGCTTTTGTGGTTACGGCGTGACGCCAAGCAAGGTCAGCCAGGCTTGCGACTGGTCGCCGGCAGCCTTGCGTCCTGCATCGTCAAGCGCATGGGGGCCGCAATAACGGTCGATGTTGGTTCGGTCGGTGTCGTTGATCTCTGGGTTGTGCGATGCCGCAATAACCTGACGCCAGGCACAGCCAAGGACGGGCTCGACAACGATGCCCTCGTGGCAGCCGGTGCTCAGGCAGAAAGAGATCTTCCTCTGACTTTCGATGCGACCGGCGATGGCATCCGCGTAAAGGCCGGTCCAATCAGCACGGATCTGTTCGCAGCGCTCGGCAGCGTCGCTTTGCTGGCAGCTGATCTTCGGAACATAGCTGTCCGCGGGCGGCCAGTCGGCAACCTCGGCGAGGCTGACGCATCCACAGGCAAGAAGAACGGCGGCAATCAACTGCGACATCGGGCCCCTTAACCGGCAAGAGAATCACTGGAGACAAGCTACAGCTTCTCTTGCGTGTTAGGGAGGCACTTCGGAAGCGTCATGGCATCAAAGCCGGCAAGGCAGCCGGTTTAATGCTTGCTCTTCGTTTCTCTTGCCAGCTTAAGGATGACGTCGTCGGCAGCGTCGGCCAGAGCCATCGCGATTTCGGCTGCCTTCCATCCCCTTTTCTCGCCATTGCGAATGAGCTCGAAAAGGAGGGGTTCGAACTCCGACCTGCAGGTTTCCATACGCTGATCGGAAGTCGAACGATTCTTAGCCAATTGACTATCTACCATGTCAATACCCCAAAACCCTCGGGATAGATTTAGCAAGGCGGCGAGAGAGCGCAAGTAAATATATTAATCGAGCTTTAACAATTTCGACTAATATATACTTTATTCGCCAAATACTAGAAAAATACAAGAAGGGCCCGTCGGGGTTGGACGAGCCCCGCCTTCTTTGTCGCACAGAAAAAGCAACGCGGTCAGCCGGAGAATCTTCGCTATACTAGGCGAAAGGGTCAACACATCCATATTTTGTATAGCACACCATAAATGTGTTGCGATGGATCTCGTCCATACGAGGTGGTACAATATCTATGCTCGCTATGCGCGAGTGGCCGGGAAATTCTATTCGGTTTTACTTTAGTTAGGCGTGTATTTCCGGACTTTACTTTGGATCGGGGTTGCGGGCGGCTGCGCCCAGTTCATGCCACTCCCGGCCATCGCGGCGGATCAGTTCGTCGGCGCAGGATGGACCACTGCTTCCGGGCGCGTACGACTCCGGCGCTTCGCTGCTTTTTGCCCACATATCCAGGAAGGGTTGCACCGCCGCCCAACCGGCCTCGATGCCGTCGGCGCGCTGGAACAGCGTCTGGTCACCGGTGAAGAGGTCGTAGAGAAGCGACTCGTATCCGGTCATCTTGCCGATATCGAACTCGTCGGCATAGCGGAAGTCGAGCGAGACCGGGACGGTGTCGACGGACAGGCCGGGCGACTTGATGGAGATCTCGACGCTCAGCCCCTCATCGGGCTGGACCTGGATGACCATCTTGTTCGGCGGCAAGTGACGGTTGACGTCCGTTTTCCGAAACTGCGCGAAGGGCACCTGCTGGAAGGTGATGACGACTTCCGTATCGCGCGCCTTCAGCGCCTTGCCGGTCCTGAGATAGAAGGGCACGCCGGCCCAACGCCAGGAATCGACGTAGAGCTTCATCGCGACGAAGGTTTCGGTGTTGCTGTCGGGCGAGACGTCCTTGGTTTCCCGGAACGCGGTAATGTCGTTTCCGTCGAGCTTGCCTGATGTGTAAGCGCCGCGGACGGCATATGTTTCGGCTTCCTCCGGCGTATAGATGCGCAGTGCGCTCAGCGCCTTGCTCTTTTCCGTACGGATCGCTTCGGCGCCGAAACCGTTCGGGGCCTCCATCGCGATCATCGCCAGCAGTTGGAACAGATGATTGGGGATCATGTCGCGCATTGCGCCGGTCGCGTCGTAGAATTTGCCGCGCGTGCCGACGTCGACTGTTTCCGCGGCGCTGATCTGCACGTGGTCGATATAGTTGTTGTTCCAGAGCGCCTCGATCATCATGTTGGCAAAGCGGGCGGTCAGAATATTCTGTACCGTCTCCTTGCCCAGGAAGTGGTCGAGGCGGTAGACTTGGCTCTCGGAGACATTGGCGAGGATGCGGGCGTTCAGCGCGCGGGCCGAGGCGAGGTCGGTGCCGAAAGGCTTCTCGATGGCAATCCGCCTGAAGCACCCGTCAGTCTCGCTGGTGAGGCCGTGCTGGGCCAGTTTTTCGACCAGCGGGCCGAAGAACTGCGGCGGTACCGCGAAGTAGAAGGCCGCGTTACAGTTGGTCAGGTGCTTCTTGATCTCGACGAATATGCCGTCTTGCGTGAAATCGCCTGAAATGTAGGAGATACGCTGCCGCAGACCCCGCCAGGCGTCGTCGGTCTCCGGGCGGATCGGATCGCTCAATCCAGCGAGGAAGCTGTCCAGCCGCGCAACCAGTGAGGCGTCGTCGCCAGCTTCTATGCCGACGCCGAGGATCTTCAGATCGTCGCCGACCAATCCGCTTCGCGTCAGATTGATGATCGCCGGTATCAGCAGGCGTCGCGTCAGGTCGCCGGTAGCGCCGAAGATGACGAGTGTGGCTGACGGAATGGGGGCGGCGTCCATGAAGGTTTCCTCGCTGTTTCCATCGACTATAGTGCTCGCTTGTGCGGCGGCAAGCAGGATGCCGCCTGAGCATTGCACGGCGATGTCATCGGATCCTGTCTTGCCCTTCGACTGGCCAATCGGAGCCCGTCAATCCGTCAGGGCGTGTCAGCCCTTGACCGCCACCATGAAGATCCGCGGGAAGCGCAACAGCACGCGCCCGTCCGACATCTTCGGGTAGGCCTTTTCAACGCGACCGAGATAGTCCGCCAGGAACGCCTCGCGATGCTTTTCGCCTGCGTGATCGAGATAGGGCCGCAGGCCCGTTCCTTTGACCCATTCGACGATTGCTGCGGCGTCAGCCATTGGATGGTTGTAGGCTGTATGCCAGATGTCGACGCGGGCGGCCTTGCCGATGAGCCGGCTGTAATAGGTGGAGGGCGGCGGCAGGGTTTTGCGGCGAACGCTCCGCGCCTCGAACGCTGCTTTCCACGGGCCGGCATGCGCCGTCTCCTCCATCAGCAGATGCGTCGGCTCGGTCAGGTTATCGGGCATTTGCACCGCCAGCACGCCGCCCGGCGCAAGTCCGTCCATCAAGCGATCGAAAATGTCGAGGTGTTCGGGCAGCCACTGGAAGACCGCATTCGCAAAGAGGAGGTCCGCCGGTTCGCTCGGCTGCCAGGTGGCAAGGTCGGCCTCGACAAAGGGCGTGCCGGGCATGCGCTTGCGAGCCGCTTCCAGCATGTTCAGGTCGCTGTCCAGGCCGGAAACGCCTTGGGCACCGAAACGCTCGACAATCAGCTCCGTCGAATTTCCCGGCCCGCAGCCGAGGTCCACGGCGTGGCGGACGTGTTCAAGCGGCACCTGCGCCAACAGATCCCGCGCCGGGCGTGTGCGTTCATCCTCGAATTTGACATACTGGCTGGCAGACCATGCCATGACCATCTCCCTTACAGAGTAGCTTCCAGGGTGCGCTGCGCTCGTATCGCGCCTACGTCGCGACCGGTCGGCGTCGAGCTCAAATACAGTCGACGAACGGCGGCGAACGCAAGAGGCCGCGTACGAAATCGCCCATATCGTCTTTGTATGACAGTATTTATTAAGGGAGCGGGTGAGGCTCGCCCGAGCTATAGTCTCGGGCGGAGACCAAAAGGACTCAGGCCGCCAATATGGTGATCCCATGGGCGTTGGCCGCGGCCCTCATGCGGTCCAGCGTTTCCGCTGACGGCGCTGCCTTCGGCGGTTCCTGCGAGCCAGCTGCCTCCAGGAATTCCACCATGTCGCTGTCGACGATAGCCGAGAAGATGGCGGCCTGATGGCCGGGATTGGAGTAGGCGTGCGGCTGGTTCGCCTCGATGCGGACGATGTCGCCGGCCGTCGCCTCGAACTCGTCGATGCCGTTCTCCGTCGCGCGGCGGATCGTCAGCCGACCCTCGATGATCCTGAAGACCTCGGGACTGGCGTGGCGGTGCAGCGGCGTCCGGCTGCCCGCCGGCACGGTAATGTCGAAGATGTTGAGCCAGGCTCCTTGCAGACGAGCCCGTCGCTCGATCCGATCGCCCAGCACGAAAAACACCCTCGCGCTCGCCTGGGCAGGCGCCTTTACAAATGAGTTGGACATCATGTCTCGCTTTTCTTTTTCTTGGCGGCGAGCCCGTTAGACCTTTCCAAGGTCAATGGCAACTGGCTCCAAGTCCGTCGTGGTTGGCGTTTTCAGCGTCGGCCGGCATATGGGCAATGATCCTGTCGGCATCAAGACGGTGCGGCGTATCGCCCCTTTGCGGCTCTCTTCGTCCGAGAGCCGCGGTTCACCCGGCTTTGGTAGTGTGTTATCGTAAATGCAATCAACGGGAGATGGTGGCCATGTCGGATTTCCGAAATGCAGTTATCTCTTTGCCGGGTCGCGAGCGCGTCGCTCGCACGCCTTTCGGCGCCAGGATCGTGATTCATGCCACGGCCGCTGAGACCGGCGGTGCATTCGGAATGTGGGAAACCTATACGCCGCCTGGGCAAGGCCCGGCGCCCCACACGCATACTCGGGAAACGGAAGTTTTCCGGGTCATTCGTGGGCTCTACCGCGTTCGATGTGGGGACGACGAGTTCGATGCCCCTCCCGGAACCGTGGTCGTTCTGCCGCCGCATGTCCAGCACAGCTGGCGGAATATCAGCGACGAGCCGGGCCAGATGTTCGGGACCGTCACACCTGGAGGCTGCGAGCAGCTGTTCATAGACATCGAGGCACTCAATGCCGATACGCCCGAGAAAATTGCAGTTATCGAGGCGCGCCTGGGGATCATCAACGATGTCACGCTGGCCCTCAATTTGGCGAGCGTGAATCAAGGATAGGTTACCGGCACCGCATTGGCGCCTACCGTTTCAGGCTGCAGCACTCTCCTGGCCCTCGCTCTGCGCCACCAGAATGCGTTTGGCGACTTCCCCCAAAGCCTTTGCATTGTCCTTGGCGATGGACGCCGCGATGGCCTGCAGCGCTGCAATATGAATCGCAACCACAGTAACGCTACAAGCTGCAGCACTCGTTTTGATTGAAGTCGGTTGCGGTCGAACCGTCAGAACTGCGTGATGACGCTGATCCCGACTCCTTCGGCCTGATCCAGCGTCATCAAGCCCGGGATCGCCTCTTCAAGCGTGATGCGCCGGCCGATCAGCTTCTGTGGCGCGATCTTGCCTGACGTCAGCATCGACAGCATCGCATCGTAGCGCCAGGCCTGCATGCCGTGGCTGCCGTAGATCTCCAGCTCGTGGCCGATCACCTGCGCCATCGGGATCTGTGGTGTCGCATATTCGCCGACCATGAGGCCGACCTGCACATGCCGCCCGCGCCGGCGCAGGTTCTTGATCGAGTTGAAGCAGGTGACGGGGTGGCCGAGCGCGTCGATCGAGACATGCGCGCCACCCTTGGTGATCTCGCGAACCGCTTCCGCCACATCGGCGACGCTCGTCGCATTGATCGTCGCCACCGCGCCGCATTCGCGCGCGAAGGCGAGCTTCTCGTCGGAGAGATCGATACCGATGGCGTTGGCGCCAAGCGCCGTTGCGATCATGATCGCCGATAGGCCGACGCCCCCGCAGCCGTGAACGGCGATCCATTCGCCGGGACCGGTGCGCGCCTGGTCGGCAACGGCGCGAAACGACGTCGCAAAGCGGCAACCGAGGCTTGCCGCCGTCGCATCGTCGATGCTGTCGGGAAGGTGCACGAGGTTGGTGTCGGCATAATCGATCGCCACGTATTCCGCGAACGAACCCCAATGCGTGAAGCCGGGCTGGAACTGGTTCGGGCAGACCTGCTGGTTGCCGGAATGGCATTCGCTGCAATGGCCGCAGCCGGACACGAAGGGTACGGTCACGCGATCGCCGACCTTGAAGCGCACGACGCCCTTGCCCGTTGCGACGACCTTGCCGGCCAGTTCATGGCCCGGCACATGCGGCAGCTTGATATCAGGATCATGGCCCATCCAGCCGTGCCAGTCGCTGCGGCAGAGCCCGGTCGCGCCGACGGCAATGACCACGCCATCCTCGCTGGGCGCGGGGTCGGGCAGGGCGCGAATTTCGGGAGCCTTCTCAAAGGCGTCGTAGAACATGGCTTTCATCGATTTTACTCCCTATCAGCCGCAGCGATTCCGACGGATGATGCCACGCCGTCGGTGTCGCATCCAATCGCACCATCCATGATTTTCCGTGATATACCCATCGATGGCGCGCAACGGATCGCGCACGAATATTACGCCCTGGAAAGCCTCGTCGCCATTTTCTTGCGTAGGGTTCCAGGCCGCGGATTTCCGCTTGACCGGCTCTTCGCGCGGGGATTTTGCTCTTCGGACTTTTCAAGGAGAATGCCCATGGCCGTCGACACATCGCCCCGTTCAACCACCTGGACCTACGTCGAGGGAGAGTGGCTCACCGGCAATCCGCCGCTGATCGGGCCGACCTCGCATGCCATGTGGCTGGCCTCGACGGTCTTCGATGGGGCGCGTTGGTTCGACGGCATCGCGCCGGATCTCGACCGGCATTGCCAGCGCGTCAATCGCTCGGCGATCAACATGGGCCTGAAGCCCGTCAAGACCGCTGAGGAGATCGAGGCGCTTGCCTGGGAAGGCATCAAGAGGTTCGACGGCAAGACGCCTGTTTACATCAAGCCGATGTATTGGGGCGAGCATGGTTCGGCCGGCAGCGTCGTCACGGTCGACGGTGAATCCACCCGCTTCGCCCTTTGCCTGTTCGAAGCCCCGCTCGGCAACAATGCGCCGAATTCGCTGACCGTCTCGCCCTATCGCCGCCCGTCGCCGGAAACGGCGATGACGGATGCCAAGGCCGGCTCGCTCTATCCGAACAGCGGCCGCGCCATTGCCGAGGCCAAAAGCCGCGGCTTCGACAACGCGTTGATGCGCGACATGAACGGCAACGTCGCCGAGACGGCATCTTCCAACATCTTCATGGTCAAGGACGGCATCGTCTCGACGCCGATCGCCAACCGCACCTTCCTTGCCGGCATCACCCGCGCCCGCGTCATCGGTCTGCTGCGCAAGGCGGGCTTCGAGGTTCGCGAAGTGACGCTGTCGGTCGAGGATTTCATGAACGCCGACGAGATCTTCACGACGGGCAATTACTCCAAGGTCGTCGGCGTCAACCGCCTCGATGGCCGCGACTTCCAGCAAGGGCGGGTCACGCGCAAGGCGCTCGAACTCTATATGGATTGGGCCTTCGGCCGCAGCGAAAGCGACAGCTAAGTCTGTTGCCACGGATCTGAATACAATGGCCGCGCTTGCCGCGGCCATTCGCTCGGCTGTAGGGAGGAGAGCCGACATCTCTTTGTTCGAACGACCGAGAAGCCCGCGTCATGATCGTGCGCCCCCGTCCCAGCCTGCTCAAACTGTTCTTCATTATCCGCGGCTCGATCATCAAGCAGGTTTTCCCGCAGATCCTGCTGACCGGCTTCCTGTCCTCGCTCGTGGTCCTTGTCCACAGCGTCTGGCCGGGTGTCCTGCCGGTCTTCAGCGGCGCGCCTTTCGCGCTTCTCGGCATCGCGATCTCCATCTTTCTCGGCTTCCGCAACAACGCCTGCTATGACCGCTGGTGGGAGGCGCGCAAGCAGTGGGGACAGATGATCTTTTCCGCGCGTCACTTCGCGCGGCAGACGCTGATCCTCGAAACGGCGCATGGCGAGGCCGGCGCCGAAGCGCGCAGACGCCTGGTCACGCTCGTCATCGCCTTCATCCAGTCGCTGGTGCCGCATCTGCGTGCTGGCAGCGGCCGCGAAAAGGTCGAACGCCTGCTGTCGCCTGAGCTGAAAGCCCGCTATCACGCGAGCCGCACGCCGCCGGAGGCGATTTCGCTGGAAATTTCCCGGGAGCTTGCCGATCTGCGTGCCAAGGACATGCTGTCAGACATCTCCTATCAGACACTCGACAAGACGCTGGGAGAGCTGACGCTGGCGCAGGCCTCCTGCGAGCGCATCCGCTGGACACCGGTGCCGTTCGGCTACACGCTTCTGCTCCACCGCACGGCGCATCTCTTCTGCCTGCTGCTGCCGTTCGGCTTCGACGACGTCCTCGGCTGGTTCATGCCGTTTGCGACGGCGCTGGTCGCCTACACCTTCTTCGGTCTCGACGCGCTGGGCGACGAGCTGGAAGCCCCCTTCGGCAACCAGCCGAACGCGCTGCCGATCGGCGCCCTTGCAGACACGATCGAGATCAATCTGCGCGAAGCGCTGGGAGAGACCGACCTGCCGCCTCTCCCGGTGCCGGTGGATTACCTGCTGATGTAGCGGCTACCTCGCCATCCGTCTTGGCCGAATGAGCCACGCGTAGGCAGCGCCGGCAATCAAAAGCACGCAGGTTCCGAGGAACACGGCCCGCATGCCGATATGGCCGCCGACGAAACCGCCGAGCACGGGGCCGGCGACCTGGCCGACATATTGCGAGGAGACCGACAGTCCGAGGATGCTGCCGGCCGCACTGTCCGGGACATTATGGCGGATGACCGCGGAGATGCAGGGCAGAAGCCCGCCGAGCGCGATTCCCATCAGGAAGCGCAGGATGATCAGCTGCCAGGAGCTGGTCACGAATGCCTGCGGGATCAGCAGCAGGCTGGCGACGGCAAGTGCGCCTGCTATGACCGGCCAGTGGCCGATCCGGTCGGCAAGCTTGCCGAGACGCGAGGCCGACAGGATGCTCCCGAGCGCTGCCGCCGACATGACGATGCCTGCTATCATCGTCACCTTGCCGGGATCTTCCGCCAGCTGCGCGACGTAGACGGTGATGATCGGCTCGATCGACATGTTGGCGAGCATCAGCAGCATGCCGGTGGCGAGCATCGCAATGACGGGACCCTTGTCGGGGATAGAGGCCCAGCCGCCACTTGCCTTCGCGGCCTGCTTGCGGGCAGGGGACTTCTCTTCCTTGATCAGGAACGTTGTTGCGAGGAACGCCAGGAAGATCATCGCGCCGGCGGCGAGGAAGGTGTTGCGGATGCCGATCAACGGCGGCAGCGCGCCGCCGATCAACGGCCCGACGAGGTTGCCGGCCATGATGCCGGAGGCGAGCACGCCGAGCGCCCATGCGGATCGATCCTTCGGTGTCTGCGTCGCGACCAGCACCATCGAGCCGGAGGAGTAGCCGCCCGCAAGGCCGACGAACAGGCGCAACGCCACCAGCTGCCAGACGTTGTCAGCCATGCCCATCAGCGAGATCGCGACCGTCATCCCGGCGCTGGCGCGCACCAGCATCAACTTGCGCCCGTAGATATCGCCAAGCCGGCCCCAGAGCGGCGCCACGAAGGCGGCGGCCAGAAAGGTCGCGCCATAGGCGATGCCCGACCACTGCACGATCGCGGCGTGGTTACTGACCCCAAGCTCCTCGACATAGAGGGGCAGGAAGGGCAGCAGCAGCGTCATCGCGACAATCGTCGTGAAGGAGCCGAGCAAGGAAATGACCAGATTGCGCTTCCAGTAGATCGAGCCGCTCTCGACAACGGCTGCGTCCCATTTGGTATCGGTCATTTCGTGGCCTTTGCATTGATCGTATAGGTCAGTTCAGCCGCGCCGGAGGCAAGGACATGTCCCTTTGCGGCAGCAAGAAAATCGGCGCGGGTGAAGGCGTCGGGAAGCGTGAGCCTTTCGGTGTCGAGCGCATAGACCGTTACGCGGTAGCGATGGATGCGGAGATCGTTCCATGGTGGGCACGCGCCCATATAGCGGCCGTAGGGACCATCCTTCAAGAACCCAGCGAAACCATTCTGGCCGCGGCGGCCATGCTCGGTCATCTCCAGTGGCAATCCGCCCGGCGGCAAGCCGTCGCCATCGGCTCCTTCGGCGAGCTTTGTGACCGTGGCCGGGATGTCAGCGAGGATCCAGTGCGTGAATTCCATCCGGGGCAGGTCGTGCGCGATCACCGTTCCGTCCTTGTTGAGCAGCGAGAGGTCTTGCGGCACATCCGGATCGGTCATGGTAAGCGCATAGGACCGCGTGCCTGCCGGTCCCTTCGACCAGGAGAAGGCCGGGCCGCCTTGCCGTCGGCCGCGATGCAGGAAGCGTTCTGCTCCGGCAAGGTGCCGCCCTTGCCGCTCTTTTCGAAGGTGACCGTCAAATCCGAGGCGAGGGTCGGCAACGCGCCGAGAGCAAGAATGAGGGTCGCTGCCGTTATCGTTTTACGCATGAGCGTGTCTCCTTTTCGATGAGACAGCTCTAACAATCGTGATGATCGCCTGATGCGCAGAAACGCTCAAAGAATTGTCGGAAAAGCTCAAACATTCGCCACGTGCTGCCTGGCCCGCATGCGCTCGGCGAAGCGTCGCGGCGAACGATAGCCGGCCGCAAGCGCCGCCTCACGGAGCGAGATCCCTTCCTCCGAGAGCAGCGTTGCCGCAAGGTCCACACGCACCTCCGTCAGCAGGTAGCGCAAGGACGTCGATTCCGCCGTCAGCCGGCGCCGCAACGTCGCGTTGCTGGTGCCGAGCTCGGCGGCGATCGCATGGGCGGTCCAGGACTTGTCCGGCTGCCAGCGGATGAGCGAGCGCACCGCGTCGCTCGTTGTCTTCGGCTTGACCGGCAGGACGCCGCGCATGCCAAGCACCGTCAACACCTCCATCACGCGATGTTCGATCAGCAGGGCAGGCAGCGTCCCGCTCGTCAGGCCCTCGCCGGCATGGTGGATCGCGGCAGCAAGGACCGTATCCAGCGGCAAATCGATCGGTCGAACCGCCCGCTGCGGCGGGAATGAACGAGCCGCCCGCGCGACAAGTTCGTCGGGGAAGCCGATGAAGATCGCCCGGTAGACGCCGCTGACAGGATCGGGGTCATTGACGACATCGCCGCGCCAACCGCCGGGCAGGACCAGAACGGTGCCCGCGCCAAAGCGCATCTGCCGTCCCATGGTCACGAGTTCCTTCGAACCCTCGACGATGACCACGATCGATGCGCGCGGAAAGGCGCAGCCGGCGATACGTTCGCGCTCTCGGGTCACCAAGGTAAAGAGCGCGGAGAACTGCTCCGCGACCTCAGGCAACGCCCGCGGACGGTTGTCCTTGGCGGCAAGCTTCTGCAGCCGCTCCAATATGGTTTGCGCTTCCGACATGCGATCGTCCGTCATCGATGATGGCGATGATCTTGAACCATCGCCGCGGACTTTCCAAGCCGCCAGTGGTGCCGCAGTTGCCGGAATAGGCTTGAGATGCTATAAATCTGATTGCAAAATGCAATCGGATTTGGGGCGCGGCCACTGACGCCGAAAGGATTTGTGCCATGGACACCCTGCAAACATCGCGCGAGCAGACCGTTCGCGGGCTCTACGATGCCTATCTTGATGGCCGCAAGGATATCGCGGCCGGGATGCTGACGGAGGACTTCACCTTCTCCAGCCCGCGCGACGATCACATTGATCGCGTTGCCTATTTCAGCCGTTGCTGGCCCGAGCCGCCGCCATTCCGCGAGATCGAGATCGAGCACCTTGAGATCGCGGACGACGAGGCCGTGATACGCTACCGGGCCGAAAAGCATGACGGCGGGGCATTCCGCAACATGGAGGTCATGCGCTTCAGGGGCGACAGGATCGCCTCGGTGGACGTCTATTTCGGTCGCAACGTCTAGAACATGCCCCCCAAAGGGGACCAGGGCCGAGGCATCGGCAAAAGGGAAAACAGAACTCGGTAGCAGGCCCGCGCCAAACGTCCTGGTCTTGCCGCCGAACACGATATTGGCGATCCGCGACGGAGTGTCGTCAGTCTGTCGTTCTCTCTCGGCCGGCTCTCCAAATCCGGTACCGGATTTCCACGTCGACGGGTGCAAACACCACAAGGGGAAGCCTGCTGTTGTATCGCAAGAGCGGCTCGTCCGAGCTCCGCACGAACGTTTTCTTCTTGGTATTATCCGGGCACGCCATCCGCGTACTCGCGACCGTGCCAACTCCGGTAACGACGTAGTAGTCATATCCCCAGCCATCGACCGTGCGCTTCTCCAGCTGGGAGCCAAAGGTATGTCGATTGCAGTCCACCAACTCGGTTCGACCGACGATCACGCCAACTCGGCGCGCATCTTCGTCGGAACGCTTCGGCAGGAAGATAACGTGTCGTTGCTGACCTGCGGGTGCCTCGGGAAATGCCTTCAACTCGTCCCGCGCCTGGCGGGGCTCCGCCGCAGAAGCCCCACTTGCCGCGAGCGACAGAAAAACCAGAACTGGAATTGAGTATTTCGCTGCTTTACCCGCCCAAAATGAAGTTGCCATTTTTCACCCTTTTGCCCGCAATGGTGGTCGAGGTTGGGTTGCCGATACAGCTATCGCTTTCACTTGACGCCCGTCCAGCTTGCATGCCCCAGACCAAGTGCCCGTAGATTATCCAGAACGGCCATGTTAGCGTCTGGTTGTATTTCAGCGCCTTGAGATGGAAAAAGCAATGTTTCGTTTAGGCCGGAAGTATAATCGCTTAGCGTCAACGGCGAGCTGCGGATGTGCAAACCCCGAGCTCCACAGGGTCTCAAGCCACCTCGCGGATTACTCTCGCAGAAGTTTTCTGAAGACTGTCGGTTCGGCCGCGATCGCGGCAGGCCTACCAGGTCTGGCAAGCGCGCAGTCTTCGCCCCCGCAAAAGCTGATGCTGCGACAGGCTCGTCTGTTTGACGGCAAGACAACTACCCTGCGAGACTCGGTCCAGATACTGATCGAAGGCAATGTGGTGTCGTCCATCGACGCGAACGGCAATCCTCCGCCCGCCGACGCGACGGTTATTGACTGCGCTGGCAGGGTCGTGATGCCGGGCCTGATCGATGCCCATTGGCATTCGATCTTTGCCGCGGTGCCATTGAACGTTCTTCTTGCAGGTGATCCCGGCATAATTTACGCCGCGTCGACTGCCGAAGCAGAGCGGACCCTCATGCGCGGGTTCACCACCGTGAGAGACCTGGGCGGGCCCGTCTTCACCTTCAAACAGGCAATCGACACCGGCATCATTCCGGGTCCCCGCATCTTTCCTGCGGGGGCAATGATCACCACGTCCGGGGGGCACGGCGACCTCAGGATGCCGTCGGAAATACCCGCGAAAGATGGCCAACTCAGTGTCGGCGAATTGCTTGGCGCCTCGGCGATCGTCGATGACATCGGCTCACTGAAGCGGCGCGTCCGCGAGCAACTCTTGCAGGGCGCGTCCCATATCAAACTGGTGGGAGGCGGCGGTGTCTCCTCGCCTCGCAGCCCCCTCGACATGACGACGTTCAGTGAAGATGAAATCCGGGCCGCCGTCGAGGTGGCCAGGGATTGGAACACCTATGTCACGATCCACGCTTACGCTCCCCGTACCGTGCAGCGCGCTATCGCGGGGGGCGTCGCCTGCGTCGAGCACGCCCATTTAATGGATGAGGACACGGCAAGAATGTTCGCGGACAAGAACGTCTGGCTGAGCACCCAGCCGTTTCTGAGCATGGAAGACGCCGCGTCGCAAACGGGTCCGGGCATCGAGCGCGTCAAGCAGCTGTTTGCCGGCACGCCGAAGGTGTACGACTACGCCAAGAAGTACGGCATCAAGCTTGCCTGGGGATCGGACGTCCTCTTCTCTCCGCAGCTGACGCCCCGTCAAAACATCATGCTGACCCATTTGTCCAACTGGTTCAGCAATGCCGACGCGCTGAAGATGGCAACCTCGGTTAATGCCGAGCTGCTCGCTCTTTCAAAGTTGCGAACACCCTATACGGGGAAACTCGGGGTTATCGAAGAAGGGGCACTCGCGGATGTGCTGGTATGGAACGGAAATCCGCTTGACGATCTTCGATTGATCGAAGCGCCGGAAAAGAATTTGTCCGTCATCGTCAAGGATGGCCGCGTCCACAAGAACGTGCTGTAGTCACGCCACGTCGGCGGCGGAGAGTTTACGCGTATCACTCGCCTCCGTTCTAGGCCGCTTTGCGCCGCCACAAGCAGACATCGTACCATTTATGTATGCAGGTCACTCGCGTAGCTATTGCTACGCCCGATTTCGGGGCCGGCTCGCTCGCTCTGGAAAAAATGAGTTACAGAGGTGCAGCATAATTTGGATCTTGCTTGGTGTACTCTGCAATTCGCTATCAAGGCCATCCCTATGCTTTTGCACTCGCTCAGCGGCGTCCTCCGGAGACTTTCCAATCTCAATGAGGTCATTCTTTCCTTTCTCGTACAGGAAGTTCGCCTCTGAGGTATGAAAGGCTTCGGCGTCCGAAAAACCTGTTTTCCTGTAGGCTTCGGCCAGCTTCATATGGACGGCCGCGCAATAGAAGAATTGATATTTGGCAAAACGACGCTTGTGTTCTTGCGCGGCCGAGACGGCTGGCAAGATAATTAGAAATACTGCAAGCAACCGAAATTTCATATCGCCTCTCGACGCGCAAAAGTGGAACGGCCCGACGCGGCCGAGACCAGATGTCAACGCCCGCTGCGCGAGTTTGTCGCTTGAACCTTAACTTTCGATTGCGATTGAGGCGTGGCTTTTGTCTGATGTAAGTGGCGCGTTTGATGGCCGCAAAGGGCCGAAAGGCGACGCCGATACGGACATCTCCTTCGTGCTAAAAGCGGACGTGGCTGAAGCCTCGCACTCCACCCGATTGCATCGTGAACGTAGCGAGTGGTGCCGTGGCGTGATAGGTGTTGGACTTGGATCAAGCCCAGCATTCACCTGAACTCCTAGCAAAGGACAAATGCCATGGGAGACCAGAAGCGCCCGCTCCAACCAGGGGAATACGCTCCCGCCTTCGCACTTCCCTCGGCAAATCAAGAAGAAACGGTCTCACTCGCGAGCCTCCACGGTCAACCCTTTCTGATCGCCTTCTTCCGCGGGTTGCACTGCCCGTTCTGCCGGCGTCAGGTGGGACAACTCGGTAGTCTACAGCCTGCCCTGCGCGCCGCGGGGGTGGAAACAGTTGCCGTGATCAACACGCCGGTAGAGCGCGCCCGCATATATTTCGAGCACCGGCCGACGCCGGCCGTACTCCTATGTGACGAGGATTGCTCCACGCACCGGGCCTTCGGCGTGCCGCACGGTGAGTTCCTGCCCGAGGGCAGCGGCGAGAAACCAGTATGGCCCTATCGGGCGAGCATGGAGCAATTCGAGGCCGCTCGCATTAACCCGACGGGTGAATTGCCGGAAGCGTTACACCCGATGGCGGCCAACGCCTTACTCAACGCCAAAGACGACTTCGAGCTTACTGACGTCGATCATGCCATCTTCGCAAGCCACCCCACACAGCTTGTCGGGCACTTCCTCATCGACGGCGATGGCATCGTTCGCTGGGTGCAGATTGAAGCGCGCGACGGGCCTGACAGCCTCTGCATCTTTCCAAACGCGGCGGAAATGCTTGCCGCTGCCGGCAGCCTCCGACGCTGAAGACGTTGCATCTCCGACATTCGTCACGCATTCGCGCCGCTACCGGACACCTCATGGTCGCAAGGCAAGCTCGCCGAGGTGACTGCGGACCCATTTCACCTCCTCTGAGGCGGCGCGGCGGAAGTGCCTTTTGAAGTCGCGGCTGAATTGGGCTGGGCTGAGGTAACCAACCGACAGCGCGGCCTCTGCGATCGTTTTTTCCTGGCGCGCCATGATCAGCCTTGCTTCGTGAAGCCGCATCGCTTTGACGTATTGCATCGGGCTGCTGCCTGTCAGCGCCTTGAAATGTGCGTGAAAGGAGGGGACGCTCATGCCCGCTTCCTGTGCGAGCGCCGTCACTGAAATCTCCGAGCTGTAGGTTTCGCGCAATCGGGCGAGGCTTTGGACGATCTTGCCGGAGGTGCCTTTCTGCTGTAGCGCCGCAATCATCTGTGCGCCCTGCGGGCCGACGAGGATGCGATAGTGCAATTCGCGCAAGATGCCCGCGCCCAGAACCACCATCTCCATGGGATCGTTGAGCACGCGCAACAGGCGTAGCACGACATCCTCGATGTCGGGCTCCATTCTGCTGGACATAAGACTTCTCGCCGCGGTGCCTGCCGGTCGGGAACGCCGTGCCTCGACGTCCGAGGCGATCTCGGCCGCGAGCTGCATGTCGAATTCGAGATAGACCGCGAGCAGGGGGCATTCTGCGCTGGCTACGGATTCCATCCGGAACGGAACCGGGACCGAGACCGCCAGGTAATGCTCCTCGTCGTAGAGATAGACTTCGCCTTCAAGCATTCCCTGCTTGCGACCCTGCAGCACGAAAACCGCACCGGGCTTGTAGAGGACGGGGATGTCGTGAAGGACCTCTTCGGTCCTGAGGATGCGGACGCCGTGAAGCCCCGTCGGATTGTAGCCGTGACGCGGGGCGAGGCGTCCGGCCAGTTCCACGAGCTCCCGGCGCCTTGATGGCGCACCCTTCGCATTTATAGGATTTGGCAAGACACTCATAGTTTTCGCAATCGATGAACCTGTGGGGAAAGATTATCAGGCAAACGCTTCACCAATCAAGAAGAGATTGTCCACCATGTCACAGAAGACTTTCTTCATCACAGGCGCGAATTCCGGGTTCGGCCTGGCGGTCGCGACGGCAGCCAGCGAACAAGAACATACCGTCATCGGCACTGTCCGCTCGGAAGCCTCGCAAGCAAGGCTTGCGGAACGCCTGCCGGCGGTCCGTTCCGTCCTTTGCGACGTGACCGAATTCGACAGGATACCGGACGTCGTCGAGCAGGCTGAGAAAGACCACGGCCCGGTCGACGTCCTGATCAACAATGCCGGTTACGGTCACGAAGGACTCCTCGAGGAGTCGCCGCTCGACGAAATGCGTCGTCAGTTCGACGTGAACGTCTTCGGCGCTGTTGCGGTTGCCAAGGCTTTCCTGCCGCGGTTTCGCGAGAGGCGCCGCGGGTTCATCGTCAATGTCACGTCGATGGGCGGCATGATCACCATGCCCGGCATCGCCTATTACTGCGGCAGCAAGTTCGCGCTTCAGGGAATATCGGAGGTGATGCGTGCGGAAATGGCGCCGTTCGGCGTCCACGTCACCGCACTCTGCCCCGGCTCGTTCCGGACCGACTGGGCCGGCCGCTCGATGGTAAGGACTGAGCGGTCCATCGACGACTACGACGCGCTGTTCGATCCGATCCGAGAAGCGCGGCAAGCAAAGAGCGGCAAGCAGCTTGGCGATCCCAACAAACTCGCGGCGGCCGTGCTCAGCCTCATCGAGTC
Organism: Hyphomicrobiales bacterium; assembly: GCA_900466985.1. Classification (GTDB taxonomy): domain Bacteria; phylum Pseudomonadota; class Alphaproteobacteria; order Rhizobiales; family Rhizobiaceae; genus Rhizobium. The sequence goes on from UBOA01000029.1 coordinate 82,409, forward strand.
TGGCAATCCTCCACCGCAACTCCTGCTTGGCAGCGATGCGCTCAAACTCGTCTCTGACAGGATCGAGCGCCTGCAGCAGGAGATTGAGGAGTGGAAATCCGTCACTGTCTCGACCGACGGGTAATAGCGCAATGACAAAGGTGGCCGCGGTTCGGATTTCCGATCACGCGGTCTGCCGCTCTCCTCATACTGAGGAGCGTTGCGAGCCGTAAGCCGTCGTTGCTGGCACTCGTTGCGTGTTGCCGAGAATAAAGCGCTGCAAGGGAATCGGACGGTCGCTGCGCGCGTTAGGCATTGGCGGTCTGCCTATTTCGTCTTCCTAGCCACCACCCCCGCAGCCGGCGCCACCAGCGCGAATTCCTTCATCTCGTCGGGAGACAGGTAGTAGAGCCTGTCGGGTGGTGTTTCCATGGCGTGGATCCAGAGGTCCGGCTTGATTCCCATGTCGTCGAGATGTCGGGTGATATCGGCGGTGGTGCGTTGGGCTTCGGACATGGCGAGATCAGGCGACAGCTTCTCCCTGGTGGCGTTGAAGACCTGATGTACGCCGATGACAGCATCCTTGTCGGCCGTGCGGACAACGCCGCCGGCCATGACGATCGGGCAGGAGGACACGCAAAGCGCTCCGCTGGCGACGCTGGTCGCGATCTTGCGTTCGCGGATAACCGTGGAGATGGCGATCGCGTCGCCAATCGATCCGCCCGGCGAGTCGAGCGCGACTGTTTTGACGTACTCGCCACGGGCTCTGATCTCGGCGTCGAAGCGTGCGGCCGCGCCCGGTTCGATCGTGCCCCGCGCAAGGAGCACGCCGTCCGCCTGCAGTTCGAAGCGGATCGGCCTCATCAGGACCTCGGGGTCCGCGGTGATCTCGGCGGGTGCGTTTTGGGGCTTGCCCTGTGTGAGAGCCGGCGGAAGCACGGGCAGGGCACCCGGCATCATCGGATCGAAGGCCGGACTGTCGGGACTGGCGGAGCTGATCTCATGCCAGTCTATCACCACGAAGACGGCGGCTGCGGCGAGGAGGGCGTGGAAGGCATGCCGCATCAGCGTGCCGTCATCGGCGGAGAGCACGTAGTCCTTCAACCTTTGCCCCGCCGTTTCCAGTCTCATGCCGGAGGTCCTTTGCGTGGTCCTTTGCCTGACAGGTCGAAGCTCGCGACATTCGACTGGTCCGCCGCTTCACTGCGCTCTGCAGCATCCATGGCGGCCTCGACGTCGGCGCCCTGCTGCTGGATCTCACGCCGCACTTCCAGCGCCTGCAATAGTTCGGCCGCGGTAATCCGTTCGGCGAAGGGCAGGCGCTGCTCCTGGTGGCGCAGCGTCGAGTGGACGATCGACAGCATGAAGATCAGCACGGCCGGCAGGATATCGATCGAGATGGCGCCGGCCCAGCTGGGGATGAAATCGCCGGCGTAGCGCAGCACCGCTTCGGCCGAGGAGAGCGGCACGAACCGCCGTTCGGCCACCGGCTTGCGCTCGAGGATCTGGTCGGCTGCCTGCGAGAGCACCTTCGATTGCGCCGCGACGGAGGATCGGATCGTTTCCATCACCTGGTCTTGACGGGTGACGAGATCCGCCTCGCGTCCATCCGCCACCGGAGCGATGAAGCCGAGCGACAGGTCTTCCGCCGCGCGCTTGACCGACGGCGCGATCGAGGTCTGCTCCAGTGAGGTGATGACGCCGGAAAGTCCGACGACTTCGGCAGCGAACTGATCGGCGCGCGGATTGATCGCGCCCGGCGCCGACACCAGCGTCCGCATCGTCTCGAGATGCTTGCGGCCCGCGTCGAACAGCGTCGTCACCCGCTCGCGCGAGGCGTTGATGCCGTTTTCGAGCTCGGTCAGCTGCGAGGCCATCTGCGACAGGAGCTGCACGACGCTGCCGGCCCCGGTCGTTCCGGTCAGCGCGCCGGTCTCGCGTTCCTGGTCGGCAAGCCGCTGGAAGCGCTCCTGCGTGCGCTGGATGTCGGGCAGCAGGCTCTGGGCGGCAAGGGCGTTCTGATGCGCCTGGTCGAGATCGGCTGTGTAGTCTTCCAGCGTTTCGGCCAGATGCTGTTCGAGCGCCGCGGAACCCGCCAGCGCGGCCGCGTTGAGCCAGCTCGACATGGCGATGATCATCGCGCAGCCGAGCGCCATGACACCGAGCATGGCCGTCCGTCCGCCCGTACTGGTCACGTGCGGATAAAAACGGGCCATGTAGGTCCAGAAGGCGTAGATCGCCACCGAGACGGCGCTGGAATAGATGAGCGCTGCGAAGAACACGGCGGTTGCCGATCCGTCGAGGATGCTTCGCACGCCGAGATAAGTATAAACGCCGGAGGCGAGCGCCAGGATCGCGAACGCGAACCGGGTCATGGTCTCGACGGATTCGATGCCTTCCTGCAAGCGATGCGACGTGCCGAGCGCCATGGTCTCCTCCGGGCCAATGCATGCCTTCCGAAAACGCGCAGCGGTTCGAGGCAAGGACATGCACAAGAACAAAGACCTAAGGCAGGTCGCGCAAGTCTTTGTTCACGCGACCGGCCTTAGCCCCTTAAGAAACCAATATAATACAGGCAAAAGCAAGGCTTGGCATCAGGCCGGAGCCTGACGCCGTCAAGCCTTATTCGGCAGGCGTGCTGTCTGCCGAGGGTGCGCGCAACGACTTTTCGGAGATGTCGATCATCGGTGTGAAGCCTGCCGCCGGCATGCGGACTTCGTCGCGTTCGTCGAGGGCGGTGGTGGGGACCACGACACCCGCCCGTTCGCTGCGTGCGACTTCGAGCTGGCCGGTCAGGATGGCGCGCTCGGCGCGCAACTGCCGGATCTCCGACTTGGCGATCTCCAGGCTGGTGCGCAGCTGCCCGATTTCGTAGCGATCGGAATCCATCCGTGTATCGATGTCGCGGCGCAGCGCATCGGCATCCCGGTCGCGGCGCACGCGCAGGCTCTCCGCCTCGCGCAGCTTCAGCGTCAGCTCGTTGGTCTGCGTGGCGAGTTCGCGGCGGGCGGACTCGCTCTCGGCGCCGGACGTGCGGGCACGCTGCAATTCCTCGGCAAGGCGCTCCGAGCGGGAGAGGGCGGTGACGAGTTCCGATTTAACGCGCTTGAGATCGGCACGGGCCGCCTGCAGTTCCTCGTCCGTCATCTTGTTGCGGCCGTTCGCCGTGACGAGCAGCTTCTCCACGAGTTCGGCCTTGGAGCCGATCGCCTCGTGCCTCGTCGTCAGGTGGGCGATCTCGAGCGCCGAGGAGGCCTGCAGGGTCTCATGCTCGACTTCGAGCCGCTTGTGGCGTTCTTCGAAGAGGGCGAGGTCCTGCTTCAGGCTCGCAACGGCCATCTGCAGGTTGCGCACCTGGGCTTCCTGTTCGATGAGGCTGGATTTCAGATGGCTGCGTTCCTCGTTGAGGCGGGCCATTTCGCGCGCCTGGGTGCCGTTTTCGCGGCGCGAGGTTTCGATCAGCAGCTGGTGCGCCGTCGTCTCGTTGTCGAGCTTTTCGCGGGTGGCCGAGAGTTCGCGGCTGCGCTGGTCGAGTTCCGTCTGGGCGCGCTTCAGGAGTGTCGAGGCTTCATCGAACTGGATGGCGCGATCCGTCAGCTCGCGTTCGGCATCGAGCAGCCGGTTTTCGATGATCGTGAATTCTTCGCGCGTGACCTGATGCACGCTCTGCAGCTTTGTCAGCTCGTCGCGGAAGGCGTCGATCTCGGAGCGAAGCTGCGCGTTGTCGGCGTAAAAAGCCTTGTTCTCGGCTGTCAGGCGAAGATTGTCCTGGTCCGCTTTCTGGCGCGCATGGCTTTCGTAGTCGAGAAGCGAGCTGATGCGCGTGCATTCGGCGCGGAGCGCGCCGGTCTCGTTCAACGACTGGCTGTGAGTGCCGAGCAGCGAGGAAACGCGCTCCTGCAGCGATGCGAGGCTCGACATCAGGTCTTCCGACGTCCGCTGGTTTTCCTCCAGCGCCGAACCGAAAGCAGCGAAATCGTTGACGTCAGGGATGGCATAGCGCAGCGGCTCTTCGGCGGCCGGGCGTTGATCCGTTATCGATGCGGGTCGGTATCCTGTTGTCGACAGCGACTTGCCGCCGTCTTCTGCGCGACGAAAAAAACTCATGACCATGACTTATGCCCCAAAAGTACCTGTCAAAACGCCGGCGAAATATGGATTTCAGCTAATTAAGCGAACCTATCGAAAATTGCCTTGATTCCGTACACGCATGCTGTGCGTGCATCTAGAAACGGCGGCGCGTTCGCTGTCAAAATACGCAAGATGACAATCAACAGGTTTGAGGGGCTGACCTGTGACATTCGCGCAACAGCCGCCTGGCGACCTCATTCTTCAGGGAGAATCCGCATGCCGTCGGTCTCAAGTTCGCTACCGAGTTCGACACGTTTCGTCTGCTTGTCGTAGACGCAAAAGTAGCTGACGAAGCCGTTCGCGCCCTTCGGTTTGCCGGTTACAAGGGCCATGCCGTAGTGTTCGCTGCCGAACGGATCGACGACCGCATGCGGAAACTCGATCGAGGCGCGCGCCGCCTGTTTGCACTTGGCTTCAACCTCGGACGCGAACTCCTGCCAGGCGTCGCCTGAAGAGGCGCGGGCGGTCCCTGCCGCAGCGACTGCGACGGCAAGTATGCAAAAGCGGATTTTATTCCTCTGCATGTGGAGAGCCCCCGTCTTCCTGCTGTTGTAAAACGCCCCCATGATCAGCGATTTAGGGCTGCAAAGCCAAGCGCTTGGCGAAGGCAATTTTTCCTCTCTGCCCGTCTTTTTTGATATTTCGCAGGTTGCCTCTGCATGCTTGCGCTCCTATGTTCCGCCTCACCTGCCGATTACGCAAACTATTGCCAAGAGGAGACCCACAATGGCTTTCGAATTGCCCGAACTTCCTTATGACTACGAAGCGCTTCAGCCCTATATGTCGAAGGAAACCCTGGAATTCCATCACGACAAGCACCACAAGGCTTACGTCGACAACGGCAACAAGCTCGCGGCAGAGGCAGGCCTTTCCGATCTCTCCCTCGAAGACGTCGTGAAGAAGTCGTTCGGCACCAATGCCGGCCTCTTCAACAATGCTGCCCAGCACTATAACCACGTTCACTTCTGGAAGTGGATGAAGAAGGGCGGCGGCGGCAACAAGCTGCCGAGCAAGCTCGAAGCTGCCATCAATTCCGACCTCGGCGGCTACGACAAGTTCAAGGCCGATTTCATCGCTGCCGGCACGACCCAGTTCGGCTCCGGCTGGGCATGGGTTTCCGTCAAGAACGGCAAGCTCGAAATCTCCAAGACCCCGAACGGCGAAAACCCGCTCGTTCACGGCGCGACCCCGATCCTCGGCGTCGACGTATGGGAACACTCCTATTACATCGACTACCGCAACGCGCGTCCGAAGTACCTGGAAGCTTTCGTCGACAGCCTGATCAACTGGGACTACGTCCTGGAGCGCTACGAAGCCGCTGCGAAGTAATCGGCTCGCACGAAAAGATGTCAGCACCCGGCGCCTCGAAACGCCGGGTGTTTTTGTTTTCGATGACCGTCACAAGCTTGTCATGCCGCGCGCCTAAAGCGCTGCCATGACATCCTTTTCCGATCTTCCCATTCTCCGCTTCGGCGTCGTCGCGGATCCGCAATACGCCGCCAGACCACCGCATGCCGGGATGAACCGCCACTATGCCAGAAGCCTTGCCAAGCTCTCCGCGGCGGTCGAGGTTTTCAATGGCAAGGAACTGAGCTTCGTTATTACCCTCGGCGATATCATCGACCGGGACTTCGAGAGCTTCGACGACATCCTCCCAGTCTACGACAGCCTGAGGCACGAGAATCTCTTCCTGCTCGGCAATCATGATTTTTCCGTCGCAGCCAATCGGTTGGCCGATGTCGCCACCCGCGTCGGGATGGCGACGCCTTACTACAGCTTCACCAGGCAGGGCTGGCGGTTCATCGTTCTCAATGGCAACGAGGTCAGCACCTTTGCGCCGCCGGAAGGGCATCCCTATCGGGACATAGCCGCCCGTCGGCTCGCCGAGCTTAGGGCAGCCGGCGCCATCAACGCGCACGACTGGAACGCCATGCCGAGCGACGAGCAGTTCGCCTGGCTTTCCGACCAGATTAACAAAGCCCGTGCTGCAGGCGAGCGGGTTATCGTCATGAACCATTACCCCGTCTATCCGCCGAACGCGCACGACAGCTGGGATCGCGAGCGCATCATCGCTCTTTTGACGGCGCACGACCATGTCGTGGCCTATTTCAGCGGCCACAACCACGCGGGCAATTTCGGCACGCTCGAAGGGTGCCATTTCCTCAATTTCAAGGGGATGGTCGATACCGAGACGGAGAATACCTTCGCCATCGTGGAGATCTGGGCCGACCGCATCGAGGTTCGCGGTTTCGGACGCGAGGACAGCCGGACGCTGAACCTCCGCTAGGCTTCAACCCATCGGAAGGGCTTGCTGCACCTGCTCAGCTAGCTCGCTTCGATCCATCGCGCTCAAAAGGCCGTCCTTTGTGTCGCAGCCATCTTGGAAAAGATCGAAGAGCGTTGAGGCGGCTCGGCAGCCTTCGAGGCTGTTCGGGTCTTTCTTGTGCAGGTAGCACCACTCCGAAAGAGCCTCGAACACGACATTGATGTCGTCTGTAAAGGAGATCACGTTTGATAGGTCTGTCATTTCGTTCGATGCTCCGCTCAGGCAGAAGCACGAAACTCCCAAGCGGCCGTTGCCAACAAATGCCGACCGATCATGGATTATACTGCCTGCGACGCAGCATGGCTATTAATTAAGACATAGCAGGCCTCCACCGAGGGGATCATCAAACGCGCTCGCCTCGGAAGTCCGGGGGAATTGATCTGATCTCTCGCAGATAATGTGCGATCGGCACCAGTTCGACGACGCTGGGCATGCTTTGGACGATATCCTCCGGTTGGCACCATGGATAGGGGAGCGATGGGATCATCCAATCCATGACCGCTCTCAAATGATCCGGCGAAATGATCTCCATCCGATCGATCGTAATGACTAGCCTTTGGACAAGACCTTGGAGGTCGGAAAAGTACCAATCGTAGCGGCCGCCTCATTCTATCCTATTTGGCTGTTGCGGTGCGCGACCGAGGCGCGTCGCCCACTCGATCCGAAGCGGGCCTTCCGGAGGCTGGACTTTAGCGTCTGGCTTTCCATTTCCCTTCGATCGAAACCCATAGAAGCGCACCTCGGCCATTGAAGATTGCGACCTACAACGTCAACGGCGTGAACGGACGCCTCGCAATCCTTCTTCGCTGGCTGAAGGAGGACAAGCCCGACGTCGTATGCCTGCAGGAACTGAAGGCGGAAGACGCCCGGTTTCCACGCGGCGCGCTCGAGCGGGCCGGTTATGGCGCGATCTGGCACGGACAAAAGAGCTGGAATGGCGTTGCGATCCTTTCCCGGGGTTCAACGCCGATCCTGACGCGGCGCGGTCTTCCGAGCGATCCTGATGACACGCACAGCCGCTACATTGAGGCAGCCATCGAGGGCATCCTAGTTGGGTGCCTGTACCTTCCGAATGGCAATCCGGCCCCTGGCCCGAAGTTCGATTACAAGCTCCGTTGGTTCCGACGGCTGCAGGAATATGCCGCCGAACTCCGCGACCTCGAAATTCCGGCCGTTTTGGCTGGTGACTTCAACGTCATGCCGACGGAAATCGACGTCTACAAGCCGCAGCGTTGGCTGGATGACGCCCTGTTTCGGCCGGAGGTTCGCAAGGCCTATGCCGATCTGGTCGCACAAGGTTGGACCGACGCCGTAAGGCACCTGCATCCGAACGAGCGCATCTATACCTTCTGGAAGTACTGGCGAAACTCCTTCGAACGCGACGCTGGTCTCCGGATCGACCATTTCCTGCTCAGCCCGATGATCGCCCCATGGCTCAAGTCGGCGAGCGTGCGCAGGAAGCCCAGGAGCTGGGAACATACGAGCGACCACGCGCCCGTGATGATCGAGCTTGAGGTTCCCAAGCGCGAAGACGACGCGTGAACACGAGCGATGAAACTGGAAGGAACGCAAGATGGATGCCGACCTCGATACGATGTCGCGCAACGAATTGATCACGGAGGCGAAGCGCCTCCGCGACGCGATCAGAAAACACCGCGACGCCACAGGTCACGACCTCTGTTGGCATCATCCTCAGCTCTGGGAAATGCTGCCGGAAAAGCTCAATCCCGACATCGCGGTGCCTCCTTGGCCGACGTTCCTCCGAGGTTGCGTCCGCTATCGTGAGAGTTTGGATCGGCAGAAGCCCGACGCACCGGTCCTGGACGAAGAGTTCGAAACCTGATTCGCGCCAACTTCACCGACCGTGAAACTGGGGCGGAAGCGGAGAGCACTGGTGCGCACCTTTCATCCACTCAGGCGGTTGCGGTGGCTGGCGGGCTCATCCACTCGCTCGTCCAGAGCTGCCGCAACCGGTCGCCTTCGCCTCGGAAATAGGCGTCTGCCGCTTCGCAATGCTCCACACGATCGCTGCGGAAATTGCGGATTGCCTGACGCAGCTCACACCAGGCGACAATGTTGGCGGTCTGCGAGTAATAGATGAGGGCGATCGGCTGGATCCTGCGCTCCGTCGCGCGCCCGAGTTCGTCGCGGTAGTCAAGTTGCAGCTTCTGTTCGTCGCGGATGGCGCGACGAACCAGACCAAGATCGAGTCCGACAGGAGATTGGGCAACCGATCCCCAGGCGTAGAGCGCTTTTCGTTCCATCGCCTGGCGCAGCGGCGCAGGTACAGCGCCTGTTATCTTCTGGTTGACGCCCTTGGCCGCCCGCTTGAGCTCCTCGTCGCCGGTCCGATCGAGTAACGCCAGCGACAAGACGATGGCTTCCATTTCCTCGACCGAGAACATCAGCGGCGGCAGGTCGAAGCCCGGCCGCATGATGTAGCCGATGCCCCGGCCGCCCTCGATCGGAACCCGCATCGCCTGCAAGGCGGCGATGTCGCGATAGATCGAGCGCACGGTCACCTCAAGCGTCTCCGCCATGGCCGCCGCCGTCATCGGTCTGGTCGCCAATCGCAGGATCTGGATGATCTCGAAAAGCCGTGAGGCCTTGCGCATTTTTCGCCTCCGTTAATCCAGGCTCCTGACAATACACTGTCAGTTGGGCAGTCGTATAGCTTTCCCTATCGAATTGAAAATCAACACGGTCTTGGAAATCGACCTTGAATTGGATAGCGGGCAACTGACATGACTTACAGCGAAAATCTCTGGCTCTACTTCACCCTTCTCTTCGGCATCATCATTGTCCCGGGGATGGATATGCTGTTCGTGCTGGCCAATTCCCTGACCGGCGGCAGGCGCACGGGCATTGCCGCGACCGCCGGCATCGTGGCGGGCGGGGCGGTGCATTCGTTCTATGGCGCGATCGGTGTCGGTGTGCTCGCCGTCCTCCTGCCGACCCTGTTCAACCCGCTGCTTTTTGCCGGCGCCGCTTACATGGCCTGGATCGGCTACACGCTGATTCGCAGTTCAATCACCGTGGAGACCGTCGGGGCGGGCGGTCTGGGCTCGGGCTGGCGGGCCTTCCGCCAGGGCGCGGCGACCTGCCTGATGAATCCCAAGGCCTATCTCTTCATGATCGCCGTCTACCCGCAATTCCTGAAGCCGATCTACGGACCGATCTGGGCGCAGGGCCTGGTCATGGGCTTTATGACGATGGCGACGCAGGCCGCTGTCTATGGCAGTCTAGCGCTGACAGCGGCGCGAAGCCGCACTTTGCTGGTGTCCAATCCCAAGGCGACGATCCTCGTCGGACGGGTCGCAGGCGCCCTTCTGATCGCCGTCTCAATGCTGACGGCATGGCATGGCTGGCGCGTGTCCGTATGAGGCGTGCTCCTGATGCTCGATCTTTCCTGATGTCTCACCCACTTGTTACTTTTTTGGTCTGAAAAATTTGCAATGATGCCGCCCGTCCAGCGAAGCCGGGGCTTTGAGGACCTTTGGTAATCAAACAGGAGTGCAGACATGAGACTGAAAGCTATAACCGCGGCAGTGCTCATCGCCGGTCTGGGGGTGATAGGCGTTGCGATTGCAGCGGAGGACGGCACGCACGAAGCACGTTCTGCGCTGATGAAGAAGGTCGGGGGCGCGGCAGGGGCGATGACAGCGATCGCCAAGGGCGAGAAGCCCTTTGATGCGGAAGCGGTGAAGGCTGCCCTGATGACGATCTCGGAAACGGCAAAGGTTTTCCCGGATCAATTCAAGCCAGGCACCGAAACCGGGGATAAGGCAGCAAGTCCGAAGATCTGGGAAGATCACGAGGATTTCAAGGCTCGTGCGGCGAAGCTTTCAGCGGATGCCGACAAGGTTCTCGCCCAGCTTCCGACCGACGCGGCCGGAGTCGGCGGCGCTCTGAAGGCGCTTGGCGGCAACTGCGGCGGCTGTCATGAGAAATTCCGCATAAAGACCGAATAGCGATCCAGGCATTTTACTCGAACGATCCGTGCCAGCCTTGCCGCCGGTGCGGATCGTTTTATGTTTTCCGCAAAGCGGTTGGCAACAGGAGCGGTGAATGATCCGCAGGTTCGTCCGGTATTTGCTCTGTCTCGTCGGTGTATTCGTCATTGGCGGGGCGGTCTTCTATTTCATCACCGCGCCCAACGCGCTCCCCGAAAGCCACTGGGCCAACCTCGGCGACCCCGACCTGAAGAACGGCGAGATGGTCTTCTGGACGGGTGGCTGCGTCAGTTGCCACGCCGCGCCGGGATCGGAGGGCGATGCCAAGCTCACCTTGTCGGGCGGCCTGGCGTTGAAGAGCCCCTTTGGCACATTCCACGTGCCCAACATCTCGCCCGATGAGAAGGCGGGCATCGGGACATGGACGCTGGCGCAGTTCGGCAATGCGATGAAGCGTGGCGTCTCGCCGAACGGACAGCATCTCTATCCGGCCTTTCCCTACAATTCCTATGCCCGGATCAGCGACAAGGACATCAACGATCTCTTCGGCTATCTGAAGACGCTGCCGAAGAGCGGGAACGTCGCCCCGCCGCACGAATTGCCTTTCCCTTATAACATCCGGCTGGCATTGGGCGGCTGGAAGTTCCTCTATTTCAACGACGAGCCGCGCGTCGTGCTCGCGGCCAATGTCGACGACAAGGTCAAGCGCGGCCAGTATCTGGTCGAAGGCGCCGGCCACTGCGGCGAATGCCACACGCCGCGCGATCGGCTTGGCGGCTTCGTGGCAAACACTTGGCTGTCGGGAGCACCGAACCCGGAAGGCCGGGGCCGCATCCCTAACATTACGCCAGGGTCGAAGACCGTCGGCTCATGGAGCCAGGACGATATCGCCAACTATCTGGAAACCGGCTTCACGCCCGACTTCGATACGGCAGGCGGCTCGATGGCGGAGGTGCAGCGCAACCTCGCTCGTCTGCCGAAGCCGGAGCTCGAGGCGATCGCAGCTTACCTGAAGGCGGTTCCGAGCCATTAATATTAGCGATATCTCAAAAATGCCGCATTGCAGCACTCCACTCGGCTCCACGCACTGGAATGCCCTGTGGCGAACCCCGGTTCGCTTTCCGAACGACGCCCAAGAACGTCTTCCGAAAGGACAGCCGCATGCATGTTACGTCGGTCAACTCCGCGGATGATCTCGAAACCGTCGCCCGCAAGGGCGGCAAATTACGGCGCATGGTTGCCCGGTTGCCGACCTACATGGCCGACATCCGCGAAAATCCTGCCTGGCTGCCGATGTTCCTGCTGGCGCGCACCGTCCCGGCGCGCAAGGTACATTGGCTGACCGCGCGGCGCAGCAATGGTGCGATCGAGAATCTGCCGACCCTCTTCAAGGGCGTGAATCATGCGGATGCCGTCGCGGCGCTGCGGCGCGACGGGATATTTCCGAACCTGAGCCTACCCGAGGCGATCACCCGTGAAATAGCCAGCTTTGCAGGCGCGACCCCATGCTTTGGAAATTTCGATCGCAAGATCGAGTTCCTGGCGTCCGATCATCGAGCCGTGGAGCAGCAATGGGGGCGGCCGATCCTGAGCGGCCACCATTTCGAGCGGGCGCTTGATTGCCCGGCCGTTCGTGCCGTCCAGCGCGATCCGGTTCTGTCGGAGATTGCGCGTTGCTACCTCGGTGCGCAGGCCCGGCTGATCACCACCCGTACCTGGTGGAGCTTTCCGACAAGGGCCAGCGAAGCCGACCGCAGCCTGGCGTCGCTGGACAAGTATCACTTCGATCTCGATGACTGGCGGATGCTAAAGTTCTTCTTCTATCTCGTCGATGTCGACGAGGGCACCGGTCCGCATGTCTATGTCCGGGGCAGCCACAACAAACGGCGCATCAAGCACCAGTTCACCCTTCTGGTCGGCCACCCCGCGCATGAGATCGTCGAATTTTACGGCAAGGAGAGCGTGACGACGTTGACCGGCGCGGCCGGCTTCGGCTTCGCCGAGGATCCCTTCGGCTTTCATATGGGCACGGTCGCCAAGACGAAACCACGCCTGATGATGGAGGTGGGCTTCGGCGTTTCCAAGCCCTCGCGCCGCCGCTTCCACGGCGAGCCGGTGCTTCGATGAGCCAAGGGCGCGCGTCGGCCTAGGCCGCCTTCGGCTGATGCTCGGCGCCGAACATCAGGACGTATTGATCCAGGTCGTCGCCTGCGTGCCCGAGGGCGCGGTAGATTTCAGCAGCAAAGGTCATCGGTGCCGATCCCGGCGCCGTCACCAGCTTTCCGGCACGCACTGCCTGCGGGCTGTCCTTGTAGCGCGCGTGGCCGGCATAGCCCGGCGCACTGGCGATGAAATCGGCGGCATTGCTGGTATGGTCGGTCGCATTCAATGCGCCGGCGCGCGCAAGCGCCAGCGTCGCGCCGCAGATTCCCGCCACGAGCTTGCCATGCGTAGTGAAGTCGTCGATCACAGGCTTCAGATCGGGCGCCTTTTCGGTTTCCCAGATCGTGCCCCCACACAGCACCAGGCCGTCGAAGGCGTTGGCATGCAGGTTTTCCGCGACGCTGTCTGACGCGACGCGCATGCCACCCATCGAGCGCACTTCAGCGCCGTCGGGCGTTGCGATCACCACGTCGAAGCCGAAATAGGAGCGCGCGGAGGCCGTCAGTTGGGCGACCTCCCAGTCGGCGAATCCATCGGTGAGGACGATTGCAAGTCGGGTCATCCGTTTCTCCTTGCAGGCTGTCCGGGGCGGCCAATGCCGCTCATGCCAAAGCTTGCATATAGCGCATGCCGGTGACCGGGCGAGGCACGAAGTCCATATTCTCGTAGAAGCGATGGGCCTGCACGTTGCCCGTGGCGGCGCTGACTGAGAGGTAGCCGCAGCCTGCACCGCGGGCCGTGTCGCGGGCGCGGTTGACGAGATGCTGACCGACGCCGTGGCCGCGATGGCCGTCCCGCACGAAGAGATGATGCAGATCCATGCCGCGCGCGCCGTCCTGCGCCCTGTAGAGCGGCACGAGAATGGCGTAGCCGATCAGGCCTTCGTCGCTTTCGGCAACCAGGGCGGTGATCCACGGCACCGGGCCGAACAGGTCACGTTCGAGCTGCTCCGGGCTCGATGCGGCCGGATCGCCGTGGTGCTTGGCCAGCAGGCCGATCATTTCGTTGAGCTCGGGGAGGTCGCGCGGCTTGGCGGCGCGGATATTGATCACCGGCGGGCGGATCAATGAGATTTCGGTGTCTTCGATTTCAAGCATGGTCTTCGCGTCCTTGTGTGGTGTTCTGCCGTCAGGACGCTGCCGATACAACAAAGCCGCCTGACGGCGGCTTGTTGACAATATGATCTGTCCGGCCGCCCCTTACAGGTACAGCCAAAAATACGAGCTGGTGATGTGCGCGTTCTTGATCATGCCCCGATAGATCATCCAGAACGCCGTGTTTGTCAATGGGTTTTATGAGCTCGCGCTTGGAGGCACGAACAGCGTCGCCTGACGCAGCCGTCCGATCGCTCGGTCACCGACATCGAGAGCCAGATCGGCAAGTGTCATGGCGATCTGTACGTCGCCGCTGATCGTTCTTGCCGCCGAAATCGCGAGGCCGTTGATGTCGCTTTTCATCGCAGGGATATTTGTATATAGGGTACCCCCCTATGCTAAATGGATAAGCTTATGTCCCACACCACGCACCAGAAGAAGAAGCTGCTGGCTCGCGTCAGCCGTCTGAAAGGCCAACTGGAAGCCGTCGAGCGTGCGCTGGAGGCGGAGCGACCCTGCGGAGAGATCTTGCAGCTGCTTGCCTCGATCCGCGGCGCCCTGAACGGCCTGACCGGCGAGGTGTTGGACGACCATCTGCACGAGCATGTCCTGCATGCCGCCGATGAGAAGGCCCGGATGGAGGCCGTCGAGGAAATTTCCGAAGTTCTGCGAACCTATATTCGCTGAGACAACCGACACAAGGAGCGTGCGATGAGCGCACAGACCCAAACACTCGAGCACGACCACGTTTTCCTGGGCGCCGACCACGATCGCAACGCCCGGCGCGTCTGGTTCGTCATTGCGCTCACCGCCGTCATGATGGTGGTCGAGATCGGCGCCGGAAGCTACTACGGCTCCATGGCGCTGGTCGCCGATGGCTGGCACATGTCGACCCATGCGAGCGCGCTGCTGATCTCGGCGGTTGCCTATCTCTATGCGCGCCGTCAGGCGCACAATCCGCGCTTCACCTTCGGCACCGGCAAGCTCGGCGACCTCGCCGGTTTCGCCAGCGCCATCATCCTGATGCTGATTGCGCTCCTGATGGCCTGGGAGAGCTTCCTGCGCATCACTCATCCGGTGCCGATCAGCTTCGCACAGGCGATCGGCGTTGCTGTCGTCGGTCTGCTCGTCAATCTGGCGAGCGCCTGGCTGCTGAAGGACGACCATCATGGCCACAGCCATGGCCGTTCCCACCATCACGAGCACCACCATCACGGCGATGATGCCCACCATGGCGACCATGCACATTCCGCACATGCCGCCGACAACAACATGCGCGCCGCCTATGTCCACGTCATCGCCGATGCGCTGACCTCGGTACTTGCCATCGCCGCACTGCTGTTCGGCAGCCTCTACGGCTGGCTCTGGCTAGATCCGCTGATGGGCATCGTCGGGGGCCTGATCATCGCCCAGTGGTCGTGGGGCCTGTTGAAATCGTCGGGCCGCGTGCTGCTCGATGTCGTGCCGCGGGAGACGGACCTGCAGCACGAGATCCGTTCGGCGCTGGAAACGGGCGGCGAGCGGATCACCGATCTCCATGTCTGGCAGGTCGGTCCCGGCCACCACGCCGCGATCGTCGCTCTCGTGACGCCGCAGCCGGAAAGCCCGGCCTTCTACAAGGCAAAGCTTGGAGGTGTTGCCGGCCTCTCGCACGTCACCGTCGAGGTAACCCGGACGGCCGCCGCCGCTTGACGCGACTCATCCGGGCCACAATCAGTCTCTAGCCCTGTATCCATTGATTTGAGGCAGAGGAATTTTCATGCGTGGCTTTTCGATCCGCCGCCGAACCCTTCTCGGTTCGGCACTGCTTTCACCTGCCTTGCTCCTGCCGCGCGTTGCGTGGTCGGAAGACAGCGACGATGAAATCAACCGGCGGATGGACGCGCTCGAAAAGGCGATCGGCGGTCGTATCGGCGTGTCCGCGATCGACACCGAGACCAACATCTCCTTCGGCTACCGCGAGACCGAACGCTTCCCCCTCTGCAGCACCTTCAAGGTCCTGGCTGCGGGGTTGGTGCTGGCGCGTGTCGACAAGGGGCAGGAAAATCTCGAGCGGCGCGTCGTCTACGAACAGGACAAGCTCGTCACCTATTCACCGGAAACGGAAAAGCACGTCGGCGGCGAGGGCATGAGCATCGGTGAACTCTGCGAGGCGGCGATCACGCTGAGCGACAACACGGCCGGCAACCTGCTGCTGGAAAGCTTCGGCGGACCGGCCGAGCTCACCAAATGGCTGCGCATGCTCGGCGATCGGTCGACCCGGCTCGACCGCTGGGAAACAGCGCTCAACGAAGCCAAGGACGGCGACCCGCAGGATACGACCACCCCGGACGCGATGGTCGACACGCTCGGCAACCTGACGCTGGGCTCGGCCCTGTCGGAACCGTCACGCGACAAGCTGGCGGCGTGGATGGAGGCGAACACGACAGGCGCAGCGCGGCTGCGCGCCGGCCTGCCGGATACTTGGAAGATCGGCGACAAGACCGGTACCGGCAACAACGGCAGCGCCGCCGATATCGCCGTCGTCTGGCCGCCCGGTCACGGCGCGATCCTGGTCGCGGCCTATGTGACGCAGGCCAAGGCGCCGGTCTCCGAGATCAACCCTGTCTTCGCCGAGGTCGGAAAGATCGTGGCTGATATGGTCGGATAGCGCTTTCCTCTCAAAGGGATGCGACGGAAACGTGAATCTCCGTCGCCTCGATCTGAATCAGTTTGTGAAGGCTTCACCGCCGAACTGAAGCGTTGTGCCAGGCAGGTTTCGTGAAATGTGGCGCCACTGGTCCTTTGGCAACTCAACATGACCGCTTTGCGGCAACAGGAGACATTGCGGCTGCCGCAAAACTCCCTATTCTGCGACGTCGCAAAAGTCGGGAAAAAGAAGGGGAGCTGATGCTGCATCACATTTCGTTTGGGGTCGCGGACATCGAAAGGTCCGTCGCTTTCTATGACGCTGCCTTTAAACCTCTCGGCTATGTCCGCGTCTGGGAAGACCTGGCGCCCGGCGATCCAGACCAGGCAGTTGGTTACGGCCTGCCCGGCGGTGGCGACAAATTTACGATCAAGCTTCGAGGCGAAAATGCTCATTGCCCGGGGCCGGGCTTCCATCTTGCGTTTGCCGCTCCAAGTCGAGGCGCGGTCACCTTGTTCCATCGGGCCGCCCTGGATCATGGTGGTAAGGACAACGGAGCGCCAGGTCTCCGACCCCACTACGGACCCGACTACTTCGCAGCATTCGTTATCGATCCGGATGGGCATAGAGTGGAAGCTGTTTGCAAAGAACCGGAATGATCCTCCAGCAAGACTTAGTCGCAAAAATTCGAAGTTTTGCGACGTATCTATATCCGCAAAGGGCCGAAAGCAGCCGCCCTGTTGTCACCTATCGCCATACTCACGCGATCGTTGCGAGCAGGTCCTCCACCGAGGCAACGCGGACGAAGGACTGCGCCGCCGCGGCAAGATCAGGGTCCAGGGTAACCAATGCGTCCGCCTGGAGCTGCGCGACGGCGATGTATTCGGCACGATAGGTATTCGTCCATTCGAGTTTGCTGGCGATGTTCCACGCGTACCGCTGCAACTCGCGGTCGCCGAGCAGTCGAATTCTCAGACCGCGCAGATAGTCCAGCTGATCGTCAGCTTCCCTCTTGTCCAGATCGCCATTGTGAACCGCCGAATAGAGGCGGGCCAATACCTGGGATCGCAAGAGCGTCGGGGCAACTAAGGCGTGGCTGTGAGGGACCTCTGCAGCGTTCTTCGCCAGCAGGAGCGCAGCATCTGCCGCGATCGCAAACCGCTTCTTCATCACGATCTTCCCTCCCTGGACATTGATGCGGATCCAGCTTGTGCAGTTAGATCATCCTCCCTCCGGTGCCGACAGCAAAAAATGTCCCAATCCGTCATCGAGCCCGTTCTGCCGCCTTCCGGTCGTCAGAAACGGTCCGCCGGATCGACCGGCAGGCAAAGCGCGACTACGCCAGCTCCACATCTAGGCGCTGATGATCGTATCGGCGCTTGGCTTGTCCTTGCTGTCGCCGTCGCCGGTCAGCTGCCGCTTCAGTTCGTCGGCAATCTGCTTTTCGATGGCCTCGCGCTGTTCCGGCGGCATCGCCTTGAGATCGTCCTCGGTCAGGCCGAGCCGCTGAAGGACCTGGTCGCGGATCCGCTCCGCCGGGGTCTGGTCGGCGAGATCGGTAAACTCGGAGACAACAGCGTCATGGCGTGCTTTCGCGGGATCTTCTGTGCCATCCATGGTCACGGTGCCGCTCGCCTGCAGCGCCCACATCGTGCTGGAGATCGACGTCGGCGTGCTGCTTGGCTGCAGCGCCGCGCCGCTCTGGCGAACGCTGACGTCGATATCGCTTGTCTGTTGCTTGTTGCGCTGGCCGGATTGGGAAAAGAGGTTGCTCAGTCCATAGGTGCTGGAAATGCTGCTGCCGATCTTCATGAAAATTCTCCTTTGAGCAATGCGCGGAGAATGGCGCGGCAGTCCTGCCCGGAGCTTGTGTCGGCGGGCTCGGATGGCCGGGACAAGTGGCGGCCATCCAATGGGTTTCGAGGCGTCAGGGCAGGGCGTAGCCGATCACGTAGTCGCCGGGCTTGGTG
This sequence comes from Hyphomicrobiales bacterium, assembly GCA_900466985.1. Classification (GTDB taxonomy): domain Bacteria; phylum Pseudomonadota; class Alphaproteobacteria; order Rhizobiales; family Rhizobiaceae; genus Rhizobium. Next base: position 100,654 of record UBOA01000029.1, read on the forward strand.
CCGACCGAGCCATGTCCGCCGGCGACCATGACGACGAACTGCTTGTTGTCGCTGGTCGTATAGGTCATCGGCGTCGCCTGGCCGCCGGCCGGCAGACGGGCCTGCCATAGTTGTTGGCCGTTGGTGACGTCGTAGGCCCGCAGGTAGTTGTCGACGGCAGCCCCGAGGAAGGCGATCCCGCCCTTGGTCAGCATCGGACCACCGATGCCGGGTACGCCGACCTTGAAGGGCAGCGGCAGCGGCGTCATGTCGTGCACGGTGCCGTTCTTCAGCTTGTAGGCGATCTTGCCGGTGAGGAGATCGACGCCGGCGACGTAGCCCCATGGCGGCGCCTGGCAGGGGATCTTGAGCGGTCCGAGGAACGGTCCCATGAAGACGCCGTAGGGTGCGCCGTCGTTGAGGTTGAGGCCCTGTTCGCTCCCTTTCTCATCCTGCCCCCTCGGCGGGATGTCGGCAGCGGGAACCAGCCGCGAGGTGAAGGCAAGATAGGTCGGCATGCCGAACATGATCTGCCGCCCCGGGTCGACGGCAACGCTGCCCCAGTTGAAGGTGCCGAAATTGCCGGGGTAGATGATCGAACCTTCAAGCGAAGGCGGCGTATATCGCCCTTCATATTTGTATCGGTGGAAATCGATGCGGCAGGCGAGCTGGTCGAGCAGCGTCACGCCCCACATGTCCTTCTCCTGCAGCGGGGGCGGCGAGAAGGTGAGGTCGGAGATCGGCTGCGTCGGCGACGTATGATCCTCAGGGATGGCACCTGATGGCGCGGGGATTTCCTTGAAGGGAATGATCGGCTCGCCGGTACGACGGTCGAGCACGTAGATATCGCCTTGCTTGGTCGGGCCGACCAGCGCCGGAACGACGGTCCCATCGGGCTTCTTCATGTCGAAGAGCACCGGCTGGGCCGGCACGTCCATGTCCCAGAGATCGTGATGGACGAACTGCTGGACCCATTTCAGCTGCCCGGTGTTGAGGTCGAGCGCCACGATCGAGGAGGAGAATTTCTCGACGTTTTCGCTTCTGTTCATGCCGAGCTGGTCCGGCACCTGGTTGCCGAGCGGGATGTAGACCATGCCGAGTCCGTCATCGACGCTGAAGACCGACCAGCTGTTCGGAGAGTTGGTGGTGTAGGTCTGGCCCTGGGGCAGGGGCGTGGTCACGTCGGGATTGCCGGAGTCCCAGTTCCAGATCAGAGCGCCTGAATTGATGTCGAAGGCGCGGATGACGCCGGACTGCTCGTGCGTCGAATAGTTGTCGTTGACGGCCCCGCCGATGATCAGCTTGCCGGCGACCGCGACCGGCGGCGAGGTCGAATAGTAGTAGCCGGCCGGATTGTACTTCATGCCCTGCTCAAGATGCAGCACGCCCTGATCGGCAAAGCTCGTGCAGACCTTGCCGTCGAGCGCATCGCGTGCGATCAGCCGCGCATCCGAGGTCGGCAGGTAGACCCGATCGACGCAGGGCTGGCCGGCAGCCGTCGCCGTGTCGTGGTAATAGGTGACGCCGCGGCAGGTCTGGTGCTGCCGGTCGGGGTTCATGCCGGAGTTGGAATCGTACTTCCACTTCTCCTTGCCGGTCTTGGCGTCGAGCGCGATCGCCCAGTTGTGCGGCGTGCAGAGGTACAGCGTGTCACCGACTTTCAGCGGCGTCACCTGGTAGGTCGTTTCGCCGACATCATCGGGTCGCTTCACGTCACCGGTCTGATAGCGCCAGACCTCCTTGAGATCCTTGACGTTGCTGACAGTGATCTGGTCGAGCGGCGAGTAGCGCTGTCCGAACGGGGTGCGGCCATACTGGTGCCATTCGCCGTCCTGAACGGTGCCGCCGACTGTCGTCGTGCCGGAAACTTCGGTCGGCAAGCTGCCGTGCAGGTCATGCGGGCTCTTCGTCATGGAGAAGCTCGCAACGGCGATGGCAATCAGCACCGGAATGGTAAGCGGCCAGTGGCTTGCCCCGTAGGACGTCCCGGTCGGACTCTGGGAGCCGAGGGGGCGGCGGATCCAGGGCGTCAGCAGCCACAATCCGAGCAGGATGATCAGCCCGCCGCGCGGACCGAGTTGCCACCAATCGAAACCGACCTCCCAGATCGCCCAGACTAGCGCAACGATGATCAGGGCCGCGTGGACCCACAGGGCGGCTGCCCGACGCAGCAGAAGCAGGACGGCGGTGAGGAGAAACATCGCACCGGCGAAGAGATAAAAGAAGCTGCCGCCAAGTATGATGAGCCAAAGCCCGCCGCCGACCAGGGCAAGGCCGAGGAGCATGAAAAGAACGGAGGTAATGACGATTACTACCATTATGGGGAACTCCCGCTGAGGTTAGCCGGGTGCGGTCAGGCGCGAAAAATGCCTTCTAATCAGCGAGATAGAGCGGTCGCAATGGGCGTCAACTGCGACCATAGGTGTCAGAGGGGATAGGTTTGCATCCGATCACGTGCCGCAGAAGGTCTGCAGCACGCGTTCTTCCGGCTTCGGCGGCTCCATGTAGGCCGCAAACTCCGGCTGGTCGTCATAGGGCTTGGCAAGAACGGCAAGCAACACCTCGAACAGCGAAAAGTCCGCATCCTCGACGGCGGCGTTGATCGCCTGCTCGATGCGGTGGTTGCGCGGAACGAAGGCGGGATTGACCGAACGCATCGCCGCCCTGCGCTCGGCTTCGGTCCGGTCCGCGTCACGGGTGAGGCGGTCGCGCCAGCGGGCAAGCCATTCGCGCGCCCCGTCCGGTTCCCGGAAGGTCGAGAGGAACAGTGCCTCGCCATCTCCTGGACCGGTGGCGTCGGAAAGGCGGCGGAAGGCGAGGGTAAAGTCGGCCTGGCTCGCCTGCATCGCGGCAAGCAGCGACTGAATGAGGTCCAGATCGCCGTCTTCGACGGTCGAGAGGCCGATCTTCTCGCGCATGCCGCGCAGCCAGTGGATCTGGAAGCGCTCGCCATATTGCTGGATCACACTGTTGGCGAGCTCGACGGCCTTTTCCGCATCCGCATCAAAGAGCGGCAGCAGGGTTTCGCCGAGCCGCGCCAGGTTCCATTGGCCGATGCCGGGCTGATTGGCATAGGCATAGCGGCCACCCTGGTCGATCGAGGAAAAGACGGTGCCGGGATGGTATTCATCAATGAAGGCGCAGGGGCCGAAATCAATCGTCTCGCCCGAAATGGTCATGTTGTCGGTGTTCATGACGCCGTGGATGAAGCCGATGTGCAGCCACCTGGCGATCAACGCCGCCTGTCGCTCGCAGACGGCCTCGTAGAGCGCGAGGTAGGGATTGTCTCTGTCCCTAAGTTCCGGATAGTGCCGGTCGATCACATAATCGGCCAGCGCCCGAACGCCGTCGGTATCACCGCGCGCGGTGAAGAACTGGAACGTACCGACGCGGATGTGGCTTGCGGCAACACGGGTAAACACTGCACCCGGCAGAATGTTCTCGCGATAAACGGGCTGCCCGGTCGAAACGGCGGCAAGCGCCCGGGTTGCGGGAATGCCGAGCGCATACATCGCTTCGCTGACGATATATTCCCGAAGCACCGGGCCGAGAGCGGCGCGGCCATCGCCGCGGCGGGAATAGGCGGTCTGGCCCGCACCCTTCAGCTGGATGTCCCAGCGTTGGCCGTTTCGGTCGATCACTTCGCCAAGCAGTATCGCCCGCCCGTCGCCGAGCAACGGCACGAAGGAGCCGAACTGGTGCCCGGCATAGGCCATCGCCAAGGGATCGGCGCCTTCAGGCACGAGGTTGCCCGAAAAGATCGCCGCACCGTCGCGCTTCAGCGCCTCCACATCGAGGCCGAGTTCTTCCGCAAGCGGCTCGTTCAGCTTGATGAGCCACGGCTCGGCGGCCTGCGAGGGCGCCTGGCGCGTAAAGAATTGCTGTGGCAACCGCGCATAGCTGTTGTCGAAGGCGAAGGGCCGCGAAGGGGATGCATTCCGAGCAAGGGTCATATGCTTTAGGTAGGGCTCCGGCACGCACGACGCAAGCCGGGAGCCCTTGCTCCGAGCTTGCGGCTGGTCGTGCGGCGCTTCAGTAGCCCAGCCATTCCCGGGTGGCACGGCTGCCTTTCCATATAAGCATAACGACGCCACATTTGCGGGCGTATACAAGGAGCTCCAATCCCCTTTTGGCATCACGCCATACCATACCGCGGCCATCGCTTCCGCGCCGGCCACGCCATCGCGAGTGATCCCTGACGATGTCGGATCAGATCTATCAGGCGGCTGCCGTCGGGCGCGCCAAGCCCAATTTCCGCGTGATAGCGATGATCGTGGCGAGCGCCATGTTTATGGAGCAGCTCGACGCCACCGTGTTGGCAACGGCGCTGCCGACCATGGCGCGCGATTTCGGCGTCAGCGCCCCGTCGATGAGCATCGCGCTGACCTCCTACCTTCTCAGCCTCGCGATCTTCATTCCGGCGAGCGGCCTGATTGCCGACCGCTTCGGCTCGCGCACCGTCTTCCGCTCGGCGATTGCGGTGTTCGTCACGGGTTCCATCTTCTGCGCGCTGTCGCCGAACCTCCTCTGTCTCGTGCTGGCGCGACTGCTGCAGGGGCTTGGCGGCGCGATGATGCTGCCGGTCGGGCGCCTCGTGCTGCTGCGCAGCGTCTCCCGCAAGGACATGGTCAACGCCATGTCGTGGCTGCTGGTGCCGGCGCTGATCGGACCGATCCTCGGCCCTCCGGTCGGCGGCCTGATCGTCACCTATCTCGACTGGCGCTGGATCTTCTACATCAACGTGCCGATCGGCATCATCGGCTTCACTCTGGTCTCGATCTTCATCGAGGACTTCAAGGGTGAGGCGAAGCGCCGTTTCGATACGGTTGGTTTCATCCTCTCCGGTATCGCGCTCGGCTCGCTGCTGTTCGGTTTCGAAAGCTCGAGCCGCCCCGGCGAGGGTGCTTTCTCGCTGTTCCTCATCGCCGTCGGCTTGCTCTTCGGCGTCGCCTATCTCAAGCATGCCCGCCGCCACCCGGCGCCGATCATGGACTTCTCGCTGATGAAGGTGCCGAGCTTCGGCACATCGGTGATCGCCGGTTCGCTGACCCGCATCACGCAGGGCGCGCAACCCTTCCTGCTGCCGCTCTATTTCCAGGTCGGTTTCGGATTGTCTGCGGCCAAGGCCGGTCAGCTCGTCACCGCCGCAGCCCTCGGCTCTATGGCGATGAAGGCCGTAGCGCCCCGGGTGCTGCGCCGCTTCGGTTTCCGCAACGCACTGGTCGCCAACGGCGTCATCGCCACGTTAGGCTATGCGCTCTGCGCCGCCTTCCGGCCCGACTGGCCGCTCGGCTTGATCTTCGCGATCCTCGTCATGTGCGGCTTCTTCATGTCGTTCCAGTTCACGGCCTACAACACGGTGGCCTATGACGAGATCGACCGCGATCGCATGAGCTCGGCCACCAGCTTCTACACGACGTTCCAGCAGCTGATGCTGTCGCTCGGCATCTGCGTCGGCGCGCTGGCGCTGCACACGTCGATGACGGTCAACGGCAGCGAGACGCCGCAGCTCCACGATTTCTCCGCCGCCTTCCTCTTCGTCACCGCGATCTCGATCACCGCGACCTTCTGGAACCTGCGCTTTTCGCGCAGCGCCGGCGCCGACATCAGCGGTCACAACGCCGGCAAGGCTGCGCACGCCGGAGAACACTAACCGTCAAGCGGCACTCGGAAGCGCCGGCAGGCAAGCCTCGCAGATCGCGGCAACATGCCTGTGATCGGTGCCGCAGCAGCCGCCGACGATCCTGATTTGCGGCATTCTCTGCATCAACTCCCTGTACCGCTGCCCGAGATCGACCGGATCGCCGGCATCCAGCGTTTCGCTGTCGTCGAGTTCGGCATGGCTCATGCGCGAGGCATTGGCCCGCAGTCCATGGATACGTTTTGTCCATCCCGCGCGATGATCCAGCGCCTCGGCAAAATGCGTCGGATGCGCGCAATTGATCATGTAATAGGCCACCGAACCGCCGGTCGCCGCATCCGTCGTCTCGATTGCCTCCTGCATGCTGCGCCCGGTCACCAGCTTGCCGTCGGTCTCGACGGTGAAGGAGATCGCGCAGGGTATGCCATGGGCCGAGGCCGCTCGGGCGATACCGATTGCCTCGTCGATGTTATTAAGCGTGACGGCGGAGATCATGTCCGCATCGCTCTCGGCAAAGCTGCCGATCTGGACGCTGTGATAATCCTCGGCTTCGGCGGCGTTCATCCGGCCGGCCTTGTATCCATCGCCGCGTGGCCCCATCGCGCCGCTGAGCACGATCGGCCGGCCCGGTTCCTCGTGCCGCTCGCGCAAGCCCGCAAGCAGGGCAATGCCTTGAACGTTTGCGTCATGCAGCGCCTCCGGCGTGTAACCCAGCTTTTCCGCCCAATCGGGGCTCGCCCTCCATGTCGGGCTGTCGAGAATGAAGCCGGCGCCATGCTTGCGGGCGATGTCGAGGTAGCGGCGATAGTAGGCGCGCAGCCGGTCGCGGCCTTCTTCTGAAGCCATCATCACGAAGGATGCGAAGTGCGGCAGCTGCAGCCCGTCATGAAAGATGAAGGTCGTTTCCATGCCGCCGTCGGTGACGAATGCGCCGCCCTTGAGTTGCGGCAGGCTATGTCTGTACTTGGCCATGACAATCCCTCTATGTGCAAGCAATTCTCACGAACAAGTTCTCCGCTTCCGGGCTGCGAAACTAGACGACTTGCGGTATAGTTGGGCATCGCATGATGTTTGCCTTTGATTTCAGTCGCTTCCGCGGGGCGGATGACAAAAGGCCTCCATATAGACCAGAGCTGGCGGGCAAAAACCGTACCGGCGGTACAGGGAATTTGATGCGCAAGGGCGAGGAGACCAGAACCCGGATCCTGGATGTGGCCGAAGCCGCCGTCCTGCAGAAGGGCTTCGGCGGTACCTCGATCGAAGAGCTGATCGTCGAGACCGGCATCACCAAGAGCGGATTCTTCTACCATTTCCGGGACAAGAACGCGCTCGCCAAGGCGCTGCTCGAGCGCTACATCGAAAACGACGAACGGATCTACGACGAGATCTTCACCCGCGCCCGCGAGCTGACCGACGATCCGCTGCAATCCTTCCTGCTCGGTCTGAAGCTGCTTGCCGAACTGCTGTCCGACCTGCCGAACGGCCATCCGGGCTGCCTCGTGGCAACGGTCTGCTACTATGAACGCCTGTTCGACCGCGACATCCAGGAAACCAACAAGCAGGCGGTGCTCGCCTGGCGACGGCGGTTCCGCGGTATGTTCGAGGAGATCATGGTGGTCTATACGCCGCGCGAACCGATCGAGATCGACCAGCTGGCCGACATGGTTTCGACGGTACTCGAAGGCGGCATCGTCCTGTCGAAGGCCCTGAAGGAGCCGCAGGGGCTTTCCGACCAGGTCCTAGTGCTGCGCAGCTTCGTGAAACTGCTGTTTCAGCCGCAGATCGTCCGACAATGATCCGGCCTAGCGGCCGTCCTCCATGGCAGCCGCCATCTCGGCGAGCTTGCGCACGGTATTGAGATTGCGTGCCGTTCCTGGTTTCAAGGCCGGCAGCTTGAGCTTCGATTTGCCGGAGCCAACAGGGAAGTGGACATAGATTTCGCGCCCGGCGAGAACGGCCTCTTCGCCATCGGGGGCGACCATCTTGTCCAGCGCGTCATCAGGCGCTGCTTCCGGCAGGAAGCTCACCAGGAGATAGTTGGGCTTGGCATCGGGGAAGGGCGCGTTGGAGGCGATCGCCTCCAACTCCTTGCGACTGCGCAGCATCACGCCGGGCTTCTTGCCAAGCAGCCTTCCCAGCGCGTCGTCCAACCTTTTCTCGACTTGTGCTTCTGCCTCATCAGCGCGAAACAGCACGTTGCCGCTCTGGATGTAGGTCTTCACGTCGCTAAAGCCGAGTTCTTCACAGACCGCCTTCAGTTCCGTCATGGCCAGCTTGCCCGTGCCGCCGACATTGATCGCCCTCAGGAGCGCCACATAGACCGTCACGGGCTCCTCCAGCCGATTATATCTTGCCCGCGACCTTGATCGCGAAAGCATACTCGAAGGCGATTTCCTCGAGGCGCTGGAAGCGTCCCGATGCACCGCCATGGCCGGCATCCATGTTGGTCTTCAACAGGATCGGCGCCGAGCCGGTCGTCTTTTCGCGCAGCCGCGCAACCCACTTTGCCGGCTCCCAATAGGTGACGCGCGGATCGGTGAGACCGCCGAGCGCGAGGATCGGCGGATAGGCCTTGGCGCCGACATTGTCGTAGGGTGAGTAGGCGGCGATCTGCTCGTAGTCTTCCTTGCTCTCGATCGGGTTGCCCCATTCCGGCCATTCCGGGGGGGTCAGCGGCAGCGTGTCGTCGAGCATGGTGTTCAGCACGTCGACGAAGGGAACGGCGGCGATCAGGCCGGCGAACTTTTCCGGCGCCATGTTGGCAACGGCGCCCATCAACATGCCGCCGGCCGAGCCGCCCTCGGCGATGATGTTGGCGTAGGAGGTGAACTTCTCCTGATTCAGATAGTCAGCGGCTGATATGAAGTCCTTGAAGGTGTTGGTCTTCTTTTCCATCTTGCCGTCTTCGTACCAGGCAAAGCCCTTGTCCTTGCCGCCGCGGATATGGGCGATGGCATAGACGAAGCCGCGATCGGCGAGCGACAGGCAGTTGGTGTTGAAGCCGGCCGGAATGGTGATGCCGTAGGCGCCGTAGCCGTAGAGCAGGCAGGGCGCCGAACCGTCGAGCGGCGTGTCCTTACGATAGAGCAGGGTGACCGGCACTTCGACGCCATCCCAGGCCGGGGCGAAGACGCGGCGGGTGACGTAGTCATCAGGATTGTGGCCGGAAGGCACTTCCTGGGTCTTCAACAGCGTCCGCTCGCGCGTCACCATGTTGTAGTCATAGAGCTGCGACGGCGTCGTCATCGAGGAATAGGAGAAGCGAATGACGTCGCTATCGTATTCCGCGGCGCCCTGCAGGCCGAGCGAGTAGGCTTCCTCGGCAAAGGCGATCGCGTGTTCCTCGCCGGTGCGACGGTCGCGGATGATGATCTGCGGCAGGCCGTCCTTGCGCTCCAGCCAGAGCAGGTGGCGGGCAAAAGCCATGTGGCTGATGATCAAGGTTCCCGGCTTGTGCGGCACGACCTCGCGCCAGTTCGCCTTGCCCGGGTTTTCGACCGGCGCTTCCATGATCTTGAAATCCTTGGCGTCGCCGTCATTGGTCAGGATGTAGAAGACGTCACCTCCTTCCGTCATCGAATATTCGATGCCTTCCTCACGCTCGGCCACCAGCTTCGGCCCCGCCGTCAGGTCCTTGGTGGAAAGCAGGCGGTATTCCGACGTCTCGTGATCGTGGATGTCGATGTAGATGAAATCGTCGAGCAGCGAACCGCCGACGCCCATGAAGAAGCCCGCATCCTTCTCCTCGTAGACCAGCCGGTCTTCGGATTGAGGCGTGCCAAGAATGTGGTGGAATACCTTCGACGGGCGGTGGTTCTCATCGAGCGCAGAATAGAAGAAGCTCTTGCCATCGGGCGCCCAGACGCCGCCGCCGCCGGTGTTGCCGATCACGTCGGCCAGGTCCTCGCCAGTCGCAAGGTCGCGCACGCGCAGCGTATAGAACTCGGAGCCCTTGTCGTCGTAACCCCAGATGCCGCGGCTGTGGTCGGTCGAGTGGTCGAGGCCGGCGAGCCTGAAATAGGCCTTGCCCGCGGCCTCCTTGTCGCCGTCGAGCAGAACGGTGCGGATCGCCTCGTCCTTGACGGCGCCGTTACGCGGAATCCGGAAATAGCGCGGCTGTTCGCCGCCGGTCACGAAGAAGGTGCCGTAGGCGTAGTCGCCGTCCTTCATCGGCACGGAGCTGTCGTCTTCCTTGATGCGGCCGCGCATTTCCGAAAACAGCGTCTTCTGCAGCGCCTTGGTGTCCTCCATCGCCGCGTTCATGTAGACGTTTTCGGCTTCCAGATGCTGGCGGATCGCGGGATCGAGGATCGCGGGATCCTTGAACATCGCCTGCCAGTTGTCAGCGCGCAGCCAGGCATAGTCGTCGGTGCGGGTGATGCCGTGGCGCGTATCGGAGATCGGCTTCTTGGCGGCGACGGGCGGGTTCGGCAGGTTCTTGAAGACGGTCAAGGAAAGCTCCGGAAACGTGATGTCAGGTGGGCAAGAGATAGAGAGGCGGATGCCTGGGATCAAGCACCCAAGACGGCCCTGTGGCAAAACCGAAGGAATGCTCACGTTGCCTTGATGTCACCATATTGTTTAAGAAAGTCCGCTATGCCACCCGGAATTTGCCCCTCGTACGACCGTCAAAACCACGGTTCTCCACAGGCGATTCCGGAATGAGAATGCAAAGGAATCCCACCGTAATGCCAAAACGTCTCGTGTTGCTTCTGTCCGCATTTAGCCTTGCTTTTCCAACCTTCGCAGTCGATCCCGCCATCAAGAAGCAACTCGAAAAGCTCGATCCCGCGACCCGCCTCGAACAGAGCTGCGACACGGAGGCGATGAGCCGAATCAACAAGGACGAGACCGGCTACAAGCCCGACAAGGTCATCGCCTACACGTTCAAGGATCCCGTTCCGAGCGACGACAGGCTGGAGGCGCCGGGCGCGGTCTTCCGCAGCAAGGGAGACTGGTATCATCTCTCCTATACCTGCATCACCGGCCCGCAGCACATCAATGTCCGCGATCTGCAATACACGATTGGCGAAAAGGTCCCGCGCGAGAAGTGGGAAAAATATTACCTCTATGATTGATCGCGGCGCGCGCCCTGCGTTGCCTTTCTGAAGCCTTAGTCCTCAGGCATCAGAATTACCGCTGAAGCCGGCGGCGGATCGCAGCAGCGACCGCAAGCGGCATCAAACCACATGGCGCCTGAACGCGATGTGCATTATGCAGCGCTTGAACCACGAACGGCTTCTCTTTGGCATGAATCGTATTTTTCTCGTCTCGGCGCTGCTGATCGCCTCCGCCTCGATTGTGTCCGCTGCCTCTCTTCCGCCGGAGGAAGCGCCGGTCGTCACCGCACCCCCGAAGGTCGTGCAGGCCCCCAAGATGGCAGCAGGGCCGAAGCTGGTTGAGCCGCATCTGCGCATTGCCCGGTCGGGCATCAAGGGTCACGCGCGGGTGGCGCTGACCTTTGACGCTTGCATGGGTCAGGCCGACGACCGCATCCTCTCGGTGCTGGTCCAGGAGCGCATTCCCGCGACCATTTTCGTCACTGCGCGCTGGCTGAAGCACAATCCGCAGGCGCTGCAGGTCTTCCTTGAGAATCCCGATCTGTTCGAACTCGAGAACCACGGCCAGAACCACATTCCAGCCGTCGACAAGCCGGTCTCGATCTATGGCATCGCGTCCGCGGGCTCGCCCGAGGCCGTGCGGCAGGAAGTGCAGGGCGGCGCCGATGCGATGCTCGCGGCCGGTATTGCTCCGCCGCACTGGTTCCGCGGCTCGACCGCCAAATACGACCTCTCCGCCATCGCCCAGATTCGCGATATGGGGTACCGCATCGCCGGTTATTCGGTGAATGGAGACGGCGGCTCGCTGCTCGGCGCCGCTGTCACGGAAAAACGCATTGCATCGGCCAAGGACGGCGACGTCGTGATCTCCCACATCAACCAGCCGACCCACGCCGCCGGCGAGGGCGTCGCCAAGGCGATCGTCGATCTCAAGGCCAAGGGTGTCGAATTCGTCCGGCTGCAGGATGTCGAGGACACCGGCGACGACCGGACGACGCAGTGAGCTAGCTAAGGGCGCTCTGTAGCGTTTCCTCACTCACGTTCGAGGGTCGGGGCACGTCGGGCGCGTCGCGATCCAGCGCGAAATCATCAAACCAGTCGCGGTACCCTCCGCCGATCATGGCGCCGATAACCTGTGTCGCAAGATAGGAGAAGGTGATGCCGTTGCCGCCATAGCCATAGGCGGCATAGACTTGTGGCATCGAGGGAACCGGACCGATCAGCGGTAGCCCGTCCGACGTCTCCCCGAACGTGCCGCACCATGCCGTCGCGACGCGGGTGTCGGCGTTGGACCAGAGCCGCTTCATCTTCTCCCGGATCGTCATGATCTTTTCGGCCAGCTTGGCGTCGCGGGCCGCGGGGTCGACGGTGTCGTCATCCTCGCCGCCAGCGATGATCCGCCCATCAGGCGTCGTGCGCATGTAGAGATAGGGGTGGCTGTCTTCCCAGATCAGCACCTGATCGCGCCAGAGCGCTGCCGGATCCTGCGGTATCGTCGCCAGCGCCCAGCTCGATGTCATCCGGTGCTGTTTCGGCATATCGATTTCAGGCATCGCGTAGCCGGTGGCGAGCACCGCCGTTTTCGCCTCGATGACGAACGCGCCGTCCGTCTCGGCGCTGACCTGCCCACCTTCGCTATGCAGCTTGGTGACCGAGGCGCCGATCAGGCGCGCGCCTTGCTTCACGGCAATGTCCAGCAGGGCCCAGGTCAGGAGCAGCGGATCGGCCTCGGCGGAGCCGCGGGACAGGATGCCGCCATCGCGGTCGAGTTCGAACTCGGTAAAGAGATCGCAATGTTCCAGATACCGGCTGGGCAGCCCGGCACGACGACGCAGCTCGACCTCCCTGCGAAGATCGCCCGCCCCCTCCTGGTTGTTGGCAAGGAACAGCGATTGCCGGGGAAGCAGGTTGCAGGCGATGCGGTGGGCGACGATCAGCTTGGAGAGGCCGGCGACCGAGGCTGCGCTCCGCCTGTAGATGCCCGCAGCGCGTTCGAAGCCGTGGGCACGCTCGAGTTCGCTCAGCGTTCGGTCTATCTCCCACTGCAGCATGGCGGTGCTCACTGAAGTACTGCCGAGACCCGGCGTCTCGCGGTCGACGATGACCACTGAAAGACCGCGTTCCGCGAGGTGCTGGCCCATCAGCGCACCGGTAATCCCGCCGCCGATCACCATGGCGTCGACCTTGAGATTGTCCTGAAGTGGCTGGTAATTGGGCTTTGTTCCTGCGTGGCTCCAAGGGGAGGTGCCGCTCTTCAGCCGGTTCTGGCTGGACTCTGCAAGATCGATTTCTGCCATCTGACGCTTCTTACCTCAATTATTTCGGCAATTGCGGTTGCAGTCTCTCTTCGATGAAAAGTTCATCGACGATGGTCATGACAATCAGCGATAGTGGTAGCGCGAGCATAGCACCAACTGCGCCCCACATCCAAGTCCAGAACAAAATCGCCAGAAACACCACGAAGGGATTGATTTCCAGGCGCTTTCCCATGACCGCCGGGAAGATCAGGTTTTCCATGACGAGGTGGACGATGAAGAATGCAGCCGCTGGCATAAGGCCCACCACGATGCCGTCATGCGTGATGATCCCCGCGATGGCGACCGCCAGCGTCATCATCGTAATGCCGAGATAGGGGATGAAGCTCGACAGGAACGCGAAGAAGCCCCAGAGCACCGGCGCGGACAGGCCGCCTACATAGGCGATCACCATCATCACGAGGCCAAGGCAGACGTAGATCAGCGACGCCGTCGCAAAATAAAATCCGAGAACCTGTTCCACGCCGTTGATCACGCGGATGGCGGCAAGCCGCTGCGAACGCGACCGGAACACCATGATGATGGATTTGCGCAACGTCACCCGTCCGGCAAGGAAAAGCAGCAGCGCGGCGAAGAAGATCAGCGCCTGCACGAGGGCAGGGGTGAGGTTGGCGCCGACGAGATGCAAGATGTTGCCGGTGTTCTCCAGAAGCTTCTCGCTCGACATCGGCCCGGTCTGGAAAGTCTCGGGCGTAATGTGCAGCCACTTGATGCGCTCGAGATAGGGCATGAGGCGGTTGAAGGTCTTCTCGACGAAGGCCGGCCCTTCGTTGATGAGCGTTGTCACCGGTCCGGCAAGCGAATTGGCGACAAGCGCGATCACAAGCGCAACCGCAGTAGACAGGACGACCGCATTGGTGATGCGCGGCACGCCGAGCTTGCTGAGCTTTTCGGCGAGTAGACCGAGGATCATGCCGACGACGACCGCGAGCGTCACCGGAATGAGGATCAACGACATCATGTAGATGGCCGAAAAGGCGAGCACCGCGAAGATCCCGATCACGGCCCACGCCATGCTGATATCGAGCCCGTCTTTTTCCAGACGGCGTATCGGCGCTTGCGGTGGCAATTCTTCGGTCGCTTGGGTGAGTTTCTCTGCCCAGGCGCTCACATGGCGCTCGCCCATTGCTATTTTGCTTGCCTGCTTGCGGATGCCGTTGGCAATTCCCATGGATAGACGATCCCCGGAAGCCCAGTTGCTTCGCGACGGAAACGCGCGGAACCCCTTGAGGTTCCTGAGGTCAGGCAGACAGGGTCAGGCCGATGCCCCAGGGATCGTGCAGGAAGACGCCGCCATTGCGCCTTTCACTCCTGATCTCCAGTTCGTCGAGCTTGGTGACAGCTTTTTCGAGCGCTGCCGTGTCGTTGAAGCGTAGCGTGTAGTCGGAAAGGCCCGTCATGCCCTCGGCGCGGGCGCCGGCGCCGCGGCTGTTCCAGATGTTGGCGGCTACGTGGTGATGGTAGTCGCCAGTCGCAAAGAAGCTGGCACCGGGATAGCGCGCCATCAGCCTCAGCCCAAGCACATCGCGGTAAAACGTGTCTGCTTCCGGAATATTGCCGACCTGCAGGTGGATGTGGCCGATTGCCGTGCCGTCGGCCATGCCGTTCCAGGCATCGTCAGGTGCGCTGTTGTAGAGCGATTGCAGATCGAGGCGTAGCGTCGCCATTTCCACCTGGCCGTCCGTATGGAATTTCCATTGGTCGTGGGGGCGGTCAGCATAGATCTCGATGCCATTGCCCTCAGGATCGGAGAGATAGATGGCCTCGCTGACGAGGTGATCGGATGCGCCGTCCAGGGCGACATTGTTGTGCGCCGCATGGCGCAGCCAGCGGGCGAGTTCGGTGCGGCTGGGCATCAGGAAGGCCGTATGGAAAAGGCCGGCTGCGTTGCGCGGTGCGACACGCACATCCTTGCCTGTCGTCAGCGTCAGAAGCGGCGTACCGTCGACACCGAGGACTTCGCCGCTCGCGCTTTTCTCGATGACATCAAGGCCAAGCATCGATTGATAGAAACTGGAAACCAGCGGCAGGTCGGTGACGACGAGATGAGACTGGTCGACATAGGCAGGGCGCGTCAGGGCATAGGACGTTTCAGTGGTCATGGGCGTATCTCCTGCCTTGGATGGGGGAGGCATACCGGCGGTGGCGGCGAAAGCGCCGCCCGTAGCGATACCAAGGAATTCGCGCCGGTTCATGTGCCTCAGAGGTTCCCTTGGTCGCTGTACTTGATCCCTATATGGCGCATTCTGATTGTTCACAGAAGATCCGATTTTGACGATTCAGCGTTCGATGATCGTTGACAAGAATCCATGCCGATCTTGATCTTGATCAAAGCGCCTTATTTATCTCCTGAGAGGATGTGGCCGTAAGAAACGGCAGCGCTGGAGGGCCTGAATGTACAAGAGAATTATCGTTCCGATTGAAATAGGCGCGTTGGACAGGGGCGAGAAGGCGCTCCGCAAGGCATCCACGCTCCTTGAAAAGGGTGGCGAGATCATTTTGCTCAACGTTGTCGAAGACGTGCCCACCTATGTCGCGATCGATCTGCCGCCCGAGCTGCGGCAAAACGCGATCGACGATGCCGAGCAGAAGCTCGGCATGCTGATCCGCACGAGCGGCATACCGGCAATGATCGAGATCGGTCACGGCCGCCCCGCCCACAGTATCCTCGCTGCCGCCGAAGCGCATGATGCGGATCTGATCATCGTCGCCTCGCACATTCCCGACTTCAGCAACTACTTCATCGGTGCCACCGCCGACCGCGTCGTCAGGCATGCCAAATGCTCGGTGCTGGTCGATAGGCAGCGCTGAGAAGAACAACGGCAAAGGACCGATGGAGGAATATCCATGACCGACACGCAGACCTACGAGCAGATCCTACGCAACCGCCAGCGCGAGCTTCTATCGCGGCTGAGTCGCATCGACGTCGATCTCGGGCGCACCAAGGAGCAGGACAGCGACGACCGCGCGATCGAGAGCGAGAACGACGAAGTGCTGGAAGGGCTTGGCCAGGCCGGCCAGGAAGAGCTGCGCGCCATCGAAGCAGCCCTCGATCGGATCACGAAAGGCACGTATGGCACCTGCGTCCGCTGCGGCGAGCCGATTTCGAAGAAGCGTCTCGGCGCCGTACCCTATGCCCCGCTCTGCGAGGACTGCATGAGCTGAAAGGCTCTAAGTTATTAAGGTTGCATGTCATCAAGGGTGGCCTATTTTCAGGCTACCCTTTTGCCTTCCACCTGTGTATCTCCACGCCGAAGCCAGAGGCGTCCAAAGCTCACGAAGATGTAACGGCGTGCCATCGCTGTTGTGTTGCCTGCACACCGTTTCGGTGCGACGATCGGCTGGAAAAGGTGAGGGGTTTCCCGGCATGACAGAGTTCAACGGCATCCGCTGGGCTTACGACAAATATGAACTGATCGCCGATGGGGTCGTCCATGGCATTGGGCTGGCTTTCGCGCTCATCGGCGCGACCGTTCTGATCTTTTACGCCACTCTCTGGAGTTCCAATGGCGAACTCGCGGCGGCATGGATCTACAGCGTCGGCCTGGTACTCACGATCGGCATCTCCTTCTCCTATAACGCCTGGCCGGTTTCGCGGACGAAGTGGTTCCTTCGCCGGCTCGATCATTCCTCGATCTTCATCCTGATCGCCGCCACCTACACACCTTTCCTGGAGCGTGGCGCCGACAGTCCGCTGCTGCTCGGGATGCTTATCGGCATCTGGGCGATCGCGGCGCTCGGCATTGTCCTGAAATGCGCCTTTCCGGGCCGTTTCGACAAGCTTGCCATCCTTCTCTACCTCGGCATGGGGTGGAGCGGCATCTTCGTGGCCGGACCGGTGGCTGAGCGCATTCCATTTGTATCGATGTTCCTGATCCTCGTCGGCGGCGTGATCTATTCGCTGGGCGTCATCTTCCACGTGTGGGAGAAGCTGCGCTTCCAGAACGCCATCTGGCACGGCTTCGTGGTTGCCGCGGCGGCCGTGCACTATTCGGCGGTGCTCACCTGCTTCAGCATGGCAGGCTCGGGGGTCTGATCAGCCCGCCTGCGTGTCCCTTTCGATCAATTCTCTGCCGTCGCGAATGATCGCTTTCGTCCCGTCATTTCGTTGGTTTACAACGCTGAATGCCGGGCGTATGCCGCTTGCCGGAACCGAACTGAAACTGGACTTGATATGAACCACGCCGTTCTCGTGCGCGATGCCACCGAAGCCGACCTCCCGGCAATCCGCGATATCTACAATCACGCTGTCGAGCATACGACCGCCATCTGGAACGAAACGCTGGTTGATCTCGACAACCGCGTCGAGTGGTTCAAGGCCCGCAAGGCAAAGGGCTTCCCGGTCATCGTTGCGGAGAAGGATGGCAAGGTCACAGGCTATGCCTCCTATGGTGACTGGCGGGCCTTCGACGGCTACCGCCACACGGTCGAACACTCGGTCTATGTCGACAAGGATTGCCGCGGCGCAGGGATCGGCGAATTGCTGATGCGGGCGCTGATCGAGCGTGCCGCCGAGGCCAACGTCCACGTGATGATCGCCGGCATCGAGGCGGCGAATGCTGCTTCCATCAAGCTGCACGAAAAGCTCGGCTTTCGCGTTGCCGGCACCTTCTCGGAGGTCGGCACGAAGTTCGGCCGCTGGCTCGATCTGACTTGCATGGAGCTTAGGGTCACGAAGTGAGCCTCATCGTTCTCACCGGCGCTTCCGGATCGGGCAAGACGGCGATTTCCAAGGCGATCGCCGCCCGGTTCGCTGGTGAGATCGACGTCTATCATTTCGATGACATCGGGGTCCCCCCGCTTTCGCGCATGACGGCGGACTACGGCTCGCCGGCCGGCTGGCAGCGGGCGATGACCTTCCAGTGGTTCGAGAGCCTGGCGGAGGCACAGCACTCCGGGCGCAATCAGTTGCTCGAAGGCCAGATGCGCCTTGCATTTCTGGAAGAGGCGGCAGTCGCAACAGGCATTGCCTATCTGCCGCTGCTGGCCGATTGCGATGACGAAACACGAACGCATCGCCTGGCGGTCGAGCGCCGGCAGCCAGAGCTTGCCAACGCCGAAATGATGATCTGGGCATCCTTCCTCCGCCGCGAGGCCGCGGCGAAGAAATGCGCGATACTGGATACGTCCCGCTTATCGCTGGATGAAAGCGTCCGGGCGGTCGTCGAACGCTTCTAAGCAGCTCGGGCGCGAGCTTTTATTTCTCCGGCTCGAACACCATCGCGTGGCCGTTGATGCAGTAGCGCAGGCCGGTCGGCGGCGGACCGTCGGGGAAGACATGCCCCAGATGGGCATCGCACGTGCCGCAGCGGATCTCCGTGCGGACCATGCCGTAGGTCGTATCGCGAAGTTCGGTCACCGCGTCAGGTGAGACGGCCTCGAAATAGCTCGGCCATCCGCAGCCGGCATCAAACTTCGTGTCCGAGCGGAACAGCGGAGCATTGCAGCCGACGCAGCGATAGAGACCGGTTTCGAACGAATCCCAATAGGGGCCGGTAAAGGCACGCTCGGTGCCATGCTGGCGGGTGATCCGGTATTGCTCGGGCGTCAGCTGTTCCTTCCATTCCGCGTCGGTCTTGTGAACTTTGGCGATTGTCGTATCGGCCATGGTTTGATCCTTTCGCGCCGGGGGGTACGGCTCTGATTTTCGACAGCAATGTGGTGCGGAACGTCGCATCGATCAAGGGGATGTTGGTCTCGTAAAAGCGGCATTTCGGCCCGGCGAAAACGGTGATCCCGTTGATATTTCGTCGAGAAGTCCGGTCGCGGCGGAGGCTAGAGGCGCCCCGGGTTGCCTCGGTTGATATCACTTCAACGAACGCCTCGAAGGTGCGGCAAGCAAATCTGCGGACCCGAAACGACCGTTCCCTGTGAGTATCTGCTGCTGGCGGTTGCGCCCGGTCGAACAAGACTTGTGACCGCGCTATTGTTCTCGTACACCTGACGGCACTTCCGGCTTTCGCCGGCTCCACGAAGCGCTGCCAGCAGAGGAGGGCACATGGCCGGTGTCACGGCTTTGACATTTGCGGCCTTGTGTCTGCCACTTCTCGGCGCCGTTCTCGCTCCCTTTCTCGTTCGCGTCCTTGGGGCAAACGCCGCTTGGCTGTTGGCGCTTGCGCCGCTCTTGGCCTTTGCGCACTTCGCCAGCCTGCTGCCTGTCATAGCAGGCGGCGAGGTGATTGCAGGCGGCTATGCCTGGGTGCCGAGCTTCGACCTCCGCTTTTCCTGGCTGCTCGACGGTCTTTCGCTGACCTTCGCGCTGCTGATTACCGGGATCGGCACGCTGATCGTCCTCTATTCAGGCGGATACCTGAAGGGGCATCCGGATCAGGGCCGCTTCTTCTCCTTTATCTTCCTGTTCATGGGCGCCATGCTCGGCCTCGTCGTCTCGGACAGCCTGCTGATGCTCTTCATCTTCTGGGAACTGACGTCGATCACGTCCTTCCTGCTGATCGGGTTCGACCACGAGCGGGAGGCAGCGCGTCGCGCCGCCCTGCAGGCGCTCGTCGTCACCGGCGGCGGCGGCCTGCTGCTGCTGGCGGGCCTGCTCCTGATCTGGAGCACGACAAACGCGACTGATTTGTCGACGCTGCTGCAATCCGGTGATCTGCTGCGTGGCAATCCATATTATCTGGCGATCCTGATCCTCATCCTCTGCGGCGCCTTTACCAAATCGGCGCAGTTTCCGTTTCACTTCTGGCTGCCGAACGCGATGGAGGCGCCGACGCCGGTCTCGGCCTACCTGCATTCGGCAACGATGGTGAAGGCGGGCGTCTATCTGCTTATGCGCCTCAATCCCGTCATGGGCGGCACACCGGCCTGGGAGATCCTGCTGCCGCTCTTCGGTGGCGTGACGCTGATCGTCGGCACGCTGCTTGCGATCCGCCAGACCGATCTCAAGCTGCAACTCGCCTATACGACCGTTTCGTCGCTTGGGCTTCTCGTGCTGCTGACCGGCTTCGGTGCGCCCTATGCCATCGAGGCGGCGGCGCTCTACCTCGTGGCGCATTCGCTCTTCAAGGGTGCTCTGTTCATGGTTGCGGGCATCATCGACCATGAGACCGGCACGCGCGACATCACCAGACTGCGCGGCTTGAAAGCGGCGATGCCGCTGACCTTTGCGGCAGCACTCGCCGCAGCAATTTCCATGGGCGGTCTGCCGCCGTTCTTCGGCTTCCTCGCCAAGGAAGAGATTTATGCCGCGCTGGCACATGCGGACCCGCGATCGATTGTCTTTACGCTGGTTGCGGTAGCAGGCAATGCGCTGATGTTCGCGGTCGGCTTCGCCGTGGCGCTGAAGCCGTTTCTCGGGCCGGTCCGTGCAACGCCCAAGCACCCACACGAGGCACCGCCATTGCTGTGGGCCGGTCCTGTCTTGCTGGCGCTATTGGGCCTGGTCGGTGCGGTGTTCTCTGCGACGGCGCATCGCTACATCTCATCTCCGACGGCGTCCGCTATTCGTGGATCATCGAGCGTGATCGAGATTTCCCTGGTCCCGCATGTCGGCGTGCCGCTGCTTCTGTCCGCTCTTACGATTGCGCTCGGCACGCTCGCTTATTGGCGGATAGACCAGGCGCGTCTGGCCATGGCGACGGTACTGCGCAAGCTAGGACCGGGACCGGATCGCGGGTTCGACGCTTTTATCACCGGCCTGATCAGACTGTCGGTTCGCGTAACACGCTTCGTCCAGCCGGGCCGGCTTGAGCTCTACATCACCTGCACCTTCCTCTGCGTCGCCGCGATCCTGCTCGTTCCGCTCTGGCTTTATGGCGAAATGCCGGCGCTGCCGGTCTGGCCGCGGCAGGTCCAGATCCACGAATGGGCGGTCTTCCTGCTCGCCGTTCTTGGCCTGTTCAGCGTTGTCATTGCGCGCGACCGGCTGACGGCGATCGTCTCGCTCGGCATCCAGGGCTTCTCCGTCGCCATCATATTCCTGCTGTTCGGCGCGCCCGATCTTTCCTTCACGCAGTTCATGGTGGAGACCCTGTCGGTCGTCATCCTGGCGCTGGTGATGACCCGCCTTCAATTGTCGCCGACCGATCGGCGGCCGATCGGTCAGAAGATATTCGACGGCTGCATTGCGATCGCCTGCGGCTCTGGCTTCGCGCTGCTTCTGATGAAAGCCACGCAGGGGCCGTTCAACAATGCGCTGACCGAGTTCTTCAACAACCATTCGAAGACCATCGCGCACGGCGCCAATGTCGTGAACGTCATCATCGTCGATTTCCGCGGCACCGACACGCTTGGCGAGATCGCCGTCGTCGCCATTACCGGCCTTGCGATCCTCGCGCTCATTCGAATCCGCGCGCAGACCGAGCGCAAGCTTGCCGAAAACGATCCTGACGCGCCTGAGGATCTCGGAGTCGAGCGCCCATGAACACGCTGATCTTCCGTACGATCGCGCCGGTGCTGACGGCTTTGATGTTGCTCTTTTCCGTCTTCGTCCTGCTGCGCGGCCACAACGAGCCGGGCGGCGGCTTCATCGGCGGACTGATTGCCGCCTCGGCGCTGGCGATCTTCGGCATTGCCCGCGGCGTCGGCGCCGTGCGCCGCGCTATCGTCTTCCATCCGCTGTCGATATCGGGCGCCGGTCTTCTTATGGCGGCTTGCGCCGGCCTGCTGTCGATCGTCTTTGCGGTGCCGTTCATGACCGGGCTGTGGATCTATCCTGAGATAGCCGGTGTCGAGGTGCCGCTCTCGACCGTCATGCTCTTCGATATCGGGGTCTACCTGGTGGTCGTCGGCGCCATTACCTCGATCGCGCTGGCGCTTGAGGAAAGGGAGGTCGACTGATGGAGCCGCTGTTTGCAATCCTCGTCGGCCTGTTCTTCGCCGCCGCGATCTATCTGATGCTGTCGAAATTCTCGATCCGCATCATGCTCGGCATCGCCGTCCTCGGCAACGCGGTGAACCTGTTGCTGTTTACCGCAGGACGATTGACGCGCGAGGTGCCGCCGATCATCCCGGCAAATCTCGATACGCTCCCGGACGGCGCCGCCAACCCACTGCCGCAGGCGCTGATCCTGACGGCGATCGTCATCTCGTTTTCCTTCCTCGCCTTCCTGCTGGTGCTGACCTATCGCGCCTATCAGGACATCGGCACCGACAACACCGACGAGATGCGCGTCGCCGAACCCGTCGATCCGCCGCTGCCGCCGATGGGGTACTAGATGGCGGCTCCGACGAACACGATCACCGATCTCTCGGCTGCGATGGTCACATCGCCCGCGCCGCTGGCAAACTGGCTCGTCATCGCACCTGTGGCGCTCTGCATCACGCTCGGCGCCGTGCTGCTGATGATGCGCAGCTCGCTGCGGCTGCAGGCGCAGGTCGCCATTCCGGGGCTCGCCGTTCTGGTGCTGCTCGATGCCGCGCTGTTGGCGAAGGTGGTCGCGCATGGCCCGCTGACCATGGTCATGGGGCGCTGGCTTCCGCCCTTCGGGATTGCCTTCACAGTCGATCTCTTCGGCGCGCTGATGGCCCTGACCGCCGCCATCGCGGCGCTTGCCGGCGGCCTCTATGCGCTGAAGGACGTCACCGAAAGCGGCCGTCGATACGGTTTCTTTCCCTTTCTCTTGCTTCTGATGGCAGGCGTTTCGGGAGCGGTCCTGACCGGAGACGTCTTCAATCTCTATGTCTGGTTCGAGGTGCTTCTCATTTCGTCCTTCGGCATGCTGATCCTCGGCTCCGACCGCGGGCAGATCGACGGGGCGATGAAATATGCGGTGCTGAACCTGATCGGCACGACGCTGTTCCTGATCGCGGTCGGCATCGTCTACGCCGTCTTCGGCACGCTCAACATGGCCGATATCGCTGGCAAGGTGG
Organism: Hyphomicrobiales bacterium; assembly: GCA_900466985.1. Lineage (GTDB taxonomy): Bacteria > Pseudomonadota > Alphaproteobacteria > Rhizobiales > Rhizobiaceae > Rhizobium. Next base: position 123,474 of record UBOA01000029.1, read on the forward strand.
AAACTGTGCGCGACACCGCGCCGCTGATGACCCTGTCAGCCCTCGTGCTGCTCGCTTTCGCCATGAAGGCCGCTGCTTTTCCCGTCAATTTCTGGCTGCCGGCCTCCTATCATACGCCGCGCATCGTCGTGTCGGCGCTGTTTGCCGGTCTGCTGACCAAGGTCGGCGTCTACGCTCTCATGCGCATCATGGTGATGCTGCTGCCGGTCGAGCGTGAGCAATTGAGCCTGCTGATTGCCGCGGCTGGCGCTGCGACCATCATCGTCGGCGCGCTCGGCGCGCTAGCGCAGGACGATATCCGCAAGCTCCTCGGCTATGTCGTGATCTCAGGCATCGGCAACATGCTGGTCGGCATTGCGCTGGGCACGCCGGGCGGCCTGTCGGGCGCGATCGTCTACATGTTGCATTCGATGGTGCTGATGACGGCGCTCTATCTCCTGGCGGGGCAGGCTGCCGCCCTTGCCGGCAGTTTCTCGCTGGCCGGGCTCGGCGGCCTCTACCGCAAGAGCAGCGGTTTTGCCGCCGTCTCCTTCATCCTCTTCGTCGCCGCGTGTGGGTTGCCGCCCTTTTCCGGCTTCTGGCCGAAGGTGATTTTGGTCAGGGCATCGATCGACGTCGGCGCCTGGTGGCTGGCCGCAGCGATCCTGATCGGCGGCTTCCTGCTGACGGTCGTCTTCGGGCGGGTCTTCCTGCTCGCCTACTGGCGGCCGGCGCCGACACCGCAGGCAGCAGTGTCAATCAGCTGGCAGGCGGGGCTGCCGCTGTTCGTCCTGACAGCTCTTGTCGTTGCTTTCGGCATCCTGCCCGAACAGCTGCTGGACATGGCGCAGGCTGCGGCGACCGGCCTCATCGATCCGACAGCTTATCTGCAGTCGGTCTTCCCGGATGGAGGGATGCCATGATCGCCCTTCTACTGAACGTGCTGCTCGCCATTGCCTGGGCGACCGTTACCGGCAGCGCGTCGCCGCACAACCTCCTCTTCGGCTTTGCGATCGGCGCCCTGTGCTTGTCCGTCGTTCGCGAACCCTATGGCAGCCGGGGATATCTTCGCCGGTCCTTCGCGATCGTGCGGCTTGCCCTTCTGTTTCTCAAGGAGTTGGCGATCTCGGCCTGGAAGGTCGCCGTCACGGTGCTGACGCCCAACATGCGGCTGCAACCCGGCATCTTCGCCTTTCCGCTGACCGTCGACCGCGATTTCGAGATTACCCTTCTAGCTAACATGATCACCCTGACGCCGGGCACGCTGTCGGTCGATGTCTCCGACGACCGCAAGACGCTTTACGTGCATGCGCTGGATTGCGCCGATCCCGAGGCGACCAAGAGCGATATCGCCAACGGTTTCGAGCGCCGGATCATGGAGGCATTTCGATGATCTCCCCGCTTGCCATCACGTCCACGGCCGCCGCGGTTGCCCTGGTCATCCTCGGCGTTGCCTTTCTCCTGGCGGGATGGCGGGTCCTCGTCGGGCCGACGCTGCCCGACAGGATCCTGGCGCTCGATACACTGTCAGGCACGGCAATCGGCTTCATCGCCGTATTGGCGGTCAAGACGGGCTTCAGCCTCTATATCGACATTGCCATTTCGCTGGGACTCGTCGCCTTTCTAGCGACGGTCGCCTTCGCGCGTTTCGTGATGTCGCGCGCCACTGTCGCGGAACGGCACAGCGAAAAAAAGGTGCGTGCCCCGAAAAAGCCCAAAGTCGCCGCCAAACGCAGCGGCAAGAATGGCGGGAAGGGCAAGACATGATGGACTATGCGATAGCGTTCGTCGTCGCTTTCCTTTTGCTGGCCGGTTCGTTGTTTGCGCTCGTTGCCGCGCTCGGCGTCGTGCGGTTGCCGGATCTCTACACGCGCATGCACGCCGCTTCCAAGGCTGGAACGGTCGGTTCCGGCATGCTGCTTTTCGCCGCCGGTGTCGCCGCGGGCGAGGTTTCGGTCTTTGCGCGGGCGCTCGCCGGTTTCGTCTTCTTCCTGCTGACGGCGCCGGTCGCGGCGCACCTCCTTGCCAAGGCCGCGCACCAGTCTGGATACCGCCTCGGCCCCCAATCGGTGCGCGATGACCTCGCCAAAAGATGAGAGCGCTTCCGATTCAGTATTTTAAGTTGATTTTTGCACCCTTTTGCAGATTTCTTAATGGTTAATGTTTGGGTTTGTGGCAGGCAATTCTTGCGAAATAGACATTTTTCGGTAGATATATATGAAATAATAATTGGCGTTTTCGTAAAACGGTGATAATTGGTGATCAAGTAGAGTTCTGATATTGAATTAGAATCACGTTGCTTATTTCCTCGTTGGCTTTGGATTTCAGTGTTTAATTGAGGAAGTAGGCTGCGTGGTAGCGTACTAATTCGAAATTGGGCAGTATAAGAACGGGTTTCGGCCTCAGGAATCTAGGGGTGGATTTCAGTTTTTCGAAACAGGTTGCCGTAGCCTGGGTTTTTTGCTGTTGGCTCTACGATGACGGTCTTGGCTGACGAGGCTTAGACCTTTGGAGCATTGAAACAGGAGAAACGTATTATGACGGATACTGCAGCCGGTAGCGGGCCGGAGTTGCTGGTCGAGCTCACCGCGGATATTGTTGCCGCCTATGTCAGCAACCACGTGGTCCCGGTTGGCGATCTCGCTAACCTGATTTCTGACGTGCATTCGGCACTTAGCAATACGTCGACGCCGCAAGCTGCAACGGCGGTTGTCGAGAAGCAGAAGCCGGCTGTATCGGTGCGTAAATCCGTTCAGGATGAACAGATCACATGCCTGGAGTGCGGCGGCAACTTCAAGTCGCTCAAGCGTCACCTGATGACCCACCACAATCTCTCGCCGGAAGAATACCGCGAGAAATGGGAGCTCCCCGTCGACTACCCGATGGTAGCGCCGGCCTATGCCGAAGCGCGCTCGCGCCTCGCAAAGGAAATGGGGCTCGGCCAGCGTCGCAAGCGCGGACGCGGCTGATCGTTGCCAAGGATTTGATCCTGTAGAGCCGGGCGGAAGCCCGGCTTTTGTGTTTTTGGTCGGGGAAGAATGGGGAAAATAATCCTATTTGTTTCCGCCTGTTAAAGAAAATGAACAATGGGATCAACAGAAAGTTGCGCCGCAGCGCTTTTGTTCGTCCTCGCTGCCGTGTAGGGTGTAGGAATTAATTCCTATTAATAGGAGTGTTCATATGCCGATTGCCAATTTCACTTTGCCAGGCGCCTCCGCGCCATCCTTTCCCGAGGCAGCAAAGGCGCCAAGCGCGGCCTCTGGTTATGCCGCGCCTCCCGCGACCGTGTCTGTCCGTGTCGTGTGCCGCATTTGCGCACAGATCACCACCGAGATGGTCATGCTTGCCAGCCATCGGATCCAGATGCGTCGGGACCGGCGCCGCACGCTCTGCCATATCAGGCAGATCGCCATGTATGTTTGCCATGTCGCCCTTCAGATCCCGCTTTATGAGATCGCCGCAGCCTTCGGCCGTGACCGTACGACAGTGGGCCATGCCTGCCACGTGGTCGAGGATCGCCGCGACGATCCAGCGTTTGACGAATTCGTCGCGGCCGTCGAGCGGACCGTTACGTCTGTATTTCGTTCGAACGGAGTGCTCGGCAATGAGTGATGCGAACAAGGCCATGGTAAAACTTCTAAAGTTTCTGGCACGTGGCGAGGCGCGGGAGCAGGCATGCGAGGGTTCGGCCCGGTCGCTGCAGTCAGACGATGCCTCGCTTCACATCGCTTCCGAGGCTCTGCTGGCCGAGGCCGTGTCTGCCGGGCTGGTCCGCCGGGCAGGCGGGTGGATCGGCTTGTGTCCGGCCGCACGCTCCTATCTCAGGCGTGCCGCCTCCATGAGGGAGGAAGCCTTCATCGAGCAGCACGGCGCAATCGGCCATGCCGTGGCAGACGTGGACGGCGGTCCGCAGCCCGTCCGGATCAACCGGGAGGAATCGCCGCTTGCAAGCCTTGTGCGACTGAAGGAGAAGAGTGGCCGGCCCTTCCTCCCGAATGAGGCGCTTGCGGCCGGGGAAAGGCTGCTTGCCGATTTCACGCGCGGCCAGCTGCAGCCGCGCATCACCGCCTCCTGGGAGCCGCAGCACGCAAGCCGTGCGAAAGGAGCGCGCGGCGGCATGGCCGACCTTGCCGATAGCGCCATCGCCGCCCGGGTTGCGGTCAATCGTGCGCTGGAAGCGATGGGACCGGAACTTGCCGGCGTGGCACTCGATGTCTGCTGCTTCATGAAGGGGTTGGAGACCGTCGAGCGCGAGCGGCAGTGGCCGGCGCGTTCGGCCAAGCTGATGCTGCGCACGGCCCTGATGGCGCTCTCCCGGCATTACAATCCGCCAGCGCCCGCGCGCCGATCGCGCGTGGAGCATTGGGGTGCGGAGGGCTACAGGCCCGAACTCTATTCGTGATGGGGCGGGTGGCGGCCTAGGCCACCGCGCGCACGCGGGCTTCCTCGCGGATGCGGTTGACCATCGAACGCAGGCCGTTGGCGCGCTGCGAGGAGAGATGCTCGACCAGGCCGATCTTCGAGAATACGTCGAAGGCGTCGAGGGCAGCGATCTCTGATGCCGTCTTGCCGGAATAGGTTGCAAGAACGATGGCCACGAGCCCGCGCACGATATGTGCGTCGGAGTCGCCCTCGAAGGTCATGACGGGATTGTCAGGATCCCCCGCGGTGTGCGTTACGAGCCAGACCTGGCTGGCGCAGCCCATCACCTTGTTGGCCGATGTCCTCTTGTCGTCGGGAAGGTCCGGGAGCGCCTTTCCGAGCTCGATCACATAGCGATAGCGATCTTCCCAGTCGTCGAGGAAGGAGAAGTCGTCAATGATCTGCTCGAGGGACGTCATGTATTGTGGCCTTTCGTTATCATGTTTCATATAGGTGAAACGCGGCCAGATTTGAACCATTAAAAAGAAACGCCGCGAAGGATGGGCATCCTCGCGGCGCAGCAAAAGCTGGAAATAAACAGGGCAGGCACGTCAGGCACGGGACATTCCGCGGCTTGCGGATCGCCGGTGCAAGCTTGGTTGCGGGAAATCCCGCGGAATTCTCAGGTGGCCGGACGCGGCGTCGGTAGCGGAATGGTGCCCGTCGTCACGGTGTCGGAAAGGCTTTCATTGCCGTCGTCAACCGGCGGGCGATAGGGCATCGGCTGGTTGAGCGCTGCGGTGCGTTCCTGTGCCGCGGCCTGGGCCTCGGCATGGGAGGGCGCAAGTGCCGCGACCGGAGCGATCGGCGCATTGGCTGCGACAGCGGGCTTGGCGGCGTTGTCGTCACCGAAACGGCTGTCCAGCAGCTCATAGGCGACACGGGCGCCTTCGCGGGCCCGATGGCCGAGCGCGGCCATGGTCTCCGCACCCTTGACGCAGACCTCCGGCTTTTCGCCGCACATGCCGGTCACGTAGTCATAGGCGCCAGTCGCCGCGACAAAGGCATCGGAAAACTGCAATGTCGGCTGCGAGCTGGTCGAGCTCTCGCCGCTGAAGAACGACAGCAGCACGAGCACAAGCCCGAACCAGAATGATCCTTTGATCAGAAACCACATCGTCGTTGCCCATCCTGTTTTCCCGTTCAGTCTTGCCGCCGAATCGGTCCGGTCTTCCGGTGTGCTTTGACCTTAGAGCAGAGTTGCGAATGCCAGTTTTCAAAACTCGTCGGCATTTGCCTCAAATTTAGTTCGAATTTTAATGAACGGGTTTTGCACCGCATTTCGGTCAAATTGTAGCGGTCGCCGTTAAGCATGTCATCGGCCTCCTCCTGTAATTGCAGGCAAACCTTGCGGCAGAGCTGCCACAAAGGTTAACAGCAAGCTGAAATGTGAGCGAAATCCGTCGCTTACCGCCCGTTAACCGTAAAAAACAAAGCCGCTTCCATATGTCCAAAAACGGGACATTTCGCTCTTCTGCGGTGTGGAGGTGGCTTTTCCCTTATCCTTTCCTTAAGCGCCCAAGGCCTATTGTCGGCCCTGGTAAAAAGCCTTTTTGGGGCGGGTATTGCGTGCGTGTAATGAGTAAGATCGCAGAGCGGGCGGCAGCCCTCGTGGACCGGGCGGTGGAAAGCTGGCTCTCCCGGACAGGAGGGGGCACAGCCGTGCGCCAGCGTGAACTGATGATCCTGCGCCGCTTGGCGCTGCTTTCGTCGGCGGCTCTCGTCGCGGTCCCCGTTGGGCTCTCTTTAGTCACCAGCCCCGCCATCGCGCTGCCCGTGGGTGTCGCAACCGTCTGCGCGGCTTTCCTGTTTTCTGCGGTGGGCAGCATTGCCCTGTCGCGTCAGGGTACGGCAACAGCGGCGATTGCCGTGCCTGTTGCTGAAGACTTTTTCATGGAAGCAACCGCCGGTCTCGCCTTCTTCCTGGATCCGCAGGGCAACGTCACTGCCGTCGGCGGTCGTGACAAGCGCGAATATCTCGCCTGGATGCGTGATCCGATCGGCAAGGGTTTTGTCGATCAGATACATGTCTCTGACCGCATCCTTTTCCTGCAGGCGCTGGATCAGCTTCGCCAGGGTGAGGCGACTGCCGCGGTCGATCTGCGGCTGGAGCGCCCTTCGGTTTCGCGTGACAACAGGCAGTTTGCCCACCTGCGCATGGACATGACGGCGCGGCAGGACAGTGACGGCGCGCTCTTCAGCGTGATTGCCCAGCTGCGCGATGTCTCCGTGGAGCAGCAGCTACGGCAGGAGGCGCAGAACCGCGCCGCCGACGCCCGCTCGGCAAACGATGCAAAATCGCGGTTCCTTGCCGCCGTCAGCCACGAATTGCGCACACCGCTCAACGCCATCCTCGGCTTCTCCGACATTCTGCTCGGCGAGTATTTCGGCAAGCTCGAGAACGACCGCCAGCGGGAATATGTGGGCCTTGTCAGGGAATCCGGTGCGCACCTGCTCTCCGTCGTCAACACCATGCTCGACATGAGCAAGATCGAAGCGGGGCGCTATGAGCTTTGCCTCGAACCCTTCGACATTGCATCCGTCGTTCGTTCCTGCGAGGCAATGCTGGCGCTGCAGGCGAAGTCCAAGGGTGTATCACTGACAAGCCGAGTGCAGCGCGGTCTCGACGAGGTCGTGGCCGATCAGCGCGCGATCCAGCAGATCCTGATCAACCTGGTCGGCAATGCCGTGAAGTTCACCGATGCGGGCGGCGCGATCTCGATCGATGCCTCGATGCGCGATGGTGTTCTGAACCTCTGCGTGAGCGACACCGGCATCGGTATTCCCGGCGACAAGCTGGAAACGCTCGGCCAACCTTTTGTCCAGATCCAGAACGACTATAGCCGCCGATTCGAGGGAACGGGACTCGGCCTGTCGTTGGTGAAGGGCTTGGTGGCGCTGCATGGCGGCGACTTCGCGATTGCCAGCACGCCCGGCGCCGGCACGATCATTACGATTTCCATTGCAGCGGATGGCTCTGGCATTCCGGCTGTGGGTACTGCCCGCAACGATCTTGTCGAGTTTCCGCCGCGACTGAAGGCTGCGCCGGCTCTAGCGGGCATTTTGGAAGAGGGGCTTTTCGATGGCCGCGAGCAAGCGAAAATCGCCTAAGGGACGGAGAGGCCGGCAGAAACGGCCGAGCCTCCTTCTCACAGGGGCAACCATGGTCGGCGGTATCGGGCTGCAGGGCGCAAGCGTGCTCGGCGGCGTGATCGGCCGCAACCCGTCGGTTGCCGGCGGTACGGCAGCCTTCCTTGTCATCTTCAGCTTCGTCGCCGCAAACGCGCTCTGGTATCAGCCAGGGGCTCATCCGCACCCGTTCCTGCGCACCCGCGATCCGCTCTTTCCGAACGTGCTCGGCGGTCGCCCGGTCATCGAGGAGCAAAGCGGGAACGTCACCACCTTCAAGATCCAGCGGCAGGACGAGGCCGACGTCACGCAGACCAATGCGACGCCGCCGGTCGCTCCCGGCGGGCAGCAGCCGAGCCAGATCGTCATGGACATCCAGACCGAACTGGTCCGGCGTGGCCTTTACAACGGCACTCCGGATGGGGTCATCGGCCCGCGCACCAGTGCGGCGATCCTCTTCTTCGAAGAAACCGTGGGCATGCCGCAGACGGGCGACGCAACGCCAGATGTGCTGGCAGCGCTCAGAACCGACTCGGTCGGCCCCTCGGCGATCCCGCTGGAAAAGCCGCGCGAAGACATCACCTCGAAGGCATCCGCCGAGGATCCTGTCGCCGCCGCCATCCGCAGCGCCGAAAAGAGTGTGAAGACCGCGCCGACACTTGCAAGGAAAGCCGCACCATCCGCGGAGTTGTCGACTGTGGATCTCGTCCTGAAGATCCAGAAGGGCCTCAGCAACATGGCCTACGCCAATGTTGGCGTTGACGGTGTGCCGGGAGAACAGACCCGCACCGCCATCCGCCACTTCCAGAAGCACTACAACCTTCCCGAGAATGGCGAGCCGAGCGAAGCGGTTCTGAAGAAGCTCAAGGAAATCGGCGCACTCTGAAGCCCGGCAATGCCAAGCATTGCCGCTTGCCGTTTGTCTGCTATAGCTCGCCGATGAGATTACGCACCGATATTTTCGTCTCCGCCCTCCTGCGCCGGGTTTTTGCCAAAGGTGACTTTGCCGCTGTCGAGGCAAAGGGCGCCGACGAGGCGGGCGCCATCTTCATTCGCCAGCACTTCCGCGATGGTCTTGAGACGCTCTACGGCCCTGCACCGCAAAGCCTCTTCGACGACGAGACGAGCGGGGAGCGCCTATTCGAGCAACGGCTGACGCGGGAAGAGCCGGATCGGGTCAGGGAAATGCTCGAGCGTGAGCGGAAGTTCGACCCGGACCTCTGGATCGTGGAGCTTGAAGCCGATGAGCTCGGGGATATCGTTCCGCTCGCCGACGGGCGCGAGAACCCGCTTTAGTCAAAGTCAGCGTGTGCTGATGATGCGCCTGTCCTGAGCCGGCGGCGCGTCATCGGCGGCTTGGGCCGTTTCTGTTCCTTCGGGCAGGTAGGTATAGCTGTCGGCGCGGCGCCAGGCGTCGACGCGGGCGTTGCACTCTTCCGCATCGAGACTGTCCAGCACCATCCATGCGCGCGTGACGCCGTGCTGTGGCTCCGCGAGGTGAGGGTAGAGCTTTTCGAGCACGAAGACGGCGTCGCGGAAATCCAGGCCGAGACTGATGAGCGTGGTCGCCAGCTGCTGGCCGGAGATATCGAGCATGATGCGCTCAGCAAGCCAGCGGCTTGCCGAAAGCCCGCTGGCAAGCGCCTTCGCAAAGAGCGCCGCTTCGCGATTGCGGGCAAAGCGGACGAGGAGTGCGGCCTGGATCGGCGACAGGTTGCGCAGCCCCAGGCGATCGCCTTCCGGGCGGCTGACATGACGCGCCAACTCCCTGATTCTGTTGCGTATCTCCTCTTCACTCGCGCGGCGTGCTGCAGCCTCGGCCTCCTCGAGGGAAGCCGGAACCGGCGGTTCGGATGGTACGATGCCGGGCGTTTCGACCTCAGCCGGAGCTGCCAGCCGCTGTTCCGCCTGACGCAGGCCGACCAGCGCGTCGATGACTCGCGGCGAAAGCGCGTCCCGGCTGACGATCGCCTTCATGTGCGCGCTGCCCTGGGTGCGCGCGATCGTGATCAAGGTCTCGTCGTCGATCGCCGGCGAGGAGGTGAGGAACGGTGCGGCAATGTCGATCGACTGGCAGCCGACGAAAAGCGCGACGGCGGCCGGAATCTGCGGGCATTGGGAAAGGGCGGCCACGGCCTGACGCTTTGCCTCGAGAGAGGAGGCCTGGAACAGCGGCGTGAAGAGTTCGGCGAATTGGCGCAGTTCGGAGCGGGTTGGCGGCTGCAATCCCTCGAAGCTGCTGACGGTCGCCATGAGAACCACGTCCTTCTTCCGGCTGGCGGATGGGGCCTCTAGGTCTCGGAACCGGTCACGCACAAGAACACACCCTGGAAACGCAAAAAAGGGATGTCGCAGGACTGGACGCGAAGGGACGCCCCTTACCCCACATAGGTTATGAACAAATCCTACATGGGCAGGGTTAACGCTTGCTAAAGACTTTATTCAATTTGTACCGAAAGGCTCCACCGTCTGACGACGGCGGAAAGGAGTGACTAAAGCCCTTTGTGTCCGCGCAGCGCCGCCAAAAGCCTCTCGGCGCTATTGTTCCCGGACTGATAGAGGTCGAGCGCAGCGGACGCTGCCATCTGGGCTTCGGCGCTCTTGATGTCGATCCGCTTTTCCGCACACCACGCATCGAGGGCATGGCGCAGCACGTCAAGGTCCTCGGGAGAGAATGTCGAACCGATAAACAAAGACATTTTAACCCCTCCCTGTCCGCCGTAAGCGGAAGACGGCGCCCCGCCGCCTGGCCACGGACCCGTGACCGATGGCACAACTTTACCGGTATTGGTGAGGATCGCAATTGATATTTTTGTGACGAGAAACTACGGAGCTGCGATAGGGCCGCCATCGCCGACACAACCTCCGTTAAGTATATGAATTAATGCTAATATCGTTGCGACATTGTCGATTGAAACTTCTTATGAGAAGTTTGAAACCAAATGGGGACTCAGCGCGTTTATAAGGCGTCATGCAAATAGCTAACGTCCAGGCATGAAATTAACGATCTGTTAACTGTCATATGTCTCAATTCGGATATGAACGGCGATCGAGTGCTTCGGTCGTCCGGTTTCACATCACGGTATTTCAAACAGGTGCCGTGAGAAAGGCGCGAATGCCTCGGAGCCCGGTTTCGGGTTCTACAGGACGCGCTGGCTCGCATAGGCGGGCAGGGTGAGATTCCGCAGTTCATCCGTCTCGGGCCGTGCATGGAGACGAGAATGGCAATAGTCGTCGCATTGGCGGACCGTCTGTCTCAGACGCAACGCCGCAAGGGCAGGAAACCAGTCGAGGCACAGATCCTCCTTTTCACGGGCGTGCGTTACGAGCGCCTGACGGAAAGCTCGAAGCGTTCCCCGGCGCCTCGCATTTCGCGGGCAAAGAAATAGATTTATTGCTTCAATCCGAGGGGCCGGCATATTCGTCGCAGCCGGCCTCCGCGAGGAAGTTCCGCGCAGCTGCGTCGAAGCTCGCCTGGGGCGCCAATGTCCTCAGCACCACATAGCCTTCCGACCGCGTGCTTTCCACGAGAATGGTTTTCTGCAGGTCAGGCGGCAAAGCCTTGCGAAGCTCCGTCAGCTGGATCGGCGTTCCGACCAGGATGTCGAGCGCTCCCCCCACGGACGTTCTGTCGTTCATGCTGAAGACCTCGTTCGAAGCCTCGTCATAGAGCGCGACAGACCAGAACGGCACATTGCCCTTGGCCGTCAGGCGGACCGGATTTTCCTCAATGTCGAACGAGCAGACAGCGGTGCGCACAAACGGGTCATCGTTGGAAAGTCCCGCGGCATCATCGGTCGACCCAAGCAGGTAGAACTTGTCGAGATCACCCTCGGAGGCGACGCGGGTGGCGGCGTCCTTGCCGGTAAAGTGCGGCAGCGAAAGAATGATGACGAGGTGCAAGAGCGCCGCCCCGAAAAGTCCCGCGAGGATGGCAAACAGGATCCTAAGCATTGCCGCATCCGGTTTTCTGAAGCTTCGGCATCGCAAGGTCGATGACGCCGGAGCTGCCGGCTGTCGGGGTATCGAAGAGGGTCAGGACGAGTTGGAAGGTACCCGCCGCCGGCAGCGCCAGCCAGTTTCCCGGTCGGGCGTGCGCGGAAATGTCGATCGTGAAGCTGCTGTCGGGCTGCCGCAGCACCGTCCAGGAATTCAGCGCGCCGGGAAGCCCCGGCCGCAGCGAGGCGGGATTGCCGCTGTTGTCTGCGGTAAACAGCGTCCAGATGCGGGCGGGCGGCGTCTGCCCGGTGATACGGTAGCTGCAGCCGGCATTCAGCCGGTCGCCGGCATCGTCAACCTTGGCGGTAAACATCAGGCCTTCGGCGTTTCCGTAAAGCAGGCGTCCGGCACGCGCCCGGTGCGATTTCGCATAGGGGTCGGCGCTTTCGGTTTGCAGCTCGGGGAAGGCTTCCCAGGCGCCGAGCTTGATCGCGCCGAAGCCGGCCGTCGCATCCAGCGCGTAGAGCGAAATCATGATCCCGCCACCAAAGGCGATAATCAGAGTCATCGCTATGAAGAGAGGAAACCGAAACACTATGCGCCCTTGAGAAACAAATCAGTTGAAAGGGTTACCACTGATTCTGCCTATGCGAAATGGTGCAGGCGACCAGTGGGGGCATATCCAGGCCGGAGCGGGCGACTTCCGCGATGAGCGCGGAACGCCTTGCAAGTGTCCGAAGTCATCCGCCGTAGGCTGAGGACCGACGACCGGTTGCCTTCGATACAAGGGATAACCGCTTCCGGCATGCTCGCCGATTGTCGGTCCATTGCGGTCACTTCAGCGGCTGTGGGTCAGGGAACTTCCAGCTTCCGTCGAGCACATTCGAATGAGGTCGATAAAGTCTGACCGTGTAATTCCAGCCCGCTTCGATGGGGAGGCAGTTGGCTATCTTGCCGTCGCAGCCGCCGAATTGAATGTCAATGGAACCGTCTCCCCTCCTGGTGGCGGTGAGGTTGTTGATGGAATAGGCGTTGAGCGGATTGGGAACAAAGTAGCCCTCGGCGTTGTAACGGCTGAGCGACCAGAAGCCATCGACAGGAACCTCCGCCGGAACACGAAGCTTGTAAAGCGTCGTCCCATCGTTTTGCGAAGGGGTGATGCTCAGGTAGGTCGCCTCGTTGTCAGGGTTGCCGCCCCACCCAGCTGCCGTTCCAATCAGGTGATGGACCGGGTCAACCTGGTCCTTGGTGCCGAATGCTCTGTTGAAGCTGCCCATGGTTGCATTCAGCGCCAGCAGCGCATTGCGGACGCTATCCTGGCTTGCCTTGTCCCAAACAGGCAGCTCGAGCTTGCCCGGCCCGCCGGGCTGATCCACCTTGATGGCATCCTGTAACGTGTGAACCTCGTCGGCATCGCCAGGCTTGGCGGGATCGATCAGGGTTCGGACGGCGATCAAAACGTAGCGCGTACCCGCGCGGTCTCTGGTGAACCTATGGCTCCCGGCGCCGTGAAACACATCAGTGACATAGTGGTCTTCATTGACGATCATGAGCGACATGAAGCGCTTTCCTGCATCCGGCATCGTGATTGTGACCGGACCCGCGTCGAGGTCGAAAACGCCGCTGGAATATAGCGTATCGCGGTTGCCCCGAACGACAGTCTGTTTATTGACATCGAAGGGATCGCGGCGGTGAAACAGTTTGCCGACCCCCGCTTCCTTGGCGGACACGGCGAAATACATGTCGCTCTCGGCACGCGCAAAGTTGTCGGGCGTTACCTTGATTGCATCACTGGCCTGAGCAGCGCCTGCCATGAACAGCAAGCCCGCAATCGACACCATCGGAACTCTCTTCATCCAAACCTCCCTTGCGGCATCTGGTCTCCCGTCAACACGCGGTCGCCATCTAGGATAGGTTCAATCTGCCTTGCGGCCACGGAAGGAGGAAAGTACGCAACGGTAAATTTCTGGTCGCAAGCCGTCCGGCGCTCGGCCCGGGTCTCGAGGCTAGCCTGAAATTTGACCGCGCATTGCGACACCGCATGTTGATGCAAGCTTGGCGTTGGCTGCCAGTGGCGCAAGTGACCCTTTCACCGCGCAGTATCGCCGTCGATCCGCCCGTCCTATCCGGCGCTCGCCACCTTCTGCGCGGCAAGCGGCGGCGCCGCCTTCAGCGCCTGTCCAATGTCCTTGAGAAGGCGCGTGGACTCGACCGAGAGCATCCGTGGGCGAACGAGGGGCGGCGGGCTGCCTTCCGCGGGCTTGGCGGCGGCGACCGTTTTTGCCGTCTTGTCGGGCGGCAGCGGCTGCGTGCCGGGGATCTGCCGGAGCGTGATGCCTTGATGGGCATAGTCCATGGCGCGCTTGAAGGTCATGGCCGGCAGCGAGCCGCCGGTCATCTCGTTGGTCGAGGTATAGTCGTCGTTGCCGAACCAGACGGCGCACGTGTAGTTGCCGGTGTAGCCGATGAACCAGGCGTCGCGGTACGCCTGCGTCGTCCCCGTCTTGCCTGCTGTCAGGATGCCGTTGTCGAGCGCTGCCTTTCGCGCCGTTCCGACATAGGGAACGCGCGACAGCATCTGGTTCATGTAGGTGTCGGCCTTCTCGGAGAGCACCCGCTTGGCGGGCGGCTCGTCACGGTCGAAGTCGTAGAGGACGTCGCCGCCGTAATCGAGGACCTGCGTGATGCCGTGACGGCGCGACTGGTAGCCACCTGCCGGGAAGACGGCATAGGCGGTCGCCTGGTCGAGCACCGTCACCTCGGAGGTGCCGATCGGGATCGTCACGTCATCGCGCACGGGCGACTCGACGCCGAGGTTCTTCGCCATGGCCCGGATCGGCTGGATGCCGAGCTTTTCCTTGGCAAGGCGCACCGGAATGGTGTTGATCGACTGGGCGATGGCGGTCGCAATGGTGACGCGGCCGGCATATTTGTTGGCGTAGTTGCGAGGGGCCCAGTTGCCCCAATAGATCGGCGCGTCGACGACGATGGTGTCGGGTGTCATGCCGCTCTCCATCGCCACCGAATAGGTGTAGACTTTGAAGGATGAACCCGGCTGCCGCAGCGCCTTGGTGGCACGGTTGAACTGGCTTTCGCCGTAATCCCGGCCGCCGACCATGGCCCGCACCGCGCCGCCGTTTTCGATCACCACCATCGCGCCCTGTTTGGCGTGATAGCGCTCGCCATATTCGCGCAGCGACGTTTCCACTGAATCGTCGGCCGCGCTCTGCAGCCCCATGTCGATCGTGGTCCTGACGACGAGCGAATGCTGGGGGAAGCGCGGCGACAGGCGCATGACCTCGTCAAAAGCCCAGTCGAGGAAGAAATCGGGCGATTCCACCTGGTTGCGGTCGACGATCGTCGCCGGATTGCGCCGGGCGGCGATCACCTGGCCCTCGGTCATCAGGCCGCTTTGCACAAGGTTGGTCAGCACCTCGTTGGCGCGACCGCGCGCCGCCGGCAGGTTGACGTGCGGCGCATATTTCGCCGGCGCCTTGAACAGGCCGGCGAGCATGGCAGATTCGGCCAGATTGACGTCGGTGATGCTCTTGCCGAAGTAGAACTGCGCCGCTGCGGCAGCGCCGAACGTGCCGCCGCCCATGTAGGCGCGGTCGAGATACGTGGAGAGGATTTCCTTCTTGGAGAGGTTGGCTTCGAGCCACAGCGCCAGGAAGGCTTCCGTAATTTTTCGGTCGATCGAGCGTTCGTTGGAGAGGAACAGGTTCTTGGCGAGCTGCTGCGTCAACGTCGAGCCGCCCTGCACGACTTCGCCGGCCTGGGCGTTGGTAACAAGCGCGCGGAAGAGACCGATGACGTCGATGCCGAAGTGATCGAAGAAGCGCCGGTCCTCGGTTGCCAGCACCGATTTGATCAGCGCGTCGGGCAGTTCGTCGATCGGCACGGAGTTCTGGTGGATGACGCCGCGATGGCCGATGACGTTGCCGTAGCGATCGAGGAAGGTGACGGCGTAGTCGCCGCGATTGCGCCAATCTTCCTTGGTAGCTTCAAAGGCAGGCTGGGCAAGGGCGAGCATCAGGACGGCGCCGACGGAACCCCATGTCAGGCCTTCGCCGGCCAGTTCGAAGACAATGCGCTTCCAGCCGCGAACGCGGAAGCGGCGGAAGAAGATGGTGATGTCTTCCCAGATCTCGGCCGAACGAAAACCGGCATTCCAGATGGTCGAATCGATCCACGAGTCGATCTTCAAAAGCAGGTGGCGTTGCTTGCGCGGCCGTTTTTCTGGATTGTCCGGATCCGTCACGTCTTATATTCCCGCCCGATCAGTCACTTCGACGTCGGAGGAACCTGACGCCGGACTATGGCAAATCTGCCGACAGTGCCCCGGGTAACCGGAGCTTGGTGAATCATTGGTTGATTTGCCTGACAAGAACAAGAGAAATGGGAGCTCTCACGCGATTTTGCGCGGAGCTGTTGCAAGAACGGAATGATGGAAGAAACACCCTTCTGGAAGACGAAGACGCTCGCCGAGATGACGACGACCGAATGGGAGAGCGTATGCGACGGCTGCGGCCTCTGTTGTCTCAACAAGCTCGAGGAGTGGGATAGCGGCGACATCTACTTCACCTCGATCCGCTGCAAGCTGCTCGACGACCACAGCTGTCGCTGTTCCTCCTACGAGAATCGTTGGGATTTCGTGCCCGATTGTGTCCAGCTCACCAAGGAAAACGTCGACGAGATCGCCTGGCTGCCGCCGACCTGCGGCTATCGGCTGATCAACGAGGGGCGCGATCTCTACTGGTGGCATCCCCTGGTTTCTGGCGATCCCGAGACTGTGCATGCCGCCGGCATTTCGGCGCGCGGCCGGACGATCGACGAAACCGAGGTCAAGGTCGACGACTTCGAGGATTATGTGGTGGACTGGCCGCTGACCGTCGGCGACGAGGCGCGGGCGCAGGAGCCCGAGGCGGCTAAGTAGTCGCTGGCTGAGCGACCGTCTCAAGGAATTCTCTCAGCTCAGCGCGCACATAGTCTTCGATCGAGCCTTGCGGCTCGAAGCCCCACCATAGCAGGCAGCCCTGCCACTGCGACAGCATCAGCCGTCCGAGCGGCGTTTTGCCTTGGGCGCTGAGGGATCGGTCGAGCGCTGCCGCCAGTGTCTTTCCCCAGGCAGCCCCGCGAGCACGCAAGGCCGGGTCGCGCAGGTCTTCCCGCAGCACCAGCAGGCCTTCGGCATAGGACGCGGCATCGTCGCCGTAATCCTTGGAAAGGCCGACGAGCAGGTTGATGGCGCCTTCTGGCGTCGCGGGAACGGACCGGATCAGCCGGGCCGTCTCCATGTCCAGCCGGTCCCAGGCGCGCAGCAGGCAGGCTCGCAGCATCGCCGCCTTGGTGCCGAAGCGCTGCACCAGCGTCGAGCCGGAAAGGCCGCTGATCTTCGCGACCGCGCCGAAGCTTGCAGCCTCCGGGCCTTCCGCATGGACGAGGCCGAGCACCATGTCGAGGAGCTGTTCGTCGGAAAGCGTACGGGGGCGCGGCATGAAAATTCCTCTTGCATTCGCGACGAATATGAACGAACGTTCGTTTATATTCAAGTGCAATGGCGAACACCCATTGCGCCTGGTCCAGCGTGGAGGACAAGCACGTGACAGCAGCGCTTTCAGGAAAGATCGCCCTTGTGGCCGGCGGCACGCGCGGCGCAGGTCGCGGGATCGCCTTGGAACTCGGGGCCGCCGGGGCAACGGTCTACGTTACCGGCCGCACGACGCGGGAGAAGCAATCGGAGTATGGCCGCCCGGAGACGATCGAGGAGACCGCCCAGATGGTAACCGCTGCGGGCGGCGAGGGGATCGCGGTTTGCGTCGATCATACCATGCCTGCGGAAGTCGAGGTGCTGGTCGAAAGGATCCGCCGCGAACAGGGCCGGCTCGATATCCTGGTCAACGATATCTGGGGCGGCGAGCACCTGACGGAGTGGAACAAGCCGGTCTGGGAGCACTCCCTCGACAAGGGGCTGCACATGCTGCGGCTGGCGATCGACACCCATCTGATCACCGCGCATTTCGCGCT
The DNA here is from genome assembly GCA_900466985.1 of Hyphomicrobiales bacterium. Taxonomy (GTDB): domain Bacteria; phylum Pseudomonadota; class Alphaproteobacteria; order Rhizobiales; family Rhizobiaceae; genus Rhizobium. Next base: position 140,970 of record UBOA01000029.1, read on the forward strand.
GGCGCTGATGATCGAGCGTCCCGGGGGGCTGCTGGTCGAACTGACCGACGGCACGGCCGAATACAACGCCACGCATTACCGCCTCTGCCCCTATTACGACCTCGTCAAGACGGGTGCCATCCGCATGGCCTGGGCGCATGCCAAGGATCTTGCGCCGCATGACGCGACGGCTGTGGCGCTGACGCCCGGCTGGATGCGCTCCGAAATGATGCTCGATATCTTCAATGTACGAGAGGAGAACTGGCGCGACGCCACATCGGTGCAGCCGCACTTCGTCATCTCCGAGACGCCGCGCTTCACCGGCCGGGCGGTGGCAGCCCTTGCCGCCGATCCCGAACGCGCCCGCTGGAGCGGCCAGTCGCTGTCGAGCGGTGGGCTCGCCAAGGTCTACGGTTTCGACGACCTGGACGGCTCGCGGCCGGACTGCTGGCGCTACATGGACGATGTCATGGACGCAGGCAAACCTGCCGACGCCACCGGCTATCGTTGAATCAAATTAGCCGGATGGAATGACGACGAATTGTCTTTGCAGGGTTTTTGGCGCGGCGTTCTGCCATGACTTGCGCACGAGGCCATGCACGAGTTCGTCGCTCGCCTTGCCGTAGAAAAGCCGGGTCGAGCCGCGCAAGCCCCAGCCGCCCGGCACCGCGGCCGTGTCGTCGGGCGCCACCGCCAGCGTCATGTGTTGCTGGTCGGGCGTCAGGCGGACGACGCAATAGTCTTGCTCCGGCATCGTCAGGAATATCTTGCTGCGCACGCGAAAATCGCGCGTGCCATGATGCGCGCTCTCGACCGCCTCCGGCAGGCTGAGCGCAAAGGAAATGAGCTCTTCCTGGTTCATGGCGATAAAATTAGCACATGCTTATGGATGCGGGCCAATCAGAAAAACTCAAGCAACGCCCTTGGGTATCAGCCATTTGCTCCTGCTTGTTCACTGGGTAAGTCCGCGCCCGCGTTGGCCGCCAAAAGCGCAACAGCGCTGTCAGACGATCCCGATCCCCTGTCTTTAATCATTTCCACGACAGTTATCGCGGACAAGCTGAAAACGTGGTTCGCACCAACCGTATCTAAGACTTCCCGTGGGTGCATGAGCGGATTACGGTCAAGGGTTCGCATTCGATCCAGCATCGCTGATACCTTTTCGGATGGCTTGCGTTTGGCATCTTTGTTTTCTCGCAGCTTCTGAAAAGTCTGAATGTAGTCATTCCAGCTCCTCATGACTTTTGTTACGCCGAAGGACCTAAGGTAGTCGTCCATTACCAATTCCGTCCCCCTTAAGGCGTGAAACCCGCAAGCTGTTGGAAGGTCGAAAGCCAGGCATCGCCCCGCATCGTCAAATTCCTTCAAAGATTCCTCAGACATATCCTTTCTGTACTCCTCGGGGATGACGTGGGAACCGTTGGCAACAAGCGCCTGTGTTTTGTAAATAGCGATCTGACCGACCGAATACACATCGACATCGTGGCATTCAGCCTCAAAAACACTTCGAAACGCGTCGATCTTTTTAGGCAGTCCACTGTATTCCCAACTGCTAAAATCCTTATCAAACAAATCGGTGGAGAATTGTCCGTTTTGAAAGACGTTCGTCGAAATCCAGCCCTCAACGGTGCCGGCTAGGTCCGCGGCAGCGTATTTGCTGGTATTGAATCCATTGTCTTCTTGAAGGAAGTCGCGGAGCTTAGGCGGCAATCCCCAAAGCGCAATGTAGAGGCTACCGCCCTTTGAATTGTCTACAGAGGTAGCTCGCTTTGCATTCGCAAGCGATTCCGCGAGTTCGAAATATTCAAGAAGATTAACGCGCTTCACGTTTCCGACTCCTTAGTTTTCGCCTTAGAGTAGCAGATTCCCGTAGGATCAAAACCGGTCTGTTTGTTCCTGTTTCGCCATTCATTGCCCCTCGCCGTGAGCGAAGAACAAAAATAGGAAAATAATCCTTGACGGCGTGACGGTCGTTTGATAGGGTTATGGCATAGTCGGAAAGTTGCGGGCGCGGCGGAGTGCCGAGGCAAAGCTTTTCGGATCTGAAAGCCGGGCGTTCGACCCGGCTTTTGTGTTTCTGGCCGCCAGGGAGAACTGGTCGCCCGAGAGGGTCCCGATGATCGATATCGAGAGTTTCGAACCGGAGCTGTATGGCTTCTGGCCGCAGAGGCGCGCTTATGGCGATCCGCTGCAGCTTGATGCGGATGACGCCGAGGCGAGGGCGGCGGCGGAGGCGTATTTCCTTGAGGTCAAGTCCGGTCCGGCCGCGCCCGCCGAGGAGCTGCGGGTTCTGCTCAACGAAATGACGGCGGAGATGCGCGACCAGTTCAGCGCCTTTCGCGAGTTGCGGCGAGCGGCGGAAGCGGCGTCCGCAGGGGGTGACGAGGCGGCGGCAAAGCTCGCGCGGGCCGACCTGAAGGCTGCGACCGATGCCATGTCGCTGATCGTGCGCACGCTGGAAAAGGTCGATCAGCTGCAGCGGCAGATCGCGCGCGATCGCGAACTGGCCGCGGAAGAGAACGATGCTGCGATGGGGCTTGAAGATGCGAAGAAGCGGTTTCTTGAGCGCATCGACGAGCTGGCGGAACAGCGGGCGCGGCAACTGCTTGCCGAGTGGCAGGTTACCGGTCCTCCCGATCAGGGTGACGCCGCTGCCGGCGACGCTCGCCAAGCCGGCACCGGCTGAAGGGCAAGCGTCGCGGACCCTCCGGCGCCTCGTCGAGAAGGCGATGGCGCAGCATGCCAAGGAGATAACAGCCATCGCAGCGGAACGGACAACGGTGCGGACCGCGGTGGAGGTTGGTTTGCGGCAGGGCGCGGCCCTGGCGACGGACATGCGCCCAGCGCCAACACCGGCGTCGACCGCCGCTCCATCGTGTTGTGCCGAGGCCAAACGGCGGGACGATACCGCGGAACCGGCGGAGCGGATACCCATGGACGACCCGCTGGTGCACTTTGCCGACGAGCGGGGGCTCTGGAACCCGCTTGGCGGTCTCTGGAGTTTTTCCGGCCGTCTCGAACAGCAGCCGCCGGCGGGCGACTGGCGCACCTGGCTGATCCTTGGCGGGCGCGGCTCCGGCAAGACGCGGGCAGGGGCCGAATGGATTCATGCGCTGGCGAGCGCCGAGCGGCGCTCCGATCTGCGCATCGCCCTGGTGGCTGAAACGCTCGGCGATGCGCGCGAGGTGATGATCGACGGCGTCTCCGGCATCTGCCGCGTCGCGCGCCGGGGATGTCCGGAGTTCGAGATTTCGCGGCGCAGGCTGGTCTGGCCGAACGGCGCGGTGGCGCAGATCTTCTCGTCCGAGGATCCGGAAAGCCTGCGCGGGCCGCAGTTTCATTTCGCCTGGTGCGATGAGCTGGCGAAATGGAAGCACGCGCAGGAGACCTGGGACATGCTGCAATTCGGCCTGCGCCTCGGCAGTCGTCCGCGCCAGCTGGTGACGACGACGCCGCGGCCGGTGCCGTTGCTGAAGGAATTGATTGCTGACGCAGGTACGCGGCTGACGCGGATCAGCACGCTTGCCAACGCTTCCAATCTGGCGCCGGGCTTCATCGATGCGCTGAAGCATCGCTACGGCGGCACGCGGCTCGGGCGTCAGGAACTCGATGGCGAGCTAATAGAGGATCGCGAAGACGCGCTCTGGCGGCGCGAGATGATCGAGGCCGCCACGATCCGCTTCACGGGTGAGTTGAGGCGCGTCGTCGTTGCGGTCGATCCGCCGGCGGCGGCCGGTCCGCAGTCCTGTTGCGGCATTGTCGTGGCGGGACTGGAGGCATCGGGGCGCGCGGTAGTGCTTGCCGATTGTTCGGTTCAGGGCGCAAGCCCGGCCGGCTGGGCGAGTGCGGTGGTGCGCGCCTACCGCCGCTTTTCGGCGGACCGGGTGGTGGCCGAAATCAACCAGGGCGGCGACATGGTGGCATCGATGCTGAAAAGCATCGACGAGAGCCTGCCGGTCTCGACCGTGCGCGCGACGCGCGGTAAATACTCGAGGGCCGAACCGGTCGCGGCCCTCTACGAGCAGGGACGGGTTGCCCATGCCGGGCGCTTCGTCGCGCTGGAAGACCAAATGTGCGACTTCGGCCCGGACGGGCTTTCATCCGGCCGTTCGCCCGACCGGCTGGATGCGCTGGTCTGGGCGCTGACGGCACTGATGCTGGAGGGACAGGGGGAACCCGGGTGAGGGGTGTCTGAGGACTAGCGTTGAGGTTGCTGTTGTGCCGGGCGCGGCGACTGCGGCTCCGGGCGAACCTGACGCCACTCGTTTTCGAGCTGGTCGACGACATGCTGGGGAATGGTCGGCTGATTGCTGTTGGCCGGCTGCTGCATGCTCTCCTCCGAGGCTGGATTTAACGGTGAGTTAATCACTGGCACGGCTTAAACTACGTGTAAATCAGGTGCTTAAACACTTTAAACGATTGAATTAATTTTAATCGATTGAGACGTAGAACGCCGTACCACTTTTTGAGGCGGGTATTATGGTTATCCACATCGACAGGCCCTTCTTTTTCGACACGGTGCGCCATGCGCTCTTTAAGGGAGCGCTTAATCAGCCGCAGGTGGAGGGCATGACCGCGATTCTCGATTTCTGGGAAGCGCGAATGGCTGAGGCCGATCTGCGCTGGCTCGCCTACATCATGGCGACCGCCTATCACGAGACCGCCTATACGATGCAGCCGGTGCGCGAGACGCTGGCGACGACTGACGCAAGGGCGATTGAGATCCTCGAGAATGCCTATGCGTCAGGCAAGCTCTCCTGGGTGAAGACGCCATATTGGCGGCCAGACGAGGACGGCAAGTGCTGGCTCGGCCGCGGCCTGGTGCAGCTCACCCACAAGCGCAATTACGAGGCGATGAGCGTGCTGACCGGCATTGATCTCGTGGCCGAGCCCGACCGGGCGATGGAGATGGACGCCGCCGTTTCGATCCTGATCGAAGGTATGGTCCAGGGCTCTTTCGCCACTCATAAGCTCGCCGACCATCTGAACGAGACGACGGACGACTGGGTCAATGCGCGCCGCATCGTCAACGGTACGGACCGGGCGGAAAAGCTCGCCGGCTACGGCAAGACCTTCCTTGCGGCCATCCGTCGCGAACGGCCGGCAGGTGCGCTTGCGCGGTTGAAGGCCTGGCTCCTGCGTGCTATCGCGCGGGTCTTCGGCTAGACGCTCACAGGAGTTCCGCGTGATCCGCCACATCGTCTTCTTCACAGCGCCCGCGGACCAACTGGAAAAGGTGCGCGCCGGCCTGTCGATCCTGACGGCGATCCCGCACGCCCGGCTGCTGGAAATCGGCACCAACATCAAGACCGACCAGCTTGGCACCGAGGTCGACCTCGTGGTCTACGGCGAATTTGACGACGAGGCAGCCCTTGCCGCCTACAAGGCGCACCCCGATTACCAGCGCTCCATCGACCTCGTGCGCCCGATCCGCGAGATGCGGATGGCGGCGGATTACGAGAGCGACGCGGCGGTGAAGCAGCCGCTGCGCTGATACTGCAGCCTGCCTCTCCAACGCGCCACTTGGGGATGCGGCTTGGACGGCAGGCCTAGCCGATAGCGCTCTGCGCAGCGCAGATCCTGTCGACCAGGGCATCGAGTTCACCCTTCGGCGGGCGATTTTTGGCGAGGCGCTGCTTCAGGTGCATGATGGGCTCGGCGAGGATCTCATCCAGGCTTTCGGCACAGGTGAAGTCACCTGCGACCTGCTTGACCTTCGAATTGTCGAAGATCGCAGTCCAGGCCTTGTCGCCGATCAGCGGACCTTCCCAGGCCGGATTATACTTGATCAGGGTGTCGGTCGGCACGTGAACGATCTTGGCCTCCACGCCGAGCAATCTGCCGATCGCCCTTTGGATATCGTTCCAGATATGCGCGCGGTCGGAGGTAATGTGGAAAACCTCGCGAAGCGCCGCCTGCTTGCCGAAAAGCCCGACGAAAGGCACTGCGAAATCGACCGAACGGGTCAACGTCCAGGGCGTGTGGCCGTCGCCCGCCACGATGGTGGGCTCGCCGTCCAGCATGCGCCTTGCCATGATGTCGCTATCGCCCAACATCATCGGCACACCGGTGCGTACCGTGTGGCTGGGGCGGACGATCGTCCAGGCCAGGTTCTCGGATTGCTTGAGCAGTTCCTCGCAGGCAATCTTGGCCTGGCTGTAGGGCCAGTACGGATTGATCGCCGGTGTCTTCTCGGTAATCACATAGTGACGCGGCGGCTTCTCGTAGACCGAGGCCGAGGAGATGAAAATGTACTGACCGCAATGACCCGCAAACACCTCGATGTCGCGCGCAATCTGGTCGGGCGTGAAGGCGATGAACTGGCATACGACATCAAAGTTGGCCCTAGCGAGATCCGCGTAGGCCGTCGATCCAAGTTCACCGACGATCGAGGTTACGCCTGCAGGCAAGGGGTCTTGTCTCAGGCCGCGGTTAAAAACGCTGACATCGTGACCCTCGGCAACGGCGCGCTCGACGCATGGGTAAGAGATTTGGCCGGTGCCGCCAATGAAAAGGACTTTCAAAGCCATCTGGAAACCTCGGTATCTGACAGGCGGGATCTAGGGTCCCCTTCATAGCGTGAAAGGACCCGGGCGTCTCGCGTAAATCTGGCTAGGCTATGGCGCCCCCAGACGGCAAGCAGGGAGGCCTGCATCGCCGACTGTGACAAGCCATCGATAATGTGATGGGGAAAGCGGTATTGAATTTCTTCACGAATGTATGAGACGCATGCTATCTCAGCTGGGCTAGGAGCGATGCTGCATGGAGGTTGTGAGGGCTTTCGGGACGTCGTCCTTGGACGCGAAAAAGCGGGAAATCGAGCGTCTCGCGGCGCTTGAGCAGCTTGACCTCCTCGATACCCCGAAGGACGAAGGCTTCGAGCGCATCGTGCGCCTGATAAAGGAGATCTTCGCGGTCGACATTGGCCTGGTGTCTCTCATCGACGCGCATCGGCAATGGTACAAGGCGTGTTCCGGGCTGGCGGCGGACGAGGTTCCGCTTGAAGATACGTTCTGCCGATATGTGGTCGACCGTGAGCAGCCGATTGTCGTGCAGGATGCGACCCGCGATCCGCGGTTCGCGCACAATCCGGCCGTAACGGGAGAAAGCCACGTACGGTTTTACGCGGGTGTGCCTTTGAAAACCAAGGGTGGCCACGTTATCGGAACGGTATGTGCGATCGATCGCCGCCCCAGATCATTCAGTTCCAGGGATCTTTCTGTTCTCCACGAGCTGGCGGGCGTCGCGATGGACCGGATCGAGCTGCTGCAGTCGGCAGCAACCGACAGCCTGACGGGCACGCTTACCCGCCGCGCCTTCCGGCAGGAGGCCGATCAACTTCTGTCGCTTGCCTTGAGACACCAGCATGACCTGTCCTGCATTGTTCTGGACATCGACCACTTCAAGAGCGTCAACGACACCCATGGCCACGCCGCGGGGGATCAGGTGCTTCATGCGGTCACCGAAACCTGCAAGGCGAACCTGCGGGCGGGAGATCTGTTCGGCCGGCTCGGGGGAGAGGAATTTGCCATTCTCCTTCCGCATATCAATCGCGAAGAGGCGGTCGCTGTCGCCGAAAAGGTAAGGATGGCGATCGCGTCCCGGCCGATCCGAGGAGCTTTCGGCGAATTGAACGTGACAGCAAGTTTCGGCATTTCGGCGCTTTCGATCATCACCAGGGATATAGAGACGCTGTTGGCTCAGGCCGATGCCGCAATGTACCACGCCAAGCACAACGGTCGAAACCGATGCGTGTCGTGGAGCTCTATCGGCGCTGATGGTCCGACTGGTTCGCGCCGTCGCGTCCTGAAAGCGGGGTCCATCATGTTCAACGACCGCCGCTCGGCGATCGACTGCACCATACGCTCGCTCGGTACCGACAGCGCCGGGCTCTCCGTCTCCAGTTCCGCTGGCATACCTGCGGAATTCGTCCTGATCATCAAGGGTGAGGGTTTCGAGACCAAGTGCCGGATCGTGGCGCAGGACCGGCAAAGCATAGAAGTCGCCTTCAAGGCCTGATCGGGCTCCTGCGATTGCCCGTCGCCACGCCGCAGGCTTGAGAGTCCGCCTAACTCCGGGATACCAACCATGAGATTGAGATCATTGCTGCCGTGGAGCTCCGCGGCGGGCTGCAGGACCGTGCCCGAGACGAAGACCGCGGGTGGCTTCATGTCGCTCACTGCGGAAGGGCGGGCGAGCTGGACTGGTCGCTCCTATGCGGCGCTGTCGCGAGAGGGTTTCATGAAGAACCCGGTGGCGCACCGCAGTGTCCGGCTGGTCGCGGAAGCCGCGGCCGCGGTGCCGTGGCTGCTGTATGAGGGCGATCGCGAGCGGCCGGATCATGCCATCCTCTCGCTGCTCAGCCAGCCGAACGGGCGCATGGGCGGACCTGACTTCTTCGAGGCGCTCTATGGGCACCTGCTCCTGTCAGGCAACGCCTATGTCGAGCCGCTGCTGGTCGGCGGAAGCCTGCGCGAACTGCATCTGCTGCGGCCGGACCGCATCGGCATCGTCGAGGGCAGGGACGGGTGGCCGGAGGCTTACGACTACCGTGCCGGCGCTTCCGTGCGCCGCTTTCCGGCGGAGACGGAAGGGCTCGGTCTGCTGCACCTGAAGCTCTTCCATCCGCTCGACGATCATCTCGGCTTCCCGCCGCTCGCGGCGGCCCAGGTGGCGCTTGATCTCTCCAATGCGGCGGCGACCTGGAACAAGGCGCTGCTCGACAACTCGGCGCGCCCGTCAGGCACCCTGGTCTACCAGCCGAAGGAGGGCGGCAATCTTTCGCCCGACCAGTACGAGCGGCTGAAGCAGGAACTCGACGAGGGCTATTCCGGCCCGATGCGCGCCGGACGTCCACTGCTTCTGGAAGGCGGGCTTGACTGGAAATCGATGGGGCTGTCGCCGAAGGACATGGATTTCGTCGAGGCACGCAATGGCGCCGCCCGCGACATCGCGCTCGCCTTCGGCGTGCCGCCGATGCTGCTCGGCATTCCCGGCGACAACACCTATGCCAACTATCAGGAGGCGAACCGCGCCTTCTACCGGCTGACCGTTCTGCCGATGCTGACGCGCACTGCTGCGTCAATCTCGGCTTGGCTCTCCGGACATTACCAGGACCGCCTGCGGCTGGAGCCCGATCTCGACAAGGTCGCCGGGCTTGCGGCCGAGCGTGACCAGCTGTGGACGCGCGTCGGAAGTGCGGCCTTCCTGACGGATGAAGAGAAGCGGCAGGCTGTGGGATATTGAAAGCCTGCAGATGAATCAAAGTCTGAACGCCCGGACTCAATCTTCGAGCAAACGCACCCAAGCGATTCAAAATATTCGCTGAAGTGCCGGGACGTCACCCTGAAATCGGCGCGCGAAGTCGCGATCGCTGGCTGGGTATTGCCCGTCATCAACCAAGGATCCCTGCGATGACAGACCTTTCCAACGATGCCGGGCTCTGGGCGACCAGGGCGCTCGGTGCATCGGCGGGGGCGGCGGTGTCGCTCGTCTATCTCCTGCCGAAAAGCCAGCGGGAGGCCGCGAGCCGCTTCTTCACCAGCCTTGCCTGCGGGACGATCTTTGGCGGGCCGACAGGTATCTGGATTGCCGAAAGGCTGGCGCTGGCGGATCGCCTCTCGGCCTCTGAGGTCGCGCTGTCGGGATCGGCAGCGGCAAGCCTCTGTGCCTGGTGGGGCCTCGGCATCCTGGCGCGCCTCGCCGGACGATACGGCGCGCGCGGGCGCTAGCCCGCACGACGATTTCAAAAAACGAGGAGAGCATCATGACCGCAAGCCGCGCGCTGGCGCGATCACCCATGAGCGCGGATACGCGCAAGTTCGCCAATCTCGAGCTCAGGGGGCTGAAGCGCGACGGCAGCTTCTCCGGCTATGCCAGCGTCTTCGGCGAAGTCGATCTCGGCAAGGATGCGATCGAGCGCGGCGCCTTCCGAAAGTCGCTGGCCGAGCGTGGGGCGGGCGGCGTTCGCATGCTCTTCCAGCATGACCCGGCCGAGCCGATCGGCGCCTGGAAGACGATCCGCGAGGACAGCCGCGGGCTCTATGTCGAGGGTATGCTGGCCGAAGGTGTCTCCCGGGCGCGCGAGGTGCACCAGCTCCTGAAGAACGGCGCGCTCGACGGGCTTTCGATCGGCTTCCGCACCGTGCGGGCAAAGACCGACGCCAAGTCGGGGGTGCGACGCATCCTCGAAGCCGACCTCTGGGAGATATCGATCGTCACCTTCCCGATGCTGCCGTCTGCGCGCGTGCAGAACATCAAGAATGCGCGGTGGTTCCGCGACAAGGAGACCGAGCTTGTCCGCGCCATGCGCCGGGCCGCCCGGATGATGCTGACAGAAAAACCTTCAGATAGGAAACGGAACATGACCGAAATGCATGAGACAGGTTCGAGGGTCGCGCCGGAGATCAAGGCGGCGCCCGAGATGACGGCAGCCTTCGACGAGTTCATGGAGGCGTTCGAAGCCTTCAAGGATACCAACGACCGCCGCTTGGGCGAGATCGAGGAGAGGCTGACGGCCGATGTCGTCACCCGCGACAAGATGGACCGCATCAGCAGGGCGATGGACGAGCAGAAGAAGGTGCTCGACCAGCTGGCGCTGAAGAAGGCGCGGCCGCCGCTCGGGCGTGGCGGCGGAAACGGCATCGAGGCAAACGAGCACAAGGCGGCGTTCGAACAATATATCCGCCGTGGCGACGAGGCCGGCCTGCGCGAGCTCGAGGCGAAGGCGATGTCGGCGGGGTCAGGGAGCGATGGCGGCTATCTCGTGCCGCCCGAGACGGACACCGAGATCGGCCGTCGCCTCTCCGTCGTCTCACCGATCCGCTCGCTTGCGACCGTGCGTCAGGTCTCCGGCTCGGTGCTGAAGAAGCCGTTTGCGACCTCGGGCATGGCGGCCGGCTGGGTGGCCGAGGCGGCGGCCCGCCCGCAGACATCAAGCGCCCAGCTTGCCGAACTCTCCTTCCCGACGATGGAACTCTATGCCATGCCGGCGGCAACGCAGGCGCTGCTTGACGATGCCGCTGTCGATATCGAGGCCTGGATCTCGAGCGAGGTGGATACCGTCTTTGCCGAGCAGGAGGGCACGGCCTTCGTCAACGGCGATGGCACCAACAAGCCGAAGGGCTTCCTCGCCTATAGTGCCGTTGCAGACAGCGCCTGGAGCTGGGGCAATCTCGGCTATATCGCGACGGGTGCGGCTGGCGCCTTCAAGACCACGGGTGCCTCCGACACGCTTGTTGATACGATCTATTCGCTGAAGGCAGGTCACCGCCAGAACGCCAACTTCGTCATGAACCGCAAGACCCAGGCCGAGGTGCGCAAGCTCAAGGATGGCGACGGCCGCTATCTCTGGCAGCCGCCGGCAACGGCGGGTGAGGCGGCGTCGCTGGTCGGCTTCCCGGTTGTCGAGGCCGAGGACATGCCCGATATCGCGGCCAATGCGCTGTCGATCGCTTTCGGCGACTTCCGCGCCGGCTATCTCGTTGTCGACCGCACCGGTGTGCGCGTGCTGCGCGATCCCTATTCGGCCAAGCCGTACGTGCTCTTCTACACAACCAAGCGTGTCGGCGGCGGAGTGCAGAACTTCGAGGCGATCAAGCTCATCAAGTTCGCCGTGAACTGAGTGAGGCAGGGCGGGTGCGGCTGCCCGCATCCGCCTGCCGAACATGCCTGCACCACACCAATTCAGGATCGTCCATGACCTATGCACTGATTACCCCGCCTCTCGCGGAAGCGCTGACACTTGCCGAGACGAAGGCCCACCTGCGGCTTGACGACGGCAACGAAGACACGCTGCTGGCCTCGCTGATCCGCGTCGCTCGCGAGCATCTGGAGCGGACGACGGGCCTCTGCCTGATCACCCAGGTCTGGCGGCTCCATCTTGAATCGATACCTGAAGACCGCGTGATTCAGATTGCCAAGGGGCCGGTGCAAGCCATTGAAAGCCTGAGCATTTATGATGAGGCGGGCGAGGAAGTGGTCTTGCCCGCGACCGGCCACGTGCTTGACGGCAATGCCCGGCCGGCGCGTCTGGTGCTGGATCGGAGTGTCAATCCTGTTGTCGCCGCAAGCGGCATCGAGATCGATTTTTCCGCCGGTTTCGGCGAGAGCGGTGCCGAGGTGCCCGACACGCTGAAGCGGGCGATGCTGATGCATGTCGCCCAGATGTTCGCCTTCAGGGGCGCCGTCGCCGTCGAGGACCAGCCGGCGGACATACCCGCTGGTTACGACCGATTGGTGGCGCCGTTCCTGATGCGGAGGCTCTGATGCGATCCGTCTTCTTCGATCCCGGCCAGATGACCGCGCGGCTCGACCTAGAGGCGCCGGAAGAAGCGCCGGACGGGCAGGGTGGCGCGACCGTCACCTTTGCCGCAATTGCTTCCATGTGGGCGCGGATCGAGCCGGTGAGCGAAGTGCGCGAGGAGCGGGCGGGCGCGGATGTTTTCACGCTGACCCACCGTATCTGGCTGCGGTTCCGCAGCGACATCAGGGCCGGGATGCGGCTGCGCAAGGGCGATCGGCTGTTTGCCATCGGCACCTGGCGCGATCCGGATGAGACCGGCCGCTACCTCTGCTGCCTCTGCGAGGAGGAGGGACGATGAGCACGGCCCTGGCGATCACGCTCCGCGATCTGGCGGAGATCCTGGCGCGGCTGGCGCGAGATACCGCAGGTAATTCGCGGGCAAACGGAGGCGAGAGCCATGAGCGCAGCCAGTGAACTGCTGACGGCGATCCATGCACGCCTGACCGAGGATGCCGAGCTTCTCGGCATGATCGGCGAGGACGGTATCCGCGATCGGCTAGTGACGGGGCGGAAGCTTCCTTCTGTGCTAATCGGCGAGGTCGTCAGCAACGACTATTCGACCTCGACGGAAAGAGGCGAGGAGCATCTGTTTTCGCTCGAGATCTGGATCGACGCCGGTGGACGAAAGCAGGCGCAGCTTGTGGCGTCGCTTCTCCATTCCCTGCTGCAGGATGCCGCGCTCGATCTTGGCCCGTACCACCTCGTCAGCCTGCTGCATGTCAGGACGCAAAGCAGGCGCGAAGCCAAGACGAAGCTCTATGTTGCCGAGCTGCGCTTCAGGGCCGTGACGGAGTCGACCGCCGCCATGACGTCGTAGCGTCGGGATCTATTCCTCGAAGCGGCTGGTGGCGTCGCGATCGCGTTCGTAGTGTCTCGACAGCGGAAACGGTGGCAGCCACGCTTCGCGCCGGACGGTCCAGAGTTCGTAGGTCGGCTTCAACTGGTCAGGAGCGTCGAGCGAGCCGAGGTTCACTTCGACTTCATCTCCGGAGCGTCCGAAAACCGGGGAGCCGCAGCGGGGGCAGAAGAACCGCCCGTCGTAATCGCTTGCTTCGCCTTCCACCGTCACCGCATCCTGAGGGAAGATCGCCGACGCGTGAAAAAGCGCGCCATGATGCTTGCGGCAGTCGAGACAATGACAAATGCCGACCCGATAGGGACGTCCAGTTGCCACAAGGCGGACATTGCCGCAGCGGCACCCGCCAGTGAACCGGTCCATGTTGCTTCTCCTCCAAGATCAAGCGATGGCAGCCTATTCTTGCTGAAGATGGGACGAGGATCTCAAATGTCCCGCCCATTGCCGCAGCTGCCTGCATCTCTCAGGCCGGTTCGTACACCCTGGTTGCTGCCTTGACCTGCGCTGCCAGCATCAGCACGAAGCCGAGTGAGAGGACGGCGAGCGTCGCGCAGGTCGCGATTGCGGTTCCGGCGCCGGCGCGGTCGAGGATTGCCGTGAAGACGACCGGCGCGATGGCATTGGCGAGGTTCTGCGGCAGCGACAGACGGGCCGATTGCAGCCCGAATTCGCGCGGCGAAAACAGGGCGAGCGGCAGCAGTGCGCGGGCGACGGTCATGACACCGGAGCCGAAGCCATAGAGCAGGATGAAGGTGACGAGCAGTGGCGTCGACGGCGGGATCAGCAGCATCATCACGAAGCTCGATACCATCAGGCTCACGCCCATTGCGGCGCTGAGGATCGGATTGCCGCGACGGCCGAGGAGCATGTCCAGGAAGCGGGCGGAAATGCCGATCACGCCGCGCGCCGAACCAAGCTGCAGCGCCAGCGCAGGCGAGGCGCCGGACTGGCGGAGGATTTCGAGCAGCGATGGCGATACGCCGAACGTGACGAAGGTCGAGATCGTGGTTGCCGCGGCAACCAGCAGGAAGGCCTTGCGCTGTCCCGCAGGCGAGAGCGGCACCGGCGTTTCCTGTGCGGTACTGCCTTCTGTAGCCAAGGCGATCGGCTTCGGCAGGGCGAAAACATGCAGCGGCAGGCAGACGAAAAACTGCAGCGTCGCGCAGATGAGAAACGTCATGCGCCAGCCAACAGTCGCGTTGAGCTGACTGAGGATCGGCCAGAAGATCGCGCTCGAGAGGCCGGTGAACAGCATGAGGATGGCAATCACCCGTTTGCTGTCAGGACCGGCACGCTCGACGACGGCGGTGTAGGCGGGGGCGGAAAGACCGAAGGCACCACCGGCGCCGATGGCAATCCAGGCAAGTCCATAGAGAATGATGCCTTGGGCGATTGAGAGCAGGAGAAGACCGATCGTGAAGACGATCGAGGAGGCGGCAAGCACGCGTGCGGCTCCATGTCGGGCGAGCAGCCGGCCGGTCGTTGGGCCGGCCAGGGCGCTGACGACCATCATGATGCTCAGCCCGCCGAAGACCACCTCGTTCGGCAAGCCGAGATCCGGCGCGATGACGCGGCCCATGACACCGAGCATGTCGAAGGTAGTGCCCCAGCCAATCAGCTGCGTGACGGCAAGCACGGTAATCGTCTGCACCGAGCGCAGGGGAATGGATCGAGACATGGCGGGCTTTGACGCGAACGGGGTAGGGGCGAGCAAGGTCGTAGCAGCTTCGCCGGTTGGTTGAAAGTGACAAGTGGATGACACCGACGGGCGCCGGCTGCGCCTGTTTTCTCGAAGGGATCAGACGATGGTGGCGCAGAAGGGCAAGGACCTGCTCCTGAAGATATTCAACGGAACGAGCTACGAAACGGTGGCCGGTCTGCGGTCGAAACGGCTCGCCTTCAACGCCGAAACCGTCGACGTTACCGACGCCGAGAGCGCCGGGCGCTGGCGCGAGCTGCTGGGTGGCGTCGGCGTGCAGCGTGCGTCGGTCTCGGGCGCTGGCATCTTCAAGGATGCCGCCTCCGATGGGCTGGTGCGGAACGCCTTCTTCAATGCTGCGATCCTGAGCTGGCAGATCATTGTCCCCGGCTTCGGCACGGTGACGGGCCCGTTCCAGGCAAGCGCGCTCGAATATTCCGGCCAATATAACGGCGAGGTGATGTTCGAGTTGGCGCTGGAATCGGCCGGCGCCATCAGCTTCGAGGCGCTCTGATGCGGGCGGCGGGAGCAAGGGCGAACCGGCGCCGCGGCGAAATCGAGGCTGTCATCGATGGTGAACAGCGGATCCTTTGCCTGACACTCGGCGCGTTGGCGGAACTGGAGACGGCGTTCTCGGCGGACAATCTCGTCGGCCTGGCCGAGCGCTTCTCGCGCGGACAGCTGAAGGCGGCGGACATGATCCGCATCATCGGCGCCGGCCTTCGTGGTGGTGGCAATCTCTATTCGGATCAGGAGGTGGCGGAGGCGAGCATCGATGGCGGCATCGCCGGTTGCGCTGTTGTCGTCGGCAATCTGCTCGCCGCGACATTCATCGGGGAGAGCGTGGAGATTGCCGCACGCCCCCTCTAGCCGCAGCAGACATCGAGGTCGATCGCGCGACGCCTTTCCCCTGGGCGCGCGTCCTCCACGTCGGTCTCTGTCTGCTGCGGCTGCCTCCAACTGTGTTCTGGGCGATGACGCCCGTTGAGTTTCATGTCGTTGCCGGCGGATTGGCGCCGCGCAGCACGGTGGCCCGGGCCGATCTCGGCGTGCTGATGGCGCAGTTCCCGGATGGAACGACACCCTCCAAACGAAGGAACGATTATGGAGAATGATGATGCCGACCTCTCCGCCATAACAGCACAGGCAGAGACACTTCAGCGCGCGCTCGACGGTCTCGAAAGCCGCTCGCGCTCGTTCGGCTCGGCCCTGTCGAGCGCTTTGCGCGGTGCGGTCGATGGCGGCAAGGGTCTTGATGACGTGCTGCGCAGTCTCGGCAGCCGCCTCGCGGATATTGCGCTTTCGGCCGGTTTGAAGCCGCTGGAGACGATGATCTCGGGCGCCGCGTCAAACCTTCTTGGCGGCTTCGGCAAGCTCCTGCCTTTCGCCGATGGCGGGGTGGTTTCGCAGCCGACCTACTTCCCGATGGGCGGCAACATGGGCCTGATGGGTGAGGCCGGCAGCGAAGCGATCCTGCCGTTGAAACGCGGTGCCGACGGAGCACTGGGGGTTGCGGCTTCGGGCGGGTCGCCCGGCCCGCAGATCGTCTTCAACGTGACTGCAACCGATGCGCAGAGCTTTCAGAAAAGCGAGGCGCAGATCTCCGCCATGCTGGCGCGCACGGCGATGCGCGGCCAGCGCAATCTCTGAGGCAATCATGGTAAATGGCTTCCACGAGGTGCGCTTTCCGCTGCGCCTGTCGCTGTCGACGAGCGGCGGCCCCGTCAGGCGCACCGATATCGTCAACCTTTCCAACGGCCGCGAGAGCCGCAACAGCCGCTGGCGCGACGCGCGGCGCAGCTATGACGCCGGCTCGGGGCTGCGTTCGGTTGCCGATCTCTATGAGGTGCTCGAATTCTTCGAGGCGCGCAGCGGCGAACTCTACGGCTTCCGGTTTCGCGATCCGGTCGATTGGACGTCGGGGCGGCCGGATGTGCCGGTGACGGCATTGGATCAGGTTATCGGCATCGGCGATGGCACGACGGCAAGCTTTCAGCTTGCGAAGACCTATGGGGACACGGCTGCCAGCAGCGTTCGAACGATCCGCAAGCCGGCGGCAGGCTCGGTGATCATTGCTGTTGATGGCGTTGAGCAAGGACCTTCGGCCTTCGCTTGCGATGCCGCGACCGGCCTCGTGAGCTTTGCTGCCGGTCATATTCCACCAGCGGGCGCGCTCGTTACCGCGGGTTTCGAATTCGATGTGCCGGTTCGCTTCGCGACCGGCCGGATCGACGTCAATCTGTCGGCCTTCAACGCTGGCCGTATTCCGACAATTCCGCTGACGGAGATTGTGCCGTGAGAACCATTGATCCCTCTCTGGCGATGCACCTCGGTTGCGACGCTACGACGCTCTGCCATGCCTGGCGCGTGACGAGGCGGGATGGCGTTGTCCTCGGCTTTACCGAGCATGACCGTGACCTCGCATTCGCCGATACCAGCTTCACCGCGGCGAGCGGTTTTTCGGCAAGTGCGACCGAGGAGGAGGTGGGCCTTCCGGCGGCGACCAGCGACGTTGCGGGCGGCTTTTGCAGCGATGCGATTACCGAGGACGACCTTCAACGCGGCGCCTATGACGGCGCCCGCGTCGAGGTGTTCCTGGTCAACTGGTCGATGCCGGAGCAGCACATGCTGATCAAGGTGCAGGAAATCGGCGAGGTCGTTCGGGATGCCGGTCAGTTTCGTGCCGAGCTTCGAAGCTTTGCCCACCGTTTGAACCAGTCGCAGGGGCGCGTCTACGGTAGGCGTTGTGATGCTGCGCTTGGAGACGGAAGATGCGGTGTGGACCTGGCCCAGCCGCAATTTCAAGTCGAATGTGTCGTGGCGCTGGTGCGTGACGAAAGCCAGATCCAGGTTTCCGGGATCGGCAGCATCGGCGACGACTTCTTCCGTTTCGGCGAACTGGCGTTTCTCGATGGCACGGCCGAGGGGCAGGGCGGGATCATCGAGTCGTATTCTGGCGCTGATGGCGTGCTGACACTGTGGCTTCCGCTGACCGTGCTGCCCGAGGTCGGTGATCGGGTGCGGCTGACGGCCGGATGCGACAAGGCTTTTTCCACATGCCGAACAAAATTCTCCAACCATCTGAATTTCCAGGGGTTCCCGCATATACCGGGTGCCGACTTCGCCTATACCTACGCCGATGGCGAGACCGTTCATGACGGGAGCGCGTTGTTCAAATGAGACCCATTGAAGAGAAGGTGCTGAACGCCGCCGAGAGCTGGATCGGAACCCCATATCGCCATCAGGCGTCAACCAGGGGCGTCGGATGCGATTGTCTCGGCCTGATCCGCGGCGTGTGGCGGGAGGTCTATGGCGATGAACCGGAACTCCCGCCGCCCTATGCGCCTGACTGGGCCGAGCGCAGCGGCACGGACCGCCTGATGGCGGCGGCGCTGAAGCATTTCGGAACACCGCTGCCGCTGATGCAAGCGCAGCCGGGCGATGTGCTGTTGTTCCGCTGGCGGCCGGATGTGGCGGCGAAGCATGCCGGCATTCTGGCCGGCGAACGGCAATTCATCCATGCCTATGAGCAGGCTTCGGTCGTCTGTTCACCGCTGGTGCCGAGCTGGCGCAGGCGGATCGCAGCTGTGTTTCGCTTTCCCGAACACGACTCCGTTTCCGGCTGAAGCCGGCAATTCCTCTCCATTCCGCGGTGGTTCATGGCAACACTTCTCTTTCAGGCGGCCGGTGCAGCGCTCGGCAGCGTCTTCGGCCCGGTTGGCGCCATCATCGGCCGCGCAGCCGGTGCGCTCGCCGGAAGCGTCGTCGATCACGCCCTGCTTTCGCGCGGCTCGACGGTTCGAGGGGCGCATCTTTCGACGGCGCGAATTCCCGGCGCGGACGAAGGGACAGCGATCAACAGGGTCTATGGAACGGCTAGGGTGGGCGGGACGCTGATCTGGGCGACACGCTTCGAGGAGCAGGTGACGAGCGAGCGCACCGGTGGAAAATCCTCAAGCGGGCAGCGGGTCGAGACATTCCGCTACTTTGCCAATCTTGCGATCGCGCTTTGCGAGGGACCTGTCGCCTGTGTTCGCCGGGTCTGGGCTGATGGCAAGGAGCTCGACCTGACACGCGTCGAGATGCGGTTCTATCCCGGCGATCGTGATCAGCAGCCGGATCCCCTGATCGCGGCGAAGCAGGGAGCCGGCATGGCGCCGGCCTATCGCGGGCTTGCCTATGTCGTTTTCGAGCGGCTGCCGTTGGATGCCTATGGCAACCGTATCCCGCTGCTGCAGTTCGAGGTTGTCCGACCGATCGGTACGCTGGAGAGCCAGATCAAGGCTGTCTGCATCATCCCGGGTGCGACCGAACATGGCTACCGCACGGTCGCCGTCTCCGAAAGCACGGGGGCTGGCAGCGCGCGGGTCCTGAACCGCCACAGCCTGCAAGGACTGACCGACTGGGACGTTTCGATCGACGAGCTCATGGCGCTCTGCCCAAACCTCGAACGCGTCGCGTTTGTAGTCTCATGGTTCGGGACCGATCTGCGCGCGGGTGAATGCCGCATTCTGCCCGGCGTGGAAGTTTCGGCGCGTAACGAAAGCAGCCCATGGTCGGTCTCCGGCCAATCGCGTGAGAGCGCCCACCTCGTCAGCCGGAGCGGTGGTGGTCCCGCCTACGGCGGCACACCTGATGATGCGAGTGTTGTCTCGGCGATCGCCGATCTCAAGGATCGCGGGCTTGCGGTCTACCTCTATCCTTTTGTGATGATGGATATCCCGGCCGGCAACAGCCTGCCGGACCCGTACGGGGCCTCGGCCCAACCTGCCTATCCCTGGCGCGGTCGGATCACCTGTCATCCGGCGATCGGTCAGGCGGGAAGCGTGGACCGGACCGCAGAGGCGGCAGGCCAACTGTCCGCCTTCACGGGGGCGGCGCAGGTGACAGATTTTTCGGTCGACGGGCAGCATGTCACCTATGGCGGCGGCGAAAACAGCTATCGTCGTTTCATCCTGCACTACGCACAATTGGCAAAGGCGGCGGGCGGTGTCGACGGCTTCATTGTCGGGTCGGAGTTGCGTGGGCTGACGCAGGTGCGCGATGGAGCCAACGGCTTTCCATTCGTCGCGGCGCTGACGGCTCTCGCGTCCGATGTGAAATCGCTTCTGCCAGCGACAAAGCTGACTTACGGCGCCGACTGGAGCGAATACTTCGGCTACCATCCGCAGGATGGCAGCGGCGATGTCTTTTTCAATCTCGATCCGCTCTGGTCGTCACCGGCGATCGATGCCGTCGGCATCGACAATTACATGCCGTTGGCCGATTGGCGGGATGACGATCTCGCGAACGCCAGCCCTGACGGTTTCCGGACTGCCGATGACGTCCAGGCGATGACTGTGGCGATCAGTGCGGGAGAGGGTTTCGATTGGTACTACGAGAGTGACGCGGCTCGCCGGGCGAGGCAGCGTAGTCCGATTTCGGACGGGTTTGTCGGAAAGCCTTGGGTTTTTCGCTACAAGGATATCGCGAGCTGGTGGTCCAATCCTCATCATGAGCGGATCGGTGGCGTGGAAATCCCGACGCCGACATCGTGGGTACCGCGCAGCAAACCTGTCTGGTTCACCGAACTCGGCTGCGGCGCCATCGACAAGGGCGCCAACCAGCCGAACATCTTTGCGGATCCGAAGTCGTCGGAAAGTGCAGCTCCCTATTTTTCCAACCGAAGCCGAGCCGACACCATGCAGCGGCGTTTCCTGGAGGCACATCATGCGTGGTGGGCCAGCGGTAACCCTCCAGCAGGAATGGTCGATCCGGCGCACCTTTTCGTCTGGTCGTGGGACGCGCGGCCATTTCCGGCCTTTCCGCAGAATGCCTCGACGTGGAGCGACGGCGCCAACTGGCGGATTGGACATTGGCTCAACGGCAGACTCGGCAGCGGCACTCTGGCGGAGGTCCTGGCGGCGGTGCTGTGGGATCACGGCTTTGAGGATTTCGACGTCTCGGAGGTCAGCGGCGATCTGTCGGGGTATGTGCAGGGGGACATTGTCTCCGCGCGCAGCCTGATCGAGCCGCTCCTGGAAGCGTTTCAGATCGATGCGATCGAAGATGCGGGGCGGCTGCGCTTTCGGTCCCGCATGCGGGCGAGCCTGCCGGCGCTGCCGGTTGAGATTCTTGTCGATCGCGAAGACGAGCCGCTATGGCAGGAGACGCGCGGCCATGACAGCGATTTTGCGGCCGAAGCCTTGCTGTGCTTCTACAATCCTGACCTCGATTACGAGCAGGCAAGCGCCCGTTCCCATCGTGAAGCGCAATCGACCAGCAGGATCATTCAGCAGGATCTCACTGCTGTCATGCCGGAGGAGGCAGCGCTTGCCGCCGCCGAGGCGTTGCTGCGGGACAATCGCATTGCCCGGCGCTCCATCCGGTTCTCGCTGCCGCCGAATGAGATGCGCATCCAGACCGGCGACATCATCACGCTGTCCGGCGGGCCGCCGGGGCGCTTCCTGATCACCCGCGTCGAAGATGGGGACGCCCGCCGGGTGGACGCGCGCGAATTCGCGCCGTCGGTCGGCAGCACTACGGGGACGATCTCTGTTGCAAAGCCGATCGGCGACGGCAGCTCGAACCTGTTTTCTCCCGTCGTTCACCTGATGGATTTGCCGCGGTTCGATGGCAGCGATCCTTCGAGCTTCGCCCGAGGCGCAGCCTTTGCAAAACCGTGGACAACGGTCGGGCTATCGTCGTCTGCTACGAGCGAGGGTTACAAGGGCAGGGTGCTGCTCGATCGGCCGGCCCGCATTGGCTCATTGACATGCGCTCTCGGCAGGTGTTGTCGGCCGCTTTGACTGGTCACGGCCGCTCGAACTTGATCTGCCATATGGCGGCCTGGCTTCGGCACCGGCGACCTCAGTTCTGAATGGCGCCAACCTTCTGGCGGTCTTGTCCGTCAACGGTGCCTGGGAAGTCCTGGCGTTCCGGGAGGCCGAGGAGACGCAAGTGGGCGTTGGGCGCTGCGTGGCCTGTTGCGGGCGATTGCCGGCAGCGAGGATGCGATGCTTTCCGGGGCAGCGGTCGGCTCGGCCGTCGTGCTGCTCGACGAAGCGGTTAAGCCGCTCGGCCTCGGCAGCGACGAAATGGGCCTGCGGTTGAATTGGATCGCCGAAACGGCCTCGTCGGCTGGGAAGGCCGACCCCTTTGCCTTCGAGGGAGGCCTGCGGGCACAGACGCCGCTTGCCCCCGTCCACATCAGATGCGCGCAGCGACGACGGCGTGAAGGTCTCCTGGATCCGGCGCGGGCGCGACAGCGCCGATAGCTGGCTCGCCGCCGATATTCCGCTGGATGAGCCGTTTGAACGCTACCGCGTCGAGATTATGGATGGCGACGCAGTTCTGAGAGTAAGCGAATCCGACAGGGCGGAGTGGCATTATCCCACCGCTGACGAACTCGCCGATTTCGGCCATCCGCAAAACAGCCTCAGCCTGCGTGTCCGGCAACTTGGGGAACGTGTGCCGCTCGGCATTCCGGCGCACGCGACATCTGTTGTGTGAGTTTCATCTTGAAGGAGAGAAAATGATAGATCTCAAGAATTGGTACAGTTCGAAGACCATTTGGGGCGCGCTGATTTCAATCGTCGCATCCGTGTTGCATTTTGCCGGTATCGACCTTGGTGCGACGGACAAGAGCCAGTTGCTCGACTCAGTCGTCAACATAGCTGGCGCACTCGGCGGCCTGCTCGCTGTTTACGGGCGTGTCACCGCCAAGGCGACCATCAAGTCCGTTTCTTGAATCCGGCGCGGCGAGCGGAAAGCTTCGTTCGCCGACCGGACTTTTGAACACGCCTGGCGTGAATTCGGAATTGTTCTAAATATCAAGGATTACAAGGCATTCATTTGCCATTCAGGTCGCTTGAGTACATAGTCTGGGCCAAGTTAGTATCCATTGAAAGCATTGCACATGGCCTCTCCCTTGAGCGTCGCAGCGCTAGCCGCCGGGCTGGCGATAACGTCGCCCTCACCGGATAATCCGCGTACCCTGACGGTGCGTGTTGCAGGCGATTGCAGCGAGGCCGCGCGCGAGGTTGTGGAAAAAACGGGAGGGCAGCTCCTTTCCGTTCAGCCTGCTGGCGACAGCTGCATCATCACCGTCCTCGTCCAAGGCAACGGACAGCGCCCGCGTAAAGTGACCGTCAAGGTTCCGATGTAGGCAGAATCGCCCTATCTAGACTCCAAGAGATCAAGCGGAGCAAAGCGGACCGATGCGCATTCTGGTAGTCGAAGACGATGTCAACCTGAACCGGCAGCTCAGCGAAACGTTGAAGGAAGCCGGTTACGTCGTCGATCAGGCCTTTGACGGCGAGGAGGGCCACTTCCTCGGCGATACCGAGCCTTATGACGCGATCATTCTCGATATCGGACTGCCGGAACTGGATGGCGTCACGGTGCTCGAAAAGTGGCGTGGCGCAGGTCGCGGCATGCCCGTGCTGATCCTGACGGCGCGCGACCGCTGGAGCGACAAGGTCGCGGGCATCGACGCCGGCGCGGATGACTACGTCACCAAGCCGTTCCATGTCGAGGAAGTGCTGGCACGCATCCGAGCCCTGATCCGCCGCGCGGCGGGGCATTCCTCGTCCGAGATCATCTGCGGCCCTGTGCGGCTCGATACCAAGAGCTCCAAGGCGACAGTCAATGGTGTGGCGCTGAAGCTGACCTCGCATGAGTACCGGCTGCTGTCCTATCTCATGCATCACATGGGGGAAGTGGTTTCGCGTACCGAGCTGGTCGAACATATGTACGATCAGGATTTCGACCGCGATTCCAACACGATCGAGGTTTTCGTCGGGCGCCTGCGCAAGAAGATGGGCGTCGATCTGATCGAAACGGTGCGCGGGCTCGGCTACCGCATCCAAGCGCCGAACAATGCGAATTAAATCACTTACTGCACGCGTCCTGCTGCTGACCACGATCTGGTCGACTGTCGCGCTTGTCGTCATCGGGTTGCTGATCTCGACGCTCTACCGAAAGAGCGCGGAGCGCGGCTTCCAGGACCTTTTGCGCGCCCAGCTCTATAACGTCGTCAATTCCGTTACGATCGGCGACCAAGGGGCACTCAGCGGCAGCCCGCAACTTGGCGACCTGCGTTTTGCGCAGCCGAAGACGGGCTGGTATTGGGTCGTCGAACCACTCGGCACCTACACGGCACCGCCGCTCGTCTCGCCCTCGCTCGGTTCCGCGTCGATCCCTGTACCCTCTGTTCTCGAAGCGCCCTTCGATAAGAATTATGAGCGCTTCTATCAGGTGACGGATGCTGCGGGGAACCGGATCCAGGTTGCCGAGACTGAGGTCGTTCTTGATACCGACGGTCGCGCCGCCCGCTTCCGCGTGACCGGCAACGTCGATGTTGTCGAAAACGACGTTCGCAATTTCTCCCACAGCCTTTACCTGGCGCTCGCCGGCTTCGGTGTCGGCAGCCTGATCGTCAACGCACTGGCGATTCTCTACGGCCTCAAGCCGCTCGACAAGGCGCGCGCCGCGCTCGAGCGCATTCGCGCCGGCGAGAGCGAGCAGTTGAAGGGCGATTTCCCGCGCGAGATCCTGCCGCTCGCCAACGAGGTCAACGCGCTGATCGACAGCAATCGCCGCATTGTCGAGAGGGCGCGCATGCAGGTCGGCAACCTTGCCCACTCCCTGAAGACGCCGATTGCCGTGTTGCTCAACGAGGCGCGCGTGCTGGAACGCACACACGGCGATCTCGTGCGCGGCCAGGCGGAGGCGATGCAAGGCCAGGTGCAGTCGTACCTGAACCGTGCCCGCATTGCGGCGCAACGCGAATCCGTGCTTGCCCGCACCGACGCCGAACCCGCTCTTGAGCGGCTGGTGCGCGTGATGCGGCGCTTGAACCCCGACAAGCAGTTTGAACTCGCGGTGGCGCCGCCACATGTTGCGGTCGCCATGGAACAGCAGGACCTCGAAGAGATTGTCGGCAACCTTCTGGAGAACGCCGCCCGTTTCGCGGCGACCAAGGTTCGCGTTTCCGTCGCGGAAGCACCGGAGGAGGTCAAGGGCATGGAAGGCAGCGGGCGTCGCCACTGGGTCGAGCTCGTTGTCGAGGACGATGGGCCAGGACTTGAACCGGATCAGATCCGCGAAGCGCTGAAGCGCGGCAAGCGGCTGGACGAAAGCAAACCGGGCACCGGCCTTGGACTTTCGATCGTGACGGAGATTTCCAACGAGTATCAGGGGCGGCTCGAATTGTCCCGCGGCGAATGGCGGGGATTGAAGGCCCGGCTTATTTTGCCTGGCATCACAAAGGATGTTGCGTGAGCATTTGCTTGATGTCACATAGACATAGGCGATTGCATAGCATGCTTTGCCTTATTGCCGACACGGCTTGGTGCGCGTGTGGCTGCGTAATTGACACCTAATTCTGGTTCGGCTGAATGATGCTACGTTCGCAAGGCATGATCGTTTCCTCGCTTTTTGTCGCCATCACGCTTTCCGCGTGCCAATCGACAAAAAGCGGTGGCTCCGGCGGTCTTTTCTCGAGGAAACCTCCTGCTTCGGCTACCTATATCGCGGCGTTGCAGGGCGGCATCATCGGTCGCAGCGGCGTGGATATCAGCGACAGCGACCGCCAGCGCGCCCTGGAAGCCGAGTATCGCGCGCTAGAAAGTGCTGCAGTTGGACAGCCTGTTGTCTGGAGCGGGCGCAATGTCAGCGGCAGGGTCGTCGCGTCTGCACCCTACCAGGTCGGCTCGCAGAACTGCCGTCAGTATACCCATAGCGTGACGATCGGCGGCAAGGAAACGGTGGCGCGCGGTTCCGCCTGCCGAAACGATAATGGCAGTTGGTCGCCCCTCGGCTGAGCGACGGCAGAATTGACTGCTCGGGCTATGTTGCGGCCAAACGCCTCAAATAATCGTCATTGCGGCTTTGCTTGTTGGAATAGATGTTCGCTTCGAGTATTTGGCATCTATGCTTTTCTGGATTCTTGTGGCCGCTCTGACGGCCGCCGTCGCTGCCGTTCTGCTTTACCCGCTTCTGCGTGACACGAGAGCGGTCGATGACGCGCATGCCGGGGAGGCTGCCGTTTATCGCGATCAGTTGCGGGAACTCGATCGCGATCTCTCTGGTGGGCTGATTTCTGCGGATGAGGCCGATTACGCGCGAGCCGAAATTGGCCGGCGCCTGATCACTGTCTCGGCCGCGCCGGTCGTCACCGATCGCAAGGCCTCGAAACATCACCGTCTTTCCGAGGCGTTCGTGCTGTTGCTTTTGCCGATGGTGGGGCTCTGTCTTTACATTTTTGTTGGGCGACCCGATTTGCCGTCGCAGCCGCTGCAAGCCAGGCTTGAGAATCCCGGTAACGACATGGCGATCTTGGTCGCCAAAGCCGAGCGGCACCTGGCGCAGAATCCCGATGACGGCAAGGGCTGGGACGTCCTGGCGCCGATCTACTTCAACACGATGCGTGTCGCCGATGCCGAGAATGCCTATCGCCGCGCGATCCGTCTGCTCGGGCCGAGCCCGGCGCGGCTGGACGGCCTTGCCGAGACGCTGATGGCGATCTCGGACGGTGTGGTCACCGAAGATGCGCGCAAGGTGTTGGAGCAGTCGCTTCAGCTGGATCCCGATAATCCCAAGGCACGGTTCTACATTGCGCTTAGCATGGAGCAGGCTGGCCAGGCAGCGGAGGCAAAAATCGCCTTCGAAGCGCTCGCCAAGCAATCGCCGGCCGACGCGCCCTGGTTGCCGCTGGTCGCCGAACACATTGCGAAGAATGGTGGCGCGCTGACAAGCGGTGCCGCGAGCGCGCCGGGCAATCCGACGCAGGCTGAGGTTGCCGCAGCGGAGAGCATGAGTGCGGGTGACCAGCAACAGATGATCCGCGGCATGGTGGAGAGCCTTGATGCCAAGCTCGCCCAGGATCCGAACAATCTGGAGGGCTGGCTGCGACTTGTCCGCTCTTATGTCGTATTGAACGACACCGATCGCGCCGTTGCGGCTCTGAAGCGCGGACTGGCAACGTTTCCGGCCAGCAGTGGACAAGGCAAGCAACTGCTTGCGTTGGGGCAAGAACTTGGCATTGCGATGGATGGCGACGTGTCGCCGAGCGGCACTGCGAACACGCCCGGCAATCCCACGAAGGCAGAGGTTGCCGCCGCGGAAAGCATGAGTGCCGGTGACCAGCAACAGATGATCCGCGGCATGGTGGAAAGCCTTGATGCCAAGCTGACCCAGGACCCGAACAATCTGGAAGGCTGGCTGCGGCTTGTCCGTTCTTATGCCGTGTTGAAGGACAAGGATCGTGCGGTTGGAGCCCTAAAGCGCGGACTGGCAGCGTTTCCGGCAAGCAGCGAGCAGGGCAAGCAACTGGTCGCACT
>UBOA01000009.1:0-471239 GCA_900466985.1 Hyphomicrobiales bacterium
GACCACTCCCCTCCCACTTCCGGAATGAGACAGGAACGGCCACATGTTTTCGACGCGGCATTTCCTTCCCGCATAGGAATTGCCTGAGGATCGGCTGGCACAGCGTGCGGCCGATCTTCGGCTCTGCGGCCGCATCACCGCCAACATATGGATTTCCATAAGTTGCGGCGGTGCGGTGGCGCGATTAGGGTGCGGCATAGCTTCGCCAGCACCGGGATTGACAACAAGTTCAATACAAAAGGCTGACGATCCCGGACTATTGTACCTTGCAGGAGCCCCAATGACGCGCGTCTGGTCGTATCGCCCGCAACTCCTGCATCTCGGCCTCTTTATTCTGGCTTATGTCCTGGGCTGCGGGTTCGCTCAGGCGCTCGCAATCGTGCCCGGAACGGGCATCTCCATCTGGCCTCCGAGCGGACTGTTCATTGCGACTCTGATCCTCGCTCCCATGTGGAGCTGGCCGTGGTGGGTGCTGGCGGGCGGTCTGGCGGAACTGCTTGGCAATGTCCTGTGGTTCCATAGTCCGCTGCCTGTGGCCTTCCTTATTTATTCGGGCAACGCGCTCGAAGCCACCCTCGGCGCATGGCTCGTGAACCGGACCTTGAAGGGGTCGGTTCGATTGGAAACCTTGCAGGAAGTTGTCGCATTCGTCGTCGTCGGCGCAGGAATTGCACCTATGCTGAGCGCAACGGTCGGAAGTGCGACGCTTGTCTGGTTCGGCATGTCTTCGCAAACCTTCCTGGACGCCTGGGCTCTGTGGTGGATCGGGGATGCCACCGGGGTCCTGATCGTGGCGCCGCTCGCACTCGTCGTGTTCCAGAGTTGGGGTGGCAAGGCCGAGTTTTCGGCAGCGCGGTGGGCGGAGGCTTGCGTTCTGGGGGTAATCCTGCTCGGCGTCGCCACCCTTTCGCTGAGTGGCTTTCTGCCCTTCGCCTACATCATCATGCCGCCACTTCTTTGGGCCTCGGTGCGCTTCGAATTCAAGGGTGCCGCCGTTACGCTGGCCCTTCTTGCACTGATCACGGCGACATTCACGATATCTGGCGCCAGCCAATTTGCCGGCGATGCCGAGACCCAGCGCCACAACCAGATCATGCTCCAGCTCTTCCTGGCGATCTCGGCATTTTCCGCGCTCATCGTTGCTGCCATATCCCGGCAGCATCAGCTGACGCTACAGACCCTGCGCGACCGGGAGCGGGAGCTCTTGCAAATCGTGAACATGGTCCCGGTCCACATCAGGCGGCTGACGCCGGAAGGCGAACCGACCTTCTTCAACAAGCGTCTGGTGGATTTTTTCGGGATTGACCTGGATCAGTTGAACAAGCCGGGCACGAGCCGGCTGGCGACGAACATAGAAACCCTGGTCCACGAGGATGATGCACCCGTCCTACTGCAAGCGGTCCGTCGTTCCGTCGCCACCGGAGAGCCTTATTCCTTGAAGTATCGCATGCGCCGTGCGGATGGCGTCTATCGCTGGGTCGATGGCCGGGCAGAACCGCTACGCGACGAAAGCGGCGCGATTGTGCAATGGTTCGCCATCTCCATCGACATCGACGACGAAGTGCGCGCCCAAGACGCGTTGCGGCACAGGGAGCGGCAGCTGCAGCAGCTGATCGACGCCGTGCCCGCCATGATTTGGACCACGACCCCTGAAGGAACGCCGACCTACCTCAACAAGTGGTACACGGACGTAACTGGCGCCACTCTTGAGGACTTTACCGCCAACGGCGGGACGCCGGCGTTCCCTTTAAACGTCATCCATCCGGACGACAGGGCCATGAGGGCGCAGGTGCGCACCCACGCATTCGAGACCGGCACGCCCTATTTCGTGCACTATCGCCACATACGGCGCGACGGCTCCTATCGCTGGACAGAGAGTCGCGCAGAGCCTTTGCGCGACGAGTCAGGCGCCATCCTCGCTTGGTACGCGGTAAGCGTCGACATACATGACCTGGTGACCGCGCGAGAGGCATTGCGCGACCGGGAACGGGAGCTCTCGCAGCTCGTCGACATGGTGCCGAGCCTGCTTTGGAGACTTAATCCAAGCGGCGAGCCGAGTTTCTTCAACAAGCGCATGATGGATTTCCTCGGTGTGGATACGCCCGACGCTGGCAAGCTGGATGCGAGCCAGATGGCAGCCATCCTCAACGCAGCTATCCACCCCGATGACGCACCGGAGCTCGCCAAGTCACTCCGTGACAGCCTTGCGACCGGCAAGCATTTCGCGATGGACTACCGCCTGCGTCGCGCAGACGGCGTCTATCGATGGATGTCAGGCCGGGCCGAGCCGATGCGGGACGAAAAGGGACAGATCATCCAGTGGTACGGCCTTTCACACGACATAGACGACCAGACACGCCTCTACAGCGACATCGCCGAGCGCGAAGCCAGAATCCGGCGACTGATAGATTCAGACATTATCGGGATCGTCATATGGGATCTGGACGGAACAGTCATCGACGCCAATGACGCGTTTCTCCGTATGATCCAGTACGAACGGGAGGATGTGCGGGCCGGCCTTCGGTGGTTCGATATAACGCCTCCCAAATGGCAGACCGTGCATGCCCGCGAAGAGGCGGCAGAACTTACGGCGACGGGCAAGATGCAAGCCCGGGAGAAAGAGTATTTCAGGAAGGATGGCACTCGAGTGCCGGTCTTGATCGGGGCTGCCTCCTTCGAAGGGCAGTCTCGGCAAGGGGTTGCGTACATTCTCGACCTGACCGAACACAAGCGTGCGGAAGCCGCGTTGCGCAGCCGGGAACAGGAACTGTCGCTCCTCGTGGACATGGTCCCGAGCTATCTCTGGCGGATCTCGCCAGACGGCCAGCCCGTTTTTTTCAACAAAAGGCTCGTCGACTACCTGGGCCTGGATGTCGCAGGTCTGGATAGACAGGACATGAGCCGCCTCGACGCATTTATCGAGAGCGCCATTCATCCGGGCGACGCGGTTGAGGTTGCGGACGCGTTCCAACGCTCCCTGGCGAGTGGTGAGCCACTTTCCATGAAATGGCGGATGCGTCGAGCTGACGGCACGTATCGGTGGATGGCGACAAGCGCCGAAGCGATGCGAGATCAGGACGGTAGCATCGCCCAATGGTACGGTCTCTGCCACGACATCGATGATCAGTTGCAGAGTGAAGAGGCGCTGCGCAACAGCAAGCGGCAACTGGAGCAGATGATCGACGCAGTGCCCATCAACATCCTGAGCTACGATCCCGAGGGCAAGCTCACCTCCGCCAGCAAGCGATATCTGGACAATGTTGGAGCGGTGCCGGATCACGTCACGGATTTCGAGGGGCTGGCCCGGCATCTGGCTCACCCTGACGATCTCCCGGTCATGCTGCGGAGGGCGTTGGATGGCTTTGCGACAGGAACGCCTTTCGTGAGTCGTTTTCGGCGGCGTACCAAAAGCGGCGCCTATCCCTGGATCGAGGCGCGCGCGCAGCCTTTGCGCGATGCGTCTGGCGCGATCGTGCAATGGTACCAGGTTTCGATCGATATCGAAGATGAGATGCGGGCGCAGGAGGCTCTTCGGGAGAGCGAGTCGCAGCTGAGACGGCTCGTGGATGCCCTTCCGGTACAGATCTGGGCAGCGGCGGCCGATGGCGAACCGTCTTACCTGAACAGACGATTGGCCGAGTATGTCGGCCTGGCGTTGACCGATCTCAATTCTCCTGAAGCCACCCGGTTGCAGATGGCGATCCAGAATTCCGTCCATCCGGATGACGCCCCCGCTGTCGGGCAAGCTCTCATGCACTCGTTTACAACGGGCAGCACCTTCACGATGAAATACCGGCAACGACGGGCCGACGGCGTCTATCGCTGGATCAACGGGCGAGCCGAGCCACTTCGCGATGCAAACGGCAGCATATTGCAATGGTACGGCGTGAGCTTCGACATCGATGACGACGTGCGCACCCAAGAGGAATTGCGCCGGACGCAGGAAAGGCTGGCGGTCGCTTCGCAGGCGGCGAGCCTCGCGGAGCTCTCGGCATCAATCGCCCATGAGGTGAACCAGCCGCTGGCCGCCATCGTCGCCAACTCGCATGCCTGCCATCGCTGGCTGTCGTTCGAGCCTCCGAACGTGGCACGCGCCAATACCGTGATCGAGCGCCTGATCCGTGACGCGAACGCCGCCGCCGATGTCGTGAGCCGCATTCGGGCCCTGTTCAAGCAATCCACGGAGACGAGGAGCCGCGCGACGCTCTCGAGCGTCATAGCCGAAGCGCGTGGCCTGATGGCCGAGGAGGCCGCCCGACGCCGCATTCGCATGGACTTTCATGTCGATGCCGACCTTCCTGCCGTCACGCTGGATTCCGTCCAAATTCAACAGGTCCTCATCAATCTCTTCCGCAACGGCATGGATGCGATGGATCTCATTGAAGGCGAAAAAGTCCTTGAGGTGCATGCGCATCGCGCGGGCAGCGAGGTTCAGACGGAAATCAGCGATCGTGGACGCGGCGTCGAATCTCCCGATCGTGTGTTCGAGCCCTTCTTCACGACCAAGCAGCACGGGATGGGTATGGGACTGGCCATCAGTCGATCGATCGTCGAGGCGCATGGCGGGCGTTTGTGGACCGAGAAGAATGAACCGTGCGGCGCGCGGTTCATTTTCACCTTACCAATTGCAGCGAAAGAGACCTCATGACGACCGACGACCATGTTGTTTTCATCGTGGACGATGATGAAAGCATTCGGGAGGCGCTCGGCGAACTCCTCGAGACCCACGGAATACACACCATCGCCTTCGGGTCGGCGGGCGAGTATGTCGGCGGCGAGAAACCGGATGTCCCTGCCTGCCTTATCCTCGACGTCGAACTCCCCGATATCAACGGCCTCGAACTGCAGCGGCAGATCGCCGAAGGCGATCATCCGCCGATCGTTTTCATCACCGGGCACGGCGATATTCCATCTTCGGTGCGGGCGATCAAGCATGGCGCGGTGGACTTCCTCACCAAGCCCTTCAGCGATGCGGACCTCATGGCCGCGGTCCACACGGCGATTTCCCAGGATCGGGAAAAGCGATCGGAGCGGGCCGAACTGAGCCTGCTCAGGCAGCGGTATCTGGAGCTGACGCCACGGGAGCGCGAGGTGCTGCCGCTCGTGGTCAGTGGTCTTCTCAACAAGCAGGCAGCATCGGAACTGGGGATCAGCGAAGTCACGCTGCAAATTCATCGAAGGAATGTAATGCAGAAAATGGGAACAGCATCGCTCGCCGATCTCGTGCGTATTGCGGAGAGGTTGGAGATACCGATCACCCACTCGCGCCGCGCGGGAGGAAATTAGGGATGGAGAGAACAAGACCGACCATCGCGGTCATCGATGACGATCCGAGGCTGCTCGAATCGCTGGAGGAACTGCTGGAATCCGCCGGCTATGCGGCTTGCTGCTTCCGCTCGGCCGGGCACTTGCTCGTTCGCGGACTCTCGGATCTCGACCTTCTCATAACGGACATCGGCATGCCTGGCACGGACGGTTTCGAACTTCGCGACATCGTGAAGAAGGCGCGTCCGGAACTGCCGGTTTTCCTGATCACAGGCCGCCACGAAATCGCGGACCACGGCCGTGCCCAAGGCATCAGCGGTTTTTTCCGCAAGCCTTTCGACGCCCCTGCCCTGCTCGTAGCCATCGCAGAGGCTTTGCAAAAATCGAAAAATGGAGGGTGACATGAGAGTTGAACAACTGCCGCGGAAATCGGCGCCGCTGTTACCACAGCACAAGAATGACGCCGAGCAGCCAATCGTCATCATCGTCGATGACGACGCGGCTGTCCGCGAGGCTTTGTCTGAGTTGATTCTTTCGGCTGGTTTCCGGTCGGTCGATTTCGCCTCAACCCAAGAAGTGCTCGACGCCGACATATTGGACAGCCCAGGTTGCCTTATCCTCGACGTGCGCATGCCGGGCGCAAGCGGGCTTCATCTGCAGCACCATCTGGCGCAAAGCGGCAATCTCAAGCCGATCATCTTCCTCACCGGACACGGCGACATCCCGATGACGGTTCAGGCCATGAAGGCCGGCGCGGTGGATTTTCTCACCAAGCCGGTGCGGGACCAGACGCTGCTCGATGCGGTGATTGCCGGGATTGAGCTCGATGCGGCGCGGCGGGCCGAGGCTGTTGTCGTCAAGCGCAATCTCGAGCGCCTGGAGACACTGACGCAGCGCGAGCGCGAAATCCTGCGCGAAGTCGCACGCGGGCGACTGAACAAGCAGATCGCCTTCGACCTCAGCATCAGCGAAGTGACGGTGAAGCTGCATCGCGCCAACGTCATGCGCAAGATGGGCGCGGGCTCGATCGGAGAGTTGATCAGGGCATGGGAAACGTTGCCGACAGCGATGCGCGAGGCGGGTGGCTCGAAATTTTGAGTTGGCTGAACAGATGCCGGCATTGGCGATGATGCGCCGTTGGTTAGATAGCTTCGATGGCTTTTGCCTCGCGGGCCATGAAGTCACAGAATAGCTTTACGCGCAGCGGCACCGTGCGGCCGAACGCGTGCAGCGCGTTGAATGGAAGCCTGGGAAACCCTATCCCCGACGCGACGGCGACAAGCGCACCGGATTCTAGTTCTTTGGCGACCAGGCATTGCAGAACATAGGCGGCCCCCAACCCGCCGAGCGCAGCTTGAATGAGCGCTGCTCCCGAGTCGCAATCCACGCGCCCCGACGGAGTAAAGCTCTTCCCATCCGCCAGGGGCAAAGGCTGTATCACGCCGCGCGGTGCATATCGGGCGAAGGGCAGTGCTGCCAGGGCTTCGTCGCTGGTGGGATTGCCCCAGGTCTCAAGAAGAGCCGGAGATGCGACGATCGCCATCGGCAGGTCGGCCAGGTGGCGTACGATGAGATCTCCCTGCAAGGGTCTACCTGCACGCAGCGCGACGTCGTAGTCTTCCCTGATCAAATCGACGAACCGATCCGTGAGACCGATGTCGAGATGAAGGTTCGGATGGTCGGCGGCAAAGCTGGAAAACAGGCGCGGGAGCAGTAGAGGCGCCAGTTCGCTCGGCATGCTGATACGCAAACGACCCGACGGCGAGGCATCGGACCTGATCGCCTCGTCACTCGAATCCAGATCCCGCAATAGCGGCGCAACGCGGTCGAAGAAAGCCTGACCGTCCTGGGTCAGCGTGAGGGCACGGGTGGAGCGCAGGAAAAGCCGGGCACCGATCTTCTTTTCCAGCCGCGCCACGCTCTTCGACACGGCGGACGGCGTCGTGTCCAGGTCACGCGCGGCGGCGCTGAACGAGCCAGCCTCCACGGTCCTTACGAAAGCCATCAATCCCGACGTCTCGTTCAGCAGGTTTGCCACTTGCACCTCCGCGGCACAGATCATGTGCCCGCCCATGGTCTAATGACGCCGGGAGGCAACGTTTATCTCATCCCTTGTTGAAAAGGAGATAAGCAATGCAACACCTTAAAGACAAGGTCGCCATCATCACCGGTGGCAATAGCGGCATCGGCAAAGCGACCGCACAGCTCTTCGCGGAAGAGGGAGCGCAGGTCATCATCACTGGCCGGAGGCAGGATGTCGTCGATCGGGCCGTGCAGGACATCGGCCATTCAGCCGTTGGTTTCGTGGGCGATGTTGCCGACCTCGAAGATCACCGCAAATTGGCGGATATCGTGAAGGGGAGGTTCGGCGGAATCGACATCTACGTGGCCAATGCCGGTGTCATCAACCTCACCGCGTCTGCCGATGTCACGCCCGAAGACTATGACCGGCACTTCGCCATCAATACGCGCGGCGTATTCTTCGGCGTGCAGGCAATCTCGCCGCTGATCCGCGACGGCGGCAGCATCATCGTGACGAGCTCGCTCGCGGCTACGAAGATTCTCCCAAATCATGCGGTCTATGCCGGGTCGAAGGCGGCCGTCGCCGCCTTTGCGAAGAATTGGGCGATCGAATTCAAGTCGCGGCGGATCCGCGTCAACATCCTGAGCCCGGGGCCGGTCGAGACCGAAATCCTCGGCAAGCTCGGCGTATCGGAAGCAGAGCGCCCGGCATTCGAGGATTACATGGCCTCGCTTATCCCCGCAGGCCGGCTGGGACGGTCGGAAGAGCTGGCGCGCGCCGCACTGTTTCTCGCCTCCGATGCCGGAAGCTTCGTCAATGGGATCGAGCTTCACGTCGACGGCGGCATGACCCTGGCTTGAAAGGACTGGAAAAATGCAAAGGCCACACACAACCCCGAGATCATCGCCTTCATCGATCGCGTGGCGGAGCAGGCAGCAACTGTCGAATGGAAGAGACTGAGGATCTCGCATCCGTGCCGTTCTTTACAAATCGCTTGTATCGAACCATTGTAAAGCGTGTTTCGTCGCGCGATTTGTCGCACGAGCCGAACCTCGTCGGACCTATGGTTCCCCAACCTATTTTTCTGGCAAGTATCACTATTGACATAGCTACGAATACACTTGCCACCTCCCACATCACTAAGCGACACCATGTTCCTTGGCTGAAGCAGGGAAATTCCCCATTCCGTTAGGCAAGCTTTGAAACCCTCGCGCGAATGGCGATGCGGTAGTGTCTCTCAACCGTCAATTCCGGCGGGAGGAAGAGGAGAGATACAATGAAAATCAAGGGCCTAGTAATTGCAACCGTGTTTGCTCTTTCGTCGATCTCCGGCGCGTTCGCCGCGAATAATGAGTCCATCACGGATCAGGCTGGCTGGGGCAACTTTGCTGGCACAGCTCAGCATGGCAGGGGCAACTTCAGCGCCACGATACAGCGCGGCGGCTGGAATGACGCCTCAACTGTTCAGCATGGCCGGTACAACGAATCGGTAACCTACCAAAGAGGTTTCGGCAACGACTCGTATACCGAACAGACGGGCAGAGGAAACATGTCCTTCACCGGGCAGTTTGGCCATGGCAATGAATCGCAGACCTACCAGCAGGGTGTAGGCAACACTTCTGTCACTATTCAGCACTAGTCCGAGTTCAGTTTAAGGTCAGCGGTAACACCGCTGACCTCTCTTTGTCTGGAGTTCACCATGATTGCGGCCCTCCCACCCGTACATTGCATTATTGAGCATCATCAGGAGGCTGGCGGCGCCATGACTCTGGTCCCGACGATCGAAAGCGACGGTCGTGGCGAAGGAAGCTATCAATTCGAGATCTTCTCGAATTCGAATGGCAACACGTCAAGCAACGTTCAAGGTGGCGATTTCCAAAAGGATGACCCGGGACGGCTTGCGCTTTCACGATCAACGGTCTCCGTGTCGCCGAATGAATGGAGAGCCCGGCTGACCGTTTATGGTCCGAACGGGGAGAAGTTGTGTGCGGTGTCGGTGCCGTGACATTTATGCATCGTTCGTACGATCTTCCCACCAAGCGAAACGGCCGCTAATTGATTGTATACTAAATTATAATAGTAATAGACCTCAGTGCGTCGCGTCGGCGTGTGTCGGCGGCTATCTTGGGGTGATGAGGGAATGCGGATCTGCCTGGCTGTTCGGTCGCACAAACTGGCTGTTGGCCTCGTTGTAGCCTTGGCAAGCACAACCTCCATTGCAATTGCGGAAGATACAAGTCCAGCGCCGACTGCGCAGAACGAGGACACCGCACTAACCTTGCAGCTCGGGGTCGGCATCAACTGGCTGAGCTTGCCAAGTTGGGGTTCGCGTCGGCCCGATTTCTTCGGAAGCGGGGACACCAGGGTCGTTGACGACGGCCTCAATCTGGGCTTCAACCTGGGTCTTCCGCTTGGGCAGATAGGATCGCAGCCGCTTATCCTGGAGTGGAACGGCAGCATCTCGGACCTTTCTTCCAGCTCCACGGACCGTACGAGCCTTGCCGGGCAGAATTCGCTAAATATGACCTTTGGCAATTCGGCGAACGGCAGCATCAATACACTGACGGCAACACCCGTGGGCGTTCTCCCCGCGTCCGCAGTGGCAGATGTCACGGCGAACGACAGCGCGGGCGGAGCGGCGCACATCCACACCGAGGCGTCATCGGATGCCGATGGACGGATAACACAATTCGCTTCCAGCAGTGCGATTACCGGAGGTGTATTTACCGCGCTCGTGACCAACGGCGGTACGCCGAGTGCCGCCGCCTATGCTGCCTACGCCGACAACACCGGTATGACCCTCGCCGCGATCGGCGACCTCAGCAACAGCGCCATCGTCGATGAACGCAGCGAGGATGCCAGGGTGATTGATCAAGCGTTGCTGCTAGGCGCGCCGATCGACCTGCAAGGCGGCTGGACAATTACGCCCAAATTCGGCCCGATGTATCGATCCATCGATCGCGACGTGGATTTTCGCAGGACGCTCGTGATCGGGTCAAGCATTCCGGGCGTGGTGGTCCCTCAAGTTGGGGTCGCACAGAACGACGAACTCGATGCACGTTATGTCGGGGCGTTGGCTGAACTCTCGGTAGCCAAGGCATTGCAACCGGATCTCAGCGTGTCGTTCGATGCGAGATTTGGCGGCGCTTACCTGCATTCCCACTATCGAAGCCATTACTCCGCAGTTCTGCCGAGCGTATCGACGGGCGCCTTCGACTTTGTCTCCGAAACGCGCGACGACGCCAGCTTGCTTGCCGGCGTTGGCGCCGGGCTGCGCTACGCGCCCACGGAGAATCTGCAGGTCGGCCTGGACGCCGGCGTGAACTACATTAACAAGGTACCGACGATCAACTATGTCGCAGATGCGGGCGGCGTATCGCCCACGATAGGCATGAGTCATGCCATCGATTACAACGTCTCCGTCAGCGTTACCTGGCGGTTCTAAGCAGCACGATCAGCACATCGCGGAGAGCATGGAAAGGCAGTGCAGAAACTGCGTCTGCCGGTTCACGCCCACGCGTGCCATCGCGGAGGCAAGCTGATTATGGACTGTATTTTTCGAGACACCGCGTTGGCGCGCGATTTCGGATGCCGTTTCTCCCCGCAAGAGGCAATAGGCAAGATCGGCCTCCGTCGGTGTCAGGCCGAAGATTGACTTGATGGTGTCAGGCGCCAGCAGGCTGTTTCCGCCGAGCTCGCGTATCGTGAGCATATAGACGCGCTCGTTGGTCGCAAAGACGTTCTTGAACTGCGAGCCGAGGCCGACACGTCCCGACAGCGCATCGACGCTGATGAGCCATTTGACGTTCTTCACCTTGTCCTCAACCCAGGCAACGTGTCGAACACGTCCATGCGACGCCGCCATACCGATCAGCCGGGCGACCTCATCCTGAAGTGCCGTGTCGACGAAATCGATCACGGAGTCGCTATATTCGACTAGCAGATGCGACGCTTCGACAAATTTCTCGAAGCTCCCGTTCGCCAGGCGGACCTGATAGTCTTCCGTAATGATCGCAGAGGGTGCGGACGAACTGAAGAAGGCGCTCTCCATATGTGCGGATTTCTCACGCTCCAAGAGCGTGGTCTTCTGAATTGCAAAGGCCGTCTGAAAGTGCGGCAGCAATTTCATCAGCGCTTCGGCCGCTCTATCCGTTTCACTTCGACCCGGGCGATCGAAATGCAGCATCAATGCAATCCTGCGTCCGCCTTCCTTGACGAGAACGAGTATCAGAAGGCTGCCCTCGACACCAAAGCACTCGTGCACGGGCTTGTCCCATTGCGGATTGAGCTTGGCCCTCAAGTCGATCGTCAGGAACGCCCCCTGTCCCAAGGTGAGCGTCGCCGCGTGCAGCGCAGCGATCATCTGCGGATTGCAGAGCGCGGCTTTCGGGACGCCCTTTGCAAACACGCTCGCGCGCCGATCCTCTGCCCCCTTGAAGCCCACGACTGCCCCGGCGGCAGCCTTGGTGGCATTGATCAGCTCCGCTATGACCTTCTCCCACTCAGGAGGGCTTACCACGGTTTCGTAGATTAGTTGTACCAAAGGCAAGCAAGTGTCTTCACCAAAGCTATTGATCATCGGACCCACTCCAACGCTTGGCGAATTTCCAAGATTTTACGCCCGGCCGCGTCGTTTCAGAACGCTGCCGCTCGATATCGCCTACTGCGGCACCATTGCCGCGTCTTCGCCTCATGAGTGTTTTCAGGCTACCTTCATCCCGGTCCGACCATGCGGTCGAAGGTGGTTCCCAGCCACTTGCCTGTCGGCTTCACGCCCTCAGCGGCCTCAAGAGAAGCCGATGAAAAGCCAAGGCTCTTTATGAAACATCGGATGCCTCCTCAGATTGAGTCTTTTTGTCCTCAACTTGCTCGGCCGATGCCGATCACAAGCCAAAAGCGCTCATTTGGTCTTTCAAGCACCAAACAGCGCTGAAAATGCACGCCGTGCCGAGAATAGTCTCGCCACGTGTCCCTAAACTAGATATTCTAAGAATAGCATGCGCTCTCTTGTTGTAAAATGCAAAATGACGCGAGTTTATTACAACAATAGGGGTATATATTATTGCAACCGATAGAGAGACTATTAACACCCGGTAATTGAACTTCAAGCGAGTTGAGGTGGGCAGAGGCGCCGCGCATACCGCATATTTCGTCTTGCCTTCTTGGCGCTCCAACTCGCGCTAAGCGTGCGCCATCCAGATGCAGCTTCCGCGCGGAAGCTGCACTCGTAACCACGCGGATAATAATTGACGCCTTCCGGTCGGCGGCCTAAAACCGGTGCAACACTCCGCGCCGGCGCGTTTCCCGCCTAGCCGACTTGCCGGTCATTTTTTGGCACTTCGCGGAGCACCCGGAGAAGATCTCATGTCCCATACAGCTCTGCGCTCGAACCGCGCGCTCGTCGTCGCCATTATCATGCTCGCGACTTTCATGGTCGCGATCGAGGCCACGATCGTCGCGACCGCCATGCCGAAGATCGTTGGGCAGTTGGGTGGCTTTACCTATTACAGCTGGGTCTTCTCGGCTTTTCTTCTGGCGCAGTCGACGACAACCGTCATTTACGGCAAGCTCTCGGACATCTTCGGGCGCAAGCCGGTGCTGATTTCGGGCATCCTGATCTTTCTCTTCGGTTCCCTACTCTGCGGGCTAGCATGGTCGATGGCTTCGCTGATCGTTTTCCGCCTGCTGCAAGGGCTTGGCGCCGGGGCTATCCAGCCGGTAACAATGACAATCATCGGCGACCTCTTCACGCTCGAGGAGCGAGGCCGCGTGCAGGGTATCATGGCGACAGTGTGGGCCACATCGGCGGTTGTCGGGCCGCTGGCCGGGGGGGTGATCGTCGATACCATCTCCTGGGCCTGGATTTTCTGGATCAACCTGCCGATCGGGATCGTGTCGATCGCCGCTTTCTCCCTCTTCCTCAAGGAATCGGTCGCGCACAAGCAGGCAAGGATCGATTATCTCGGCGCCATCCTGTTTTCGATCGCCGTCATTGCGCTGCTCGTCATCCTGACTGAGGCCGCGGATGCCAAGGCGTGGGTATTGGCGTTGCTTGCCCTGGTCTTCGTCGTCGCCGCCGTCCTTTTCCTGCTGCAGGAGAAGCGGGCGGCCGAGCCGATCATTTCCATTGCTCTCTGGAGCCGCCGGCTGGTCGCGACCAGCAACGCCGCAACACTGCTTGCCGGCATGGCGCTGATCGGGCTTTCGACGGTATTGCCCATGTACGTCCAGGGCGTCCTCGGACGGTCGTCGATCGTCGCGGGCTTCACACTGACCATGCTGGTCGTCGGGTGGCCGCTGGCTGTGATGCTCTCCAGCCGCTTGTTCAGGGCGTTCGGCATCCGCCGCACTCTACGGGTTGGAAGCCTGATGTTTCCCTTCGGTGCTTCCTTCCTGCTCTTCCTGACACCGGACAGCCACCCCGCGCTCGCGGGAGCAGGTTCCTTCTTCATGGGCTTCGGCATGGGGCTGATCAGCCTCACCAGTATCGCGCTGGTGCAGGACAGCGTCGAATGGTCGATGCGCGGCAGCGCCACGGCGTCGATCATCTTCGCCCGCAGCCTCGGCAATACGCTCGGAGCAACCGTGCTCGGTGCCATTCTCAACGCCGGCATCAGCCATTATGCCGCCGGCGACGCAGCAAGTTCGCTGCATGATGTTCTGAACCAGCCAACCGGGCTTTCCGAATTGGCGGCCGATCCCGCAATCCGTATGGTTTTCGATGCCTCGCTTCATTGGACGTTCTGGGGTGTGGCAGTGGTCGCCGTGCTCACATTCCTGTCGGCCTGGCTCATTCCTGTGGGACGCGAGCAAGGCCGGCCATCGGTGGCGTCAGCCGCCCGGGAAGCGTCGCACTAAGCCTTCAATCTAGACCGCATTCGATGCTCGAAAGAGGATAATCAGAGGCAACCAAGGCCGCACCTGGCAACAAGCGGGCGTGAAAATGGAAAACTTAACCCGGTTCCGGCCGGGTCATCCTCAAGATTGGCCTTCCGCCAGAACCTCGTCGGAGGGCGTCAGTGGAATTGATTGCAGCAGGGTCTGGCGCGCCGAGCGCAAGTGCAGACGGCAGGCGGAATCGATCGCTGCCTGATCACGAGACTCCAGCGCGGCGATATAATCCAGATGCTCATGAATGGCACGTTCGTTGCGCTCGCGAGCGAAAGCCTTGTTCCACTGGTAGTGATAGTGAAAGATGATCGCGATAGCATCGTAGAAATCGGCAATGAAGCGGTTCTGCGACGCCGCGTGGATGAGCAGGTGGAAGCGTTCGTCGAGAGTGGAGAAATCCTTGTAGCGCGTGTCGAGATCACGCAGCATCGCCTGATGCTCCGCCTTGATGTCAGACAGCGCCCGCCACGCGTCGCTGTCTGGCGGGAGCCTACCGAATTCCGCTGCCGAATGCAGCTCGAACATTTCCCGCACATCGGCGAGTTCGAGTGCAAAGTCTCGGGTGAATCCCTTTAGAATCCAGTGGCTGTTCGGCCGTTTCTCGATCAAGCCAAACCGCGAGAAGCGGATCAGGAATTCGCGGACGCTCGTGGTGCCGGTGCCGATCTCGCGGGCGAGCTCCAATTCGTTGATCTGCATGCCCGGTGCAGCATCATCCGACAAGATGCGTTGCATGAAGCTTCGCTCGATGATGTCGTGAAGTGAGTTGGTCTCTTCCGATGGAAAGAAATCGGCTTCGGTCGGCTGCCTGAGGACGATCTTCTGACGCTTGTTCCAACGAATGATACCGGCATCGCTGAGCCGTGTCAGGATCGCGCGCGCAGTGCTGCGACTGATGCCGAGCTGCGCCGCTATTTCGGGCTCCGAGGGCAATGCCGCATCCGTCCGCAAAGCGGCGGCATAGCGGTTGTACGCTTCCTTGAAGACTGTATTCTGCCTTGCCATGCACACCCCGCCCTTTTGCCCCGGCAACACGGATCGGACGGCCACGAAGTTGCGGCGCGAAGCGTGGCAGAAGCTTATCTGTCAGCAATCCTTATCTTATTTTGGATTGCATGCGGCTGTTTGCCTCCCTCGTCCACAGGATGAATAATCCCGTTGACTTGAAAATGTTTATTGTAGATAAAAAACAAAATCAATGAGCATTCGCCGACGAAGCGAGTGTTTCCCCTAGGGAGAAGAATGTTGACCAAGGACCCCTGGATCATCCTGTCTGCCGGCGACAACGTTGCGGTCGCGACGGCGGCAATCCCATCCGGCGCAACGGTCGCCGGCATCCAGACCCGCGAGAAGATCGACCCCGGTCACAAGATCGCACTCGCCGATATTCCGCTCGGCCAGCCCATCATCAAATACGGGCAGGCGATCGGGCGGACGACCGCGGACGTGAAGGCCGGCGACCACATTCACAGTCACAATCTGCACTTCGAGAACGATCGTCTTGCCGCGACCGCCAACTCGGCGCCAGAGGAAGCAACTGCAGCCGATCGTGCGCGGACGTTCATGGGCTATCGTCGTGCCGACGGCCGCTCGGCGACGCGCAACTACATCGGCATCATTGCCAGCGTGAACTGTTCCACCACGGTCTGTCGGGCGATTGCCGACGAGGCCAACAAGACGATTCTGCCGCATTTCGACGGTATCGACGGTTTCGTGCCGATCGTGCATGACCAGGGCTGCGGCATGAGTTCCACAGGTGACGGCATGGCCGTGCTGCACCGGACCCTTGCCGGCTATACCAGGCATGTGAACTTCGGCGGCGTGCTGATGATCGGCCTCGGTTGCGAAGTCAACCAGCTGACCCTCTACGGCCAAAGCGGCGCCGGGAACTCCAAGCGTCACTTCAACATTCAGGATGCCGGCGGCTCGCGACGCGCCGTCGAGCGCGCCATGGGCATGCTGCGTGAAATTGCGCAGGATGTCGGCAAGGAAAAGCGCGTGGCGCTGCCGATCAGCGATATCATCATCGGCCTGCAATGCGGCGGCTCGGACGGCTTTTCCGGCATCACGGCCAACCCGGCGCTCGGGGTTGCCGCCGACCTGCTGGCGGCTGCCGGCGGCACGGCGATCCTTTCCGAGACCTCCGAAATCTACGGTGCCGAGCACCTACTGCGCAGCCGCGCCGTCAGCGACGAGGTTGCCCGCAAGCTCGACGACAAGATCGCCTGGTGGGAGAAGTACGTTGCGATGCACGGGGCATCGCTCGACAATAATCCGTCGCCGGGCAACAAGCGCGGCGGGCTGACGACGATCCTCGAAAAATCGCTCGGAGCCGTCGCCAAGGGCGGGCGCTCGCCGCTGACAGCCGTCTATGGTTATGCCGAGCGCGTCAGCGCGCCGGGTCTCGTCTTCATGGATACGCCCGGCTACGACCCTGTCTCCGCAACCGGTCAGGTGGCGGGCGGCGCGAACATGATCGCCTTCACCACCGGCCGCGGCAGCTGCTTCGGCTGCCGCCCGGCGCCCTCGATCAAGCTTTCCAGCAATTCGGCTCTCTATGCCTCGATGGAAGAGGACATGGATATCGACTGCGGCACGATCGCGACAGGCGATGCGACGATCAGCGCCAAGGGCCGCGAGATCTTCGACCTGATCATCGACACGGCATCCGGCAAGAAGACGAAGAGCGAGGAGTTCGGCTACGGCGACAATGAGTTCGTGCCGTGGCATTTGGGTGCGACACTCTAAATCAGACGTATATCAAGTCTTCAGGGGAGGAATAATGAAGACGAGGAGGATCGGCAGCACGGCGCTGGAGGTGACCGAAGTGAGCTTCGGCGGCGCCGCGCTCGGGGGCCTGTATCGCGCCTGCCCGCGCGAACAGGCTATGGAGACGCTTGAGGCTGCATGGGACAGCGGCATTCGCTATTTCGATGTCGCGCCGTGGTATG
Source organism: Hyphomicrobiales bacterium (assembly GCA_900466985.1). GTDB lineage: Bacteria > Pseudomonadota > Alphaproteobacteria > Rhizobiales > Rhizobiaceae > Rhizobium. The sequence goes on from UBOA01000009.1 coordinate 17,131, forward strand.
GCCTCGGTCTCGCCGAGCGTCGTTTCGGCGACTTCCTGCGTGACAAGCCGGAAAAGGAGTGGGTGCTCTCGACCAAGGTTGGTCGGCTGCTGCGCCCGGTGCCGACGGGAACCGTTCCAGACTATAGCTATGTCGACCCGCTCTCCTTTGATGCCGACTACGACTATTCCTACGATGGCATCATGCGCTCGGTGGAATTCAGCTATGCCCGTCTCGGACTGAACCGGATCGACATACTCTACGTTCACGACCTCGGCGGATACACCCACGGCGCGGCGAAGAACGCTGTCCTGCAGAAGCAATTCCTGGACACCGGTATCAAGGCGCTCGAGGAACTGAAGTCCTCCGGCGCGATCAAGGCTTTCGGACTCGGTGTCAACGAGATTCCGGTCTGCCTCGACGTGATGCGCAATGCCGACATCGACTGCATCCTGATGGCCGGGCGCTATACGCTGCTCGACCGGTCGGCGGTTGCCGAACTGCTGCCGCTTTGCCGGAAAAAGGGCACCTCGCTCGTTGTTGGCGGCGTCTTCAATTCCGGCATCCTTGCGACGGGCCCCGTGCCCGGCTCGCATTTCGACTACATGCCGGCGACAGACGATGTCCTCGCCAAGGTCGGGGGCATGGAGAAGATCGCTACCAAACATGGTGTGTCTCTGGCTGCCCCGGCGCTCCAGTTCCCGCTTCGCGATCCGCTCGTCTCCTCGGTCCTGATCGGCACGGCCAAGGCTTCGAGCCTGACACGCAACATGGAGCTTTTCGAGCCAGCCTTGCCGGACTCGATCTTCCCGGAATTCGACTCTCTGACGCTCGTCGCACCGCCGCTCGGCGAAGACGCCGTGCGTGTATAAGGACGGACCATGCTTAGAGGTATTCACCCCATCCTCAATCCCGACCTGCTGCGTGCGATCGCCCGCATGGGGCACGGCGACGATATCGTCATCGCCGACGCCAACTTTCCCTCGAGCACGATGGGTCCGGAAGTCATTCGTGCCGATGGCGTCAGCGCCACCGACATGGCCGAGGCGATCCTGACGCATTTTCCGCTCGATACGTTCGTGCCGGAGACCGCGTGGCGCATGCAAGTTGTCGGCGACCCGACCGCAGTGCCCGACGTTTGCGCCGAATTTCAGGAAATCGTTTCGAGGCGCGCCGGCGACTTCAAGATCGCCTCCCTCGAACGCTTCGCCTTTTATGAGCGTGCGCGCATGGCCGCCTATATTGTCGCGACGACAGAATTCCGGCTCTACGGTAACCTGATTTTGAAGAAAGGTGTTGTTCGCCCAGACGAAGTCTATCGCGGCTGACAGCACTTTAGACTGCGACTGAACGACTGGAAAAACAATTACTTGCGATAGATAAAGAAACAATGAGCGAGCCGCTTGCAGTACTTGCAATTTGACTTTCGCTCGGCTAGCTTCTCGTGGTAACTGTTTTTTATCGATAAAAATCGCCCGCCTGCGTTCAGCGGTACGGTTTCTTGGAGGAGAACTACATGCGCATGAAATCCATTCTGTCGCGTCGAGCCTTTACGGCTCTCGCGGGTGCTGCCGTTATCGCCACCGCAATGCCGGTGACGTCGTTTGCAGCTGACGTAACGATCCCGATCATCGTCAAGGACACGACCTCTTTCTACTGGCAGATCGTCCTGGCCGGCGCCCGCGCTGCCGGCAAGGATCTCGGTGTCAACGTTCCGGAACTCGGCGCACAGTCGGAGTCCGACATTAACGGCCAGATCAGCATTCTTGAGAATGCCGTAGCCGGCAAGCCTGCCGCCGTTGTCATCTCGCCGACGGAGTTCAAGGCACTCGGCAAGCCGATCGATGAAGCCGCCAAGTCCGTACCGGTCATCGGCATCGACTCGGCCGCCGATTCCAAGGCTTTCAAGTCGTTCCTGACGACTGACAACGTCCAGGGCGGCCGCATCGCTGCTGACGGTCTTGCTGCTGCCATCAAGGGCGCAACCGGCAAGGAAGAAGGCGAAATCGCCATCATCACCAGCCTGCCGGGCGTCGGCTCGCTCGACCAGCGCCGCGAAGGCTTCCTGGAAGAAGTCAAGGCCAAGTATCCGGGCCTCAAGGTCGTTGCCGACAAGTATGCTGATGGCCAGGCAACAACCGGCCTCAACATGATGACCGACCTGATCACCGCCAACCCGAACCTCGTCGGCGTCTTCGCTTCGAACCTGATCATGGCACAGGGCGTTGGCCAGGCGATCGCCGAGAATAAGCTCGGCGAGAAGATCAAGGTCATCGGTTTCGACAGTGACGACAAGACCGTCGGCTTCCTCAAGGACGGCTCGCTTGCCGGTCTCGTTGTTCAGGATCCCTACCGCATGGGCTATGACGGCGTGAAGACGGCGCTCGCCGTATCCAAGGGCGAAAAGGTCGAGGCCAACGTTGACACGGGCGCAAACCTGGTCACCAAGGCCAACATGAGCGAACCGAAGATCGACGCTCTGCTGAACCCCAAGGTCAAGTAAATCACACGACGAAGGCCGCGCGAGAGAAATCCTGCGCGGCCTTTCCTTCACCTATGTTATCGTCCGCATGAGGAGCGCGGGCGGCGGTGGAGAGACGGCAATTCGCGAGGAGGAAACGCCCATGAGCCTGGAAGAGGTCAGTCATCGCCACGATGACAGCGCCACGCTGACGGAGGCAAACCGCATTCCCGCGGGCGCCCCGATCCTCGAACTTAAAGGACTTCAAAAGAATTACGGCTACGTTCAGGCGCTGAAGCCGGCGACGATGACGTTCCTGGCCGGCGAGATCCATGCGATCGTCGGCGAGAACGGGGCAGGCAAGTCGACCCTGATCAAGCTGCTGACCGGTGTGATTACCAGGACGGCGGGCGAGATTCTCTGGTGCGGCCACCCCGTCGCCCTGGCAACGCCCAACGAAGCGATCGCGCGCGGCATCAACGCCGTCCACCAGGAAGTCGTTCTCTGCCCGCACCTGACGGTGGCGGCAAACCTCTTTCTCGGCGACGAGGTCAATCAATACGGGCTGATGCGCAAGAAGGAGATGGAGAAGATGGCGCAGGCCGTCCTCGACGATCTCGGCTTCGGACTGCCTGCCGGCGTGCCTCTCGCCGATCTGACGATCGGCCAACAACAACTCGTTGCGACTGCGCGCGCGGCCATGCGCGGCACGCAATTCCTGATCTTCGACGAGCCAACAGCCTATCTGACCCGCCAGGAATCGGCGCAGCTTTTCAAGCTGATCCGCCGCCTGCAAAGCGAAGGCGTCACGATCGTCTACATCAGCCACCGCATGGAAGAAGTGTTCGAGCTCGCGGACCGTGTTTCGGTGCTGCGCGACGGCACGCATGTCGGTACACGCACCATCGGCGAGACGAATGAAGCCGAGCTGATCGCGCTGATGATCAACCGCTCGATCGAGCAGATCTATCACAAGGAAGAGATCCCGATCGGAGACACGATCCTTGACGTGCGCGGGCTTTCCGGACCGGGCTTCGAGAACGTCTCGCTCTCGGTCAAGGCCGGCCAGATCGTGGGCCTCTATGGCCTGATCGGCGCAGGGCGCAGCGAATTCGCTCTCGGCCTGTTCGGGCGGGAAAAGACCACGGCCGGCGAGATCCACTGGATGGGCAAGAAGGTCGATATCACCAACGAGCGCACTGCAATGGAACTCGGGATCGCGCTGGCGCCGGAAAGCCGCCGCGACCAGGGACTTTGCCTTAACCTGCCAATCGGGCTGAATATCAACCTTCCGGTCTTCAAACGGTTGAGCAAAGGCCCTGTCATCAGCCACAGCGAGGAATCGCAGAACGCCGACCAACAGATCCGTGATCTGGCGATCAAGACGCCGAGCCGGCGTGTCCTGGTGTCGGCCATGTCGGGCGGCAACCAGCAGAAAGTCGTCATCGGCAAGTGGCTGAGCTATGGCGCTCGCCTCTTCATCTTCGATGAGCCGACGGTGGGCGTCGACGTCGGTACGAAGGCGGAAATCTACCGGCTGTTTGCAAAGCTTCTCAAGCAAGGCGCGGGTATCATCCTGATCTCCTCCTATCTGCCTGAGGTTTATGAGCTTGCCGACAGGCTGCACGTCTTCCGCCGCGGCGAGCTTGTCGCGAGCCACGACTTCCACGCGGCAACCCATGAAGAAGTGCTCAGCGAAGCGATCGGTGTCTAAAAGAATAAGAGGGAGAGAGAACCAATGACCGTAACCCCCACCGATATCGCCGCGCCGCCGCCGCGCCGAAAAGTCAATATCCTGTTCGGCCTGACCCTCATCGGTCTCTTGGCCTTCCTCTGGATCGTTCTCGGCTTCGTCACAGCGAGCTTCTGGACGCCGCTGAACATTTCCAACCTGCTGCGGCAGGGCGCAATGACCGCGATCCTGGCCCTTGGCCAGACGTTCGTAATCATCACCGCGGGCATCGACCTTTCTGTCGGCGCGATCGTCGGATTCTGCACCGTTATCCTCGCCTGGCTGCTGCAAGCCGGCGTGCCGGTCTGGGCCTCCATCCTGATCACGCTGCTGATCGGCGTCGGCATCGGGGTGTTCCATGGCTTCGGCATCGTCAAGATGGGACTGCCGCCCTTCATCATCACGCTGGCAACGCTGACCTCGCTGCGCGGTATCGGGCTATTGATCACCAATGGCTCGACGATCAACATCGTCAACGAGCCCTTCACGAACTTTGCCCGCGCCGACTTCCTTGGCGTGCCGAGCCTGTTCTGGATGGTTATTCTTGTCGCCGTCCCGTCTTACGTCTTCCTGCACTTGAGCCGGTGGGGTCGCTATCTCTTCGCCGTCGGTTCGAACCGCGAAGCGGCCCGCCTGTCGGGCGTGCGGGTGAACGGCATCATCTACCTCGCCTATATTCTCTCGGCGACATTCGCTGCCTTCGTCGGTGTCCTGCTTGCCTCCCGTATCGCGATCGGCAACGCCACACAGGCGGACGGATGGGAACTGCAGGCGATCGCGTCCACCGTCATCGGCGGCACCAGCCTGTTCGGCGCTGTCGGTACGGTCCACGGTCCGCTCATCGGCGCTTTCATTCTGGCGACCATCAACAACGGTGCGAACCTGCTGAACGTCAATTCGTTCTGGCAGCGCATCATCACCGGCCTGCTGATCATCGTCATCGTCTACTTCGACCAGTTGCGCCGCCGCCGCACGCCGTAAGCGGCAGCGAGGTAGGGAGCCGGCCCAAAGACCGGCTTCTTCCATCTAGGGAATGCGAGATCATCATGAAAGCAGTGCTCTGCCACGAACCTGGCGTCCTCGAACTCGTGGAACGCCCTTCCCCCGGAGCGCCTGAAGCCGGCTGGGTACGGCTTGCGGTCAGCCATGTCGGTATCTGCGGCACGGACTACCACATTTTCGAGGGCAAACACCCGTTCCTGGAATATCCCCGCGTGATGGGGCACGAGATTTCGGCGACGGTTGTCGAAGCGGGCGAAGGCGTTGCCATGGCGGTTGGCACGCCCGTCGTCGTCAACCCGTATCTCTCGTGTGGCACCTGCGTCGCCTGCCGCCAGGACAAGCCGAATTGCTGCACCAATATCAAGGTGCTGGGCGTTCATACCGACGGTGCTTTCTGCGACGAAATCACGGTGCCGGCCGGCAATCTCTATGCGGTGGAGGGCGTGAGCCTGGAAGCTGCAGCCACAACGGAGTTTCTGGCAATCGGCGCCCATGCCGTTCGCCGTTCGATGGCGCAGGCCGGATCACGCTCGCTCGTCATCGGTGCTGGCCCGATCGGGCTCGGGGCCGCGATCTTCTCGCGGATATCAGGGCATGAGGTGACATTGCTCGACACCAGTCAGGAACGGCTGCAGATGGCCGCTGATCGGTTCGGCTTTTCCTCGAGCATCGTTGCAGGCGAAGGCACCGCCGATGCTGTCAGGGCGAAGACTGGCGGCGACGGTTTCGACGTCGTTTTCGATGCCACCGGCTATGGTCCATCGATGGAGAAAGCCTTCAGCTTCGTCGCCCATGGCGGCGCGCTGGTGCTGGTCAGCGTCGTGAAGGACGATATCCGCTTCTCCGATCCGGAGTTCCACAAGCGCGAAATGATGGTCATCGGCAGCCGCAACGCGACCCGCGTGGACTTCGAACATGTCGCGGAGTCGATCGCCAAGGGCCTCGTACCGGTCGAGCAGTTGATCACCCACCGTACGACATTGGCGAATGCGCCACGAGACCTGGCGCGCTGGGCTCACGAAAAGAGCGGCCTGATCAAGGCGGTCATCAAGGTCGGCGCTTAAAGCGCGTCGATCGCCGCCCGCATCTGACGGACGACGTCGGCATCCGTCCTGCTCGTCGTCGCTGCTTCGAAGCCGAAGGCAACTGCCCGTGGGTCGACACTGTCGACCCGTGAACTGCAGGAGGCGTGAACCTCGCCTGTGCCGGTGGCCCGCAGTATCTCGGCGACGTTGCCGGGACGCACGCCGCTGCCGGGCATGATCGAGATACGGCCCGCGGCCTTGCGGGAGAGACGGCTCAGCGTCTCCAGACCGTCGATCGCCTTAGGCACACAGCCTGACGTCAGGATGCGCTCGCAGCCGAGTTCGATCGCCTGTTCCAGTGCCGCATCGGGATCAGGGACGAGATCGAAGGCACGGTGAAGGGTCGATCCAAGTCCCTCGGCCCCGGCCTTTAGCCGGCTGATCAGAGGCATATCCAGCCTGCCGTCCGCGTGATTGGCGCCGATCACGACCCCGGCGAGGCCGAAGGCGCGCACAGCATCGATATCGGCCATCATCGCTTCTTCGTCAGCCGCATCGAACACGAAAGGGCCGGCGTGCGGGCGGATCATCGCATAGACCGGGATAGGTGCAGCGGCGGCAGCTTTCATCAGCCCGGCGACCGGCGTCAGCCCGCCAAGCTCCAGCGCCGAGCAGAGTTCGATACGGCCCGCACCGCCGGCAATTGCTGCCGCAAGCCCCTGCGGGCTGTCCACGCACACTTCCAGCAAAATGCTCACGCTCGAATCTCCTTGTCCGCCGCGTTGTCCATTTAAGCGAAAGCGTTTTCTTGCGCGACGGGTTCGGCGATTATTTTGGCAATGGCGGCGACAATCATAGCGCTTGCGTCAGCCGAGGCTTTCCGATGGTTGAAGGCGACATGATAAGACATCGGGATGGACTCCCCGAGTTCGACGATGCGAACCTTGTCGGCGATAGGCATGGCGCTGACGCGGCCAAGAAACGAGATATAGCCATGGTTGGCGACAAGGTCGACGATCACAGGCAGAGAGTCGGCGGCAGTGATATCCTGGTTGCGGTGCCTGCGATTGGCAGTGCGCTCGTGGCTTAGCGCCATCGTGGCGTGTCCAAGCCCCGTTCGCGAACTCGGCGTGCAGATCGCGTGACCTTCGACAAGCTCGGCCACCGTCGGCTCTCGGCTTTGCAGCGGTGCTATCAGGACCATCTCGGTCTTCAGCAACTCTCTATGCTGGAAGCGCTCCAGACCGAAAATGGAGTCGAGAATGGCAACGTCGATCCGGCCGGATTTCAAAGCCTCCCGCAAGTCATCCGCCGTCATCAACACCAGAGACAGGGCATTCTTGCTGCGGCGGGCGTTCCATTCGGCGACAAGGGCGCCAAGGCATCGTGCAACCCAGCTTTCCGATCCCGTCGGAATGATCGAACCGATGCGCAGCGCTCGCGCCGTGCGCTGATAGCGTTCGTCGGCGGACGCTTTCAGGTCATTCCACTCCTGCGTGATGGCCTGAAAGATGGCATAGACCCGGCCGCCCTGCTCCGTCAGCGCCGAGCCGTTGGCCTGGCGCTCGAAGAGGCGATGACCCAGCGCCTTTTCCAAAGTCGCGATCTGAAGCGAAAGCTGCGGCTGACCAAGTTTCAGCCGTCGCGCCGCCCGGTTGATGCTCCCCTGGTCGGCAACCTCAAGGAACCGCTCCATCGTGGTGATCTTGATCGGCAGACGCGACGGCTCGTCGGTCCCCATCCAGTTCGCGAGCTCTTCGGCTGCCCGCACGATCGGGGCGAGCTTTTCGCGCACGTCGTTGCTGGCGAGGAGCGTGGTTAGCTCACCGGAGCTGCGCTCTGTCAGCTTCAGGGCAAGCTCCGTTTCGAGATTGCGGACGGCGGTCGAGACCGTCGATGCTGCAAGCGAAAGGCTTCGCGCCGTCTCTCTGACCGAACCCGATGTGAGCACGTGACTGGCGACAAACAACGTGCCGAGCTGCAATCGCTTTCTCCGTAACAATATGAAAAATCGAACGATATGATGTGTTCGCGAAAAAAGATATCCCTGCCGGGAAATCAGACGACTATCGTTCCTGCCAAGAACAAAACCGGGCTTGGCAGTAAAAGCAGTGAAGAGCACCGGACATCTGCGGAAACACGCAAGGGAACAAAAACAAATCGCGACAGCGATGGAAAAGGAAATGCATTTTCGCGCAAGCATTTGCATTCACCGCCATAATCGCGCCGCGACCGCAAAACTGGAGAGGCTTACATCGATTTTTCGAACGCGAACGCTATTTCCATGACGCACGTATTTCCGGCATGATCGCAGCCAGGCTGCTTTTGCCGGTGATTTTATACGTGGAAGGCTCCCGCCAGGGCCCGCCACGAGGTCAAACGGTGTAAATCAAGGGGACAATCCATGTTGAAGAAATTCGCTCTTGCCGTCACGCTTTCCGCTTTTGCGGCAGGTGCGGCACATGCTGCAGACGTCGTCGTTTCATCCAAAATCGATACTGAAGGCACGCTGCTCGGCAACGTGATCGTGCTCGCGCTCAATGCAAACGGCATCAAGACGCAGGACCGCGTTGCGCTTGGGACGACGCCGGTTCTTCGCAAGGCAATCACATCAGGCGAAATCGACATCTATCCGGAATATACCGGCAATGCCGGCTTCTTCTTCAACAAGGCCGACGATGCAGCCTGGAAGAACCTGCAGCAGGGCTACGACCTCGCCAAGAAGCTGGACTACGACGCCAACAAGATCGTCTGGCTGACGCCCTCCCCGGCCAACAACACCTGGGCGCTCGCTGTGCGCAACGACGTCGCCGGCCCGAACAACCTGAAGACCATGTCGGACTTCGGCAAGTGGGTCGCAGGCGGTGGTGCTGCCAAGCTTGTGGCTTCCGCCGAATTCGTCAACTCGGCAGGCGCACTTCCGGCGTTCCAGACGACCTATGGCTTTACGCTGAAGCCGGACCAGGAAATCGTTCTTTCGGGCGGCGACACGGCCGCGACCATCAAGGCGGCTGCCGACCAGACGAACGGCGCCAACACCGCCATGGTCTATGGTACGGATGGTGCGATCCAGGCTGCGGAACTGACAGTTCTGGAGGACGACAAGAACGTGCAGCAGGTCTATGCGCCGACCGCGATCATCCGCGAGGAAGTGCTGAAGGCAAACCCGAAGATCGAGGAGGTGCTCGCACCGATCTTCAAGAGCCTGAGCGCCGATGAACTGCGCAAGCTGAACGGCAAGATCCAGGTGGATGGCGAACCGGCCAAGTCGGTTGCCGAAGGCTACCTGAAGGAAAAGGGCTTCCTGAAGTAATCTCGTTGCCCGATGCTCCGCCTGTTCGCGGGCGGAGCAGCCTTTCGACCGGACAGGATGGATCGATGGAAGAAACCTTAGCGGTCCGCAAACTGGACCGGCTCGGCGTGGTGCTGGTGACAGCAGGCGTTGTCGCAACTGCGCTCCTGCCTTTCATCTATGTGAAGGCAAACCGCATCGCCGCCGGAAAGCCCATGCTGCTGACGCAGCTGCTCAATCAACCCTCCGCCATCATCCTGACAATTCTCCTTATCGTCACGGCTCTCGCCGTTCTGTTTCTACAAAATGCGATGCTGCGGCTGGTGGTTTCGACTCTCTGTTTTGCAGCCCTGCTGGCGACCATCGGTTTTGCTGCCTCGGCCTTCACCCCGCCCAACAGCAATGCCGCGCGCATGACGCCGGGCGGTGGGTTTTGGGTGCTGTTTGCGGTGATCGGGCTCATCGTCTCGGATGCGCTTGTGAAGATCAAGCTGACCCCGTGGATGCGCATTGCGGCGCTTGTCATATACACTGGCTTGCTCGGCATCTTCCTTGCGTCCGGACTGCTCGACGATCTCTCGATCATGAAGGAATTCGTGACCCGATCGGCTCAGTTCTGGGCGGAAGCGCTCGCCCATTTGCTGCTGGCGTTCGGCTCGCTGGCGATCGCCATCGTCATCGGCCTGCCGCTAGGTATCCTGTGCTTTTGGGTGCCAAAACTGCGCGCCGTCGTGCTGCAGGGCCTTAGCCTGATCCAGACGATCCCGAGCCTCGCGCTCTTCGGCATCCTGATGCTGCCGCTCGGCTACCTCGCGACGCACGTGCCCGCGGCCGCGTCCATCGGCATTCGCGGCATCGGCGCCGCACCGGCGCTGATCGCGCTCGTCCTCTATTCGTTGTTGCCTATTGTTGCGAACACGGTCGTTGGTCTGCAGGGAGTCGATCCCTCGGTGCGGGATGCCGCGGCCGGCATGGGATTGACGCGGCGCCAAATTTTGACCGGCATCGACCTGCCGCTTGCCTTTCCTGTCATCCTTACCGGTATCCGGATCGTCCTCGTACAGGCAATCGGCCTGGTGACGGTCGCGGCTCTGATCGGCGGTGGCGGATTCGGCATCTTCATCTTCCAAGGGCTTGGTCAGACGGCCATGGACCTCGTTCTTCTCGGCGCCGTGCCGACCGTCTTCTTCGCCTTTTCTTCGGCCGTCATCCTCGATGCGGTCATCGACAGCATACGGGGATCCGCCGCATGAGCATGATCGAAATCAGGAACGTCACCAAGCGCTACGGCACGGCCGCCGTCGTCGACGACGTCTCGATGGATGTCGAGAAAGGTTCGATCACGGCTGTTGTCGGCACCTCCGGCTCGGGCAAATCGACGCTCATGCGGATGATCAACCGTCTCGTGCAGATCACGTCGGGCGAGATCTTCGTCGGCGGGCGGAACATCATGGACGTCCCGGTGACAGAATTACGCCGCAAGATCGGTTACGCGATCCAGGGGCACGGCCTCTTTCCGCATCGAACCGTTTCGCAAAACATCGCGACGGTGCCGCAGCTTCTTGGCTGGGATACGGCGAAAATCAAGAGCCGCGTCGAGGAACTGCTCGGTCTGTTCAACCTCGATCCCGCGGCCTTTGCCGAGAAATATCCGCATCAGCTGTCCGGCGGCCAGCAGCAACGTGTCGGCGTTGCGCGGGCGCTGGCGGCGGAGCCGGAACTGTTGTTGATGGACGAGCCGTTCGGCGCGCTCGATCCCGTCATCCGCGGCAAGGCGCAGGACGATCTGCTGGCGATCCAGAAGCAGTTCGGTACGACCGTCGTCCTCGTCACGCACGACATGGACGAAGCCTTCCATCTCGGCAACCAGATCGCCGTGATGAGCGCCGGCAAGCTGGTGCAATGCTCGACACCGGAAAAGATCCTGACCGAGCCGGCCGACCCCTTCGTGCAGCAATTGACCGGGACCTCCGACCGGGCGCTGAAGCTGATGTCGCTGCTGCCGCTGAAGGAAAGCATGGAGCCGACAAAGTCAGGCCTAGCTTACGCATTGCCGCAGTCGCTCAGCCTGCGCGACGCCTTGGCCGAGATGATCTGGCAGGGCGTTGATGAAGCCGCCGTCCAGAATGCCGACAAGGCGCCTGTCGGCTCGATCTCGATGACGCGATTGCTCGAATTGGGCCGCAAGGCATGAAGCTCGTCCTTGCGAACCTCTTCCGCGTTGCTGCGCTGGTACTGCTGCTGATCCTCCTGTTCCGGACGGAGTGGCTGTCCTTCCTGCTCGTGCCGCTGACAAGCAACAATGCGCCGGCGGTCTATACGCAAAACAGCCTTCCGCATCTTGCCGCCTCGCATCTCTTCCTCGTGGCGATCTCGATCGTCGGCAGCGCCGTTCTCGCGATCCTCGGCGGCATATTCGTCACCCGCAAGAGCGGCGAGGACTTCCTGCCGCTGTCCCGGGCGATCGCCAATGCCGGCCAAACCTTCCCGCCGGTGGCGGTGCTCGCCCTTGCCGTGCCTGCAACCGGCTTTGGCGCCGGACCGACATTGATCGCCCTCTTTCTCTACGGCCTGCTGCCGATTTTCGAGAACACCGTCTCCGGCCTCAAGCAAGTCTCTCCCTCCGTGCTGGATGCCGCCGACGGCATGGGCATGAATGGCACGCAGCGGCTCTTTCAGGTGGAATTGCCGCTTGCCCTGCCGCTGATCCTCGAGGGTCTGAAGGTTGCGACCGTCATCAACATCGGCACGGCAACGATCGGCTCGACGGTGGCCGCCAAGGGCTTGGGCGAAGTCATCATTGCCGGGCTGATCTCCGACAACACCGCCTTCATCCTGCAAGGCGGCCTGATCGTCGGTTTGATGGCGGTGTTGATCTATGATGCGATGGGGCTGATCGAAAACGCCATCACTGAAAGAATTGGCTTGCGCCCGGCATGAGGCGACGGCTACCAAGGCTGCCGTGATATCGGCAATGGGAGGCAGCCTTGGCCAAGATGATCCACTCCATGATCCGCGTTCTCGACGAGGCGCGCTCGGTCGAGTTCTACGGCAAGGTCTTCGGCCTCAAGGTCGCCGATCGTATCGATTTCGACACCTTCACCCTGATTTACATGAGCAATGACGAGACCGGCTTCGAGCTGGAGCTGACGGTCAACAAGGGGCGCGTCGAGCCTTATGACCTCGGCAACGGCTATGGGCATCTTGCCCTCTCGGTCCAGGAAGTGGAGGTGGAGCACAAGCGTCTGACGGAGGCGGGTTTGAACCCCGGCAAGATCGTCGAGCTCAATCGTGACGGCAAGCTGCTGGCGCTGTTCTTTTTCATCACAGATCCCGACGGCTACAAGATCGAAGTCCTGCAGCGTCACGGCCGTTATCTCTAAGAGCTTCACATGATTGAAAAGACCGAATTGAACCGTGGCTGGATGCTCTCCTGCAACGTTGCCGGTCGACGCGACCTGCCGGCCGAAATTCCTGCACAGGTGCCGGGTTGCGTACATCTCGACCTTCTGGCCAGCCGTCTGATCCCGGACCCCTATCTCGACGTCAACGAGATCACCAACGACTGGATCGGCAAGGAAGACTGGACCTATCGCTGCAGCTTCGATGCAGCGCCGGACGCCGGAAAAGTCCACGAGCTGGTGTTCGAGGGCCTCGATACGGTCGCGACGATCGTGCTGAACGGTGAAGAGCTAGGCCGCACCTTCAACATGAACCGCACCTATGGCTTCGACGTGTCGGAGCGGCTGAAGCAGGGCGCGAACGAACTCGTCGTGACCTTCCGCTCCCCTTATGCCTACGGCGCCGAGATGGAGGCGCATTACGGTTACCGGCCGAACAACTATCCCGGCCCCGGCAACCTGATGCGCAAGATGGCCTGCAACTTCGGCTGGGACTGGGGTCCGACGCTGGTGACCTCGGGGATCTGGAAGCCGGTGCGGCTGGAAAGCTGGGAGCAGGCGCGACTTGCGGATACGCGGGTTTCGGCAACGCTTGCAGGCGGCGACGGGCTCGTAACGGTTCGCGCGCGCATCGAGCGCCGCAACGGCGCTGGCACGAAGATCATCGCGAGCATTGCCGGCGTCAGCCATGTAGGCGAGTTCGCGGAGGGAGCTGACGGCGTCGAGTTCCAGTTGACTGTTCCCAAACCGCAGATCTGGTGGCCGCATCATCTTGGAGCACAGCCACTCTACCCGCTGCAGATCGAATTGCGGGATAGCGTAAGCGACGACTTACTCGACAGCTATACCAAGCAGATCGGCTTCCGCTCCGTAAGGCTCGATACCGCACCCGACGAACATGGCTCGGCCTTCACCTTCGTGATCAACGACGTGCCGCTTTTCCTCTGCGGCGCCAACTGGATTCCGGACGACTGCTTTCCGCCACGGGTGACGGCCGAGCGCTATGCTTCCCGGATCGAGGAAGCGAAGGCTGCAAACATCAATCTGCTGCGCGTCTGGGGCGGCGGCATCTTCGAGCGAGACGAGTTCTACGAGACCTGCGACCGCACAGGCATGCTCGTCTGGCAGGACTTCCTGTTTGCCTGCGCTTCCTATCCGGAAGAGGAGCCCTTGCGCAGCGAGGTCAAGGCGGAGGTGCGCGACAATGTGGTGCGCCTGATGCCACATCCGTCGCTGATCGTCTGGAACGGCAACAACGAGAACATCTGGGGCTTCGACGAATGGGGCTGGCGCCCGATCATCAAGGAGGGCGTGAGCTGGGGGCTCGGCTACTATCTCGATGTTCTGCCGAGGCTCTGCGCTGAGCTGGATCCCGATCGGCCGTACTATCCCGGTAGCCCCTACTCCGGGACGATGGACATTGAGCCCAACGCAGATGAGCACGGCTGCAAGCACATCTGGGACGTCTGGAACGACGTCGGCTACGAGGTCTATCGCAACTACATCCCGCGCTTCTGCTCGGAATTCGGCTGGCAGGCGCCGCCGAACTGGGCGACGATCGAGGAAAGCGTCCATGACACGCCGCTGACGCCTGTTTCGAACGGCGTATTCCACCACCAAAAGGCAACGCAAGGCAACGACAAGCTGATCCGCGGCCTTGCCGGGCATCTGCCGGTGCCGCAGACGATGGATGACTGGCATTTCGCCACGCAGCTCAACCAGGCGCGCGCCATCCGTTTCGCGATTGAGCACATGCGCTCGCATCGCGACATCTGCAAAGGTGCCGTCGTCTGGCAGTTCAACGATTGCTGGCCGGTGACGTCCTGGGCAGCACTCGATTCAGCGGGACGGCGCAAGCCGCTCTGGTATGCGATGCAACAGGCATTCGATCCGCGGCTTCTGACGATCCAGCCGCGCAACGGCGGGCTGGCGGCTGTCGCCGTCAATGAGCGCACCCTGTTCTGGCGGGCGAAGATATCGGGCAAGCGCCTGCGCCTTGACGGTACGGTCCTCGCCGAATTCGAGTTCTGGCGGCTGCTCTGCGACCGCTTCGAGGCGAAGGAGTTTCCGCTGCCGGCGGATATCGCAACGCCGGACAATGCCGGTGACGAGCTGATCGTCGTGCAGATGCTCGACCGGCGCGCATTCCATTATTTTGTCGAGGACGTCGATCTGAAGCTCCCGGCACCGCGGGCATCGATCGAGCTAGCTGCCACGCCGGATGGATATGCGGTGAAGGTGACGGCCGGGACCCTGCTGAAGGACCTTTGCCTGATGGCCGACCGGCTCGATCCTGATGCCGTCGTCGATTCGATGCTGGTAACGCTGCTGCCGGGGGAAAGTCACATATTCGCGCTCCGCACCGCAAAAACGTTCTCGGCAAGCGACATCAGCATTGGCACCGTGTTGCGCTCGGCCAACGATCTCGTCGCTACACACTGAAAAGGCCCCGTCTGCGACGGGGCCCATCCAGGTCGTTTTACCACGCCGCGCGCCAAGTCGGCAGCGGCGGCGCAGCGCCTATACGCGCGATCAAGGGACCGCGCGTGTGCGGACGACGTTACATCCAGTAGGGAGGCACGCCGTAGTAGTCGTAAACTCGGCGGCCATTATCGTTGTACCAGGTGTCATCATCATCCGCATAGCTCGGCGCGCCCTCGATCTGATCCTTCGTCAGATCGATGCGGTAGCCGTCCAGCTGGGTATCGTAGGTCAGCTTTTCCCACGGCAGCGGATAGTGATCGTGGCCGATGCCCAAGAAGCCGCCGAACTCGAGTACGGCATAGGCAACGCGGCCATCCCGCTTGCCAAGGATCAATCGTTCGATCGAACCGATATGCTTGCCATCGGCTCCATAGACGCGGGTGCCTTCCACGCGGTCGCTGGCAATCAGCGTCGGTGTGTCCTTCACATTTGGGTCACGGCGGGTTTTGTCAGCGTCCTGATGCAGCATGGTGCACCTCCTCTTTGGTTTCCTCGTGGTTGGTCCACGGAGAAAAAACGCTGCCCCGCACTCGATGTTCCCAATTTACTCCCGGCAACTGCCAACACATGATTATTGACGTTTACGTTAAGGTTAGTATAGCTCTATTCTCGGCTTGAACCATTCAGGCGATGACATAAGCTGCCGCGTTGGAAGATGGAGGATCGTCCAATCGGCTTGCCGGTGGGACCGGCCGGCAGCGACAGGGAGAGAGACCATATGAACAGCATTTCCGTCCATCCAGGCGGTGCGAAGCCCGAAAAGCCCTGGCTTGCGACCTATCCAAACAGCGTGCCGGCAGAGCTTCCACCGCTGGAATACGAATCGCTTGCTGAACTGCTCGAGAAATCCTGCGCGCGCTACGCCAATCGCATTGCCTTCTCCAGCATGGGCAAGACGCTGACCTATGGCGAGCTTGAGAGCCAGACCCGCAAGATCGCGGCATGGCTGCAGAGCATCGGCCTGGAGAAGGGCGACCGCGTTGCCGTCATGATGCCGAACGTGCTGCAGAATCCGGTCGCCGTCTACGGCATCCTGCGCGCCGGCTTCGTGGTCGTGAATGTCAATCCGCTTTACACGCCCCGCGAACTGGAACATCAGCTGCGCGACTCGGGCGCCAAGGCCATCTTCGTGCTCGAAAACTTCGCGCGAACGGTCGAGCAGGTACTGGTCAAAACCGATGTGCGCCATGTCGTCGTCACGTCGCTCGGCGAGATGCTGGGAGCCAAGGGGCTGATCGTCAACCTCCTCGTGCGCAGGGTCAAGAAGCTCGTTCCTTCATGGTCTATTCCGCAGCACAAGACCTTCAAGCAGGTGCTCGCGGAAGGCGCCGGCCAACCTTTCAAACTTGTAAGCCTGACGGGGGGCGACATCGCCTTCCTGCAATATACCGGTGGCACGACCGGCATTGCCAAGGGCGCGGTGCTGACGCACCGGAACCTGCTCTCCAACAAGCTGCAGCTCGAACTGTGGCTGCGATCGGCTTTCGACAAGAAGCCGCGCCCGGAGGTTCTGAACTTCCTGTGTGCCCTGCCGCTCTATCATATCTTCGCACTGACGGTGAATTCGCTGATGGGCATGTCGCTCGGCGCCCACAATATCCTCGTCGCCAACCCGCGCGATATTCCGGCGCTGGTCAAGGAATTCGGCAAGGTGAAGGTCCACATCTTCCCCGGCCTCAACACACTCTTCAACGCGCTGATGAACAACGCCGATTTCGCCAAGCTCGACTTTTCCTCCATCGTGATGTCGCTCGGTGGCGGCATGGCGGTGCAACGACCGGTCGCCGAGCGCTGGCTTGATATCACCGGCTCCCATATCACCGAAGGCTATGGTCTCTCCGAAACATCGCCGGTCGCCACCGCCAACCGCTTCGATTCGGCAGAATTCACCGGTTCCATCGGGCTACCGATTCCATCCACCGATCTCGACATTCGCGACGAGGACGGCAATTCGCTGCCGCTTGGTGAGATCGGCGAGATCTGTATCCGCGGCCCGCAGGTGATGGCTGGCTACTGGAACAAGCCGGAGGAGACCGCCCGCGTGATGACGGCGGACGGCTATTTCCGCAGCGGCGACATGGGCTTCATGGATGCACGCGGCTACACCAAGATCGTCGACCGGAAGAAGGATATGATCCTTGTCTCCGGCTTCAACGTCTATCCGAACGAGATCGAGGAAGTCGCGGCGATGCATCCGGGCATTCTCGAGGCGGCGGCTGTCGGCATCCCCGACGGGCATTCCGGCGAGGCGGTGAAGCTCTTCGTGGTACGCAAGGACCCGGCTTTGACGGAGGCAGACGTCAAGACGCATTGCGCGGCAAACCTCACCAACTACAAGCGGCCGCGCTTCGTGGAATTCCGCACGGAACTGCCGAAAACGCCCGTCGGAAAAATCCTGCGCAAGGATCTGCGCGGCTAAGTTTGACGGTCGCGTGAAATTATGAGCCATCCGCTTGTTCGGATGGCTTTTTTGCGTTCCGAGAGGTCGCCGAACTTGATTTGCGCCCTACAAAGCGAATAGTTTCCGCGACCCCCTCGCCCTGCAAAGGAGCCTCCCATGAATGCCATCGTCGAACAATTGAAGAGCACTGCGGCCGCCACCAAGGCAACCGATCTGCGTGCCGCCTTTGCCGCCGACCCGCAGCGTTTCTCGCGTTTCAGCGTGTCGCTTGACGACCTCCTGATGGACTATTCCAAGACGGCCGTGAACGACGAGATCCTGGCTCTGCTGGTCAAGCTCGCGGAAACGGGCGGCGTCGAAGCCAAGCGCGACGAAATGTTCGCCGGCAAGGCGATCAACTTCACCGAAAACCGTGCCGTCCTGCACACAGCGCTGCGCAATCGCTCCAATACGCCGGTGCTGGTTGACGGCAAGGACGTCATGCCTGACGTCAACGCCGTGCTATCAGCCATGGGCAAATTTGCCGACGGCATCCGCTCCGGCAGTCTCAAGGGCGCGACCGGCAAGGCCATCACCGACGTCATCAACATCGGCATCGGCGGATCCGACCTCGGCCCCGTGATGGCGACGCTGGCGCTGGCGCCCTTCCACGACGGCCCGCGCGCCCACTTCGTTTCCAACATTGACGGCGCCCATATCGCCGACACGTTGAAGCTCGTTCAGCCCGAGACGACGCTGTTCATCGTCGCCTCCAAGACCTTCACGACCGTAGAGACGATGACGAACGCGCAGACGGCGCGCAAGTTCATCGCCGACGCGCTCGGCGAGGCCGCCGTCCAGCATCATTTCGCTGCCGTTTCGACCGCACTCGACAAGGTCGCAGCCTTCGGCATCGAGAGCGAACGCGTCTTCGGTTTCTGGGACTGGGTCGGTGGCCGCTATTCGCTGTGGTCAGCGATCGGCCTGCCGATCATGATCGCGATCGGACCGGACAATTTCACCAAGTTTCTCGAGGGCGCTCATACCGTCGACAACCACTTCCGCACGGCCCCGGTTACCAAGAACCTGCCCATGCTGCTCGGCCTGATCGGCTTCTATCACCGCAATGTGCTCGGCTATCCGACCCGTGCGGTCCTGCCATACGACCAGCGCCTGTCGCGCTTCCCGGCCTACCTGCAGCAGCTCGACATGGAATCGAACGGCAAGGGCGTCACGATCGACGGCACGCCCGTCGAGGGCAATTCCGGTCCTGTCGTCTGGGGCGAGCCCGGCACCAATGGCCAGCACGCCTTTTACCAGCTGATCCACCAGGGTACGAGCGTCATCCCGGCCGAGTTCATGATCGCGGCGAACGCCTTCGAGCCAAATCTGCGCCACCAGCACGAGCTTCTGATATCGAATGTGCTTGCGCAGTCCGAAGCGCTGATGAAGGGTCGCACCTTCGAGGAAGCGAAGAAGCAGCTGACCGACAAGGGCATGGACGACAAGAAGGCGGATTTCATCGCGCCGCACCGCGTCTTCACCGGCAACCGCCCGTCGATCACCTTCGTCTACGACAAGCTGACGCCTTATGCACTCGGCCGCCTGATCGCGCTCTATGAGCATCGCGTCTTCGTCGAAGGCGTGCTCTTCCGCATCAACTCCTTCGACCAGTGGGGCGTCGAGCTCGGCAAGGAACTGGCGACCGGGCTGCTGCCTGTTGTCGAAGGCAAGGAAAGCGCTGCCGGCCACGACTCCTCGACGCAGGGCCTCGTTGCCGCATTGGCAAAACTCGCCAAGTAAAAGAGCAGTGAGATCAAAAAGCTCCCGCGGTTGGCCGCGGGAGCTTTACACAATCCGGGAATTGACTTGCGGGCCTGAAAGGCTCTAGTTCGACCTCTTCGGGAAGCCTCGACATATCAGTCGATTGTGAACCTGAGTCGATCCGACGATGGCAGCGGCGACATCCGCGGCTAGTTCGTCATCTCCGCGACAGCGGACGAAGCCTTCAAGCACCACGAAATCGCCAAGCATTGAAACGACGATCTGCGTGCTGTCGAACTCCGATGACGCCTCCAGTGCGCACTTGACCGCGGCTTTGGTCGCCGCCGAACAATGTCCGGCTTCGACGCTGCTGAGCGACCAGCCTTGACCATCAACGCGTAGAACCATTTCTTCTCCTCCAACGTTAAACGCTGAAGCTACAGGTCGCAATATTAGCAGTCTATTAAGTATGACATGCGCCGGCATTTCTCTGCCCATGCTTCTCCCGCGTGTGGTATCGCTTGGCCAACGTCGAAATTCGGCTTCACGACGCGTCTTAGATACATCGCTAAGAGGAGAGGTTGAATGGATGTGACGGACGACGAGCTTCTGAATTTCGAGGCGCACGGCGCAGCGCCCCTACCCAGGCCGCAGCGCGAAGGCTTTGTCGAGAACGACAGCGCTCGCATCTGGTATGCGACCTACGGCTCCGGCCCAGCCGTGATCCTGCTGCATGGCGGGCTCGGCAATGCAGGGAACTGGGGCTATCAGGTGCCGGCACTCGTTGCCGCGGGGCGACAGGTCGTCGTTATCGACAGTCGCGGCCACGGCCGCAGCACGCGCGACATGCGCCCCTATCACTATGCCCAGATGGCAGGCGACGTTCTTGCGGTGATGGATTGCCTAGAGCTTACGAAGGCCGCCCTCGTCGGCTGGAGCGACGGCGCCTGTACGGCGCTGATCCTGGCCGACCAGCGGCCAGAGCGGGTTTCCGGTGTGTTTTTCTTCGCCTGCAACATGGATCCCAGTGGCACGCTTGAATTCAAGCCGACACCCGTCATCGATCGCTGCTTCAGTCGTCATCGGAAGGATTATCAGGCGCTATCCGCCACGCCCGATGCCTTCGAGAGCTTCGTGGGCGATGTGTCGAAGATGATGGCAAGCGAGCCAAACTATACGGCTACCGATCTCGCTGGCATCAAGGTGCCGGTCGCGGTCGTGCTCGGAGAGAACGACGAGTTCATCAAGCGCGAGCATGCCGATTATCTGGCGCGCAGCATTCCCGATGCCGAACTGATCCTGCTTCCGGAGGCCAGCCATTTCGCACCGCTGCAGCGGCCCGAGCACTTCAACCGCGAAGTGCTCGCCTTTCTCGATCGGCTATAGGTTAGAGACCGATTTCCTTTGCCCAAGGCGGATTGGCGCCGGCGCGCGAGACCGTGACGGCAGCGGCCTTGGCGCCAAGCGTAAGGGCGTTCTGCAGCGCCTTTTCGCTGAGCGATGCCACCTTTTCCTTGGTCAGGAGATCGTCGATCTTCAGTGAGGCAAGCACGCCGGCATCGAAGGTGTCGCCGGCGCCAACGGTATCGACGACGGTGACGCGCTCGCTCGGCACGGTGACCTTGCGCTCGCTGGTGTAGCCCGACGCGCCTTCAGCACCCTTGGTGATGACGACGAGCTTGGCACCCTGCTTCAGCCAGTAGGCCGCCAGGTCGTCATGGCTGCCTTCGAGGCCGAACCACTCCAGATCCTCATCGGAAAACTTCAGGATGTCGGACTTCGCCGCCATACGCTTGATGCGCGCCATGTGGGCATCCTTGTTCTTGATGAAGCCGGGGCGGATGTTGGGATCAAGCGAAATCACGCGCTTGTCGCATTCGCGGTCGAGCAACGCCTCATAGGTCTCGCCGCAGGGGCTGGGGATGAGGCTGATCGCGCCGAAATGCAGCGCCTCGCAATCGTCGCCGAGGACCGGCAGATCGTCTGTCGTGATCATGCGGCCGGCCGTGCCTTCGTCGTAGAAGGCATAGGTCGCCTGTCCGTTGACCAGCTTGACGAAGGCGACCGTCGACGGGCGCGGAGTGATGGCGCAGAGGCTGAAATCGACATTGCTCGCCTTCAGCGTATCGCGCAGGATTTCGCCCATCATGTCGTCGGCGAGGCCGGTGAAGAAGGCTGTCGGAATGCCGAGGCGTCCAAGTGCGACCGCCGTATTGAAGATTGCGCCGCCTGCATATGGGGCAAAGCCCTTCTCGCCCAGAGTCGTCTCCCGCGGCAGCATGTCAATCAGAGCTTCGCCACAGCACAAAATCATTCCGGCCTCCCAAGCATTACGATCCATCGATGTTCAAATCGATTAGATAATTTCGTGGCAAAAGCAAAGCGCCGCGACGCAATTCTTCATTCAAAGTGATGAAATGCCGCCATTGCGTCCCGACCAGGCGAGCGGTGCGTCGAGGAAGGCTTCGACTTCGTTCAGGGTCTTCTCGTCGAACAGCTTCTGCGCCTTGGCGACCGCCAGAACATCGCGCCAGGTGGCGATGTAGTGCAGCTTCACCTTGCCATCGGCAAAGCGCAACGCGCCTTCATCGAAAATGCCGTAATAAAACAGCGCGATACCGTGATCGACCACGCCACCGGCAGCCCTGACGGCATCGATGAACTTGAACATGCTGCCGCCTGCCGTCGTCAGGTCCTCGATGACGAGGACGCGCGAGCCCTCCGGCATGTTGCCTTCGATCTGTGCGTTGCGGCCGTGACCCTTCGGTTGCTTGCGGACATAGATCATCGGCAGGCTGAGGCGATCGGCGAGAAGGGCTGCAAATGGGATGCCCGCAGTCTCGCCACCGGCCACGCAATCGAACTGCTCGAAACCGGCTTCGCGCAGAACGACGCTGGCGGCGAAATCCATCACGGTCGAGCGCACGCGCGGAAAGGAGAGCACCTTGCGGCAATCGATATAGACCGGGCTCGCCATGCCGGAGGCGAACTTGTAGGGCTGCGCAGCATTGAAATGCACCGCCTTGATCTCCCAGAGCATCTTCGCCACGAGTTCCGCCATCACGGCGCGGTCGGTGAATGTCGTCTGGATCATCGCTCTCTCCTTTGGTCAAATTTATGGGCCAATAGCAGCAAGCGCGGCAGTTTTCCAGAACGGCGAGCGATTCCACGCCGTCAATGAGGGCAAAAAGCGCGATAGCGCTTGAAGACGTCGGCCGGGCATCCGTCAAGGGAAGCCTGAAGGCACGCGTTCGTTGCCTAGATCAGCAATGCGTCAATTCCTTCAGTTATTTGCGCTTGCGTGCCGGCGCGGCAACGATATCGTCACGTCATGGAGCATATCGAGGTATTTCAGCGGCTCGGCGTCGCGCTTGCCATTGGCTTGCTCGTCGGGGTCGAGCGGGGGTGGCAGGAGCGCGATATTCGCGCCGGCGGCAGAACCGCGGGCATCCGGACGTTCGGCCTTACCGGCTTTCTCGGCGGCATAGCCGGAACGCTTCAAGCGATGACCGGCCCATTTCTACCTGCGACGATCGCGCTGCTTCTGGGGGCCATCTACATTGCCGGCAAGTGGCAGGAGACGAAGGAAAACGAAGACTACAGCATCACCTCGGTCGTCGCCGCCCTTGTGGTGTTCGGGCTTGGCGTTCTGGCCGCCGTCGGCGACATCGTTACCGCGGCAGCCGGCGGTGTCGCAACGACGGTAATTCTTGCGGCTCGCCATAGCCTGCATGGCTTCCTCAGAGGATTGACGTGGGTGGAGCTCCGCTCGGCGCTGGTGCTGCTGGCAATGACCGTCATCGCCCTGCCGCTGTTGCCTAACAGGCCGCTGGATCCCTGGGGCGCGCTCAACCCCTACTCACTCTGGCTGCTGACGATCACCATCGCAGCCCTGTCTTTCGCCGGCTATGCCGCGATCCGATTGATGGGCCCCGGCCGTGGCGTTCTGCTGGCGGGTGCCGCGGGCGGGCTTGTCTCGTCCACCGCCTTGACGCTTTCCTTCGCCCGCTATTCGGCGCAGGCGCCGGAGAGCGCACGCCACCTTGCGGCGGGGGCAGGCATTGCCGGCGCCCTCTCCTTCGCCCGCGTTCTCGTCATCGCTAGCGCGCTTTCCTTCACCCTACTGGCGCCCCTCGCCGCCGCGCTCGTACCGGCGATCATCGGCTTCCTGGCAGCGGCGCTGTTTTCGGTCTGGCGTTCGGAGACCGCGACCAAGGCGCCGGAGATCGAACTCAAGAACCCCTTCGAGCTCACCACGGTCATTTCCTTTGCTCTGCTGCTCGGCCTGATCAGTCTCGTGTCGAAGATCGCGATCGAATATGTCGGCCCGTCCGCGCTCTTCGTCGTGGCGGCGATCTCCGGCCTCGTCGACGTCGATGCCATCACGCTTTCCACCGCGCGCCTCGCCGGCTCGACGATCGACGTGATTAAGGCGGCTGACGTCATTCTGATCGCCGTCGCGGTCAACGCGGTGACAAAGGTGGTGCTTGCCTTCACCGCCGGCCGGCGGGAGTACGCGATGGCGCTCGGGTTGGCATCGGTCGTGGCGGTCGTGCTCGGAGCCATCGGCTATTTCGCAGCGCGCAGCTTTTTGCCGGCCTGAAGCAATTGGACCGGCGTGACCAGTTCCACCAGTCGCCGTGACTAGGATAACCGGCCGATATCGATCGGGAGCATTCGCTGATAAAGCGCGATCGCGGCCCGTCCCTCGGTATCATCGAGCGAGATCGCATAGCGGACGGCGGCTGCCAGCAGCTGCATGGTCAGCCTGGCAATGGCGACAAGTTCGCCCTTGCTCCGCCCTGGTTCCAGCGTGGCGAGAACCGAAAGCAGCGCCTGGGCGTGAAACTCCATGTCCTCGGCATCGATCTGCTGCAGCAGCCGATCGGCCTGGGTGGCGACCCAGATATCGCGCATCACCGGCTCTTGCCGGAAGAAGTCGTAATACTGGTCGGCGATGTTACAAAGTGCCTGCCGCAGCGTCGCCGCGTCCCTTACCGCCGCAAGCTCGGCTTCGACGCAGGCCCTGCCCTGCTCGTTGAAGCGTTCGGCCAGTGTGCGGATGATCGAGCTTTTGTCCGGGAAATATTGGTAGAGCGCCCCGAAGGATAGCTCTGCCTTTTCAACGATCTCGCTCATCTTCAGCGCATCGCTGCCATTCTTTTCGATGAGCTCGAGGGCCACCGAAAGGATCTTCTCGAAGCGCTCCCGCCCGCGCTTCTGCTGCGGAATCCTGCGCGGTTGGCCGGTTGAATCCGGCTGTCTTCTACGGCTCACGGAAACCTCTTCGCCCATTCCACTCTCCGTTTTTCCTTGACGATGAAAATAAGAGAGTTTATCTCATTTTACAAATGAGAGACTTTCTCTTGTTTTGCCGGAGGAGTATTCTGATGCGGCATTCCATTCTCATCGACGCGCGGGATCCAGTAATTTTCGACCGCCCCGCCAAGGATTTTCGGCCCCATCTGCGTGATGCTGCCGCCAATGGCCAGTGGAGGATATGAACATGACACTGGTTCTCGGGATCGTTCTGGCGGCGGCTGCGATCGGTAGCGGCCTCGTCGCAGGTATCTTCTTTGCCTTTTCGACCTTCATCATGACGTCGTTCGCCCGCATTCCCGCCGAACAGGGCATAGCGGCCATGAACTCCATCAACGTCACGATCGTGCGCTCGCCCTTCATGCTGCTTTTCGTGCCGACCGCGGTTCTCTGCCTTGTGATCGCTGCCTTCGCATTCTTCAACTGGCGCGAAGGCATCAGCATCTGGATGCTGGCCGGAGCGGTGCTCTATATCTTTGCATCGTTCCTCTCGACGATCGTCTTCAACGTGCCGATGAACGACGCGCTGGCGAAAGTCAGTGGCGGCGGCGCCGAGGCGACCGCGCTCTGGGCGAGCTATCTCAAGGATTGGACATGGTGGAACCATGTGAGGACGGTCGCATCGCTGCTCGCATCCATGGCCTTCGTCCGCGCCTTGATGCTCATCTGAAAGAAAGCAGGGATATCCCCGCCCTGCGGTACGTTCCGTTCACGAAACGATTAGCCGCCCTCAAAGAGTGCGGCAGAAAATTGCTTGCCGATAGAAAGCTCTAGCGCTCGACATCCCAATGGAGCGGGAACATCGGATCGAAAACCGTAACGGAGCCCGCGCCGGTCTCGACCTTGGCCGGAAAACTGACGGGGTCGTTGCGCTTGACCAGCGTTATTCTCTCTTCATTGACCGGCAGGCCATACCAGGCGGGTCCATTCAGCGAGGCGAAGGCTTCGAGCATGTCCAGCGCGTTCTCCTGCTCGAAGACATGCGCAAGGCAGCTCATCGTATTGACCGAAGTATAGATGCCGGCGCAGCCGCAGGCACACTCCTTCAAGGGATCGACGTGCGGCGCCGAATCCGTGCCGAGGAAGAAGCGCGGATCGCCGCTCGTTGCAGCGGCACGCAGCGCAAGACGATGGCTTTCGCGCTTGGCCACCGGCAGGCAATAGTAATGCGGGCGAATGCCGCCGACGAGGATGGCGTTGCGGTTGATAATCAGGTGGTGGGTGGTGATCGAGCCTGCGAGACCACCCTTCGCGGACTTGATGTAGTCGATGCCATCCTTCGTGGTGACGTGCTCCATTGTCACCTTGAGTTCAGGCAAGCGCTTGCGGATCGGATCGAGCACCGTCTCGATGAACACCGCTTCACGGTCAAAGATGTCGACCTCAGGGGTCGTCACCTCGCCGTGGACGCAGAGCGGCAGGCCGATCTTGGCCATGCGCTCCAGCACCGGCATCGCCTTTTCGATATCACGCACCCCGCCATGTGAATTGGTCGTGGCACCGGCCGGGTAGAGCTTGACCGCCGTGATCAGCCCACTCGTCTTGCCGGCCTCGACGTCATCGGGATTCGTATGCTCCGTCAGGTAGAGCGTCATCAACGGCTGGAACTTGTCGCCCTTCGGCAGCGCTGCCATGATCCGACCGCGATAGGCTTCGGCGTCCGCCGTGGTTACCACCGGCGGCACGAGGTTCGGCATGATGATCGCGCGGGCAAAGTCGCGGCTGCTATCGCCGATCACACCTTCCAGCATGGCGCCGTCCCGCAGGTGCAGGTGCCAATCATCGGGGCGACGGATGGTGATCGATTGCATGCGCTGGAACTCCGGGGGCTGGCCTATAAGGTTCAGCCCTGCGCATTATCACCCCGAAGCGGGCCATGGCAAACACTTTGCCCGCGACACTCAGGCTGGTGCTGCACCATATTCGTTGGCGCCGGGCGTGCCGGGGGTGAGATACCACACGAGCAGAACGATCCAGCCCACCAGCGGAATGATGCCCACGAGAATCCACCAGCCGGAGCGGCCGATATCATGGAGGCGGCGGACCGCCACGCCGAGACCCGGAAGCAGCACGGCAAGGCCATAGACGGCGCCGAGTATTTCGCGGCCGAAGAGAAGATAGTCGACGGCGCCCAGAATCACCGAGGCGATAACGTTGAAGAGCGCAAACCACCAAAATTCCGGGCGACCGGCGCGGCCGCTGAAAACCGCGTATTTAGAGAAGACTGATGAGACTGCTTCCGTGAAACTCATGCGCTCTTCCTTCATGTCCAGGCAGGGTGCCAAACCGCAAAAGTTGTATGAAGGTGAGCCTGCAACGATTCCATCAGGCGATGCAAGTCCCGGCATTCAGCAAGACCGGCAGACAGATCAGGCGATATCGAGCGTCACATCGGCCCTGCGGCGATTGCCGAGGATCAATCGACCATTCGGCAAATCGTTGCCGTAAACCTTGGCGCTCGCTTCTTCCTCTGTCAGCTTGTAGCCGCGCCAACGCGCCCACAGCCGTTCCTCGAGCACCTCGATCGGCGGGGCGAGCATGACAGAGTAGTCGAAGATACCCTCGAGCTCCGCCCATTTGCCCTGGCTGAAAAGCAGGTAATTGCCCTCGACGATAATGAAACGATGCTCCGGCGAAACCACACGCGCCGAGGCGATGGCGATTTCCCTGGATCGGTCAAAGACAGGGATCAGCACTTCCTGGTCGGCGGGACGCACGGCCCGGATGATATCGAGAAAGCCCCTGACGTCGAAGGTTTCCGGGATACCTTTGCGCGCAAGAAGGCCGCGTTCGATGAGGATGGCATTGTCCATATGGAAGCCATCCATCGGCAGGACCTCGGCCGTTTCGCCCCTGGCTTTCAGGGCGTCGGCGAGGTTGTCCGCCATGGTGGACTTGCCAGCGCCGGGCGGGCCGGCGATGGCGATCAGGAAGCGCTTGGTGTTACCGGCGCGATCGATGATCTCGCCGGCGATTTCATCGATCGTTGCACTCATGCGGCAACCGGCTCCGTCGGAGCGGCTTTGGCGCCGGTCATGAAGGCGACCGCATCGGACATCGTGTATTCCTTCGGATTGATGACCGTCAGGCGACGACCGAGCCGGTGGATATGGATACGGTCGGCGACCTCGAAGACATGCGGCATGTTGTGCGAGATCAGCACGATCGGCAGACCGCGCGAGCGCACGTCGAGGATCAGTTCCAAGACCTTGCGGCTTTCCTTGACGCCAAGGGCAGCCGTCGGCTCGTCCATGATGACGACCTTGGAACCGAAGGCTGCAGCACGCGCGACCGCCACACCCTGCCTCTGACCGCCCGAGAGCGTTTCGACGGCCTGGTTGATATTCTGGATGGTCATCAGGCCAAGCTCGGAAAGCTTGGTGCGGGCGCGATTTTCCATTTCGGGGCGATCGAGCATGCGAAACCAAGTGCCAAGGATACCCGGCCGACGAATCTCTCGGCCGAGGAACATGTTGTCGGCGATCGAAAGCGCCGGCGACAGAGCAAGATTCTGGTAGACCGTCTCGATGCCGGCATCGCGCGCCTCCATCGGAGACTTGAAATGCACGGGCTTGCCTTCCAGCGTGATCTCGCCCTCATCGGGGCTGATGGCGCCCGAGATCGCCTTGATGAGCGAGGACTTGCCGGCTCCGTTGTCGCCGATGACGGCCAGGATCTCGCCGGGGTACAGATCGAAATCGGCATGATCGAGTGCGGTAACGCGTCCGTAGCGCTTGACCAGACCGCGTGCCGAGAGGAGAGGTTCGTTCGCCATATTATACCGACACCTTTCTGATCCACTGGTCGATTGCGACTGCGGCGATGATAAGCACGCCGGTGAGCAACACCTTCCATTGCGGATCGGCGCCGAGCATGTTGAGGCCCATCGAGACGACGCCGACGATCATCGCGCCGAAGAGTGTGCCGAGGATTGAGCCGCGGCCGCCGAAGAGCGAAATACCGCCGATCACGGTCGCCGTGATGGCTTGCAGGTTATAATCCGTCACCGCAGACGAGGGAGAAATCGAGCCGTTGCGGCCGATGGAGACCCAGGCTGCGAAGGCGGCAATGATGCCAGAGACGGTGTAGACGGTGAGCAGGACGCTCTTGGTCTGAATACCTGAAAGCTTTGCCGCTTCCGGATCATCGCCGACGGCATAGACGTGGCGGCCCCAGGCGGTGTGATTGAGGATGTACCAGAGCGCAAGGACAAGCAGCACCATGGCAATGACGCCGAGCGTCAGGACTGCACTGCCAAGCCTGAAGCTGATCGCAAAGAAATGCAGCAACGGCGCCTGCGCGTCCACATCGGTGTCGCGGATCGTTTCGTTGGCGGAATAGATGAAGTTCGTGGCCATCACGATGTTCCACGTACCGAGCGTCACGATGAACGGCGGCAGTTTCATGAACGCGACGAGGAAACCGTTCAGGAGACCGCAGAGGCCGCCTACCAGCATGCCGGCCAGCACGGCGATCGGTGTGGGGATGCCATAGGTGATGGCGCAATTGCCCATGATGACGGCCGAGATGACCATGATCACACCGATCGAAAGATCGATGCCGGCGGTCAGGATGACCAGCGTCTGCGCGGCCCCCAGGATACCGACGATGGCGATCTGCTGGAGAATGAGCGTCAGCGTGTAGGACGAAAAGAACCGCCCGCCAATCGCGATGCCGAAAATGATGATCGACAGCACCAGCACGATCAGCGGCACAGCGGCCGGTGTCGAGTGCAGGAAATGCTGCGCACGCTTCACAAATGGTACGGCTTGATGTTCAAACGACGCGACATTCTTGTCGCTGCCGTCAAGCACCCGTTCGAAGTCCTGTGCTCCGGTCATTGTTCCTCCTCCGCTTTCGCGCCAAACCGCGCGCGGAAGCCCTGCCCCATATCACACCGGTCTTTGTTTGCCGGTTCCCGAGACAGCAGCCATGGTCGGTCGAAACCGACCGGGGATCAAGCCCCGGCCGGCAGTAAGTTATATCGCGGGATTTAGCCCCAGCACTTGTCGGTGCCGACCTTCGTGTCGATCGACTCGAGGCCTGAGACCGGCTTGTCGGTCACCAGCGAAACGCCGGTGTCGAAGAAGGACTTGCCTTCGGTCGGCTTCGGCTTTTCACCGCTGTCCGCAAACTTCTTGATCGCCTCGATGCCGAGCGAAGCCATCAGCAGCGGATACTGCTGGGAGGTGGCGCCGATGACACCGTCCTTGACGGACTTGACACCCGGGCAACCGCCGTCAACCGAAACGATCAGCACGTTCTTTTCCATGCCGACAGCCTTGAGGGCCTGATAGGCGCCAACAGCAGCCGGCTCATTGATCGTGTGGATGACGTTGATGCTCGGATCCTTCTGCAGAAGGTTTTCCATGGCCTTACGGCCGCCTTCTTCGTTGCCGTTGGTCACGTCGTGGCCAACGATGCGCGCATCGTCCTCGTCGCCGATCTTGTTCGGATCCTTGGTGTCGATGCCAAAGCCCATCATGAAGCCCTGGTCACGCAGAACGTCGACGGTTGGCTGCGACGGCGTCAGGTCGAGGAAGCCGACCTTGGCATCCTTTGCCTTGTCGCCAAGCGTTTCCTTGGCCCACTGGCCGATCAGCTTGCCGGCGAGCAGGTTGTCGGTCGCGAACGTTGCGTCGGCAGAATCGGCGGGATCGAGCGGCGTGTCGAGGGCGATCACCAGGAGGCCCGCATCACGTGCCTTCTTGACGGACGGGACAATGCCCTTCGTGTCGGATGCGGTGATCAGGATACCTTTCGCGCCGTCGGCAATGCAGCTTTCGATCGCGGCAACCTGACTTTCGCTGTCACCATCGATCTTGCCGGCGTAGGACTT
This sequence comes from Hyphomicrobiales bacterium, assembly GCA_900466985.1. Taxonomy (GTDB): domain Bacteria; phylum Pseudomonadota; class Alphaproteobacteria; order Rhizobiales; family Rhizobiaceae; genus Rhizobium. Next base: position 47,809 of record UBOA01000009.1, read on the forward strand.
CAACGTCACGCCGAGTTCTTTTGCCTTTGCCGTCGCGCCTTCCTTCATCTTGACGAAGAAGGGGTTGGTGTCGGTCTTGGTGATGAGGCAGGCGGAAACATCCGCGGCCATTGCCGGCGCCGAGAAGGCGACACCGAGGGCGAGCGCGCCAAGCGCTGCGGAAAGCACTGATTTCTTCATCTAATCCTCCCAGAGATAGCCGACCCACCCCCTGGCGGTGCCGGAATTGACGAGCACGAGAACGCTGCAGTCTCGCCGACGGGGGCCTCCTCCAAGCCGTTCCGTGCCGTTGACGATGGCAATTAAGAGCGAAACAAATCATGTTGTCAATAAATAAATCCAATTGAATTATTAATTCGCTATGGCATGCTGAGCAAAAATAGCGCATAGGCCACGAGACGGGAGGAGCGGCCAATGTCGTCTTTAGACGGTCCGGTCCACACACCGGCCCAACCGCCTATATCGAGTCCGGCGGGCGGCGCGAACCAGATCAGGGTCCGCGCCTATAACGAGCGGCTTGTGCTGTCGCTGGTGCGCCTTTACGGCTCCCAGTCGAAGGCGGATATCGCACGCCGCACCGGCCTTTCGGCACAGACGGTGTCGGTCATCATGCGGGCACTGGAGAAGGAAGGGCTGCTCTCTCGCGGCGAGCCGGTGCGCGGGCGCGTCGGCCAACCCTCGATCCCGATGCGCCTCAATGCCGACGCCGTTTACTCGTTCGGCGTGAAGATGGGTCGGCGCAGCGCCGACCTGGTGCTGATGGATTTCGTCGGCAATATCCGCCTGCAGCTTCACCAAACCTATGCCTATCCGCTGCCCGAGATTTTCCTGGACTTCATTACGTCAGGCATCCGTGAGCTTGAAAGCCGGCTCGACGAGCAGCAGCGCAGCCGCATCGCCGGCATCGGTATCGCTGCCCCCTTCGAACTCTGGAACTGGGAAGAGGAAGTCGGTTCGCCGAAGGGCGCCATGGATGTCTGGCGCGATTTCGATCTCCACGCGGAGATTGCCGCCCGCGTTCCCTACCCTGTTTATCTACAGAATGACGCCACAAGCGCTTGCGGCGCCGAACTCGTGTTCGGCATTGGACCATCGTACCCGGATTTCGTCTATTTCTTCATCGGCTCCTTCATCGGCGGCGGTATCGTTCTCAATTCGGCAATCTTTTCCGGTCGCACGGGCACAGCCGGAGCCATCGGCCCCCTTCCCGTTCGCGGCAAGAACGGCGAAACACTGCAGTTGCTCGAAGTTGCCTCGATCTTCGTGCTGGAGAACATGCTGCGCGAGCGCGGCATTGACCCGCAGCCGCTCTGGTATTCGGCCGACGACTGGATCGACTTCGGTGAGCCTTTGGAGACGTGGATCCAGGACACCGCCAAAGCGCTCGCACAGGCAATTGTCGCGGCCGCGTCGATCATCGACTTCAGTGCGGCCGTCATCGACGGCGGCTTCCCCGGATGGGTGAGAGAACGGGTTGTCCAGGCGACGATCCATGAAGCAGCGATGCTCGATCTGCAGGGCGTTGTCATGCCGGACATTATCGAAGGCGCGGTCGGCGCTCATGCGCGCGCCATCGGCGGCGCCAGCCTGCCGATCTTCGCGCGCTACCTTACGGATCAGAACGTTCTATTCAAGGAGGTCGAATATGCTGAAGGGACTTAACCCGCTTCTGAGCCCGGACTTGCTTTCGACCTTACGCGCCATGGGGCATGGCGACGAAATCGCCATCGTTGATGGCAACTATCCCGGTGTCGAACATGCAAGGCGGCTGATCCGCCTCGATGGCCACGGTATCGTACCCGTGCTCGATGCCGTTCTCAGCGTCTTGCCGATCGACGACTTCGTTCCGGATGCGATTTTCCGGTCGACCGTGAAGGCCGAGCGCGACAAGCTCGACCCTGTTCATGAAGAGATAATCGATTGCTGCGCCCGCCACGAGCCGCACCGGCAGGTCGTGCCGCTGGTCGGGGCGGACTTCTACAATCGCGTTCGGGCCGCGCACGCCGTCATCCAGACAAGCGAACCGCGGCTTTACGCCAACGTCATCCTGCGGAAGGGCGTCATCTACCCGGAGCAGGCGGGCGACCACGCCGTTGAAAAGGCAGAGGTCGACCCCTTTACCTATTGAGCGTCAGATTTCCCCTGCCAACGGCCCCCAGACATCAGTCAGGGCAAAGCCACCCGGATGCGGATCGAAGGGATCGAGCGCGACCTGCGAAAGACCGAATGTGAAGCCACGCCCGGCGATCGTCGGAATGATCGCAGGACGACCGGCGACTTCGGTTTCGGCCAGCAGACCGACCTCGAACTCCGAACCGATGATCGACCGCGACTTGAACATGTCGCCGACCTTTGCCTCGCCACGCGCATGCCGCGCTGCGAGGTTGGCGGAATTGCCCGTGCCGCAGGGCGAGCGGTCGGCGCGACCCGGCCACATGGTCGTGCAGGTACGAACGGTGCCGTCCGCCTCGAGATCTCGGAACATGACATAGGCAACGCCCGAGATCGCCGGGATCTCCGGATGGACAACCTCGATGCTGCGGTTGATCAGCTCCTTGAGGACCATGCCCGCCTGCACGAGCGCCGCGGCATTGCCCTTCTCGATCGTCAGGTTGATCTGTCCGACGTCGACGAGCGCGTAGAAGATGCCACCGTAGCAGATATCGACCTTGATCTTGCCCCAGTGCGGCGTGTCGACGTCAACGTCGAGTTCATGCACGAAGGACGGAACCATGGTGAGCTTGACCTTCTCGCAGCGCCCGTCGCGGCAGGTCGCCGTCGCCTTGACGAGACCGGCGGCCGTCTCCAGCGTGACAATGGTTTCCGGCTCCTTCATCTCGACGATGCCGGATTCCAGCAATGCGGTGGTGACGCAGATCGAGTTCGAGCCCGAGCTGGCATGCGCCTGGTCCGGCTGCAGGATGATGAAGGCCGCGTCGGCATCCGGATGCTTCGGCGGCAACAGCAGATTGACGGAGCCGATCGGCGCGCCGCGTGGCTCGAGGCAGAGAAAGCGGCGCAGTTCCTGGCCCTTCGGATCGGTGTTCAGCCAGTTCAGCTGTTCGGCGACAGTATTGCCGGGGATCTTCGGCACGCCGCCGATCGCGACCTTGCCGATTTCACCTTCCGCGTGGACATCCAGAAGCTGGATCGTGCGCTTCCATCTCATTCGTCAACTCCTCTCAAGCGCGTGATCTCGCCATCACGCGAATATTATCGACACCCTCCGGCAGCAATCCAGCATTTCGCCGATGAGCTTAATTCAGATCTCGCCTACCCGCCGGCGCGTGAGTGTCGTTGCAGCCAGTACGCCTGATATATCAGATCGCTGTCGATTGCCTACGGGGAATCTTCGCCGGTGAAAAACTTCCAGGCGACACTGCGGCTGACGGCCTTAAGCCAGCGTACCGCAACTCCGAGAAACTGAGTTCGCACAAGCGCTGATGATTACTGGGAGGGACCGAAAAAGAAAAGAGCCCGGTGCGGGAGGAGGTGCACCGGGCTCTTGATCCTGACTGACAACTGGGAGGAGGAGTGTTGTCAGTCCGATGAAGGAGCGCTGGGAGGAGGAGTGCGCTGCCTTCGAGGTAAGAGATAGCCCATTGTTTCGATCAGGAATAGGGAGATTACCGCAATGCAGCATTGCGACACGTGCATACCTTTGCCATCCCCGGAGCCTCTTTTTGTGGCATTTCTGATCGACCGTTCAATTTCTTAAGCGACGCCGGTGGCATTGCGACCCCAGCGGCAACAAACGGCGATCGGGTCACGCCGAACCAAAGCGATCTCAGGGCACCTATAGATCCGCTAGTTGGATGGCCATCGGCGGCATGCCAGCAAAGAAAAATATCACCAAAAGTTGAAGGAATGGGATCATAGGAAAGGCGAGAATTCGTCTCGCCTTTCCCTCGGCCCAACCCCATCAATAGCCGTTATCGCATGGCATGCTGCCATCGCCATTGGTGCCGCCAAATGTGTTCTGACAGTAGGTTTGCCGTTGCATCGGCCGTGCCGATCGAGTGCCGATCGAGCCGGTCGTACCGCCCTCGACACCGAAGGCTGCCAGCGGATACCAGTAGCCATCCGGACCGCGGCGGGTGCCGGGACGCTCGGTGCGCGAGCCACGGTAACCATTCAAGTGACCTGCCCGCTGATTGTACTGCACCATCTCAACGTTCGAGGCACTTGGGAGAGGAACCTGCTGCACAGGTGCCGCCTGAACGGGAGTAATTGATGCCAGTACGAGAAGAGTTCCGGCCGACAGGGTGGAAGCGAAAGTGAACATTTTCATGATAAATCCTCCTTCTGGATTTACCTCAGAAAAATGCGTTCTACCGTAGCAAAGTTCCGCCATCACACGCGGGTTCCTGCATTCGTGATCGGCAGCGACTGCGCGTGATGTGTGGGGCCTGATTTCCGCAGCGGCGCACTCGATCGCGACATGGCGGATCAAGCGATCCTGCCTCGAAACTCATCAGGCCCGCAAACTCATCTATCTGCGATTCGGTACCCCTGGCTCGACAGGCACGTCACATACTGCCGGTGCGCGGCAGCGGTGGCATTCGCTTCCCCTTGGGCCGGACCGCTCGGAACGCCGGCCATACCGACGCGCAGTTCGTATTGCTTCTTCGCCTCGCGATACATGAAATTGCCATCGGCGACGCAGATGTGATGTGCGATGCCCGGCGGATTGAGCGGTGGATCGAAAGGCGCAGCCACGGGCACGAGGGTCGGCGCATTGGCGTCGACGCAACCGGCAAGCGCCGCAACGACCACGCACAACGCAAACGCTCGCCCCATACCCCTCAACATATCACCTCCGGCCATGCGGCATGAACCGCTGCACGCGCAGCGCCAAGTGCAGCATGGCGTCGCAATATTGCGCCAAGCTAGCGCGACGGCTCTGAAGCGGCCTTCATGCCCGCCCGGTCAATCCGAAGCGGTTGCGGTAGTCTCCGGGCGATAGCCCAGTGATCTTGTGGAACACCTTTCGGAACGCGCCCGGATCCTCGTAGCCGGCCGCAACCGCGATCTGCTCGACCGTGCGGTTGGAAAACTCCAGCATTTCGCGCGCCTTGCCGATCCGCAGATGCTGGCAATACTCAGTCGGGCGAAGACCGGTCGCCCTGCGGAAACGACGCAGGAACGTGCGCTCCTCCAGGCGGGCACGCTCCGACATCGCCGCAAGCGTCACTTGGCGCGCACCACTCGCGTGCAGCCAGTGCTGCACCTTGAGGATCTGCTCGTCGCCATGATTGAGACGCGGCGAGAAATTGCTGTAGTAGCGCTGCTCCCGGCCCGGCGGGTCGACGAGAAGATAGCGCGCGGTCTCGAGCATGATCGTCGATCCCAACAATCTGTCGACGAGTTTGAGGCCGAGATCAGTCCAGGCCATCAGGCCGCCCGCGGTAATCACGTCGCCATCGTCGATGATAAGCTTGTCGGCGTCGACCCTCACCTCGGGAAAGCGCTGCGCCAGCGCGTCCGCGCAGACCCAGTGGGTCGTCGCCAAACGGTTCGCGAGAAGACCCGTTTCAGCAAGAAGGAAGGCGCCGACGCAGACCGAACTCAGACTCGTGCCCTCTGCATGCCGCGCACGAAGCCATTGCGCCAGCGGAGCGGCTTCCTCCGACGTCATCGGGTCGCCGAAGCTCGGCGGCAGGATGAGTACGGCCGGCGATCCCTGGGCACCGGGTGCCGTATCAAAGACGCGCTCGATTGGCGCCGAGGTATCTGCCCCTTGCCAATGGCTCACGCGCAGGGCGGGGCCTCCCGATGGCTGCCTGGCCGTCGCGAACCGATTGGCCAGGTGGAAGAGATCGGTCAGGCCATGGACGGCTGCGAGCTGGACGTTCGGATAAAGCAGGATGCCGATCTCAGCCGGCGCATCCGTCTGGTTCATTTGTCAGTTTTCGCCTCTATAATGTCAATTTCGCCAATCCACACCATGCCGATTCAGACATAGTTTGTCTATCAACGGACGGGGATCGTCCCCCGAAGGAGCGAAAGGACACAAGCATATGAGCAAGCGAGCCCTCATCGTCGTCGACATTCAGAACGACTATTTTCCGAACGGCAAATGGCCGTTGAGCGGTGCCGAGGCGGCTGCCGACAATGCGGCGCGGATCATCGCGGCTGCACGAGATGCAGGCGATCTTGTCGTTCACGTCAGACATGAGTCGGCGAGCGAGAATGCCGCCTTTTTCCTGGCCGGCTCAGAGGGCGCCCAGATTCATCCGAAGGTGCTGAACCGACCCGGCGAGCCCGTCATCGTCAAGAACCATATCAACTCGTTCCGTGAAACGGATCTGAAAGCGACACTCGACCGCCATGCCATCGAGGACGTCACGGTCGTCGGCAGCATGAGCCACATGTGCATCGACGCCGTGACGCGGGCCGCCAACGATTTCGGCTATCGGGTGACGGTCATCCATGACGCTTGCGCAACGCGTGACCTCGAATTCAACGGCACGCTCGTCCCTGCCGCGCAAGCGCATGCGGCCTTCATGGCGGCACTCGCCTTCGCCTACGCCTCCGTGCTCTCGACCAACGAGGCACTCGCCATGCGCGGCGAATTGAGAGCCTCTGCGTAGGCGGGCGGCATCGGGCGCCTGTCGACGCGGGCTGACCACTCAAGAGCCCAGATGACCGCCATCGTCCCCGTGGCGGCCATCGGCCAGCGGACCAACCGGAGCCGTTCGCCGTTGACTTCACAGACGATGAGAGGAGAATGCCTCTTATGCCTCCCCACGCAATATAAGGGGTGCCCACGATGACGATCGCAAGGAAACTTCAGGATTATATCGACGGTGAGGGTATCGCCTATGATACCGTCCCGCATCATCGCACAGCGACAACCAGCCAATCGGCGCAAGCCGCCCATGTTCCGGGCAGCCGACTGGCGAAATCCGTCGTCGTGCATCATGAAATGGGCTACGTCCTGGCGGTCGTTCCCAGCACGCACCGGATCGAACTCGGCACGCTGCAAGATGTCATGGACAGGCGCCTCGGCCTCGCCTCGGAAGATGAGGTTTGCTCGCTCTTCGCCGACTGCGACATTGGCGCGGTCCCACCGATCGGATCGGCCTACAACGTGCCTGTGATCCTCGACGAAAGCCTCGGCGACGCCAGTGACGTATATTTCGAGGGCGGCGACCACACGACGTTGGTGCATATGAGCGGCCCCAGTTTCCGCAACCTGATGAAGGACGCGCAAATCGCCCGCTTCAGTCACCGGCCGTAAGGTCGGGATCTAAAGAACTGTTCGCGATTCGATTGCTCTGGCAAGGCAATGCGCGGGACGCATGCCAAGAAGGCAACATTTCGATGTAGGCAGGCTTGGCCGATCAGCGAGCACTGTGGGCTTGACCAATTTTGGAAGGTGGCTCCCCTTTGATCTGCAGCGTCTCGACACCCCTCCCCGTGACAAAATTGCGAGCCACGCCAGGACCAGCGGCCGGGATCGGATCCGGCAACTTGCGGGTACGTTACCTGTAGCGCTCGAGGGGCATGAACGCAGCTTCGCGCGAGATGAAACTGAGAACTCGCAGCAATTGTTATCGCTGTCGACGTCGAAGAAGCATGCCCGCTTCACCCTATCTCCCGATCTTGCCGAGCGAAGCCGCAAGATCGCGAGCCCCGCAAACCTTGCGAGTTCAGCAGCGCACCCTAGTTTGAAATCGTGCACGACTTTTGCAGCCGATGTGTATGCCGTTGTTCTAATGCAACTTTTCAAACCACAAAGGGCTTCCCTCATGCCGGACGAATCTAAAGAAGGCCTCGATCGCCGCCATTTCCTGGTGGCATCCATCGCGACGGTCGGCGCATCCGCCGCCCTTGCCGTCAACGCTGGTGCTGCAAATGCCCAGCAAGCGGCGGCACCCTCTACCAATCCGTCATCAGGAACAGCCTACACCGGCGACGTCATCGACGGGAAGAAAGTCGTCAGCGCGCTTGACGTCAACGACCTGGAGCCCGGCAAGAAGCATGTCCTGTATTTTCAGGGCGTTGAAATGCCCACCGGACAGCACTGGCATGTCTCTGTGGTGGTCGCCAAGGGAACAAAGCCAGGTAAGCGCGCCATCCTTGTCAGTGGTGTGCATGGCGACGAAATGAGTTCTATCCATACAGTCCAGACGGTGATGAACCAGCTCGATCCGGCGGAAATGTCGGGCACGGTGATGGCGGTCACGGACGTGTCCCGCCCAGCCGTCGAAAGCATGCAGCGCAGATGGCCCAATCAGGGCAGAGGCATTGATCTGATCGATATGAACAGGGAGTGGCCCGGGAATGAGAACGGCGCCACCGCACCCAGCCGGCACGCCGGGCTGCTGTTCAACCGGCTGCTGCGGCCGAACGCCGACTTCGCGATTGACTTCCACACCGGAACAACCGGATTCGAAGTGACAGCATTCAATATTGGCGGCATGGATCTGCCCGAGGTCAAGGCAATGCTAGAGCTCTATCCGGTCGGCCAGATCTTCGACAACCATGTCTATCCCGGTGTCCTGCATAACGCGTTTATCGACGTGGGAATTCCGGCCTTTACGCCGGAGATCGGCGCTGCGCGGGTGCTGGACGTCGACATGATCTCGCTGTTCGTGGAAGGCACGATGAACGTCCTCAAGCATTACGGCATCGTCGCCGGGTCGATGGGACGCACAGGCAAGGACGTGAGTGTCTTTGTCGGAAACAGCGCCTTCCCGATTCTTGCCACCGCGGGCGGGATCGTCGAGCATCTGGTCAAGCTGAACGACAAGGTCGAAGCCGGGCAGAAGGTGGCCATCCAGCGCAACAGCTTCGGCGAGGTGGTTGCGGAGTATACAAGCAGTGTGGCTGGGGAGATAACGGGCCAACGCAGCGATGCAATGTCCGAGCCCGGCAACCCCTTGGTATTCATCCTTTTCAACAAGCCAACGCCTGAAGGCTCCGAGGTCTATCCCGAGTAATTCACCGTGTAGGCGATCTTTGCACGTCTTCTCAGGGCATGCATTTGCGACGCTTGAGCGTACGGCAAGGGTTGGCGTGTCCATCTTGCCAGCTGGCGCACGGCGAGACGCAGACGCTCTCGTGGTGACAAAGCCACAGCTTCACAGCATTTTCGTCTTAATGAGGGGAATGGCGCACCCGAAGAGATTCGAACTCCTGACCCCCAGATTCGTAGTCTGGTGCTCTATCCAGCTGAGCTACGGGTGCGTGCCGGAAGCGGTCAAACCGCTTGCGTGGGCGGTTCTCTAAAGGGTCCTTTGAGGGATTGCAATAGGCATTCTGAAAAAATCGCGACTTTGGTGGCGCAGAGCTGAAATGCGAAAAATGCATCACTTTTCTTGGAGTGCTCGGCCGCGATAATCATCCAGGGATACCGGGCGGTCCGGAATTTCGATGCGGAACTGCGTTCCGACCGACGGTTTTTCCACAAGCGCGATCGTGCCGCCGTGGGCCAGCACCAGTTCGCGGGCGATTACCAGGCCGAGGCCCGTGCCGCCGGAGCGGGCTGAGCCGCGGAAGGCCGCGAAGAGATTCTGTCTGGCTTTCTGCGGCATGCCGGGGCCCGTGTCGTCGACGATAATGCTGACGACGCTGCCGACGCGTTGGGCCGAAACCGTGATTCGCTTGGCACCATCCGGTCCCCGCCCCGCGCCAGTCACGCTCAGCGCCTGCACGGCATTACGGCAGAGATTGTGGATCACCCGGAACAGTTGCTCGCTGTCTGCATCGACCTCAAGGTCGGGCGCCATCTGCTCGACGAATTCAATGTCGCTCTGGGCATCGACCGCGAGCATGTCCTTGACATCCTGTGTCAGGTCGAAAAGCCGGACGCGGCGCCTGCGCGGAGCGGCTTCGCTTGCCTGGCCATAGGACAGGACCTCGGTCGTATAGCCGACAGCGCGGTCGATCGTGCGCAGCAGCTTCGGCGCGAAGGCCTTCACCATCGGATCGTCGACGTCCACGAGACGGTCCGACATCAGCTGCGCCGAGGCCAGGATGTTGCGCATGTCATGATTGATCTTGGAGACGGCAAGCCCCAGGGCAGCAAGGTTCTTCTGCTGCTTCAGCGTCTTCTGCAGCTCCATCTGCATCGCGGTCAGGTGTCGGCCGGCAACCGCAAGCTCATCGCGCCCGCCATCGCCGACAAAGACGTTCTGCGGATTTTCCGGATCGGAGGAGAATTGCTGCATGCTGCCGGTCAGCTTGCGAATCGGCCGGATAAGGATGCGGTTGATCGCGAAGAAAACCAGCGTCGCGGTGAACAGCGAAATCAGAATGGACAATAGAAAGACGTTGCGGGAATAGACCAGCATCGCATTGCGGAGGTGCTTGTCCTTCATCAGCACTTCGACGCCGGTATTGGTGTCCTGCACCGGGCCATAGACGCGAATCATGCGATTGCCGCCGAAAATCATCGTATCGAGCGCATCGCGGATCGCGATCATCGGCGGCACGTCGGTCAGATCATACTGTTCGTCAACGGAGGCCGGCATATCCGTCGTCGCAAGCAGACGAGAGGTGCCCTCTTTCCGCAGGACGATCGCCTTGGTACCGGTCGCCTCCAGGGTCTCCTTCTGCAAGGCGCGCGGCAACTCCACCGGCTGCAGGCCATCGATGACGATCGCAGCCGCGGCCGCGGCGTTCAACCGTTCATCCAGCCAGCGCAGACGCATGCTGGCAACCGAGGGGAAGAAGATCAGCACCTCGGCGAGCATGATGCAGACAACCGTCAGCCACAGCAGCTTGCCGGAAAGCCCGCCGAACTTTCCGGACGGGCGGTGTTCCGCCCTGTTGGTCTCGTTCCCGGCAGCACCGCCCTGGGGAAGATTCTCGCCTTGATCGTTGGCTTGCATCGTCTTTCGTCCGCTCGGCGCAAGGCGCCCTTCGCGACTTCTATATTAGCCGATGACGGTCCGCTTTCAAATCTTTGAGAGCAACGCCGCTTGCGACAAAAGGAAACGCCGCCCGGAGGCGGCGTTTCCCGATCGGTCGAAAAGCAAGAGGGCTGATCAGAACTCTTCCCAATTCTGCTCGGCGACTGCGGCATTGCCGCTAAATGCGCGTGCGACGGTACCCATGGCGCGGCGCGCTGGTGAGGCCACCGGACGATGCTCCTGCTGGCGCGCAACGGCGACAGGCGCCGCGGCCGCCACGTTCGAAACCTTGAAGCGCGAGATGAGGCGGACGAGGCCGTCGGCTTCGCCGGAGAGCTTGTGCGTTGCCGCGGAGGTTTCCTCGACCATGGCGGCGTTCTGTTGCGTCACCTGGTCCATCTGGTTGATGGCCGTGTTGACCTCCTTGAGGCCGGTCGACTGCTCCTTCGCAGCGGTCGCGATCGAGTGAATGTGGTCGTTGATCGCGTTGACGCGGCTTTCGATCTGGGACAGCGCCTCGCCGGTGGCCTGCACGAGCTTCACGCCGACCTGGACCTCGTCGCCCGATTTGGTGATCAGGCCCTTGATGTCCTTTGCGGCCGTTGCCGAGCGCTGCGCGAGTTCGCGGACCTCCTGGGCGACGACGGCAAAGCCCTTGCCCGCCTCGCCGGCACGCGCCGCTTCGACACCGGCGTTGAGCGCGAGCAGGTTCGTCTGGAAGGCGATCTCGTCGATGACGTTGATGATCTGGCTGATCTCGCGCGAGGCCTGCTCGATCCGGCCCATGGCGTCGACGGCATTGCGGACGACAACGCCCGATTTGCCGGCATCGTCCTTGGCTTCGGACACCATGACGCTGGCCTCCTGCGCGCGCTCTGTCGAATTGTTGACCACGGCCGTGATCTCATCGAGGGCTGCCGAGGTTTCCTCGAGAGCAGCGGCCTGCTGCTCGGTGCGCTTGGAGAGGTCGTCGCTTGCGGCGCGCAGCTCGTTGGTGTTTCCGTGGAAGCCTTCCGCCGTTTCGCGGACTTCGCGTATGGTCGTCTGAAGGGTGGCGAAGGTGCTGTTGACGTTCTGCTGCAGTTCGGCGAAGGCGCCGTGGAAGCTGCCGCGCATCGTCTGCGTCAGGTCGCCTTCCGCCAGGCTTGCAATTACGCGGCGTGTTTCGCCGACACCGGCATCGATACTCGAGAGCAGCTGGTTGATGTTGGTGGCGAACTGGTTGAGGTTCTCGTCACCATAGTCCTTTTCGATGCGGCGGCTGAAGTCGCCGGCAGCTGCGGACGCCACGACCACGGACATGCTGGACTGCAGATCGTCGCTCTTGGCACGCATGGCGGCCTCCTGCGCGTTCATGCGGCGGACGGCGAGACCGTTTTCCTTGAAGACGGCAACGGCCGCAGCCATCTCACCGATTTCATCCTGACGGCCGGCAAACGGCACGTCGGCATCAAAATTGCCGTCGGCCACTTCCTTGATCGCCTGGGTAACCTTGTTGATCGGACGGCTGAGCTGGATCGTGCCGATGTAGAAGCCCATGCCGATGCCAGCCGTGACGCCGACAACACTGATCGCGATCACGAGCCACAAGATTGAGGTGCGCGAGCTTTCGACGAGGGCATTGACAGCGTCCAGCGTCGCCTTGTCGGTGGCCACGACAGCGTCGATTTCGGCCTGGAAGGCTTTGCGGTTGGCGCGGTTGGCATCGTTGTTGCCTTGCTCGCTGGCAGCCTGCGGGCTCACGTCCGTGCCGAGACGCGCTGTTTCGGTGCGGAATGTCCGGAATTCCTTGGCACGTTCAACCAGCTTGGCAAAGGCACCCTTCTGACTCTCGGGAACGAGCGGGGTCCAGGAGGCGATCACATTGTCGATCTGGTCGAGGTTCGCAAGCAGTCCCTTGGCGAAGGTAGCGGCCTCCTTCGTCGTGGGCGCACTGTAAATTCCGCGTGCCTCCATGACTGTCGCCGTCACAAAGCGGTTAAGGCGCTCACCGGCGTAGGCGCGATCAGATGCGTCTTCGTAAGCCGACAGATTAGTATCGTATTGATGCACGGCCCAAAGCGCCGTCGCCCCGATCAGCAATGCAACGCCGCACATGGCGGAAACAAGCAGATTGATCTTACCTCGAATTTTCAAAGGAAAAGCCCCCCAAAGACTGATGACAAGCCGGGAAAGCATTCCGGCCGATAGCTAAAATTGGCCCAAATAAATTAACGTTAGATTTCGGGTGCTTGGCTGCAGCACTACAAAAAATTACCCGTACTTAATCGCCGCCGCTTCGCTTTTTGCGCGCAGAAGCGTTAGACGCTAGGCAGGATGCGTGCTGTAGTTGAAACTTGAGAAAAATATTACGCCAGCGCATGGCTCACTGCTTGTCACAATGATTAATGCGCTTCACTAAATCTTGTACTCCGGGCGCAAACTCGGAAATTCCCGGCGATAATTGACTTTGGCGGCCTTCATCCGTATAAGCCGCCGCACGTCCGGTCATATAAGGCTTTCGTTAGCCTCGCCCGTTCGAAAAACAACGCTCCTTGCAATATGCAAATTCAAGAAGGGCCGCACTCCGCGGTGTTTAAATAAATGAAGCGTACCTACCAACCATCCAAGCTTGTCCGCAAGCGCCGTCACGGTTTCCGTGCACGTATGGCCACCAAGGGCGGCCGTAAGGTCATCGTTGCTCGCCGCGCACGCGGTCGCAAGCGTCTTTCGGCCTAAGGCCGAATTGCCCGATAAGAGATGGCGGGCGAATTGACGACCAATAACAAGAAAATGACTGCCGGGCGGCTGAAAAGCCGCCCGCAGTTTCTTGCTGTCCGCCAGGGCGAAAAACGCAAGGGCGGTTTCTTCCTGCTTGAGGTGCTCGACCGGAAGGAACCGGAGACCGAAGCCCGCGTCGGCTTCACCGTCACCAAGAAACACGGCAACGCGGTCGAACGAAACCGCATGCGGCGGCGCCTGAAAGAGGCGGTGCGACTTCATGCAGGGTTTGCAATGCAGCCCGGACACGACTATGTGGTTGTCGCGCGAAGGGACGTGCTGAAAGCATCCTTCAAAGAATTAGCCGCAGAGCTCAAAACTCGCGTCGAGACCAAGCCGAAACACAAGCGGTCCGGAGACGGCCGCCCCAGGAACGTATGATGCAAAACAACCGCAATTATTTCATTGCGATCGCTCTCTCAGTGCTGATCGTTCTCGGCTGGCAGTTCCTCTATATGAATCCGCGCATCGAGGCTCAGCGCAAGGCGGAGCTTGCCCAGAAGGCACAGCAGCACACCGAGCAAGTGCAGACGCCCGCCGCTGGCGGCGCGACGACGGCGCAGCCGAACGGGGCTGCTCCCACCGGCCAAGCTCCCGCGACCGCCTCGCTTGCGGATGCCCTTGCGAAGAATCCGCGCATCACGATCGACACCGAGGCACTTTCCGGTTCGATCAACCTTGTTGGCGCTCGTCTGGACGACCTCCGGCTCAAGCGCTACCGCGAGACAGTCGACCAAAACAGCCCGATCATCACCCTGCTCAGCCCCTCCGAAACGAAGGACGGGTACTTTGCCGAGCTCGGCTATATCGGTGGCGACGCGACCGGCAGCGTGCCGGGTCCCTCGACGGTATGGACGGCGCCGGCGGATGCAAAGCTGACCGAAAAGACCCCGGTCACGCTTACTTACACCAATGACAAGGGCGTCACTTTCGCGCGCACCATTTCCGTTGACGAGAACTACATGTTCACGGTCACGGACAAGATCACCAATGCCGGTCAGGCTCCGGTCGCGCTTTCGGGCTACGGCCGCATCACGCGCTACAACAAGCCGGCTGTCGCCTCCACCTATGTCCTGCATGAAGGTTTCATCGGCGTTGTCGGCGATGATGGGCTTGTCGAAAGCAAGTACACCGCCGTTGAAAAAGAAGCCGTCAATATGGCGAACGCAACCGGCGGCTGGCTCGGGATCACCGACAAATATTGGGCAGCGACGCTCATCCCGCCGCAGCAGACCCCCTTCGACGCCCGCTTCAGCCACTTCACGGACGGACAGCCGCGTTTCCAGGCGGACTACAAGCAGAATGCCGTCACCGTCGCGCCCGGCCAGTCGACTGAGCTCAAGAACCTGATTTTTGCCGGCGCCAAGGTCGTTCCTGTCATCGACAACTACAAGGATGCGTATCAGATCCCTCGCTTCGATCGCCTGATTGACTGGGGCTGGTTCTACTTCCTGACGAAGCCGATGTTCAGGCTGATGGACTTCTTCTTCCATTACTTCGGCAACTTCGGTGTCGCGATCCTGCTGACCACCATCGTCGTCAAGGCGCTGTTCTTCCCGCTCGCCAGCAAGCAGTACGCTTCGATGGCGAACATGAAGCGCGTGCAGCCGAAGATGGAAGAGCTGAAGGCCAAGTTCGGCGACGACCGCATGGGCCTGCAACAGGCGACGATGGCGCTCTACAAGGAAGAGAAGATCAATCCGATCGCCGGTTGCTGGCCGATCGCGCTGCAGATCCCGATCTTCTTCTCGCTCTACAAGGTGATCTACATCACCATCGAGATGCGCCACGCGCCGTTCTTCGGCTGGATCCAGGACCTTTCGGCGCCCGATCCGACCTCGTTCATCAACCTGTTCGGCCTGCTGCCGTTCGCTGCCCCGACCTTCCTGCATCTCGGCGTCTGGCCGCTGATCATGGGTGTGACGATGTTCCTGCAGATGCGCATGAACCCGACGCCGCCGGATCCGACGCAGGCAATGATCTTCAACTGGATGCCGCTGGTCTTCACCTTCATGCTGGCGAGCTTCCCGGCTGGTCTGGTCATCTACTGGGCCTGGAACAACACGCTTTCGGTCATCCAACAGGGCGTGATCATGCGCCGCCATGGCGTGAAGATCGAGCTCTTCGACAATCTGAAGGGGCTCTTCAAACGAAAGCCGGCTCCGACAGAGAAATGACGAAAGCCCCGCTCCGGCGGGGCTTTTCATTTGTACCCGCCGCGGTGTCCGACGGCTGTGCGGTTGACAAAATCGCCCGGAACCTGAATGCCATAGGCACACTGGATTTTGCTGGAAAAGGCCGAATGACCGACAATAAGAACGACAAGCCGCTGTTCGGGCGCCCATGGACCTTTATCCGCGGTGTTCCCTCCCTGAAATTCTTGCCGCCGGAAGGACCGCTGGAAGTGGCTTTTGCCGGCCGTTCGAACGTTGGCAAGTCTTCCTTGATCAACGCGCTCGTCAGTCACAAGGGGCTGGCGCGCACCTCCAATACGCCAGGCCGGACGCAGGAGCTCAACTACTTCGTGCCGGAAGGCTATTCGGGCGAAAGCGGCGACCTGCCGCCGATGGCCCTGGTCGACATGCCGGGCTACGGCTACGCGCAGGCGCCGAAAGACCAGGTCGACGCCTGGACGAAGCTCGTCTTCGATTACCTGCGCGGCCGCGCGACGTTGAAGCGCGTCTACGTGTTGATCGACAGCCGCCACGGAGTGAAGAAGAACGACGATGAGGTGCTGGATCTACTGGATAAGGCTGCCGTCTCGTACCAGATCGTTCTGACCAAGACCGACAAGATCAAGCCACCGGCTGTGACCAAGCTGCTCGCGGAGACCGCGGAAAAGATCAAGAAGCGGCCCGCCGCCTATCCCGCCATCATCGCCACGTCCTCGGAAAAGAGCGAGGGCCTCGATGACCTGCGCGAGGCAATCGCGCAAACGGTCGGTATTGCCAACTGGAAATGAATGGAGACGCCCCGGTGGAACGGGGCGCCCCCTGTTGACCGCCTGAACGAGTTTACATCTTCGGCAGCAGAACCTTGTCAACGACGTGAATGACGCCGTTGGATTGCTTCACATCGGCGATCGTGACGTGGGCGATGTCGCCGTTTTCATCGGTGATCGTGATCTTGCCCTTGCTTTCCTTGGCCTTCAGCACGCAGCCGCCGACGGTCTTGATGTCGTGTTCGCCGCCATCGGCCTTGATCATCTTGGCAACGGTCTTGGCCATCGCATCGGCCGCGACAACGTGGCAAGTCAGAACCTTCGTCAGCGTGGCCTTGTTTTCAGGCTTCAGCAGCGTATCGACCGTGCCGGCGGGCAATTCGGCAAAGGCCTGATTGGTGGGAGCGAATACGGTGAAGGGTCCCTTGCTTTCCAGTGTCGACACGAGACCGGCAGCCTTGACGGCAGCAACCAGCGTCGTGTGATCCTTCGAGTTCATCGCATTCTGCACGATGTCTTTCGTTGGATACATCGCAGCGCCACCAACAATCGGGTTCTTGGCCTCAGCGACGAAAGCAAATGTGGAAACGGCAACAGCAAGCGCACTCACGCGCAGTGCGGACTTCATCATGATGGTTCTCCTCTAGCATCCGCTTACGAAACCGGCCGAATGCCGGCATTCCCTTGCGGACATGAGGAGCTACGGAAGGCTTGCAGGAAGAGTTTCAGCGAGAATGCAGGCGTGCGGAAAAAATGTCAGCGGCGGTGTGTCGTGCCGCTCGCGACGATCGGGCCAGTGACCTGGCCTGTCGGGGAGCCGCCAAAGGGCTCGAGGCTGACGGCAAGGGACGCGCCCTCGCCTATGTTGCCGCGCATATCAACCGGTATGACCAGCTCGCCTGCCTGATCCGGAGGAAACACGCCAAGCGACCTTGGTGCGCCGGTTGCCGGAACGAGCCAAAGCTCCAGTGACTTCTCCTGCGGCTTGCCAATAGCGACGGGCACGATCCTCAGCCTTCCGCTCTGCCGCTCGTAGGAGGCGAGCAGGTTGACCTGGCTGTTGGTAGCCGTCAGCTCGGCGACGAGCGGTGCCGGCGTTTGAGGCGGCGTGACCGCGACGGTCGCGATTGTCAGCGCACCCGCCGTGATCAGCAGCGAGACGAGTGCAAGACAGCGCCAGAAAACGATAGAGCTCCATAGACCGCGCGACGGCACCGAGACGGCTTCCGGCTCACCGAACAACCGTGCTTCGATCTGCTTGAACGTTTCCTGACTCGGGCTGACCACGTCGTAGTCGTCATTGAAAGCAGAGAGATTTGTCTCCCAGCGACTGACGATGGCTGCGAACTGCCTGTCGCGGCGCATCCGCTCTTCCACAACCCGCCGATCCTTGAAGGAAAGAACACCAAGAACATACTCACCGGCGAGTACCTCGTCGCGGGAGCGGCCTCCCTTGCTCTGATCCGGCGATGTCATCGTTCCATGCACTCTCTCAGTTTCAAGAGGCTGCGACGCAGCCATGTGCGCATCGTGTTCAAGGGGACGCCAAACTGATCGGCCAGTTCCTGATAGCTCTGCCCTTCGACATAGGCTCTCTTCACCGCCATTGCCCGATCAGCTTCCAACTCTTCCATGCAGGTGTCAATCCGCCTTCCCTCATCCTTGATCACAGTCTGTATCTCGGGCGAAGGATCGTCATCCGCGAGGTCGTATGCAGTGTCCAGTTCGTCGGCGATCGGCTTGCGCGCGCGCATGATGTCGATCGCCTGGTTACGCGCAATCGCAGCGAGCCAGGAAGACGGCGCCCCCGAACCGGCAGCAAAAACGCCGGCGCGTTGCCAGACCTTGACGTAGACCTCTTGGATCGCCTCCTCGGCGTCCGTTCTGTCTCTCAAGATACGCAGGCAGATGGAAAGGAGTTTCGGGCTCGTCTCGCGATAGAGCACGGCGAATGCCTTGCGGTCCCCGATCGCAACGAGGCTTATCAAATGGGCGATTTCGTCGCTGGTCATCCCATGCCTCTTGCCAAAGCGCCGATCTTCTCGAGCGCGGTTGCCAGCACATACGGCAAACTATTGGCCTCTGGATTATTCCATCTGTCAAAAACTTGAGATAAAAGGCCGCCGCGATCAATTCCACGGGGTATCCCATGAACCAGTCCGAAAGCGAAACCCAGGCACGCCTCCTAGCGCAGGCCCTGCCCTTCATGCAGCGCTACGAAAACAAGACGATCGTCGTGAAGTATGGCGGCCACGCCATGGGCAATCCCGAGCTCGGCAAGGCCTTCGCGAGTGACATCGCGCTACTGAAGCAATCCGGCGTCAACCCGATCGTCGTCCACGGCGGCGGCCCGCAGATCGGCGCGATGCTGACGAAGATGGGCATCGAATCGAAGTTCGAAGGCGGCCTGCGCGTCACCGACGCCAAGACGGTCGAGATCGTCGAAATGGTTCTCGCCGGCTCGATCAACAAGGAGATCGTCGCGCTCATCAACCAGACGGGCGAATGGGCGATCGGCCTTTGCGGCAAGGACGGCAACATGGTCTTCGCCGAAAAGGCGCAGAAGAAGGTCAAGGATCCGGATTCGAACATCGAGCGCGTGCTCGACCTCGGCTTCGTCGGTGAGGTGGTCGAAGTCGACCGCACGCTGCTTGATCTGCTTGCCCGCTCCGAGATGATCCCGGTCATCGCACCGGTCGCTCCCGGCCGCGACGGCGCGACCTACAACATCAACGCCGACACCTTTGCCGGCGCGATCGCCGGGGCGCTGAGTGCAACCCGGCTGCTTTTCCTGACGGACGTTCCCGGCGTTCTCGACAAGCAGGGCAATCTGATCAAGGAATTGTCCGTTGCCCAGGCGCACGCGCTGATCGCCGACGGCACGATCTCCGGCGGCATGATCCCGAAGGTCGAGACCTGCATCGACGCGATCAAGGCCGGCGTCCAGGGTGTCGTCATCCTGAACGGCAAGACCGCGCATTCCGTGCTGCTCGAGATCTTCACCGAGCATGGCGCGGGAACGCTGATCGTTCCCTGAGCCGAACGGAAAAACGCTTTAGCCTGCGGCGGCATAGACCGCCGTGGCTGCCTCTTTCAGCTTTTCCATCATCATCCGATAGGGTCCTGGCCCATAGCTGACGCGGCTGACGCCAAGCCTCGCCAGCGTCTTAACATCGGGAGCGCCCGGTCGCATCATGATGTTGACCGGCAAGTCCGAGGCGGCTGAGATTTTCTCGATCAGGCCCTCATCGATCAGCCAAGGCACGAAGAAGCCGTTGGCACCGGCAGCGGCGTAAGCCTTGCCACGCTCGATCGCTGCATCGACCAGTCCTGCGTGCTTTGAGAGATCACCTTCGCGCAGGAACAGATCGGTGCGGGCGTTGATGAAGAAGGCAATGCCGCGACGGTCCGCCAGCTCGCGGATGGCGCGGATACGGGCCACCTGCTTCTCAACCGGATGCAGCCCTTCGCCGCCGACCACCTGATCTTCGAAATTGATGCCGATGGCGCCGGCGTCGATCAGCTTTTCGACATTGGCGGCGGCACCGGCCGGTTCCGTCGAATAGGCGCCCTCGAAATCGACCGAGAGCGGCAGGTCATTCACCGCGGTGATCGACCGCGTGGTGGCAACCAGCGCTTCGAGCGGAATCTTTTCACCATCCCCATAACCCTGCGCGGCGGCGACCGACCAGCTTCCCGTCGCAAGAGCCTTGGCGCCGGCCTCGGTCACGGCCTTCGCCGTTCCGGCGTCCCATATATTGTAAAGGACGACAGGGTTGCCCTTCTGATGCAGCGCACCGAATGCCTTTGCCTTCTCAGCCTGAATCATTGGATCTCCTCCACAAACAATCCCTTGGTCTTCATCTCATCTTCGTGCCGCAAAAGCCATTGCTTGCGCCAGAGCCCGCCGCCATACCCGGTCAGGGATCCGTCAGCGCCAATCAGCCGATGGCAGGGGATGACGATTGCCATCTGGTTCGCGCCATTGGCGCGCCCGACGGCCCGCACCATCTGCGGGTTCTCCATGTCGCGCGCAATATCGCCATAAGCGCGCGTCTCGCCGACGGGTATCTCCATCAGCTTCGACCAGACCTGACGTTCGAAGGCGGTGCCGAAGCCCAGCGCAAGCGGCGTCCGGAACGCCGCGGACCGGCTATCGAAATAATCCTTCACCTCGGCGTCGATCTGCTCGATCGCCGGGGTGCGACCGGCCGCAACCGAGGAGCGCGTCTTGCGCTGCAGCTTCTCCAGTTCGGCCGGCAGCGCCTTGCGGTCGTGGAACTCGAGGAGATGCAGATGCGTCTGGTCCGCGACCGCCACCATGGGCCCGAGAGGCGTTTCGAACCAATCGGCAAACAGGAGATCACGCTTCTGCGACATGACAGGCGCCTTGCCGATCAGCCGCTGGAATGCGGCGCGAAAGCCGCTGCCGGACTCATAGCCTGCCTCGATTTGAGCATCGATGACACGAGCGCCATTCGCCAGTTGCTTCGCCGCCTCGCCAAGGCGGCGATAGCGGGCGATATCGAGGAACGTCATGCCTGTTGATCGCTTGAAAGCCCGGCGCACCGTCGAGGGATCGTAGCCGCGCACGATAAGATCGTCCTCCGTCCATCGCGCTGCCGGATTGCGGTCGAGCGCCTCGAGGAGTTCGTCAACGATCGGCTCCCTGCCCGCCTCGTCCAATGGCCGGCACCGCTGGCACGGCCGAAATCCGGATTGCATGCAGGTGGCGATGGAATCGTAGAAGAGGGTATTTTCTCGCTTCGGCTTGCGAGCCGGGCAGGTCAGCCGGCAGAAAATGCCGGTTGTCTTGACGCAGACGTAAGCGCGGCCCTCATAGGCAGGGCTTCGGGCAATCAGCGCGTCGTAGAGCGCATCGTCATTGGGCAGATCGAAGAGCATGAGGCGTTCTAACATCCCTTGCCGGCTGCGTCCGCCGCAAATCGGGCGTCTATTCTTTCTTGCCGATTTCCTTGCGCGGCAAGCCGTGCCATAACGCCCCCATGACCAAGATAGATCGCACGCCGACCAAGGCGGACTTCTCGCATGTGACCGAGTGGGTTTTCGACCTCGACAACACGCTCTATCCGCACCACGTCAACCTGTTCGCACAGATCGACAAGAACATGACGGCCTACGTCTCGACTTTGCTGCAGATGGAGCGGGACGAGGCGCGCAAGCTGCAGAAGCAATACTATCTCGATCATGGCACAACGCTGCAGGGCCTGATGATCCACCACGGCATCGACCCGAACGACTTCCTCGAGAAGGCACATGCGATCGATTACTCCAGCCTGACGGCGCAGCCCGAACTCGGCGCGGCCATCAAGGCCCTGCCGGGTCGGAAATTCATCTTCACCAATGGAAGCGTCAAGCATGCCGAGATGGCGGCGGGCGCGCTGGGCATTCTCGAGCATTTCGACGACATCTTCGACATCGTGGCGGCGGACTTCGTGCCGAAGCCGGCGCAGGCGACCTACGACAAGTTCGCGGCGTTGAAGCGGGTGGAGACCGGCAAGGCGGCGATGTTCGAAGACCTGCCGCGCAATCTCAAGGTCCCAAAGACCCTTGGCATGCAGACCGTGCTGCTGGTGCCGAACAATCTCGAGGACACGGTTGTCGAATGGTGGGAAAAGACCAGCGGCGAGGACGATCACATCGATTTCGTGACCGACGATCTTACTGATTTTCTTGCGAAGATTGCCGGCTAGGTTACGAAAGTTTTATCCAGCTTACCGATCTTTAATTGGGCGTTTTGCCATACCGGCCCTACCCTCTCATCTGTAATCCGTTTGCGATTGCATATTGAAAGGAGCTGAAATGTCTCGGAACAAGCTGATACTGGCCGCACTCTCCTCCGTCTTGATCGTTGGTGCCGCGGGCACCAGTTTTGCAGCATCTCACGACAAGAAGCCTCATCGGCCTCGCCCGCAGCACAGCATGGGCATGATGATGGGCCCGCGCATGGGCGCGATCCGCGAAGTTATCTTCGTTCGCATGCTGAAGCAGTTCGACACGGACAAGGACGGCCAGATCTCCAAGCAGGAAGCCAAGGACGGCATGGAGGCAATCTTCGTCGCGATCGACACCGACAAGGACGGCTCACTGACGCCAGGGGAGATCCGCAAACACCACGAAGCGATGATGGCAAAGATGAAGGCCCCTGCCGATGATACCGCGGATGACGATGCCATGCCGATGGCACCGCCGGCCGATGCCGACAGCGCCCAGCCGGCACCACCGCAAGCCGCCCCTGACGGCCGCGGCATGCGTGGCGGAATGATGCGAGGCATGATGATGATGCAGCGCTTCGACACCGACGAGAACGGCCAGATTTCCAAGCAGGAAGCCGAAGCCGCCTTCGACAAGTTCTTCACCTGGATGGATCGCAACAAGGACGGGGTGATCTCGCTCGACGATATGCCGGATCGTCCATTACCGTAAGCAGTGGCTTACTGAGATTGAAGCCCGCCACCCGGCGGGCTCAGACTGCTGACAAGGTGTTCTCTTTGCGGAACGATCGGCTTCTCCGTCATGCCGGCCTTGAGCCGGCATCCAGCGGCACGGCGTCTGCGGTGCGAAAGGCCTTTTGCGCGCAAGGACTTGCGCGCGCTGGACCCCGGCTCATCGGCCGGGGTGACGACGGATAGGGCATCCATCCCAATGTGCCATAAGGCTTTGTTAACAAGCTGAGCCCTCCATCCCGGCGGGCCTTTCTATTCGTGGTGTTCGTAGAAGTCCTCGATGATCTTCCAGGCGGCATCCGCGGTGTCGACGAAGCTGATCAGATCGACATCGTCAGGCGCGATCGTGCCGAACTCGGCCAGTGCTTCGAAATTGATGATGCTGCGCCAGAACTTCTCTCCGAACAGGATGAGCGGCATCTTCTCCATGCGGCCTGTCTGAATCAGCGTCAGGCACTCAAAGAATTCGTCCAGCGTGCCGAAACCGCCGGGAAAGACCGCAATCGCCTTGGCGCGCACCATGAAGTGCATCTTGCGGATGGCGAAGTAGTGAAAGTTGAAGCTGAGCTCCGGCGTGACGTAAACGTTCGGCGCCTGCTCGTGCGGCAAAACGATATTGAGACCGATCGACGGCGCGCCTTCATCGGCGGCACCACGATTGCCGGCCTCCATGACACCGGGCCCGCCACCGGTGACAATGACGTATTCGTGGAAATCGAAGCTCGCCGAATACTTCGAGCAGAGCCGCGCAAACTTGCGTGCCTCGTCGTAGTAGACCGACGCAGCCTCGAGATTGGCCCGCTGCACCTCGTTGCGCGCCGCCCATGCGCTCTGGCCGGGAGCAGGAATACGGGCGCCACCAAACATCACCACCGTCGACTTGATGCCGCGCTCGGCGAGCAACATCTCGACCTTCAGCAGTTCGAGCTGCAGCCGGATCGGCCGCAACTCCTCGCGGCACAGAAAATCCTCGTCGACATAGGCAAGACGATAGGCCGGTGACAGGGTCTGCGGCGTCTTTGGGACGGACTCGGCGCGATGCTTGTCGACCGCACTCGTCTTGAGCGGGGCCCATACGCCATCCTTGCGCCGCAGTCTGCCGTTTCGTGCCTTTGCCATGCCTAATGCCTTTCAATACCGCCGGCTTCCACAGCCGGTATGTCGTCCCGAGGCGTTGAAACGCCGCGGGAAAAATCATTCCATTTTACCCGTTCATGCGATAGAGCAGATCGCATCCCGCCAATCACAATTCCGGAGGCTTCGGTCTCCACGATAGAGATCGAAGTTTAAGGAATTCCCATGAGCGCCAGCGACCTTTCCTCCCTCGAAAAGACAATCGAAGCTGCCTTCGATAACCGTGACAACGTCAATACGTCGACGAAGGGCGAAGTCCGCGACGCCGTCGAAACAGCGCTCGAACTCCTCGATGGCGGCAAGGCACGCGTTGCCGAGCGTGGCAGCGACGGCGTCTGGAAGGTCAATCAGTGGCTGAAGAAGGCCGTGCTCCTCTCGTTCCGCCTGAACGACATGGAAGTGGTCAAGGGCGGTTCGGGCAACTCGACCTGGTGGGACAAGGTACCCTCCAAGTTCGAGGGCTGGGGCGAAAACCAGTATCGCGCCGCTGGCTTCCGCGCCGTGCCGAACTGCGTCGTGCGTCGCTCCGCCTACATCGCCAAGAACGTCGTGCTGATGCCGTCCTTCGTCAATCTCGGCGCCTTCGTCGATGAAGGCACGATGGTCGATACCTGGGCGACCGTCGGCTCCTGCGCTCAGATCGGCAAGCATGTGCATCTCTCTGGCGGCGTCGGCATTGGCGGCGTTCTTGAGCCGATGCAGGCCGGCCCGACGATCATCGAGGACAACTGCTTCATCGGCGCGCGTTCGGAAGTCGTCGAAGGCTGCATCATCCGCGAGGGCTCGGTCCTCGGCATGGGCGTCTATATCGGCAAGTCGACCAAGATCGTCGATCGCGCCACCGGCGAAGTGATGTACGGCGAAGTGCCGCCCTACTCGGTCGTCGTTGCAGGCTCCATGCCTTCGGGCAACGCCACGATGGCGAACGGCCAGCCGGCACCGCACCTCTATTGCGCCGTCATCGTCAAGCGCGTCGATGAAAAGACCCGCTCGAAGACTGGCATCAACGAGCTGCTTCGCGACTGATCAAGTCTTGGTTCAGCGGTCCGAGCGTCTGAAACGATGCGCCCGCCAACCCTGACGGTCGGACTTGATCCGGCAAAATGAACGGCACATTTCAACAAGGCGGTACCGCCGCCTTGCCTTTTCTTTGCCACTACCGCTGGATAGTTCCACTCCCATGACCGCTACCGATCCCGTTGCCAATCTTCAGACCCTGATTCGCTGCCCGTCCGTCACGCCCGCCGAGGGCGGTGCGCTTTCGGCGCTCGAGGCAATGCTGTCGCCGCTTGGCTTCAAGGTCGACAAGGTGACGGCGACGGAACCGGGAACGCCCGACATCGAGAACCTCTATGCGCGGCTCGGCACCGAGGGCCCGCACCTGATGTTTGCAGGGCATACCGACGTCGTGCCGGTTGGCGACGAAGCCGCCTGGACGCATCCGCCCTTCGCCGCCGAGATTGCGGACGGCGAACTCTTCGGACGCGGTGCTGTCGACATGAAGGGCGGGGTCGCCTGCTTTGTCGCGGCCGTTGCACGCCATATCGAAAAGCATGGCGCACCGACGGGCTCCGTCTCGTTCCTGATCACCGGCGATGAGGAGGGCCCGGCGATCAACGGCACGATCAAGCTGCTGCAATGGGCGGCCGAGCGCGGCGAGCGCTGGGATGCCTGCCTCGTCGGCGAGCCGACCAACCCGGACAAGCTCGGCGACATGATCAAGATCGGCCGCCGTGGCTCGCTCTCCGGCAAGATCACCGTGCATGGCGTCCAGGGCCATGCCGCTTACCCGCATCTGGCCGACAATGCGGTGCGCGGCATCCTGCAGCTCACGCAAGCGCTGATGGACCCACCTTTCGACGGTGGCACCGACAATTTCCAGCCGTCCAACCTCGAAGTGACGACCATCGACGTCGGCAATCCGGCGACGAACGTCGTACCCGCCAAGGCAACGGCGAGCTTCAACATTCGCTTCAACGACACGTGGACCGCGGCGAGCCTGCAGCAGGAGATCCTGCGCCGCCTCGATGCCGCGGCAGCGGAAGGCGTGCTGCGCCCAGGCCGTGCGCCGCTCAGATACGATATCGTCTGGGCCGAGCGCCCGAGCCACGTCTTCCTGACGCGCAACAACGCGCTGATCGCCTCGCTGTCTTCGGCCGTCGAAAGCGTCACCTGCCAATCCCCGGAGCTCTCCACGACGGGCGGCACGTCGGACGCCCGCTTCATCAAGGATTACTGCCCGGTCGTCGAGTTCGGCCTTGTCGGCCAGACGATGCACATGGTCGATGAACGCGTCGCAGTTTCCGACCTCGAGCGACTCACGGTAATCTATGAAACCTTCATCCAGCGCTGGTTCGCGAATGCCGGGGTTTAGGGAAGTTCAGTACTATCTTGCCGGGATCTGGCTGCTGATCCGTATGGATCCGCGCGGCTTTCGCTTCCTCGACATGTCGGATCGCGGCGTCAACCGCTCGTTCTGGGCGATCTTCTGGTGCCTGCCGCCAATGGGCATCTCGTGGCTATGGTGGCGCCAGGCCTTCCTGCAAACGATGCCGCCGCATACCGACGTCGGCGCACTCTTCTATTTCAGGCTCGGGCTCGTCGAAGCTGCCAATTGGTTCGTGCCGCTGGTCTTTGCAGGCTTGCTGCTGCTGGCCTTCAAGAAGGGCGAGCGTTTTGGGCCTGTCATCGTCAGCGTCAATTGGCTCGGCGTGCCGCTGTCCTACGTCAACGGGATGCTGCTCGCGCTCGTCTTCTTCCTGCCACAGCTGGTTGGCCTCGTCTCGGTGCTGCTGCTGGCCTTCATGCTTGCGCAGGTCTTTGCGATCGCACGCATCCTGAGGATGATCTTTTACGGCCACGGCCTGATGGTCGGGGCACTCACGCTGGTGCTGCTCGTGCCATCACTGATGCTGTCGGAATACCTACAGCGCTTTCTCGGCATCTATCCGGTCTGATCAGCGAAGAATCAGAAGTCCTCGCCGTCGCCACCTTCCACCGGCGGGCGGCGGTCGGTGATCACCGCCGGATAATCCACCTGCATGAAGTAGAGTCCATCCGGGGGCGCGACCGGGCCGCAGGCCTTCCGGTCGCGGGCATCCAACGCGGCGCGGACATCGTCCGGCGTCCATTTGCCCTCACCAGCGAGTTTCAACGTCCCAGCGAACGACCGGATCTGGTTGTGCAGGAAGCTTTGGGCAGTCGCACGAATCTCGATCAGTTCGCCGGTTCTCGTCACGTCCAGCCGATCGAGTGTTCGGATCGGGCTGTTGGCCTGGCAATGGGCGGAGCGGAAGGTGGAGAAATCGTGCTTGCCGACGAGCGTCTGCGCCGCCGCATGCATGACCTCATGGTCAAGCGCTTTTGGGACCCACCACGCCTTCCCGGCCTCCAGCGCCAACGGCGCCCGACGGCTGATGATGCGATAGAGATAATGGCGCCGCAGCGCCGAGAAGCGGGCGTCGAAGAACTCGCTCGCCGCTTCCACGCTGATGATCGCGACTCGCTCGCCGGCCATCTTGAGATGGGCGTTCAGCGCATTCTGCAGTTTGAAGGCCGACCACTCCCTGGCGAGGTCGGCATGGATGACTTGGCCCGTTGCATGAACGCCGGAATCGGTACGCCCCGCGCCGCGGATCGACACCGTCTCACCGCTTGCCGACAGAATCGCCTTCTCGATCGCCCCTTGGACAGACGGTCCGTTTTCCTGTCGCTGCCAGCCGACGTAAGGACCACCGTCATATTCGACGATCATGCGGTAACGATGCATCAGGAAAGCCTCGTGCCCGATGGAAGCGGTGTCCCACGCAGGAAATCAGCGGCCGGCAACGGCTTGCCACCGGCTTTCTGCAGTCTGGTCAGGCGAACGGCGCCGGTTCCACAGGCAACGACCAGATCATCGGTCAGCGGTTCGCCAGCGCTGCCGCGGCCTTGTGCGATTTCCGAGGCCAGCACCTTGACGCGCTCAGGCTTGCCGGCGATGGCCACTTCGAACCACGCGCCCGGAAACGGTGCCAGACCGCGAATGTGATTGTGAACGTCAACGGCGTCTTTCGAAAAATCGATCCGCGTCTCGCCCTTGTCGATCTTGGCGGCGTAGAGCACACCGTCCGACGGCTGCGGCGTCAGGGGAAGATCGCCCATCTCGAGCTTGACCATTGCCTCAGCCATCGCCTTGGCCCCGACATGCATCAGCTTGTCGTGCAATTCTCCGGCCGTGGTATTGGGGCCGATCTCGACTTCGCTGGTGAGAGCCACCGGGCCGGTATCCAGGCCCTTGTCCATCTTCATCACCATCATGCCGGTCTTTTCGTCGCCGGCCATGATCGCCCGCTGGATCGGCGCGGCACCGCGCCACCGGGGCAGGAGCGAGGCATGACCATTGTAGCAGCCGTGGCGCGTGCCGGTGAGAATCGCCTCCGGCAACAGGAGGCCATAGGCAACGACGACAGCCACATCCGCATCATGCGCCCTGAAGCGCTCGCGCTCTTCCGGATCCTTGAAATTTGCCGGCGTAAACACGGGAATGCCGAGTAGCTCAGCCGCCTGGTGCACCGGTGACTTCTGCAGGTCAAGCCCACGCCGTCCGCCCGGCCGTGGCGGCTGCGTGTAGACGGCAAGTATCGTGTGACCCGCGTCGACCAGCGCTCGCAGGGTCGGCACGGAGAATTCGGGCGTGCCCATGAAGATGATGCGAAGCGACATTTCTATCCCGCCATGTTTTCCGGTCAGACGTCTTCAAACGGGCTTGCGAGCTCCAGATCAAGCCCCTTCAGGCATCCGGCCCGCGAAATCACCAGTCCAGCAAGGCTGCGCCCGGCAAAGGTCCGAGTTAGAGAGCCTTCGCCGACTTCGCCGCCTTGGTGAACTTCTTGATCACCATGTCCCGCTTCAGGCGAGAAATGTGGTCGATGAAGAGTACGCCGTTCAGGTGGTCGATCTCGTGCTGCAGGCAGGTCGCGAGCAGGCCGTCGGCTTGCACCGTCTGCTCCTTGCCATCACGGTCGAGATATTTGACGGTCACGGTCGCCGGGCGTTCGACTTCGGCATAATAGTCAGGGATCGAAAGGCATCCCTCCTCGTATACCGAACGCTCGTCCGACGATGCGACGACCTCCGGGTTGACGAAAACGAGCGGTTGCTTCTCTTCGCCTTCGCGGGAAACGTCGATGACCAGCATGCGGCGCGGCACGCCGATCTGGATGGCAGCAAGGCCGATACCCGGCGCGTCGTACATGGTTTCAAGCATGTCGTCGGCAAGTCGCTTAAGATCGGCGTCGACGCGCTCGATCGGCTTGGAAACCTGACGAAGCAGCGGATCGGGGAGAATGATGAGTGGCTTGATGGTCATGGCGTTCCCATAACGCATCTTTTTCCAGGATGGAATTATCCGGTGGGCGGGCGGAGCGCTTTTTTACGCCCCGGCCCGGAATTTCGCCGCATTCCCGTCAGGCGGCGCGGCGTGTCGTGGTCATCGAACGTTGCTCGACGCCGGTACGGAAGCGCTGCAGCAGTGCAACCAGATTGTCGACTTCGCCGCGCAGGCGCCGCGTCTCGGCAGAAGTGTTCTCGACCATTCCCGAGTTCTGCTGCGTGATCGTGTCCATGTTGCGGATCGCGACACTGACCTCGTTGACCCCGGTTGCCTGATCGCGTGCGGCAGCGGCGATATCGGCAACGAAGCTGTTGATGATATCGATCCGGTTGATCATGTCGTTCAGCGCCTCGCCGGTGCTGCTGACGATGTCCACCCCTTCGTTCACCTGGACCGAGCTTTCCGAAATCAGGTTCTTGATCTCCTTGGCCGCGTCGGCGGTGCGCTGCGCCAGTTGGCGGACCTCTTGCGCCACGACGGCAAAGCCCTTGCCCGCTTCACCGGCTCGCGCAGCTTCCACGCCGGCGTTCAACGCCAGCAGGTTCGTCTGGAAAGCGATCTCGTCGATGACGCCGATGATCTTGGCGATTTCGGTCGAGGATTTTTCGATGCCGGCCATCGCGGAAACGGCGCTGGTGACGAGTTCGCCGGAGTTCTTGGCCTTCTGCTGCGTCTCACGGACCGCACCGGATGCCTTTTCGGCGTTTGCGGCAGTCTGTCCGACACTGACCGAAAGCTGTTGCAGCGCCGCCGAGCTTTCCTCGACGCCAGCTGCCTGCTGGGCCGTCCGCAAGGCAAGGTCATCGGAGGCCTTGGCGATCACGTCCGTACCCCTCAGGATCTCGCCCGAGGTTGCCCGCACCGAGCCGAAGGACGTGCGAAGAGCGGCGACGGCGCGGTTATAGTCGTCGGCCATGGCTTTGAAGTTGCCGGGGAGATCGGGCGGCAGCGTGGCCTCGAGATCGCCGTTCGACAGCGCCTCCAGACCGCGGCGAAGATGATCGAGCGCAACGGCCTGATCCTGCTCGGCCTTTACGCGCTCTTCTTCCAGCTTGCGTCGCTTCTCTTCGAGCGCTTCCAGATAGACCGAGATCGAATAGTCCATATCGAGCATCGCGGCCTTGATGACCGCTGAAAGCTTCTCGGCCAGCACCTTGCCCTGCTGCCTGGCGAACATGGAGGGCCACTGCTTGGCCATCAGGCCCTTCACGAGTTCGCTCATCAGCAGCGCGTAGCCGCCGATATACCAGCGAGGCTCGAGGCCAATACGGGCATGGGTCTTGCCCACCGTGACCACGCCTTTGACGTAGGTTTCGTCGAAGTTGCCGCCAGCCAGATTCGCCCAATGGTCTTCCTGGCGCTTCTTGGCATGTCCCATATGCGCCTTATCGGCAAAGAAGCTTGCGACCTCAGAAGTCCTTGCCAGCTTCGCGTAAAACTTGTCGAGAGCGCCGCCGAGCAACTCCGAGATTGCCGGGCGCATCTCACGCAACGCCGCGCGGGCTCCGTCGTCCAACTCGATGAATTCGAGACGTTGCTTGAGCGTGCTGTCGGATTGCTGGCTGGTCATGATCTCTCTGCTTTGTAATTGATGCAAAAGGGAATTTGACCTGACCTTTTACGCAATATGGTTGAGCAAAGGTTAAATGAACTTGAGATTTGTCAACTGTCGTTTGTTCCCTCTACGAGCCAATCCTTTCGGAAGGCTTGTGAGTTGTTCACGTTTTGATCTAGCCATCCCACACGAGTTTGTTATGGTGGCAAAATGAACATCAGCTCCGAGTCGTTTCTCCTCGCCCTTTCCCGTATCAGTCCTGCCACGCTGGCGCTCGCCGGAGGCGCGATCGCGGCTCTGGTCTTGTTGCTGATCCTCCTTCTCGTCCGCAGCGGGCAGGTGCGGCGCGAGCAGGCCGAGGTGGCGAGCCTCCGTGCTGCCGAGACTGATGCTCGCATGGCCGAGCTTCTGAAAATCCAGGCGGAAATGCATGGGCGCATGTCGACAATGGCCGAAGTGTTCGGCTCGAGACAGTCCGAGCTGAACCAGGCGATCAACCAGCGCCTCGATGGTATGTCGCAGCGCGTCAGTTCGACGATCAGCGAGCAGACCAAATCGACGCACGAGAACCTGCAGCGGCTGCAGGAGCGTCTCGCCGTCATCGATGCCGCCCAGAACAACATCCAGACACTGGCGAAAGATGTCGTCGGTTTGCAGGCGATCCTCTCCAACAAGCAGACACGGGGCGCTTTCGGGCAATCACGCATGGAGACGATTGTCGCCGATGGCCTTCCGATGGGCGCCTATGCCTTCCAGCAGACGCTTTCCAATGGCTCGCGCCCGGACTGCACCATCCGCATGCCCAACGGCGCGCCGCCACTGGTGATCGACGCGAAGTTCCCACTTGAGGCCTGGAACGCCATCCGGGACGCGGGCGGACCTGACGGAGCCAAGGTCGCCTCGCAGCAGTTCCGCCGCGACATGGAAACGCATATCCGCGATATCTCCGAGAAATATCTGATCCAGGGCGAAACGCAGGACACGGCCTTCATGTTCGTACCGTCGGAATCGATTTTCGCGGAGATCCATGAGAATTTCGAAGCGATCGTGCAGAAGGCGCACCGGTCGCGCATCGTCATCGTGTCGCCTTCGCTGCTGATGCTCTCCATCCAGGTCATTCAGGCAGTCCTGAAGGATCAGCGGATGCGGGCCCAGGCACACGTCATCCAGGGCGAAGTCGCGAACCTGATGGACGATCTCGGCCGTCTCGACGAGCGTGTCCGCAAGCTGCAGAGCCATTTTTCCATGGCCCAAAGAGATGTCGACCAGATCCTCACCTCCACCGACAAGCTCACCAAGCGCGGCGCGAAAATCGAAGCTCTGGAGTTCGAGGGCGGCGACAACGGCAAGGCCGCGGCGCGGGACGGTGATGACGCGCCAAAATCCGTCGACAGCCGCAGCGGGCTTCTGAAGCTCAGGGTGGTTGACGACGAGTAAGCCCTTCAGGCAGTGTCGCGCCCAAGAAAAGCATCGGACGGGACACTCATGATCACAGTCTTCGGCTCCATCAACATGGACCTCATCGCCACCACCGCGCGCTTGCCGAAGCCCGGCGAAACGGTTGCCGGCAACGGCTTCTCAACGGCAGCAGGCGGCAAGGGTGCCAATCAGGCACTTGCGGCGCGACGCGCCGGCCGTACCGTTCACATGGCGGGAGCCGTCGGCCGCGACGCCTTTGCGGAGCCGGCGGTTGCTCTCTTGAAGGACGCCGGCACTGGACTTGAAACCGTCAAGCAGGTCGACGAGCCGACCGGAACCGCACTAATCCTCGTCGGCGGTGACGGCGAGAACATGATTGCCGTTGTGCCCGGCGCAAACGGCACGATGACGCCGGCCGATGCCGACGCCGCGATCGACGCGATGAAGGAGGGCGACATCCTGATGCTGCAGCTCGAGGTGCCGGCTCCGGCCGTCAAGCGGGCGCTGGCTGCGGCGCGCGCCAAGGGCGTCACGTCCATCCTCAACCTTGCCCCGCTGATCGAAGAGGCTCCACGCCTCGGCCGCCTTGCCGACATCGTGATCGCGAACGAAACCGAGTTCGAGCGTCTCGCCGGCCAGGAAAACATGGGTACGGCGGATCGCGAGGCCGCGCTGAAACGGCTCAATGCGGAGACCGGACAGACCCTGATCGTGACGCTCGGCGCAGACGGCGTCATCGCAATCCAAAACGGCGTCATCTCCCGTGCCAAGGGATTGAAGATCGAGGCTGTCGATACGGTCGGGGCCGGCGACACCTTCTGCGGCTACTTCGCCGCGAGCCTGGACGCGGGGCTTGATTTCGAGGCCTCTCTGCGGCGCGCGGCCGTCGCCGGTTCGCTCGCCTGCCTCAAGCAGGGCGCTCAGCCGTCGATCCCGTCGAGTGCCGAAGTCGCAAACGAGCTATAGGGCAATTCGTCCTGCGACATATCGGGGCGGCTTGCCGCACGCCCCGTCCGTTTTTATCTGATTTCATTCAAATTTAAGAGATTTCCGGCGATGTTCCAGCCATCGCTGAGCCTCTCCCAAAGGGCCGGCATCTGTCACGGCTGCTCCATGAGGGGGCGACGCCTTCGTCCCCTGTGCCGATGAATGCCCGTCCGGCACATCCTTGCTCCCCGAGGAATCCATGTTCAGCTTTCGCATGAAATCGCTTGCAGCCAAGCTTATCCTCATTACCGGAGTGGCCATCGCCCTCGTCCTCCTCATCTCCAACTTCTTCCTCATCGGTGAGACGCGCGACCGCGTGCGGACGCTCACCATGGACCAGGCCAATCTCGAGGCTAAGTCCATCGCCAACGAAGTCGCCGCCAATGTCGGCGAACTGGCCAGCGCTGCCCGCACCATGTCCGGTGTCGTCGGACGGGGGCACGAGGGCAAGACCTTCGACCGCAAAGGCATCATCAACGTCCTGAAGGCCAATCTTGAACAGAACGCCTTCGCTTTCGGCAGTTGGTTCTGCGAGCAGCTCGGCGCCTTCGACGGCAAGACGACGGAAATCGCCAACAACAACGATGAAGGCACGAATGCCAAGGGCGCCTTTACGCCCTATTGGTCTAAGACCAAAGACGGCGGGATTCAGTTTTCGACCTTTGACAACGACTATACCGCAGCATGGTGGAAGCTCGCTGCAGAGAGCGGCAGGGGCGCGATTACGACACCTTATCTGGCGGAAGGAACCGATGTTCCGACGCTGCTGACCTCCATCGCCTATCCAGTGATGTCCAATGGCAAGATGATCGGCGTCGGCGGCGTCGATATCTCTCTGAAGTCACTCACCGAAAAGCTGCAGGCGCTGCGTCCCTTCGGCTCCGGCCGGGTCACCCTGCTTTCGCAGAGCGGCAACTGGATCGTCCCGCCGATTCCCGACCTCGCAACCAAGGAATACAACGGTGAAGGCAATGACGTCGTCAAATCGGCCCTCTCCGACCTCAAGCCGGGCCTCATTCACAACCTGACCTATGACGGCAAAGATCCCTTCGACCGCGTCGTCTATCCCTTCGCCCTGCCCGGCGTGAATACGACATGGGTGATCCTCGTCGATGTGCCGCACGCGGTCATCAACGCCCCCGTTCAGGATCAGACCTTCATGATGATCGTCGCAGGCATCCTGGTACTAGCTGCAGTGATGATCGCGCTCTACTTCGCGGTCCGCGCCTTCGTCCAACGCCCGATCGGCGGCCTCGTCGCCAGCGTCAAGGCGCTCAGCGACGGCAAGTACGAGCACTCGGTGGCCGGCCAGGACCGGGCCGACGAGATCGGCTCCGTGGCCAAGGCTCTAGAGGGCTTCCGCTTCGCGCTCGCCGACACGCAGCGTCTTGAGGCCGAGGCAAACAACCAGCGCGATGCAGCCGAAGCCGAGCGTGGCCGCTCGGAAGCCGAGCGACATCAGTCGATCACGCTGCAGCGTCACATCGTCTCTATCGTCGGCTCCGGCCTGTCCGAGCTATCCCAGGGCAACCTCGGCCATCGCATCACCGAGGACTTCCCGGGCGAATACGCCAAGCTGAAGCAGGATTTCAACGCGGCTCTCGAAAGCCTCGAGGAAACCATCAACACGATGAACCTCAGCGTCGTGAACATCGGCTCCGGTACAAGCGAAATCAGCGGCAGCGCCTCTGATCTCGCCAAGCGCACGGAACAGCAAGCGGCAAGCCTGGAAGAGACGGCAGCCGCACTCAACGAGCTCACCGCACAGGTCAACTCCAGCGCCGATAACGCTCGAACGGCGGCTGACAACGTCAACCTCGCCTGCGAGGATGCCGAAAAGTCAGGCGAAGTGGTGCGCAAGGCAATTGCTTCGATGCAGGGCATCGAGCAGTCCTCCACCGAGGTCTCGCGCATCATCGGCGTCATCGACGAGATCGCCTTCCAGACCAACCTGCTGGCCCTGAACGCCGGCGTCGAAGCCGCACGCGCCGGCGAAGCCGGCAAGGGCTTTGCCGTCGTCGCGCAGGAAGTCCGCGAGCTGGCTCAGCGCTCCGCGAACGCCGCCAAGGAGATCAAGACGCTCATCAACACTTCGGCCGTACAGGTCAAGGAAGGCGTCGATCTGGTCGGCCGCGCCGGCGATACGCTGCACAAGATCTCCGAGCAGGTCATGGGCATCAACGGCCTTATCCGCCAGATCTCCGCATCGGCCAGTGAACAGGCGATCGGACTGAAGGAGATCAACCAGGCCATGAACCAGATGGACCAGGTTACCCAGCAGAACGCGGCCATGGTCGAGGAGACGACGGCAGCGAGCGTCACGCTGAACGACGAGGCCCAGACGCTGAAGCAACTCGTGACACGCTTCCGCGTATCCGGCATGAGCCACGCTTCGGCACTGCGCTCGACGGCTCAGCAGATGCGCGCGGCGACTGCTGTACCGACCTATCGCCAAGCTGCAGCACCGGCACCGCGCCGCGCAGTTCCGCAGACCCACGGCTCGGCAGCGCTCGCTCAGGACAGCTGGGAAGAGTTCTAAGCCGAACTCGACTGCTTGAATGAAAAAAGGCGCCTGAGCAATCAGGCGCCTTTTTTAATGGCATGTCGGATGCTCAGGCAGCGTTCGAGGTCTGCTCCTCATTGAGGAACGCATAGATCGCCGAGGCGGAGTCGGTCGCACGTAGCTTGGCGACGAGATCGTGGTCGCGCAGCACGCGGGCGATGCGCGAGAGGGCCTTGAGGTGATCAGCGCCGGCCCCTTCGGGCGCCAGCAGCAGGAACACCAAATCCACGGGCTGATCGTCCAGAGCCTCAAAATCAACCGGCTGATCAAGGCGTGCGAAAATGCCGACGATGGAATGGACGCTTGCCAACTTACCGTGCGGAA
Source organism: Hyphomicrobiales bacterium (assembly GCA_900466985.1). Lineage (GTDB taxonomy): Bacteria > Pseudomonadota > Alphaproteobacteria > Rhizobiales > Rhizobiaceae > Rhizobium. The sequence continues at coordinate 84,195 of UBOA01000009.1, forward strand.
TAGCGATCCCGTTACCGACGCCGGTCGAGCCAAGGCGTTCGCGCTGCAGGACAACATCGAAAATTTCCCGCTCCGAAAGCCCTGTGACTTTCGACGCCTTTGCAGCCAATTCCTGGAGGAGCTGTTTCTTGGAGTTTACCCTAAGGGCGGGAATGATCGCATTTTGCTGCAGCAAATCGGCCAAAGCCATTTTATTTTCCTTCTGCGCCAAGAGAGGAGAGCGGCAGCCTAACTGCCGCCCTTCGCCTTGATCTCAGCTTTTGATACTGGCTGCATCGATCCAGCCAATATTACCGTCGTGCCGACGATAAACGATGTTCAGTTGTTCCTTGCCTGGGCTGCGAAACAGCAGCAGCGGCTCATCCGTCATGTCGAGCGCCATCACGGCGGTCGCGACAGACATTGTTTTCAGTTGCTTGGTGCTTTCAGCGACGATCGCCGGCGCGAAGTCATCCGGGATCTCGTCTTCGTGGTCCGCCATCCCATCCATGACGGTGTAGGCAACTTCCGCAGAACCATTCTGGTGATTTCCGGCGTAGTGATCCTTCAGCTTGCGCTTGTAGCGGCGAAGGCGCTTCTCGATCCGCTCGGAAGCGGCATCGAAGGCCAACTGCGGGTCCATCGCCTCTCCGGCGGCATGCAATACAACTCCGCTATCGAGATGAAGCTTGCAGTCGGCGGAAAACCGGGCGTTGGCCTTATGCACGATCACTTGACCAGAATATCCTCCGTCGAAGTATTTCGTGACGGCGACACCGATTTGGTCCTCGATCCGCTGACGGAACGAGTCACCAATTTCCATATGTTTACCGGATACACGCACACTCATGGAGTTTCCCTTCTTACAGTGTTTGCGGGTACCAGTTTACGCCAAGGCTCACCCTCATCCAAGCACTTCGCGCGATCCCAAGCAAGATCGGCCGAAGTTGCCGGCTTCAGGCGCCCTGAGGATGATGGGGATAACTTCCGACGCTGTCCACAGCGCCAATTGCGGCGCGCTTCTAGCCAGAAGTTACCAAAATGTCAACAGACACATGAATTAGAATATACAAATACACGCATCGGTAGCCACAGGCAGCGATCAAAAACCCGCAACCTTGGCCAAAGCGCGCTTTTCCCGCCGGCGCTGGACCGATGATGCGATGTTCATCGCTTCCCGGTATTTGGCCACCGTACGACGGGCCAGGTCGATGCCGCCCTTCTTGAGAATATCCACGATATCGTCGTCGGAAAGCACGGATTCCGGGCTTTCCTGCGAAATCAGCGTCCGGATCTTGTGGCGTACGGCCTCGGCCGAATGGCTGTCGCCGCCTTCGACGGCGCTGATCGAAACGCTGAAGAAATACTTGAGTTCGAAGAGCCCGCGCGGCGTCAGCATGTACTTGTTGGATGTGACGCGGCTGACGGTGGATTCGTGCATCTTGATGGCGTCGGCCACCGTCTTGAGGTTGAGCGGCCGCAGGTGGTCGACCCCATGCATCAGGAAGGCGTCCTGCTGCCGAACGATCTCGCTCGCCACCTTCATGATCGTCTTGGCGCGCTGGTCGAGGCTCCGGGTCAGCCAGTTGGCGGTCTGCAGGCATTCCGACAGAAACGCGTGATCCTCACCACTCTTGGTGACTTTTGAAAAATACGCCTGGTTGACCAGAACGCGCGGCAACGTGTCGGGATTGAGCTCGATCAGCCAGCCGCCGTCGGAGCCTGCCCGCACGACGACGTCAGGCATGATCGCTTCCGACATTCCGGTTTCGAAGCCGGCGCCGGGCTTCGGATTGAGCTGCCGGATCTCGCCCAGCATGTCGAGCAGATCTTCCTCGTCCACGCCGCACAGCCGCTTCAGCGTCGCGAAGTCACGCCGGGCCAGGAGCTCGAGATTGCTGACCAGCGCCTGCATGGCAGGGTCAAAGCGGTCCTTCTGCCGAAGCTGGATCGCCAGGCACTCCGCCAGATTGCGGGCGAATACACCGGGGGGATCGAGCGTCTGCAAGGCGGCGATTACACGCTCGACATCGTCGACACCCGCGCCCAGCCTGTCGGCTGCTTCCGTCGCATCGCCCTGGAGATAGCCTGCCTCATCCAGCTGATCGACGAGATGCTGCGCGATCAGGCGATCGGCCATGTCGGGCAGGACAAAGGGCAACTGCTGGGCAAGGTGATCGCGAAGCGAGATTTGACCGGCAACGAAATCATCGAGATCGTAGCTCTCCGCCCCTTCGCCGCTGCCGGGCATCGACTTCCACTGGCTGATCAACTCCGGAGCATCGGCGCGCTGCGGGACGCCGTCATCGGGAAACACGTTGGCATAGTTGGCGTCCAGTTCGTCGCTGAGGCGGCTTGCCCCACCGCTGTTGCCACTCTCGTACCAATCGCCCGACAAGACCTCGGTTCGGCTATCGTAGCCGTCGTCGGAGGGGTCTTCAGCCTGATGCGCGTAGGCCTCGTCCTCCGCGCCTCCGCGCTCGCTGCCCGATTCCGCATCATTTGACGGAATCTCGAGCAGCGGGTTCTTTTCGACTTCCTGGGCAATAAACTGCGTCAGCTCGAAATGCGTCATCTGCAGCAACTGGATGGACTGCATCAGTTGCGGTGTCATCACCAGCGACTGGTTCTGGCGCAGGAAAAGATTGGCCGACAGTGCCATAGCGGACGCGAAACTCCCGTTCGTCTCCTCCGGGAAACCGCGTCCTGCCACGGGCTCAGGCCACGGAAATCCAAGTTGGCCCAAAAATTGCTTTTTTATTCTATTTGGTCAAGCGGAACTGTCACAGAAGGTGAATTTCCGCGGCGCGAGAGCGCGTCAGAGGCTGAAATTATCGCCGAGGTAAAGGCGCCGCACTTCCGGGTTGTTGACGATGTCGTTGGCACGACCGTGCGTCAGCACTTCGCCGGCATGGATGATATAGGCGCGGTCGATCAGGCCCAGCGTCTCGCGCACATTGTGGTCGGTGATCAGCACGCCGATGCCGCGCGCCGTCAGATGATGCACAAGATGCTGAATGTCGGCGACGGAGATCGGATCGACGCCCGCGAACGGCTCATCGAGGAGCATGAAGGTCGGATCGGTCGCCAGCGCGCGGGCAATTTCGAGGCGGCGACGCTCGCCGCCGGAAAGCGACACGGCCGCGCTCTTGCGCAGCTTGCGAATGTGAAACTCATCGAGCAGTTCGTCGAGCTTCTTCTCGCGCGCAGCCTTGTCGTTGATGTGCACTTCCAGCACGGCGCGAATATTCTCTTCGACGGTCAATCCCCGAAAGATCGACGCTTCCTGCGGCAGATAGCCGACGCCCAGCCGCGAGCGGCGATACATCGGCATTGTCGTGACTTCGTTGCCGTCGATCTCGATCGTACCTTCATCAACGGGCACAAGCCCGGTGATCATATAGAAGCAGGTCGTCTTGCCGGCGCCGTTCGGACCCAGCAGGCCAACGGCCTCGCCGCGTCGAACGACCAGCGACACGCCGTTCACGACACGGCGGGTGCTATAGGTCTTGGTCAGACCGCGCGCAATCAGCGTGCCCTGGTAACGGCTCTTGTCGCCGGCGGGGGCCTCAGCAGCTTGCTGCCCGGACCTGCCGAACATGGTCGATAGCGAGAATAACTTCACGTGGTACGGCCGGGGTCAGTTCTGTTTCTGCGATTTTGGATCAAGCTGAATCTGGACGCGCCCCCCGCAGCTCTCCAGCTGTGCCTGTCCCGTTTCCATGTGCACAGTCAGCTGGCAACCCGTAAAGACGTTGGGTCCATCGGTGAGGACGACCCTGTCACCCTTGAGGATGAAAAGCTGCTTGGCCATGTCGAACGAACCGTTGTCGGCAGTCGCCGTCTGCGTGCCCGAGGTCAGGTACACCTTGTCCGTCACCACGATGTGATCGATATCGGCGTTTCCGGATGAAATCGATGCCGAAGCATTCTTGGTGTCGGCGGCCTTGGCGTCGGCGGCAGGCGCGTTGGCCTCGCCGGCCTTCGGCTTGTAGTAGACCGTCATGTGGCCGGCCTGCAGCGTCGTCTTGCCCTGCACGACCTTCACATTGCCAGTGAAATCGGCCGTGTGCTCCTTATCGTGGATCTCCAGCTTGTCGCTCTCGATCTGGATCGGTTCGTTGCTGCTGAGCTTCAGCCCATCCATCTGACTGGTTGTTGCCTGCGCCAGGGCGCCTCCGGTCAACACAAGCAGCGCGACCGCGCCACTCAGAAATACTGCTCCCGCCTTGCGGGTAGAAATGCGACAAGCGTTTGTCATGGTGACCCGGCTGTTAAGTGCCCTGTTTGTGAATAGCTGAGGGATCGACGTTCATGCGTACATTTCCCTCGAATGTGATCGTCTGCCCCTTATCCGTCATCTTGACCGACTGCGCAACAATAGAGGCACCATCTTTCTGAATGTTTACGGGATCCTCGCTGGTGAGCTTCCCGCCCTTGATGTCGACCTTGGCGCTCTGGAAGTTGGCCGTCAGCCCATTGCTCAAAAGGATGGCAAAGGGTGATTTGACATCGAGATTGTCGGTCGCACGATCGTAGTCTGCGGCCGTCGCCTCGACGCGGGCGATCAGATCGTCCTTCATCGGGACGGCCGCCTTGATATTCTCAAGCGTCATCAGGTTGGGATTCTTGATATCCTGAAGCGCGCGTTCCGCCAGCATCGAATAGTTGATGCCATCCGAGTTGCGGCCGGAGATGGCGGGCTTTTCCATCACCACCTTGCCATTCTCGATCTTGGCGCCCTCGATCTTGATGTTCTCCGGCAGGTAGGTGCGGATCACGGATACACCAATGAAGATCAGCGACACCACAACGGCCGCGATCGGAAGAATGACCTTCAGGCGGCGCACCCGTGCCGAATGGAAGCGCGCAGCGACATAGGCGCTTCGCTCCGGCGTCACATAGTCAGCCTGTCCCGTGGTGTTCAAAGTATTGAGCATAACCTGGTCCGTGTACGTGATGGAGCAGCGTATATAAGCATTCTCGCGCTCGATCACAGTTCGTTTCGCATTATTACACTGACTTGCCAATATGGATTTTTTTCTGCAACAAGCAACAAAGGCGCCGACGCGTGCTAAATCTACGTGTCCGAACGGCGCAGGAGCCCTAGATTTGCGGGATCACGCGTGCTCCCCACCCCCTGGAGGAATGTATGGACAGTTCCATGATCGCCGATCGCCGCAGGCTTCGCCGCAAGGTCGGTTTCTGGCGCGTCGTCGCGGTGTTGCTGCTCGTGCTATTGGCTTACGCTGCTTACCGGGCAATCATCGGCGATATCGCGACCAGCCGACCGCACGTCGCCCATGTGACCATTTCCGGGCTGATCACCGATGATGACGAGCTGCTGGAGCGGCTGAAGAAGATCGAGAAGAGCGATGCGGTGAAGGCCGTCATCGTCTCGATTTCCTCACCCGGGGGTACGACTTATGGCGGAGAGCGGGTCTTCAAGGCAATCCGCGCCATTGCCGCCAAGAAGCCTGTCGTATCCGACGTGCGCACGCTGGCCGCTTCCGCCGGCTACATGATCGCGACCGCCGGCGACATGATTATTGCCGGCGACAGCTCGATCACCGGCTCGATCGGGGTGATCTTCCAGTATCCGCAGATCAGGCCGCTGCTCGACAAGATCGGCGTTTCGATGGAAGAAATCAAATCGTCGCCCTTGAAGGCCGAACCGTCGCCATTCCATCCGGCGAGCGAAGAGGCCAAGGCCATGATCAACAACATGATTCTCGACAGCTACGGCTGGTTCGTCGATCTCGTCGCCGAGCGGCGCAAGCTGCCGCATGATGAGGTGCAGAAGCTTGCGGACGGCTCGATATTCACCGGCCGTCAGGCGCTCAAGGTCAAGCTGATCGACCAGATCGGTGGGAATGACGAAATCAGGGCCTACCTTGAGACGCGCAAGGTCAGCAAGAACCTACCTGAGGTGGATTGGGACAAGAGGAGAAACACAGCTTTCCTGCTCGCAGACAGCGCGTCTCATATCCTCACGCTGTTTGGTTATGACGATCTTGCCAAGGCGCGCGACCTCGGCGGAATCCTGCCGCAGAAGTTGCTCCTTGACGGGCTCCTTTCAGTTTGGCAGGTTGGCCATGATTGATAAGAAATCAATAATTTAAGGGGGACGAAAGTGATCAAGTCCGAACTGGTGCAGATCGTTGCAGCCCGCAACCCGCATCTTTATCATCGTGACGTCGAGAATATCGTCAACGCGGTTCTCGATGAGATCACCGACGCGCTCGCGGCCGGCAATCGCGTCGAGTTGCGCGGCTTCGGTGCGTTCTCGGTGAAGAACCGTCCGTCCCGCTCCGGCCGTAACCCGCGTACTGGCGATACCGTTTTCGTCGAGGAGAAGTGGGTTCCCTTCTTCAAGACCGGCAAGGAGCTGCGTGAGCGCCTCAACCCGGGACAGGCCGACGAAGAGGATTGATCCTCTCCTGATGCAGCCTGCGGCAAGCCCGCACTTGAACTTGGCTCTCGCCCCACTATCCTGCTGACCAGATCAAAGCGCTGCGTCAACGTCGACGGGCGTTGAAATACGGAGGCCGAGCATGGCGAAGAAGATCACCAACCTTTTGATTTTTTTGCCCCTCGGAATCATTCTAATCATCTTCTGCGTCGCCAACAGGCAGGTGGTGACGCTCGCCTTCAATCCGTTTCGGCCGGACGACCAAGTCCTTTCCTTGTCAGCGCCGTTCTTCGTGTTCATTTTCATCACGCTGATCATCGGCATGCTGGTCGGCTCGGCAGCCACCTGGCTCAATCAGGGCAAATACCGCAAGCGCGCGCGAACCGAAGCGAAAGCGGCCGTTCGCTGGCAGGCCGAGGCGGACCGCCACAAGACCCACGCCGAGGAAATTGCGGGCCATCTGCCGTCGAGATGACGCGCACGCCAAGGGCGGACAGCGGGCCGAAATTCGGCTATGCAAACACTTGCAGCCATAGATCCGGCTTCATAGCTATATAAAATGCGACCCACTGCACATCTGCTAGGCACAGTCGTTTCGCGACATACGAGCCCTGCCTTGCGAGGATGAGACCATGAATATCGACGAAATCCTGCGGTCAGTCGTGGCCGTTCGCTCCTCAATTCCTGATGATGCCTTTACGGCCGGCACACTCGGCACGCGCCGGGAGGGAAGTGGCGTCGTCATCAAGCCATCCGGACTGGTCCTCACCATCGGCTACCTGATCACCGAGGCCGAGGAAGTCTGGCTGACCACGCTAGACGGGCGCGTCGTCGCGGCCCATCCTCTCGCCTATGATCAGGAGACCGGGTTCGGCCTGCTTCAAGCACTGGGTGACCTCGGCCTGCCGGCATTGGAATTCGGCGACGACATCGGCGCTAGCCTCGGTGATCCCGTCGTGCTGGCGGATGGCATCGGCCAGTTCGTGGAAGCCAGGATCGTGGCAAAGCAGGAATTCGCGGGTTATTGGGAATATCTGCTTGATGAGGCGATCTTCACCACGCCTGCGCATCCCTCCTGGGGAGGCGCGGCACTCATTAATGCCGACGGCAAGCTGCTTGGCATCGGGTCACTGCGGCTGCAGATGAGTCAGGGCGGCGACGCCGTCGATATCAACATGATCGTACCGATCAATCTGCTTCCGCCAATCCTCGACGACCTGATGACCCAGGGCCGCGTCAACAAGCCGCCGCGTCCATGGCTCGGCGCGTTCTCCGCAGAAAGCAACGGCGATGTGATCGTCATGAGCGTCGCCGACGGAAGTCCCGCGGACGAGGCCGGCCTGCGCCGAGGCGACATCATTTCCGAGATCCGCGACGGCGAGGTCGATGGACTTGCCGATTTCTATCGCAAGGTCTGGAGCAGCGGCCCAGCCGGCGCGGAAATCCCGATGCGGGTGGTGCGCAACGGACGCGAGGCGTGGCTGCGCGTCAGGTCCGCTGATCGCAATGCTTTCCTGAAGAAGCCGCAGCTTCAATAGGCCTGCGCATCCCGGGCGGCTGGGTAGAAACTCATCTCTTCGTAGTCGCCTTCGGCCGATGAGCCGGATCCCGTGACGATGAACCCCTTGGATCGATAGAAGGCGTTCGCACGCTCGTTCTTGACCAGGCATTTCAGCCGATACTTCCTGAGCGGCCAGTTCGGCAGCGTCGCGAGCAAGGCGGCGCCCGCCCCCTGCCCCTGCCAGGACTTGCTGATATAAAGCATGTGAATGAAATCGTCCGGCGGCCACAGGGTCATGAAGCCCGCGGTATCACCGTTCGGCGCTTCTGCAATCCATAGGTCTTCGCCCTGTGTGTGGACGCTGAAATCCTCGTGGCGGAAGCTGGCCGGATCGACCCATGTGAATGTTTCGCGGCGGACGGCCAGATAGATGTCGGCCAGCCTTTCCAACTCCGATTGAAGTGGCGATCTGATGGTCCACTTCACGGATGGTGAGGTCGTCTGAATGGAGAAATCTGTCAATTCCGCCCCTTATTCTGCGGCTTTGGCACTGACGGCGGCGTTGAAGCTGGAGAAGAACTGCTGCGCCAGCTTAGCGGAGGTTGAGTCGATCAACCGCGCGCCGAGTTGGGCAATCTTGCCACCGACCTGGGCCTTTGCTTCATACTGCAGGACCGTCTCCCCGCCCTCATCCTTCAATACGACATCAGCGCCGCCCTTGGCAAAGCCGGCAATACCGCCCTTACCCTCGCCCGAGATCGTGTACCTTTCCGGCGCCTGAATGTTGGAGAGCAGGACCTCGCCGTTGAACGTCGCCGAAACCGGACCGATCTTGACCTTCACCACTGCCGTGAGCTCCGTTGGGGACTTCATCTCCAGGTTCTGACAGCCCGGAATGCACTGCTTCAATATCTCGGGATCATTAAGTGCCGCCCATACGACATCCCGGGGTGCGGTAATCCGTTCTTCGCCGGTCAAGTCCATCCGAAAATCCTCCCCTTTTCGATGTGGCTCAATTTATCACAGCCCGAAAGCGCTTTGCCAAGATGAAACGGAATGCTATTTGCACGGGCTCTATCGAATTGAAGCACGCGGAAGATCACGTTGAGACAGAAAGAACGCCGGCCAGGCCAGAAACCCGCCGCCGGCCCCTCCGGCGGACGCCGCGCCGACGATCGAGGCCCGCGCCCGGCAAAGCCCGCGGCGAAGCCGGCGCCGGCCCGTGAAAGGGTGCGCGAACCTGCCTCCGTGCCTACGGCAATCGACCGGCCGCTGATGGTGCGGACTGGCGAGCGTCCGGCTGAACGCGTGCCCGTCATCCTCGAATCCCTTGGCGCAGGCGACTTCCATCTGATCGACAGCGGCAACGGCGAGAAGCTGGAGCAATACGGCCCCTACCGGATCGTGCGCCCGGAAGGCCAGGCGCTTTGGCAACCGTCCTTGCCAAAGCAAACCTGGGAAAAGGTCGATGCCGTCTTCACCGGCGATACCGACGAGGAAGGCACCGGGCGCTGGCGCTTTCCCAAGGAAGCGCTCGGCGAGACGTGGCCGCTCAATCTGCTCGGCGTCGATTTTCTCGGCCGCTTCACCTCTTTCCGCCACGTCGGCGTCTTTCCCGAGCAGATCGCCCACTGGACCTGGATGAAGCAACAGGTCGAGGCCGCCAAGCGGCCATTGAAGGTTCTGAACCTGTTCGGCTACACCGGTGTAGCCTCGCTCGTCGCCGCCGCCGCGGGCGCCGAGGTTACGCATGTCGATGCTTCAAAGAAAGCGATCGGCTGGGCGCGCGAAAACCAGGCGATGAGCGGGCTGGAGAAGGCGCCGATCCGCTGGATCTGCGAAGACGCGATGAAGTTCATCCTGCGGGAAGAACGCCGCGGCAACACATACGACATCATCCTCACTGATCCGCCGAGTTTCGGCCGCGGCCCGAACGGCGAGGTTTGGCATCTTTTCGCGCACCTGCCGCTGATGCTGGATATCTGCCGTGAAATCCTGTCTCCGAAGGCGGTCGGGCTTGTGCTGACGGCCTATTCGATCCGGGCCAGCTTCTATTCGATCCATGAACTGATGCGCGAGACGATGCGCGGGGCCGGCGGTGTCGTCGAATCCGGCGAGCTCGTCATTCGCGAGGCCGGGCTGGACGGCAAGGCGCCGGGCCGCGCACTCTCCACCTCTCTCTTCTCCCGTTGGTACCCAAATGAGCCATGAACACAGGGGCCACGGCCCGCATAAGGTCGGGCACGTGAAAGAGGTCACCTCGCTCGCCAATCCTATTATCAAGGACATCAAGGCGCTCAGCGACAAGAAGACCCGCGAGCAAAGCGGTACCTTCATGGCCGAAGGCCTGAAACTTGTCATCGATGCCATCGAACTCGGCTGGACGATCCGCACGTTGGTCTACGCCAAGGCGGCCAAGGGCAAGCCGCTCGTCGAGCAGATGGCGGCAAAGACAGTCGCCTCCGGTGGGCTCGTACTCGAGGTCAGCGAGAAGGTGATTTCCTCGATCACCCGCCGCGACAATCCGCAGATGGTGGTCGGCATCTTCGAAAGCCGCTGGAAGCCGTTGCGCGAGATCCACCCGAAGCCGGGTGAAACCTGGATCGCCCTCGATCGCGTGCGCGATCCCGGCAACCTCGGCACGATCATCCGCACAGCCGACGCTGCCGGTGCCTCCGGCGTCATCCTTGTCGGCGAGACGACCGATCCCTTCTCGCTCGAAACGGTGCGCGCCACCATGGGCTCGGTTTTTGCCGTTCCCGTTGCACGCGCCACGGCGGAAGAATTCATTGCCTGGAAGAAGCACGCTGGAGCTTCCGTCGTAGCCACGCATCTGGCAGGGTCAGTCGACTACCGTACCATCGACTACAAGAAGAGGCCGATCGTGCTTCTGATGGGCAACGAGCAGTCCGGGCTGCCGGAGCATCTTGCCAAGGAAGCCGATGCGCGTGCCCGCATTCCGCAGCAGGGCCGTGCCGACTCGCTCAATCTTGCCGTCGCCAGCGCCGTCATGCTGTTCGAGGCGCGCCGCCACCTCCTCTCACTCGACGAGGCCAAATGACCGAACAGACGCTAGAACGACCGACGCTGCTTGCCCGGCCACTGCCAATCCTGATCTTCATCGTCATCGCCGTCGCACTCGACCAGATCGTCAAGATCGTCGTCGACCACACCCTGCCACTGCAGGAGCCGGTGCATCTTATCCCGATGCTGGCGCTTTACCGGACCTACAATCTCGGCGTCGCCTTCTCGATGCTCTCGGGCATGGACGGCTGGTTCATCGTCGGCATGCGCCTCATCATCGTCGCTTTCGTCATCTGGCTCTGGCACCGCACCAACAAGCAACGCACCTTCGCTCACCTCGGCTATGCGCTGATCATCGCCGGCGCGCTCGGGAACCTGATCGATCGCTTCCTCTACGGGCATGTCATCGACTACATCCTGTTTCACACCGAGACATGGTCCTTCGCCGTCTTCAACTTGGCCGACAGTTTCATCACGATCGGCGCGGGATGCGTGATTCTGGACGAGCTGATACAACCTAAAAACGCAGACCGTTAAAATCTTAGCGGTTTGCTGAAGGCATTTGGAACCGCCGTCGTGTTATCCCGGCGGCTATGCAAGGTCTCGGTCATTTGCACGACAGACTTGCCGCCGCGTTCGGGCGGCATACCGCTCATCGCCGCGATGAGCGGGGCTCGGATACTGTTGCCTATCAAACCGAGTTCGTTTCTCCGCAATTCCAACGCAGCCGCGTCGGCCGCAAGCTTCTATCCTGGTGGTTGGGCGGTCTCGGCCTTGTTGGCGGCTTTCTCCTTGTTGTCGTGGCGCAGGCGGGCGGTCCTCTGGTGCCATCGATAGGGCTCGGCGTTGCCGCCCTGTCCTTCGTTGTGCTGCTCGCAATGCTCGCAACCGCCAGACAACGCCCCTTACGGAAACACTCCACCGGCGTTTCATCCGCATGGAGCCAGAGGGCAGCTCTCTTTGCGGAGATCCACGATGCGCTTGGTGACATTACCGTTACACGGAACATGGATCGGCGCATCGTAGGCGCCAACGAGGCATTTCGGCGGCTGACCGGCAGGCTCAATCCAGAGGGACTGACCTGTGAGGAGATTGGCATCGCCTTTCGACCGGGCTCGGCACCGCATCGCTTCGAGGTGGAGATCTCGACGCCGGAAGGCCAGCGCATCTACTTCTGGCGTGACGTCGTTACCCGCGACCCCGCCGACGGACGGCTCCTGCTGCAGAGCATCGCTCGCGATGTCACCGACGAACGGCTGAGCGCACAAGCCCGCGAGGAGGCCCGGCAGAAGGCCGAGTACAACAGCGCAGCCAAATCGCGCCTGCTTGCCACGGTCAGCCACGAAATCCGCACTCCGCTGTCCGGCATCCTCGGCATGACGCATCTGCTGACCGAGACGCGGCTGACGCAGGAACAGCAGAACTATCTGACGGGCATCCGCCAATCCGGCTATGCGCTGACGCAGCTGGTCGAGGACCTCCTAGACTTCTCGACCATCGAGGTCGGTCGTTTCCAATTGCGCCCCCGCGCAGAATCGCTGCGCAAACTCCTTGAAAGCGTCGTCGAAATGCTGGCCCACCGCGCCCACGAAAAGGGTATCGAGATTGGGACGACGGTATCTTCCGATCTTCCTGACATGATGAGCTTCGATCCGGCGCGCCTGCGCCAGGTGCTGTTCAACGTAATCGGCAACGCCGTGAAATTCACGCAGGCGGGCGGCGTTTTCGTGCGGGCGTCGCTGCAGGCCAACAGCGTGCTTATCAGCGTCACCGACACCGGCCCCGGCATGACCGAGGAAGAGCAAAACCGCATCTTCGGCGAATTCGAGCAGGGCGGAACGCTGGTCGAGAAGAGCGCCGGGACAGGGCTTGGTCTCTCCATCTCCGCCCGCATCATGCGCGAATTTGGCGGCTCACTTACGGTGACAAGCGAAAAGGGCGCCGGTAGCGAGTTCAGCATCCGCTTTCCGATCGACATTCCGGAGGAACGCCGCAGTCGCCACAAGGCCGTGCTTGCCGGCAGCGTCGTACTGCTGCTGGCGCCGGCCGGTTCGGCGCGCATGGCGATATCGGAGACGATCGCAACGCTTGGCGGCGACTGCCACCTGGTCACCGACGGTGCGAGCGCCCATGACATGTTGCTCGCCATGGCCGCCAACGGCCGCAGGCCAACCGACATCATCGTCGACCACCGGATGTCGACGGAGTTCGCCGAGCACCTTGCCGACCGTGCTGAAATCGCGGCACTGGGACTGCGCAAAATCTTCCTGGTCAACCCCGAGGAGCGCAACGCCCATCCGCTCGACCTGTTCGATGCCTGGCTGATACGGCCGCTGCGCGAGCAATCGCTGATCGACGTGCTGCGTGGACGGATGCGCGGCATGGAGAAGCGCGATGCGTTGAACGATAACCAGCCCGGTTTCAGCGTTGCCATTCCGGAAGCGGGAATCCAGAGTGGGCTGCGTATCCTGCTGGCGGAAGACGACCCGATCAACGCGATGCTCATTCGCGCCATGCTCGAAAAAGCCGGTCATACCGTCGAGCACGTCGAGCACTTCGAAACGCTGCTCGACGCCGCGCTGTCGGAGGGAAGCGTGCGCCCTGACATTGTCATCAGCGACCTTTCCATGCCAGGCGGCGACGGCATCGACATGCTTGGCCGGCTACGCGGGCATGAACGCCGGCTCGATCTTCCGCCTGTTCCGATCCTCGTGCTCACTGCCGACAAGCGCGATGAATCCCGTAGACAAGTCTTGCTGAATGGTGCAAACCGCGTCATGGTAAAGCCGGTTGACCCGATAAGGTTGCTGACGGAAGTCCAAGCTGTTGCTGCGCTTTCGGCCCGCCGCGCGGAAGCGCGGTAGCCATCAAATAACCGGCACGCTTCTTGCGTGTGGCGGCTATATGATGTCACTTTCCTGTCGCATATAAGTGTTTTATGGCGTGTCAAAAGCCGGCAACGGGAGAATCGCCATGTCAGCAGACGCCCTCAACTGTGACGCAGTCGCCGAGCCCCCCCGGCCGTCGACTACGCTTGCGTCAAAGGAAGGCGACATTCTCGGCCGCATCGGCAATCTCGAAACTCGCCTTGCCCGAACGGCCAGCGAGATCGATGCCGCCCAGGCCGTGCGCTTCCGCGTCTTCGTCGAAGAAATGGGGGCACAGCTTTCGCCGGAGGCCATGCGCCGCAAGCGCGATTTCGATTCCTACGACGCGTTCTGCGACCATTTGCTCGTGCTCGACCGCTCGATCGAGGGTGACAGCGAGGACCAGATCGTCGGCACCTATCGCCTGCTGCGACAGGAAGTCGCCATGGCGAACGGCGGCTTTTACTCGGCTTCGGAATTCGCCATCGACGAGCTGCTCGCCCGCCATCCGGACAAGCAGTTCATGGAACTCGGCCGCTCCTGCGTGCTGCCCGACTACCGCACCAAGCGCACGGTCGAGCTTCTGTGGCAGGGCAACTGGGCCTATGCGCTGAAGCATGGGATGAGCGCCATGTTCGGTTGCGCCTCCTTCCCGGGCATCCACCCGGAAAGCCATGCGCTGGCACTGTCCTTCCTGCATCACAACGTCGCCGCGAAGGATGAGTGGGCCGTCGCCGCTCTTCCGCACCTTGCGCGCGACATGGATCTGATGCCGGCCGAAGCCGTCAACCCGAAGCGGGCGCTGATGGCACTGCCGCCGTTGATCAAGGGTTACCTGCGCCTCGGCGCCATGGTCGGTTCGACCGCCGTGGTCGACAAGGCCTTCAACACGACGGATGTCCTGATCGTGTTGCCGATATCAAGCATTTCCGATCGCTACCTGAACTACTACGGCGCCGACGCCGGTCGTTTCGCGAGCTGACTTTCAAACAGATGGAAGGGAGCGGGAGGATGACTCCCGCTCCGTTTTTATTTCACGATCCAGCCGTATAGGCCGCGATCGCCGCCATGTTGACGATGTCGGAATCCTTCGCGCCCATCGACGTGATCTGAACCGCCTTGTCGAGGCCGACGAGGATCGGGCCGATGACAGTCGAACCGCCAAGCTCCTGCAGCATCTTCGTGGAGATCGAGGCTGAGTGGAAGGCCGGCATGACGAGCACGTTGGCCGGGCCGGACAGGCGGCAGAACGGATACTGCTCCATGACCTTGCGGTTCAGCGCCACGTCCGCCGCCATCTCGCCGTCATACTCGAAATCGAGGCGGCGCTTGTCGAGGATTTTCACCGCCTCGCGCACACGCTCGGAGCGTTCGCCCGACGGATGACCGAAGGTCGAATAGGCAAGCATGGCGACGCGCGGCTGATAGCCCATGCGACGTGCAAAGCCTGCGGCCTCGACAGCGATATCGGCGAGCTCCTCGGCGTTCGGCATATCGTGAACCGCTGTATCGGCGACGAACACCGTCCGGCCGCGGCACAGCGCGATCGATACGCCGATGACCCGATGGCCCGGTTTCATGTCGATGCAGCGGCGCACATCTTCCAGGGCCGTCGAATAGTTGCGGGTGATACCAGTAACCATCCCATCGGCGTCACCAAGCGCCACCATGCAAGCGGCGAAGTGGTTGCGATCCTGATGGATCAGACGCTGTGCGTCACGATGCAGGTAGCCTTTGCGCTGCAGGCGCGCGTAGAGGTAGTCGATATAAGTTTCGACGCGGGTGGAGATACGTGCGTTGACGATTTCCAGCCCCGGCCGGTTGAGGTCGATACCGGCGCGCTCGGCGGTCTGGTGGATCAGGTCTTCGCGGCCGAGCAGGATCGCCGTGCCGAGCTCCTGGTTTGCGTAGGACATTGCCGCACGCATGACCTGCTCTTCTTCGGCCTCGGCAAAAACCACCCGCTTCGGACGGCGGCGAACGCGTTCGTAGAGGCTTGCCAGCGTCGAGGCGATGGGATCGCGGCGGCCGGAAAGTTCGCGGGCATAGGCCGCCATATCTGTAATCGGCTTGCGCGCCACGCCGCTGTCAATCGCTGCTTGTGCCACGGCAACCGGGATCGCCGAGATCAGGCGCGGATCGAACGGCACCGGAATGATGTATTGCGCACCAAAGCGCGGGCGGTTGCCCTGATAAGCGGCAACAACATCGTCAGGCACGTCCTCGCGGGCGAGATTTGCCAGCGCCTCAACGGCAGCGATCTTCATGGCGTCGTTGATGGTAGTCGCACGGACGTCCAGCGCGCCACGGAAGATATAGGGAAAACCGAGAACGTTGTTGACCTGGTTCGGATAATCGGAGCGACCCGTTGCCATGATGGCGTCGTCGCGGATGCGGGTAACCTCTTCGGGCGTAATTTCCGGATCGGGATTGGCCATCGCAAAGATGATCGGGCGGTCGGCCATGGAGCGGATCATGCTCTCGGAGAAGGCGCCCTTCTGCGAGAGGCCCAAGACCACGTCCGCGCCCTTCATCGCCTCCTCGAGCGTGCGCGCCTTGGTCTTGACCGCATGCGCCGACTTCCACTGGTTCATGCCCTCGGTGCGGCCCTGGTAGATCACGCCCTTGGTGTCGCAAAGGACGATATTCTCGGGCGCGAAGCCCATGGCCTTGATGAGCTCAACGCAGGCGATGGCGGCGGCACCTGCACCATTGCAGACGAGCTTCGTCGTCTTAAGGTCGCGGCCGGTCAGCTCCAGCGCATTGATGAGACCGGCGGCAGCGATGATCGCCGTGCCGTGCTGGTCGTCATGGAAAACGGGAATGTCCATCAGCTCGCGCAGGCGCTGCTCGATGATGAAACAGTCAGGCGCCTTGATGTCTTCGAGATTGATGCCGCCGAAGGACGGACCGAGGAAGCGGACGCAGTTGATGAATTCGTCGACATTTTCGGTATCGACTTCAAGGTCGATGGAATCGACGTCGGCAAAACGCTTGAAGAGCACCGACTTGCCCTCCATCACTGGCTTCGAAGCCAGAGCGCCGAGATTGCCGAGACCTAGGATTGCCGTACCGTTGGAGATGACCGCGACCATGTTGCCGCGCGTCGTATAATCATAGGCGGTGGCCGGATCGGCGGCGATTGCCTTCACCGGAACGGCAACACCCGGCGAATAGGCGAGCGACAGATCGCGCTGGGTCGCCATCGGCTTCGTGGCGTTGATCTCCAGCTTTCCGGGCCGCCCCATGGCGTGGAACTCAAGAGCCTCGTTGTCGGTCACTGATGTAACCGGCCGCTGCTTCTTCTCGGTATCGGGCATTTTTCCTCCAACGTCTTGTGGGTGACGCCTTGCTCTTCCTCAATCGCGGTTGTCATCTATAGCGGCGGGCGGCTAGGGTTGGCACCTCTTTTTTGGAAAAAATGCATCTCCGTGAACGAACGAATAGACACTGGAATAGAAGCCTTTTCGGCTGCCGAGCTGGCCACGGAGGAAAGCCGTGCCTCGGCAACGCCGATGATGGAACAATTCATCGAGATCAAGGCCAACAACCCTGACTCGCTGCTGTTCTATCGCATGGGCGATTTCTATGAGCTGTTCTTCGAAGACGCGCTGGAAGCCTCCCGTGCACTCGGCATCACGCTGACCAAGCGCGGCCAGCATATGGGGCAGGACATCCCGATGTGCGGCGTGCCTGTTCATGCGGCCGACGACTACCTGCAGAAGCTGATCGCGCTCGGTTTCCGGGTTGCCGTCTGCGAACAGGTCGAGGATCCGGCGGAGGCCAAGAAGCGCGGATCCAAGTCCGTCGTGAAGCGCGACGTCATCCGCTTGGTGACGCCGGGCACGATCACCGAGGAAAAGCTGCTTTCGCCATCGGAGTCCAACTACCTGATGGCGCTTACCCGGATTCGCGCCAGCTCCGAGCCGGTGCTGGCGCTTGCCTGGATCGACATTTCCACCGGGATTTTCCGGCTGGCCGAGACTGAAGGCTCGCGGCTGCTTGCGGATATCCTGCGTATCGACCCGCGCGAACTGATCGTGCCCGATACGATCTTTCACGATCCCGAACTGAAGCCTGTTTTCGACGTGCTGGGTCGCACCGCCGTTCCGCAACCATCCGTCCTCTTCGACAGCGCCACTGCCGAAGGGCGGATCGCGCGTTATTTCAATGTCTCGACGCTCGACGGCTTCGGCACCTTCTCCCGCGCCGAGCTTGCGGCAGCGGCAGCGGCCGTCGCCTATGTCGAGAAGACGCAGATCGCCGAACGGCCGCCGCTCGGGCGGCCGGAGCGCGAGAGCGGCGCGTCCACGCTGTTCATCGATCCGGCGACCCGCGCCAATCTCGAACTTGCCCGCACGCTGTCAGGCGATCGCAACGGCTCGCTGCTGAAGTCGATCGACCGAACCGTGACAGGCGGCGGGGCACGATTGCTGGCCGAACGGCTGATGTCGCCGCTGACCGATCCGGCGCGCGTCAATGAGCGGCTGGATTCGATCGGTTTCCTGATGGAGGAGCCGTCGCTTTGCGGCGACCTGCGCCACCACCTCAAGCATGTGCCGGATATGCCGCGCGCACTCTCGCGCCTGGCGCTCGACCGTGGTGGGCCGCGTGACCTTGCCGCCATCCGTCAGGGCCTGAGTGCCGCGGGCGATGTCGCCCGGCTGCTGTCGGAAGCACTGCTGCCGGAAGAGCTGAAGCTCGCGCTTTCGAGCCTTCAGTCCCTGCCCGCTGGTCTTGCGGCACTGCTTTCCGAGACCCTCGGCGACGAGTTGCCGCTGCTGAAGCGCGACGGTGGGTTCCTTCGCGACGGCGCCAATGCCGAACTTGACGAGGTCAGGGCGCTGCGCGATCAATCGCGCCGAGTCATTGCCGGCCTGCAGCTGCAATATGCCGAAGAAACCGGCATCAAATCGCTGAAGATCAAGCACAACAATATCCTCGGCTACTTCATCGAAGTCACCGCCGGCAATGCCGGGCCGATGACCGATACGCCGGAGGCCAAGGGTCGCTTCATCCACCGCCAGACGATGGCGAATGCGATGCGCTTCACCACGACCGAGCTTGCGGATCTGGAAAGCCGGATCGCCAATGCCGCCGACAAGGCGCTCGCGATCGAACTGGCAGCCTTCGACCACATGACATCAGCCGTCGTCGTCGAAGCGGAAACGATCAAGGCCGGCGCCCGCGCACTCGCCGTCATCGACGTTGCCGCGGGCCTTGCGCTGCTGGCAGACGAACAGGCCTATTGCCGGCCGCTCGTCGACGGCTCGAAGATGTTTGCGATCGAAGGCGGACGCCACCCGGTCGTCGAACAGGCGCTGCGGCGCCAGTCATCCGGCCCCTTCGTCGCCAACAACTGCGATCTCTCGCCTGTCTCCGACGGCAAGGATGGCGCGATCTGGCTGCTGACCGGCCCGAACATGGGCGGTAAGTCGACCTTCCTGCGCCAGAACGCGCTGATTGCCATCCTCGCGCAGATGGGGTCCTTCGTGCCAGCGACCTCAGCCCATATTGGCATCGTCGACCGGCTGTTCTCGCGTGTCGGCGCCTCCGACGATCTTGCGCGCGGCCGTTCGACTTTCATGGTCGAAATGGTCGAAACGGCGGCGATCCTCAACCAGGCGACCGACCGCTCGCTGGTCATTCTGGACGAGATCGGCCGCGGTACCGCGACCTTTGATGGCCTCTCCATCGCCTGGGCCGCCGTCGAGCATCTACACGAGGCAAACCGCTGCCGCGGCCTCTTCGCCACCCATTTCCACGAGCTGACGGTGCTGTCGGAAAAGCTTGCGCGGTTGTCGAACGCGACGATGCGCGTGAAGGAATGGGACGGCGACGTGATTTTCCTGCACGAGGTCGGCCCAGGTGCTGCCGACCGTTCCTATGGCATCCAGGTTGCCCGGCTTGCCGGCCTGCCGGCCTCGGTGGTGGCGCGTGCCCGCGACGTGCTGACACGCCTCGAGGACGCCGACCGCAAGAACCCGGCAAGCCAGCTCATCGACGACCTGCCGCTGTTCCAGGTGGCGGTGCGCCGCGAGGATGCCAATCGCGGCCCCTCCAAGGTGGAGGAAGCGCTGAAGGCCATGAGCCTCGACGACATGACCCCGCGCGAAGCGATGGACGCGCTCTACGACCTCAAGAAGAAGCTGAAGCAGGGCTGACCGATGTTCATGGACCGGCTGTTCAACGAGACTCAAAGGCTTGCGGCGATCTTCAGCGCGATCGAAGCGCTGCGGCTTGCGGACGAGCATGGCAATCCGCGCGGCTGGGCCTCGCCCTTCGGCCTGCTGCAGATCATCCGCTGCTGCGCCCGGATTCTGGAACTCTCCTCGTGTGTTGCCAAAGCCGGCTATCGGGAGTGCGACCAAGGGACGCTGGAGGCGATCACCAGCGAAACACGGCAGGTGCTCTATTCCGTACAGGCTCAGATGGCTGCCTGATCCCCCGATGCCGCCGCTTTCGCGCGCGGCAACACCTTTTCGCCAAAATTAAAGGTTCTGCAGTATGAAAGCCCGTGTCATCGGCGGGCAAAGAGGCTATAGCGCATGCAGACGAAACGAGAGGTGCAGCGGGACGCGGCTGCGCCACGCGAACAGGAAGCCGCCCCGCGCATGGCGACGACGAACGACATCGATTTCTCCGATATCCTCGACACCGATCATCTCTCGAAGACGTGCGACGCGGTGGCCGAGGCCAACAAGACGCGGCCCGAGGTCATGCGGTCCGATCTGCTGGCGATCCTCAAGAAGGCGAGCAGCGAAGGCAGACAGAAAGCGCGCGAGTTGCTTTCTGCCGATGGCAGCGGCATCAATTGCGCCCGCCGTATTTCCTGGCTGCAGGACCAGATCGTCACGGTCCTCTACGAGTTCGTCTGCACCCACATCTTTCCGAAGCAGGAGGACAAGTTCGCCGTCACCGCCGTCGGCGGCTATGGCCGCGACACGCTGGCGCCAGGCTCCGATATCGACCTTCTGTTCCTGTTTCAGCCGAAGCCGGCGGAGGAGACGCACAAGGCAGTCGAATTCATGCTCTACGTCCTCTGGGACATGGGCTTCAAGGTCGGCCATGCGACGCGCACCCTGGAAGAGTGCATCGCGCTGTCGAAGTCGGACATGACGATCCGCACGGCGATCCTCGAGATGCGCTACATCTGTGGCCTGCGATCGCTGGAAACGCAGCTGGAGACGCGCTTCGACAAGGAAATCGTCACCGGCACCGGTCCCGAATTCATCGCCGCCAAGCTTGCCGAGCGTGACGAGCGCCACCGCAAGGCGGGCGACACGCGCTATCTCGTCGAGCCAAACGTCAAGGAAGGCAAGGGCGGCCTGCGCGACCTGCACACGCTCTTCTGGATCTCGAAATACTACTACCATGTTCGCGACACGGCGGAGCTGGTGCCGCTCGGCGTTCTCTCCAAGCACGAGTATCGCGTTTTCGAGAAGGCCGACGACTTCCTCTGGGCGGTGCGCTGCCACATGCATTTCCTGACCGGAAAGGCCGAGGAACGGCTGTCCTTCGACATTCAACGCGAGATCGCCGAAGCGCTTGGATATCATTCGCGACCCGGCCTTTCGGCCGTCGAGCGCTTCATGAAGCACTACTTCCTCGTCGCCAAGGATGTCGGCGACCTGACGCGCATCCTCTGCGCGGCGCTCGAGGATCAGCAGGCGAAGTCGACGCCCGGCCTCACCGGCGTCATCAGCCGCTTTGCGCACCGCAGCCGCAAGATCGCCGGCAGCACGGAATTCGTCGAAGACCGCGGCCGTATCGCGCTTGCAAGCCCGGATGTCTTCAAGCACGACCCGGTCAACATCATCCGCCTGTTCCATGTTGCCGATATCAACGGGCTGGAATTCCATCCCGATGCGCTGAAGCGTGTGACCCGCTCGCTCAACCTCATCGACAGCGATCTGCGCGAAAACGATGAGGCCAATCGCCTCTTCATGTCGATCCTGACGTCGAAGGGCGATCCCGCGCTCATTCTGCGGCGCATGAACGAGGCCGGCGTGCTCGGCCGCTTCATTCCCGAATTCGGCAAGATCGTCGCGATGATGCAGTTCAACATGTACCACCACTATACGGTGGACGAGCACCTGATCCGTACCGTCGACGTTCTGTCGGAGATCGACAAGGGCAAGGCCGACGACCTGCACCCGCTCGCAAACAAATTGATGCCCGGCATCGAGGACCGCGAGGCGCTTTACCTTGCCGTGCTGCTGCACGATGTTGCCAAGGGCCGCCAGGAGGACCATTCGATTGCCGGCGCCCGTGTCGCCCGCAAGCTGTGCGCCCGTTTCGGCCTGTCGCAGAAGCAGACAGAGTTGGTCGTCTGGCTGATCCAGGAGCATCTGGTCATGTCGATGGTCGCGCAGACCCGCGACCTTACGGACCGCAAGACGATCACCGACTTCGCCGATGTGGTGCAGTCGCTCGACCGGCTGAAGATGCTGCTGATCCTGACGATCTGCGACATCCGCGCCGTCGGTCCTGGCGTCTGGAACGGCTGGAAGGGCCAGCTGCTGCGCACGCTTTACTACGAAACCGAACTGCTGCTTGCCGGCGGCTTCTCCGAGGTTTCGCGCAAGGAACGCGCCAATTTCGCCGCCGAGGCACTCTACAATGCGCTTTCCGACTGGAGCCAGAAGGACCGCAAGATCTACAGCAAGCTGCACTACCAGCCCTATCTGCTCTCCGTTCCCCTGGAAGACCAGGTGCGGCATGCCGGTTTCATCCGGCAGGCGGACAAATCGGGCCAGGCGCTGGCGACAATGGTGCGGACCGACAGTTTCCACGCGATCACCGAGATCACCGTATTGTCGCCTGACCATCCGCGCCTCCTGGCCGTCATCGCCGGCGCCTGTGCCGCTGCCGGTGCCAACATCGTCGACGCGCAAATCTTCACGACGTCGGATGGGCGCGCGCTGGACACGATCCATGTCAGCCGCGAGTTCAAGGACGATGCCGACGAACTGCGCCGCGCCGGCACCATCGGGCGGATGATCGAGGACGTGCTTTCCGGGCGCAAGCGGCTGCCCGAGGTCATCGCGACCCGCACCAAGAACCGCAAAAAGAGCAAGGCCTTCGTCATCCCGCCGTCGGTCAACATCTCCAACAGTCTGTCGAACAAGTTCACGGTCATCGAAGTCGAATGCCTTGACCGACCCGGCCTGCTGTCGGAAATCACAGCGGTTCTATCGGATCTCTCGCTCGACATTCAGTCGGCCCGCATCACCACCTTCGGCGAGAAGGTCATCGACACCTTCTACGTGACCGATCTCGTCGGCCAGAAAATCTCGGGCGACAGCAAGCGCTCGAATATCACCGCGCGCCTCAAGGCCGTGATGGCCGAGGAACAGGACGAGCTGCGCGAGCGCATGCCCTCCGGCATCATCGCGCCGCCTGCTACGGCTAGCGCCGCGACGCAAACAGAAAAGAAGGCGGATTCGCCCGCATGAGCCCAAACGCATGAGCCTCGTCAGAAAATTCGCCACCGTCGGCGGCGCCACGCTCGGCAGCCGCATCTTCGGATTCGCCCGTGAAACGCTGATGGCGGCGGCCCTCGGCACCGGTCCGATGGCCGACGTCTTTTATGCCGCCTTCCGTTTTCCGAACCTCTTCCGGCGGCTGTTTGCCGAGGGCGCGTTCAATGCCGCCTTCGTGCCGCTCTTTGCCAAGGAGATCGAGGCGAACGGTACCGATGGCGCGAAACGCTTCTCGGAAGAAGTTTTCGGCGTGCTGTTTTCGGTGCTGCTGCTCATCACCATCGTGATGGAGCTCTCCATGCCGCTGCTCGTGCGCTTCGTCATCGCGCCGGGCTTTACCAACGATCCGGACAAGTTCGACATTACCGTACGCATGGCGGCGGTCATGTTCCCCTACCTGATGTGCATGTCGCTGACGGCGATGATGAGCGGCATGCTGAATTCGCTCCATCATTTCTTCGCCGCCGCGATTGCGCCCGTTTTCCTCAACGTCGTGATGATCGGCGCGCTGTTCTACGCGCTCTATATCGGCGCGGAGCCCCTGCAGACCGCGTGGTATCTCTCCTGGGGCGTGCTCGTCGCCGGTATCCTGCAGCTCGCCGTCGTCTACTTCGGCGTGCTCCACGCCGGCATGAGCATCGGGTTGCGCTTCCCGCGCTTTACCCCCAACGTCAAACGACTGCTGATCCTGGCAATCCCCGCGGCGGTGACTGGCGGTATTACCCAGATCAACCAGATGATCGGCCAGGCAATTGCCTCTTCCCGCGAAGGCGCCATTGCAGCCCTCCAGTATGCCGACCGTATCTATCAGCTGCCGCTCGGCGTCGTCGGCGTCGCCGTCGGCGTGGTGCTGCTGCCGGAACTCGCCCGCGCCCTGAAGGGCGGCAATCTCCGCGAGGCCGCGAACCTGCAGAACCGGTCGATGGAATTCGTGCTGTTCCTGACCATCCCCGCTGCCTTTGCGCTCTGGATTCTCTCCGACGAAATCATCCGCGTGCTCTACGAGCGAGGTGCCTTCCATCAGGAAAACACCTCCATTGTCGGCTCCATCCTCGCCATCTACGGCATCGGCTTGCCGGCTTTCGTGCTGATCAAGGCGCTGCAGCCGGGATTCTACGCGCGTGAGGACACGAGGACGCCGATGCGCTTTTCCGCCATCGCCGTTGGCGTCAATTGCGCCACGGCGCTGACGCTCTTCCCGTTCCTCGGCGCTCCCGGCATTGCAGTCGCGGAAGCGACGGCAGGCTGGATCAGCACCGTGCTGCTCTTCACCACCCTGCTGCGTCGTCGCCATCTCACCTGGGAATGGGCCTTGGCGCGGCGCACGGCGCTGCTCGTCGTGTCGGCGGCCGTCATGGGCGGCGTGATCATGTACCTGCAGCACCGCTGGGAGCCGTGGCTTGCCTCAAGCGCGCACCTGACGACGAAGGTCGGCACGCTCGGCCTTCTGATCGTGATCGCCATGGCTGTCTACTTCGCGACCGCATTCCTGATCGGTGGCGCAAATCTCGGCATGATCCGGCGCAATCTCAATCGCAAGCCGGCTGCAAAGGTAGACGGTTGAGCCTCAGCAATAGGTCCATCGTCGTTTGGGGCCTACGTCCACATGGACGATGCCGTTGCAGTAACGGCCGATCCCGCCGATTCCTGGTGCCGATTCAGCGATCGCAATGATCGTGCGCTCCGAAACGCCGGGGATCCGGATATCGGCGGCTGCGCAGGAGCGATGCTGGGAATGAGATCGACCGTGCGCCCGGAACCCCGAGGTTACCATTGGACGGCGACCGGTCTTGGAGGCAATGTAGGCAAGAACGCCGCGCAGCTGCGGCGGGAAGCAGTTCGCCTGGACGCTGATGGTCTGCAGCGAGTAGGCAAGCGTTTCCTTATGTTTGAGCGGCGATATTGCAACTCTTCTGACGTTTTGGGCGTCGGCACTGTCGAAACACGACAGACTGAACAGGCCGGCGAGTGCGATGGAAAATGCCGAATGCATGGTTCCCTCCCCTCGAAATGCGCCGGCATGACCGGCGCAGTTTTTTGGCGAATGGAACGCTCACCCAAAAAATGGCCTTTTTGTGAAATTCTTTACCTACCGTTACGGAACCGTAACGCAATTTACGGCCAATTGATGAATTAGCTCTACCTCAGAGGTGGTATAAAATTTCAAGCCACGTAAATTTTCCAGACATATTCACAAAGACAATTCATCGCCCGTTTCATGGCCTTTTCCGTGCAAAATACCGTCGCCAATCCCCGCCGGGTTCAATGTGTGTCCAAACGCGTGTTAGACCTCACGGTCGCGAAGGCGCATTCCCGTCGGCGCGAGCAGCGTGATCCTTGACCGAGCCCCCGCAACCGGCAACAACACGACACCACACATCGGAGCCTGCAATGATCCAATCGCTCTTCCTCGTAACGCTCGTCGTCGACGACTACGATCGCGCCAAGGACTTCTACTGCGGTGCTCTCGGCTTCGATTGCCTCCAGGACGACGTCCAGCCGGACGGCAAGCGATGGGTCGTCGTCAAACCGAAGGGCGGCGACGGCGCAGCCTTTCTGCTCGCACAGCCGGCCAACGATCGGCAAATGGCGGCGATGGGCAACCAGACGGGCGGGCGTGTCGGCTTCTTTCTCAAGACCGACGATTTTGCGCGCGACCATGCGTCGATGCTGGCCAAGGGCGTGCAGTTTCTCGAGGCGCCGCGGCACGAAAGCTACGGGACCGTCGCCGTGTTTGCGGATCCTTACGGCAACACCTTCGATCTGATCGAACACGCCGCAGGCTGAACCCCTTGATTGCGGGAGCGCGCGCGTGCATAAGCGCGCCCGTTAGCAACATGGGCCATTGGCCCTGGGGCCCTCCACCAGCCTAATCGAGGACATAATGAACGAATTCAAGAAAGTAGTTTTTTCCGGCGTCCAGCCGACCGGCAATCTCCATCTCGGCAACTATCTCGGCGCGATCCGCAAGTTCGTGGCACTGCAGGAAGGCAACGACTGCATCTACTGTGTCGTGGATATGCACGCGCTGACGGCGCAGCTCGTCCATGAGGATATGCCGAACCAGATCCGCTCGATCGCCGCCGCCTTCATCGCCTCC
The DNA here is from genome assembly GCA_900466985.1 of Hyphomicrobiales bacterium. Classification (GTDB taxonomy): domain Bacteria; phylum Pseudomonadota; class Alphaproteobacteria; order Rhizobiales; family Rhizobiaceae; genus Rhizobium. The sequence goes on from UBOA01000009.1 coordinate 110,563, forward strand.
GGCATCGATCCGGAAAAGCACATTGTCTTCAACCAGTCGGCCGTGCCGCAGCATGCAGAACTCGCATGGATCTTCAATTGCGTCGCGCGCATCGGTTGGATGAACCGCATGACGCAGTTCAAGGACAAGGCCGGCAAGGACCGCGAGCAGGCCTCGCTCGGTCTCTACGCCTATCCGAGCCTGATGGCTGCCGACATCCTCGTCTATCGCGGGACGCATGTCCCCGTCGGCGACGACCAGAAGCAGCACCTTGAACTCGCCCGCGACATCGCCATGAAGTTCAACCTCGACTACGCGGAGCATATCCGCAAGACGGACTATGGCATCGACATCACCGTCGGCAACGAGCCGGTGCATGCCTATTTCCCGATGGTCGAGCCGCTGATCGATGGCCCGGCGCCGCGTGTCATGTCGCTTCGCGACGGTACCAAGAAGATGTCGAAGTCGGATCCATCAGATCTTTCGCGCATCAATCTGATGGACGACGAGGAGGCGATCTCGAAGAAGATCCGCAAGGCCAAGACCGATCCGGACGGCTTGCCCAGTGAAGTCGACGGTCTCAAGGGTCGCCCGGAAGCGGACAACCTTGTCGGCATCTACGCGGCGCTCGCTGACAGGTCGAAAGCTGACGTGCTTGCCGAATTCGGCGGGCAGCAGTTCTCGGTCTTCAAGCCGGCGCTCGTCGATCTCGCCGTCAATGTGCTCTCGCCGATCACCGCCGAGATGCGCCGCCTGATGTCGGACACCAGTCACATCGACGCGATCCTGCGCAATGGTTCCGAACGGGCGCGGGCGCGGGCCGAAGTGACGATGAAAGAAGTGCGCGACATCGTCGGCTTCCTGTACTGAGATATGACCTTGGCCCGGGGCGGACCTCACCGCCCCGGGCTTGTCGAAGCCAGACCTGCGGCGTAGTCTTATCGAAACGGACCGTCAGGAGGCTTCGATGCGAGATCGCAACCTCATCCAGATCGGCACCATGGAGATCCGGTTTCTGATCGACGAGGATCAGAGTGCCGGCGGTCTCGTGATGTTCGAATTCACGGTCCCGCCCCAGGCACGCGTCCCCGCCCCACATTACCACCGCGACGTCGACGAAGTGATCTACGGATTGTCCGGCACGATGTCGACGACGCTGGACGGGCGCAAACACGAGATCGCAGCAGGCGAAACCCTGTTCATTCCGCGCGGTTACGTCCACACCCACGAGAACCTGCATGGCGAAACCGCCAAGGCGTTGATCACCATGACGCCCGGCCTGATCGGCAGGCGCTATTTCGAGGAGATGGCTTCGGCCATCAATGTTCAGGGCAAGCCTGACATCGAACATGTGAAGGCGATCATGCGTCTCTACGGACTGGTTCCGGCCTGACGATACACCACGCCGGCGATCCTTTGAGGGCGACCAAACGAGGGCTTGCAAATCTTCAGGTTCAGGTGTCAGAGTCCGCCCCATGGTATCAAAACGACTCTCCCGGCTCGAAGGTCATCGCCGCAAATTCATGGCGGTCATTGACGATACGCCCGAATGCTCCCGCGCCGTCCATTACGCCGGTCGGCGCGCCAAGAACTCGAACGGCGGCCTTGTGCTGATGTACGTGATTCCGGAGGGCGACTTCCAGCAGTGGCTGGGCGTGGAGGAAATCATGCGCGCCGAGGCGCGCGAGGAAGCGGAAGCAGTGGTCGCCAAGGCGGCGCATGTGGTTCGCGAAACGATCGGCATCGACCCTGAGATCGTCATCCGCGAGGGAAGCGCCACGGAACAGATCAACGCCGTCATCGAAGAAGACCGTGATATTGCGATCCTGGTGCTGGCCGCAAGCTCGGCAAAGGAGGGACCGGGACCGCTGGTGTCGTCGATCGCCGGGCGTGGCGCGACATTTCCGATCCCCGTCACGGTCCTGCCGGATACATTGACCGACGAGGAGCTGGATGCCCTCGCATAAAGCCATTTCTTGAGTGCCAGTCTCTTGAATAGAGTTGCCAATCGGCTTATTTTCTTTTTTGAAGAATTCTAAAGACGGCCTGGGCCACTGCCCGCCGCACGGAGAGCGACATGTTTATTCAGACCGAAGCCACACCGAACCCCGCCACACAGAAGTTTCTGCCGGGTCGGGTGGTGATGGAAAACGGCACGGCCGAATTCCGGAGCCCCGACGAGGCCCAGGCATCGCCGCTCGCGGCTCGTCTGTTCGAAATCCCCGGTGTGACCGGCGTCTATTTCGGTTATGACTTCATCTCCGTCTCCAAGGACAATGCCGAGTGGCAGCACCTGAAGCCGGCCATCCTTGGCTCGATCATGGAGCACTTCATGTCGGGCAAGCCTGTCATGGGCGATGCATCGATTCTTTCCGAAGATCTCGATGCCGGCGGCGAATTCTTTGACGAAGCCGACGAGTCGATCGTGCTGACGATCAAGGAGCTGCTGGACACACGCGTGCGGCCGGCCGTTGCACAGGATGGTGGCGACATCACCTTCCGCGGCTTCAAGGACGGCAAGGTTTATCTCAACATGAAGGGCTCTTGCTCCGGCTGCCCGTCCTCGACGGCGACGCTGAAGCATGGCGTGCAGAACCTGCTTCGCCATTTCGTTCCGGAAGTCGAGGAAGTCGTCGCCGCCTGACGACGACGCCCTGTTCCGGCATTCGTCCTGGCGCAGCAATTGCAAGCGCGGCAGGGTGATTGTATGGACGCTGAGGAACGCTTTATTCGGAAATTGATGCCATGATCATACTGGCGCTCGACACCGCAGGTGTGGATTGCGCTGCCGCTCTCTATGACAGCGGCAGGAATACGATGCTGGGGGAGGCATCGGACATGATCGGCAAGGGGCATGCTGAGCATCTGATGGGGATCGTCGACCGCGTGATGAATCAGGCGGGCCTGGTGCTTTCGGCCGTCGATCGTATTGCCGTCACCATCGGTCCTGGCTCCTTCACCGGCATTCGCGTCGGCGTCGCCGCTGCCCGCGGCTTTGCGCTGTCGCTTGGCGTTCCGGCCGTCGGCATCACCACGCTTGCGGTGATGGCTGAAGCGCAGCGGCAAAAGACGCCCGGGCGCCCGGTGTTGACAGCCATGGATGCCAAGCGAAACGAGATCTACTTGCAGGCCTTCAATGCCGATGGCGGACCGCTCGACGAAGCGCGCGCCGTGACTGTCGAGGAAGCGCAGACGGTTGCTGCTGCATTCGATGGCGAAATAACCGGTTCGGCCACGCCCCTCCTGAAGCCGGACGCGACCGGCGACCATGCCAACCATTTCCCGATTTCTTTGGTGGCGCGCCTCGGTGCCGCCGCTGATCCGTCTGCTGGAAAGCCTAAACCTCTTTATCTGCGCGGACCCGATGCCAAGCCGCAGGCCGGATTCGCAATTGCGCGAGTATGACCATGTTGGAATCCTATTTGACGTTGAAGCCGGAATTCGAAATCGTCGCGATGGATGCCGATGATTGCCGCGCGGTCGCCGCGCTGCACGGCGAGCGTTTCGCCCGCCCGTGGGGCGATGGCGAATTCTACAGTCTGCTCAGCCAGGATACGGTCTTCGGCTTCGTGGCCCGCCAGACCAATGCATTCCTCAAGAAGCCATTGCCGGGCTTCGTGCTGGCGCGCCAAGTCGCCGGCGAAGCGGAAATCCTGACGATCGCCGTGCAGACAAAGGTCGCGCGCGCCGGCCTCGGCTGGCGGCTGATGCAGGCTGCCATGCGCGAAGCGAAACTGCGCGGTGGCGAGAGCATCTTTCTTGAGGTCGACGACGGCAATGCGGCCGCGCTCGGGCTCTACGGCAAGCTCGGCTTCGAGAAGGTCGGAGAACGCCGGGGATACTACAAGGATACCAAGGGCGCGGTTTCCACAGCGCTTGTCATGAAGCGCGTTCTTCGCTAGTTCCGTTGCTTGAACGTTGACTATCGGAAGGCAGCCCATGACTGACGTCGCCAAGACCCTCGAGGAGCTTTGCGCTGAACGCGGCATGCGCATGACCGAGCAGCGCCGTGTAATCGCACGCATACTCGAAGAATCCGCCGACCACCCTGACGTGGAAGAACTCTATCGCCGCTCGGTGAAGGTCGATGCGAAGATTTCGATCTCGACAGTCTACCGCACCGTGAAGCTGTTCGAAGACGCCGGCATTATCGAGCGTCATGATTTCCGAGACGGCCGCTCGCGTTATGAGACGGTGCCGGAAGAGCATCACGACCACCTCATCGACCTCAAGTCGGGTGTCGTGATCGAGTTTCACTCGCCCGAGATCGAGGCATTGCAGGAGCGCATCGCTCGCGAGCACGGCTTCAAGCTGGTCGACCATCGGCTGGAACTTTACGGCATCCCGCTCAAGCCGGATGAGCGCTGAGGCCATGATCGCAGCCATGGAGTCTTCGTCTTGATCGCCTGGCTGCGCGTCGCCTTTGCGGGTATCGTCATTTTCGTCGCCAGTCTCCTGCTCATGCCCTGGCAGCTTTTGGCGCTCCGCTTCGACTGGAAGCTGCGGCGCTGGCTGCCCCGCGTCTGGCATCGCATCGTCTGTTTCTGTCTCGGCATCCGGATTCGCGTCCATGGGAAGATGGAAACGCACAGGCCGTTGATGCTGTGCGCCAATCATTCGTCGTGGATGGACATCATGGTGCTGTCCGCAGTTGCCGACGTTGCGTTCATCGCCAAGATCGAGGTGCGCGACTGGCCGATTTTCGGCACTCTGGCGAAGCTGCAGAAGAGCGTGTTCGTGGTGCGCGAGGAAAAGCGCAAGACCGGCCATCAGGCAAACGAGATTGCGACCCGGATGGCGGATGGCGAGATCGTCGTTTTATTTCCGGAGGGCACGACGTCGGATGGAAACCGGCTTCTGGAGGTCAAATCGTCGCTGTTTGGCGCCGCCGCCATGGCGGTTCCCGCTTCGCCGACCGGAGCCGTCGTCGTCCAACCGGTCGCGGTGGCCTATACCGGCGTCCACGGTCTGCCGATGGGGCGCTATCATCGCCCGCTTGCCTCGTGGCCGGGCGATGTGGAGATGTTCCCGCATCTGAAAGACATGCTGCGATGCGGCGCCTTTGAGGTGGACGTCTGTTTCGGCGAAGCTGTCGAATATCGTGCCGACAGCAACCGCAAGGAAGTCAGCGCGACCATCGCTCGCCGCATCCGCACGATGCTTGGCACAGCATTGCGCGGTCGCAAAGCGGCCTGAGGCAAGATTTCCTTTTCTCGCGCATGAAAAACCACTAAATAGCCGGCCATGACCCAGGACAGTGCCCTACTTCAGGCCCCGGAGACTGATCTCCGTGATGGCAGCAACAGCCGCAAGGTGTTCATCAAGACCTACGGCTGCCAGATGAACGTCTATGACTCGACGCGCATGAGCGATGCCCTCGCGCGAGACGGATACGAGTCGACGGAAGTCTTGGAAGAGGCAGACCTCGTTCTGCTGAATACTTGTCATATCCGCGAAAAGGCTGCCGAAAAGGTCTACTCGGCGCTCGGCCGTCTGCGCGACATGAAGAAGGAGCGCAACAAGGAAGGCCGGGAGTTCATGATCGGCGTCGCCGGTTGCGTGGCACAGGCGGAAGGCGAGGAAATCCTGCGCCGGGCGCCCGCGGTCGACGTCGTCATCGGTCCGCAGACCTATCACCGCCTGCCGGAAGCGCTGCGCAAGGCGAAGGAAGGGCAGCGGATCGTCGACACGGAATATGCCCTCGAAGACAAGTTCGAGCATCTGCCGATCGCCGAGAGCAAGAAAATCCGCTCGCGCGGTGTCACCTCCTTCCTCACCGTCCAGGAAGGATGCGACAAGTTCTGCACCTTCTGTGTCGTGCCCTATACGCGCGGTTCGGAAGTATCGCGGCCGGTCAGCCAGATCGTCGAGGAAGCACAGAAGCTCGTGGACGGCGGCGTGCGCGAGATCACGCTGCTCGGCCAGAACGTCAACGCTTGGCATGGTGTCGGCCCGAATGGCCAGGAATGGACGCTCGGCGACCTGCTCTACCGGCTGGCCGAAATCCCCGGACTCGCACGCCTGCGCTACACCACCAGCCATCCGCGCGACATGGACGATCGCCTGATCGAGGCGCATCGGGACCTGCGCGCGCTGATGCCGTACCTGCATCTGCCGGTGCAGGCCGGCTCCGACCGCATCCTGAAGGCGATGAACCGGCGCCATACGGCCGCCGAGTACCTGACCCTCGTCGAGCGGATTCGCGCCGCTCGCCCAGACATCGCCCTTTCCGGCGACTTCATCGTCGGTTTTCCGGGGGAGACAGAGCAGGATTTTGAAGATACACTCCGTCTCGTGGAGGAGGTGCGCTATGCGCAGGCCTTCTCCTTCAAGTACTCGACACGGCCGGGCACGCCCGGTGCGGAACTGAAGGACCAGGTGCCGGAAGAGATCAAGGCAGAACGGCTTGAACGCCTGCAGGCGCTTCTCCTGAAGCAACAGCAGGAATTTGCCGAATCCTGTGTCGGGAAAACGATCGAACTGTTGCTCGAAAAGCCCGGTCGCATGCCAGGACAGCTTATCGGCCGTTCTCCGTGGCTTCAGTCCGTGAATGTTGATGCAAAAGCATTGCAAATCGGTGACATTATTAATGTGCGAATCACCGGAACCGGAACCAACAGCCTGTTTGCCGAGATAGCAGAGGCTGAGGTCTAAACCCTAGGAGCTCGACCGCTTGAACGGACAAGAATTGGTTTCTTCACCGCGCCACCCACGCATTGCGAGCGACGCCAATCACTTTATTCTGACGTTCGAGAACAATCGGTTCGCCAGTGAGTTGTTCGGTCAGTTCGACCAGAACCTCAAGCTGCTTGAAGAGCGTCTCCACATCGACGCTCGAGCGCGCGGTAATTCCGTCGTTATCTCCGGAGACATCGTCGCCACCAACCAGGCGCGGCGTACGCTCGATTACCTCTATGAGAAACTCCAGAAAGGCGGCAGCGTGGAGCGATCCGACGTTGAAGGCGCGATCCGCATGGCGGTCGCCGCAGACGATCAACTGAGCCTGCCGACGATGGAGCGCAAAGCCAAGCTCACCATGGCGCAGATTTCGACCCGCAAGAAGACCATCGTCGCGCGAACGCCGACCCAGGACGCCTATGTGCGCGCTCTGGAACGGGCCGAACTGGTTTTCGGCGTCGGTCCGGCGGGTACCGGCAAGACCTATCTCGCCGTCGCTCATGCGGCCCAGCTCCTCGAACGGGGTCTCGTCGAGAAGATCATTCTTTCCCGCCCGGCGGTGGAAGCCGGCGAGCGCCTCGGCTTCCTGCCCGGCGACATGAAGGAAAAGGTCGATCCCTATCTCCGCCCGCTCTATGACGCGCTCTACGACATGATGCCGGCCGACAAGGTCGATCGCGCGATCACCGCCGGCGTCATCGAAATCGCTCCGCTCGCCTTCATGCGCGGTCGGACGCTCGCGAACGCCGCCGTCATTCTCGACGAGGCGCAGAACACGACCTCGATGCAGATGAAGATGTTCCTGACGCGTCTTGGCGAGAACTCCCGCATGATCGTCACCGGCGACCCGAGCCAGATCGACCTGCCGCGTGGCGTCAAATCCGGACTGGTGGAGGCCCTTCAACTGCTGAATGGCGTCGAAGGCATTTCGATCGTCCGCTTCCGGGATACCGACGTCGTGCGTCATCCGCTTGTCGGCCGCATCGTCAAGGCTTACGACTCGACCTATATCGCGGAAGCAGAGGAAGCCAGCCGGCAGGATTGATGGCCGAAGTCGACATTCAGATCAGCATCGAAGAGGGCGACTGGCCCTCCGAGGATGCGTTGCATGCATTGGCGGATCGGGTGCTGGAAACAGCCGCCACCTATCTGCGTGAAACGGCCAAGCAGCCCTTTCCGAAGATGGTGCCCGAGGTTTCGCTTGTTTTCACGGATGATGCCTCGATCCAGGACATCAATGCCGAGTGGCGCGGCAAGGACAAGCCGACCAATGTGCTTTCCTTTCCCGCCTTCCCGGTCAAGCCGGGCAAGGTGCCGGGACCGATGTTGGGCGACATCATTATCGCAAGAGAGACCGTTGAGCGGGAAGCGGTCGAGCTCGAAAAGAGCTTTGACGACCACCTGACCCACTTGATGGTGCATGGTTTCTTGCATCTCTTCGGCTACGATCATAATAATGACGCTGAAGCCGAGATAATGGAGGGGCTCGAGACTCGCATTTTGGCGGTACTCGGCCTATCTGACCCATACGAGGGTCAAGACCTTAAAATGGAACCATGAGCGACTTTACGACGAGACCGGCCGCGGAGGCCAAGGACGCCGACCAATCCTCCTCTTCTGACGAGGGTGGCAGTAGTAGTAGGCAGTCCGGACGACCCCAATCCTTCTGGACGCGCGCAGCGCGTATCTTGAGACCACAGCAGGGCTCGCGCCTTCGCGAGGACATCGCCGATGCGCTGCTGACCGATGCTGCCGACGGTGACGTCTTTTCGCCCGATGAACGGGCAATGCTGCACAACATCCTTCGCTTCCGGGAAGTGCGCGTTGCCGACGTGATGGTGCCGCGGGCCGATATCGAAGCCGTCGATCAGAACATCACGATTGGCGAACTGATGATCCTGTTCGAGGAATCCGGCCGTTCGCGCATGCCTGTTTATGCGGATACGCTCGATGACCCGCGCGGCATGGTTCATATCCGCGACCTGCTGTCCTACATCGCCAAGCAGGCGCGCAACAAGCGCCGCGGCAGCACCAAGACAGTCAAGTCGACCGAGCCTTTGGTCGAGGTTTCGCCCGAACACTTGCAGAAGCCTACGCGCGCTGCGAAGCCAAATTTCGACCTCAGCCGCGTCGACCTGCAAAAGACGCTGTCGGAAGCCGGGATCATTCGCAAGATCCTGTTCGTTCCGCCGTCAATGCTTGCGTCGGACCTCCTTCGCCGCATGCAGGTCAACCGCACGCAGATGGCGCTGGTGATCGACGAGTACGGCGGCACCGATGGATTGGCCTCGCATGAGGACATCGTCGAAATGGTCGTCGGCGATATCGATGACGAGCACGACGACGACGAAGTCATGTTCAAGCGTATCTCCGAAGACGTCTTCGTCGCGGATGCCCGTGTCGAGCTGGAGGAGATCGCCGAAGCGATCGGACCGGACTTCGACATCACCGAACAGGTCGACGAAGTCGACACGCTGGGCGGCCTGATCTTCTCCGAGCTCGGGCGCATTCCGGTGCGTGGCGAGGTCGTGCAGGCCCTGCCCGGTTTCGAGTTCCATATCCTCGATGCCGATCCGCGCCGGATCAAGCGCGTGAGGATCACCCGCAAGCGTCAGGCCATCCGTCGCCGCGTCAAGATCGACGGCGACAGCACGCCCGGTTCGGATCACGGCGAGGAGAGGCAAACCGACGCCTCCACTTCGACTTGATGCCGCAACGCACGACAAACGGCGGCTTTTTTGAAAGACTGCGAGCGGGTTGATTCGCAGCTTGATGGGAGTGCGCATGGAGCGGCTTGCGGACAGGGTTATCCTGGCCTGGGGGTTCAAGAGGGTTGCGTTGGCGGTCCTTGCCGGCGCCGTCGGCGTTCTGGCCCTGCCTCCATTCGGCTTCTTTGCCGCAATGTTCGTGTCGTTCACGCTGCTCGTCTGGCTGATCGACGGCTCAGCTGCCGCTCCGGAAAGCGGGCTCATTGGGCGGCTATGGCCATCCTTTACCGTCGGTTGGCTCTTCGGCTTCGGCTATTTCGTCGCCGGTCTCTGGTGGCTTGGCCATGCCTTGATGATCGACGCGGAGGCCTTCGCCTGGGCGCTGCCGCTGGCGATCCTCGGCCTGCCCGCCGTGCTCGCCATCTTCTACGGCATTGCTGCGGCGCTGGCGCGAACCATGTGGTCCGATGGCATGGGGCGGATTGCGGCGCTTGCGGCGAGCTTCGGGTTGCTGGAGTGGCTGCGGAGCGTGCTTTTCACCGGCTTCCCCTGGAACGCTATCGGCTACGGCATGACGCCCGTGCCGCTCATGATGCAATCGGCGCACGTCATCGGCATCATGGGCATCACGTCGCTCTCGGTCTTCATCTTCGCCGCGCCCGCACTCCTCGGCACCCGGCAGGGCGCAAAGCTCGGGCTCTCGCTGGCAGCCCTGCTCTTCGCCGCGCATATCGGCTATGGCGCCTATATCCTCTATGGCCCGCAGCCCGCGCCTGCATCCGACTCCCCGAGCCCGGTCATTCGCCTGGTTCAGCCGATGATCGAGCAGACGGCGAAGATGGACAGCGACGCCGACCGCGCCGCCATCTTCGAGAAGCACCTGAAGCTCTCCGTCGAGCCTCCGAAGGACGGCGGGCGGAAACCGGACATCATCGTCTGGCCGGAAACGTCCATTCCCTTCATCCTGACCGACAATCAGGATGCGCTCAGCCGGATCGCGGACACGCTCGACGACAATCAGATCCTGATTGCCGGCGCTGTCAGGGTGGAGGACATGGGACCCGGCAATCCGCCGCGCTACTATAATTCGATCTACGTCATCGACGGCCGTGGGCAGATTGCCGGAGCGGCCGACAAAGTGCATCTCGTGCCGTTCGGCGAATACGTGCCGTTCGAGAATATCCTCGACGATTTCGGCATCCAGAATGTGGTCGAGATGCCAGGCGGCTTCTCACCCGCCGCCACGCGCCAGCTTCTGAGTTTGCCGACGGGGATCAAGTTCTATCCCCTCGTCTGCTACGAGATCATTTTCCCCGACGAGATGACCGGCGACCTGGGCGCCGCCAATGCCATTCTCAATGTCACGAACGACGCGTGGTTCGGTGCAACTCCCGGCCCCTACCAGCACTTTCAACAGGCGAGGTTGCGTGCCATCGAGACGGGCTTGCCGCTGATTCGAAATGGCAACAGCGGAATTTCAGCCATCGTGAACGCCCGTGGCGAGGTCATTGCGGGTCTCGGCCTGAATGAAACTGGCTTTGTCGACGCAACCATTGAGCGTTTCGACGCGCAGCGCGATCGGGGTTACCCGCGCCAAACTTACTTCCGGTTGATCGAGATACTTCTGTTTGCAATTGCGCTGGTTTCGCGTTTTGGTTTAGTTTTCAAGCAGAATTGACCGAAAACCCCTAAAATTGCATAGTGGTTCGGATCGGCGTTCTTAGCGTATGTTTCAAGGTGGTTAATCAAGACTTTGCAACGTGGCGTTTTGGGGATGGGCTTGGGCATGCCGGTTTGAACAAGGTTGAAAATTTTTGTTAGGGCAGGACCATGATTGAGAACAAGAAGCGGCCGAACCCCATCGACGTCCACGTTGGTAGTCGCATTCGCCTTCGGCGAACGATGCTCGGAATGAGCCAGGAAAAGCTCGGAGAGAGCCTCGGCATCACCTTTCAGCAGATCCAGAAATACGAAAAAGGCACCAACCGCGTCGGTGCCAGCCGCCTCCAGAATATTTCCAGCATTTTGAACGTTCCGGTCTCCTTCTTCTTCGAGGACGCGCCGGGCGAACAATCCTCCGGCCTGTCCGGCATGGCGGAAGCGTCCAGTTCCAACTATGTGGTCGACTTTCTTTCATCGTCCGAGGGGCTTCAACTCAACCGCGCCTTTGTAAAGATCACCGATCCCAAGGTTCGCCGGAAAGTCGTCGAACTGGTGAAGGCGCTCGCCGCCGAAGCCGACAGCGAATAATCGCCACTCAAAATTCGGAGCAGAGACGAAAGCGGTCGCAACGGCCGCTTTTGGCATTTTTGGGGCAAAATTTGCCACTTTGCAGCAGATATAAAGATATATTTATGTCCTTCTACGCTTGTTTTTCTGATGCGAACTGAGTACCTACTAGGCAACTTTTGTTCTTTGAGGGGAATCCCGGAATGCGCGCGAATTACCTTTTCACCAGCGAGTCAGTTGCCGAAGGTCACCCGGACAAGGTGTGTGACCGGATCTCCGACGAGATCGTGGATCTGGTCTACCGCGAAGCCGCCAAGACCGGCGTCAACCCCTGGGGCGTGCGCATCGCCTGCGAGACCCTGGCAACCACCAACCGCGTCGTGATCGCCGGTGAAGTGCGCCTGCCGCCGAGCCTGATGAAGAAGGACAAGAACGGCAACGACGTCATCAACCCTTCGAAGTTCAAGGCCGCTGCCCGCCGCGCCATCAAGGACATCGGCTATGAGCAGGACGGCTTCCACTGGAAGACGGCGAAGATCGACGTGCTCCTGCACTCGCAGTCCGCCGACATCGCCCAGGGCGTCGACAGTGCCGCCGACCAGCAGGGTGACGAAGGTGCCGGCGACCAGGGCATCATGTTCGGCTACGCCTGCAAGGAAACGCCTGACCTCATGCCGGCGCCGATCTATTACTCCCACAAGATCCTGCAGCTGCTCGCGACTGCCCGCAAGAAGGGCGACGGCGAAGTTGCAAAGCTCGGCCCGGACGCCAAGAGCCAGGTGACCGTGCGCTACGTCAACGGCAAGCCTGCCGAAGTCACGTCGATCGTTCTCTCCACCCAGCATCTCGATGAAAGCTGGGATTCGAAGAAGGTTCGCGCGGTTGTCGAACCCTATATCCGCGAAGCTCTCGGCGATCTGCCGATTGCCGACGATTGCAACTGGTACATCAATCCGACCGGCAAGTTCGTGATCGGCGGCCCTGACGGCGACGCCGGCCTGACCGGCCGCAAGATCATCGTCGACACCTACGGCGGCGCTGCTCCGCACGGCGGTGGCGCATTCTCCGGCAAGGACACGACCAAGGTCGACCGTTCGGCCGCCTACGCTGCCCGTTACCTCGCGAAGAACGTCGTTGCCGCCGGTCTTTCCGACTGCTGCACGATCCAGCTCTCCTACGCCATCGGCGTCGCTCAGCCGCTGTCGATCTATGTCGACCTGCACGGCACCGGCAAGGGCGTGACGGAAGACCAGATCGAAGCCGCGATCCGCAAGAACATGGACCTGTCGCCAACAGGCATCCGCCGTCACCTCGACCTCAACAAGCCGATCTATGCCAAGACCTCGGCCTACGGTCATTTCGGCCGCAAGGCTGGCCGCGACGGCTCGTTCTCCTGGGAGCGCACCGACCTCGTCAAGGCGCTCAAGGACGCTGTCAAGGTCAAGGAAGCAGCATGACCGACATGGAGCGTCGCGGACGCGCGACCGAAGCCTTCTTCGGTCGCCGCAAGGGAAAGGCTCTGCGCGAACATCAGGCAGAGCGACTGAACACCCTGCTTCCGGCGTTCCTCATCGATCTTTCAGCGGCTCCGCCCGAGCCGCTGAGCACTCTCTTTCCGGTGCCGACCGAAAGGCTGCGCCTGGAAATCGGTTTCGGCGGCGGCGAGCATCTGATCCATCGCGCCGTGGAAATGCCCTCCACCGGTTTTATCGGTGTCGAGCCTTTCATCAATTCCATGCAGAAGCTGCTGACGAGCGTCGACAAGGCGGGCGCCAAAAACGTCCGCGTCTACAACGACGATGCGACGCAATTGCTGGATTGGTTGCCGGACGCCTCGATCGACCAGATCGACCTGCTTTACCCGGATCCCTGGCCGAAGCGAAAACATTGGAAGCGCCGCTTCGTGTCGAAGACCAATCTCGACCGCTTCCACCGCGTGCTGAAGCCGGGCGGGCTGTTCTGCTTTGCGTCCGATATCGATACCTACGTCAACTGGACGCTGCTCAAGTGCCGCGACCATGGCGGCTTCGAATGGCTGGCACAGAATGCGGCAGACTGGCTGACACCCTACGAGGGCTGGCCGAGCACACGCTACGAGGCCAAGGCGCGGCGTGAAGGCAGATCTTCCGCCTATCTCACATTCAAGCGCGTCTGAGCCTGCCTAGTGCAGGCTCACCGTTTTCAGCTCATCCTCAGCGGCCTTGAAGAAGGTGCTGGAGCGATTGTCCGTCAAAAGGATCGGCGTGCCATCGGCACCGAATAGCGCCCAGAGGTCAACGCTCGGATCGATGTCCGGCGCTTCCGGGAAGCATTTGGCAACTTCTTCGTTGCGCATCTTGCGGATATAGGCGACCTCGCCGTTGCCGATACCGGCAAGTTCGGTTTTGGTCAGGTGCGAATTGGCTTCTTTCATCAACATTCCTGTACCTCCAAGAGAAGGGACCAACGGCTCAACATGCGCCGTTGTCCTACTGTGAGACCGAAATGTTAATTTTCTTCACCATGCGGCTCGGTTCGGGGCGGATGAGATCCACCGACAGCAACCCATTCTTGAGGCAAGCGCCCAAAACCTGCATGCCATCGGCCAGAACGAAAGTCCGCTGGAACTGACGCGCGGCAATGCCGCGATAGAGATAATCGCGCTCTCCCTGGTCTGCCTGACGGCCGCGGATCGACAGCTGATTTTCCTCGACGGACACATCGAGGTCGTCCTCAGCGAATCCCGCGACGGCAAGGGTTATGCGCAGCCTTTCCGGATCGCCGGAAGCGCGGTCAGGAGCAACGCGCTCGATATTGTAGGGGGGATAGCCATCACTCGCCTTGGAAAGGCGCTCCAGCGTCTTCTCCATGGCGTCAAAGCCCAAAAGCAGCGGGCTCGCGAAAGGCGTCATGCGGCTCATCTTTCAAGTCCTTGATTCAAGCGACCTTGCCGGACCTGAAATCAGCATCCGGCTGCCGACAATATGGGAATTGCCGAGCCCGGGCGCAAGGCGGCCGTCCACGCTCGCTCCCGGGAAGCCAGCAAGGGTCCGACCTTGACAAAGCAGGCGCCGCCTCGCATCAAATCCTGCCCGCGCCGGCTGTGCCGATTTGCGACGGGAAGCTAAACAAACGGTGCATGCCACGAAGACGCGCACCACGAGGATGGGAACGATCGGAATGGCAAACCCTAGAAAGATCATCATCGACACCGACCCCGGTCAGGACGACGCAGCCGCCATCATGCTGGCCTTTGGCAGCCCGGAAGAGCTCGAGGTACTCGGCATCACCACGGTCGCCGGCAACGTGCCGCTCTCCTACACCAGCCGCAATGCGCGCATCGTCTGCGAGCTCTGTGGCCGCGCCGATACGAAGGTCTTTGCCGGCGCCGACAAGCCGATCGCGCGCAAGCTGGTGACAGCGGAACACGTGCACGGCAAGACCGGCCTCGACGGCCCTGTTCTCGACGAGCCCACGATGCCGCTGCAGCCGCAGCATTCCGTGGATTTCATCATCGAAACGCTGCGCAGCGAGCCGGACGGCGCAGTGACGCTCTGCACGCTGGGGCCGCTGACCAATGTCGGCCTGGCCTTCCAGCAGGCGCCCGACATCATCCCGCGTATCCGTGAACTGGTCATGATGGGCGGCGGCTTCTTCGAGGGCGGCAATATTACGCCGGCCGCCGAATTCAACATTTACGTGGATCCCGAGGCAGCCGACATCGTCTTCCGCTCCGGCGTTCCGATCGTGATGATGCCGCTCGACGTCACGCACAAGCTTCTGACGCGCAAGGACCGCGTCAAGCGCATGGCCGATCTCGGCACGCGCCCGGCCATCGCCATGGTCGAGATGCTGGAATTCTTCGAACGCTTCGATGTCGAGAAATACGGCTCCGACGGCGGCCCGCTGCACGACCCGACGGTTATCGCCTATCTGCTGAAGCCGGAGCTTTTCAAGGGGCGGACGTGCAATGTCGAGATCGAGGTGAAGTCGGAACTGACGGCCGGCATGACCGTCGTCGACTGGTGGCACGTGACCGACCGGAAGCGCAATGCGCAGGTCATGCGCGATGTCGATGCGGACGGCTTCTTCGATCTGCTGATCGAGCGTTTCGCCCGCATCTGATTTCGGATTGCTTGACGGGCGCCTGAGGGATCAGGCGTCCTTCTGGTCGAAAACCGAATTGGTTTCGGGTTCGACCAGCTTCGGTCCGCCCTTGGCGACGCCGACCATGGCCGGGCGCAGAACGCGCTCGCCAATCGTGTAGCCAGCCTGAACGACCTGAACAACGGTGTTGTTCGGTACCTCAGGGTTCGGCACTTCGAACATGGCCTGATGGAAATTCGGATCGAACTTCTGGCCAACCGGCTCCAGCTTGCGGACGCCGTGGCGCTCGAGCGCCGACAGCATCGAGCGTTCCGTCATCTCGACACCTTCGATCAGCGTTGTCAGGCCAGCATCCGCGGCAGCCTTGGCTTCCTCCGGGATCGCATCGATGGCGCGGCGCAGGTTGTCCGAAACGGCCAACATGTCGCGGGCAAAGCCAGCCGTCGAATAGGTCTTGGCGTCCTTGATTTCCCGCTCGGTGCGGCGGCGCAGGTTATCCATCTCGGCAGCAAGCCGCAGGTAGCGGTCGCGCAGCTCTGCGTTCTCGCCCTTCAGAAGTTCCAGCGGATCGGGCTGTGCGGTGGCTTCGTTCTCGACGTTTGCGGCGGCGTCCGCTGCGGCTTCGGCCGCGGCTGCGTCAGGTCCGTTCTTCGTCGTTTCGTCAGTCATGACGTTCTCCGGTGATTGGTGTCTTTTAGGATGTGCCCGATATCGAGCTTTGACGGGCAAAAATCAAGTCTGCGTGACTGAAAAGCGCGCGATGCGAGGCAACTCATGTCGGGTGGAGCGGGAGGGCCAGCTTGACTTGCTCGCGCTAAAGTTCTTTTATTTTAGAGCTACCTAAACCTTTCTTGCTTCGGCCTAATCCTGGGTCAGGGAGCTGCTACCATGAGCGATCAGAAAAGCTATTCCGGGCGCTGCTTCTGCGGCGCCGTGGAGATTGTCGCTACCGGCGAACCGGTGGCGATGGGATACTGCCACTGTTCCTCCTGCCGGCATTGGTCTGCAGGGCCGGTCAATGCCTTCACGCTCTGGCAGCCACAGGCTGTCCGGGTCACCAAAGGCGGCGAGCACGTCGAGGGCTACCAGAAATCCGATACGAGCGTCCGGAAGTTCTGCGAGCTGTGCGGTGGGCATCTCTACACCGAGCACCCGACCTGGGGCGTCACCGACGTCTACGCGGCACTCCTGCCCGATCTCGACTATACTCCGGCGCTGCACGTGAACTACCAGGAAAGTGTGCTGCGCATGCGCGACGGCCTGCCCAAATACAAAGACATGCCTGCGGAGATGGGCGGCTCGGGCGACACGGTGCCGGAGTAGCTGCGCTACTTCGCGCCGCGTGACAGTCGTGTCATAAGCTGAGCGGTGTAATCGACCATCGGGACGATGCGCGAGTAGTTGAGACGCGTCGGCCCGATCACTCCCACGGCACCGACAATGCGGTCGTCATCGTCACGATAGGGCGCGACGATCAACGACGAGCCGGAGAGCGAGAAGAGCTTGTTCTCCGAGCCGATGAAAATGCGCACACCTGGCCCGCTTTCGGCCAGATTGAGGAGTTCCAGCAAGCTGTCCTTTTTCTCGAGGTCGTCGAACAGCATGCGCAGGCGGTCGAGATCGTCGGCACCTGCGAGACCGGCGAGCAAATTGGCGCGGCCGCGGATGATGAGCTGGGCCGGTTTGCCTTCGTCCGCGCTGCCGGACCACACAGCGATGCCACGCTCGACGAGATCCTGCGACAGCGTGTCGAGCTCGCGGCGGACGTCGTCCTTCAGTCGGCTCAGCTGATTGCGCAGTTCCGGCAGCGTCTGGCCGGTCATATGCGCGTTGAGGAAGTTTGCGGCCTCGGTCAATTGCGATGATGTGACGCCTGCCGGAAGCTCGATGATGCGGTTTTCCACCTGGTCGTGATCGCCAACGAGCACCGCCAGCGCCTTGGTCGGTTCGAGGCGAATGAACTCGACATGCTTGAGGACCGGATCGCTTTTCGAGGTGATGACAAGTCCGGCGCCGCGCGAAATGCCCGAGAGCATGCGGCTCGCCTCGTTCATCATCAATTCCATCGGATTGTCGCGGCTTTCGGCGCGCACCTGCCGATCGATGTTGGCACGATCCTCGGCCGACAGATCGCCCACCTGCATGAAGGCGTCGACGAAGAAGCGCAGGCCGATCTGCGTCGGCAGACGGCCGGCGCTGACATGCGGCGAGTAAATGAGACCAAGTTCTTCCAGATCGCTCATCACGTTGCGCACGGACGCCGGTGACAGCGACATCGGCAGGATACGCGAAAGGTTGCGGGAACCGAGCGGTTCGCCCGTTTCCAGATAGCCCTCCACGATGCGGCGAAAGATTTCCTTGGAGCGTTCATCCAGCGCAGCCACTGCCTCTGAAACCGACGTCGATCTGAACTCCATGAAACCTTGCGTACCCGTGCTGACGATGATCCGACAAAATATAGCCAATCTCCCCGCAGCGGCAAAAGGGAAATTGCAAATGGGCGCTGCCAATCGTAGAAGCTCTCAACACCATAGCACGCATGATCTATCCGAAGGCTGCTCACGCCTTCGGCATGATGATTAGGAGAATAGTATGCGGCCCTCAGGCAGAAAAACCGACCAGATGCGCAAGGTCTCTTTCGAGCGCAATTTCTCCAAGCACGCGGAAGGCTCCTGTCTGGTGAAGTTCGGCGATACGCATGTGTTGTGCACGGCAAGCGTCGAGGAAAAGCCGCCGGCATGGCTGCGCAACACCGGCAAGGGCTGGGTTACGGCCGAATACGGCATGCTGCCGCGCGCCACCGGCGATCGTATGAAGCGCGAGGCTGCCGCCGGCAAGCAGGGTGGCCGCACCCAGGAGATCCAGCGCCTGATCGGCCGCTCGCTGCGCGCCGTCGTCGACCTCAAGGAGCTCGGCGAGCGCCAGATCACCCTCGATTGCGACGTCATCCAGGCGGACGGCGGCACGCGCACCGCCTCGATCACCGGCGCTTGGATTGCGCTCCATGACTGCCTGAAATGGATGGAGAGCCGCAACATGCTCAAGGTCGAGCGCGTGCTCAAGGACCATGTCGCGGCCATTTCCTGTGGCATCTTCGCAAACCAGTCGGTCCTCGACCTCGACTATCTCGAAGACTCTTCGGCCGAGACCGACGCGAACTTCGTGATGACCGGCGCCGGCGGCATCGTCGAAATCCAGGGCACGGCCGAAGGCACGCCCTTCACCGACGAGGAGTTCGCTTCGCTGATGGCACTCGCCAAGGGAGGCATTGCCGAGCTCGTGGCGATGCAAAAGCAGGCGATCGCCGGATGAACGACATGCTGGAAGGCATGCTGGAAACGGCGCTCTACACTGAGGACCTCGACAAGGCCGAAGCCTTCTATGAAGGCGTTCTCGGTCTTTCGAAGATCTCGCGGAGCGGCGACCGGCATGTCTTCTTTCGCTGTGGCCCCGGCGTGCTGCTGATCTTCAACCCGAAGGAAACGATCAAGCCGCCCTCACCGACCGCGCTGCAGGTGCCGCCTCATGGCACGACAGGCGCGGGACACGCCTGTTTCCGCGTCTCGGGCGAAAATCTCGATGCGATTGCCGCCCGGTTGACGTCCGAGGGTGTCGCCATCGAATCCGAAGTCACCTGGCCGCAGGGCGGCCGATCGATCTATTTCCGCGATCCTGATGGCAACAGCCTTGAATGCGCTGAAGCCCGTATCTGGGGCATCGAATAGGACAATCATGCGCAAGCTCGAAACCAAGACCATCGTCGTTGCCAGCCACAATGCCGGCAAGATCCGGGAAATCCAGGACCTGATCGGCCCCTTCGGCTTCACCGCGAAGTCGGCGGCTGAATTGAACTTCGTGGAGCCTGACGAAACCGGCACCACCTTCGAGGAGAACGCAAAGATCAAGGCGCTCGCTTCTGCGGAAGCCGCTGGACTTCCGGCGCTGTCGGATGATTCCGGCCTGGCCATCGATGCGCTCGGCGGCGATCCCGGCGTCTATACCGCCAACTGGGCCGAGAAGCCCGACGGCACCCGCGACTTCGCGATGGCGATGGAAAAGGTCGAGGCGGCGCTGGACAAGGCCGGCGCTTCAAAGCCGGAACAGCGTACCGCCCGCTTCGTAAGCGTGCTCTGCCTTGCCTGGCCGGACGGCCATACGGAGCTCTTCCGCGGTGAAGTCGAGGGCGCCGTCGTCTGGCCGCCGCGCGGCAGCCAAGGCTTCGGCTACGATCCGGTCTTTCAACCCGAGGGCTATGACACTACCTTTGGGGAGATGAGCGCGGAAGAAAAGCACGGCTGGAAGCCGGGCGATGCAGAGGCCCTGTCGCACCGCGCCCGCGCCTTCAAGATTTTCGTCGAAACCTGCCTGGAAGCCTAAGGGCACACGTGGACACTTTGGAACAGCCTGACCTGATGCGCTATGCCGCTCTTCTGCCCGATACCGGCGAGCCCGGCTTCGGCGTCTACGTGCATTGGCCGTTCTGCGCCGCCAAGTGCCCCTACTGCGATTTCAACAGCCATGTCCGCCACCAGCCGGTCGATCAGGAGCGCTTCACCGCAGCCTTCCTGAAGGAAATGGCAACGGTGCGCCAATTGAGCGGGCCGAAAACGGTGACGAGCGTCTTCCTCGGCGGCGGCACGCCCTCGCTGATGAACCCTTCGACGGTTTCGGCCATTCTCGACGGCATTGCCAAGCACTGGCATATGCCTGACGGCATCGAGATCACCATGGAAGCGAACCCCTCCAGCGTCGAGGCGGAGCGTTTCCGGGGCTATCGCGCCGCCGGCGTCAACCGCGTCTCGCTTGGCGTCCAAGCCTTGAATGACCGCGACTTGAAGTTTCTCGGACGGCTGCACGACGTTGCCGACGCACTGAAGGCGATCAAGCTGGCACGCGACATCTTTCCGCGCATGTCCTTCGACCTGATCTATGCTCGCCCGAACCAGACTGTCGAGGAATGGGAGCGCGAGCTGAAGGAGGCGATCTCCTACGCCGTCGATCACCTCTCGCTCTACCAGCTGACGATCGAGGAAGGCACGCCCTTCTACGGTCTTCACAAGGCGGGCAAGCTGATCGTTCCGGACGGCGATCAATCGGCATTGCTCTACGAAGCGACGCAGGAGATCACGGCTCGCGAAGGAATGCCGGCCTACGAGGTGTCCAACCACGCGCGCCCCGGCGCGGAGAGCCGCCACAACCTCACCTATTGGCGTTACGGCGACTATGCCGGTATCGGCCCCGGCGCCCACGGGCGACTGACACGCGGAACCATGAAGATCGCGACGGCGACCGAACGGAAGCCGGAGAGCTGGCTCGATCTCGTCGAGCGCGACGGCCACGGCATCCTCGATCAGGAGCAACTCGGCTACGAGGAACAGGCGGACGAACTGCTGTTGATGGGACTACGCCTGAAGGAAGGTGTCGATCTCGCCCGCTGGCAACAGCTTTCAGGCCGCGATCTCGACCCAAAGCGTGAAGAATTCCTGCTGGAACACGGCTTCGTCGAGCGGATCGGCAATTCCCGGCTTCGCTGCACGCCGTCGGGTATGCTGATCCTCGATTCCGTCGTTGCCGACCTCGCCTGCTAGGCAGGCCGCTTTCTGCCCAGGGAAAACAACCGTCCGTCGATCGCCGCAAGCCCGATCGCGATCATCGCCATACCGATCAGATGCTTGGCTTGCAGCTGCTCGCCGAGAATAGCTGCACCGAGCAGGATGGCGCTGACCGGGATCAGGAAGGTCACGAGCATGAGGTTTGTCGCCCCTGCCGTTGCCAGGATGCGGAAGAACAGCACATAGGCGATCGCCGTCGACAGCAAGGCCAGGCCCAGCAAGGCCATCCAGGTCTCGAGTGACGGGGCGGCCAATGTCCAAGGTTGATCGACGACGAGCGCGATCGGCAGCATCAGGATAGTCGAGGCGGTGACCTGCCCCGCAGCGGGAATAAGCGGCGCCATGCCCATCTGGCGGAAGCGTCGGCCGAAAATGCCGGCGAAGGAATAGGAGAGCGCAGCACCGAGCACGGCAAGCTGCGCCAGAACGTTCGAACCGAGATCACGCAACACGTCGAAGCCAATCATATAGGCAACGCCAGCAAAGCCAACGAGGACGCCGAGCAGGCGGTTGCCGGTCATCTTTTCGTCCGCGGTCAGGAAATGCGCGACGACGACACCGAAGAGCGGCGTCGTGGCATTCAGGATCGAGGCAAGGCCGCTTGCGATGTGCGTCTGGCCCCAGACGATGAGGCAGAACGGGATCATGTTGTTCAGGATGCCCATGCCGAAGAACGCAGCCCAGGACCTACCGTCGCGCGGCATCGCATGGCCGGTGGCTCGGACGATAAGGTTCAGCGCAAGTGCGGCAATCAGGACCCGGCCCGCGACGATCGTGAACGGCGGCAGGGTCTTCACCAGGATACCGTTGAAGAGGAAGGAGCCGCCCCATAACAGGGACAACACCAGCAGCATTCCCCACTCGGCAAAGCCCATCTGTTTCGGCTGCATTATCTTCTCCCTAGTCAGCCTGACCGGAATACATCCAGCCGCTGGCTGCCACCACCCGATTGTTGCGCGTCTCGAACGCGACCCTTCTCGATTAATTCTCGCTCATCACGCAGCTTGAATCAGCTTCTTCGACGGCTTTCATGCTGATATTATTGCGATGCCTGGCATGAGACAAACGAGTCTTTCTCGATCCATGATATAGCTGAGCTAAACCATGAGCGACTATCTTCCCTCTCTTTCAGCGCTTCGGGCTTTCGAAGCCGCCGCCCGACACCTCAGCATGACGCTTGCGGCAAAAGAGCTCAACGTCACGCCGGGCGCCGTCAGCCTGCAGATCCGCGACCTGGAAGCATCGCTTGGCGTCAAGCTCTTCGAGCGCAAGACCCGGGCACTCGCCTTGACCGTGGAGGGCGCGGACTATTTTTCGACGCTCAGGGCAGCATTCCGTCTGGTCCGAGAGGCGACGGCGGCAATCACGGCGCGGGGACGCGGCACCGTCCTCAACGTCACATGCACGGCGGGATTTGCGACCTACTGGCTGGTGCCGCGTCTCGGACGCTTCGAGGCGATGCATCCCGAAATCGACGTCCGCATCAGCGCATCGCACCGCGTGCTCGATTTTCAGCGTGACGGCATCGACCTCGCAATCCGCCACGGGCTCGGCGGCTATGACGGCCTGATCAGCGAGCGGCTCGTCGATGACGAACTCGTGCCGGTGTGCACGCCAAAGCTTGCCGCCGAGCTGGGGAGCAATCCGTCGCCCGACGCGCTCGCTGGTTTCCAGCTGATCCATGACGTCTACCGCCATGACTGGCAGCTCTGGCTGGAAGCGGCCGGCGCAACCGGGGTCGATCCGTCGCGCGGGCCGATCTTCATGCATGGCAACGGAGCCTATGACGCGATGAAGGCCGGGCTCGGTTTTGCCTTGATGCGACGCTCGTTTCTGGAGCGGGACCTGAAGGAAGGTGCGGTGGTCACACCTTTCCCGCTTGGGATCGCAAGCCGCCTTGCCTTCCACCTCGTCTATCCGGGCCCTGCACTGGAGCGACCTGCAGCGGCGGCCTTTCGCCGCTGGCTGCTGACCGAGGCGCAAGCCTGACCTGACTGTGGCTGATTTGTCATGCTGATTAAAAAGTGGAGTAATTTAATCATAAAATAGGGTTTTCTTCGGACTTTTTCTTGACTATTACACTCCACATAAAATTCTGCAATGAGCCTTCCGGTGTGATAAGCCAATGAATAATCTTCAATTTTCTTCTCGATTCCTTTCCACATCAGCTTTGACGGGCGTAGTGCTCGCCCATCTTCTCGCGCCGGCTGCGGCACAGGATGCCGCGGGACAGCAAGACGGAGCGACGGTTCTTGAAGACATCATCGTCAATGGCGGCAGCGGCGGCGTGATCCAGGCTGACGGCTATGTCGGCAAGAGCAGCGCGACAGGCACGAAGACCGACACGCCGTTCATCGAGGTTCCTCAGTCGATTTCGTCCGTGACCGAGCAGCAGCTGAGGGACCGCAACCCGCAGAGCCTGCTCGATACGGTCGCCTACACACCGGGCACGCGTGTCGGTGCTTACGGCTTCGATCCGCGCTTCGACTCGTTCTCGGTGCGTGGCTTCGACGTGACCTATACCGGGATCTTCCGCGACAACCTTCGTCAGCCCGGCGCAGGTTCGTCACTCTTCAAGACCGAGCCCTACGGTCTCGAAGGAGTCTCGATTCTGCGTGGCCCATCCTCAGCGCTGTATGGAGCCACGGGCGCGGGCGGTCTCTACAACCTCATCACCAAGCGGCCGACGGAAGACGCTTTTCACGAAGTTCAGCTGCAATATGGCACCGACCAGCGCTATCAGACCCAGTTCGACCTCTCAGGTCCCGTTAACAATGAGGACCCCTTCTATTATCGCCTGACTGGCCTCTACCGCGATGCCAACACGGAACAGGTCAGCGTTCCCGACGACCGCGTCTATATCGCGCCAGCCTTCATGTGGAAGCCGGACGAGGATACCAAGCTTGCCATTCTCGGCGAGTATTCCCGAACCAAGACCGGTGGGACGGCGGCCTACTACAACGATCCGGCCGGCAACGTAACGGACATTTTCGCAGGCAATCCGGCCTTCAACGATTCAGTCCAGAACCAGGCGCGCATCGGCTATGAATTCGAGCACCGGCTGAACGACGTCTTCGTTTTCCGCCAGAACGCTCGCGCATCGACGCTCAACATCGACGCGGACTGGGCCTTTGCCTACGCCCCCAACGCGGTCGATCCAAGTCTCCTTGACAGCAGCGCCGGCACGTTCGACGAGCGGCTGACGGCCTTCGTCATCGACAATCAGCTGGAAGCCAAGTTCGAAACGGGGGCGGTCGACCATATGGTGCTTGCGGGTCTGGACCTGACCAAGCTGCGTTGGCGTTCGCTCGATGGTCGTGGCGTGTCGCCGCCGCTCGACACCAATAATCCGACCGCGGGAGCGCCCGTTGCACCGATCGACTTCGACACGCGCACCGTCCAGGATCAGTGGCAGGTCGGCACCTACCTGCAGGACCAAATCCGCTATGACGCATGGATACTCACCGTCGGCGGGCGCTACGACTGGGTTTCGACCAACACCGACAATACCGACCTCAGCACGAACGCTTTGACCTCCCTTTCACAAAAGGACAAGGCATTCTCCGGCCGTGTCGGCTTGGGCTACGAGACCGATTTCGGCGTTGTACCTTATGCCAGCTACTCCACCGCCTTCGCACCCAATGCCGGTATCAACCAGGAGACGGACCAGCCCTTCAAGCCGACGGAAAGCGAGCAGGAAGAGATCGGCGTCAAGTACCTGCTCCCGAACAGCAACACGCTGCTGACGGCTGCGCTGTTCAACATCGACCAGAAGAACAGCCTCTACTACGAGGTAGTGAACCTGCCGACAGGACCGGCGAACATTCAGGTGCAGCGCGGCAAGATTCGCTCCCGTGGCTTGGAACTCGAAGCGAACACAAGTCTCGACAACGGCCTGTCGCTGGTCGCGTCTTATACCTACACCGATACCGAGATCCTGGAAGGAACGACCGGGACCGTTGGCAATTCCGTCTCGTCGGTTCCAAGGCACATGGCTTCGCTCTGGGCGAATTACACATTCCAGGAGAGCAGCCCGGTCCACGGCCTCGGCATCGGCTTCGGCACCCGCTATCTCGGCAAGAGCTACACCAGCGACGCCAACACGGCGCAGAACGGCTCACGCGTCCTCTTCGACGCCGCCATCAGCTATGATTTCGCGGCGCTCGACAAGAAATACGACGGCCTGAGCCTGCAGGTGAACGCCACCAATCTCTTCGACCGCCGCGAAGCCGTCTGCTCGGCTGGCTTCTGCTACCGCGACCAGGGCCGCGCCGTGATCGGCAGCCTGCGCTACACATGGTGAGCTGATGGCGAGCGCACAGCACCATGTCGCCGATCGAGGCCAGGGCGCCACGATCCTCTCGCCGGCTTTCGCCGGCGAGCATGCGTGGTGCAGCGAGAAGATGGTACTCTCAACCGAGCTATCGGACGGGGTACCGCTGCCGCGCTTCTTCGGTGACGGCGGGTTCAGGCAGGCGATTGATCGTTATGCCGAGGCATGTGGAGACAGCGACAGGCGCGCCGTCGTCTCGATGTGGTCGTTATATTACTTCTCCGCTCTTTCCATTCCCTATGTGCTGGCTCGCCGCCTCGCTGCGCAGGCGCTTCCGATCGCCTTCGACGGGATGACCATCGCATTGCAGGAGAACGGGCTGCCACGGGCATTCGGCGTTCCACACCGGGGCGGGCATGCCGCGGTCGAGGAGGACGACGGGTTCGCGGCGATTGGCCCATTGTTGGAGGAACATCTTCCGGAAGCGGTCGCGAAACTCAACGCCTGCGGCATTTCGGCGAAGCTGTGCTGGAACAATGTCGCTGTCTATCTCGACTATGTGCTGCGATTGACGCGGCCGCCCGAAGGCCCCGATCTGACGGTGTTCGTGCGCGGCTGCCTGCCGGATGGCGGCGTCAATCCTCTCTGCGGCAGCGTCCGATATGTCGAGGAGGATGGCGAGCGCGTCGCCCGGCGGAAGATATGCTGCTTGCGCTACATGCTGCCCGGCGTGCCGAGCTGCGGCAAGCCTTGCGCCCTTCCGAGCCAAAGGAACGTGCAATGACCCTTTCCACGATCACGAGACGCGGCTTTCTCGCCGCCGCGTCCGCCACGCTCTGCGCGCCGGCTCTCTTGAAGGCGGAGACGCGCTGGCCGCTGACCGTGACCGACGCCGTCGGCCGAACGGTGACGATTTCAAGGAAGCCGAAGTCGATCATCCTCGGAACGGGATTCAATCTCTTCGCGCTGTCGCTCATCCATCCGGATCCGGTGAGCCTGCTTGCCGGCTGGGCGACCGACATGAAGACGGACAATCCGTTCATCTACGACGCCTTTCGCAGCAAGTTTCCGGCCCTCGACAAGGTCCCGCTCGTCAGCAATGGGCAGGCGGATGGCATGAACTTCGAGGCAGCACTCTCCTTGGAGGCTGACCTTGCAATCATGGGCCGGTGGCAGGCCGATGGCGAACAGGGCAAACGTGCCATCGACTATCTCCAATCGATCGGCGTGCCTGTCATCGTCGTCGATTTCAATCTCGATCCACTGAAGAACACCCCGCGAGACATTCGCCTCCTTGGCCGCATTCTGGAATGCGACCAGCAAGCGGAAGACTATGCGCAGTTCTTCGAAAAGCGGGTGGAGCACATCAAGGCGGGGGCAGCGGGGAGAGGCGAGGATGCGCCGCTGGTGCTGATGGACGCCTTCCCGAGCGCAACACGGGGCAGTTGGGCGATCGGCCGGACCGGCCTCGGCGAGTTGATCACGCTTGCCGGCGGACGCAACATCGCGGACAAGAACCTGCCGCCGCAGGGCGGGCCGGTGACGGCGGAGTACATCATCGCGGCGGAGCCGGACGTCTATATCGCCACAGGCTCGCCGGGCGGCGTCTACACCGTCTTCTCGATTGGCCCTGGCGTCGATCCCGCAGAAGCCCGTCGGTCGCTCCAGGAAACCGTCAAGGCACCCGCCCTTGCCCCACTGAAGGCTGTGCGCGAGAGAAATGTGCATGGCATGTGGAACTTCTTCAACGCCGTGCCACTGAATGTGCTGGCGGCGGAAGCCGTGGCATCCTGGGTAAGGCCTGACCTGTTCGGCGATCTCGATCCGGCGGGCAGCCTCGCCGAAATCAACGAGCGATTCGCTGCGGTCCCGTTCGAGGGGGCATACTGGACGAGCTTGGCGGGCTAACGTCCAGGCGCACCGGTCTTGAAAAGGCTGCCGGTCGGCGTGTTCAGGAACATCTCCAACGGAATGTATTCCTGATGCAGGAAGCCGGTGGACGGCAGCAGATCCTCGCGCACCATCTCGATCACGGCAACCACCGAGGCCGATGTCGTCCAGGCAATCGCCGTCCGGCGAGCGCCTGCTATCTCGATCGGATAGTAGGCGCGCACAAACTCCTTGCGACGCAGGCCGCCGTTCTCGGTGCCTTCCGCGGCGACGTGGACATACACAACATCGTCCTCGACCGGCGGCTTGGCGTTGGTGAGGATTTCACCGGCAAGCTTGCGCCTGTCGCGCATCAGGAGTTCGTGAAAGAAGAAGTTCATCAGATCCATGTGTCCGGGATAGCGCATCGTCTTGTAGTCGAGGTTCTCGACCTTGCCGAGCATGGTGTCACACATGGTTCCGAGGCCGCCTGATGTCGTGAAGGCCTCCAGCTTCACGCCCTCGACATAGATCGTCTCGTGCCATTCCATCGGCGAGACGAGCTTGCGAATGCCCCCCTCGATCACTTCGCAGTCGTTCAGATACTCGTTGACCACGCCTTCGGGCGACCAGTTGAAGGCGTAGCCGAGGAGACCGGTCGGATGCTGCGGCAGGGCGCCGACCCGCATGCGAATGGAGCGGCATTTGTCGAACCCATCCGCGAGGCTCGATCCGACAATGCCGACGAAGCCGGGGGCGAGGCCACATTGCGGCGCCATCAGCCCGCGCGCGGTCTTGGATAGTTCGATGATGAAATTTGTGGTCGGCACGTCTTCCGTGAGGTCGAAATAATGGATTCCCGCAAGATGGGCAGCGCGCGCCAGAACGATGTTGAGGTGATAGGGCAGGCAGGAAAGCACGGCCTCGACACTCGACAGCAGTTCGCCGATGGTGGCGGGGTCGGAAACGTCCCCACTCCTGCACTGGAACGGAAGGCTCTCCGTCGGCGCCTGGATATCGACGCCGAGAACGTCGAAGCCCCCCTCGTGCAGGAGCGTCGCTGCCAACCGCCCGACCTTGCCCAGCCCGAGAACGGCGATCCTGTCGAAACTCATCAACTCCCTCCCCTTTTGCGCCCGCGGCGCATGCTCCTCAGCGCCAGCGTACAGAAGATTGTGCGCAAAAGAAAACGGCCGGAGCAATGCCCCGGCCGTCAAAGCACAGAAGGTTTCCCGACTATTCGTTGATCAGGCGCTTCAGCAACTCGATCTCATGCGAGAGCTTCGTATCCTCGGCGATCAACTCCTCGATCTTGCGAACGGCATGCAGCACGGTCGTATGATCGCGACCGCCGAAGCGACGGCCGATTTCCGGGAAGGACCGCGGCGTCAGCGTCTTCGACAGATACATGGCGATCTGACGCGGCTTGACGATGACGCGAGTGCGGCGGTTGGACACCAGTTCCTGGCGCGACACATTGTAGTGCCGTGCGACGATGCGCTGGATATCCTCGATGCGGACGCGACGCGGCTCACCCGAACCAACGAGGTGGGCAAGAAGCTCATCCACGCGCTCGACCGTCAGGTTCGGCTCGAAGGAGCGACGGAAGAGCAGCTGGTTGAAGGCGCCTTCCAGTTCGCGGCCGCTCGCCGTGATGTTGCGGGCAACATGGTTGAGCAGTTCGGCCGGGATTTCCAGAGACGGATCCTCGACGCGAGCTACGGCGAGGCGACGTTTCAGGATCTCGAGGCGCATTTCGTAGTCCGGCGCATCGAGCTCGATGGCCACACCGCCCTGCAAACGCGAGCGGACGCGTGGATCAAGCGATTCCAGCTCCCAGGGAGCGCGATCGGCAGCGACCACGACCTGCTTGGCGCTGTCGAGCAGCATGTTCAGCAGGTGGCAGAACTCGTGCTGGATCATCTTGCCCTGCAGGAACTGCATGTCGTCGATGATCAGCAGGTCGATGTTGCGCAGCGAGTCCTTCAGAGTCAAAGCATCATTGTCGCGGATCGCGGTTGCGAAACGCCACATGAAATACTCTGCCGTCAGATAGACGACGCGCAGTGCGCGCGGGTTCTGAACCGCGGCATTGGCGATCGCCTGCAGAAGATGCGACTTGCCGAGACCGACGCTGGAATGGACGAAGAGCGGATTGAAACGGACAGCGCCCTGTCCGGCTTCCGCAATCGTCTTGGCGGCGGCAAGCGCCACGCGGTTCGAGCTGCCTTCGACGAAGGTGTCGAAGGTGAAGCGGGAATCCAGAGGCGAGCCGAAGAGCGGCTGGCCGGAGGTGGCCGGACGGGCTGCAGCAGCGGACGAAACCGCCTGCTGTGCAATCTGGCCGGCATGCTGCGCCACAGGGCGGCGCGTCTGCGCAGCGGCAACAGGCTCCGGGGAAACCGGCTCTTCAGCCGGCTTACCAACGCCACGCGTTGCCGTGCGAACAAGAATTTCGACTTTCAGGATTTCAGAGTCTTCGGCCTGGAACAGGCTGGTGATCAGCTCAAGATACCGGTTGTTGATCCAGGACTTCAGGAAAGTCGTCGGCACCGTCAGGCGCACGACGCTCTTTGAAACCGAATGCAATTTCAGCCGCGCAAACCAGCTTGCATAAACATCCGGACCGACCTGCGCCTTCAGACGGGCGCTGACACGCTCGAAAAGTACACCATGCTTCATGTCTCCCTTTTCCCCTGCCGCCTCGGCGCAAATAGAGCCAAACGCCTGCGGTTCATTGTCCCCACTCTCCAGGACATCCGCCGTCATTGTATTCATCTGCATCATGCCGCCTTCCATTCGTCGGCCGACTTTGTTTCGTCGCCCGATTATTTCCCCGCTATGGCTAGAAAGTGGCACCCTCATGAGCCACTCGCCTGCCGGTTCACTCAAATACTGCCCCACTCGCAAGATGCTCCCGGGAAAGCGCGCGCCGCATCATGCGGTTCGACTGCGTTCCCTCGGACTGGATGCCGTTCCTCGTAACACCGGCGTCCAATCGTCCTGCCACGACTTCTCTTCCCAATTCGGCTTCACGCAACGCGTGCAACCAACACACAAAACATCACCGTTCCGCGACAGCCACATCGCGGTCAAAAATGCCTAACTGCGTGAAAAACCGAAGACTTTGACTCTCCGTAACAAGTGGCACAGGATCATCGCCCTGCCGACGTGGCAGTTTCAGACCAAGCCTTTACAGGTGATGTCTGGACCCCTTGTTGATCGGCATTTAGGCAGGATCGAATGCGGGAATCAACGATGAATTTTACGCAAAATTAAGAGCGGGCCGTTGACTCCGGCTGCAGTTTTTGAGCGTCACATCGATGTCAAAAAAGAATCGCTTTTGAATCAAGGGGATTCCGATTCTGGGCATTTTTGACACGCATAAAAAGAAAAAAATAAAAAAGCTTCTTGACTCTGCTCAGACCGCAGATTGTAGGGCCTGAGTCGAGCACACCTGAAGTATCCTACAACAAGTATTTGTTTTCATTGCATTTTTCATGTCACACGCTCGACATGAAATCGTCGCCGAATTAACCATACGGAAGCTAGTCGGCGGAATCGAAAAAGCCCGACAAAGTTGCCGGGCTAATCATAATGCTGCGTTTATTAACGAAAGATTATGCGGTCGCAGAAACCGACAGAGCCTTCACACGAGCTGCGAGGCGCGAAACCTTGCGGGAAGCCGTGTTGGCGTGCAGCACGCCCTTGCTTGCGGCGCGAGCCAGTTCCGGCTGCGCAGCGAGGAATGCTTCCTTTGCCTTGGCAGCATCACCGGATGCGAGTGCCTCTTCGACCTTGCGAACGAAAGTACGAACGCGCGAGCGACGAGCCTTATTGACGTCGGTACGGCGGGCGATCTTGCGGGTCGCTTTTTTCGCCGAAGTTGTATTGGCCATGGATGCCTCTCTAAGAATTCGAACAAACTCCGTCATCACCGCGGGCCTTGCGGCCACTTCATACAGCAATGAGGGAGCATAATCGGAAAACCGGAGTGGCTTCCCGAACCGTGGGCGGGCATATAACCCTAAAGCCGACCCACGTCAACGCGCATTTTCAAGGAAACGCCGCCTTTCTGAGAGGCTCAGCGGTTCTTGAAGGCAGGCTTACGCTTTTCGATGAAGGCCGTCATCCCCTCTTTCTGATCTTCGGTGGAAAACAGGCTATGGAAAAGCCGGCGCTCGAAGCGCAGACCTTCGTCCAGCGTCGTCTCCAACGCGCGGTTGACCGCTTCCTTGGCCATCAGAACCGAAGGGCGCGACAGCGAGGCAATCTTGGCGGCCGCCTCCAGCGCCTCGTCCAGCAGGCGCTCGGGCGCCACCACACGTGAAACGAGTCCCGCCCGCTCCGCTTCGGCGGCATCCATCATTCGGCCGGTGAGGATCAGATCCATGGCCTTATATCGGCCGACGGCGCGCGTCAGCCGCTGAGAGCCGCCCATGCCGGGGATGACGCCGAGGGTGATCTCGGGTTGGCCGAACTTGGCAGTCTCCGAGGCGATGATGATGTCACACATCATCGCAAGCTCACAACCGCCGCCAAGCGCAAAGCCGCTGACCGCCGCGATGACAGGCTTGCGCACCTTGGCAACGTCGTCCCAGCCGCTCATCAGATCGCGGCTATAGACATCGACATAGCCGAGAGGCTGCATTTCCTTGATGTCGGCGCCAGCCGCGAATGCGCGCTCGGAGCCAGTCAAAACGATCGCACCAATAGCGTCGTCGGCCTGGAAGGCTTCATGAACCTGCAGAAGCTCTTTCAGTACTGTCGAATTCAGCGCGTTCAGCGCCTGCGGGCGATTCAATGTGATGAGCCCTACCGCTCCGCGGGTTTCGACGATCAGCGTTTCGTAGGCCATGGACAATCCTCCCGTTATTTTTGGCAGTCAGGGCAGTAGAAGGTCGAGCGCCCCGCCTGGACGATGCGTGCGACCGTACCGCTGCAGCCCGGCGTGCGGCAAGGTAGACCTTCGCGATCATAGACCGAGAAGGAATGCTGGAAATAGCCGAGCGAGCCGTCGGTCTGGATATGGTCGCGCAGTGAAGAGCCACCAGCGTTGATGGCGTCGGCGATGACGTCGCGGATCGAGGCGACGAGGAGGTCCATCTGCTTGGTTGGCTTACCGGTCTTGGTGACGACAGTCGCCGCTGCCCGGGTGGGGCGCAAGTGCGCGCGCCACAGCGCCTCGCAGACATAGATATTGCCGAGCCCGGCAATATTCTTTTGATCGAGCAGCGCGCTCTTCAGCGGCTGCGCCTTGCCCACGAATCGTTCCGCCAGATAGGCAGCGCTGAGTTCGTTGCCGGTCGGCTCCGGCCCGAGCCCGAAGAGGAAGGGATTGAGTTCAAGCTCGGAGCGCTGCGCCAGGTCCATGAAGCCGAAGCGGCGCGGGTCATTATAGATGACACGGCTGATGCCTTTCGGTCCCTCCAAGTGGAAGATCGCGTGGTCGTGCTTTTCATCCTTCGAGCGCGCGTGGCGAAATTCACCGGGCACATCGGATAGCGGTCCTGCCTCGATGCGGAAGGAACCTGACATGCCGAGATGCGAGATGATCGTCATGCCGTCATCGAGATCGATCAGCAGATATTTGGCGCGGCGACCGAGCGCGACGATGCTGCGGCCAGTCGCCCGCGTCTCCAGACCGTCCGGAAAGGGAAACCGCAGGTCCTTGCGGCGCAGCTCCAGGCGGGCGATCCGCGCACCTTCCATGGTGGGGGCAAGCCCGCGTCGGACGGTTTCGACTTCTGGCAATTCCGGCATCTTAACCCATCTATATCTAACATGTTTCAACCACGGGCGTTGTGCGCTATAGCGCCAAGGTGCCGCGGCTTTGACCGTGGCCCACAGATAGCGCCGCGCGCGTCCGTTCGCTATGGTCGCCGCGCCGATTTCAGAAAGATGGAGTATTTCGATGTCAGAAAGCCGTACCTCCGCCGAAGGCGGCATGGAAACATCTTACGGCTTCCGCGAAGTGGCGGATGGTGAAAAGCAGGGCCTCGTCAACGAGGTCTTCCACAAGGTCGCCAAACGCTACGACATCATGAACGACGTCATGTCGGTCGGCATGCACCGCGTCTGGAAGGACGCCATGATTGCGGCGCTCAATCCGCGCAAGGAGCCGGGCTACAAGGTTCTCGACGTTGCCGGCGGCACCGGCGACATCGCCTTCCGCATCATCGAAGCTTCCAATCGGCAGGCGCATGCGACCGTGCTCGACATCAACGGCTCGATGCTATCAGTCGGCGCCGAGCGCGCCGCCAAGAAGAAGCTCTCCGACAACCTGACCTTCGTCGAGGCGAACGCCGAGGAGCTGCCGTTCGAGCCGAACAGCTTCGACGCCTATACGATCGCCTTCGGCATCCGCAACGTGCCGCGCATCGACGTGGCGCTGAGCGAAGCGTATCGTGTGCTGAAGCGCGGCGGCCGGCTGCTCGTACTCGAATTCTCCGAAGTCGACATGCCACTGCTCGACCGCGTCTATGACAGCTGGTCGTTCAATGCCATTCCGAAGTTCGGCAAGGCGATCACCGGCGAGGCCGAGCCCTATCAGTATCTCGTCGAATCCATCCGTAAGTTCCCCAACCAGGAGAACTTCGCCGAGATGATCCGCAATGCCGGCTTCTCGCGCGTGAGCTTCACGAACTATACCGGCGGCATCGCAGCCCTTCATTCCGGCTGGAAGCTCTGACGCATGGTTGAGGGCACATCGTTCACCCGCTGGCTTTCGCAGGCAGGCAATCCGGCATGAGCACTCTGGGGGCATATTTCCGGCTCTCGCGCGTCGGCTGGATTCTGGTGCGCGAAGGCGTGGTTTCGGCCCTGCCGTCGGAAGATCTTCCGCCGTCGATCGGCCTTGCCAAGTCGTTTGTCGGCTTGTTCGCGCGCAATCGTTCGAAGTCGAAGAAGCGCAGCGACCGGCTGGCGCAGGCGGTTGAGCGGCTCGGCCCCTCCTACGTGAAGATCGGCCAGTTCCTGGCGACGCGCCCGGATGTCGTCGGCGTCGAGTTCGCCGACGATCTGTCGCAGCTTCAGGACCGCATGGCATTCTTTCCGCTCGCAGCGGCCAAGGCGAGCATCGCCGGGTCTCTCGGCCGCCCGATCGAGGAGCTCTATGCGAGCTTCGATGAGCCGATTGCAGCGGCTTCGATTGCCCAGGTGCACCCCGCCGAGGTCAATACGCCTGCCGGACGCAAGAAGGTTGCGGTCAAGGTCGTCCGCCCCGGCGTGCGCCAGCGGTTCACGCATGATATCGAGGCGATGTACCTCGTCGCTCACATGCAGGAGCGCTTCATGCCTTCGAGCCGGCGCCTGAGGCCGGTGGAAGTCACCAAGACCCTCGAGCAGACCACCAAGGTCGAAATGGACCTGCGGCTGGAGGCCGCGGCCCTTTCCGAGATTGCTGAAAACACCGAGAAGGACCCGGGCTTCCGTGTACCGAAGGTGGATTGGGAGCGCACCGGCCGCGACGTGATCACCATGGAGTGGATCGACGGCGTGAAGATGTCGGATGTCGAGGGCCTGCGCGCCGCCGGCCACGATCTCAACCGGCTCGCGGACACATTGATCCAGTCATTTCTCCGCCACACGCTGCGCGACGGCTTCTTCCACGCCGATATGCATCCCGGTAACCTCTTTGTCGACGAACACGGCGATATCGTCGCCGTTGACATGGGGATCGTCGGACGCCTGGGGAAAAAGGAGCGCCGCTTCCTCGCCGAAATTCTCTTCGGCTTCATCACCCGCGACTATATCCGGGTCGCGGAAGTCCACTTCGAAGCCGGCTACGTGCCGGGCCACCACAATGTCGAGAGCTTCGCGCAGGCGATCCGCGCGATCGGCGAGCCGATTCATGGCCAGCCTGCCGAAACGATCTCGATGGGCAAGCTGCTGACGCTGCTGTTCGAGGTGACCGAACTCTTCGACATGGCGACGCGACCGGAACTGGTCATGCTGCAGAAGACCATGGTCGTGGTCGAAGGCGTGTCGCGCATGCTCAATCCACGCTTCAACATGTGGAAGGCGTCCGAACCTGTCGTCGGCGACTGGATCCGCAACAATCTCGGCCCGAAGCGCATCGTCACCGATCTCAAGGACGGGCTGAAGGCGGCTGTGAAGCTTGCCGAGGCGGCGCCCGAGATTGCCGCCAAGACCGAGAAGTTTCACCATCAGCTGCTACAGATGAGCGAGAATGGATTGCGGTTCGACGCGGAAACGGCCGAGGCGATCGGCAAATCCGAGGCACGCCATAATCGCTCCGGTCGGGTCGCCCTCTGGATTATCGCGCTTGCTCTTATCTATATTGCCTGGGTGGTCACCTGATCCGTCGCAGCAAGGCATGCTGTGTTCGATATTTGGGATATCCCATTCGGTAGCGCCGTCGCATACTCTCACTTTTCAAGGAGATATGGCAGATGAAGCATGAACGCCCCCGCATCGAACTTTCCGGGCAGCCGCTCAGCTTTGCTGAGATGGTGAGGATCGGATCGGGCAAGGTGGCGCTTTCAGCTTCCGCGACCGGGATGGCCCGCGTCGAGATCGCGCGCGGGATCGTTGAGGACGCGATCAAGGCCGGGATGCCGGTCTACGGAGCGACCACCGGCGTCGGCGCCATGAAGGATGTCGAGTGGTCTCCTGAAGATCTGGACGCCTTCAATCTCGGGCTGGTGCGTGCACATCACTTCGGCACCGGGACACCGTTTTCGAGCTCCGTGGTGCGCAATGCGATGGCCATCCGCATCAATACCGCATTGACCGGACAGGTCGGCTGCACGCGCGAACTCGTCGATGCCTATATGCGCATGCTGGAAGCCGACATCATCCCCGTCGTCCGCCGCACCGGTTCCATCGGCTGCGCCGACATCGGTCTCATGGGCCAGATCGGCGCCGTGCTGACCGGCGTCGGGGAAGCGGTCTACAGTGGCAAGCGCATGCGGGCCGCCGATGCCTTCGCCGCGGCCGGCATGAAGCCCTTCACCATGGCTCCGCGCGACAGCCTGGCCTCGCTCAGCGTCAACGCAGTGAGCTTTGCCGCGGCGGCGGACGCGACCCGCAGCGCCGCGGCCTCCATACGCGTGCTGCTGGCCTCGGGGATGATGGCGTCAGGCGCGCTCGGCGCCTCCCGCGACCCGTGGCTTTCCGTTCGCCATGTCGGCACCTCCCGGGAGGCCTTGATCGGCTCCTGGCTCTGCAACGCCTCGGACGCCTGGCAATGGCCAGTCAAAACCCATGTCCAGGATCCCTTGAGCCTCCGGATGATCGCGCAGGTCTTCGGGGCGGTCATCGAGAACCTGCTGACAACAGGCCACAAGATCTTGGCCGCCACCGGACGCTCCGACGACAACCCCGTCGTCGTCGAGGGCCGGGTCATGACCTCGGGCGGATCGCTGCCGCTCGACGTGACGATCCTTTTGGAATCGGCCGCGCTCTGCATGGCGCATGCCGCCCGCAATGCCTTCAACCGCTGCGTCCTGCTCGGCAACGGCCAGCGCCGCGATCTGCCGGTCAATCTCGTGCCGCCCGGCCGTATTGCCACCGGTTTTGGCCCAATCATCAAGCTGGCCGGCGAGATCTTTTCGCGCGTGCTCTCGATGTCGAACCCGGTTTCGGCGCAGTCGCTGGTGGTCGCGGCCGGGCTTGAGGACGAGGCCGCGTTCCTGCCGCTGGTGATCGAGCGCTTCGAGCGCCAGATGCGCGCCCTGATGCGACTTGCTGCTCTCGAGGCGTTGCTTTCGGCCCAAGCCGTGGACATCCTTGGCGACAAGCCGAAAGGTGTCGGCGGAATGCTCTATGACGTCGTTCGCAAGCATGCGGACTTTTATACGGTCGACCGGCCACTCTCTGCCGAAGTGGAAGCGATCGAGGAAGAATTCGGCTCCGACGCCTTCATGTCCAAGCTGATCGAAGAGGTGCCGATCGCATCCTTCGACGATTTCTTTGCACTCGGCTCGCTGGCGCGCATCGAGCAGCGCCTGACCCAGGAACCGGTCGCCATCTGATCCTTCAATATTCGCCACGGAGAAAGCGGCATGGCTGATTTCGATCTCGTTCTGCAAGGCACGGTCGTTTTGCCGGAGCGCATTCTGGAAGCCGGCTACGTCGCCGTCCGCGATGGCAAGATTGCAGAAATCGGGCTCGGCGTGCCGCCTGCCGCGCGCGAGCGCCATCTGCTCGGCAAGGCCCTGATCCTGCCGGGCGCCATCGACGCCCAAGTTCACTCTCTGTCGCAGAAGAACCAGGAGGATTTCATCTGGTCGACGCGCTCGGCTGCTGCCGGCGGCGTGACGACGATCGTCGACATGCCCTATGACGAAGGCAACCTCGTCTGCTCGGCGGAAGCCGTGAGGAAGAAGATCGCCCATGCCGGCCCGCAGGCACGAGTCGATTTCGCGCTCTACGGCACCGTCGATCCCGAGGAAGGCGCCAAGCGGATCACCGAAATGGTGGATGCCGGCGTTGCCGCCTTCAAGTTCTCGACGTTCGGTACGGATCCGAAACGTTTCCCGCGCATCCCCCCTGCCCTGCTGGACGAATGCTTTGCGGCGATCGCACCGACGGGGCTGACCGCCGGCGTCCACAACGAGGATGACGAGGCGGTCCGCACCTATATGGAGCGCGTGAAAGCAAGCGGCATCACCGATTGGCGCGCGCATGGGCTGTCTCGGCCGCCGATCACCGAACTGCTGGCGATGCATGCCATCTTCGAAACCGGGGCCAATACCGGCTGTCCGTCGCATGTCGTGCATTGCTCGCTCGGACGCGGCTATGACATCGCGCGCGCCTACCGCCGTGACGGTTTCGAGGCGACGGTGGAGTGCTGCATCCATTATCTGACGCTGGACGAGGAACACGACGTCAAGCGCCTCGGCGGCAAGGCAAAGATCAATCCGCCGGTCCGGCCGCGCGCCGAGGTCGAGGCGCTGTGGCGCAGGGTTGCGGAGGGCAATGTCTGGCTGGTGTCGACGGATCACGTCAGCTGGTCCGAAAATCGGAAGACCAATCCTGACATGCTCGCGAACGCGTCAGGCGTGCCCGGGCTTGAAGTGATGGTGCCGCTCTTCGTCAAGGGTGCCTCCGAGCGCGGCATTCCGCTCACCTTCGCGGCCAAGCTGATGGCGGAAAACCCGGCGAAGCATTTCCGCCTCGATCACGTCAAGGGCGCGCTCACGCCAGGCAAGGATGCCGACATCGTCGTGCTCGAACCGCGCGAAACGGTCTATGACGCGGCGGCGAGCGGCAACAACGTGGTTGGCTGGAGCCCTTACAACGGCATCCGCCTTCCCTGGACGGTCGCCGCGACCTATCTGCGCGGGGAGAAGATCACCGATGGCGCGACCGTGCTGGCGGAACCGGGGACCGGCCGATTTGTGCGTCCGCTGCCGAGGCAGGTGATCGCGGGAGCCGCAGGATGACCAGAAACCTGCCGGTCAACGCAGGTCGTATCTCCGAGGATATCGACGCCCTGGCCGGGATCACTGAACCCGGCCATCCCTGGACCCGCCGTGCCTTCTCGCCGCTCTTTCTCGAGGGGCGCTCCCATCTCGAAGCGCGGATGCGGGCGGCTGGTCTTGCGACAAGGATCGATGCCGCCGGCAACCTGATCGGCAAGCGACGGGGCGCAGTGGACGGGCTCGGCACGATCATGCTCGGTTCGCATTCGGACACCGTGCCGGATGGCGGGAGGTTCGACGGCATTGCCGGCGTCGTGGCGGCGCTTGAGGTCGCGCGTGCGCTGAGCGATCGGGGCATTGAACTCGATCACGACCTGGAGATTGTCGACTTCCTTGCGGAGGAGGTCAGCATCTTCGGTGTCTCCTGTATCGGCAGCCGGGGAATGACCGGGCAACTGCCGGAGCCCTGGCTTTCGCGCGTGACTGATGGACGCGATCTGGCCGAGGCGATTGCCGAAGTCGGTGGGCGCCCGGGCGTGCTGCAGCAGCAAAACAGGCCCGATATTGCCGGCTTTCTCGAGTTGCATATCGAGCAGGGCCCGGTCCTTGAGAACGAGAAGAAGGATATCGGCATCGTCACGGCGATTGCCGGGATCACCCGGATTGAGATTGTCGTCGAGGGGCGCGCCGACCATGCCGGCACGACGCCGATGGATAGCCGCTCGGATGCGCTGGTCGCCGCGGCGCAACTGGTTCTCGATATCCGCAATGCCGCAGCCGCCCGCGCGAAGACGCCGGGGCATTTCGCGGCGACGGTCGGCGAGTTCCGGATCGAGCCGAATGCGGCCAACGTCGTTCCCTCGAAGGTCGTCCTGCTGATCGATGGGCGCGCCGAGGTCCGCAACGACATGGAAGCCTTCTGTGAGTGGCTGGACGAACATGTCATTAAGTTAGCCATTGCTTACGGAGTATCGATCAAGAGTCCCATGCGGGTTTCGGATAACCGTCCGACGCCGAGCGATGCCGGGCTGTTGAAGACGCTCGAAAAAGCGTGCGAAACCGTCGGCGCCAGGCACCGGCGAATGGCATCGGGCGCCGGCCACGACATGGCCTGGATTGCCAAGGTGGCACCTGCGGCGATGATCTTCGTGCCCTGCAAGGAGGGACGCAGCCACTCCGCTGACGAATGGGCTGACAACGACGACATCGCGCTTGGGGCGGCCGTGCTTTTCGAAGCCGTCTTGGACATGGACAAGAGCTTGATGCAGGAGAATGTCTGATGGGACGCATACTGGTTGAGAAGGACGTCGAAGCAGCGGTCAAGGGCGGGTCGGTCTATGCCGCCGGTGGCGGCGGCTGGGCGGATCACGGTCGCATGCTCGGCTATGCCGCCGTCAATGTCGGCAAGCCGGAACTCGTATCGATCGACGAATTGAAGGACGACGACTGGATTGCGACCGCCGCCGCGATCGGCGCGCCCGCCTCCACGACGCCCTGGGAAATGCAGGGTATCGACTATGTAAAGGCCGTGCAGTTGCTGCAGGACGAACTCGGCGAAAAACTATCCGGCCTGATCATCGGCCAGAACGGCAAGTCGTCGACGCTGAACGGCTGGCTGCCTTCCGCCATCCTCGGAACCAAGGTCGTCGATGCCGCCGGCGATATCCGCGCGCATCCGACCGGCGACATGGGCTCGATCGGCATGGCGGGCTCGCCCGAGCAGATGATCCAGACGGCGGTCGGCGGCAACCGCGCCGAAAACCGATACATCGAGCTTGTCGTCAAGGGCGCGACGGCGAAGATCTCGCCGATCCTGCGCGCGGCCTCCGACCAGTCGGGTGGCTTCATCGCCAGCTGCCGCAATCCGCTGCGCGCCTCCTACGTGCGCACCCACGCGGCACTGGGCGGCATCTCGATGGCACTGGCCCTGGGCGAGGCGATTATTGCCGCGGAGAAGATCGGCGGTTCTGCCGTAATCGACGCCATCTGCAAGACGACCGGCGGCCACATCCTCGCCGAAGGCATCATCACCAAGAAGGACGTCGTCTACACCAAGGAGGCCTTCGACATCGGCACGATCGTCGTCGGCTCCGGCGACAAGGCGGTGACCATGCATGTGATGAACGAATACATGGCCGTCGACGATATCGAGGGCAAACGGATCGCCACCTTCCCCTCGGTCATCACAACGCTCTCGCCCGAGGGAGAACCGCTGAGCGTCGGCCAGTTGAAGGGCGGCATGCATGTCTTCATCCTGCATGTGCCGATGAACATCATACCGCTGTCGGCGAGCGTTCTCGACCCGACCGTCTATCCCCCGGTGGAAAAGGCGATGGGCATCGAGCTTGCCCGCTACGCGCTCGCGGCAAAGGCCTGATCGCATGGCGCGGGACGTCGGCCTCGAGGAATTGCTGAGGGAAGAGCTGGGTACCATGTCCGGTCTCAGCGAGAAGCCGATGTTCGGTGGTTTGGCCTTTCTGCTCGACGGCAATCTCCTTTGCGGCGCCCGACAGGACGGTCTGCTGGTCCGTCTCGGCAAAGGAAACGACGGCTGGGCGCTCGATTTGCCCGGCGCCGTGCAGATGCTTTCCGGCGGTCGCGCCATGCACGGCTGGATCCGGGTCGGCGCGGAGATTTACGGCGATGACGATTTGCGGCGCCGCCTCCTGGGGGCCGCGACGGCCTTTGTGCGCTCACTGCCCGCCAAGTGAACGGAACATAGGCCTCTGAAGCCTAGGAAAGACAGAGATAGAGGAACGACCAAGATGCCGAAAC
Organism: Hyphomicrobiales bacterium; assembly: GCA_900466985.1. Lineage (GTDB taxonomy): Bacteria > Pseudomonadota > Alphaproteobacteria > Rhizobiales > Rhizobiaceae > Rhizobium. The sequence continues at coordinate 152,162 of UBOA01000009.1, forward strand.
CCAATCCACGTCATCCGAAATTTCCGATCCCGGGCGGGCCGGAGCTGCGCGCCAAGGGTTGGCGGCAGGAAGCGCTGCTGCGGCTTCTCGAAAACGTTCTCTCCGTCGGCGAGGATCCGGATAATCTCATCGTCTATGCCGCGCTGGGCAAAGCCGCCCGTAACTGGGCGGCGCACAAGGGCATCGTTAAGGCGCTGACCGAAATGGATGAGGACCAGACACTCCTCATCCAGTCTGGCAAGCCGATCGGCCTTGTGAAGACGCACGCGAAGGCACCGCTTGTCATCATGGCGAACTGCAACATCGTCGGGCAATGGGCGAAGGCCGAGGTCTTCTACGAGCTGCAGCGCAAGGGACTGATCTGCTGGGGCGGGCTGACGGCCGGCGCCTGGCAATACATCGGCAGCCAGGGTGTCATTCAGGGAACCTATGAAATCTTCATGCGCATTGCCGAGCGCCGGTTCGGCGGCGATCTTTTCGGACGCTTCGTGCTGACGGCGGGGCTCGGCGGCATGGGCGGCGCGCAGCCGCTCGCCGGCCGCATGGCGGGTGCCGCCATCCTCTGCGTCGACATCGATCCGGAACGCGCGAAGAAGCGGCAGGAGGTCGGCTACCTGCAGGAAATCGCGCCGGATCTCGATACCGCGCTCGCCATGATCGACGCCGCCGTGAAGGAAAAGCGGGCGCTCTCCGTCGGCCTCGTCGGCAACGCGGCGGAAATCTATCCCGAGATTGCTAGGCGCGGCATCGTGCCCGACATCGTCACCGACCAGACCTCCGCGCACGACCTCGTCTACGGCTACGTGCCGAAGGGCATGAGTCTGGCGCAGGTACGCGAACTGCGCGACGACGGCCAGGGACAGCTGATGGCGGCAAGCCGCGCCTCGATCGTGCAGCACGTGACAGCGATGCTGGATTTTCAGAAGAAGGGCTCCGAGGTCTTCGACAACGGCAACCTGATCCGCACCCAGGCCAAGGAAGGCGGCGTCGCCAATGCCTTCGACATTCCGATCTTCACTGAAGCCTATCTACGGCCGCTCTTTGCCCGGGCGATCGGGCCCTTCCGCTGGATGGCACTCTCTGGCGAGGAAAGCGACATTGCCCGGATCGATGATCTGCTGCTCGAAATGTTCCCCGAAAACAAGATCATCACCAACTGGATCCGGCTGGCGCGCGAGCAAGTGCCCTTCGAGGGCTTGCCGGCGCGTATTGCCTGGCTCGGTCACGGGGAGCGCACGATGCTGGCCCGCCGGGTCAACGAACTCGTCGCAAGCGGTGAGCTGAAGGGGCCCGTCGCCTTCTCGCGCGATCATCTCGATGCCGGCGCGATGGCGCATCCGAACATCATGACCGAGCGGATGAAGGACGGCTCCGACGCCATCGCCGATTGGCCGCTGATCGATGCGATGATGCTCTGCTCGTCGATGGCTGATCTCGTGGTCGTTCATTCCGGCGGCGGCGGCTATGCCGGCTACATGACAAGCTGCGGCGTGACCGTCGTGGCCGACGGCACCGATGCCGCCGACGAGCGGCTCGACCATGCGCTCACCAACGACACGGCGCTTGGCGTCATGCGCTATGCCGATGCCGGCTATGACGAAGCACTCGACGAGGTGGCCAAGAAGGACGTTCCCTACATCAGGCTCGGATAGCGCTAAGGCACCTGTCTCGGAGACATTTTCTGTCCGATTACGCTATGGCGTGGCGCAACCGATCGATCGCGGGTCGTGCGTCTCTGATAGAGATCGGATGTCGAATCGACAGCTGCCCTTCCAACGAACGGACCCGCCATGCAGCCCCGCACCTACGGTATGCTCCTCGTCAGCATTGCTACGATCATGTGGAGCACCGCGGGGCTCTTCGTCCGGGCGCTCGACCTCGATGTCTGGACGGTGCTCGGCTGGCGCTCACTGTTTGGTGGACTGGCGCTGACGATCATCATTTTGGCAAAGAAGCGGATCAGTGCCGAGCCTGGCAAGGTACCGCTCTATTTCTATCCGCTGTTTGGTCTGATGGCCGCGATTTCGATGTACGGCTATATTGGCGCGCTCAAGCTGACGACCGTCGCCAACGTGCTGGCGATCTATGCGACCGTCCCCTTCGTCGCGGCAGCCATCGCTTATGTCTGGCTGAAGGAGAAGATCAGCAGGCGTGTGCTCATCGCCAGTATGATCGCCTTCGTTGGCGTCCTGATTGTTGCAGGTTTCGGGGCGAGGCCCCAGGACATCGCGGGCAACGCGCTGGCATTTCTGATGACTTTGACCTTCAGCATCCTGCTCGTCGCGGCGCGGCGCTATCCCGCGCTGCGGCTGGCGCCGGTCAACGCGCTTGGATCCGGCTTCTGCGTGCTGCTCTGCCTGCCGCTGATGTCGCACGCGATACCGAGCCTGCAGGAAATCCTCGTGCTTGCCGTCTTCGGGTCGACGACATCGGGGATCGCCTATCTGCTGTTCATGACCGGCGGCCGCTATATTCCCTCGAGCGAGGCCGGACTGATCGGTCTGCTCGATGTGGTGCTCGGCCCGCTCTGGGTCTGGCTCGCCTTCTCCGAGACGCCAACGCTTTCCACGATCATCGGCGGCGTGATCATCCTGATCTCGGTCTTCTGGTATCTCTGGAGCGGCATGGCCCGGTCACAAGAGCCACGCCGCACCTTGAAGAATGTTTAGCCGGCTTGTCGATTTTCGCGAATGACTATCGCTTCGCCAGCTTGGCGGCGGCAAGTGCCGCGACCATGCCAAGCGCCAACAGCGACAGCGTGAAGGCAACGACGGCGTTCCAGCCATCGGCACCCCAGAAGTAGCCGCCGACCGACCCGGCAACGCTGGAGCCGATGTAGTAGGACAGCAGATAGAGCGCGGACGCGTGCCCCTTGGTGCCGCGGGCAAGGCGCCCAACGAGGGCGCTCGCTACCGAGTGGGCGACGAAGAAGCCCGATGTGAGCAGCACGATGCCAAAGACGATCAGCGGCAGCGAGGATGACAGCGTAACCGCGACGCCGACGGCCGCAATCGCAATGCCGGCCGGCAGCACGATGAAATGGCCGATGCGATCTCCAAGCAGGCCCGCGATCCAGGATGCGGCGATACCGAACAGATAGACCGTGAAGATCAGGCCGAGTTCCGTCTGGTTGAGATTGTATGGCGGCTGAACGAGGCGGAAACCAATGTAGTTGTAGACCGTGACGAAGCTGCCCATGGCGAGAAAGCCGATGGCAAAGAGCAATGGCAAGGCCGGGTTACTGATGTGGCCAACCCAGGCCTTCAAATGAAAGCGGGCATCGAAACCCTTGCGGGGCGTGAAGTTGCGCGACGCGGGCAGCAGCATGACGAAGCCAATTGCCGCGGCGAGGCCCACGACACCGAGCGTGCCGAGCGCCACGCGCCAGGAAAAGAATTCGGCAAGCGTGCCGGTGACGACGCGGCCTGCCATGCCGCCGAAAGCATTGCCGGCGATGTAAAGGCCCATCGAGGCGCCAAGGCCGCGGGGATCGATCTCTTCCGAGAGATAGGCCATCGCCACGGCAGGCACGCCGCCAAGCAACAGCCCTTCAAGCGCGCGGATGACGAGCAGCGCGTGCCAGCTCGGCACCAAGGCGCAGGCAATCGTGCAGACGGACGCGCCGAGCAGCGAGGCGAACATCAGGCTGCGGCGGCCGAAGCTTTCGGAGACGGCCGCGGCACAGAAGATGGCGAAGGCGAGAAAGCCTGTTGACAGGGACAAGGAGAGCGAGCTCGCTGCCGGGCTCACTCCGAAGTCCGCGGCAAAGATCGGCATCAGCGGCTGCACGCAATAGAGCAGCGAGAAGGTAGCGAAGCCGGAAAGGAAGAGCGCGAGGCTGGCACGTCGATAAGGCGACGTGCCACGCAGCAGGAACTGCTTTTCCTGCATTTCCGCCGTCGTTCGCACGAGGTGGAGATTCGGACGGGGATGGGTTTCGGAGGCGTCTGGCGAGCTGTTTGCGGCGCGTTGCATTGGGGGTACCAACCTTTCACGCCTTTTGATCTAGCCAGCAGCGCGCCATTTGTCCAATATATGAAAATGCCATTCTTCATAGCTTTGGGAGATACCGATGGAGTTGCGCCATATCCGCTATTTCCTGGCCGTGGCCGAAGAGGGAAATTTCACCCGCGCCGCAGCAAAACTCGGCATCGGCCAGCCGCCACTCAGCCAACAGATCCGCGATCTTGAAAACGAGATCGGGGCGGCGCTGTTTCATCGCGTCCCACATGGCGCGGAACTGACGGAGGCGGGGAGCGCCTTTTTGCCGGAAGGACGCGCTGCCATTGCGGCTGCCGAGAAGGCGAAGCTCGCCGCCCAGCGCGCCACCCGAGGCGAGACCGGTCGGCTGGCGCTCGGCTTCACGGCGTCCTCAGCCTTCAACACGGCGGTCAGCGGCACGATCCGTCGCTTTCGCGGGCAGTGGCCAGAGGTGAGCCTCTCCTTGACCGAGATGAACAGCAACTGGCTGATGGAGAAATTGCTGCGTGAGGAAATCGACGTTGCCTTCATCAGGCCGGGCCTGGAGGATCCGAAGAACGTCACGCTGAAACGCCTGGCGGATGAGCCGATGCTGATTGCCTTGCCGGCGCACCACCCGCTTGCAAAACATGAGAAGGTGCCCGTGTCGGCGCTTGCGGGCGAGCCCTTCATTCTGTTTCCGCGCACGGTCGGCCTCAGCCTCTATGACGATATCGTGCGCGGCTGCCGCGATGCCGGTTTCGAGCTTGTCGTGACACAGGAGGCGCCGCAGATCCCATCCGTCATCAATCTGGTCGCCGCCGATCTCGGCGTATCGATTGTGCCAGCCTCAATTGCCCATCTGACACTCGACGGGGTCGCCTATCGCCAGATCGAGGGGCCGCCGCTGGTGGCGCGTCTCGGACTTGCTATGTTGAAGGCACAGCGGTCGCGCGTCGCCGCAAACATGATGAGCCTCATCTGATCAGCCGGCGGGATCCCAATAGGGCGGATCTCCGAAGGTCCTGCGCAGATGGTCCGCGACGGCGCGCAACTTCGCGGACGGATTGCGGCCCTCCGGATGCGCCATATAGATGAACTCGGCTTCCGGCCTGTAGCCGACATCGATTTCCTGCAGCTGTCCCTTACTGATCGCAGGTCCAGCGATGAAGGCTGGCAGCAGCGCGATTCCGAGACCGGCGGCCGCGGCATCGCGGATCATGTCTCCGTTGTTCATGCCGACGGCCTGGCTTGCCCGCACGACGATCGCTCCATCCGGGGTCTGGAACCGCCAGTCGGCAACGCCCCGGTTGGTGTAGAAGATGCCTTTATGGTCATCGAGGTCGGCAAGGGTCTTCGGCATACCATGGCGGCCCAGATAATCCGGCGAGGCGACCAAAATCCGACGACTGCGGCTGAGCTTCCATACCACCAGCCGGGAGTCGACAATCGGGCCATGGCGGACCACGGCATCATACCCTTCCGAGGAGACATCGACGCGGCGGTCGTCGATGTCGAGCACAAGCTGGATCTCCGGGTGCTCGGCCAGAAACGGGTATAGCGCAGGGCCAAGATGCATGCGCCCGAAGGTGACGGGGGCGGCAATGCGCAGCGGTCCGGATAGTGTGCCACGGCGTACCGCCATCTCGGCGGTGGCTTCCTCTATTTCCTGAACGATCCGCGTCGCGCGCTCCAGAAAGGCCGTGCCGTCTTCCGTGAGGGTGAGTTTTCGCGTGGTGCGATGAAGGAGCACACCGCCAAGCGATTTTTCAAGCTCCGCCAGTCGCTCGCTGACGACAGACTTCGACAACCGCAGGCGCCGGGCGGCCTCGCTGACCGAGCCGGCTTCCACGATCGCCACGAAAGCCGTTATTCCCTCAACCCTGATCATCGTTCGGCAAATCCGAATTCGAGTTCCACCATTTGGAGACTAATCCGAACGAAAGGAAAATGCCATCTTCTGCTCATCGAAAGGGACGGCAATCGCCACCCACTACCCAACACTGGAGATGGAACAATGAACCGCTTGAATGGAAAAGTCGCCATCGTAACCGGCGCGAGCGCCGGCATCGGTCGCGCAACGGCCAAGCTCTTTGCTGCCGAGGGCGCAAAGGTCGTGGTCGGCGCCCGCCGCCAGGCAGAACTTGAAAGCCTGGTGGCAGAGATCAAGGCAGCCGGTGGAGACGCCGTCGCCGTTGCCGGCGACGTCCGCTCGGAAGACTATCACAAGGCGCTGGTCGCCACCGCAGTCGATCGCTACGGCAAGCTCGACATTGCTTTCAACAATGCCGGCATCCTTGGCGAAGCCGGTCCCAGCACTAGCGTTTCGGAAGCCGGTTTCACTGAAGCGCTGACGATCAACCTGACGGCCTCCTTCCTGGCTGCCAAGCACCAGATCGGCCAGATGGAAAAGAACGGCGGCGGCTCCGTCATCTTCACCTCGACTTTCGTCGGCTACAGCTTCGCCTTCCCGGGCGTTGCCGCTTATGCCGCCAGCAAGTCCGGCCTCATCGGCTTGACGCAGGCGCTCGCCGCCGAATTCGGCCCGAAGAATGTGCGTGTCAATGCGGTTCTGCCGGGTGCTGTCGACACCGACATGTATCGCGAGATGAACGACACCGAAGGCAAGCAGAGCTTCATCACCAACCTGCATGCGCTGAAGCGTGTCGCAGCGCCTGAGGAACTTGCGCGCTCCGTACTCTACCTCGCATCCGACGACTCGAGCTTCGTCACCGGTACGGCCTCGCTGGTCGATGGTGGCGCATCGATCACCCGCACCTGATCCTGCGTTCGACTATCCGCTCTGACTGGAAAAGCTTTCCGGAAAAGAGCGGATTATCGCGACAGCATTTTCATCACATCATCCAAGGCAGCAACGGGCGCTCGCCCAACGGGAACACAGGAACTCACGACAATGGCACGCTTACAGAACAGGACAGCCCTGATCACCGGCGGCACCAGCGGCATCGGCCTCGAAACCGCCCGTCAATTCATTGCCGAAGGCGCTCGCGTTGCCATCACCGGCAGCAGCGCCAAGAGCGTCGAGGCAGCCCGCGCCGAATTCGGCGACAAGGTATTGGTCATCCAGGCGGATGCCGGCAACGCAGCCGGCCAGAAGGTCGTCGCCGGCGCGATCAAGGAGGCCTTCGGGCATCTCGACATTCTTTTCGTCAACGCCGGCGTGGCGGAGTTCGGTGCGCTCGAACAATGGAGCGAGGAAGCCTTCGACAAGTCGGTCGCGATCAACGTCAAGGGACCGTTCTTTTTGATCCAGGCCCTCCTGCCTCTGTTTTCGAAGCAGGCTTCGATCGTTCTCAACACGTCGATCAATGCCCATATCGGCATGCCGAATTCGAGCGTCTACGCCCTGACCAAGGGCGCGCTGCTGACGCTTGCAAAGACGCTCTCCGGTGAACTGATCGGCCGCGGCATTCGCGTCAACGCCGTCAGCCCCGGACCGATCGCGACACCGCTCTATGGCAAGCTCGGCATGTCGGAAGCCGACACCAAGGCAAGGGCGGCACAGATCCCGGTCGGCCGGTTCGGCGATGCCGGCGAAGTCGCCAAAACCATCATCTTCCTCGCCTCCGACGAGGCTGCCTATATCGTCGGCAGCGAACTCGTCATCGATGGCGGGATGAGCAACCTCTGAGGATCGAGACCCATCAGAGGATGCCTGAGAAGGCCGCGGCCCCTCTCCTCCGCGGCCTTTCCGTGTCCATCAGCCGGCATCATGAGGACGACGGCGGGGAGGAGAGGCACCGGATCGAGCCCCTCACTTACGCCGAACGCTTCGTCCTGCTCCTGATATAGACCCAGTCTGCTGCCAGCATGACGACCAGCGACAGGCCAACGAGCGGGAAGAACACTCCGCCAACAGCGAGCATCGCGATCAGGCCGCGGACAACGCGCTTGTCAGCAGGCATCGGCGGGACGCCGAGCGAGCCCGCTGGGCGTCGCTTCCACCACATGACGGACGCCGAAACCGCGAGCAGGATGATCGCCGCGCAAGCGGCAAGCAGCACCAGTTGGTTCGCAAGCCCGAACTGCTGACCGAGATGAGTGTTGATGCCCCATTCGAGCGATTTGCCGAGCGGACCGTAGTCGGCATAGCTCATGTCGATCAGCGGCGTCCCGGAATATTGGTCGAGATGCACGACCCGCTGCTTGGAAAGATCGTCGGGATAGACCGATCCGGTAAACACCCCATCCGCTGTGGTCGGTATGTTGACGGCGTAGCCCCGATGCAAGCCCAGACGGTCGAAGGTGGCAACGGCGGCGTCGAGATCGATCGGCCGTGCAAGATGCGCGTGCCCTGGAGACTGTGGCACCTGCGCTTGCTCCAGCGACCAGGAGGTCTTGGCGACGTGGTCGAGATGCTCGTCGGACATAGGTACGGCAACCCGCACCCCCGCGGGATAGCCGAAGTTGTTGCCATTGGCCCATTCGTTGACCTTGCCGCCCCAGACCCCTGACCACGGCATGCCTGTGATGGCCAGGAAGACGATGAAGAAGCCGATCAAGATTCCGGTCACCGCATGCATGTCGCGCCAGAAGACCCTGCGCTTCGGCGTGCCTCGGACCGAGAGAACACCGCCGGTCTGCCGGCGCGGCCACCATAGATAGATGCCGGTGGCAACCAACAGGACCGACCATCCGGCGGCGATCTCGATCAGCATGCGCGCATAGTTGCCGAAATATTTGAGGCTGTGGAGGTAGCGGATCGTCCACATGACGCTTCCACGATCCGGCAATGCGCCCAGCACCTTGGCGCTGTAGGGATTGACGTAGACCGCAAGTTTGCCTTCCGCCTCGGTGCCGACGGTGATTTCGGCAGAGGCATCGGGCGTGGCAGGGTCGGTGAACTTGACTGCGGTTCCGGGGTAAACAGCAAGGGCAGCAGCCACCACCGTGGAAGGTGCCGCGCGGTTTGCGCCTTGCTGCACTTCGACGCGCTTGAGTTCGGAATGGATCACCGCGTCAATCTCATCCTTGAACAGGTAGAGGCCGCCGGTGATCGCCAGCGTGATCATGAAGGGCAGGACAAGAAGGCCTGCGTAAAAATGCCAGCGCCAGACGGCGCGATAGAGGTCGGAGGCGGAGCGCGCGGAGGCGCCAACGCTCTCGCGACCGATGGTAAGATCGGACATGGAGGACTCCCAACGTAAGAAAATCGATCCTCGGCGCGACGCGCTCGAGGTGGAGCGATGACGTCAGGCAGTGATGGGAGGCGCACGCGGTTCGGCGATCCGCCCGCGCAAAGCGAGTGGAACGTCAGCATCGGTTCGGATCGTTGCGTCGATTGCGGTTTCGACTGCGACGTAGAGGATCGCCGCCTGCCCGGCGAGAACTGCCGGCATGGCAGCCGATGCCAGACGGCAGAGCGTGCCGCACGGGCACTCGGGCGCCTTCTTGGCCGGCAAGTTGCCATGTCCGGCATCGTCGATGGGACCGTGTCCGCTCGAAGAGCAGATGATTGCGAAGGGATCGACGGCGGAGGCCGCCATGGCCCCCTGCGCAGTGCCGCTCAGCAGCCCTTGGATCAGGAATAGACAGGCGACCAGCAGCGCGACGGCGCTGGCCGATACCCGATCCCGCAAGATGCTTCGCATGGTCCCCATGCTTCGCTCCATGCCACAAGAGGGCAGCGTTGTCACTGTGACCGACATGCTTTCCGGCGCCGATTGCTTATTATTCCCCAAAGGCTTAGGGTTTGATGCAATCAGATAATCGATGGGAAAAGCCATGGTTCTCAGCGGCAAACGCATCCTCCTCATCATTTCAGGCGGGATCGCCGCCTATAAAAGCCTGGACCTGATCCGACGGCTCAGAGAGCGGGGTGCGTCCGTGCGGCCGCTGATGACGACGGGGGCGCAGGAATTCGTGACGCCGCTTGCCGTCGGCGCGCTTGCCGCCGATCATGTGTTCACCGATCTTTTCTCACGACAGGACGAGCAGGATGTCGGGCATATCCGGCTGGCGCGCGACTGCGATCTCGTGCTGATTGCGCCGGCGACGGCGGACCTGCTTGCCAAGATGGCGAACGGGCTTGCGGACGACCTAGCCTCGACGGTGCTGCTTGCGACCGACCGCCCGGTGCTTGCGGCGCCCGCCATGAACCCGCATATGTGGGCGCATCCGGCAACGAAGCGCAACATCGAGACCCTGCGCGGCGACCATATCCGTTTCATCGGACCGATGTCAGGCGAGATGGCGGAGAGCCGCGAAGCCGGCGTCGGCCGGATGGCCGAGCCGCTCGAGATTGTCGCGGCCGCGGAAGCTTTGCTCCACGATGGGCCGCGGCCACTCACCGGCCGCAAGGCGATCGTCACCTCGGGGCCGACGCATGAGCCGATCGATCCTGTGCGCTACATCGCCAATCGGTCCTCCGGCCGTCAGGGGCACGCGATAGCCGCCGCCCTCTCCGCCCTCGGGGCAGATGTGACGCTCGTTTCCGGGCCGGTCTCCATTCCTGATCCGGTGGGCGTCAGGGTTATTCATGTCGAGCGCGCGGACCAGATGCGGGACGCCGTTCTCGCGGCGCTTCCCGTCGATGTCGCCGTGATGGTTGCGGCCGTCGCCGACTGGCGTGTCGCCTCGGCCGCCGACCAGAAGATCAAGAAGCATCCGGGCGAATCCATTCCGACGCTCGCGCTGACTGAAAATCCCGATATCCTGAAGACAGTCGGTCATCACACGCTGCGGCCGAAGCTGGTGATCGGCTTTGCGGCGGAGACCCAGGATGTCGAGAGCAACGCCATGGCGAAACTCGAACGCAAGGGGGCCGACATTATCGTCGCCAACGACGTTTCGCCTGCGACCGGCATCATGGGCGGCGTTCGCAACAGGGTGAAGATCGTCGCTCACAGCGGCATCGAGCAGTGGCCGGACCTTGCGAAGGAAGAAGTTGCGATAAGGCTCGCGGCGATGATCGCCGAACGGCTCAAGCAGTAATCGCGACCGGGGCGGTCGTTGCCACGGCCAGCGCCGGACGAAACGGTGCGATATCGAGGCCAATGTCGCCAAGCGTAACGGCACTGCCATCCGGGATCTCCGCCCAGGCATCGACATCGTCGTTAAGCGGCTCGGACACCAGGCAATAGCCCCTGCCGACAGGAGACGCGTAGAGCGTCGGCGCCTTGCGGTCGGTCGCATAACGGATCGCATAGAGTGACTTGCCATCGGAAAAGGCGGCCGTGTAGCGCAAGAGCACGGATCCAAGAAGCCTTTCGGCAAGGCCCTCGACGAAGCGGATCATCTCCGCCATGGCGGCCATCGGCGTTTGCCGCAAGCCAAATTGCAGGGCAAGCAGGAACATCAATTCAGAGTCAGTCGTTCCGCCGCGCGCGTTGAAGAGCTCGTCATCCAGCATGGCTTCCATGGGGCGGCGCAGCCGCTCGAAGCCGGAGATCTGGCCGTTGTGCATGAAGGACCAGTTGCCGAAGGTGAAGGGATGGCAGTTGTCGCGCCGGGTGCCGCCGCCGGTGGCGGCCCGCACGTGCGCCAGGAACAACGGCGACCGGATCTGCCGCGCAAGGCTCTTCAGGTTGCAGTCGGACCAGGCCGGCAAGGTATCGCGGTAGCGCCCTGGCTCCGGCCGGTCGCCATACCAGGCGATGCCGAAGCCGTCGCCATTGGTGGGGGTCTTGGCGCGGGTGGCGCAATGCGACTGCTCGATCAAGGAGTGCGCGGGCGAGGACACCAGCTCCTCCAGATAGAGGGGGTCTCCACGATAGGCTGCCCAGCGACACATGCTCTTTCCACTCCCGAGCCCGCCCTGAGGCGGGAGAATGCCGAAACGCGACAGTGATTGTCGAATCCGATGGTTAATAAGACCTGAACGGCCTCGTGACTTGCAAGCGGAAGATGACAAATTTCCGGCGGCGGCCGCGATCACATTGCGCAATGGCGCATCTTCTTTTGTGAACAGTGCGTTGCCGGGCAGGCTGATTTCGCGGATGCCGGTCAGGCGGCTATAGTCCCGGGCAAGTTGAACCCTTCGAGAGGATGCCATGTCGATCCGTCCCGTAAAGCATATGAGCACCGCAACTCCGACAATGGAAGGCGCCGGCGTGAAGCTGCATCGCGTCTTCGGTTTCGGGGATCCGTCGATGACCGACCCGTTCCTGATGATGGACGATTTCCGCAACGACAACCCGGCCGAATACATCCGTGGCTTTCCCTGGCATCCGCATCGCGGCATCGAGACAATCACCTATGTCCTCGCCGGCACGGTCGAGCACGGCGACAGCCTCGGCAATCGCGGCCTGCTCGGTGCCGGTGACATCCAGTGGATGACGGCCGGCAGCGGCATCATGCACCAGGAAATGCCGAAGGGCGATTTCGCCGGACGGATGCATGGCTTCCAGCTGTGGGCCAACCTGCCCTCGTCGCTGAAGATGACGGCGCCGCGCTATCAGGACATCAAATCCACCGACATTCCTGTCGTGGTCGACGACGACGGCACCGCCGTACGCGTTATCTGCGGCGACTTCTGGGGCAAGGCGGGCCCGGTTGACGGCGTAGCAGCCGAACCGATCTATCTCGATGTCTCGGTGCCGCCAGGCAAGAAGAAGCGCCTGCCCGTCGACACCTATCGCAACGCCTTTGCCTATATCTTCGCAGGCTCCGGCACGTTCCGCGACGCCTCCAAGCCGTTTGGCGTCCGCGTCGAGAAGGAGGTCAACGGGGAGGAACTGAACATTCGCGATATGTCCGGCAACCGCACGCTCGTCGTCTTCGACAGCGGTGATGAAGTGACCGTGCAGGCCGGCGACGAAGGCATCCGCTTTCTGCTCGTTTCGGGCAAGCCAATCGAGGAGCCGGTCGCCTGGCATGGGCCGATCGTCATGAATTCGCGAGAGGAGATCATGCAGGCGATGCGGGAACTGCAGAACGGCACCTTCATCAAGGCCGCACATTGAGCCGGCTTATCCACAGGCTCTACGACTAAATCTGTATATCGACACGACGAAACAACACTTCATTGTAAACGTTGGCGTATTCCCGACAGCGAGGAAGTGAAATCAGGCAAACCGGAAGATATGGCAGCGACTCGGCCGAGGTTTTTTCTTGCATCACGGACGAATCATCCTACCTTCTTTCCATCGACAACAGAACGAAAGGAAGGTGATCCAATGTCTAATGAGATTTCAGACCTCGTAAAAGGCATGGAAGTGGTGATGAAAGCGAGGCAGCCCTCGCTCTAAGCCCCACCTTCCTAGGATCGCTTTGACGGTCCGGCCATTTACAGGCCAGAACTCATGGAAAGGGTCGCTTCGAGCGGCCCTTTTCATTTTCCATCACAGGATTGACGATTCCCACGATCTTGGCGTATTCGTAAAGTCATCAGATGACTTTACGAATAGCGACGATGCAACCACTTGCAAAAACAAAGCTCGCCGACACGGCCATTGAGGCAATCCGCGCCGAGATATTGGGTAAGCGTTGGGCCGTTGGGGAAAAATTGCCCAACGAGGCAACGCTGTCGTCCATGCTCTCCGTCAGCCGCGGCACCATACGGGAAGCCGTCCGCGTGCTGGTGTCACAGGGCCTTCTCGAAACCAGGCAGGGCTCCGGAACCTACGTGCTGTCGACCACCGATACGAGGCTGCCGCTCACCATGGCGCGTCGTGCCGGTCTGCGTGATCTCTTCGAGGCCCGGTGTGCGCTCGATGTCGAGGCGGCGCGGCTGGCCGCGGTACGACAAACTCCCCAAACCATTGCGGAATTGAGGGCGCTGCTCGCCAAGCGGGGCAATTTCGAAGGCGGCGACAAGAGCGCCTTCGTCGAACGTGACCTTGCCTTCCATAAGGCCATCATCGCCGCTTCCGGCAACCGCGCGATGGTTGAAATCTATCAGTTCTTCTCCGCCTCGATCGCCGAAACGATCGCGGCGACTTTGGACGATGAGATTCCCGAGCCTGATCTGCAGGCGCATGCCGACATCATCGACGCGATCGCCACCGGCGATCCCCGACAAGCGGACGCGGCCGTTCGCCGCTTCATGGCTCCCATCATCAGCGCTCTCGACCGGATGCTCCATTCATGACCACACCCCTTCAGGACTCCGCGGAGCTCTACGACCTCGCGGACGAGCAACTTATCGATGCCGAAGCCGATAGCGTTCCCCAGCCGCAACCCCCAGTGGGCAGCAGTGCAGCGGCACGCTTCCTCCTCGGGGTTAGTCTCGTCCTGATTGCTTTCAATCTGCGGCCGGTCTTCTCCAGCGCCTCCGCGCTGCTGCCCGAAATCAAGACCGAACTCGGCCTTTCGTCGCTCGGTGCCAGCTTGCTGACCACCTTGCCCGTCGTCTGCCTCGGTGCTTTTTCGCCAGTAGCACCGCGGCTGGCCCAACGGATCGGAGCAGAGCGTACGCTTCTCGGGGTACTCCTCCTGCTGGCACTCGGGACAGCGCTGCGGGGCCTTTCATCCGTTCCGCTACTGTTTATCGGCACCGCGCTCGCCGGCGCTTCCATTGCTGTCGGGAACGTGCTGCTGCCTGGCTTGGTCAAGCGCGACTTTGCCGATCGCGCCGCGCTGATGACCGGCTTCTACACGATGGCGCTCTGCGCAGGCGCGGCAAGTGCCGCGGGCTTCACACTGCCGCTCGAGCACATTCTCGGCGACTCGCTCTCCAGCGCACTGGCCGCCTGGGGGCTGCCCGCGCTCATCGTCGGGATCATCTGGTTGCCGCAAGTGCTGTCCACCAAGAGCCAGGTCAAGCGCAGCGGCTTTTCCGTCCAAGGGCTCTGGCGGGACCGTCTGGCATGGCAGGTCACGCTCTTCATGGGCCTGCAGTCTGCTCTGGCTTATTGCGTATTCGGCTGGCTCGTTCCCATCCTGCGCGAGCGCGGCGTTGACGGTGTCACCGCGGGAGCGATCGTTTCGGTATCGGTGATGGTTCAGGCCGCGGCTTGCCTTGTCGCTCCGCAGATCGCCGTGAGGGGCAAGGATCAGCGACTGATCAACGCGTCGCTCTGTGCCGTCGCCGTCGTCGCCTTGCTCGGCCTACTGTTTGCGCCGCTCTCCACGATCTGGGTCTGGGCCGTCCTGCAGGGCATCGGCCAGGGCGGCCTGATTGCCGTCGCCATGACGACAATCGTGCTGCGCTCCCGCGATCCGCATGTGGCGGCCCATCTTTCCGGCATGGCGCAATGCGTGGGCTACCTGCTTGCGGCGATCGGCCCGCTCGTCGTCGGGCTCATCCGTGGCTGGACCGGCAGCTTTGCGTGGTCGGCCGTACTTTTCGTCGTGCTTGGCGCCGGCGCTGCGATCAACGGCTGGAACGCCGGGCGCGCGGAGTATGTAAATGCGCGGACGATCGAAAAAACGGACTAGCGCCCGCCTCACCATCTGTTGATTTCTCCCGCTAGACGGCGATGTTTAGGTTACGCCTCCAGTACCGCTTCCCTCGGAGGACAAGTCTTGCGTTTCCTATCCGCCATCCTGCTTGCAACAGCCTTGCTGGCGCCACTCGCCCCCGCCATGTCGCAGGAGGGTCGAGGCGAACCTGCCGCACAGGCCTCGTCGAGCGACGGCGTACTGAAACTGCTGCCTGAGGACTCGGTCACCCACCACACACTGAAGATCGGCGACCGGACCCTTGACTATGTGGCCACGGCCGGGACGTTGAATCTCTTCGCGCAAGACGGCACCAAAACAGGCGCCATATTCTACACGGCCTATGTCGCCAAGAACGGCGCCCCCGACCGCCCGCTGACCTTTGCCTTCAACGGCGGCCCCGGCGCGGCGTCGGCATTCCTGCATCTCGGCCTGATGGGGCCGCGTATCCTGGACTTCGGCCCGAAAGGCGACGATGGGGCCGACGCGAAGTTGGTCGACAACCCGCACACCTGGCTCGACTTTACCGACCTTGTTTTCATAGACCCGATCGGTACTGGCTGGAGCCGGACCGCCAAGGCCGACGACGCCTCCAAATACTACAACGTCAATTCCGACGCGGAGAGCATCGCGAAGGCGATCGCTCTTTATGTCACTCACAACAATCGATCCGGTTCGCCCAAGTATCTTCTCGGCGAGAGCTATGGCGGCTTTCGCGCCGCCAAGGTGGCCGGCGCCCTGAAGGACAGCCAGAGCATCATCGTCTCGGGCGCGATCATGCTTTCGCCGCTGCTCGAAGGGCAACTGATGTTCAATGCCGATCAGTTTGCGCTCGGCGCGGCACTCGAATTCCCCTCGCTTGCGGCAGCGCACATGGACAGACGCAACGCCTTCGATGAAGGGCAGCAGCGCGATGCGGAGAAATTTGCGCTTGGCGACTATCTCACGATACTCGCCGGCCCGACGCCTACAGGCGAGGTCGCCAAGGCCTTTTACGAGAAAATTGCCGGCATGACCGGGATTCCGGCAGATGTCGTCGAGAAGAACCGTGGCTTCCTCGGAAATGCCTACGCCAAGCAATCAGGCGGGCACGACGGGCGCGTCGTCAGCGCTTACGACGCGGCGTTCTCCACGCCCGATCCTTACCCGGAATCAGACTCCGATCGCGGCGATGACGCCATCCTCGACGGCTTCACCCGTGCCTATGGCGGCGCCTTCGCCGACTATGCGCGCAATGAGCTCGGATTCAAAACCGAGATGACCTATTCGCTGCTCGACAGCGATATCAATCGCAAGTGGGAATGGGGCGGGCGTGGCGGCGGCTCCATGCGGCAGGCGAGCGTTACCGACGACATCCGCCAGCTTCTCGCCTCCAATCCGAAATTCCGCCTGCTGATCGCCCATGGCTACAGCGATCTCGTGACGCCCTATGGGGTGAGCCGCTATGTCGTCGACCATCTGCCGGCGTCGCTTGCCGGCGAGCGCGTGGCGCTGAAGGTTTATCGTGGCGGCCACATGTTCTATACGCGGGCCGACCAGCGCGCTGCCTTCACCGCCGAGGCCAGGGCCTTCTTCGCCGGACGTTCCGCTGCAATGCCGGCTGAATGAACTAGGTATCCAACGCGAAAACCTGAGATCTTCTCGCGTTTTGCGCCAGCATGGCTTGCCTTCGGCCGATGCCGACATAGGTAAGTCATCATGTCATACCCCAGTAAGACACTTCCTGCCCCGATGCCGCAAGCGGCCTCGGGGCAGACGGAATTGCTGAGCGCCCTTTCGTCCTCCCCTCAAGACTGCGCTCTATTTCTCGATATAGATGGGACCGTGCTTGACCTGGCCGAGACGCCGGACGCGATCGTCGTGCCGCCGTCTTTGCCGACGGCACTTGACGCGGTCTCGCGAAGGCTCGGCGGTGCGCTTGCCTTGGTCACAGGGCGAGCGCTTGCCTATGCGGACGAGCTGTTTGCGCCATTTCGTTTTCCGATCGCCGGCTTGCACGGCGCCGAACTACGCCGACCTGATGGCAGCGTCGCCAAGGCCGAGACCACTGCCGCATTCGAAGCGATGAAAGCGGATCTTCGCAGGGCGGCTGAAAGCCTGGACGGCGTCATCGTGGAAGACAAAGGCGCCGCCGTTGCCGCTCACTATCGCCTTGTGCCGCAAAGGCAGGCGGAGGTGGAGCCGATCATGGAGGCGATGCTGTCCAAGGTCGGGCCCGACTGGACCTTGCAGCGCGGCAAGATGGTTCTCGAAATCCGACCGGCCAGCGCCGACAAAGGTCAGGCCATAGAGGCGTTTCTCTCGATGCCGCCCTTTGCCGGCAGGCGTCCGATCACCATCGGTGACGACGTCACGGATGAGGCGATGTTCCGTGTCGCCAATCGCCAAGGCGGCCTCTCCGTTCGGGTCGGCTCGCCCTCCGGCACCACTGCCGCCTTGACGCTGCCTTCGGCGTCGGCTGTGCGGGAACTGATCGCGCAGTTCGCCGCTTGATCCCAAGCACGACGTGCTGCCCCTCCCAGGAAAGGAATTTTCGTGTCCCGTCTCGTCATCGTTTCCAATCGCGTGCCAGCTCCCGTGAAGGAGGGCGCCGCCACTGCTGGGGGACTGGCGGTGGCGCTGAAGGCGGCGCTGGAGGAACGTGGCGGCATCTGGATGGGTTGGTCCGGCAAGTCGAGCGAAAACAACGAGCCGGGCCCGCTCTCCCTGACGGAGGAAGGCAAGATCACCTATGCGCTGACCGATCTCACCGGCAAGGACGTCGAGGAATACTACTTCGGTTTCGCCAATCGCGTGCTTTGGCCGATCTGTCACTATCGGCTGGACCTTGCGGAATACGGCCGCAAGGAGATGGCGGGATATTTCCGCGTCAATCGCTTCTTCGCGCATCGGCTGGCGCCGTTGCTCAAGCCTGACGACATCATCTGGGTACATGACTACCATCTGATTCCGCTGGCCGCGGAATTGCGGCAGATGGGCTTCAAGAACCGCATCGGCTTTTTCCTGCACATTCCCTGGCCGCCCGCCGATGTCCTCTACACCATGCCGGTTCACGAGGAGATCATGCACGGACTTGCGGCCTACGATCTCGTCGGCTTCCAGACGGACCACGATCTGGAGAACTTCGCCGGTTGCCTTCGCCGCGAGGATATGGGCGATGCCATCGGCGACGGCCGCTTCACCGCGAATGGCAAGGTCTTCAAGGGCGGAGCCTACGGCATCAGCATCGAGACGGCAGCCTTTGCCGAGTTCGCCAAGAGGGCCGGCAGCCATCACATGGTGCAGAGGGCGCGGCAGAGCATCAAGGACCGCGACCTGATCATCGGCGTCGATCGCCTGGATTATTCCAAGGGCATCACGCAGCGGCTGGATGCCTTCGAGCGCTTCGTCGTCAACAATCCGGCCCACCAGCGCAAGGTCACCTACCTCCAGATCACCCCGAAGTCCCGCTCGGAAGTGCCGGAATACGAACAGATGCAACGCACCGTCGCGGAGCAGGCGGGCCGCGTCAACGGTGCCTTGGGAACCGTGGACTGGGTGCCGGTCCGCTATATCAACCGCTCCGTCAGCCGCCCAATCCTCGCCGGTCTCTATCGGCTCGCCAAAGTCGGACTGGTCACGCCGCTTCGCGACGGCATGAACCTCGTGGCAAAGGAATATGTCGCAGCGCAGGACCCGGAAGATCCCGGCGTTCTGGTGCTCTCCCGCTTTGCCGGCGCGGCGCGCGAATTGAAGAGCGGCGCGCTGCTGGTCAATCCCTATGATATCGAAGGAACGGCCAACGCGCTGGCGCGCGCCCTGAACATGCCGATGGAAGAGCGGCGCGAGCGCTGGCAGCGGATGATGGACTATCTGCTTGAGCACGACGTGTCGCGCTGGTGCGACGACTTCCTCAATGACCTGGCTGCCTGAGCGCGAATTCAGACGATACCCGCCTCTGCCATAAGCCATGCCGTGAGCAGATCGCTTTGAGCGTCGCGTGTTCGCGGCGGCAACAGCCAGTAACCCCGGTCCGGCGCCTCCAGCGTCGGGCCTGCGGTTCTCAGCATCCCCGACGCGAGCAGCGGGTCGACGAGGCCCATCCATCCGATGGCAACACCCTGCTCACCGATAGCGGCCTGCACGACCAGAGAGTATGTGTTGAAGCTCAGATCGCCCTGCCCCGCGTTAGGATTGCGACTGACCCCGAGTTGCGCGAAGTACCTCCGCCAGTCGAACCACGGCGAAGGCTCCGGCGCATCGAGATGGATCAGGCGTGCGCGGGCAAGGTCAGCCGGCGTGGCGATAGCGCCATGGCGATCAAGGAAGCCCTGCGTACAGACGGGTGTGACCCTTTCTGGCAAAAGCAGAACGGCCCGACGCTCGAACTCCGCTCGCGTACCAAAGACAACGGCAACGTCGCTGTCATCAGAGCGGTCGCCCTGCACTCGCTGCGTCGCGACAATCTGAATATCGACATCAGGGTATAGGGCGCGGAACGCATGCATGCGTGGCATCAGCCATAGCGCGGAAAACGCATAATCCGTGCGCAGCCGTATGATCGGCCGATCTGCTTCGTTGCGGAATCGCCGCGCCAGTTCATCGATGTCGCTGACACTCTTCGCCACGACGTCGAGGAGGCGCTGGCCTTCCGCCGTTAACTCCACTCCCCGATGCTGCCGCTTCAACAGGCTGACGCCGAGCTGCTCCTCCAGACGACGGATCTGATAACTCACGGCCGGCTGCGTCAGGCCAAGAACACTTGCCGCCGCCGACAGGCTCCCAGTCTTGCCAATTTCCACGAAGATGCGCATCCACCCAAGTTCGAGACGACGGCTTTCCATA
Organism: Hyphomicrobiales bacterium; assembly: GCA_900466985.1. Classification (GTDB taxonomy): domain Bacteria; phylum Pseudomonadota; class Alphaproteobacteria; order Rhizobiales; family Rhizobiaceae; genus Rhizobium. Next base: position 172,289 of record UBOA01000009.1, read on the forward strand.
AAAAATCCTTAGAGGAGACGTCAAAAAATGCCTACTTCACAGGTCATGCCATATTGATAATCAATAAATCAAACAGATGGCAAACGTGAGAGGCTCTCGAACTCTGAGCGTCGATGCCAACTGGAAGACCTCCGCAGACGCGGCTAAGTTCCCGCTCTCGCAAACTGAAGGACGATACGCATGGCGCGCCCGAATATTCTCATTCTGATGGTCGATCAGTTCAATGGCACGCTGTTTCCAGACGGGCCGGCTGATTTCCTTCACGCGCCTCATCTGAAGGCCCTGGCAGAGCGTTCCGTCCGCTTCGCCAACACCTATACGGCAAGTCCGCTTTGCGCGCCGGCACGGGCATCCTTCATGTCCGGGCAGTTGCCGAGCCGGACCCGCGTTTATGATAATGCCGCCGAGTTCGCGTCCGATATCCCGACATTCGCCCATCACCTGCGCGCGGCGGGTTATCACACGGCCCTGTCAGGAAAGATGCATTTCGTCGGCCCCGACCAGCTGCATGGCTTCGAGGAACGCCTGACGACCGACATCTATCCCGCCGATTTCGGCTGGACGCCTGATTACACCAAACCCGGCGAGCGCATCGACTGGTGGTACCACAATCTCGGCTCGGTGACGGGCGCCGGCGTTGCCGAAATCACCAACCAGATGGAGTATGATGACGAGGTCGCCTACAACGCGACCCGCAAGCTCTACGACCTCTCGCGCCGCCACGACGACCGCCCCTGGTGCCTGACCGTGAGCTTCACGCATCCGCACGATCCCTATGTCGCGCGCCGCAAGTATTGGGATCTCTATGAGAACTGCCCGGCACTCGATCCTGATGTCGATGCGATCCCCTTTGACCAGCAGGACCCACACTCGCAGCGACTTTTGAAGGCCTGCGACTACGATGCATTCGAGATCACGCCGGAACAGATCCGCCGCGCGCGCCAAGGCTACTTTGGCAATATCTCCTACATCGACGACAAGATCGGCGAGATCCTTGACGTGCTCGAGCGTGGGCGGATGGCGGACAATACGATCGTTCTGTTCGTTTCCGACCACGGTGACATGCTTGGCGACCGTGGCCTCTGGTTCAAGATGTGCTTCTTCGACGGTTCGTCGCGCGTGCCGCTGACGATCGCGGCGCCGGGCTGGGCACCGGCCTCTATCCGGCAGCCTGTCTCGACGCTTGATGTGACCCCGACGCTGGCGGCACTGGCGGGCATCGACATTGCCAAGCTGGCGCCATGGACGGATGGCGAGGACCTGACGCCACTTGCAACAGGCACTGGCGGTCGTGGCCCGGTGCCCATGGAGTATGCCGCGGAAGGGTCGGAAGCGCCGCTCGTCTGCCTGCGGGATGGCCGCTTCAAGCTGACGCTCTGCGACAAGGACCCGCCGATGCTGTTTGATCTGGAGGCGGACCCGAAAGAGCTGATCAACCTCGCCGGCGATACCGGGTATGCCGACGTCCTGGCGAAGCTCACAGCCCTGGCCGAGAAACGCTGGAACCTGCAGAATTTCGATGCCGCCGTGCGCGAAAGCCAGGCACGCCGCTGGGTGGTGTACGAAGCGTTGCGGAATGGGGCGTACTACCCTTGGGACTACCAGCCACTGCAGAAGGCGTCAGAGCGTTACATGCGTAACCACATGGATCTGAACGTACTGGAGGAAAGCCAGCGCTATCCGCGCGGCGAGTAGATTGCAGCAGCACACCTCAGCCACTACACTCCGCACGCAAAACAGGAGGCTTCGATGCAGATCAGTGCACGCAATCGCTTGAAGGGAAAGATCGTCGAGGTGAAGAAGGGTGCGACCACGGCGCACGTCCGGATCGATATCGGCGGCGGCTCCATCGTCACGGCCTATCACCAACGAAGCGGTCGATGAACTCGGGCTTGCCGCAGGCGGCGACGCCTATGCGGTCATCAAGGCCTCTGATGTCATGATCGCCGTCGACTGACCGTCAGGCTTTCCTGCAATAATGCGCCACGTCGTCGCCGGTCTGGAAATCGCCGGGCTGCGGCGGCGCGATCGGCTTGAACAGCGTGCGATCGGGCTTCAGATCGAGAAGCGGTGTCCCGTCCAGGCAATCCATCCCCCGCACCAGCAAGACGCCGTCTTTGCCCCCTTCCAGCTTGACGATCGAGGTACCGATCGGATTTGGCCGCACCGGCGAGCGAAGCGAAAACGTGCCATGGACTTTTCCGCTATTGGCGGGGCTTTGCAGAACAAGATCGCGCCGCGCCCGATCCAGCCAATAAAGTATTTCCAGCCGCTCGAAGGCTTCCACGCCCTGGAGAGCCTGTTTCCACGGCTCGAATATCTCGATCCTGCAGAGCGGACCGTCGTGTCGCCCCTGGCGCGGGGTCTCCATGCGCGAGGTCCAGGGCGTCGAGATACGCCCGATGAACACTAGGCCAGCGTCGGTCGCCGGGGGCGCTTCAACGGCGACCTCGTTTTCCCTGATTTCATTCTCGCGAACCATGAACCGCTCCCTTTCGGAACGGCATCATGGCAGATCGTTGTATCCAATCCAATATCACGCCGCCTTGACGGCGTGATATTCCTTGAGGGCAGCCATCTTGATCGCCGGATAGCGCTCGGCCTCGTAACGCAGCGAGAAGCTGTCCTGCGCCAGGAACACCGGATCATGATCCAGATCCCGCGCGATATCGCCGCGACGCGCGGTGATGAACTTTTCGAGCTCCGCCGGCTGATCGGCCGAAATCCAGCGGCAGACGGAAAAGCGCGACATTTCAAAGGAGACCGGCAGGCCGTATTCGGCCATCAGGCGCTCCTTCAGAACATCGAGCTGCAGGGCGCCGACAACACCAACGATAGCCGGCGAACCATCCTCGGGGGAGAACAGCTGGACGACGCCCTCTTCCGCCATCTGCTGCAGCGCTTCCTTGAGCTTCTTCGCCTTCATGGCGTCTTCCAGGCGCACGCGGCGCAGGATCTCAGGCGAGAAGTTCGGCACGCCCTGGAACACCAGCGACTCGCCTTCCGTCAGCGTATCGCCGATGCGAAGCGTGCCGTGATTGGGAATGCCGACGACGTCGCCGGCATAGGCCGTATCGGCAAGCTGCCGCTGCGAGGCGAAGAAGAACTGCGGCGCGGTGAGGCCGAGCTGCTTGCCGGTGCGCGACAGGCGAGCCTTCATGCCGCGCTCGAGCTTGCCGGAGCAGATGCGGGCAAAGGCGATGCGGTCGCGATGGTTCGGGTCCATGTTCGCCTGGATCTTGAAGACAAAGGCGGTCATCTTGTTGTCGGTCGCCTGCACGGTGCGGATATCGGCCACCTGGTCGCGCGGCGGCGGCGCAAACTCGCCGAGCGCGTCGATGAGATCGCGCACGCCGAAATTGCGCAGCGCCGAACCGAAGAAAACAGGCGTCAAATGGCCTTCGAGGAAGGCCTTCTTGTCGAAGGGCTTGCAGGCCTCGATCGCCAGCGTCGTCTCCTCGACGAACGCGTCGCGCTCGTTTTCCGGCAGGCGGTGGGACACCATCTCCGGATCGGTGACCTTCGTCATGATCTCCTGCGTGTCGGCACCGCGCACCTCGTTCGTTGCGAGGTGATAGGAGCCGCAGAAGGTCTTCGACCGTCCGATCGGCCACGTCACCGGCGCGCAATCGAGCGCCAGCTTTTCCTCGACTTCATCCAGGATTTCGAACGGGTCGCGGCTTTCGCGGTCCATCTTGTTGATGAAGGTGATGATCGGAATGTCGCGCATGCGGCAGACTTCGAACAGCTTCAGCGTTCGCGGCTCGATACCTTTGGCGGCGTCGATCACCATGACCGCGGCATCGACGGCCGTCAGGGTGCGATAGGTGTCGTCGGCGAAGTCTTCGTGGCCGGGCGTATCGAGAATGTTGAAGACATTGTCCTTGTACTCGAACGTCATGACCGAGGTGACGACCGAGATGCCGCGCTCGCGTTCGATCTTCATCCAGTCGGAGCGCGTCTGCATGCGATCCTTCTTTGCCTTGACTTCGCCGGCAAGCTGGATGGCGCCGCCGAACAGCAGCAGTTTTTCAGTCAGCGTGGTCTTACCCGCGTCCGGGTGCGCGATAATAGCGAATGTGCGGCGGCGGGAGACCGCCTCGGCGAGACTTTCGGCCATGATGTGAATCCTGTGGAATTGCGGCGTATCTAGCGATTAAAGCCCCGCATTGCAATTGACCTTGGCGCATCGGGCGCAAACTAATGCCCGCATGACAATCCTTACCGATACGCGCCCGACGCTCAACATCATCCGCCTTGCCAACGGCCAGGACCTCGATCTGCCCGCCTACGAAAGCAAGGGGGCGGCAGGCATGGACCTGCGCGCCGCCGTCGATGCCGACGCGCCGACCATTCTCCAGCCTGGCAAGCGTGCGCTGGTGCCGACGGGCTTCGTCTTCGAAATTCCGGAAGGATTCGAGGGTCAGGTGCGCCCCCGCTCCGGCCTTGCGTTCAAGCACGGCCTCACCTGCCTCAACACGCCGGGAACGATCGACAGCGACTATCGCGGCGAGGTCAAAGTCCTGTTGATCAATCTCGGCGAAGAGCCGTTCGAGATCACAAGGGGCATGCGCATCGCCCAAATGGTGATTGCGCCGGCAATCCAGGCCCAAATCTTCGAGATTACCGAGGCGAGTGCCACGGCGCGCGGCGCTGGTGGCTTCGGCTCGACCGGCGTATGACCTCCAAGGGTATCGATCATTCCGGCCTGACCTTCCGCCGAGACTATTTCGGCGACCTCAAGGCCTGGCAGGCACTGGTCGATCTCCTGAAGGACACATTCGATATCGATATCGGCCCATTGCAGCAAATGGGCGGGCCCGACCCGAGCAGCATGCCCTTCGGCTGGCTTGACGGCGATGGCCTGCTTGCCGCCAATCTTTCGGCCTTTGCAATGCCGCTTGTTATCAACGGTCGACCGCTGAATGCTGCCGCCTTCCAGTCCGGTGCGGTTCGCCCGCCTTGGCGTGGGCGCGGCCTCTATCGCGACCTGACGCAAAAGGCGCTCGCGTGGTGCGAGGAGAAGGGTTTCGAAGCCATCGTGCTCTACACCGACAAGCCGGCGCTCTATGAGCCTTACGGCTTTCGCGCGCTGCCGGTGCACGCTTATTCCGGCAAGGCACCGACAGTGCCGAAAGCACAGAAGTTGGCCCGGCGTCTCGATCCGCGAGAAACGGCAGACCTGGAGATGTTAAGCGCCGCCTTGAAGACGCGTCAGCCGGTTTCGGACGTGCTCGCCGTTTGCGAGAGCGCCGCGATGTTTCTGATCAACACTCAACTCGATCCTGGGGTGAGGATCAGCTGGCTGGAACGGGAACGGGCCGCAGTTGCATGGAAGATGGACGCGCCGCGACATGTCATGCTGCTCGACGTCGTCGGCGGCAGTATCCCTTCGCTCGCGACGATCATCAGCGCACTCGACGTCGAGGCTGAGATCGTCGATGTGCTGTTTTGCCCGGACAAGCTTGACTGGAGCGGACAGGCGAAGCCTCTTGAGAGCCACACGCATCTGATGATCCGAGCGCCCGTCTCGATCGTATTCGATCGACCAGCCATGCTCTCGCCGATGGCCGACTTCTGAGCTACCGCCCGCGCGAGAGCGGAGGCAGACGCCGCTTGACCGGCGATGCCTTGACCATCGAGGTGCTTGTTTCGGCCTTCTCCGCAACCTTGTCGAGGATCGTGTCGAGTTCCGCCATCGAGCGGACGACGAGCCGGGCAATGAAACAGTCGTCGCCCGTCACCTTGTCGCATTCCACGAACTGAGGCGTCTCCTGGATGATCCGCTGAACGACATGCAATTGCCCGGGCAGCGGCCGAACGCGCACGATCGCCTGCAGCGGATATCCAAGCGCCGCCGGGTCGATGTCGATCGTGAAGGCGGCGATGATCCCGCGCTCATCCAGGCGGCGGAGGCGTTCAGCGGCACTGGGCGAGGACAGCCCGGCGGCCTGCGCCAGTTCCTTCAACGAGATGCGGGCGTTCTCCGCCAACGCCTCCAGGATCTTCTGGTCGACATCATCGATTACATTATCATTAGGCGAAACAGACATTATTCCTCACAATGACAGGACAGAGCGGCAACCAACCTAATGCAAACTATATAAAGCAGCGCACGGCCGCAATAATCTTCATCCATCGAGATGGAGAGATGTGATGCAGAGCGAAATCCGCGCCGGCACGACCCAAATGACCGCCGCAATGCTGATATCGGGGACAATCGGTTGGTTCGTGGTGATGTCGGGCCAGCCGGTGAGCGGCGTGGTGTTCTGGCGCTGCCTCTTTGGCGCGATCAGCCTGCTTGCCGTTTGCGCGGTCATGGGGCTGCTGCGACCGGGCGTCATCAGCCTGAAATCGGCAGGCATCGCTGTCCTCGGCGGCGTGGCCATCGTGCTCAACTGGTTGCTGCTCTTTGCATCCTACGGCCACGCATCGATTTCAATCGCGACGACCGTCTACAACACGCAGCCTTTCATGCTGCTTGCGCTGGGCGCCCTGTTCCTCGGCGAAAAGATCACCGCCGCAAAGCTGTTTTGGCTGACGCTGGCCTTTGCCGGCATGGCGGCCATCGTCGAGGCCAAGCCGGCCGTGGCGGGCGGACATGAGGGATATGGCCTCGGTATCCTGCTGGCGCTCGGCGCCGCCTTCTTCTACGCGCTCGCGGCGCTCGCCGCGAAATGGCTCAAGGGAACGCCGCCGCATCTTATCGCGCTGATCCAGGTCGCGACCGGCGTGCTGATGCTGCTGCCGACGGTGAATTTTTCTGAGCTGCCCGCAAATGGCCAGTCATGGTCGATCCTGGTCACCCTGGGTGTCGTGCATACCGGTCTGATGTATGTGCTGCTCTATGGTGCGATCCAGAAGCTGCCGATCCATCTGATCGGAGCGCTGTCATTCATCTATCCGATTGCGGCGATCCTGGTGGACCGTTTGGCCTTCGGACACGCCTTGCAGCCGCTGCAGCTCGTCGGCGCCGCCGTCATTCTGGTCGCCGCGGCAGGCATGAACCTTGGCTGGACGCCCGCGCAGCTGTTGCGCGCGCGGGCGGGCTGATGATTTAGGGCCTTTCAGGTTTAAAGGACCGGTTACTTCTGCTGCCGGGTCGTTTCGAACAGGAACCAGGTGCGGCGCTCGGCCTCGTCGATCCAGACCTCCAGCAGGCTTGTCGTCGCGAAATCATTATGCTCTGAGCAGACATCGTGCGTCTCACGCAGCAGCGAGACCAGCTGCTTGTTGTCATCACGCAGCTCCGCCAGCATGTCCTCCGGCGTGACGTAGTCGGCATCGTTGTCGTTGATGCGCTGCAGGCGGCCGATATGACCGATTGAGCGCAGCGTCGTGCCGCCGATCTTGCGGGCGCGCTCGGCGATCGCATCGGTGGTGGCGAAGATCTGCTCGGCCTGCTCGTCGAGCATCAGGTGATAGTCGCGGAAATGCGGCCCCGACATGTGCCAGTGGAAATTCTTGGTCTTCATGTAGAGCGCAAAGACATCCGCCAGCAGCGCCTCCAGGGCGGCCGAGATATCCTGAATGGCATTGCTTTTCAGGTCGGTGGGGGTGGCGAGCGGGGCGAGTTTGCGCTTTTCGACTGCGGTGGGGCTCATCAGTGTCTCCTTTGGCGAGCGGCGGGTGGCAAGTATCGGCGCGGTGGCGGGATGCCGGCTCCACCGGCCATAATCACCGCCTTGGAACTAGAACCGCGACAGGCAGCGTCAATAGCGACAAGCGACCGCAGCATGATGACCGAACGACAGCTCCTTGAATGGAGCGAGCCGCAGGCGTAGAAGGCGGCTGAAGCAGGAGCTCACATCATGTCATTCACCGCCCTTTTCGCTTACGCCGCGGCGCTGTTCATCGCGGCGGCAATTCCCGGACCGGGCATCACGGCGATCGTCGCGCGCGCGCTCGGTTCGAATTTTCGCGAGACGTTTTTCATGGGCCTCGGCCTCGTGCTCGGCGACATGACCTATCTGACTGCCGTCATCCTCGGGCTCGCCTTCGTGGCACAGACCTTCACCGAGGTCTTCATCGTCATCAAGGTCGCCGGTGCGCTCTACCTCTGCTACATCGCCTACAAGCTATGGACCGCCGGGCTGCTGCCCCAGGACATCGCGGCCAAGAAGGCAAGCAGTGCCGGCATGAGCTTCCTGTCCGGACTGCTGGTGACGCTCGGCAACCCCAAGACCATGCTTTTCTACGTCGCGCTGGTGCCGACGCTGATCAATATCAACAGCGTCGGACCTCGCGAATACTGCACCCTCCTGGCAACCACCTTCGTCGTCCTGCTCGTGGTTCTGGTGCCCTATATGCTGCTGGCGTCGCGGGCGCGCATCATGCTCAAGCAGCCCCGCGCGCTGCAGGCGCTGAACAAGACGGCGGCAGGCATTCTGGCCGGTACGGCAGCCTTTATCGCCACCCGTACGGCGTGAAAAATTCAACCGGCAAAGTTCGGTTCTTAAAGGTTTTTTTCTCAAAGGATGGCCTCAAGCGGGTGAAGCCAGACTGGTTTCCATGCGCCTTTGACCCTATTCTCTCCGCACATTTCACCCAGGGAGAGCCTAATGTCGAAGAAACCGGGCCGCGGCCGCATCTATTCCTCGATCACCGAAACCATTGGCGATACACCGATCGTGCGGCTCGACAAGCTCGCCAAGGCGAAAGGCGTAAAGGCGAACCTGCTGGCCAAGCTTGAGTTCTTCAATCCGATCGCGTCCGTAAAGGACCGCATCGGCGTCGCGATGATCGAGTCTCTGGAATCGCAGGGCAAGATTTCGCCCGGCAAGACGACCCTGATCGAGCCGACATCGGGCAATACCGGGATTGCGCTGGCTTTCGCCGCTGCGGCGAAGGGATACAAGCTGATCCTGACCATGCCGGAAACCATGTCCGTCGAGCGCCGCAAGATGCTGGCGTTGCTCGGCGCCGAGCTCGTGCTGACGGAAGGTCCGAAGGGCATGAAAGGTGCGATCGCCAAGGCTGAGGAACTGGCTGCGACGCTCCCGGATGCGATTATCCCCCAGCAATTCGAAAACCCGGCCAACCCGGAGATCCACCGCCGCACGACGGCCGAGGAGATCTGGAATGATACCGACGGTACGGTCGACATCCTGGTTTCCGGCATCGGTACCGGCGGCACCATTACGGGCGCCGGCCAGGTGCTGAAGTCGAAGAAGCCCGGCATCAAGGTGGTCGCCGTCGAGCCGACGGAATCTCCGGTCCTTTCCGGCGGCCAGCCGGGACCGCACAAGATCCAGGGCATCGGCGCAGGCTTCGCGCCGGCAATCCTCGACACCCATATCTACGACGAGATCGTTACGGTAAGCGGCCCCGAGGCGCTGGACCTTGCCCGCGAAGTCGCCAGGCTCGAAGGCGTGCCCGTTGGCATCTCCTCCGGCGCAGCACTGGCCGCTGCTATCCAGGTCGGCCAGCGAGACGAGAATGCCGGGAAGAATATCGTTGTGATCATTCCGTCCTTTGCCGAGCGCTATCTCTCGACCGCGCTGTTCGATGGCCTTGGAAGCTAGGCAACGCCTTTTCTGCAGCATCTGGGGCGCCTCGGCGCCCCTTTCTGTTCAGGCAGCCGTGCTCAGTCGCTCACCGGCGATGCGATAGGAAATTGCCTCGGCGAGGTGAATGCGGCCCACCGTCTCGTTACCGTCGAGATCCGCGAGAGTGCGCGCTACCTTCAGCACCCGATGGTAGCCCCGCGCCGAGAACTTCATTTTCTCGGCCGCGTCGCGGAGCAACTGCAGGCCGGCAGGTTCGGGCGCGGCGTATTTCTCGATCATGGCGGTTGAGCAGCGAGCGTTGGTGCCGACGCCTCCAAGCCCGGCCGCCTCAAAACGGCTACGCTGGATATCGCGGGCACGGGCAACGCGGCGGGCGACATCCGCGCTCCTTTCAGCCGGCATCGGCCGGATGAGATCGACAGCGGAGACGGCGGGCACGTCGATGCGGATGTCGATACGATCCATCAGCGGACCTGATATGCGCGCCTGATAATCCGTCATGCAGCGCGGGCCGCGGGCGCAGCTGTGGCCGGGTTCGCCGGCCATGCCGCAGCGGCACGGATTCATGGCCGCAACCAGCTGGATGCTGGCGGGGTACGCCACGCGATGATTGGCGCGTGCGATGATGCACTCGCCCGTTTCCAAAGGTTGGCGAAGGGCATCGAGCGCCTGCGGCGAAAACTCTGGGAACTCATCCAGAAATAATACGCCGTGATGGGCAAGCGACGCCTCGCCGGGCTTCGCTCGAAGACCACCTCCGACCAGTGCCGCCATCGTTGCCGAATGATGGGGTGTCCGGAAGGGGCGTCGATCCGAAAGCTTTCCGCCGGACAATTGTCCGGCCACCGAATGGATCATAGAGACTTCCAACAGTTCGGCAGCCGAAAGCGATGGCAAAATCGAGGGCAGCCGAGCGGCGAGCATCGATTTTCCCGAGCCGGGAGGACCGACCATCAGCAGATTGTGGCCACCAGCCGCAGCCACCTCGAGCGCCCGCTTGGCACTCTCCTGCCCTTTGATATCGGCCAGATCAGGCAGGTTCGCCGTGTTCGCGCGGATCGCCGGTTCCGGACGGGCGAGGACCTGGGTGCCACGAAAGTGATTGGCAAGCGCGATGAGGCTGCGCGGCGCGAGGATATCGATATCGGGACCGGCCCAGGCTGCCTCCGCACCGCTGTCGGCCGGACAGATCAAGCCCTTGCCGATCGCGTTGGCGCCGATGGCCGCCGGCAGTGCCCCGGCAACGGGAGCGATTGTGCCGTCGAGATTGAGCTCGCCGATAACCACGTAGCCGGAGAGCGCGTCCGCGGGGATCGCGCCGAGAGCGGCCATCAAGCCGAGGGCAATCGGCAAATCGAAGTGCGAGCCTTCTTTCGGCAAGTCGGCCGGTGCCAGATTGACGGTAATCTTCTTGGCAGGCAGCGCCAGGCCGGAGGCGTGCAATGCCGCGTGAACGCGCTCGCGACTTTCGGCAACGGCCTTGTCCGGAAGCCCGACGATCTGGGTCACGACCCGCCCGGGCGCGACCATGACCTGAACTTCGACCGGAACACCCTCAATGCCCTGAAATGCAACCGTGCTGACGCGTGCGACCATGCCCCAATCCCCTGTGCCGCAACCCACTACACTACAGTTTAACGACGTATCATTGTCGCCAATTGCAATCTTGCATAGAAAACAGAATGGAACAAGAACAATAAAAGAACGAATTCAAGCCTGCGCTGTAGTCAGGTTGTAGTTAGTTGCACTAGCAGAACAAAGTAAGGAAGCGCCCGGATCATGCCAGTCCGGGCGCTCACAAACGCATTCTAATTGTGCGAAAAGACCTCTCCGCGCCTCATGAGGCGGAAGCCAAGCGCTAGGAGCGCTTGCGCTCAATCGCGTCCCACAACAGGGCGGAAATGTCGGCACCGCCAAACTTGCGGACCTCGCGAATGCCTGTTGGCGACGTGACGTTGATCTCCGTCATGTAGTCGCCGATGACATCGATGCCGACAAAGAGGAAGCCGCGCTCCTTGAGCGCAGGGCCGATACGCTTGCAGATTTCGATCTCGCGGGCGGTCAGTTCCGTCGCCTCGGCGCGGCCGCCGACATGCATGTTGGAACGGCTGTCGTGCTCGGCGGGGACGCGATTGATGGCCCCAACCGGCTCGCCATCGACGAGCAGGATGCGCTTGTCGCCCTTGCGCACATCAGGGAGATACTGCTGCGCGATGAAGGGCTCGCGGAACAGCTGACCGAACATTTCGAGCAGCGACGACAGGTTGCGGTCGTCCCTGGTCGAATGGAAAACGCCGGCGCCGCCATTGCCGTAGAGCGGCTTCAGGATGATGTCGCCCATCTCGTCCCTGAACCGGCGAATTTCGGCCGCGTCCTTGGTGATCAGCGTCTTCGGCATCAGATCTGCAAATTCGGTGACGAAAATCTTCTCGGGCGAATTCCGGACCCAGGCCGGATCGTTGACGACGAGTGTCTTCGGGTGGATTCGCTCCAGCAGGTGCGTCGAGGTGATATAGGCCATGTCGAACGGCGGGTCCTGGCGCAGCAGGATCACATCCATCGTCGACAGATCCACGCGTTCCGGCGCTCCGAGCTCGAAGTGATCGCCCTTGACGTCGCGCAGCACCATCGGCTCCACCGTGGCATACAGATTGCCATCCCTGAAGCTCAGGCGCTCAGGCGTGTAATGGAAGAGCTTGTAGCCACGAGCCTGCGCTTCCAGGCTCATCGCAAAGGTGGAATCGCCCGCAATATTGATGCCGGCAACATGGTCCATCTGGACCGCTACATTCTTGATCTTGGCCATTTCCGTCCCTTAGCTGATGCCGGACAGATGTAGGCTGCAGATGCCTTGAAAGCAACGCCAATCAATGGCGTCCGGGGCGACGAGCGGGGGAATTTCTCAGGCCGCGATGCCGCTCCTCGGCACCTCGCCGCGCAGCAGGCTGCGGAGCCGGTAGGCAAGCGCAACCGGCTTCGGAAACGGCTTTCTCAGGAATGCGACCTTGCGCACGTAACGGTCGACGCGCCAGCAGGCCCAGGTGCCTGCCGCGAAGAACGCGACGTCGCCAGCCTCCAGCGTCCGCTCCGTGCCATCCTCGGCAACGATATGGACGCCGCCTTCAAGGATCATCACCGTTTCGTCCCAGTAGAAGTGCCAGCGGAATTCGCCGGCTGTGCAATCCCAGATCGCCGTATAGGCCGCATCATCGTTGCTGCGCGAATGCTCGCCGGTGCGGGCCTGTGGCTCGCCGCTGATGATCCAGTCCGGGTTGATGGGCGTCGCGTGCATGACGAAGTTATCCCCGGACTTCGCCACGAAAGTCTTTGCTGCCGGTTGCGGAAGACTCGGAAAGGGCACCACCCGCGCGGCCATCGCGACCACGCTCGCCAGCATCACATGAATACCCATGAGCAACCCCCGCTGCTATCCAGTCCTTGTCGGGATAGCAGAGAGTCGTAAAGGCACCGTACAGGCGGTCCGTACAATTTGAATGATCAGCCCAAGGCGTCAGGCGATTTCCGTTTTCACTTGGACGACCTGCGGAGACACGGTATCGCCGATGCGCTTCCCCGTTTCCTGATTGAAGAAATGCAGCTTCTCGGTGGCGACCACCAGCCGCAACTCCGACTTCAGCTCTGTCTCAGGGGACAGGACTGCCGTCAGCGATTGATCGCCCAGATTTCCATGCACGAGACGCTGGGAACCAAGTTCTTCCATATAGTCTACCGCAACGGTCATGGCATGTTCGCCGGGACCGGCAAGGCGGAGGTCCTCGGCGCGAATGCCGACGGTGACCGGCCCCGATGTAGGAGCAAGCCCCGCAAGGTCGATCATGCTTGGCCCCAATGCGAGCTTGTCGCCATGCAGTTCGCCCTTGAGCAGGTTCATGGCCGGCGAACCGATGAAGCTCGCGACGAAGGTCGAGGCCGGGGTGTGGTAGACCTCGAGCGGCGCGCCGATCTGCTCGATCTCGCCGCCGTTCAGAACCACCAGGCGATCGGCCAGCGTCATGGCTTCCAGCTGATCATGGGTGACATAGATCGAGGTGGTGCCGAGGCGGCGCTGCAGGCGCTTGATCTCGCCGCGCATCGAGACGCGCAGCTTGGCGTCGAGGTTGGACAAGGGCTCATCGAACAGAAAGGCAGCCGGCTTGCGCACGATCGCGCGACCCATGGCGACGCGCTGACGCTGGCCGCCGGACAAGGCGCGCGGCTTGCGCTCGAGGTAGGCTTCGAGCTGCAGCATGCGCGCGGCTTCGGCGACGCGGGCGTCGATCTCGGCCTTCGGTGTTTTGCGATTGCGCAGGCCGTAGGCAAGGTTTTCATAGACCGACATATGCGGATAAAGCGCGTAGTTCTGGAAGACCATGGCAATGTCGCGCTCGGCCGGATCGACCTTGTTGACGACGCGATTGCCGATCTTCACCTCGCCCTTGGAGATCTCCTCCAGGCCCGCGACCATGCGCAGAAGCGTCGATTTTCCGCAGCCGGAGGGGCCGACGAGGACGATGAACTCGCCGTCCTTGATATCGATGTTCACGGATTTCACCGCATGCACGTCCCCGGTATAGATCTTCGAGACCTGATTGATTTCGATGGCGGCCATCGGCGTTTCCTTTACTTGTCGCTTTCGGTGAGGCCCTTGATGAACCAGCGCTGGAACACCACGACGATGATGACAGGCGGCAGCATCGCGAGGATCGCGATCGCAAAGGCTTCGTTGTAATCGGGGATCTGTGCACCGACCCAGACCAGCAGGATCTGCTTGATGCCGCGCACCAGCGTGTAGAAGCTCTCGTCATTGGTCATCAGCATCGGCCAGAGATACTGGTTCCAGCCATAGACGAACATGATGATGAAGATGGCTGCCACCATCGTCTTCGAGAGGGGCACGATGACGTCGAAGAAGAACTTGATCGGGCCGGCGCCATCGATGCGCGCCGCCTCGAGCAGCTCGTCCGGGATCGACTTGAAGAACTGCCGGAAATAGAAGGTGCCGGTTGCCGAGGCGAGCAGCGGCACGATCAGGCCGGTATAGGTGTTGATGAGGTGCAGCTGGTGCATCACCTCGTAGGAAGGAAGGATGCGGACCTCGAGCGGCAGCAGCAGCGTCGTGAAGATCATCCAGAAAAACAGCGTTCCGAGCCGAAAACGGAAATAGACGATCGCATAGGCGGCGAGCATCGACAGCACGATCTTGCCGACGGCAAAGCCGATACCGAGGATCAGCGAGTTCATCAGCATACGCATGCCGGTTACCTGTCCGGTGAAACCACCTTCGCGGTTCAGGACCGCATTGTAGGTCTCGACGAAATGGTTCCCCCACCTCAGCGTCAAACCGTTGCGATGGATTTCAGCCGCCTCGTGCGTCGAGGTGAAGAAGGCCACGACGACGGGCGCCATCATGACGAAGACGCCGAGGAGCAGGATAATGTGATCGGTTATCTTGAGACGATACATTGCGCGCCCCTCAATTGTAGTGAACGCGCCGCTCGAGGAAGCGGAACTGGAAGACGGTGAGCACGAAGACAACGATCATCAGGATTACCGACTGTGCCGATGAGCCGCCGAGGTCGTTGCCACGGAAGCCGTCCATGTAGACCTTGTAGACAAGGGTGATCGGATTGTTGGCGGCCTTGTCCTTCACCATCACGTCGACGATGCCGAAGGTATCGAACAGCGAATAGGTGACGTTGATGACGAAGAGGAAGAAGGCAGTCGGCGCCAGGAGCGGCAGGATGACGGTCCAGAAGCGGCGGAAGCCCGAGCGGCAGTCGAGTGCCGCAGCCTCGCGAACGGAAACGGGAATGCCCTGAAGGCCAGAGAGAAAGAAGATGAAATTATACGGGATCTGCTTCCAGACGGAGACGACCACCATCGCAAAGGCCGTGTCGAAGTAGTTCAGGCCGATCTTCATGTCCCAGCCGAACAAGGCGGCGAAACGCACGAAAGGGCCGATGTGCTGGTCGAAGAACATCATGCCGATCAGGCCGGCGACCGGTGGGGCGATCGCGTAGACCGAAATCAGCACGGTCTTGTAAGCCGAGCTGCCGCGAATGACAACGTCCGCCTTGACCGCCAGCAGGAGGCCGAGCGACAGCGAGAAAAACGTGACAAGCGCCGTGAAGATCGCCGTAAAGCCGGCAATCGAGCGGTACTCCGCGCTCTCGAGGATGCCCTTGTAATTGTCGAAGCCGACGAAGCTGGAGCCGAAGCCGAAGGGATCCTCAAGGAAGAACGAGGACTTCACCGCCTGAACGGACGGCCAGTAGAAGAAAATGAAAATCACCGCCATCTGCGGCAGCAGGAAGAGATAAGGCAGCGTTGGCGACGAAAACTGCACGCGCTTCATGGCGGGACCTTTTTGCAAAGCGGTTCCGGAGACGGCGAACGCCTCCGGAACCGTTGTTTTTCAGCAATGGGCTAGATCAGCCGGCAGTCTTGGCAAAACGCTCGAGGAGCTGGTTGCCTTCCTTCTCGATGGTGTCGAAAGCGTCCTTGACGGAGGTTTCGCCCGAGAAGATGCGGCCGTATTCGCGTTCCATGATTTCGCGGATCTGCGGGTAGAAGCCGAGGCGGTAGCCCTTCGACCATTCGCCATCGTCCAGCTTCAGCTGCTTGATACCGACTTCGGCGACCGGCTCCTTGTCGTAGTAGCCTTCCTTCTTGGCGAGCTCGTAAGCTGCCTCGGTGATGGCGACGTAACCGGTTGCCTGGTGATAGAACTTCTGGATCTCAGGCGAGGTCAGGAACTGGAAGAAGTCGGCAACGCACTTGTTCTCCTCTGCCGACTTGCCGGACATTGCAAAGAGCGCAGCGCCGCCGATGAAGCTGTGGGTGCCGGCGCCCTTGATCGAACCCCAATACGGCAGGAAGGTTGCCGAGAAGGGCATCGTTGCCGTCTTCTTCAGGCCGCCGAAGGAGCCCGAGGAACCGATCCAGAGAGCAACCTTGCCTTCTTCGAACGGCTTCTGGTTGTCGTTCCAGCCGGCGCCGTAGTACTTGAAGTAGCCTTCGTCGGACCAGGCCTTCAGCTTGTCGAACATCATGATGAGGTTCGGGTCGGTGACCTTGAGCTTGGTGTCGACGACGCTGTCGTAGCCGTTGTTGTTGGTCGCGAACTGGATGTTGTTGCGCGAGAAGAAGTTCTCGGTGAACTCCCAGGTCAGCTGCGACTGGACGAGCGGGATATAGCCGGCTTCCTTGAGCTTCGGAGCAATGGCTTCGAACTCTTCCCAGGTCGTCGGAGCTTCGACGCCAGCCTTCTTCAACGCTTCCGGGTTGATGTACATGATCGGAGCGGAAGAGTTGAAGGGCATGCCGACGAATTTGCCGTCAGCGGCGGCGTAGAAATAGCGAACGCCGGGAATGAAGGCATTGCGGTCGAACTTGTAGCCGGCGTCCTTGATCAGGTCTTCGGCCGGAACAACAGCGCCCTTGGCGTTGATGATGGTGGCTGCACCTGCGTCGAAGACCTGCAGAATGTTCGGCTGTTCGCCCGAACGGAAGGCCGCGATGCCGGCGGCAAGTGCTTCTTCATATGTGCCCTTGCTGACCGGGGTCAGGGCGCAGGCGGACTGCGCCGCGTTGAACTTCTGTGCAACCTCGTTGATGACTTCGCCGTTGCGGCCGCCCATGCCATGCCACCAGGTGATGTTGGTCGCAGCAAAGGACGACGAGGCCGAAAAGCTGACCGCCATGGCGGCCATAGAAATCTTCTTGAACATGGCTAATCCCTCTCCACCAGTTATTGGGGTGGGGAGTGCAATAGAGGCCTTCCATGACGCCTCCTTAATGGTTTGATGACAGGACTGTTACAGCGGATCCTCTTGCACGCGATTGCAATGACGTCAGAAGGCATTCGGAAAATGACGCGGCAGGCGGCCGGGCAGGATGGCCACGATGTCGTAACGCCGCGAAAGCAAAGCATAATCGCGTTGTCGCTGCAGCCACAGATCGCTGGCCGCTCTGATGCGGTTTTGCGCTGTTGGAGACACGGCGTCGATCGCGCTCATCTCCTCGCGCCGCGCCTTCACTTCAACAAAAATCGCCAGGTTGCGCTTACGTGCAATGATGTCGATTTCCCCGAGCTTGGTGCGATAGCGCAAGGCGACGATCCGATAGCCCTTCAGCATCAGATAGAGGGCAGCGAGATACTCGGAGACCTGGCCCCGGCGGAGCGCCCTGCGGCGGTCGGCAGCAGCAGCCCTATCGCCCATCGCCGCCCTTCATGTCGAGAAGCCGCTGGTAGAGTTCCTTCTTGGAGACGCCAGTCAGCTTCGATGCCTCGGCTGCCGCTTTGGAGGTCGGCAAGGTTCTGGCCAGATCGGCCAAGATCGCATCGACATCGGCAGCTTCGACCACCCGTTCGGGAGGCGGACCTATGACCAGCACGATCTCGCCCTTGACGTTGTCGACGTCGGCGTAGTGGGCAGCCAGCGTCCCCAGGGTGCCGCGACGAAACTCC
Organism: Hyphomicrobiales bacterium; assembly: GCA_900466985.1. Taxonomy (GTDB): domain Bacteria; phylum Pseudomonadota; class Alphaproteobacteria; order Rhizobiales; family Rhizobiaceae; genus Rhizobium. Next base: position 190,268 of record UBOA01000009.1, read on the forward strand.
TCGAAGGCTTTGGTCAGTTCGCGACAGACGCAAGCCGATCGGTCGCCGCCGAGCACATCGGCGGCCGCAGTCAGGGTCGCAGCAATACGATGCGGCGATTCAAAGAACATCAGCGTCGCGGGGGCAGCCTCGAACTCCGCCAGCCGATCGCGACGGGCCTTGTCCTTGGTCGGCAGAAAACCGGCGAACAAGAATGCATCATTCGGCAGGCCGGAACCCACGAGCGCCGCAAGTGGTGCCGAGGCGCCGGGGATCGGCACGACGCGATAGCCCGCCTCGATGGCGCTCTGTGCGAGGCGATAGCCGGGATCGGAGACCAGGGGCGTTCCGGCGTCCGAGACAAGCGCTACCGACTTGCCGGCCTCCAGCGCCTGCAGGAGCCGCGGACCAGCCTCGTCGGCATTGTATTCGTGATAGGCATAGGGGCGGTTCTGAATGCCAAAACGGTCGAGCAAGACGCGGGTGACGCGCGTGTCTTCGCAGGCTAGCACATCGGCGCCGGCAAGCGTTTCCAACGCACGCAGCGTGATGTCGCCGAGATTGCCGATCGGCGTCGCAACGAGGTAAAGCGCCGGCTCCAGCGGTCGTGCCGGAACGGACATATTGTGCAGGCGGAAGCTGCGTTGCCTGCCGCCATCGGCCATCACATCGTCATTGCTCAAGGTATCGATACTCTTCTCTGGTTTCCGCTTTTATGGGCGAGACCCCGCCGTTCGGCAAGGCCGCAGCAATTTCTGTGTGCATTGCACCGGAAAACGGCAATTGCACTGGCGCGGCCATTCGCGCCTCTTGCAATCGGTCTCAAAATCCTGCCATTTTGCCTATCCACTCTACGGTCCCTTTTGGGCAAAGGCATTCCTTGCGGCGCGCAACATGCGCGCTCAAGCAGTAACGGTCGAAAGCGGTAGCATCCCATGCGTATTACAATTGAGCGGTCCAACCTTTTGAAGTCGCTGAACCACGTGCATCGCGTCGTCGAACGCCGGAACACGATCCCGATCCTGTCCAACATCCTGCTGCGCGCCGACGGTCAGAATCTGGACATGAAGGCGACCGACCTCGATCTCGAAGTGACCGAAGCGACGCCTGCGAATGTCGAACAGGCCGGCGCCACCACCGTTCCCGCCCATCTCCTTTACGACATTGTGCGCAAGCTGCCGGATGGTTCCGAAGTTCTGCTTGCGACGAGCACCGACGGCGGCTCGATGACCGTCCAGTCCGGTCGCTCCAAGTTCTCGCTGCAGTGCCTGCCGGAATCCGACTTCCCGGATCTCACCGCCGGCACCTTCAGCCATACCTTCAAACTGAAGGCGACCGATCTCAAGATGCTGATCGATCGCACCCAGTTCGCGATCTCGACCGAGGAAACCCGCTACTATCTGAACGGCATCTTCTTCCACACCATCGAGAGCAAGGGCGACCTGAAGCTGCGCGCCGTCGCAACCGACGGTCACCGCCTCGCCCGCGCAGACGTCGATGCACCATCCGGCTCGGAGGGCATGCCCGGCATCATAATCCCGCGCAAGACCGTCGGCGAACTGCAGAAGCTCGTCGATGTGCCTGATGCGATGGTGACCGTGGAAGTCTCGGACGCCAAGATCCGCCTCAGCATCGGTTCGATCGTCATGACCTCGAAGCTCATCGACGGCACGTTCCCGGACTACCAGCGCGTCATCCCTGCTAACAACGACAAGGAAATGCGCGTCGATTGCACGACGTTCGCACAGGCCGTCGACCGCGTCTCGACGATCTCCTCGGAGCGCGGTCGCGCCGTCAAGCTCGCCCTCTCCGACGGCCAGTTGCTGCTTACCGTCAACAATCCGGATTCCGGCAGCGCAACCGAAGAAGTCGCGGTAGGCTACGACATGGACGCGATGGAAATCGGCTTCAACGCCAAGTACCTGCTCGATATCACGGCGCAGCTTTCCGGCGATGAAGCGATCTTCCTGCTCGCCGACGCGGGCTCGCCGACGCTCATTCGCGACACGGCTGGCGACGATGCCCTTTATGTGCTGATGCCGATGCGCGTCTAGCCGCGCGTCGCATTTACGGTGCAAACTTTGCCAATTGCGACGTCAGGCCTTGTTTTTCGGCGGAACTGACTGCAATTAGAGAGCGGGCTGTTTTGTTGCATATCTAGGAGACGGGCATGGCGTTGCGCCTAAAGGAACGGCTGGGCAAGAAATTCGATGAAGAAATCCGCTTCTTCAAAGGAATGATGCAGGGGCCGAAGACTGTCGGTTCGATCGTTCCCACCTCCTCCATAACGGCCCGCAAGATGGCAAGCGTCATCAACCCGCATTCGGGACTGCCGGTCCTTGAGCTCGGACCGGGCACCGGCGCAATCACCAAGGCGATTCTTGGTCGCGGCGTGAAACCCGAGAAGCTGGTCGCCGTCGAATATTCGACAGATTTCTACGAGCACCTGGTCCGGCTCTATCCGGGCGTGAACTTCATCAACGGCGATGCGTTCAATCTCGACAAGACGCTCGGATCGATGAAGGATCAGACGTTCGATTCCGTCGTATCCGCCGTCCCGCTGCTGAATTTCCCGATGCAGGCGCGCATCGCGCTGCTCGAGAGCCTGCTCGACCGCCTGCCGGCCGGCCGCCCCGTTGTCCAGATCTCCTACGGCCCGGTGTCGCCGATCATCGCGCGGCCGGATCGCTACCATATCCAGCACTTCGACTTTATCGTCCGCAACATTCCGCCGGCACAGCTCTGGATCTACCGACGCGGCTGACCCGGTGTTCGGCCTCTACATCACCCATCCGCAGGTGAGGATCGACGCGGCGGTTCCCGTGCCGAAATGGGGACTGTCGGAGATTGGCGCCGCACGCGCCCACAAGGCCGCCGAACGCCGCTGGGCAAAGCAGCTGCGCCGCATCGTTTCCAGCGACGAGACAAAGGCGATCGAGACCGCCGAGATCCTTGCAGCCGCAGCGGAGGTGACCGTCGAGATCGTCCACGACATGCATGAGAACGACCGCTCGGCGACCGGTTTCCTGCCACCGCCTGAATTCGAGAAGGCGGCCGACTGGTTCTTTGCGCATCCCGAGGCAAGCTTCAAAGGCTGGGAGCGGGCGATCGACCCCCAGCGGCGTATCGTTTCCGCCGTCACCGATATCCTTGCGTCACACAATCCCGCCCTGCCCATCGCATTCGTCGGCCATGGAGGCGTCGGCACGCTGCTCAAGTGCCACCTTGAGGGCCGCCCGATCCGGCGTGATGGCGATCAACCGGGAGGCGGCGGCAATCTCTACTGTTTCAGCCTTGCGGATCGACGCCCGTCGTGCGACTGGACGCCTATCGAAGAGTGGCAGGGATGGATGTGAGATGGACGTACGCGAACGCCTGATCGTCGGGCTGGATGTTCCAACACTTGGCGAGGCCGAAAGGATCGTCCACACGCTCGGCGACGACGTCGTCTTCTACAAGATCGGATATCAGCTGGCTTTTGCCGGCGGCCTGGAATTTGCGCGCGATCTTGCCAAGAGCGGCAAGAAGATCTTCCTCGACATGAAGCTGCTCGACATCGACAACACGGTTGCATCGGGTGTCGAGAACATCGTCAAGATGGGAATGTCGATGCTGACGCTGCACGCCTATCCGAAGGCGATGAAGGCCGCCGTCGAGGCCGCCAAGGGCTCCGACCTCTGCCTGCTCGGCGTGACCGTGCTGACGTCGATGGACGAGCAGGACCTGGTCGCGGCTGGCTACGAATACGATCCGCATACGCTGGTTTTGCGCCGCGCCGAGCAGGCCCACCTCGCCGGTATGGGCGGCATCGTCTGCTCTGCAGAGGAATCGGCGGCCGTGCGCAAGATCATCGGTCCCGATATGGCGCTGGTCACGCCGGGCATTCGCCCTGCCGGCGCCGACAAGGGCGACCAGAAGCGCGTGATGACGCCGGCTGACGCACTGAAGGCCGGCTCCAGCCATCTGGTCGTTGCCCGCCCGATCGTGAAGGCAGCCGATCCCCGCGAGGCGGCGCGCGCAATTCTCGCCGAAATGTCGGCGACCCTTCAATAATCAGACAAACAGGGAGGATTTGAAATGGCAAAAGGATACTGGATCGCACGCGTCGACGTTCGGGACGCTGAGCGCTACAAGGATTACGTCGCTGCGGCAAAGCCAGCCTTCGAGAAATACGGCGCGAACTTCCTTGCACGCGGCGGCGCACTCACCCAGCTCGAAGGCAAGGCAAGGGCGCGCAACGTGGTCATCGAGTTTCCCTCGATGCAGCATGCCGTCGATTGCTACAACTCGCCGGAATACCAGATCGCCGCGAAAATCCGCCAGGAAGTCGCCGATGCCGAGATGGTCGTCGTCGAGGGCGTCTGAGACAGGTTCTCAGCCATGACAACTGCGGCGCGATGACCCTTTTCGTCGCGTCGCGATTGGTCTAAGACGAAACCAATCGACCACACAACCGAGCCTTTCGAGGAGCCTGCCATGACCCTTGCCAACCTGCCGCCACTCGTTACCGTGTTCGGAGGGTCCGGCTTCATCGGCAGGCACGTCGTCCGTGAACTGGCAAAGCGCGGCTATCGCATCCGCGTCGCCGTTCGCCGCCCGGATCTCGCCGGCTTCCTGCAGCCGCTCGGCAATGTCGGCCAGATCTCCTTCGTTCAGGCAAACCTGCGCTACCGCAATTCCATCGACCGTGCCGTCGACGGCGCCGACTTTGTCGTGAACTGCGTCGGCATTCTGCACGAAGCCGGCCGCAATTCCTTTGAGGCGGTTCAGGAATTTGGCGCACGCGCCGTTGCTGAAGCCGCTCGCGGCGTCGGCGCCAAGCTGATCCACATCTCGGCAATCGGCGCAAACGCGCACTCCGATTCAGCCTACGCCCGCACCAAGGGCCGTGCAGAGGCGGCGATCCACGCGATCAAGCCGGATGCCATCATCTACCGCCCGTCCGTCGTCTTCGGTCCCGAGGACAGCTTCTTCAACAAGTTCGCCGACATGGCGCGCATCGCGCCCGCGTTGCCGCTGGTCGGCGGCGGCAAGACAAAGTTCCAGCCGGTCTATGTCGTCGACGTGGCCGAGGCCGTGGCAAAGGCAATCGAGGGCAAGGTGACCGCAGGCCAGGTTTACGAGCTTGGTGGCCCCGAGGTGTTGACTTTCCGCGAGTGTCTCGAGGTCATGCTCAAGACAACCTGGCGCAAGAATCGTCTGGTTTCGCTTCCCTTTGGCATTGCCTCGCTCATCGGCAGCATCGCCTCGCTCATTCCGTTCGTCACACCGCCGATCACCTCCGACCAGGTGCGTCTGCTGAAGAAGGACAATGTCGTTTCGAAGGAAGCGGAAGCCGAAGGCCGGACACTGAAGGGTATCGGCGTCACACCGACGCTCGTGAACTCGGTTATCGGCTCTTACCTCGTGCAGTACCGCCCGCACGGGCAGTATACCGGATCGGGCAAGGCGGCCTGAGAGCCGCGAACCTTACCAAAGCAACACGCCGCTCGCGACCTTCACGGGCGGCGTTTCTCGTGGAAGGTTTTTTCAGAATCGCAGAAGTTGTGAACGCTTTTTTCCCTGTAGCCGACCGGCACTCGTTGCATAAAAGTCGCACGTAAAAATTAGCGGAATTAACACCAAATTTAGCAGGAACATTTATTGCTATTTGTCATTCCACTGACTACACACCCCGCGCGTTTCCCAATGGACTCAGCGCCTTGACGGCGCACTAACGACTTTTGAAAGGCTTTCTTCGATGGGTAGGTCAATCGCGCTCCTGTTTGCGTGTGCGGCGCTGGTTATTCTGGCAGGCTCCTTCATTGCGCCCGGATCGGTTGCAGCGGTGAAGGGTGAGTGCTCGCCGGCCTACGGCGTCGATCCCTGCGAGACCGGCTCGATCAGCCGATAACAAAAAACCGGCGCTCTTCACGCCGGTTTTTTCTTGCCTTGCTTTCGGTAGCGGACCTGATCCGCATCCGCGCCACAAGGACGCGGATGCTTCGATCAAGTCGCGTCTCAGGCGATCATGCCTGAAGCCGCCATGCCGAGCAGGATAGCGCCGAGAATGATGCGGTAGATCGCAAACACCGTAAACCGGTTGCTCCTGATGTAGGACAGCAGCCATTTCACGGCGACAAACGCGACAACCGTCGAAACGACGAAGGCGATGCCGAGGCTCGTCCAGTCTTCGTTCGCGGCGCCACCATCCTTGAACGTCTTCAGCAATTCATAGGCGCTTGCGGCATACATGGTCGGGATGCCGACCAGGAAGGCGAATTCGGTCGCTGCGGCGCGATTGCCGGTGCCGGCCAGCATGGCAACGAAAATCGTGGCGCCGGAGCGCGACGTTCCCGGGAAGACGCCGGCCACCACCTGGGCAATGCCGACCAGGATGGCGACGAGCCAGGTAATCTCCTTGTGAGGCGGTCGACGAGCGGCGGCCCATTCGGCAAAGATCATCCAGATACCGCCGATGATCAGCGCCCAGGCGATCGGCGTCGCATTCTCCGGCAGCTCGAAGCCGAGCTTCTTGACGATCAGTCCAAGGATCGCCGTGATGAGAAACGCGACGATCAGCTTGGCCGCGTAACTGCGATTGCGCGGATCGCGCCAGCCCAGAACGAGATCCAGGAGACGACGCCAGTAAATAATGGTGACGGCGAGAATCGCACCCGCCTGAATGACGATGTTGAACATGTCCGACCGATGGCCGAGCCATTGCTCGGCAATGATAAGGTGGCCGGTGCTCGAAATCGGCAGAAACTCGGTAATTCCCTCTATTACGCCTAGGATTATAGAGTTCACGTAATCCATACAGTTCTCTCCGTGGAGTTTGGTCGGGCTCTGATTGGGGTTATGGCGTCCGGAAGTGACGAAGGCAGGGCGGGAAAACAAAAATCGGTTTTTCGAGCACGTCCACTTCCTTTGTCAGGGAGTTGGCAGCCCGACTCGCTTGTATTGAAAGGGCCAAGCTCCTATAGCTTCAACGAATAAGTCATGACTAGGGCGCTATGATCATCGCGCTCCCGCAACATGCCGCACACCTCAAAAAATCCGAGAATCGATGCCCACGCTCTATCATCATCCCATGTCATCCGCATCACGCTTCGTTCGGCTGATCCTGACGGAGTACGGCTATCAGGCAGACCTGATCGAGGAGCAGACCTGGGAAAAGCGCCGGGATTTCCTCGCGCTCAACCCGGCCGGAACCCTGCCGGTCTATGTCGATGACAGCATGCGGGCGTTGTGCGGCGCGGCTGTGATCTCCGAGTATCTCGACGAGACGCACGGCGTGCTCAAGCGTGATCGCCGGCTCCTGGCGGAAGATCCATTCCAGCGCGCCGAAATTCGCCGCCTGACGGAATGGTTCATGCAGAAGATGGAAACCGACGTGACCAAGCCGCTCGCCCGCGAGCGTGTCTACAAGCTGCAGATGACGGCCGACCAGGGCGGCGGCGCGCCTGATTCCAAGATCCTTCGCACGGCGCGGGCGAATATCCGCCAGCACATGAAATATCTCGGCTGGCTCGCCGGCTCTCGCCAGTGGCTGGCCGGCGACCGCATGAGCTATGCGGATCTCGCTGCGGCCTCGGCCGTTTCCATTCTCGATTACCTCGGTGAGATCGACTGGTCGGAAGCTCCTCTCGTCAAGGAGTGGTATCAGCGCCTGAAGTCGCGTCCATCCTTCCGGCCCTTGCTCACCGAGCGCGTGCGGGGCCTGACCCCGGTTTCGCACTACGCCGACCTGGATTTCTGACGAGGGCCTTCAATGGCCATGGAAAACAAGGACCAGAAACGCCGCGATACCCTCACCGCCTTCGTTCGGTCGGAGGCGAGGGCCTTGGGTTTCGACCTCTGTCGCATCACGCGACCCGACGCCATACCGGATGCCAAGGAGCGGCTCGGCGAATTCATTGACGCCGGGCGGCATGGCACGATGGAGTGGATGGCGGAGACCCGCGACAGGCGCGGCGATCCGCGCACGCTCTGGAGCGACGTCCGGTCGATCGTCGTCTTCGGCCTCAATTACGGACCGGATGAAGATCCGCGCGATATTCTGACAAAGCCCGACAAGGCTGCAATCTCGGTCTACGCGCGCAATCGCGACTATCACGACATCATCAAGGGGCGATTGAAGGAGATCGCAACGCGCTTTGCAGCGCGCGCCGGGGCTGATGTGAAAGTGTTTGTCGACACGGCTCCGGTGATGGAAAAACCGCTCGCGGCAGCGGCTGGCCTCGGCTGGCAGGGCAAGCATACGAACCTCGTCAGCCGCGAGCATGGATCCTGGCTTTTCCTCGGCTCGATGTTCACGACCGCGGATCTGAACATCGATGCGCCGGAGATTGACCACTGTGGCTCCTGCCGCGCCTGTCTCGATATCTGTCCGACCAACGCCTTTCCCGGTCCCTACCAGATCGACGCACGGCGCTGCATTTCCTACCTGACCATCGAGCACAAGGGACCGATCGATCCGGCGTTACGGCCCTTGATCGGCAACCGCATCTATGGCTGCGACGACTGCCTCGCCGCCTGCCCTTGGAACAAGTTTGCCCATGAGGCGTCCGAGATGAAGCTGCAGGCCCGGGAGGACTTGAAGGAGCCATCGATCGAGTATCTGCTCTGCCTCGATGATCCCACCTTTCGCACGTTCTTCAGCGGCTCGCCCGTCAAACGTATTGGCCGCGATCGGTTCATCCGAAATGTGCTCATTGCCGCCGGCAATTCGGGCGACCGCCGATTTGTCGAGCAGTGTCGGAAACTGGCAGAGGATCCCTCCCCCGTCGTGCGCGGCATGGCAATTTGGGCGCTGTCGCGCCTTCTCGAGGCTGGCGAATTTTCTGCCTTTGCGGCACAAAGGCCAGATGAGTCGGACAGCGATGTCCTGAGTGAATGGCGCCTGGCAGGAGCAGTTTGATGCATGTGATGATTTTCGGCTGCGGCTATTCGGGCACGGCGATCGCCAAGGCTTTCAAGGCGGACGGCGCGCGTGTCTCCGGCACGACGCGCTCGGAAGACAAGGCAGCTGTCCTGCGTGGCCAGGGCATCGACGCTTTCGTGTTTGACGGCGACGTGCTGGACGAGAAATTGATCGAGGCGATGCGGGGTGTGACCCATCTCGTTCAATCCATTGCGCCGCGCGACAATGGTGATCCGCTGATCAGGCTCGCAGGCGACCGCCTGAAGGAGATGATGCCCAAGCTCCAGTGGATCGGCTATCTCTCGACGGTCGGCGTCTATGGTGATCACAAGGGAAATTGGGTCACCGAAGATATGCCCTGCACGCCGGTTTCCGGCCGGTCGAAGGAGCGGCTGGAAGCAGAAGACGGCTGGATGGCCATCGGCGCCGCGAACAATGTTCCGGCGGCGGTTCTTCGCCTTTCCGGTATCTACGGGCCAGGCCGCAATGCCCTTTGCAATCTGGAACGCGGCACGGCCCGGCGACTGATCAAGAAGGATCAGGTCTTCAACCGGATCCGCGTGGAGGATATCGGCGCGGCGACGCGGTTCCTCGCTGAGCGCGGGCTCGGCGGCATCTATAATGTGACCGACGATCTGCCCGGCCCGCCTCAGGACGTCATCGTCGAAGCAGCCCGGCTGCTGGGCGTCGAGCCGCCGCCGGAGCAGCCCTTCGAAACTGCCGAGCTCACCCCGATGGCGCGGTCCTTCTACGGCGAGAACAAGCGGGTCTCGAACGCCAAGCTGAAGGCGGCGGGCTTTACGTTCGCCTTCCCGACCTATCCCGCCTCGCTCGCGCAGCTGATGCAGAGCAACAGCTGGCGAGGATAGCGACGCCTCAAATCGAGACGCCGAGCGCCGGCTCGGCCTTTACCCGTGCAAGCGGCGGGAAGGCGAGGGCTATTGCGGCCGCACCGAGCCCGACCAGCGCGGATCCGATGAAGAGCCACGAGTAGTTGTCGAAGGTGTCGAAGATCCATCCGCCGATCAGAGGACCGAAGGCCATCCCGAGGCTGGAGAGCATTGTCGCCGCGCCGAACACCGTACCGATGATGCGCGGCCCGAAATACTCGCGCGCCAGAACAGCATAGAGCGGCATCACGCCGCCATAGGCGCTGCCGAAGATAATGGCGAGGGCGTAGAATTCGCCAAGCCTGCTGACGAAGAGGTAGGTCGCAAGCGCGATCGCCTGGACGAGCAAACCGGCGACGAGGACCGGCTTCACCCCGATCCTGTCGGCAAGCCCGCCATAGAGAAGCCGGCCGCCGAGCCCCGCAAGTCCCTCGACGCTGTAGATGCTGACGGCAGCCATTGGCGCTATGCCGCAGATCGTCGCGTAACTGACCATATGAAAGATCGGACCGGAATGCGCAGCGCAGCAGGCGAAGAACGTCAGCCCTAACACAATGAATTGTGGCGATCGGAACACCCGCGAGAGCGAAGGCTGTTCCCCGCTTGCTGCCGTGGCGGTCGCGCCGTCGCCTGCCTCTGCCGGCGGGCGCCGAACCAGCAAGGCTGCCGGAAGCAGCAGCACCCAGGCGGTGATGCCGATCAGCAGCATCGCGGTCCGCCAATCATAGGCGGAAATAAGCCAGCGTGCGAAAGGTGAGATCGTCATGGGCGCGACACCCATGCCGGCAGAGACCAGGGAGACGGCGAGGCTGCGGTTCTCCTCGAACCACCCGGTCGTCGTCGCGATCATTGGCGCGAAGAAGGTGCTGGCGGCAAGCCCGACCAAAATCCCGTAGGTCAGCTGAAACTGCAGGAGCGATTCCGCGCGGCTTGCCAACACAAGGGCCAGGCCAAGGCCGGCAGCACCGATCAGAACGACAACCCGCGCGCCGAAGCGATCGCTCGCGGTGCCCCACAGGAAACCGCCAATCCCCATGACAACGAAATTAAGTGTCATCGCGCTCGCAATGCCGGCGTGCGACCAGCCGGTCTCGGTCGCGATTGGCTCCTGGAAGATTGCCAGTGAGAACATCGCCCCGAGTGCAACGCAGGTCATCAACGCCCCGGCAGCAACAATGATCCAACGATAAGGTATGCTCATGACTTCGCAGCCTCCCTGCCCAATTTGAACAAGGCGCGCACCGCTTGCGCGCTTGCAAGCTAAAGACGCTTGAACGTCACCGTTTTCGACACGCCCGGGGCGCTTTTATGCTATGCCGCAGCGACTTCCGTCGACTTGCATATCACGACTTGCCTGCGTGGCGAGAGCGGATAACAGACTTTTCGTCTTGCGATTGTATTTGTCGGCCACAAATAGCGCGGTTTCAGGGTAGGAAATTCCTACTTCCCGCACTCAGCGAATATAATATAGCGCCTGATTATGGTTAACGGCCTCTGAATTTGCGCAAATGAGGCACTAATTATGGCAATCGCGCAAAATTATTTTCGTTAATTTTGTGATCTTTGGTTGCGTGGATCAGGCCTTGCAAAAAACGTTCTAATTTTACTTGATTTCATTATCTTTTTTCCCAATCATTCGATTTTCTGTGGCGCACATGCCGCGCATCTAGCCATCACGTATATTACACTTTGTAATATTCCGTGATAATTGGGGGCACTTTTTCGCCACACTTGGCCGGATTCAACCCTCCCACCGCCCACAAGGCGTGAGTTCAACAATTGAGGGGACAATCCGTTTTGAAGAAAATCTGCCGTTCTGTTATCGCCGCAGCAACAATTGCCGCTTGCTCTACTATCCTTCCCGTTGAAGGATTTGCTGCAAATGGTTGCGGTGGCGCTTCATGGTACGCACTTCGCTCCAAAACCGCCTCCGGGGAACGTATGAACCCGACCATCAATACTGCAGCACATCGTTCGCTGGCATTTGGCACGAAGCTGAAAGTTACCAACAGCAAAAACGGACGCAGCGTCGTCGTCCGCGTCAATGATCGTGGCCCATTCATTCGCGGCCGCGTCCTGGATCTCTCCCGCGCTGCCGCCCAGAACATTGGCATGGTCAGCAGTGGCACGGCAAAGGTCTGCTACGAAGTCATAGGCTAAGCGTTCGCCCGTACACGAACGGGTCGCTTGCTCTTGCCGCCAATCGCGTCTACGACGCGGTCTAGACTTGTGTACTATCCGCTGCGTCTGTCGCGCTTCCTGCGGATTGTTCACAAGCCCGGTATTTTGATCCAGGCGATAGGAGCTGTTTGAATGCGGTTGGGCGGTCGGCTCGAAGGGGCGATTTCGGTTCTTGCAGATATCGATGCCCGCAGACGGCCTGTCGCCGATGCGTTGAAGGACTGGGGTCTTGCCCATCGCTTCGCCGGTTCCGGCGATCGCGCCGCGATCGGCAATATCGTCTACGACGCCCTTCGCATGCGCCTCTCCCACGCCTGGCTGATGGACGATGACAGCGCATCCGCTATCGCGCATGCCGTGATGTTCCGGCAGTGGGGTTTCACCCCGGACACGCTTGCCGCGGAACTTGCGGACGACAAGTTCGCACCAAGCCCGCTTTCGGAAGCTCAGCTTTCCGCTTTCAACAGCCGCCAGCTGGCCGACGCGCCCGCTCACATCCAGGGCGATATTCCCGAATGGGTCCAGCCCTCGTTTGAAAGGGCCTTCGGCGATCACTGGCTCGTCGAGGCGCAGGCCCTCGCTGGGCGTCCGACCCTCGATCTGCGCGCCAACATCCTGAAGGCGACCCGCGACAAGACGGTCAAGGCGCTCGAAAGAGCCGGCGCACAAGAGGCCGCGATCGCGCGTTACGGCATCCGGATTCCCGCCGGCGAAGGCGCCTCAAGGCTGCCAAACGTGACCGCCGAGCTTTCGTTCCAGAAAGGCTGGTTCGAAGTGCAGGACGAGGGGTCGCAGATCGTTGCCGATCTCGTGCTCCCAAAAGACGGCGAACAGGTTCTCGACTACTGTGCCGGTGGCGGCGGCAAGACGCTCGCCATGTCGGCGGCGATGCACAACAAGGGCCAGGTTCACGCCTACGATGCCGACCGCAAGCGGCTCGCGCCGATCATCGAACGGCTGAAGCGTGCCGGAACGCGCAATGTCCAGGTGCACGATGACGCCAAGGCTCTGAAGAGCCTGAGCGATCGCTGCGACAAGGTGCTCGTCGATGCGCCATGCACGGGAACCGGGACCTGGCGGCGGCGGCCTGACACCAAGTGGCGCCTGACCGCGAAGAACCTCGACGAGCGCACGACCCAGCAGCAGGATGCGCTCAAGCAGGCGAGCGCCTTTGTCCGTCCGGGCGGAGAACTGATCTACGTGACCTGCTCGGTGCTGCCGCAGGAAAACGAGGAACAGGTCCGGCATTTCACCGCAGAAAACGGCGACTACGAGATCGTCAGCGCCCTGCCTGCCTGGGATGGACTGTTCGGAAAGGACAGCCCGCGCCCTCGTTCGTCCGACGGCAAGACCATCACGCTGACACCCGCCTCCACCGATACGGACGGTTTCTTCTTCTGCCGCATACAGAGGAAAGGCTGAGCCCTCGCTCAGCCGGCAGATTTCTGACAAAGCCGTCAACTCAATTGATTTTCTGGGGGCGAGATACCCATCGCCGTCATACCGGCCTCGTGCCGGTATCCAGCGCGATCGAGTCCTTGATCGCGAAAAACTCTTCAGCCGCGCAGACGCGCGGCGGGCTGGATTCCGGCTCAAGGCCGGAATGACGGAGAAGCAGGGGTGTCAAAACAACAAGAGGTTCGTCAGACCGCGCGAATACACTTAAAATCATTCCAAACTAGAGTGTTTGACACCAGTTTGCTTTTGGGCGAAGAGATTTTTCGTCGGACCTCAGACGGAAAGTCCGCACAGGAGAGGATTATGAAACTCAACAAGAATTTTCGCGCAGCCCTAGCGCTGGCGCTGGCCCCAGCCGCTTTGCTCGCCATTCCCGCCTACGCGGCACCGGATGCTGCCGCGGTCGTCAAGCATTACGCCGACGTTGCGCATGCCAAGTACGAGGACGCGCTGACGACGGCCAAGGCCCTCGACGCGGCAATCGACGCCCTGCTCAAGGACCCGACCGACAAGACATTGAAGGCTGCCCGCGCCGCGTGGATCAAGGCACGCATCCCTTACCAGCAGACGGAAGTCTACCGCTTCGGCAACCCGATCGTTGACGACTGGGAAGGCAAGGTCAACGCCTGGCCGCTCGACGAAGGCCTGATCGATTACGTCGATGCGTCCTACGGCACCGAGAGCGACGAGAACGCGCTCTACGTCGCCAATGTCATCGCCAACAAGACGATCAAGATCGACGGCAAGGATGTCGACGCGTCCAAGCTGACTCCTGAATTCCTGTCCGGTACGCTCGCCGAAGCCGGCGGCGTCGACGCCAACGTCGCAACGGGCTATCATGCCATCGAATTCCTGCTCTGGGGCCAGGACCTGAACGGCACCGGTCCCGGAGCTGGCAACCGCCCTGCCACGGACTACGACCTGAAGAATTGCACGCACGGCAATTGCGATCGCCGTGCCGAATATCTGAAGTCCGCCTCGACGCTGCTGGTCTCCGACCTTCAGGAAATGACAAACAACTGGGCTCCGGATGGTGAAGCCACCAAGCATGTCGAAGCCGATCCGAAAGCTGGTCTCGTTGCCATTCTGACCGGAATGGGCTCCCTCTCCTACGGTGAACTGGCCGGCGAGCGCATGAAGCTCGGCCTGCTGCTGCACGATCCGGAAGAAGAGCATGATTGCTTCTCGGACAACACCTTCAACTCGCACCTCAACGACGCGATCGGCATCGCCGCTGCCTACACGGGCGACTACACCCGCGTCGACGGCACGAAGATGAAGGGACCGTCGCTGCACGATCTCGTCGCAGCCAAGGACGAGAAGCTCGACAAGGAAATGCAGGCCAAACTCGACGCGACGCTCAAGGCAATGAATGTCATGGCGAAGCGCGGTCTGAACGTCGAGAAGTACGACCAGATGATCGGCGAAGGCAACAAGAAGGGCAACGCTGTCGTTCAGGCCGCCATCGACGGTCTCGTCGACCAGACCAAGACGGTGCAGCGCGTTATTGCCGCACTCGATCTCGGCACGGTGAAGCTTGAAGGTTCCGACAGCTTGGATAATCCTGGCGCGGTCTTCCAATAAGTGAAAAGGCGGGCCGCTTCGTCTGTCGGAGCGGTCCGGACTCAAGAATGCCTCCCAGACCGGCTCGTCGTCTTCTCAGTTGCGCCGCATTCTGCGCCGCGATCGCCGGATTTTCCGTTGCCCTGGCATCCGGTTTCGATCTCCCGCCGAAGCGAACCGACCTTTCCGACGCGGATATGGAACGCGTCGCCACGGTGACGCGGCCGACCACGGATTTTTCCAAGGCCGAGCAATACGAAGCGATGCAGGCCGGCGGCGCCACCTCCATCGATCCGGTCACGCAGGACTCCTTTTCGCATATCTCGGCGACAATCCCCTTTGAAGAAGAACAGCCGTTCCGGCTCGGAAATGCCCTGTTCAAGAAGCTTTGGGTCTCCGCCCCCTCCTCGACACAGGCCTCGGATGGCCTGGGGCCGCTTTTCAATGCCCGCTCCTGCATGAGCTGCCACTTGAACGACGGCCGCGGCAAGCCGCCGGAAGGCGGCGTCAGTGCCACCTCGATGTTCCTGCGCCTGTCGCGCCCGGCGGCAACGCCTGATGAGCAGCGGGCGATTGCCAGCGCCGAAGTCGTCAATTTCCCCGATCCAACCTATGGCCACCAGTTGCAGGATCTTGCGGTTCCAGGGCTTCCCTCAGAGGGCAAGATGGCGATCCGCTACACCGAGGAGCCCGTGACGCTCGGCGGCGGCGAGACCATCTCGCTCCGCCGTCCGACATACGAAGTGACCGACCTCGGCTACGGGCCACTCGACCCGGCAACGACGATCTCGCCGCGCGTTGCGCCGGCGATGATCGGGCTCGGTCTAATCGAGGCCATCCCTGAAGCGGACATCCTTGCCCACGCCGATCCGGACGATGCGGACGGCAACGGCATCCACGGCAAGGCGGCCATCGTGCGCGACCATCGCACCGGCAAGGTTGCGCTCGGACGCTTCGGCTGGAAGGCGCAGAATGCGAGCGTGCGCGACCAGAGCGCGGATGCCTTCTCCAATGACATTGGCATTTCGACGCCTGATAGGCCCGACCCGCATGGCGACTGCACAGAGGCCGAAGCCAAGTGCCGGAAGATGCCGACCGGCGTGCAGGAGCGGCTTGGCAAGGAGGAGGCCCCCGGCCCGATCCTCGACCTCGTCACCTTCTATTCGGCCAACCTTGCCGTTCCTGCCCGCCGCAAGGCGAGCTTCCCCGCGACCCTTCAGGGCAAGAAAATCTTCTACCAAAGCGGCTGCATTTCCTGCCACGTGCCGAAGTTCGTCACGCGGCGCGACAGCGCCGACAAGGCTCAATCCTTCCAGCTGATCTGGCCCTATTCCGACTTCCTGCTGCACGATATGGGCGAGGGTCTCGCGGACGGACAACAAGTCGGGAGCGCGAACGGACGTGAATGGCGCACGCCGCCGCTATGGGGTATAGGTCTGACCCAGACTGTCAGCGGG
Source organism: Hyphomicrobiales bacterium (assembly GCA_900466985.1). Lineage (GTDB taxonomy): Bacteria > Pseudomonadota > Alphaproteobacteria > Rhizobiales > Rhizobiaceae > Rhizobium. The sequence continues at coordinate 206,701 of UBOA01000009.1, forward strand.
CACAGCTTTTTCCTCCACGACGGCCGCGCCAGAAATCTCACCGAAGCGATTCTCTGGCATGGCGGCGAGGCTGAAAAGGCGCGTGACGCTTTCGCATCCCTGCCTGGGGATGACCGGCAGGCACTGATTACATTCCTGGAGTCCCTTTGATGCGCCTTTGGCAACCTCTTGTCCTCTCCCTTGCCCTTGCTACTTCTGCCTTCGCCCAGACCCCTCCCGCACCGCAAGCCGGTCTGAACGAGGAGGCGGTCTCCGGAGTCATGCAGCGGGCGGTCGATGAGGTAATCCGCCCAGGCTATCGCAATGCCCAGCAATCGGCAGCACGCCTGACAACGGCGATGAAGGACCTCTGCGAGGACGCGACGCAACAGAAGCTGGACAAGGCGCGGTCAGCACTCGACGACATGATCCGCTATTGGTCGGTCATTGAAATCGTTCAGACGGGACCGGTGATCCAGGACAATCTCTTCGAGCACATCCTGTTCTATCCCGATCGCAAGGGCGTCGGCCTGAGGCAGGTTCAGGCTCTGATCGCCAAAGCCGATCCCAAGGATACGACAGTCGATGCAATCGCCGGCAAGAGCGTCGCGCTGCAGGGGCTGACTGCACTCGAATACGTGCTCCACGGCACCGGTTCGGAAGACCTGACGACGCAGAAGAACAGCTTCCGATGCCTCTACGGCGCCGCGATTGCCGGCAACATCCAGCGTGAGGCGGGCGAGGTCGTCGCGGCCTGGGAAAAACCCGACGGCGTGCAGGGAAGCTGGAAGCATCCTGGCCCGCAAAGCGAAGACTTCATGGACAACAAGGAGGCCATCACTGCTTTGCTCGGCATCCTCGTTCATGGCGCGGAGACCGTCCGCGATCAGCGGCTCGAGCAGTTCTACAAGGGCAAGGACGCCACGCCTCGTCCACGCATGGCGATCTACTGGCGCTCCGGGAACACCTGGAAGTCGATGACGGCCAACGTCGAGGGACTTCGCACACTCTGGCAGAAAGCCGGCATGGCCGAGCTTTTGCCCGCCGACAAGAGGCCGATCGCCGACGCGATCGATGCCAATTTGAAGTCGCTGCTTGAGGCGTTGCAGAAGCTCAACCCCGATATCGAAGTCGCAACAAGCGACGCCGAGAGGGCAAAGCTTGATGCTCTTCTGGTCAGCACGCGCGAGCTGATCACCAAGATCAGCGATGACTATGGCGCGGCAATCGGCCTTTCAGCGGGCTTCTCCTTCTCGGACGGCGATTGAAGCCATGTGGAATAGCTCCGCGATCGATCGGCGCAGTTTCGTCAAGGCGGCCGGGCTTACCTTCCTGGCTGCGCTGCAACCGCGAGCGCTCATGGCACTTGAACGCGCGGATGCGGTCTATGCGTCAGGGATGCGGACCGCGAACGGATCCTACGCCGTTGCGACGGTCACGGAGCGCGGCGAGATCGTCGATCAAATCGCCCTTCCGGCACGCGCCCATGGCATGGCCTTCAGCAACGCGACGGGAAAAGCCGTCGCCTTTGCGCGGCGCCCCGGCACCTATGCAATGATCTTCGATCCCCGCGGCAAAAACGAGCCGATCACCATTGCAGCCGCCGAGGGGCGCCACTTCTATGGGCACGGCGCCTTTTCGCCGGATGGCCGGATTCTCTATGCCAGCGAGAACGCCTTCGACGCCAACCGCGGCATGATCGGACTTTACGATGCGACCGGGCGTTTTGAGCGCATAGGAGAGTTCGAGACCTACGGTGTCGGTCCGCATGACATGACGGTGTCCGACGACGGGCGCATGCTGATCGTTGCCAATGGCGGCATTGAAACACATCCTGATTTCGGCCGCGCCAAGCTCAACCTCTCCAATATGCAGCCTTCGCTGACGCTGATCGATGCGGCAACCGGAGCCCTGATCGAAAAGCACTCCCTCCCATCGCAGTGGGCGCAGCTCTCCACCCGACACGTCGATGTCGATGCGAGCGGCCGCATCTGGTTTGCCTGCCAGTATGAAGGGCACCGCAACGACCTGCCGCCGCTCGTCGGCTCCTTTGCGAAAGGCGAAGACCTGCGCTTCGTCGCTCTGCCGGAGGAGACGACACGCCGGCTTGCCAACTATGTCGGCGCGATCGCAATCAATCGCGGTGAAGGGCTCGTCGGCGTCACGTCTCCCAAGGGCGGCGCGTCGGTGACGATCGATGCGAAGAGCGGACGCGTGCTTCGTGAAGAGGTTGTGCCGGATGCGGCAGGGATTGCTTCCGCCAAGGCCGGCTTTGCCGTGTCATCCTATGAAGGCGGGTTTTTGTCGACGCGGAGCGACGTTGCCTGGGACCAGCATATTGTGCGCATTGCGGCCGTCTGAATTGTGCGCAAAAGATCGCTAGCGATCTGGCTGGAGACTCCAGCCGCCCTATTTCCGGCGAATGAGCAAAGCCCTGACCTACGTCGTCTTCGTCGCCATCGCGCTCGGCGGGGGGCTCGCCATCGGCGTCAACAATCTGCCGGAGGAATGGTATCAATCTCTCGCCAAGCCGCCGTTCAATCCACCTGATTGGATATTCGGGCCTGTGTGGCTCACCCTCTATGTTTTGATTGGTATTGCCGGGGCACGGACGTGGTTGCGCGGGCATCTGTCTGTCGGCATGCTTATCTGGGCCTGGCAGATGGTGCTGAACTTTCTATGGTCGCCGTTCTTCTTCGGCCTGCGAATGCTGTCGGCCTCGCTCGTCGTCATTGTGCTGTTGCTCGGACTGATCCTCGCCTTTGCCGCAAACCGCTGGAATTCGGATCGGACCGCCGCCCTGCTCTTCGTGCCCTATGCAGCCTGGGTTGGCTTCGCGACCTTGCTCAACGCCGCGATCGTCTATTTGAACTAGAGCCTCTAAGGCTCTAGCGATCGGCGAGAAAATCGAGCAAGCGCCGTTCGAGAACGGCTGCCGCCGCTGGATCGAAGGCGGCGAGCGACCGATCGGAAAAAAGATGCGCGTCCCCCGGATAGAGGAAAAGCCTGACATCTGCCGACTCGGCAACCAACGCCTTCGCCGCCTCGATATCACCGTCTCCAACAAAGAACGGGTCGGCGTCCATGGCATGGATCTCAGCCCGCAAGCCTTTCGGCCAGGCCGAGCCGAATTCCGACCGCGGCAAGCAGGCGTGAAGGAAGATCGCACCCCGCGCACCGGAACGAGTCTGAGCCAGATATTGTGCCGGGAGGACCCCCAAGGAAAGGCCGACATAAACAAGCTCGGCCGCAAGCCCACCCACGGCGCGGGCTCCACGCTGGATGATCTCGCCGAAGCCGGTCTCCTGGGCGTGCTGCACGCCCTGCTCCACGGTGTCAAAGGTCCGGCCGGCAAACAGGTCAGGCGTATGTACGACGTGCCCGGCGGCCCGCAGATCGTCAGCAAAAGCGATGACGCCTCGCGTCAATCCAAGCGCGTGGTGAAACAGCACAACCTCTGCCATGGCGAACCTCCCGGTTGTTTCGCGCGGGCGAGACGAGCAGCGCCTCAGTCCGACCTGGCGACCCAGTCGTGCCAGTCGGCTTCGCTGCCGTGGAACACATTCAGGTCAATGCGGCCATCAACGCCGTGCGAGATGCCGGAGCCCGAATACTGCCAGAATACCCACCGGCGTCCGGGATAAACCTTCGACGGGTGGGCTGCAACCGAACGCAGCCAGAAGGGATAGTTCAGGAAGGCACCCTTGAGGTTGTCGCGATAGAAATCGGGCGCGGTGTAGATGATCGGCCGCTGGCCGTAGTGCTGCTCGAGCTTGTCCATGAAGACCTGCATCTTCTCGCGAACCTTCTCTGGCGAGACCCGCCGCTTGCAGCTCGACTCGCCGTTCCATTCGACGTCGATGACCGGTGGCAGGGCCCCGGCTTCGCGGGGGACGTTGCGGATGAACCAGTCCGCCTGCTCGCCCGCCGTGCGGCACCAATAGAAGAAGTGATAGGCGCCCCGCCTCATCCCGGCCTGCTTGGCGTCGCGCCAGTTCTTCCGGAACATCGGATCGAGATGGTCACCGCCGTCGGTCGCCTTGATGTAGACGAAATTCGCGCCCTGCGTTCTCAACTTGTCCCAGTCGATGTCGCCCTGCCAGCGCGAAACGTCGACGCCATGGACGGCAAGCTTTCTGGGCGAGGAAGAGCCGAAATTGATCGGTTTGACGTCGCGGAAGCGATGACTGTAGATCCGCGAACGTGTGCGCGGCGTCTCGTCGATTTCGGGCGCTGCGGGCGTCAGGACGGCTGGCACTGCCGTTGCCATCGGCCTTTCCGACGGCACGGGAGCGGTGGCCACCCCGGCCTGCTGCGTGAAGGCTTGCGGCTGAGGCACCGGGCCGGCCCAGGCCAATTCCTCCTGTTGCGGCGCGGCTGGCGCTGGCGCCTCGGCGATATCAGCTGAAGGAACAGGGCTCGCCGGCATGACGCTGGCCGGAACGGGCGCGCTTGGGCGTGCGACCGAGCTGGTCGTCTCCCGCGACGGAATTCCCGCGACGAGGCCGTCCGGTCCCAAACTGGACGTGCAGCTCGACAAGGCGAGACAAGCAAGGAAGAAAGCTGGCGCAGCCAATAGACGCATAAGAACCCGCACGCAAAACAATTGTCGACGACAGATTCGCTGCCGCCAGGGACCCATCGAAAAGCAATGGCTAACGGAGATTTACCAAAAAAGACTGAATCCAATCTTTACGCCCCCGCATTGGCACGCAAGTCAGACACGCGGCCGCATGGCACGGGAGCACTCGGTCAACTGATTTCCGGGAAGCGCTTGTCTGATGCGGCGCACCATGCCACTTTCGCGATCGCAAGAAAGGCGCGACGATGACCGACAACGACAGCGGCGATTTCCACGAGCGAATCCGCCAGAATTTTGCCCGCCAGGCGGCGTTGCATACGCTCGGCGCCGAGTTGACCCGCGTCGGGCGGGGATTGGTGGAGATCGAACTGCCTTTCGATGTCAAGCTCACCCAGCAGCACGGAATTCTGCATGCCGGCGTAATCTCCGCTGCCCTCGATTCTGCTTGCGGCTTGGCGGCCTACAGCGTCATCGATGCCGAGGCATCCGTTCTGACGATCGAATTCAAGGTCAACCTGCTGTCGCCAGGCCGTGGCGATCGCTTCCTCTTCAGGGGCGAAATCACCAAGCCTGGATCGAACATCATCGTTGCGGACGGGCGCGGCTACGCGATCGGCGACGGGGCCGCAAAATTGATCGCTTCCATGACAAGCACCATGATGATCATCCGTGGCAGAGAGGGCATTTCGGGATGAAGTTCGAGCTGAAGTCGGTCGCCGGCAAATCCATTCTCTTCGTAATGGCGGCGGAGGCCGAGTACGGTCCGTTCCTGCGCTCCCGCTTCGAGCCGCTGATGACGGGGGTCGGTCCCGTCGAAGCGGCAATCGTCCTCACCCAAGCGCTGGCGCAATTGGCACAGGCCGATGAGTTGCCCGACCTCGTCGTCTCGCTCGGCTCGGCGGGGTCGGCAAAGCTCGAGCAGACCGAGGTCTATCAGGCCACCTCCGTATCCTATCGCGACATGGATGCATCGCCACTCGGTTTCGAGAAGGGGCGCACGCCGTTCCTCGATCTCCCTGCCACCATCGACCTGCCGCTTAGAATCCCAGGCATTCCGGAGGCAAGCCTGTCGACCGGCGGCAACGTCGTGTCCGGGCAGGCCTATAATGGTATCGCCGCCGACATGGTCGACATGGAGACCTTCGCAATCCTGCGCGCCTGCCAGGCTTACGAACTGCCGCTGATCGGCCTGCGCGGGATTTCCGACGGTGTCGAAGAGTTGCAGCACATTTCCGGCTGGACAGAATACCTGCATGTCATCGACCGCAAGCTTTCCTATGCCGTCGACAGCCTGTTTACGGCGCTGGAAGATGGCGTATTCTGGTTCTAACCCCTGCGGGATAGGGACAATCAGCACAATAAAATCCTCGGCCGGGGGATTTCGCGCATTGCAAGACCGGGTGCTTTTCATTAAAGGCTCGCCATGACCCAGACAGCACATCCAGACAGCGTCCTCATCGTCGATTTCGGCAGCCAGGTAACCCAGCTGATCGCACGCCGCGTGCGCGAAACGGGTGTCTACTGCGAGATCGTTCCCTTCCAGTCCGCCGAAGAAGGCTTCAAGCGCCTGCAGCCGAAAGCCGTGATCCTGTCCGGCAGCCCGGCCTCGACGGTTGATGAAGGCTCGCCCCGCGCGCCCCAGATCATCTTCGACAGCGGCCTGCCCGTTTTCGGCATCTGCTACGGCCAGCAGACGATGTGCATGCAGCTCGGCGGCAAGGTCGAGAGCGGTCATCACCGCGAATTCGGTCGCGCCTTCCTCGAAGTCGACGAAGACAACCAACTGTTCGAAGGCCTCTGGTCGAAGGGCTCCCGCCATCAGGTCTGGATGAGCCACGGCGACCGCGTCACGGCACTGCCCGATGGTTTCAAGGTCGTCGCGACCTCGCCGAACGCGCCTTACGCCTTCATCGCCGACGAGAAGCGCAAGTATTACGGCGTGCAGTTCCACCCTGAGGTGGTGCACACCCCCGATGGCGCCAAGCTGATTGCCAACTTCATTCACAACATCGCCGGCATCAAGGGCGACTGGTCGATGTCGGCCTATCGCCAGAAGGCGGTCGAGGCAATCCGCGAGCAGGTCGGCGACAAGCGCGTGCTCTGCGCCCTTTCCGGCGGCGTCGACAGCTCGGTTGCAGCCCTTCTGATCCATGAGGCAATCGGCGACAAGCTGACCTGCGTGCTGGTCGATCACGGCCTGATGCGCAAGGACGAGGCGGCCAATGTCGTCGCCATGTTCCGCGAACACTACAACCTGCACCTCATCCACGTCGATGCGTCCGACAAGTTTATCGGCGAACTCGAGGGTGTTTCCGATCCCGAGACCAAGCGCAAGATCATCGGCCGCCTGTTCATCGAGACCTTCGAGGAAGAGGCAAAGAAGCTCGGCGGCGCCGACTTCCTCGGCCAGGGTACGCTCTACCCTGATGTGATCGAAAGCGTTTCCTTCACCGGCGGCCCGTCGGTGACGATCAAGTCGCACCACAATGTCGGCGGCCTTCCCGAGCGCATGAACATGCAGCTCGTCGAGCCGCTGCGCGAGCTGTTCAAGGACGAAGTGCGCGTGCTCGGCAAGGAACTCGGCCTGCCCGACTCGTTCATCGGCCGCCACCCCTTCCCAGGCCCGGGTCTCGCGATCCGCTGCCCGGGCGGCATCACCCGCGAAAAGCTCGAGATTCTCCGCGAAGCCGACGCCATCTATCTCGACGAGATCCGCAAGGCCGGCCTCTATGACGCCATCTGGCAGGCATTCGCCGTGCTGCTGCCCGTCCAGACCGTCGGCGTCATGGGCGACGGTCGCACCTACGAATTCGTCTGCGCGCTGCGTGCCGTCACCTCGGTCGACGGCATGACCGCCGATTTCTACCACTACGACATGGAATTCCTCGGCCGCGCCGCAACCCGCATCATCAACGAGGTACGCGGCATCAATCGCGTGGTCTACGACGTGACCTCGAAGCCGCCCGGCACCATCGAGTGGGAATGATCTGAGAGTCGCCTCAACCGAGGCGACCTTCCATCAGAAATTAAGCGACTGCTGCACCGGCTTCGGCGGTGCCAGGCTCACGCCTTCCAGTTCCAGCATTCTCTGCTTGGACGTCGAGCCGCCCGGCGCGGAGAAGCCGCCGATCTTGTTTCCGGCCGCTAGCACGCGGTGGCAGGGGATGATCAAGGCGACCGGATTTTTCGCCATCGCCTGGCCGACGTCGCGAGCGGCCTCCGGGCCCGCGCCGAGCTGCTTTGCAAGCGCACCGTAGGTGGTCGTGTGGCCCCAGCCGATCTGGCGGGCAGCATCGTAAACCTGCCTGAAAAAGGCATCCTGACCAGCGAGATCGACCTTCACGGTTGAGAAGTCCGTCGGCTCTCCGCTGAAATAGCGCTTCACTGCGGCAACAGCTTCGGCAACGGCAGCCGTCGGCTTCGCCGGCTCGGCGCCGGGAATGCGGCGAAGGAGCAATCGCTCGGTTGCCTCGGCATTCGACGTCGGCAGCTGAAACCGCGTAATGCCGACATCATTCCAGGCGATGCCGCAGAAGCCACCGCTCGTCTCGAAAATCAGATAGTGATGCATTGCCTGTTGCATGGGTCATTGCCTCCCTGCTGCTCACTCCGAAGATCGTGCCGTCGCGGCCCGAATTCAACCCGTTTCTTGCGTCGCACGAGCTTGCTCCGGTCGATCGCTCGCCCATATGTTCTCTCTTTGTTCTTGCCATTTCAAGATCAAATGTTAGGCTCCCTGTCTTCCGTGAAGAATGAGAAACGGCCGTTACCCAGGAGCCGATCATGCATGAGGACTTGCAGGCATCTTTCGATTTCGCTTCGCCGAAGACGCGCCAGCAACCATCGCGCTTCGACAGGGAAAGCCTTTTCTTTGCAATTTTGCCGGACTCGCGATCGCTCGACGAATGCGTAGCGATCCAGCAGTGGCTGCAGCAGGATTACCTCCCTCTCGCATCGCCGCGTCCGCCGGCGGCCGTGCACGTCTCGCTCTATTGTGTCGGCAAGAGCGCCCGCATTCCCGAGACAGTCATCGCGGCGGCACGCCAGGCAGGAACGGCCATCGAAGCGTGTCAGTTCGAGCTTGCCTTCGACCATGTCATCATCTTCCTGCTGCCGCAGAACAACGCGATCGTGCTGGCCGGCAATGGCGGACGCGAACTGTTGCGGCAACTGCATGTGCAGATCGCGATCGAGATGCACCGGTTGGGTGCAGACACCAATCTCAACCCGAACTTTCAGCCGCATGCGACGCTGCTCTACGACAGGGACGTCGTGCCGCGGATCGCCTTGCCGCAGCCGGTCGTGATGGCCGCACGCGAATTCGTTCTGCTCCACAATCGTCGAGGCCAAGCCGGCTACGAAGAACTCGGGCGCTGGCCCCTACATGCGCGCGGATGACACCTTGCCTCGACCTATCGAAGTCGCTTAAAGCTCCTGCGACAAGGCATGAAAGCGGAGAACGACATGAACACGTCAGAGATCATTATTGCCGGCGACACCGCGGGCATCGAGTGGCGTTTGCCGGTTCTTCGTTTCAAGGGCAGCGATCCCAAGGCACCGAAGGTCTACATTCAGGCAGCACTCCATGCCAACGAGTTGCCAGGTACGGCGTTGGTACACTACCTGTGTGAAAAACTACGCCAGTCGGAAAGCGCCGGCCAGATCAAGAGCGACATCATCGTCGTTCCGCATGCCAATCCGATCGGCGCGGCGCAGTCGCATTTCGGCGAGCTTCAGGGCCGCTTCGACCTTGGATCACGCACCAATTTCAATCGCGAGTTTCCGCTGATCTCGGTGAAGGATCGCGACGGGTTGCTTGAGGACCTCGAGCGCCGTTCGGCCATCGACAAACTGAAGCGCCAGCTGCTGCATATGGCGCTCGGCTGCGATCTGGTGATCGATCTGCATTGCGATGATGAATCCCTGCAATATGCCTACATCGACGAGGCCTTCTGGCCGGAGGCGGCCGACCTGGCCTCTGCGATGGAGATGGAAGCGGTTCTCCTCTCCGATGGCGAGAGTTCCGCCTTCGAGGAGGCCGTCGGTTTTGCCTGGAAATACGAGACTCCGGAGAAACAATCGCGCCTGCCCGGCAAGCTGTCCGTCACCGTCGAGCTTCGCGGCCGGCGTGACGTCTATCCCGACATGGCGAAGAAGGATGCCGAGGGATTGTGGAAATTCCTGGCGAGCCGCGGCGCAATCGATGCCGCGGTCTCGCTGCCCGTCTTCGATGGTCCCGCCGCGCCGCTCGACAATATCGAGGTGGTCCGCGCGCCGGAGGCCGGCACGGTTCTCTTCCACCGCAACATTGGCGAATGGGTTGGCGAAGGCGATGTGCTCGCCACCTTGATCACCCGCCCCGGTATGCCCGACGGCAGCATCGAGATTCGCGCGCCACAGGCCGGCCTGATCGTGACGCGCAGCTCCGAACGGCTGGTTCGCCGCCGCGCCGACCTGATGAAGATTGCTTGCAAGACCGCCAGCAAGGCGACGCGCAAACCTGGAACGCTGGAGGACTAAGTGACCGTCACCATCTACGGCATCAAGAACTGCGACACCATGAAGAAGGCCCGAACCTGGCTGGAAGAGCATGACGTCGCCTACCAGTTTCATGACTACAAGGCCGTCGGGATCGACCGCGCCCACCTGCAGGCCTGGACGAAGGAAGCCGGGTGGGAAACGGTGCTCAACCGAACAGGCACGACCTTTCGCAAGCTGCCTGAGGCAGAGCGTGAAAATCTCGACGAGGGCAAGGCGATCGCGCTGATGCTGGAGCTGCCATCGATGATCAAGCGACCGGTCGTCGAGGCAGACGGCAAGTTGCTTATCGGCTTCAAGCCCGAGACCTATGGCAGCTTCTTCAAGGCCTGATCGATGTCGAAGACCACGCGCGCCACGCAGGTTCTGAGCAAGGCCGGAATTGCCTTCACGGTCCATACCTATGATTACGACCCGAACGCGGAGCGCGTCGGCCTGCAGGCTGCGGAAGCGCTTGGCGAGGCGCCGCATCGCGTGTTGAAGACGCTGATGGCGGAGGTCGACGGCAAAGCGGTCTGCGTCGTCGTGCCTTCGGATCGCGAAGTCAGCATGAAGAAGCTCGCGAGCGCCTTCGGCGGAAAGTCCGCCAACATGATGAAGCCCGCCGATGCCGAGCGCCTGACGGGCTATCACGTCGGCGGCATCAGCCCTTTCGGGCAAAAGAAGCTTGTGCCGACGGCAATCGAAGAGGCGGCACTGACGGAGGCGCAGGTCTACATCAACGGCGGGCAACGCGGCCTGCAGGTTCGGCTGGACCCGAAGGACGCGTTGAAGACGCTGAAGGCTGCCGCCGCGCCCCTCATTGCCTGATCTCAGCTGAAGCGTGACAGCAGCGAGGTCAGCGTCGCGACATCGGCCTCGCTCAGCTTGGCGCCGAAGTTCTCCTCGATGGCTCTGGCATAGACCTTCCACATGCGCTTCTGCAGCGCGCGTCCCTCCTCGGTAACGACCACCCACTGCCCACGCCCGTCCTGGTCGAATGTTTGGCGCTGCACCAGCCCCGCCTTCTCGAGGCGGTCGATCAGTCGCGAAAGATTGTATTGGGCTAGCAACGTTCGTTCTTCGATCTCGAATGGCCGCAACTTGCCCTGCGGCGACCGCACCAGTTCCCAGAGCACGTCGTACCAGCCGAGCGCTGGGAGCCCGGCCTGCTTGAGATCCGCTTCGATCTGACCGAGCAGTCGCTGCTGCGCGCGCATCAGCCCGATCCAGGCATCGATCACCGCATCGGAGGGCTTGGCTCTATTCGTCTTTTCACTCATACATGCATTTACATCTACCTTGAATCCTGGCGCAACAGCTATTACATGCAATTGCATCTACAATGGAGATTGCCACGATGGATCATTTGCCACCTCAAGCATCCGGTTCCGCTCTGCTGCTCGTCAGCCACCACCTTTGCCCCTACGTACAGCGCGCCGCGATCGCGCTTGCGGAAAAAGGAGTGCCGTTCGAGCGCGTGAATATCGATCTCGCGGACAAACCGCGCTGGTTCCTGGAGATCTCGCCGCTCGGCAAAGTGCCTCTGCTTTGCATTCGCCACAGCGACGGCAGTCAGGACGTGCTCTTCGAAAGCAGCGTAATCTGTGAATACCTGGAGGAGACGCAGGACGGCCGCCGCCTTCATCCATCCGACCCGCTGACACGCGCCCGCCACCGCGGCTGGATGGAGTTCGGCTCTTCGATCCTCTCCGATCTCTGGGTCTACGAAACGACGCAGGATCGCGCGCAGCTGGAGGCGAAGCGGGAGGTGCTCGCATCAAAGTTTGCCACCATCGAAGCGGAACTGAAGGGTGGCCCCTACTTCGCGGGCGACAGCTTCAGTCTGGTCGATGCCGTGTTTGCGCCGATCTTTCGCTACTTCGACGTTTTCGACACCAACGGCGACAGCGGCATTTTTGCCGGCCTGCCCCGCGTCCAGGCCTGGCGGAAAACGCTGTCCGAAAGACCGAGCGTGAAGGCCGCCGTCGGACCTGACTATGCCGACCGGCTGCTGGCCTTCCTGAAGCGCCACGAGGCGGTGCTGTTGCAGCAGCCATCCGTTTCGGCGGCCTAATCCCGCATGTGGGGCCGATGGCGGCAAAGAGCTGCCATCGGTTGACAAGCAACTTCAATTTCGCCGCAAACGGGTCTAAGTCTACCGGCCAATCCGTTTTGTTCGAGGAGTGACCGATCATGAATTTCATGCCGCAAAGCCAGACCTCCGTGGATCCCGTAAAGCTTGAAAAGCTGGCGGAAGTGGCCGTCAAGGTCGGGCTGCAGCTACAGACGGGCCAGGATCTCGTGATCACGGCCCCGGTCGTCGCCCTGCCCCTGGTGCGCCTGATTACCAAGCATGCCTACATGGCGGGTGCCGGGCTGGTGACGGCATTCTATTCCGACGAGGAGTCGACGCTCGCGCGCTACAGATACGGCAGCGATCAGAGCTTCGATCGCGCCTCCGATTGGCTCTATGACGGCATGGCAAAGACTTATGCAAAGGGCACCGCCCGGCTTGCCGTTTCAGGCGACAATCCGATGCTGCTTTCGGAACAGGATCCGGCAAAGGTCGGCCGCGCCAACCGGGCGAACTCGGCGGCCTACAAGCCGGCGCTGGAAAAGATCTCGAATTTCGACATCAATTGGAACATCGTCTCCTACCCCAACCCATCCTGGGCAGCGCTCGTCTTCCCTGATGATCCGGAAGCGATCGCCGTTGCCAAGCTCGCCAAGGCGATCTTTGCGGCATCGCGCGTCGATGTCGAAGACCCGATCGCGGCCTGGGCCGAGCACAATGCCAACCTCGCCAAACGCTCGCGCTGGCTGAATGGCGAACGCTTTGCCTCGCTGCACTTCAGGGGGCCCGGCACAGATCTGACGGTCGGCCTTGCCGACGGTCACGAGTGGCACGGCGGCTCGTCGACGGCCAAGAACGGCATTACCTGCAATCCGAACATTCCGACCGAGGAAGTCTTCACGACCCCGCATGCGTTGCGCGTCGAAGGCCATGTTTCGAGCACCAAGCCGCTGTCCCATCAGGGCACGCTGATCGACAACATCCGGGTTCGCTTCGAAGGCGGCCGGATCGTCGAAGCGAAGGCCTCGCGCGGCGAGGAAGTGCTGAACAAGGTGCTGGATACCGACGAGGGTGCGCGCCGCTTGGGCGAAGTGGCGCTCGTGCCGCATTCCTCGCCGATCTCGGCCAGCGGCATTCTCTTCTACAACACGCTGTTCGACGAGAACGCCTCGTGCCACATCGCGCTCGGCCAGTGCTATTCGAAGTGCTTCGTCGATGGCGCGAGCCTGACACAGGAGCAGATCAAGGCGCAAGGCGGCAACTCGAGCCTGATCCACATCGACTGGATGATCGGCTCCGGCCAGGTCGATATCGACGGCATCAAGCCGGACGGCTCGCGGGTTCCGGTGATGCGTCAGGGCGAGTGGGCCTGACTGATATTGTACGCTGACTGAGCCAGACGCTCGCGAGCACCATCGCGAAGCCGAAGAGCTGCGCGGGCGTCAGGCTTTGCCCGAGAGCCAGCCACCCGAGAAGGGTGGCGGTGACCGGGCTTAGGAAACCCAATGAGGCCACAGCTGATGGTTCGATACGCGCGAGCCCCCGGAACCACAGCAGATAGGTGAAGGCCGCGCCGATCAGGCCAAGGTAAGCCATGCCCAGCACATTGGCCGTGGTCGGCGCCGGCAGCGCGGGTTCGACGAAGAAGGCGACGGGCGCAAGCAGGATGCCGCCGGCCGTGAGCTGCCATGCGGTAAAGGCCAGATTCGAAACCGGCGGAACCCAACGTCGCGTCAACACCGTGCCGAATGCCATCGAAACTGCCCCCGCGATGCCGGCGACAACGCCGATCGGGTCGAGCGCCGCATTCGGCGTCAGCACGAGAAGTGCCACTCCTGTCATTCCGACCATGCCGGCTCCGACGGCAAGGGCGTGGATCGGCCGGCCGAGAAAGATACGCGACAGCAGGATGACGATGAGCGGCTGAATGGCGCCAACGGTCGCGGCAACACCACCCGGCAGGCGATAGGCCGATACGAACAGCATTGCCCAGAAGAACGAGAAATTGAGGCCGCCAAGCACGGAATGCGCGAAGCCACCAGATCCCCTGCGGCAGCTGCCGGACGACCGCAAGCAGCAGAAGCCCGGCCGGCAAGGCGCGCAGGAAGGCGACCGTCAGCGGATATCCGTGCGGAAGGAAGGATGTCGTCACGAAATAGGTGCTGCCCCAGATCGTCGGCGCCAACGCCGTGATCAGCACATCGGAAAGAGGAGTCTGAGTTTTCTTCATTTCAAGAATCTCTACATCAAGATAAATGCAATCTAGCGCCATTTATCTTGACGTCAAGATACGTGGTGATAACAGTCTCCTCAGAAGAACGGGGCTGGCCGATGGATCGCGTCGACAAGATACTTGCGCAATGGAAAAGGGAGCGCCCCGACCTCGACACCGAGGCGATGGGCATCATGGGGCGACTGAAGCGGCTGACGACGCATCTCGCCCGCGAGGTGGACCAGGTGTTGCAGCAGCAGGGACTGTCCTCCTCGTCCTTCGATGTGCTGGCAACCCTCAGGCGTTCGGGCGCGCCGTATCGGCTCTCACCGGGCGATCTGCTCTCCATGACGATGGTCAGCTCCGGCACCATGACCAACCGGATCGACCAGTTGGAGAAAGCCGGGCTGGTCGAGCGCGTTCTCAATCCCGACGATCGGCGAAGCGTTCTCATTGCCCTGACCAAAGCAGGATTTGCCGCCGTGGAAAGTGCCGTCGGCCTCCACGTCGCCAATCAGCAACGCTTGACGCAGGGTTTCAGCGCGGAGGAGAAGGCCCAGCTCGACGCCCTGCTGCGCAAGTTTCTGGCGACATTCGAGTAGCCGGGCCATCCGCCCTCCTCGCGTGTCCCCGTGGCATCGGCGGACAGCAGCCTCCCTGTCTTGACCTCAGATGTTCAGGTCAACCCAGATGGCGGCATGATCCGACGCCGCGTGTTTCGGCTCGGTGAGTTCCGGATAGGTCTCCCAGCGTTTCGGCCGGCTTCCGGGCCAGGCGCCCTTGCGGAAGACACCGCCGCGCTCGACCTTGTCGAAAAGCTTCGGCGACAGGAACAGGTAGTCGATCTTGTTTCCGGCGTTGCCAAGACCGAAGGTCCCAGGAAAGCCGCCGTCATCGAACGCGGGATGCGTAAAGGCATCCTTCAACGTGCTCTCCTTCAACGGCGCCAGCGGGGCGCTATCCGGCGTGTCGTTGAGGTCGCCGATCAGCGCGATGTGGTCGAATCCTTCCGCGAGACGCTTCTCGTAGATCTCGCGTGCCCGCTGCGCTTGCGCGTGCCGGCGGGCATCGGAGGATTGGGCGCTGCCGAAACCCTTGCTCTTGAAATGATTGACCATGACCAGCAGCGTCGTTCCCCCAGGCGTCGTCACGTAATATTCGGGGCAATCGCGCGAGAAGATCGGGTTGCTTGCCGCGTCCCTGTCATCGACGTGGCTGCGCATGATGTCGAGCGCGAAACCCTTTCGGGTCATCAGCCCGACATCGATTCCCCGCTCATCGTTTCCGTCGATCACCATGACCTGCGTGAAGGGGTTGCCGCCAACGGCCGGCAGCACCTGGGTGTTGAAAGCGGTGAGCACAGGCCGGCTCTCGACTTCGACGATGCCGAGAATATCGGCCTCGAGATCACTCATGACGCGCGCCGTGTTCTGCATGGCGATCTCGTTGATCGGCTCGTCACGCAATTCCAGCGATCCGACCCAGTCGATGCGGCCGTTCGCGGTGATGACCACGCCGCCGCCTCTCGGCCGCTTCAGAAGACTGCCCCTGTTGCGCCGAAGAATGACGAAGGGACCAGTGTCGCTCTCTTCCATGCCGAGCTCGATGATCAATGCGGCCATGCGCGCCTTGTCGGCATCGCTATAGGTTACCTGTCCCAGCAACTTCTCCAGTTCGGCAAAGCGGTCGAGAACAGCCCGGCCGTCGGCCCAGGTTTCCAGGTTCATCGCCTTCGCGCGGTCGAACAGGTTTTCGACATTGAAGGATGCAAGTCTCATGTCACGCCCTCCGTTTACGGGGATAATGACACGTATATGTTGCATTTCAATGATGTCGGCCGTGGACTGAGCCGCCAAAATCTATCTAGAAGAGAGTGCCCTGCTTTGGCGGTACCTGCTCATCCTGCGGTTTCTGCGCTCGCTTCTTCGGCGTGGATGAAGACGGGAGCCCCTCAGTGGTCACCGCGCCGACGCGGCCATCCGCAAATTCGATCGAGATGCCGGATCCTGACGACAGCATCGCGGCCTGCGACACGGGCTTGTTCTCATCGTCGCGGATCACAGCGTAACCGCGCTTCAGCACGTTTTTGTAAGACAGCGACTGCAGCACTCGATCCTGGGCTGTGAGCTCGCCGCGTGCCCGGGTCAGCTGGTGCCTCACCGCCGTATCGGCGTGACGGGACAGATTGGCGAGATGGTCGCGCAGCCGAGCGGTTTGCGTAGTAAGCCGCGCCGGCAGCGTGGCGAAGATGGCATCGGCACGGCCGACGCGCG
Source organism: Hyphomicrobiales bacterium (assembly GCA_900466985.1). Lineage (GTDB taxonomy): Bacteria > Pseudomonadota > Alphaproteobacteria > Rhizobiales > Rhizobiaceae > Rhizobium. The sequence continues at coordinate 223,341 of UBOA01000009.1, forward strand.
ATTTCGAGCGATCGATGAGCCGCTCGATCGTCCGCTCCGCGCGCGTCATCCGTTCGTTGAGATACTGGCGGCGCTCGGTGATGCGGTTCGAGAGGACATCGGGCCGCAAATGCGCCGCCGTTCGCTCGAAGCTGCGGCGCTTGTTGATCGTGTTGAGTTCGAGGCCGCGGCCAAGACCGGCGGCCGTCTCGTCGAACCGGCGACGCGGCAGCGCCAAGAGCTGATCCAGCGACGGCAGCGCGCGGACCAGCGCCCGCACGGACTGGCGATGGTGATCCATGCGGCGGCTCATGGAACCCTGCAGGCGGGCGGCAAGAGCGGCCGTCTGCGCCCCCAGTTCGGCCTTCACGGGAACGGCCATTTCAGCTGCGCCGGTGGGGGTCGGTGCACGCACATCGGCGGCGTAGTCGATCAGCGTCCAGTCCGTTTCGTGGCCGACCGCAGAGATCAGCGGAATCTGGCTCTCCGCGGCGGCGCGAACAACGATTTCGTCGTTGAAGCTCCAGAGGTCCTCGAGGCTGCCGCCGCCACGGGCGACGATCAGGACATCAGGGCGGGGCATGTCCCCGCGCGCCTCGAAACTGTTGAAGCCTCGGATGGCATTGGCGACTTCCTCGCCCGAGCCTTCGCCCTGCACCTTTACCGGCCAGACGATGACATGAACCGGGAAGCGATCGGTGATGCGGTGGAGAATGTCGCGAATGACGGCGCCTGTGGGCGACGTCACGACACCGATCACCTTTGGCATGAAGGGGAGCCGCCGCTTGCGGGACGGGTCGAACAGGCCTTCGGCGCCAAGCCGGCGCTTGCGCTCTTCAATCAGCGCCATCAGCGCGCCGGCGCCGGCCGGCTCCAGCGTCTCGATGACGATCTGATACTTCGACGAACCCGGGAAGGTCGTGATCTTACCGGTGGCGATTACCTCCATCCCTTCCTCGGGACGGAATTTCAGCCTTGAGAAGTTGCCCTTCCAGACGACGGCATCGATGCGGGCACGGTCATCCTTCAAGGAAAAATAGGCGTGACCGGAAGAGTGCGGGCCCCTGTATCCGGAAATTTCGCCGCGCACGCGCACCTGGTCGAAGGCTGTCTCGACCGTGCGCTTGATCGAGCCGGACAGCTCCGAAACCGAGTACTCGGTAAGATTGCTCGGCGAATCATTCTCGAAGACGTTGCTCATGATCCTGTTCTAGCCGATGAGGCGGCAAAGAGCAGCCTCCAAAGGGGGATGATTTTTTGCGCCCTTCCGCAGCCAAAGCCGGCGGCACCCTTATTTTTCGTTCAGCATCAACAGCTTAGATCGGTCGAACCGGAAAGGAGGCGACCGACCACCTCTCCGTTTTCCCCGGCAATCCTTGCAGAGCGAAGATCGAGCAACCGACAAGAGGAGTTTTCCATGTCCGACCGTTTCGCCTCCCAGGCCCCTTCGCTCACCGGTCCTGCGAGCGCCGGTTTCGCCATCATCCCCAATGACAGTCTTGACCTCGTTGAGGTCACGAGAGCAGTCTATGTCGGCATCGGTGGAGACCTTGTCGTGACCATGGCGTCTGGGCAGGCGCTCACCTTTGCTTAGGTTCCAGACGGCTCGGTCCTGCCACTTCGAATTTCTCGGGTCCACGCCACCGGCACCACGGCAGAGAGCATTCTTGGGCTGACCTAGCTTGCCCTTATGCAGCAGGCCGGAACCGTGCCGGTTGCAACCACTGGGGAAAACGGTAATAAGCCGCGAGATTAATTGTTCGGTAAGATGGACACGCCTATGCTGCCGCGACTCAGGAGATGCTGATGATCGCTCTGACGACCACAACACTTGGTTTCGCTACCGCGCCAATGCGCTCGATCTTTTCGATGGTGTTGGTCGGCTGCCTCATCTGCGTCGCCTATGCCGGTGCGGCCTGGGTCTCATCCACCTCCATTCTTGATCTCGCGGCCGCCATCGTCTGCTATGACACTGGTCTCATGATCTGCCTGCTTGGCCTCTACGCCTTCGATCGCGACCGGGACCGCCGACGCTTCATCTAAGCCTTACGAGCCGGTGGGCACGTAACGGAAAAACCGGATGGGCGCGCCCTCGGGCGTCGGTATGGATTGCAGGTAAGCCGGAACGACGCCCTTCGCCAGTTGCGCATAAAGGCCGTCCGGCTTCATTTTCGCAAGCTCCCTGGTCTGCGGATTGTCGGCACAATAGGCAAGGACCGTAGCCCCGACCCCCTTCAGGAAGGCCTCGGCTTCCTGCGGCTCTGCCAGGCCAATATGTATTTCCGTCAGCATCCCGCCCTGGTTTCGATGATACGGCGCCGCCAGTATCCGATTGCCGGTAAAGCGAAGGATTGACACACCGACGTCCGACGGCGCGACCACCAGGCCGGCCGGCAAATCGGCCAAAGGCGCGATGGACGACTTCGACGAACAGGAAGGCTTCGCGGGTGCGGTCTGCAGGATGCTTTCACCATTCCCCATCTGCATGCCTATAAGCCCGCCTGTCAGCCCCCACACCGCCGCAACGCTCATGAGAACCGTGGAAAGGTAGCAGAAGGCGGCCGCGACATCTTCGCTGTCCCTCGCCGATATCCGGCGCATGTCGATGATCAGCAATGTCAGCGGCAGGATTGCGAGAAGATTGGAAAACGCGGTGCCGCGCACTTGCACCGCGGCGATTGTCCAACTGACAGCGAGAAGGGACAGCAGAACAAGATGGACCCGCACGCGATCGCCGTAAGCGAGGCGGAACACGCAGACGGCAAGTGCAAAGGCACCGGTCGAATAGTAGAAGCCAAGCGTAAAGGGGTCCTGCCAATTGGCGCCAAGGATCGACTGTGCCTCCTGCACGCGGTCCAGCCAGAGCTTGACAAGAAGCGGATCAAGGTCGGCCAGTGGATTGTGAAGGCACTGCGGAGCGATCGTGACGGCGGAGACGAGCACGACCACGCCGATCCCGCCGAGGGCCGCAAATCGCAGCAACCGGCGCTTTCCGCTCGCGAACGTGGCGGCAAAGAGCAACAGCCCGCCGCCGATCGCCGCGAGACTGTAATAGCCGAGCGACAGGTTATCGCAGGTTACCGCCGAATAAAGCCTTGGCGGAACGGTTCCGACGAAAAGCAGGCTGATGGACAGAGCCAGGGCGAGCCCGAAAGCCTTGGCAGCGCGCGCGAACGGCTCGCCTTCCCAAGCCCACGAAACGGCGACGACAACGCATACCACCGCCACGAACGGCGTCGTTTCGGCCCCAATCGCGATCGCCATCGCGGCCACCAATCCGGCGAACGCGTAGCTAAGTGGCCGATGGTTTTCGTCGAGCAACATCGCCGTCATGATGGCCACCAGTGCGAACTGGACGTTATGGTGGTCGATGGCGCCCGGCGGAAAGCGGTTGTTCGGAACCAGGAGAAGAGCGGTCAGCCCCAAGGCGACATGCATGCCGAACGTGCCGCCGATGCGGCGCCCGGCAAGTCCCATGGCCCACAGGCTCGGAACCACCAGCGACAGCGGCCAGACGGCCAGCGCAACCGCCTCTGCCCGCTCTTGCGGGAGAAAGAAGCCGAAGAACCGGATCAGCGTCGCGATCGGAAGATCGATCAGTCGGGACCAGTGCATCAGCGTGCCATCACCGAGCCCCATGCGGTACTGCATGAGGTCGAACCAGCCCTGCCCGTTCAGGAAATCGCGCACTTCGACAAGCCGCATGCCGTCATCGTTATCGGCGCCGACATAGTCGGTCGCGTTGGGCAGCTTCAGTGCGAGGATCGCGGCAATAACGACAGCGCTGTAAAGAAGCAGCGATGGCCATAACCGGGTCATCATGGCGCGCAGCTTGGCGATCGGCGATGCCGATGTGGAACCAGCGACCATCTGGGCAACATTCGTCATGAAGCGGATCTCACGGTTTGAGTGCCAAGATCCTACCATTCGCCGGTCAAGAAACCGTAAAAGCCCTGCTCACGCGCAGTTTTCGCCGGCTCCATAGCCACTTGTTAACGCGCGCCGTCTACACTCGCCGGGATTTCTTCGCCACGGGTGTGATCATGACCGGATCGCGTATCGACAATCTGAATATTGCCGTGCTCCTGCCCTGCTACAACGAGGCCTCGACCATCGGCGCCGTTGTCCGGGGATTCAAATCCGCGCTGCCGGGCGCCCCCATTCATGTCTACGACAACAACTCCACGGATGGCACCGCGCTCCACGCGATGCTTGCCGGTGCCCACGTGGTGCGCGAACGTCGGCAGGGCAAAGGTCACGTTGTCCGGCGCATGTTCGCCGACATCGACGCCGACATCTACATCATGGCGGATGGTGACGGCACGTACTCGCCCGACGACGCCGAGGAACTGATCCGCACCCTGCTGACGGAGCGCGCCGACATGGTCGTCGGCACACGGCGCGGCGTCCATGCGGATGCCGGCAGGCAGGGGCATGCCTTCGGCAACAAGATCTTCAACATGCTGTACCGGGCGATCTTCGGTACTGATTTCACCGATATATTCTCGGGCTACCGCGTCTTCTCGCGACGCTTCGTCAAGAGCTTCCCCGCCGTCTCGGGAGGCTTCGAGATCGAAACGGAAATGTCCGTGCATGTGTCGCGTCTGAAGCTGCCCGTCAGCGAGCTGGAACTGGACTACGGTCGTCGCCCGGAAGGTTCTCACTCGAAGCTTTCGACCTTCAAGGATGGTGCCAAGATCCTCTGGATGTTCGCCATGCTGATGAAGGAAACGCGGCCCTTCGTGTTCTTTGGCATCATCAGCGCGATTTTCATGTCAGCGAGTCTCGGATTCATGACGCCCGTCCTTTTCGAGTATTTTGCAACGGGTCTCGTCAGCCGTATGCCGACATGGGTCCTGTCCATGGCACTGATGATGGTGTCGTTCATGATGTTTACCGCCGGCGTGATCCTCGATTCCGTTTCGCGCGCCCGCGCAGAGCAGCTCCGCATCCACTATATGGGCCTTATCGCTCCGCGACCGCGCGAGCAGACACCCTTGCTGGCCGATGATCTCGACGATTATCATCAACAGTCGGCCAAGATCAGCACCAGATGAAGAAGCTGCTCCGCTTCGGGATTGCAGGCGGCCTCGGATTTCTGGTCGATGCAGGCGTTCTTGCGCTCTTGCTGCATGTCACGCCGCTTGGCCCGTTCATTGCTCGCGTCATCGCGATCGCTCTGGCAATGGCAGCGACGTGGATCTTCAACAGAACGTTCACCTTCGATCGCTCGGGACACTCGCTCGCCGTCGAGGGATTTCGCTACGGCTCCGTCGGGGTGACGGCGGCGCTGGTGAACTATGGGCTTTATTCGGCGCTGCTGCTGCGGCTGCCTGACCTGCAGCCACTCGCGGCGATGGTTCTTTCCACCGCCGCGTCCACGGTCTTCAGCTTCGTCGGCTATTCCCGCTTCGTTTTTCGAGGCGGCTAACCTCAGACCGGCTCCCAGCCGTCCTTCTCGCTGGCGCGGTAGATCGCATCGATGAACTTCTGGCTGAGCTTCGAGCTCTCCAGCGTCACCACCTCTTTATTCTCACCCCTGGCAGCGCGCGCAAAGGCCTCGGCTTCGCGCTTGTACTGGCGGCTGTCGGGGAAGCGGAAGATCGTCGATTCATTGTGGCTGCGGTTGGTGAGTTCGATCTCCTCGGCGCCCCAGCGGTCGGCATTGAACGGCGACTTCACCTCGATGAAGCCATCGGTGCCGTGGAACACCATGACCTGGCGGTTCGCCATCTGGGTGGCGACATAGAAGGTCAGCTCGAAATCGCCGAAGTCGGCCTTGACGCTGGAATAGATGTCGGTGCCGAACTCCGGGTCGCGACGAGTCACGGCCTGGACGCGCAGCGGCTCCTTGCCGGTGGAAAAGCGCGTGCCGATCGTCGGATAGACGCCGATATCAGGCAGCGCGCCGCCGCCAAGCTCGGGAATGTTGCGCATGTTGCCGGGGTCGCGGTTGAAATAGGTGAAGGCGCCCTGAACATGCAGGAGCGTGCCGATCGCGCCGTCCGCTATCAGCGAGCGGACCTTTCGCCAGACCGGCGCGTAGGTGACCATGTAAGCTTCGGTGATGAGAACCTTGTTGCGGTCGCGGGCGGCAATCAGGCTGTCGATCTCATCCGCCTTGAGCGCGATCGGCTTTTCGCAGAGCACGTGCTTGCCCGCATCGGCGGCCTTGATCGTCCACTCGACGTGCTGCGAGGTCGGCAGCGGAATATAGACGGCGTCGATCTTGTCCGAGGCGAGCATCTCCTCGTAGGAGCCGAAGGCGTGCGGCACCGAAAAACGATCCGCCATCTCGCGAGCCCTCGCGAGATCGCGGCTCGCAACGGCCGTCACGACGCAGTTTTCCGCATCCTGAATGGCGGGAACGACGAGTTCACGGCCGATCCTCGCGGTCGAAAGAATACCAAAACGCAGCATAGCCTGGGTCCTCCTGGTTCGATTTTTGCGCACCTTAGTAAGCCGGTGACGGCGGCGCAATGGCGCGATCACAAATCGCGGAGTTGGTTCCCATTCGTTCGAAGCCGCGCTAGGTTGGACTTCGGCGGCGTTCTGCCGCGTCAACGATTTCAATTAATTCAGCACTTTGGGAGAGCGCTATGGATATGCGCCGTCTTGGAAAAACCGGCCTTTCGATCGCCCCGATCGTCTTGGGCGGCAACGTCTTCAGCTGGACCGCCGACGAGAAGACGTCCTTCGATATTCTCGATGCCTTCTTCGACGCGGGCTTCAACACGATCGACACGGCCGACGTCTATGGGGCCTGGGTGCCGGGCAACAAGGGCGGCGAATCCGAGGAGATCATCGGCAAGTGGCTGAAGCGCGGCAAGGTGTCCCGCGACAAGGCTGTCGTCATCACCAAGGTCGGCGCCGACATGGGTCAGGGCAAGACGCTGAAGGAAACCTATATCCTGAAGGCGGTCGAGGATTCGCTGCGCCGGCTGCAGACCGACTATATCGACCTCTACCTCTCGCATTGGCCGGACGAAAACACGCCTTACGAGGAGACGCTCGGCGCGTTCGCCAAGCTGAAGCAGCAGGGCAAGATCCGCGCGATCGGCTGCTCCAATCTCGACGCCACGCAGCTTCAGGCGTCCTTCGATGCCGCCGAGAAGGCCGGCGTGCCGCGCTACGATGTCATCCAGCCGAATACAATCTCTATGCACGCGCGAGCTTCGAGGGACCGCTGGCCGATCTCTGCGTCAAGGAAGACATCGGCGTCATCACCTATTTCAGCCTTGCCGCCGGCTTTCTCTCCGGAAAGTATCGCACGAAGGCCGATACGGAAGGCCGCGCCCGCGAAGGCCGGGTGGCGCAATATCTCGACGACAAGGGACTGCGCATTCTGGCAGCGCTCGACAAGGTCGTGGCGGAAACCGGCGCCAAGCCGGCAGAGATCGCGCTTGCCTGGCTGCTCGGAAAGAAGGGCGTGACGGCGCCGATCGCCAGTGCTACCAGCCTGTCGCAGCTTGAGAGCTTGACCAAGTCAGCGACGCTTTCGCTCTCCGATGACGCGATGGCGCTGCTCGACAAGGCTGGCGCCTGACGGGAGGGACCGATGACCGTGACGATCCGCGATGCGACGCCCGAGGACGAAGCGCGCTGGCGCGAGCTTTGGGCCGGCTATCTCGCCTTTTACGAAGTCACGGTCGATCCTGATATCACCGATGCGACATGGCGCCGGGTCTTCGATCCGGCGTCGGCGATTTTCATGCGTGTCGCCGAGGTGGACGGCAAGATGATGGGTTTCACCCTCAGCCTGACGCATGAGGGCACCTGGATCCGCGGCAAGGACTGCTATCTCGAAGACCTCTTCGTCGATCCGGCCGCACGCGGACGGGGTGTGGGCCGCGCCTTGATGGACGATCTCGTTTCGCTCTGCAAGAAGAACGGCTGGTCGCGGCTCTACTGGCACACCAGCGAACAGAACAAGACGGCGCGGGCGCTCTACGACAGCTATGTCGAGAACGACGGGCACATCCGCTACCGCATCAATTTCTGAGCGGCGGGAAGCCCTCATACAACCCGGCGTGGCTGCCCTCCCAGTTTCCCATGCCCGGCTTCGTCAGGATGCCGCGTGGCCTCACATAGCTCTGGATGACCCGGCGCGGCCGTTCGTGCCATTGGATGTTGAAGGCCCAGAGCTTCGGGAAGAAGCAGAGCGAGGCATAGGGCAGATGATCGTGGATCCACCATGCCAGCCTCCTCCAGTCCTCTTCGTCGCTGTAGTTGTCGACCATCCACGGGACGACGACACAGGCGGTTGCACCCATGCAGCCATCGAAATCGCGCAGGTCCCAGATGTGATCGGCGGCCGTCGCGGCATTTGACGAGCAGTTGAGGTTGTTGCGGTTGCCGAACTGGTTGACCTCAGGCGAGCGATAGCCGGAACGGATGTGCAGCCGGCCGAACGTCGCCTGCAGCGGTTCCAGCAGCTCCTCGCAGAGCCGCCTTCCCGCTTCGATCGCCAGATCGGGATGTTCGGGGATATTCGGAATGCGATAGAAATCGGCGATTTCGGAATGCAGGAAATCACGGAGGAAGAAATTCTTCGAAAGGCGCGCACGCCCGAGTTCCTCCAGGCCCTTCATCGATCCAGGTTTCTTCACGAAAAGCTCCCGTTGTTTGACCGCCGCAGTCTGCCGCCCCTGACGATCGGCGCAACCCGAAAAAGGCCGGAACAATTAGCGTCCTCTTCACTTTCTTCTCCCGTCCGCGCTTCGCGGTACTCCACACAGCAAGGGAAGAGACAATGGCCAAGGAAAAGACCCTCGACGATCTATTCTACGATACGCTCAAGGACATCTATTTTGCCGAACGGCAGATTCTGCGCGCGCTGCCGAAAATGGCGCGGGCGGCGCAATCGCAAGAGCTGAAAGCCGGCTTCGAAAAGCATCGCGAGCAGACCGAGGGACATGTCGAGCGCCTGCAGCAGGTCTTTGACCTCGTCGGCAAGCGCGCCCAGGGCAAGACCTGCGAGGCGATCCAGGGCATCATTGCCGAGGGCGAAGAGATCATCGATGAGTTCAAGGGCTCGCCGGCTATCGATGCCGGTCTCATCTCCTCGGCGCAGGCAGTGGAGCACTACGAGATCGCCCGCTACGGCACGCTGAAGACCTGGGCACAGACGCTGGGCAAGAAGGACGTCGTTGCCCTGCTCGACAAGACGCTGCAGGAAGAAGCGGCAACCGACAAGACATTGTCGAAGTTGGCCATGACGGCTGCCAACCAGAAGGCCGCGGCCTGACCGTCGATCCGGCGGGATGCCCAACGGCATCCCTCCGCTTCACCCGACATATCGGAAAAAGTCGATGAAGGCGCGCAGAGCCGGCCGCATCTGGCGCCGGCTCGGATAGTAGATGAACGGCCCCGGATAGGGCGAACACCAGTCCTCCAGCACACGGACGAGCTTGCCGCTTGCCAGTTCGTGCTCGACGCGCAGGTCGAACAGATAGGCGAGCCCCACGCCATTCAGCGCCGCGATCAATCCCAGCCTGTCCTCACTGACGATCAGGGGACCATCGACCCCCACAACCAGCTCCTGGCCGTCCTTTTCGAATTCCCAGCGGTAGATCGTGCCGTTTGTAAAACGCCGCTTGATGCAGCGGTGGTGAACCAGATCGGAGGGATGCAAAGGCTTGGGGTGCCGCTCGAAATAGTCGGGAGAACCGGCAATCACCGTGGTCAGATTCGGCGAGGCCCGCACGGCGATCATGTCCGCCTCGAGGCTTTCCTCCAGACGAATGCCGGCGTCGAAACCTTCCCGAACGATATCGGTGAACCCATCCTCGTTGGCGATTTCGAGGGTGATATCGGGATAGCGGTTCAGGAACTCGCCAAGCCGCGGCGCAAGCAGGATATCCGAGGCAAAGCGCGGCGCGGAGATGCGCAGATTTCCGGCCGGCCTTCCACCGGCCTCGGTGACCGCTTCCAGCGCGATCCCGATTTCATCAAGCGCCGGCTTCAGGCGCTGCAGCAGCAGACGCCCCTCCTCCGTCGGCGCCACGCTGCGCGTCGTCCGTGCCAGCAGCCGGACGCCGAGGCTTTCTTCTAGGCGCGAGATCGCATGACTGACGGCAGAGGGCGCAATTTCCAGCTCCTTGGCGGCGGCGCGAAAGCTCCGCCGTTCGGAAACGGCGGCAAGAACGGCGAGTTGGGCAAGCTGTGTGCGGTTCATTGATCGAATGTTTAGAACAGCCTGTTGCGGATTGCACCTATTTTTTGAAGGCTGATGGGGCGCTAGGTTCCCTTCGTACCCGGCATCGACCGTGGCTTGACCTTTCGCTCGACAAAGGAGCCCCGCATGAAAACCCGCAAACTCGGAAACGACCTCGAAGTCTCTGCCGTCGGCCTCGGCTGCATGGGCATGAGCTTCGCCTATGGCGCAAGCGACGAAAGCGAGTCGATCAAGACTTTGCACCGCGCCGTCGAACTCGGCGTCACCTTCTTCGATACGGCCGAAGTGTACGGCCCCTATATCAACGAGGAGCTTCTCGGCCGCGCTCTCAAGCCAGTCCGCGATCGCGTCGTCGTCGCCACCAAGTTCGGCTTCAAGCTCGACCCCGAGAAGTCGGGACCGGCCGCGATCGCGGGCGTCGACAGCCGCCCGGAAAACGTGAAGCGAGTGGCGGAAGCCTCTCTGAAACGGCTCGGCATCGAAACGATCGACCTCTTCTACCAGCATCGTGTCGACCCCAATGTGCCGATCGAGGACACCGTCGGCGCCATGGCCGAGCTGGTACGCGAAGGCAAGGTTCGCGCACTCGGCCTTTCGGAAGCCGGCAGCGCCACGATCCGCCGTGCCCATGCGGTCCACCCGATCGCCGCCCTGCAGAGCGAATATTCGCTCTGGACCCGCGACCCGGAAAACGGCGTTCTCGACACCTGCCGCGAACTCGGGATCGGCTTCGTGCCCTACAGTCCGCTTGGCCGTGGCTTCCTGACGGGCGCGATCCAGAAGCCGGAGGATCTTGGCGCCGACGATTTCCGGCGCCAGCTGCCGCGCTTCCAGTCCGACAATTTCGATGCCAATGCCGCCCTCGTGGCCAAGCTCGAAAGGCTTGCGAAGGAAAGGGGCGTGACAGCGGCGCAACTGGCGCTCGCCTGGGTGCTGCACCAGGGCGACGACATCGTGCCGATTCCCGGCGCCCGCAAGGTGAACCATCTCGAGCAGAACGCCGCGGCAGCCGATATCGTGCTGAGCAAGACGGAGCTGACCGAACTGACAGAGACCATTTCGCTCGATCAGATTGCCGGCAAGCGCTACTCCGATGCATCACTGGCGATGACCAACCTCTAGCCGAAAGGAGGAGGCAGCGATTGCCCGCTGCCGCATCCGGCGATCTTGCCGCACCCATTCGCTGCGCTATGCTATTGGGCATGTTCCTGGCGAGGTGAGACATGTCGGACCAGCAGGCAATCGAAGCAGTCGTCCATCTCTACGTCGAGGGCATGACCTTCGCCAACGAAGCTGCATTGCGGAAGGCCTTCCATCCGCAATGCGACATCATCGGGCACTACGAGAACGCGGTCGAGTGGCTGAACCGGGAAGAATTCATTGCCGCGATCGTCGCCGAAGGTTCGGCACCACCCACAACCCAGCCGCACATGGACATTCAGATGCTTGACATCGTTGGCGATGCGGCGTGCGTAAAGGTCAGCGACGACTTCGCCGGCATGCGCTTCACCGATTACCTCTCGATGCTGAAAATCGACGGCCGCTGGACGATCGTCAACAAGCTCTACCATCTCCACACATAGAAAAGCCGGCGATACGATCGCCGGCCCAGCTTGTCGAGAAAGTCTTCTTCTTTGCGGAAACGATCGGCTTTTCCGTCATGCCGGCCTTGAGCCGGCATCCAGCGGCACCGCGTCTGCGGTGCGAAAGGCCCTTTTGCGCGCAAGGACTTGCGCGCGCTGGACCCCGGCTCGTAGGCCGGGGTGACGGCGGATAGGGCATCCATCCCAATACGCCAGAAGGACCTTCAACAAGTCGGAGCTGGCGAAATGATCGCCGGCCTTTTGCTTCAGGAGATCTTGGCCTCAGGCTCTGAGAACGCCACCGGTGAACTTCGTCACGCTGGCAACGATCTTCTCAGTTAGCGCCTCGAAATCCTCGTCGGTCAGCGTGCGCTCGACCGGCTGGATCTGAACCTCGATCGCTACCGACTTCTTGCCTTCACCGAGCGAGGCGCCCTCGAAGATGTCGAAGACATTGACTGATGTGACCAGCTTGCGGTCGGCACCGGTCGCGGCCTTGATGATCGCGCCGGCTTCCACCGACTTGTCGACGACGAAGGCAAAGTCGCGCTTGACGGCCTGGAAGGCAGACAGTTCCAGCGCCGGCTTGGTGCGGGTGGCTTTCTTCTTCGGCTCGGGCATGGCGTCGACATAGACCTCGAAGCCGCAGAGCGCGCCCGAGACATCGAGCGCTTCCAGCGTCGAGGGATGGAACTCGCCGAAATAGCCGAGCACGACTTTCGGACCCATCTTGATCGTACCGGACCGGCCGGGGTGGAACCATTCGGGACCGCCCTGCTCGATCTGGATGTTGCCCATCGGCAGGCCGCAGGCTTCAATCACGGCCAGCGCATCGGCCTTGGCGTCGAAGACGTCGACCGGCTTGCCGCCGCCCTTAGCAGCGTTCGACCACATGCGGCCGGCGCCTGACATCGACGCCGTGCCGCGACGGACGCCGCCGGCAACGCGGCGCTGGCCTTCCGGCCGGTCGTTCTCATAAGTCCCTGAGACTTCGAAGATCGCGACGTCGCCGTAGCCCTTGTCGGCATTGCGCTGGGCAGCCGTCAGCAGGCCGGGCAGCAGCGAGGGGCGCATGTCGGACATATCTGATGCGATCGGGTTGGCAAGCTTCAGCGCCGGCAAGCCGCCGCCGAAGAGCTTTGCCTGATCCTCGGAGATGAACGACCAATTGACGGCTTCCAGCATGCCGCGCGAGGCAAGCGCGCGCTTGGCGATGCGGGTGCGGATCTGCAGCGTCGTCAGGATCCTGCCGTTGACGGCCGCGTGGCTTTCCAACGGCGCCGGCTTGATGTTGTCGACGCCGTGGATGCGCATGACCTCCTCGACGAGGTCGGCCTTGCCATCGACATCGGGACGCCAGGAGGGAACGGCGACGGAGACGCGCTCGCCCGATCCCGTGACCTTGAAGCCGAGGCGCGTCAGGATGGCGACACTCTCTTCCGTCGAGACCTCGAGCCCCGTCAGGCGCTTGACCTCGGAGAAGGGGAAATCGACGATCTTGGGATCATAGCCCTTGTAGCCGACGACGTCGGCCTTGGCCGCCGTACCGCCGCAGAGTTCGAGAACCAGTTCGGTGGTGCGCTCGATACCCGGGACCATGTACTCAGGGTCGACGCCGCGCTCGAAGCGGTAGCGGGCATCGGTGATGATGCCGAGGCCGCGGCCTGATTTCGCGATGTTCATCGGATCCCAGAGAGCGCTTTCGATCAGCACGTCTGTGGTGTTCTCGTCGCAGCCGGAATGCTCGCCGCCCATGATGCCGCCGATCGACTCGATGCCATCGGCATCGGCGATCACGACATTGTTCGGCCCAAGCTTGTACTCGCGCTGATCGAGCGCCAGCACCGTCTCGCCATCCTTGGCGCGGCGGACGGTCAGGTTGCCCTCGACCTTGGCGGCGTCGAAGACGTGCATCGGGCGACCCTGGTCGAAGGTCATGTAGTTGGTGATGTCGACGAGCGCGTTGATGGGGCGCAGGCCGATTGCCAGCAGGCGCTGCTGCATCCACTTCGGGCTCGGGCCGTTCTTCACGCCGCGCACGAGGCGGAGCGCAAAGCCAGGGCAAAGCTTCTCGTCGTCGAGGTCGAGCCTCACCTTGACGGGCGTCTCGCCTTCCACCGCGAAGGACGGCGCCGGACGCGTCTTCAGCGTGCCGAGACCGGAGGCCGCGAGGTCACGGGCGATGCCGTAGATCGAGGTGCAATCCGGACGGTTCGGCGTCAGGTTGATCTCGATCATGGGATCGTCGAGATGGGCGTAAGCGGCATAGCTCTGGCCAACCGGCGCATCATCAGGGAGATCGATGATGCCATCGTGGCTGTCGGAGATCTGCAGCTCCTTTTCCGAGCACATCATGCCGTGGCTTTCGACGCCGCGGATGTTGCCGACGGCAAGCGTCACGTCGATGCCGGGAACATAGGTGCCGGGGGCCGCGAAGGCGCCGATCAAGCCGGCGCGCGCATTCGGAGCGCCGCAGACGACCTGGACGGGGGCGCCCTTGCCGGTATCGACCGAGAGAACCTTCAGGCGATCTGCCTGCGGATGCTTCTCGGCGGTCAGGATCTTGGCGATGACGAAGGGCTTGAACGCCGCCTTGTCGTCGACGTCCTCGACCTCGAGCCCGATCTCGGTCAGGCGCTTGCAGATTTCATCGAGGGTGGCATCCGTTTCCAGATGATCCTTCAGCCAGGAAAGTGTGAACTTCATGATCTCTATCCTCCCTTACGCGCTCAAACCGCCGAACAGCGTCGGCATGTCGAGCGGGCGGAAGCCGTAATGGGTCATCCAGCGGACATCAGCGTTGAAGAAGTCGCGCAGGTCAGGCATGCCGTATTTCAGCATGGCGATGCGGTCGAGGCCCATGCCCCAGGCAAAGCCCTGGTATTCGTCGGGGTCAAGCCCGCCGGCGCGCAGCACGTTCGGATGGACCATGCCGCAGCCGAGGATTTCCATCCAGTCGGTGCCCTCGCCGAACTTGACGATCGGGCCGGAGCGGTCGCACTGGATATCGACCTCGAAGGACGGTTCCGTGAACGGGAAGAAGGACGGACGGAAGCGCATCGTCACGCTGTCAACCTCGAAGAAGGTCTTGCAGAACTCTTCGAGAACCCAGCGGATGTTGGCGACATTGGCCTTCTTGTCGACGACGAGGCCTTCGACCTGATGGAACATCGGCGAGTGCGTGGCGTCACTGTCCTGGCGGTAGGTCTTGCCGGGGATGATGATGCGGATCGGCGGCTTCTGCGCTTCCATGGTGCGCACCTGCACCGGCGAGGTGTGCGTGCGCAGCACCTTGCGCTCACCGTTCTCATCCGGATTGAAGAAGAAGGTGTCGTGCATCTCGCGGGCCGGGTGGCCTTCCGGGAAGTTCAGCGCCGTGAAATTGTAGTAGTCGGTCTCGACATCCGGACCTTCGGCGATCGAGAAACCCATGTCGCCGAAGATCGCGGTGATTTCGTCGATGATCTGGCTGATCGGATGGATACGGCCGCGCTCGGCTGGCGAAGAGCGTACCGGCAGGCTGACGTCGACCGTCTCGGCCTTCAGGCGCGCGTCGATCGCGGCCTTCTTCAGCTCCGCCTTGCGGTCGGTGATTGCGTCGGTGACGGCGTTCTTCAGTGCGTTGATGGCAGCGCCGCGCGTCTGGCGCTCTTCCGGCGTCATTGCACCGAGCGTCTTCAGGAGCTCGGAGACCGAACCCTTCTTGCCGAGCGCGCCGACACGCACGGCTTCGATCGCCGGCTCGTCGGCAGCGGCTGCCACATCAGACAGAAGTTGCTTTTCCAGAGTTTCGAGTTCGGTCATCTTTTCCTGCCTCACAGGGCGTCAGTCTTGTCGATAATTCACGAAAACATGCATCGGATAGCTCAAGCGCCACGATGAAGCGTCGCAGATCACTACCCATGTGCACGCGGCCAATCAACCGGGCACACCACAAAAAGCCCGCGACGTCGAGAAAGGAGCGGCTAAGCCGCCTCAATCGCCATCGCGCCAAATACAAAGAACCCGCGCAAGCCTGGCCAGCGCGGGTTCCAAATCATCGAAGCAAAAGCTCTGATAGCGCCGGCTTAGTTGACGGCTGCTTCAAACTCGTTCTTCGTACCGGCGTCCTTCAGGTACTCGAGAGCCTTCTTGGAGGCAGCAACGAGCGCACCGAATGCTTCCGGCTCATGGATTGCCATGTCGGAGAGAACCTTACGGTCAACTTCGATGCCAGCCTTGTTCAGGCCGTCGATGAAGCGGCCGTAGGTCAGGCCGAATTCGCGGACAGCAGCGTTGATACGCTGGATCCACAGGGCGCGGAAGTTGCGCTTGTTAATCTTGCGGTCGCGGTAAGCGTACTGCTTGGAACGATCAACAGCGGCCTTGGCGGCGCGGATGGTGTTCTTGCGACGGCCGTAAAAGCCCTTGGCGGCCTTCAAAACCTTCTTGTGCTTGGCGTGGGCGGTAACGCCTCTTTTTACACGTGCCATTTCATGATCTCCTTAATCTAAAGCGTTCGCGGAATAGTCTTAGAGACCGTTCGGCAGGTAGTTCTTCACGACCTTGCGGCCATCGGGTTCTGCGAGAACCATCGTGCCACGTGCATCGCGGATGAACTTGTTGGTACGCTTGATCATGCCATGGCGCTTGCCAGCAGCTGCAGCCTTGACCTTGCCGGTCGCGGTGATCTTGAACCGCTTCTTGGCAGCAGACTTCGTCTTCATCTTGGGCATTTTGCTACTCCGTTTCTGATCCCCCTGCGCGCTTCATCAAGGAAGCCTTCTCGCGATGCCCGGTTTCCGGCCGTCGCAACAAGGTGCGGGAGCGTTTGTTGTTGATCTGCGGCTCCGGTGATGAACCGTTCCGCAAGCATTCGAAACCGCCACGGCATGCCCTGCCGGTCAGTTCGGACGCGCGCTTATAACCGCAGCGTCATAAAAGTGCAACGGGGCGGCCAATGAATCTTCTAGGCCAAAATACAAAAGCCGCCCTTACGGACGGCTTTGATACGAGAGTGGCGACGCGCCTCACTTCGGCGCGAGCACCATCATCATCTGGCGGCCTTCGAGCTTGGGCTCGGCTTCGACCTTGGCATATTCGGTCGTGTCGGCCTTCACCTGTTGCAGCAGCTTCATACCGAGTTCCTGGTGCGCCATTTCACGGCCGCGGAACTTCAGCGTCACCTTGACCTTGTCACCGTCTTCGAAGAAACGGCCCATCGCCTTCATCTTCACCTCATAGTCATGGGTGTCGATGTTGGGGCGCATCTTGATTTCTTTAACTTCGACAATCTTCTGCTTCTTGCGCGCCTCGGCGGCCTTCTTCTGGTTGGCATATTTCAGCTTGCCCAGATCGAGGATCTTGCACACAGGCGGTTCGGCATTGGGGGAGATTTCCACCAGGTCGAGGCCGGCTTCCTCAGCCATTTTCAGGGCCTGGTCGGTGGGCACAACGCCCAAGTTCTGTCCTTCAGCATCAATCAGCTGAACTCGGGGGATGCGAATTTCCCGGTTCGAGCGCGGCCCTTCCTTTACGGGCGCGTCGGCTTTAAAGGGTCTGCGAATGGTCGTATTCTCCTCGCGTTGTTTCGGATCGCTGCAGCCCGGGCACTCCCGATGACGGAAGTACAAATGTCGTTTCACCATTGCTGCAACGGAGTCGGTACCATCCTTTAGCGGAAAAATCACCTGCTGTCAGCCTGTCAAGAATCTGTTTTATAGGCCAAAACAACTGGAGTTCCGCGATGTCTGACGCAAATCTCACTTACAACCAACAATATCTTACCGTCGGACAGGGCGAAGCTGCGCGCGAGATCGCCTATATCGCGCGTAGCCAATCTGGCCAAACGGCCGGCCCAACCCTCGCCTGGCTCTCCGGATACCGCTCCGACATGAGCGGCAGCAAGGCGGTGGAGCTGGACAAGTTCGCGGCCGAGAACGGCCTTGCCTGCCTGCGCCTCGACTATTCCGGCCATGGCTTGTCCGGCGGCAAATTTACCGACGGGACGATCTCGCGCTGGCTGGAGGAGGCGCTTGCGGTAATCCTCCACGCGGCGCCCGAGCGCATCCTCGTCGTCGGCTCGTCGATGGGCGGATGGATTGCGCTCAGGCTGGCGCAGGAACTCGCCAAGCGGCAGGACGGGCCGAAGCTCTCGGGCATGGTGCTGATTGCGCCGGCTCCCGACTTCACCTCCGATCTGATCGAGCCGAACCTCACGAAGAAGGAGAAGGCCTCGCTGGCCGAGCGCGGCTACTTCGAAGAGCGGTCGGCCTACAGCCCGGAGCCAAACATCTATACGCGGGCGCTGATGGAGGACGGGCGCGACAACAGCGTGCTCAACGGCATCATCGAGACCGGCTGCCCGGTCCATATCCTGCAGGGGATGAAGGATCCGGACGTTCCCTATCAGCATGCCCTGAAGCTCGTGGAGCACCTCCCCGCCGACGACGTCGTGCTGACGTTCGTGCGTGACGGCGATCACCGGCTGTCGCGGCCCCAGGACATCGAGCGCATGCTTGCCGCGGTCAAAGGGCTTATCCGCTAAGCCCAACGATACAAGTGTGCCAAATCCTAACGGATTTTAACCATATTGGCGGGTAGTGGCCCCTTCCCCAGAAGTAACGATTGACTCTCCGAGCCTCCGTCCGTTAACTTTTTGTTAACAATACATGGGCGATGCAAGGGAACAGCGGGCGTGCGGATCAAGGGTTTCGTCGTGGCCATGATGGCCATGTTTGCTATGTCTACAGCCGCAACGCCGGCTTCGACCAACAATCTCTCGATGGTTACCGGCGCCGCGACGTCCCAGCCGATCGGCCATTACGACTTCTGCCAGAGCCATCGCAATGAATGCGGCCCAAACCGCAACGTCTCGCCCGCCGAGATGTCGGATGCCAAATGGGGAATGGTGCGGTCCGTCAACACGATGGTCAACAACAGCATCACGCCGATGACCGACAAGGAAATCTACGGCAAGGACGAGGTCTGGGCTTATCCGACGACCGCGGGCGACTGCGAGGACTTCGCCCTGCTGAAGCGCCGCATCCTGATCCAGCGCGGAATTTCGCCGGCTAATCTTCTTCTCACCGTGGTCCGCAAGCCCGATGGCGAAGGTCATGCCGTACTGACGCTGCGTACCAGCCACGGCGACTTCGTGCTCGACAACCTGGCGTCCAACGTCAAGCCATGGTTCGACACGCCCTATTCCTTCATCAAGCGCCAGTCGAGCAACAATGCCGGTCGCTGGGTCACCATCGAAAATGGCCGCGACGTTCTGGTCGGTGCGTTGCGATAAGCGATAGTGGATTGAACGAAAAAGGCCGGCGTTTCGCCTAGCCACTAGTGTAAATGTGAAATCGCTAAAATTTGCGGCTCCACATTTCTGAACCATGACCGCTGACGGCCCAATGCGGTCGCATTCGGTTAGGTCAGTCAGGAAATCGTGCCACTATCGCTCCGTTTTGAGCCTTTGATCGAATGCCTTAGTGACCATATTGATCAATTCTTGATGGATTTCGAGGCGCGAGTGCCCATCGCCGTCCGAGCAAATGGGCTCGTCGATATCCGCGGATTTCGTCATCTCGGCCGCATCGGGTTTACACACTCCGAACATGCTATAATGGCTTGCATTCCTTAGTGCGGAATACATGCCCTTCGGAATGGCCCTTGCAATTCCCGAGGCGAGCATCGTCTGGGGGATCGCTCCAGGTTGGCCAAGGTTTACGATCTCGACGGGGATCGAAACCTTCGAAAAAGGTCCGGTCTGAAAGACATCTACCGGAGCAGGGTCGATTGCCATAGCAAACTCAATCCGCTTGTCCTGATTGTCGCGATCAGCAAGTTTCATGTCCATGGCATGCAGATCAACGCCGCTCTGCTTTATCCATCCGCAAAGGGAAGGATTGAGAGCGTCGTTGTCACAGTAGCTCGCCAGACGAATTGGATCGATACGACCACCAGCCAAAGCCAAGGCTGTATTCCCACCCATCGAAAGCCCAAGCACACCGGTCCTTCCCGGCTCAAGGTGATCTTCGAAAAGCGTTTGCTTTTCCAACGCGTCGTACGTTGCGCTGATATCCGCAGGCCTTAGCCAGAGCTTCATCGTTTCGGCTGCTGACCTGCTGGCCCCCCCGTTCCCGAAATGAAGAGGAGCTGCCACGATGAACCCGTGCTTTGCCAAGGGCGTTGCAATCCAACTCATGGCTTGGGGAGTCCCTCCCAAACCAGCGCCATGAGATAGCAAAATCAAAGGGTATCTTCCGTGCGCGATAGGGGCGTCGAGCATGGCGTCCGTTCCGTAAAAGAACTGACTTTCGCCGAGCGTGACAGGTTTGCCACCGGCGTTTGCCGGATACCAAACGGTCACTGCAAGTTCAGTGCCTCGCTCTTTGGATGGTGCTGTGGTCTGCCGCACGCCGACGAAATCACCGGCTGCGACGGAGCGCTGCGCTATCGCCATTGAAAGCATGCTCGCGCAGAAGACTGCAGCGATTTTGGTTACCATCTTCATCGAAGCTCCTCATAGCCGTGGGTTATGTCGAAGCTTGTCGCGGATTGAAGGCCGACGCGCCCTAAATCACGATTTCGAACGTCCAAGATCACGATTTAGGACGTTTCGTGCAGCGGCGTCGGAACTAACGCGGGGGCTATTGAATGGGAGCTTCTGTGGGCAGACCAAGTGCGGCAGAGGTCTCGCCGCCAGTGCGCCGATAGCGGCTCGGGGTCATGCCCGTGACCCGTAGGAACTCTCGATTGAAATTTGATTTTGTACCGAACCCCGCCTCCAGCATGATTGCCGTTATCTGATCGCGTGTCGTCACCAGCCGCTGTTTGGCATCGCTCGCTCGATATTCGTTCACGACCTGTGAGACGTTACGGCCGTAGATTCTGTTCAAAGCGCCAGAAATCTGGCGTCCTGGAATACCTGAACGCCGTGCAAGACGCTCTAACGTCAGGTCTGAGTCACGATAAAGATGCTGCTCCCGCATCAATGTATCGATGTGGTTCGCTATCGCTTTATCCTCCGTAGCATCCGACGGCACCTGCAGTCTGGATGAGACTTCCGAAAGGGCATCCCCCTCATCGCCGGGACGGGCATTATCCGCAACAGTGGCGGCGTAGCCAGCAATGGCCAGCCATAATATGCTCGCAATGGTAAGAACCGTTTGGCCCTGCTCGCCCTTTCCAATGAAAAAATTAACCGACACGATAGCATCGATGAAGGACGTCACGACTAGCACAACTGCCACTGCGACAAGCGCCTTATGAGCAGTCCACTCATCGGCGATACGTACAGAGGAAAGAGCGTCCGGCCCCTCTTTTGCAATCCTTAGAAGTGCAAGGCCGTAGCCGAGGTAGGTGGCAAAGAGAACGATATCGATTGGAGCACGCCACAAGGTAACCAGAATGGCAACGAGGATCGCTGGCACCAGGTGCGGCAGTATATCATTGGAAGTGCCGAGCCAATCGCGGCGTAGCTGATTGAATGCGGCAAAGCATAGAGCTGGGAGAATCGCCGCCACGACCGGCTGAATAAGACGGGCCGGATACCAGCCCACGTTCCAATTCAACCCCGACAGCATCGCCTGAGCGGCAAACGAAGCAATGAGCAAAGGAAAAAGGCCGAGTTTATGTTCTGCCTGCCGCATCGTCCGTACGAGGATCAGGCAAAGAAGAAGGGATATCACGAATGGCAAAGGTATCGAAGGCATGGATGAGAGCGACACACACTTTTCCTAAGATCTGCGACGATACAGGATAAGTTGTTTTCTCCGCACTGCAATGACCGCAATTGGCGGCGCCAGTTAGCGCGTCATTCCGGCCCATCGCCCAGTTCGGGGCATTCGCGCACCAAATCAATTCACGTCGATTGCTCCGCAGTGCCGGACCTCGTTATCCATTGCCGATCAGAATGCCGGCACCGAGAACCAGCCCGCCGCCCACGACCACCTGGAAGGCAGCGCGCAGGAATGGCGTTTCCATAAATCTGTTCTGGATGAAGGCAATCGCCCAGAGTTCGAAGATCGCGATGATCACGGCCATCGTCGTTGCGATCCAGAAGTACGGGATGAGATAGGGCAAGGTGTGGCCGAGACCGCCAAGCGCGGTCATGACACCGCAGGCGATGCCGCGCTTGATCGGCGATCCGCGGCCTGAAATCTTGCCGTCGTCATGTGCCGCTTCCGTGAAGCCCATCGAGATGCCGGCGCCGACCGAGGCGGACATGCCGACCAGGAAGGTCTGCCAGGTGTTCTGGGTCGCAAAGGCGGCTGCGAAGATCGGCGCCAAGGTCGATACCGAGCCATCCATCAAGCCGGCAAGGCCGGGTTGCACATAGGTGAGCACCAGTTGGCGGCGGGCAGCGTGATCTTCCTCCGCCTTGACGTCCGCCGGCGTGTGCTTGTCGACAAGCATGTGAGTAATGTCCTCATGGCCCTGCTCCGCCAAGGCGAGGTCACCGAGCAACTGCCGGGTCTGCGCGTCCGTGACGCGCCGTGCCGCTTCGACATAGAAGCGATAGGCCTGCTGCTCCATCGCTTCGGCTTCACCGCGGATTTTCTCGAGCGACAGGTTGCGTCGCAGCCAGTCGGGTTTGCGCTCATAGAAACCCTGAACATGTTCCCGGCGAATGAGCGTGATGCGCTCGCCGAACCGCTGGCGATAGATCTCGATCAGGGACTTGCGATGGGTGTCCTCGACCTCGGCCATCTCTTCGAAAATTTTAGCGGACGCGGGATAGTTGTCGCGCAACATGTCGGCATAGGCGAGATAGATGCGCGCGTCCTCCTCTTCGGCCCCAATGGCGAGTGCGAGTATTTCCTGTTCCGACAAAGAATCGAACGAGCGCTTGGATGACCAAAAAAGCCTGGACAGCATGACAACCTCAATTTTAGAACAATTCTAAAATAGAAGCTGCCGGCGCGCCGGTCAAGTTTCCACAGGCATGGGAGCCAGTGAAATTGGCGCATGGCCGCGGCAAGTACAACGACGCACAGCTTCGCGTGTGTGCACCGCCTTTAGCTGGCATCGGAAACAACGTGCACGCTATAGTCTACATCTACGCCGAAAGTGTATGATTATTGGGCAAAAAACCATAACAAAAGCGGGTTGAAATTTACAACTCATGGGATTGAGATATTATGGAAGGCGGGCATAGTACTATGCGTATTGATTGCATTTATAAGGGAACATAACGGTGCCAGATCCGGTAGATATTATTGTTGGTAAAAATGTACGGACACTGAGGGCCAAACGACGCATATCGCAGCTGGAACTGGGAGAGGCGCTGGGGCTGACTTTTCAACAAATTCAGAAATACGAGAAAGGCACCAACCGCGTATCCGCAAGCAAGCTTCACCAGATCGCGGTTTTTCTGGGCGTGGATATTTCGGAACTGTTCGAGGGCGCCAACCCGTCTGACGGATCAGCGCGGCCAGGGCTAAGCCCTGAAGCCTATGAGCTTGCCTTGCACTATGACAAGCTTCGCTCTGCGGCAGGCAAGGAGGCCGTCAAGACCATCCTGTCGATCATGACCGGTGAAATCTACATCGAGGCTTTGCGCTGAACCCTGCCGGTCAGTGCAACTCGCACCCGTGAAGTGCGATGAGCAAGTCGTCCTGCGTCCGATGGCCAGCATGGTAGAGATCGATCGCGATGCTCGCGATGGAAAGTCCCTGCTGGCTGCGCAGCTTGATGTTGCGCTCGGCACACCAGGAGTAGAGCGCGCCGGCGAGCACATCGACATCATCGGACTGCAAAGACAAAGAAGTGGCTGCTGCCGTCATGGAAGTTGCCCTTGTTTTTGGTTGATCCCCGAAAGCATACTGGCCACTTTGCTTCTATTTGCAAAGCGGCATTCACTGCCTGCGTTAACGCAAGGCAGACGTGCATTTTTGCTTGTTTCATAATGGAACACCCGGCAAGCGCCGGCGCTATTCTGACGCGACCCGGTACTCCAGCGAGGCCGAGCATGCGGCGATCGCATCCAGCATTTTCTCGAACCGCGGGTGATCGCGTACCGAATCGAGGTCCGAATCATGCTTGAACCATAGGATGTGATAGCAGGAGGACTGCGGCAGCAGTTCTTCCAACAGATCGAGCGCGGCGTCGCATTCGTTCAACAACGCATAGACACACGCGATGTTGTATTGAGCAACGATGTCATCGGGATCAATCATCTGCGCGCGCTTGACCCACTCCTTTGCGCGTTCCGCATCGCCCATGTGAGCCAGTGCAAGCGCACCGCGATGGGCCGGTCCCGAGTTTTCCGGATGCCGTTCCAAGGCCTCTTCCGCGCGCTCGATGCAGACGCGCGCCCAATGCGCTCGTTCCTCCTCGAGACCAAGCGACCGGCACGCGCTCATCAGATGAATGGGCGAGAGATAGTCGTCTGGGCGGATCTCGGCCGCCCTTGTGAAGAAGGTGATTGCCCCCTCGAACTTGCCCTCCATGAAGAGGAAGCGACCATAGTGGAAATTCGCTTCATAGAGATCGGGCTCCAGCGCCAGCGCCTTTTCGAACTCGACAAGAGCCTCCTCGTCTCGCCCGTCCTGGTGCAGCGCCAGCCCACGAGACGCATGCGCCTCTGCAAGATTCGGATCGAGCGCCAGCGCCTTAGCACTCAGATTGAGTATCCCCTGCAGTGTGAACTCGCCCGCATGCCAGTCGCGCAGCGCCGACTCGCAATCCGCCATGCCGGCATAGGCACGGGCATATTCCGGATCCAGCGCGACCGCCGTTGCGAACATGCGCCGCGCCAGAAGCAGATAGGGCCTTGTCCAGGTGTGAGACAGCTGTCGTCCACGCAGATAATAGGTGTAGGCCTCGACATTACTTGTCGGCTCGGCCGCGATCGCCTGCCTCTCCTCTGGCAGCAGCTTGATCTTGAGCTGATCGACGATTGCGTGGGTGATCTCGTCCTGGATCGCGAAAATATCGGTGAGGTCGCGGTCAAAGCGGTCCGCCCAGAGGTGTCCGCCATTTCTCGCATCGATCAGCTGTCCGGTGATGCGGACGCGCTGGCCGACCTTGCGCACACTCCCCTCGAGAACGAAGTCGACACCGAGTTCCGACGCCACCTGCTTCACCTGCACGGACTTGCCCTTGTAGGTGAAGGCGGTGTTGCGTGCGACCACGTAGAGGTTCGACACCTTCGAGAGGTCGGTGATGATGTCCTCGGTGATGCCGTCGGAAAAATACTCCTGCTCGGCATCGCCGCTCATGTTGGTGAAGGGTAGCACGGCGACAAGCTGCTTGTGCTTTTTTCGGGCTGCGGTCAAAGCCGCCTTGTTCACTTTCAGTGGCAGCGCCCGCTGCGGTGAAATCGTGTAGACCCTGACCGGTTCCTTGATGTTCTTGAGGCGGTGTTCACCGCGATCCTCGAAGGACAGGTTGAGCCGTGAGCCGACATGGTCCTTGACGGTGGCCGAAACCGCAATGCCTCCCGGCTCCGCCAGCGCCTCCAGCCGCGCAGCAACATTGACGCCGTCCCCGAAGATATCGCCCTCCTCGACAATGACGTCGCCGAGGTGGATGCCGATGCGAAATTCGATGCGCTTGTCTTCGAGCACCGACAGGTTTCGTTGCGCGGCCTCTCGCTGCACCTCATCGGCGCAGGCGACAGCATTCACGATGCTGGAGAATTCCGCCAGCATGCCATCGCCGGTCAGCTTGACGATGCGTCCGCGGTGCTGTGCAATCTTCGGATTGAGCAGCTCCGTGCGGCAGGTTTTCACCGCACTTAGCGTTCCGGATTCATCTATGCCCATCAACCGGCCGTAGCCGACGATGTCGATGGCGAGGATTGCTGCGAGACGGCGTTCCAAATGTCCCTCGACGCTACATGGTTTTCGTCGCGCTAATTTAGCCTTTTATTATCTCGATGTCCCACCATTCATTCGGTCGACCCGGGATATTAAGGCGTTTTTGACAGTCGAACGTTGAGACAACCCTACATAGGCGACATGACATAGCAAACAACAAAGGCCCGGCTGCAGCGGCAACCGGGCCTTTGTCACATTTCATAGAGGTTCGATCAGCCCTCGAAGAATTCCTTCATGCGCGCGAAGAACCCGGTCGATTCGGGATTGTTCTCCTTCGAGGAGAGCTGCTCGAACTCCTGGAGAAGTTCGCGCTGGCGCTTTGTCAGCTTCTGCGGAGTCTCGATCTGGATCTGGATGTAGAGGTCGCCCGTCTGCGGCGAACGCAGCACCGGCATGCCCTTGCCCTTGAGGCGGAACTGCTTGCCGGCCTGCGTGCCTTCGGGCACCGTCACACGCGACTTCGTGCCATCGAGCGTCGCCACGTCAAAGGTGCCGCCGAGTGCCGCCGTCGTCATCGAGATCGGAATGGTGCAGTAGAGGTCGGCGCCGTCACGTTGGTAGAACTCATGCGGCTTCACCGACAGGAAGATGTAAAGATCGCCCGCCGGACCGCCGCGCATGCCGGCTTCGCCCTCGCCCTGCAGGCGAATGCGGGTGCCGTCTTCGATGCCGGCCGGAATGTTCACGGACAGCGAACGCTCTTCGGTGACGCGGCCCTGGCCATGGCACTTCGTGCACGGATCGGGAATGATCGTGCCACGACCATGACAGGTCGGGCAGGTCCGTTCGATCGAGAAGAAGCCCTGGGCAGCGCGCACGCGGCCCGAGCCCTGGCAGGTGCCGCAGGTCTTCGGCTGCGTGCCGGGTTTCGCACCCGAGCCCGAGCAGACGTCGCAGGTGATCGAAGTCGGCACGCGGATCTGTGCCGTCTTGCCGGAGAAGGACTCCTCCAGCGAAATTTCCATGTTGTAGCGAAGATCGGCGCCACGCTCGCGGCCGCCGGAAGAGCGCTGCCGCTGGCGACCGCCGCCCATCATCTCGCCGAAGATATCCTCGAAAATGTCGGAGAACCCGCCGCCGCCAAAGCCACCGCCCATGCCGCCGCCACCCATGCCGCCATGCTCGAAGGCAGCGTGACCATACCGGTCATAGGCCGCACGCTTCTGCGGATCCTTGAGCATTTCGTAGGCTTCGTTGATTTCCTTGAACTTGCGCTCGGCGTCGTGGTCGCCCGGATTCTTGTCCGGATGGTACTTCATGGCGAGTTTGCGGAAGGCGCTTTTCAGCTCTTTTTCGTCCGCCGTCTTGGCGACACCCAGCGTTTCGTAAAAATCGGCTTTTGCCATTAAGGATTAGACCCCGGAAATGGTTTTCCGGCTGCCGTGGTGGGCAGCCGGAACGTCAGTTTCAAGCTAGACCGTCTCGTCTCGCTTAGGCGGACTTCTTGCGGTCGTCGTCCTTGACTTCTTCGTAGTCGGCATCGACGACATTGTCGTCGCCGGCTTCCGCGGATGCGTCTGCTGCCGCACCGCCTTCAGCCTGCTGTGCTTCGTAGATCGCCTGACCGAGCTTCATGGAGACTTCCATGAGGGTCTGGGTCTTTGCCTTGATGTCTTCAGCATCCGGCTCGGTTGCTTCGACGGCAGACTTCAGAGCAGCGATCGCATCGGAGATCGCGGTGCGGTCGGCTTCGGAAACCTTGTCACCATAATCCTTCAGCGACTTTTCCGTGGAGTGGATCAGGCTTTCGGCCTGGTTCTTGGCTTCCACGCCTTCGCGACGCTTCTTGTCGGCTTCGGCATTGGCTTCGGCGTCCTTGACCATCTTTTCGATGTCGGCGTCGGAGAGACCACCGGAAGCCTGGATGCGGATCTGCTGTTCCTTGCCGGTGCCCTTGTCCTTGGCCGAAACCTGCACGATGCCGTTGGCGTCGATGTCGAAGGTGACTTCGATCTGCGGAACGCCACGCGGTGCCGGCGGCAGGCCAACGAGGTCGAACTGGCCGAGCAGCTTGTTGTCGGCAGCCATTTCGCGCTCGCCCTGCGAAACGCGGATGGTGACGGCCTGCTGGTTGTCGTCGGCGGTCGAGAAGGTCTGCGACTTCTTCGTCGGGATCGTCGTGTTGCGCTCGATCAGACGGGTGAAGACGCCACCGAGGGTCTCGATGCCGAGCGACAGCGGGGTTACGTCGAGAAGCAGAACGTCCTTGACGTCGCCCTGCAGAACACCGGCCTGGATGGCGGCGCCGAGGGCTACGACTTCATCCGGGTTGACGCCCTTGTGGGGCTCCTTGCCGAACAGCTGCTTGACGACTTCCTGGACCTTCGGCATGCGGCTCATGCCACCGACGAGAACGACTTCGTCGATCTCGGCAGGCGTGACACCGGCATCCTTGAGGGCTGCCTTGCACGGTGCAATCGTGCGCTGGACCAGATCGTCGACCAGGCTTTCAAGCTTGGCGCGCGTCAGCTTCAGCGTCAGGTGCTTCGGGCCGGTCGCATCAGCGGTGATGAACGGCAGGTTGATTTCGGTCTGCTGAGCGGACGACAGTTCGATCTTCGCCTTTTCGGCAGCTTCCTTGAGGCGCTGCAGAGCAAGCTTGTCGCCCTTGAGGTCGATGCCGTTGTCCTTCTTGAACTCGGCAACGAGGTATTCGACCAGACGCATGTCGAAGTCTTCACCGCCGAGGAAGGTATCGCCGTTGGTGGACTTCACTTCGAAGACGCCGTCGCCGATTTCGAGGATCGAGATATCGAAGGTACCGCCACCCAAGTCGTAAACGGCGATGGTCTTGCCGTCCTTCTTGTCGAGACCGTAGGCAAGCGCTGCCGCCGTCGGCTCGTTGATGATGCGGAGAACTTCGAGGCCAGCGATGCGGCCGGCATCCTTGGTTGCCTGGCGCTGTGCGTCGTTGAAGTATGCGGGAACGGTGATGACGGCCTTTTCGACCTTTTCACCAAGATAGGATTCGGCGGTTTCCTTCATCTTCTGAAGGATCATCGCGGAGATTTGTGCCGGAGAATAGGACTTGCCCTGGGCTTCGACCCAGGCGTCGCCGTTGTCGCCCTTGACGATGTGGAAGGGAACGAGGCTCTTGTCCTTCTCAACGGTCGGATCTTCGTGGCGGCGGCCGATGAGGCGCTTCACCGCAAAGAGGGTATTCGTGGGGTTGGTGACCGCCTGCCGCTTGGCCGGCTGGCCGACGAGGCGTTCGCCGTCATCGGAAAATGCCACCATGGAAGGGGTCGTACGTGCGCCTTCCGCATTCTCAATGACCTTCGCGTCTTTGCCGTCCATGACTGCGACGCAGGAATTTGTCGTTCCGAGGTCGATACCAATTACTTTTGCCATGTCATTCTCTCCTTGAAGCAAGCTGTCGGAACCCCGAGAAGGCATTTCCCTGACAGCCCCTTACGGGATGGGTCTTTAAGATTAACGCAATCGTGATTGCGGTGATGCCGCGTATATAAGGAGCGGTTTTCGGGACTGCAAGGCGAGAACTAGCCAGAAAACCGGCAAAAAAAGCGCCCAACAGCTAATTTTGGCACGCACAGGACGATGGCGTTTTTCTGGCCAAAACCCGTCGGCTATTGCCCCATGATCAAGTCAAGCAAGGTCGTCCGTTTCCGATGGTGCGCCGGCGACGGTTCGGGCTCGCCAATATCACCCGGCGGCAGCGCATCACCGTAGCCATAATCACCGTCCTCGGCGATGTCGGCGGGCGGCACGGGACCGCCATTGACCGGGGCGATCGGCCGGCGTCTTGGCCGATCATTCGCCTGTGGATAGCGCTCGGCGCTTTCACCAAAGACGCCGGAAAGAATGCTGCGGATTGTCGTCGGCTCTTCAAGCGGCGGCGCCATACCGGGCTCCGCAGACGCCATCGGCTGGTCGCCGAAGCCGGGATTGGCTGCCGGATCGGCCATGAATTGCCCGTTGCCGAACAGCGGCGCCGGCGACAGTCCCTTGTGCGCGGCGACCATGAATTCCTGCCAGGCCTTGGCCGGCAAGCCGCCGCCCGTCACCTTCTTCATCGGCTTGCCATCGTCGTTGCCGAACCAGACGCCGGTTGTGAGGTTGCTGGTGAAGCCGACGAAGAGCGCGTCGCGCGAATTCTGGGTCGTGCCGGTCTTGCCGGCGGCCTGCCAACCGGCAAGCTTGGCGCTCTTGCCCGTTCCCTGGTTGATGACGCCCATCATCATAGTGTTCATGTTGGCGGCGATCGCTTCCGACAGGACACGGGGCGGGTTGTCGTAGGTATTTTCGTAGAGCACCTTGCTGCCGTCGGCCGTCGTTACGCGTCGGATCACGTGCGGCGTCGCCTTGTAGCCGCCATTCATGAAGGCGGCATAGGCGCCGGTGAGCTCGGTCAGCGACACTTCCGACGTACCAAGCGCGATCGAGGCATTCGGCTGCAGTTCCGATTCGATGCCGAGCCGGTGCGCGAGCTTGATCACCTGATCCGGCCCGTCATACATGACCAGCTGGGCGGCGACGGTGTTCAGCGACTTTGCAAGCGCCGTCGCGAGCGTCACTTCGCCGTTGTACTTCTTCTCGTAATTTTCGGGCGTCCAATCGCCGATGCGGATCGGCGCGTCATTGAACACCGAGAACGGCGTCAATCCCTTTTCCAGCGCAGCTGCATAGACGAAGGGTTTGAAGGACGAGCCCGGCTGGCGCTTGGCGGTGACGGCGCGGTTGAACTGGCTGTCGGCATAGTCCCTGCCGCCGACAAGCGCGCGGATTGCGCCTGTCCCGTCGAGCGAAACCAATGCGGCCTGCGACGCATCGAGCTTGGCGCCATCCTTGCCGAGCACATCGTTCAGCGACTGCTCCGCGCGCTTCTCCAGCGTCTTGTCGATTGTCGTATCGACGACGATGTCTTCCTTGACGTCGCCGATCAGGCCAGGGAGCTGGTCGATGACCATATCGGCGACATAGTGGCCGGCACCCGACCAATAGCGCTTCGCCTTGGCCGGCGTCTGCGACATCGCGGTCTTCACCTCGTCATCGGTGATAAAGCCTTGCTCGCGCATCGTCTGCAGGACGACCTGCGCGCGGGCATTGGCGGCCTCGGGGTCGCGCGCCGGCGACAGCCGCGACGGCGCCTTGACGAGGCCGGCAAGAAGGGCTGCTTCACCGAGGTTCACGTCGCGTGCGGACTTGTTGAAGTAGCGACGCGAGGCCGCTTCGACGCCATAGGCGTTCGAGCCGAAGAAGACGCGGTTGAGGTACATCGCAAGGATCTGGTCCTTGGTGTATTTCTGCTCCAGCCACAGCGCGAGCAGGACTTCCTGCACCTTGCGCTCGAGCGTGCGGTCCGGCGACAGGAAAAGGTTCTTTGCAAGCTGCTGCGTCAGCGTCGAGCCGCCCTGGACCATGTGGCCGGTCGTCAGGTTGGTGACGAGGGCGCGTGCGAGGCCAAGGGGATCCACGCCGAAATGCGAATAGAAGCGGCGGTCTTCAATGGCGACGATCGCTTCCGGGATGTAGGGGGACATGTCTTCGAGCGCGAGCGCTTCGCCGCCCGTCGTGCCGCGATTGGCGATGACGCTGCCATCGACCGCTGTGATCTTGACGTTCGGAGGGCGATCCGGAATGGCCCAGGTGCTGGCGCTCGGCATGCGCGACCCGTAGTAGACGACGAGGCCCGCCACGCCGATCCCGGCCCAGATGCCGAAAACGATGCACCAGTAGAGGACGCGGCGAATGAGGCCGAAGAAGCTTCCACCCTCGCGACGACCGCGTCGGCGTCTTTCGGGTTGGCGCGCGCGAGACGATTTCGACGGCGATCGCTTGGTCGAACGTCCCCTGACGACACGGTCATCGGCATCGAGCGAAAAATCGTCATCATCGTCGCGGTCGTCGCGACCGCTGAAGGAAGGTTCGATCCTGTCGCGTGATTTGCCTCTGCCCGCCATCTAGTACCGGTACGCCCCTTCTTCGCTCCTTGCGCGGCGACGCCGCAGAAACCGTGCTTTGCCAAACGGTTCTCCGCCCGGTTGAACTTTAAATGCGGCGATTTAAGGGGTGGTTAAGAAGTGGTTAGACCGGCCCGCGCTTGCCCCAACAATGTCAAATTTGGTTCAGCCCCCGTTCACCGAGCCGGCTCTCTAATCCATGCGCAAGGGACTTGCATAACAGAGGTGCAGAGATGCGTATGAGAATGATTGCAGCTGCGATCGCCATGTGTGGATTTGGCGTTACCGCGGCTGAAGCGATGCCGGTCGCGCCGCTGAACGGCGTTGCGGCCAAGAATACGGTACTCGTCGATTACGCCTGCGGGCGCGGCTATCACCTGACGCGGTGGGGCAATTGCCGGCCGAACTGGGACCGACCGCCGCCGCCGCGTTACGGCTGGCGCGCCGATCGCCGCTACGGATGGGGCGGCCCACCGCGCCATGACTGGCGCTATGAGCGATCCTACGGATGGGATCGCCCGCCACCGTGGGTGCGCGGACGCGACTGGCGCTGATTAAGACAGCAAGGCCCGGGCCGCTCAGCCCGGGCTTTGTTGTAATTCGTTTACCAAGCCACGCTTTTTTGGCATGGCTGCCATTCGTTGCGACTGTCACAAATCTGACGTATAGCACGCCGAATTGCGCCTGAGATTCGCGCAGCATGCGCAATATGTAGGCATTCATGACCATCGACATTACCAAAAGCGAAGAATTCAAGCTGCGTGAAGTTTGGGACGTGCACGAGTTTGCACGCCGCTACCGGCTGACAAAAATGGAAGAGAGCCGCCTGAAGATGCTTCACGGCCCGTTCGCGGAATTGCGCGACCTCCTCGCCGGTCGGCAGCGTTCCGTTTCTCTCTGGTAACAGGGAACCATTAGCGAGCTGGTGGATTAATGCCCTAGCGAAACACGCCCTACACGTTTCGCTAAAGGTCGGCCGTCTCCCCCTCAAACGCGCCGATCGCGATCAGGCCCGGTGTCTCTCCCAGAGCGCCGGGCCTTCTCATCTCCCCATAGAAAAGGCGGCCTCGCGGCCGCCCGGATGCGTCACTGCTGGTTGCCGCAGGCCGGATCACCCGGCGGGCAGCGTGGAGGCCCACGACGGCCCTCACCGCCGCGACGCCGGTTCCCATCTTCGTTGCCCTGCGGCGGGCGCTGGAAGTCCGGCCGATTGTCATGGGGCCGTCCCTGGAAATCCTGGCGGCCGGGGCCGCGGTCGAAATTCGGTTGCTCGGGACGACGGTCCGGGCCGCGGTTTCCATCGGGCCTTCGATCGGGACCGCGATCAAAATCGGGTCGCGGACGGCCGGGGCCAGGGTTTCCGTCGAATTCTGGCGGCCGCACCGGGCGAACCACAGCGGGCGGGCGATCGTAATCAGGATTGCGACGCCAACGATCGCGCTCCCGATAGAAATCGCGACCGCGGTAATAGCGGTCCCAGTAATTTCCGACGCTGAAGACCACGGTCGGGATTCCGAGGGGACGGTAATATTCCGGACCCACATAGACGCGACGGCTCTGGTAGAGCGCCTGCACATAGCGACCTGCGACCCAGCCGCGCCCACCGTAGAACTCCACGTCGCACCAAGGCACATCGGCGAGGCAGCCATGGATTTCCACTGATTCACCGGCCGGAATGACGGTTACCGCGGGATATTGCGTGCTTGGTCCGGCCCGCATGTTGACGTTGGCTGTCGCAAATCCCTCTGCCGCCTCGGCGATCGCCGGCGCGAGCAAAAGGGCGGCCGCTGCAGCGGCCTTCATCAAGATGGACTTCACGTTTCAACTCCTCTGACGACGCGGGAGAGACCGCGCCGCTTGCGTATTCCAAAAAGGTGCGTAAGCGCCCGGACACGGCTTCGGTATTCGTCGCCTCGCGCCGATTTCAGCTCAATCACCTTTTCTTTCAATGATTTGTAGTCCGCGCCGATAAACCTGACTTGAACGCGTGGGTGCTTCAAAATACAGAAAATGCATCACATCTACTTGAAACGCGCGCTCGGCATTCCGACGTATGGACCAACAGATTGCAGCCGATGGAAAGCTGTGCGCGCCAGCAACGTTGCCGCTTCCACCGTCCTGATCGAGGCTCCGTTAACCGTTGGTTAACCTTTCCCGATCAGTCTGGCTGCAACATTCGCTTCCTCCTTGACCACGGATGTACTGGCATCGAAGTGAAGCGGATGACGAAAGGCCGGCTTGTTCCGGCCTTTTTGTTTTTCTGGCGTTCGAATGAGAACGCTTTAGCCTGTTACTTGGCCAGCGCTTCCAGGATGCGGATCCAGGAGCGGATCCCCTTGTGGTAGGAAGCGAGCTCGTACTTTTCGTTCGGCGAGTGAATGCGATCATCACTGAGACCGAAGCCGACAAGCAGCGACTCCATGCCGAGCATCTTCTGGAAGTCGCCGACGATCGGGATCGATCCGCCCATGCCGATCACCACGGCCGGTTTCGGCCACTCGTCGGAGAGCGCATTCTTGGCCTTCGTCAGCACCGGCGAATCGTAAGAGAGGTGGATGGCCGGCGAACCGCCATGCGGATGGAAGTCGACCGAGCAGTCCGCCGGGATTTTCGAGCGGACGTAGCTGCGGAAGCTTTCGCGGATGGCGTTCGGATCCTGGGTCCCGACGAGGCGGAAGGAAACCTTGGCCGAAGCCTTGGCTGCGATCACCGTCTTGAAGCCCTCGCCGGTGTAGCCACCCCAGATGCCGTTGATCTCGGCGGTCGGACGCGCCCATGTGAGCTCGAGGACCGACCGGCCCTTTTCGCCCGACGGGATCGACAGGCCGACTTCGCCCAGGAAGGTTTCCGCCGTTTTGCCGAGCGTTTCCCAGGATGCCTTGATATTGGCAGGCGTTTCCTCGACGCCGTCGTAGAAGCCTTCAAGGGTGATGCGGCCGGTCTCATCGTGCAGTCCGGCAAGCGCGGCAGTCAGGATATGGATCGGGTTCGCCGCAGCGCCACCGAACAGGCCGGAATGCAGATCGCGGTCGGCGGCCGTCACGACGATTTCCTCGCCGACAAGACCACGAAGGGCTGCTGCGATCGCCGGCGTATCGCGATCCCACATGCTGGTGTCACACACGAGCGCATAGTCGGCCTTCAACTCCGCGGCGTTGGCCTCAAGGAAAGGCTTCAACGACGGCGAACCTGATTCCTCTTCGCCTTCGAAGAGGATGGTGATGCGGCAAGGCAGTGCACCATTGACTTCCTTGTAGGCACGGCAGGCCTCGACGAAGGTCATCAACTGGCCCTTGTCGTCGGCGGTGCCGCGGCCCGTCAGGATCTTCCGGCCGTTGCCGACATCCTTGATCGACGGTTCGAAGGGATCATTCTCCCAGAGCTCGATCGGATCGACCGGCTGCACGTCATAGTGGCCGTAGAACAGCACATGCGGTGCGTCGGTGCTCGCGCCGGCGTGATGGGCCACGACCATGGGATGGCCGGGCGTGTCACGCACGGACGCCTCGAAACCCAGGGTCTCGAGATAGGAAACCAGCCATTCGGCCGCCTTGCGGCACTCGGCCTTGTAGGCCGGGTCGGTGGAAATGGACTTGATGCGCAACAGCTCGAACAGCTTGTCGAGGCTCGATGTCAAATTCTGGTCCGCACGCGACAGCACCGGCATTACGTCAGTCATTTTCGACTCCTTTTGAAATTCGGCGGGACGATAGACCAAAGGCCGGTCGCTTTCGAGACGAAAAAAGCAGGCAGGGGGAGCGAATGGCGAGCGATGGCGCGTCAGACATAGCCGGGGGACGAGAGCACGAATAGCTGGCGGCGGGCGAGAGCTGTCGATTACAGCTTCTTGGCATTGTCGAGCAGGCGGCGGATGTACTCGAGCGTCAGTTCGCGCTCGAAGCTCTTGAAGCCCTGAAACAGGGCGAGGTCCGCTTCACGCGCCGCCTCGATGGCGTCGTCTTCCATGCCTTTGGCCTTGTCCGTGAGAAAGATCAGCTGCGCGCGCTTGTCGGACGGATGCGGACGACGATCGATCAACCCGTCGCGCGCCATGCGCGCAAGCGTGTTCGCCATCGTCGCCTGTTCGATGTCGACGCGGGCCAGCAACTGCTTCTGCGTCAGCCCGTCCTCGGCCCAGAGTTCGAGAAGAACGGGGAATTGCCCGGGCGAAAAGCCGAGCCGCGCCGCGCGCTGCTGGAGCGAACGAGCGAAGCCCTTGGCCAGCTGGCTGGCAAGGTAAGCTCCCGAGTCCATTCGATTTATTCCCATTTTCTCAGTTAGTCGCAGAAAACTCGACGAAACAATGCAACAAATCGCATAGGACGCATCACAAATGCTTCATCGCAGGCTATGTTTGAAAGATAGAGCAGCAAAACAAAGCCGCCATAGCCTGGAGGTCTGGCTATGGCGGCTTTAAAATGGGGACAAAGGCCCGGAGAGGGGATAAGGCCTTTGTCCAAGTCCGAAGCGGCGGGGGACAAGCCAGCTATCAGACCCTCGACGCGATCAAACACGATCAAACGCCGGTAGTAATCATTTGTGATCGGGAATGTGGCTTTTCAAGGGAAAGCCGAGGATTGACTATTACAAATTAGTAACACTTTGGTGAGCCAGAAACTTTTCACCCTCGGAACTTTATATGGACCTTCCAAGGTCGCCGCGCTATCCATGACGCCATGAAAAAAGGCGATCATCTCTTCCTAATCGACGGCTCCGGTTTTATCTTTCGAGCCTTTCACGCACTTCCCCCTTTGACCCGCAAATCCGACGGTTTGCCGGTGGGCGCCGTGTCGGGTTTCTGCAACATGCTGTGGAAACTCCTGACCGATGCGCGCGACACATCGGTTGGCGCGACCCCGACGCATCTGGCCGTCATCTTCGACTATTCGGCAAAGACGTTCCGCAAGGATCTCTACGACGCCTACAAGGCGAACCGCTCGACACCGCCCGACGAACTCATCCCTCAGTTCGGTCTCATCCGTCACGCCACCCGGGCCTTCAACC
This sequence comes from Hyphomicrobiales bacterium, assembly GCA_900466985.1. GTDB lineage: Bacteria > Pseudomonadota > Alphaproteobacteria > Rhizobiales > Rhizobiaceae > Rhizobium. The sequence continues at coordinate 259,807 of UBOA01000009.1, forward strand.
TGCCGTGCATCGAGACGGAAGGCTTCGAGGCCGACGACATCATTGCAACCTATGCTCGCCAGGCCGAAGCGCTCGGCGCCGACGTGACGATCGTGTCTTCAGACAAGGATCTGATGCAGCTGGTGACGACCAACGTCCACATGTACGACAGCATGAAGGACAAGCAGATCGGCATTCCTGACGTCATCGAGAAGTGGGGCGTTCCGCCCGAGAAGATGATCGATCTCCAGGCAATGACCGGCGACTCGGTCGATAACGTGCCTGGCATCCCCGGCATCGGCCCGAAGACGGCGGCGCAGCTGCTTGCCGAGTACGGCGATCTCGACACGCTTCTCGATCGCGCGACCGAGATCAAGCAGGAGAAGCGCCGGCAGACGATCATCGAGAATGCCGACAAGGCCCGCCTGTCGCGCGAGCTCGTGCGGCTGCGCACCGACGTTCCGCTCGAACTCAAGGCCGAAGACCTGATCCTTGAGCCGCAGAACGGACCGAAGCTGATCGGCTTCCTGAAGGCAATGCAGTTTACCTCGCTGACACGGCGCGTGGCCGAGGCTTGCGATTGCGATGCCAGCGCGATCGAAGCCGTGGATGTTCCGGTCCAGTGGGGCACAGCAGCGCGCGGGCCGGATCTCGACGCCGCAGAGCCCGAGCCGGTTGCCGGCGGCATTCCCGACGTTGCCGGCGAGGCCGTGCCCGTTCCGACAAAGGCGAACGGCGCGAATGGTCGCGAGGGTACCTTCCGGCCGGGCGATCTTGCCAAGGCGCGCGCCGAGGCCTTTGCCTCCCTGCCCTTCGACCACTCGCGCTATGTCACCATTCGCGACATCGCGACGCTCGACAAATGGATTGCCGATGCGCGCGAAACCGGACTGGTTGGCTTCGACACCGAGACCACGTCGCTCGATGCGATGCAGGCGGAGCTCGTCGGCTTCTCGATGGCGATCGCCGACAACGACAGGAACGCCACCGGCACCAGCATTCGCGCCGCCTACGTCCCGATCGCCCACAAGACGGGAGTCGGCGACCTGCTCGGCGGCGGGCTTGCGGACAACCAGATCCCGATGCGTGACGCCCTGCCCCGGCTGAAGGCACTGCTGGAAGACGAGTCGATCCTGAAGGTCGCCCAGAACCTCAAATACGACTACCTGCTGATGAAGCGCTACGGGGTCGAAACCAAGAACTTCGACGATACGATGCTGATCTCCTACGTGCTCGACGCAGGCACCGGCGCGCACGGCATGGACCCGTTGTCGGAGAAGTTCCTCGGCCACACGCCGATCGCCTACAAGGACGTGGCCGGCAGCGGTAAGTCGAACGTTACATTCGACCTCGTCGATATCGATCGCGCGACGCACTATGCCGCCGAGGATGCGGAGATCACGCTCAGGCTCTGGCTGGTGCTGAAGCCGCGCCTTGCCGCCGAGAAGCTGACCACGGTTTACGAACGCCTCGAGCGGCCCTTGCTTCCGGTCCTGGCACACATGGAAGAGCGCGGCATCACCGTCGACAGGCAGATCCTCTCGCGCCTGTCCGGCGATCTCGCACAGGGCGCCGCGGCACTCGAGGACGAAATTTTCAAGCTCGCGGGCGGTCGCTTTACCATCGGTTCGCCGAAGCAGCTGGGCGACATCCTGTTCGGCAAGATGGGACTTGCCGGCGGTACGAAGACGAAGACCGGCCAATGGTCGACCTCGGCAAGCGTTCTCGAAGACCTCGCCGCCGCGGGCTTCGAGCTGCCGCGCAAGATCGTCGACTGGCGCCAGCTGACCAAGCTCAAGTCCACCTACACGGATGCGCTGCCGGGATACGTGCATCCCCAGACGAAGCGGGTTCACACCTCCTATTCGCTGGCCTCGACGACGACCGGTCGCCTGTCGTCCTCGGAACCGAACCTGCAGAACATTCCGGTTCGGACCGCGGAAGGCCGCAAGATCCGTACGGCGTTCATTTCGTCGCCGGGCCACAAGCTGATCTCGGCCGACTACAGCCAGATCGAACTGCGCGTTCTCGCCCATGTCGCCGAGATCCCGCAGCTGACGCAGGCCTTCGCCGATGGCGTCGACATTCATGCGATGACCGCATCGGAGATGTTTGGCGTGCCCGTCGAGGGCATGCCGTCCGAAGTGCGGCGTCGCGCGAAAGCGATCAATTTCGGCATCATCTACGGCATTTCCGCCTTCGGCCTTGCCAATCAGCTCTCGATCGAGCGTTCGGAAGCGGGCGACTACATCAAGAAGTATTTCGAGCGCTTCCCCGGCATCCGCGACTACATGGACAGCCGCAAGCAGATGGCGCGCGACAAGGGCTACGTCGAAACGATCTTCGGACGGCGAATCAACTACCCGGAGATTCGCTCCTCCAACCCGTCGGTTCGCGCCTTCAACGAGCGCGCGGCGATCAACGCACCGATCCAGGGATCGGCCGCCGATATCATTCGCCGGGCGATGATCAAGATGGAACCGGCGCTGGCCGAAGCAGGGCTCGGCGACCGCGTGCGCATGCTCCTACAGGTGCACGACGAACTGATCTTCGAAGTCGAGGACGCAGACGTCGAAAAGGCCACGCCGATCATCGTTTCGGTGATGGAAAACGCCACCATGCCGGCGCTCGAAATGCGCGTGCCGCTGAGAGTCGACGCGCGTTCGGCCACCAACTGGGACGAAGCGCACTGAGCGCTTCGTCGAAAATTCATTAAAATTTTCATTACCTATCAAGCAATTGATATAAAACAGATTTCCTTCTGTTTTTCACCGAATGAGCGCTCGGATGGAAGGAACTTATTAACCTTCATTTCCTAATTCGAAAGCCGATATTAGTTGCTAATCATGAGTGAGTAGCGGTCGTATGCGCTTTCCTAGAACCAATCTGACAGGGGCCGAGGAGATTTCCGCGGAAGTCGAAGGTGAACAGCTGCAGGAACACGCAGGCGAGAAGCCTACGGCACCAATCTGGCAGAGCAATTTTTCACTGGCTCCGAATGTGCGGTTCACCCGCACGCCCGAGAATCTGATCAATCCGAGGCGCGTACCGGCGCCGCCCGTTCGCACGCCGGCGCTTGCGCTGCAGGAACGCGTTGCGGCGGAAATCGGCGTGAGCGTGGAGCAGCCGGCGCCTGTTGTCGCCAACGTTCCGCTCGAGGTCTATGAAGCCGTGATTCCGCCTGCGATCGAAGTGCAGCCGGCTGTGGCTGTATCACCGATGATGTCGGCCGAGCCTGAAACCCAGACAATTGTCCGCGCCTCCACGGAACTGGCTGCCATCTCGGACTTCGCGTTCTGGGAAGTCATGGCATTCGAGGAAGCGGCGGCGGAACCGATCCTGCTGCCGCCGGTAGTTTCGCTGCCGAAGCCAGAGGTCAGCCCCGAATCGATCATCAGCCGGTTCCGCGTCATGGAGTGGCGGCCAGGTCGACAACATCAGGCCATCGCCGTTGCGCCGACGCCTGAACCAGTCGCCCCGCCGCCCGTCGCGCCCGCTCCCGGTTTGACGCGGGGCCGCGCAGCGCAAAGCCCCGTCGCGACCGAGCGGACCCTCTTGGAAGAAGCGGCACCAGTCGAGCCGAAGGTGCAGCCGATCGCTCCACTGCCGGTTCGCGCCTTGGCGCCGCAGCCGCTCGCACCGGCCCCTCGCTTTGCTGCGCCGAAGGTCGTCCCCTCGAGGGTCGATGCCTCGGGCTACGAATTCCCGTCGCACTCGCTGCTGCAGGAGCCACCGGAACGTGTCGGCGAGATCATGTCGCAGGAGACGCTGGAGCAGAATGCCGGCCTGCTCGAAAGCGTGCTCGAGGATTTTGGTATCAAGGGCGAGATCATCCATGTCCGCCCCGGCCCTGTTGTCACGCTTTACGAGTTCGAGCCGGCACCGGGCGTCAAGTCCTCCCGCGTCATCGGCCTCGCCGACGATATTGCCCGCTCGATGTCGGCCCTGTCGGCGCGTGTCGCCGTGGTTCCCGGCCGCAACGTCATCGGCATCGAATTGCCGAACGCGCTGCGCGAGACCGTCTACTTCCGTGAGATGATCGAAAGCCAGGATTTCGAGAAGAGCGGCTACAAGCTGGCGCTCGGCCTCGGCAAGACGATCGGCGGCGAGCCTGTGATCGCCGAGCTCGCGAAGATGCCGCACCTGCTCGTCGCCGGCACCACCGGTTCGGGCAAGTCCGTCGCCATCAACACGATGATCCTGTCGCTGCTCTACCGGATGTCGCCGGAGCAGTGCCGCCTGATCATGGTCGATCCGAAGATGCTGGAACTCTCCGTCTATGACGGCATCCCGCACCTGCTGACACCTGTCGTCACCGACCCCAAGAAGGCCGTCATGGCGCTGAAGTGGGCGGTGCGCGAGATGGAGGATCGCTATCGCAAGATGTCGCGCCTCGGCGTGCGCAATATCGACGGCTACAACAGCCGCGTGGCGCAGGCGCGCGACAAGGGCGAGACCATCCATGTCATGGTCCAGACCGGCTTCGACAGAAGCACCGGCGCTCCGATCGAGGAGCAACAGGAAATGGACCTGACGCCGATGCCTTACATCGTCGTCATCGTCGACGAGATGGCCGACCTGATGATGGTCGCCGGCAAGGAAATCGAAGGCGCGATCCAGCGCCTGGCGCAGATGGCGCGTGCGGCCGGTATCCACCTGATCATGGCAACGCAGCGCCCGTCCGTCGACGTCATCACCGGCACGATCAAGGCGAACTTCCCGACCCGCATCTCCTTCCAGGTGACGTCGAAGATCGACAGCCGCACCATCCTTGGCGAACAGGGCGCCGAACAGCTGCTCGGCCAGGGCGACATGCTGCACATGCAGGGCGGCGGGCGGATTTCGCGCGTGCACGGACCGTTCGTTTCCGATGCCGAGGTCGAGAAGGTCGTCGCGCATCTGAAAACGCAGGGTCGGCCGGAATATCTCGACACCGTCACCGCTGACGAGGAAGACGAGGCCGGGGAAGAAGAGGACAGCGCAGTCTTCGACAAGAGCGCCATGGGCTCCGAAGACGGCGACGAGCTTTACCAGCAGGCGGTCAAGGTCGTGATGCGCGACAAGAAGTGCTCGACCTCGTACATCCAGCGCCGTCTCGGCATCGGCTACAACCGTGCGGCTTCGCTCGTCGAGCGCATGGAGAAGGAAGGCCTCGTCGGCCCGGCAAACCACGTCGGCAAGCGCGAGATCGTGGCTGGACGCGGCGAAGGCGAATAACGCGACGGCAGCGGCATCCCACAAGGGGGCCGCTACCAGCAGCAATGTCCGCGCCGGAGGTGGTCCGGTACGGCGTGGTCTGGCTGGGAATAGGCAGGCGGCGGTTGTGGTAGATAGGGATTGTCAGGCGGTGCCGCCTGCCCGGTCGCATCGAGATTCCGCGCTTCCAGGCCGACAGGAGCGTCTCTCGGCCTTTCCGTTGCGGTGGATCGCCGGCCCTGACGGCCTTCGATCCTCCTGCTGCAACCATCACCGGACGCCGGACTTTCGACCAGTTTTGTCAGATCCGGTTCGCGACCCGGCTCCCTGTCCAATGACGTCATCAGTGTGCGGCAGATCGTTGGCGCGGGGATCGACGGGGACAATCAGTTCATCCAAATCACTGAAAGTTCATTCGATTTTTTCCACGCACAACAAAATTGCGCCGCGACATCAGTCCGCTTCGCCAGCCGCGAGACGTAAGGTCTCGCGTACGAAGTCGGTCTTGCCGCCCGTGTAATGGGCCCAATCGTCGTTCGCCTCGCTCATCAGGCGAAGCTTCAGCGCCGCGTATGCTTGCGCCCGCTGGGGATGCGCCCGCAAGTAGTCGCGGAAAACGATGCGATCGCGGAGCACGCGGTTATCGGATGAACAGAGATAGAGCCGCGCGCCATAGGAGCCCTTGCCGCTGGTGAAGGTCCAGCTCTGGTCGTTGTATTTGTCACCGTGAAACGTGTAGGCGGAGAGGCCTTTTACCCGCTCGATCGCGGTCAGCAACCCATCCTCGTTGCGGAAAGCAGCGTGCAGATCGATCTTGGGCTTCGCGGCAAGACCAGGAACCGATGTGCTGCCGACATGATGAAAAACCGGTGCCAAGTCGGATAGTATCGGATGCAGCTCTGCTTTGACCTCGTCGAAAAGCCGAGGCCACTCGGGATCGTAAGGAACGACAACGATAGCCATCGTACCTCCCGATCCTACGCCACTTCTGTGAGGAAGCCGTTCAGCGCATCCACGATCCTGCGCTCGCCCTCCTCCAGCGAGCCGCTGTTATCGACGTCGACCACGTCGTAGTCGCCACGCACCGTCAGCGGGCCGCGGGCGAGCCTGGCCATGATGTCTTCATGCGTCTCGCGGCCACGCGCTTCCAGACGGCTGGCCAGCACCTCGGCACTCGCCGTCACATTGATGACCTTGAGCCGCGGGAAAACAGCCTTGAAATGGTGAAGCGCCGAGCGCGAGCCGTTGGCGATGACCAGATTTCCCTGAGCGAGCGAGACCGTCACCTCGGCCGGAATGCCATATTTCAGGCCGTGTGCTTCCCACCAGACCGCGAAGCTTCCGGCCTGCTCCATCGACGCAAAGCCCTGGTCCGACACGGCGAGATGCTGCTCGCCGCCGGCATGCGTGTGGCGGGTGATGACGCGGCGGACGAAATGCACATCCGGGCGCCCCCGGAAGTGCTTGGCAGCCAGCGCCATCAGCGTGTCCTTGCCGGCGCCGCTCGGGCCGACGACGACGACCATGATGCCGTGCTCGGTGCCTGGAACGATGTGAGGTTCATGCGACGGGTTCATGCGACACGGCGCCCTTCACGCCAAACAGCACGGGTGACAGGCACGCCGTGATCACGGAAAACGCGGACGAGATCGGCGCGCAGGCCGGTGGCGATGCGGCCGCGATCGTTGAGACTCACGGTGCGAGCCGGCGTCGCGGTGACCATGGCGATCGCCTTCGGCAGCGAAATGCTCTCCACCTCGTCGGCAATCAGGAAGGGCGCGTAGAGCAGGCTGAGCGGGACGTAATCAGAGGACAGAACGTCGAGCACGCCGCGTTCGGCGAGATCGCGGGCGGCGATGTTGCCGGAATGCGACTTGCCGCGCACGATGTTCGGGGCGCCCATCAGAACGCTCATGCCATGCTCGTGCGACGCCTTTGCGGCGTCGAAGCTGGTCGGGAATTCGGCGAGGCGAACGCCGTTCTCGATGGCTTCGTCGACATGGGCGAGCGTCGCGTCGTCGTGGCTGGCGACGGTGATGCCGCGCTCGGCGCAGACCTTGGAAATGGCCGTGCGGTGCGGCGTGGAATTGCGCTCGGATTCGGACACGCGACGATCGACGAACTTGGCGAACTCCGCATCGGAGAGGCCGCGCTTCTTCTGGTAGTAGAAGATGTACTGGTCCATCGTCTGGAACTGGCGCTGGCCGGGCGCGTGGTCCATCAGCGAGACAAGACGGACATAGGGATCGTTTTCGAAATCGGCGAAGTGCTGCAGCACGTTGTCGGCGGAGACCTCGCAGCGCAGGTGAAGCAGGTGCTCTGCGCGCAGGCGGCCCTCCTGCTCGGCCTTCTGGATCGCATCGGCCATTTCGCGCATCTCGCCATGCTCGAAGCCGCCGTCCTCGTCGGCGCCCATGCGCAGGCAGTCGAAAACCGTGGTGATGCCTGAGGTGACGATCTGGGCGTCGTGCGCCTGGATTGCCGCCGTCTTGTGCCAACGCAGGCCGGGGCGCGGCGAATAGTGACCTTCCAGATGGTCGGTGTGCAGTTCGACGAGACCCGGGATCAGATAATCGCCTTCGAAATCCTCACCGACGCGGGAACTGCCGGTCGAGATATCGGCGATCTTGCCATCGCGGACGAGGACCGATCCTTCAACGATCTCATCCTCGAGAACGATGCGGGCATTTGAGAAGACTGTTTCTTTGGTCATCGAATATGGTCTTTCAATTTTTAGCGCCGGCGAGCGGCCACCAGGAATGGGCTTTGAACGGCGCGCCCCGCGCCTCCTCGACGAAAACGGCAAGGCCGCTAATGGGGAGCGGGCGGCCGATAAAGGCGGCGAAACGCTCCGCCAGAATGGCCTCCATCACGCCTGCACGCTCCTGCGGCACCTGGCCGGTCAGCGTCATGTGGAACCCGAAGTCATCCATCACATAGGGATAGCCCCAGCGCAACAGATTGGCCCTCTGGCTCTCGCTCAGTTTCTCCGGGTTGCGGCGCGCTACATCGGCATCCGACAACGCGGCGCGAAGCGGTTCGAAGGATTTTACCACCGTGGCGGCGAAATCCTGAAGCGGTGGATGCAGAAAAGCGGGCACCAGCGCAAAGAATCTACCCAACTGCCCAAGCACCAGCTCGGGAATTTCGAAGGCGGACGTGCGGGCGGCGAAATCCTCGACCACCTGGATCAGGTCCTTCTCAGTGACGGAGGCTGCCAGATGGAACGGCGCCTTGATCGTCGCGTGGAAAGCGTAGCGGCGAGGATCGGCTGTCAGCTCGAACTGCTCGGCGGCCGGCAGCTCCGGATGATCAGGAGCCGGATAAGTTTCGCCTGAAAAGGCGTCACGGCCGAGCCAGAGCGCGGCCGTGCCGTTCAAAGGATCATCCTTCGGCGGCGTGAAATAGAGTGCGTAACGCAAGGCTCGTATCCTGGGAATCGTTCGGAGTGCGGGTCGTAGTCTTCAGTGATTTGACCACGACCGCAAGCTGGCTTCCGGCTAAAAGATTTCCGTGACAGAATGATGATGGTCCGGAACGATCCCACGCTTTTTTCAGTGGGCCTTGGTCCCCATCAGACGGTGGCGCAGGGCATTCGACGCCATGTCGAACAGGAAGACGACGATCAGGATCAGCAGCACCATGTAGGCGACGTTTTCCCAGTTCGCGTTGGTGCGCATCGCTTCCCAGAGCTTGAGACCGATGCCGCCGGCGCCGACCGCGCCGATGATCGTTGCGCCGCGTACGTTCGATTCCCACTGGTAGAGCGTCTGGCTGACGAAGACCGGGACGATCTGCGGGATGATGCCGTAGCGATGGGTGAGCACGGTGGAGGCACCGGTCGACTTGATGCCTTCGCGCGGCTTGTTGTCGACGTTTTCCAGGCCCTCGGAATAGAGCTTGCCGAGCGTGCCGGTTTCCGTGAGGAAAATCGCGCCGGATCCCGCCAAAGGACCGGGACCGAAGGCGCGGGTCAGAAAGAGCGCCCAGATCAACATGTCGACCGAGCGCAGGAAATCAAAGAACCGCTTCAGGACCTGGTTCAGGACCTTGTTCGGGGTGATATTGCGCGCAGCCAGAAAGGCCAGCGGGAAAGCAAGCAACGCGCCGAGCAGCGTTCCCAAAAAAGCCATCACGATGGTCTGGAACAGCTTGGTCCAGACGTCGCCATGCTGCCAGGCGCTGTTGTGCCAGATATTATCGAAGGCAAGCGACAGGTTGGACTGACCGGGCTTCAGTTCCGGACCCGAAACGATCAGGCTGAAAACCTCGGTCGCCGGCTTGTCGAAGAATGGTGACTGCGTGTCGAAGACGAAATTCGCCCAACCGAGGAAGCGCTTGCGGACTTTCACGCGATCGACCGAGATGCTGACATCACCGGCAAATCCGAGGTCGGCAAGGACGTTGTCATCGTAGACCGTCATCCAGGCCGGGACCGGGCCAACGACCTTCGGAGCGCCGCTGGAGACGTCCACCGGCACGCTGATGCCATGGGCCGTGACAACTGTCTCCTTGCTGGAGATCGTGACCGCGCGGCTCGTGCCCCTGACGGAGGCCGTGACGCTGCCATCGAGATTGTTCACAACCCAGTCGGGATGCGGATCGTCGCCGAGCGGCGAGAAGCGCGGATACTTGACCGTGATGCCATCATCACCGATGCGGAACTCCGGCTGCACGTCATAGCTGACCCACTGGCTGAGATAGAGGCCGACGCGCTCCCAGTGAGCTTCGGCAAGCAGCTTCGGCAGGTCGAAGAACCAGGTCGCGTAAAGCGCATAGACGAGAGTCGCGATCACGATCATCAGGCCGCCGAAGCGCTGCTTGAAGGACCGTTTGAAATATTCCGGATAGCGCTGCTCGATCTCGTGCATCCGGTTGGCGTCGATCACCGTCATGGCGGACCTCAATGCTGCAAAAGGAAGGCGTGCTCGCCGACGAGGCGGCGGCGCAGCCATGCGGAGAACTGGTCGACCGCAACGATGGTGATGAAAAGCAGGAGAACGAGCGCCATCGTCTTGGCGCCGAAACCACGCGAGATGGAGAGCTTCAGCTCCTCGCCGATACCGCCGCCGCCGACCGCGCCGATGATGGTGGAGGCGCGGACGTTGATCTCGAGGCGCAGCAGCGCGTAGGAGACGAAGTTCGGCATGACCTGCGGCAGGGCGGCGAAGCGGACCCGCTCCGACCAGCTGGCGCCGACGGCCTTCATGCCTTCGTCCGGCTTCATGTCGATGTTTTCGACGACTTCGTAGAAGAGCTTGCCGAGCGCGCCGATGGTATGCAGGCTGACGGCGATGATCGCGGCAACCGGGCCTATCGACAGGATGGCCGAAAACAGGCCGGCAATGACGATCTCGGGAAAGGCGCGCAGGAGTTCCGTCAGACGCTTGGCGACGATGCGCAGCGGATTGGATGGTGCCAGATTGCGGGCCACGAGAAAGCTCAGCGGCACGGCGAAGACGAAGCCGATCAGGGTGGAGACGAGCGCGACATTGATCGTGATGATCATCAGCTCGAAATATTCGGGGATATAGAAACCGCCCCAGACATAAACCCGGCCCTCGGCGAAATTGTACTCCTCGCCGGTCTTCTGGATCGGGCTTGCGACATCGAACAGGGCGCGCCAGACGTCATTCCAATCCTTGGGAATGAGCCAGCTCAGAAAATCGAAGAGATGCGGCAGGCGTTCGAAGAAATGGCCGGCATTGCTTTCGTCCGCAAATCGTACCGAAGCGACAAAGGCAGCCAGCAGGATCGCCAGCCCGAGACCGGTATAGAGGCGGCGGCGAGCCACCATCTTGCTCCAGGCGTCACCGATTTCACTGGCGCTTTGCTGGACGGCGGGCGCTTGGGCGTTGGGATCGGCAAAAGTCATGAAGGGTGTCCGCTTTCTTCGCAGGAAAAAGGGCGGCTTGTGACGGCCGCCCTCCAACTGTCAGGATCGATCAACCGCCGATGGCAGCCTTACGAGCGTCGATGATGGCGTTGTAGAAGTCAGCCTGAACCTTGGTGTAGCCCTGGTAGTCGCCGCCTTCGATGGCTGCGAAGCACTTGGCATCCGTTTCCGGGAGCTTCATGAAGAAGTCGGTGAGCTTGGCCTGCCAATCAGCGCCGAGTTCGTTGCGAACGACGAGCGGGCCGTTCGGGATCAGCGGCGAGCGCCAGACTTCAACCAGCTTGTTCGGGTCTACGGTGCCCTTGTCGACAGCCTTGCGGAAGGTGCCGGAGGTGTAGCCGTCCTTGAAGTCGCCGATGCCCGAGGAGTCATCAACAGCGATGTCGACCTTGCCGTCATAAGCGGCGAGCAGGTTGTTCTCGTGGCCGCCGTTGAACTGCGTGGACGCGAAGTACTGGTCGTTCGGCATGCCAGTGTCCTTCGGGATCTGCGTCAGCGGGATCAGGTAGCCCGAGGTGGAGTCCGGATCGGCGTAACCGAGCTTCTTGCCCTTGGCGTCCTTGATGTCCTTGATGCCGGAGGACTTCAGGGCGAGACCGATCGAGTGGTAGCCCGTCGAGCCGTCCTTCTGAACCGTCGTCAGGATCGGCGTAACGGCCTTGTCGTCCTTGATGGCGATGGCGGCGTAGCCGGAGGCGCCGAGTTCCGCGAAGTCGAGCGTGCCGCCGAGCAGACCCTGGATAACGCCGTCGTAGTCAGCAGCCGGGAAGAGCGAAACCTTCTCGAAGCCGAACTCGGTCTTCAGGTGGTCAGCCAGGCAAGCGTAGTTGCGCAGGCGGTCGGCTTCGTTTTCGCCGCCGAGGATACCGACGCGGAATTCCTTGAGGTCTGCGGCATGCGAGACGCCGGCAAGCGCAAACAGCGCCGTCGCGGCAAAGAGTGCTTTCTTCAACATGGTACTCTCCTGATTGACCGGTGTCCCCGGCGATCTCTGGTTAGAAGAAGGTGCCCATAACGCGGGCTTACGATCGAGGCCGCCCCTCTCAGAGACCGGCCAGCGCCAGCGGTTGCAAGCCGGCGGATTGATTGGCGGCAACGGCCGCGGGAATGTTGATCGAGGTCGAGGTCATCGTCTCGTCGATGCCGGCGCCATCCTTGTCGGTGCCGTAGATCTGCTTGACGGCATCCGCCGTCAGTTCGGAGGGCTTGCCATCGAACACGACTCGGCCAGCGGCCATGCCGACGATGCGTTCGCAATAGTTGCGGGCGGTATCGAGCGTATGAAGATTGGTGATGACGGTGATGCCTTCGCGCTCGTTGATGTCGCGCAGCGCATCCATGACGATCTTCGCATTGAGCGGGTCGAGCGAGGCGATCGGCTCGTCGGCGAGCACCATCTTCGGGTTCTGCATCAGCGCGCGGGCGATCGCCACACGCTGCTGCTGGCCGCCCGACAAGGTTCCGGCCATCTGCAAAGCCGTCTGCTCGATGCCGAGACGCTCAAGGGCGGCGATGGCGTGGATGCGCTCTTCGCGGCTAAAAAGACCGAGCAGGCTCATCGTGGTCGAACGATGATTGAGACGGCCGAGCATGACATTGGTCAGAACGTCGAGACGTGGAACGAGATTGAACTGCTGGAAGATCATCGCGCAGTCGCGCTGCCAGTTGCGCAGCGCCTGGCCACGGAGACTGGAAACCTCGACGCCGGCGAAATGGATCGAACCCGACGTCGGCTCCTGCAGGCGGTTGATCATGCGCAGGAGCGTGGACTTGCCGGCGCCGGAACGGCCGATAATGCCGACCATCTGGCCCTGAGGAATGTCGAGCGTCACGGAATCAACGGCTGTCTTCTTTCCGAAACGGCGGGTGACATTCTTCAGTTCGAACATCATGCTCTTCCTCATAGTCCAGATGCGATATGAGGGAGTGCATTATTCCCGGTTCATGAAGCTCCAATGTCAGTTTTGTGTAAGGACTGTCATAATCGAGTTTTGGGGGATAACGAAACGCGGCCGGTTTGCCTGAAGATAAGAGCCTGCCGGTCGGCGTCTCGCCTCGCGATTTCAACCCCCGGCCTGTCGCCATTGACGGTTGACCGGACCGCCAGTCGATGGCAGGCAATCCGGGACCTGACGATAGTGGAGTAAAGCGATGGACCAGACACTCTTCAAAAGCCTGTGCAAAGACGGGAAGTTCAAAGAGGCCCTCGCTCTCGCCATCCGCGGACACGAGGACGAGAAGTTCACGCCCAGCCGCTTTTCGATGGACAAGAAAACCGGACTGCCGATCTTCTACCGCGGCAACAAACGCGTGGAGCCCGATGAGACCGGAGAATGGCAGCTGGCGAAGAACCCGTGGGCGTGAGGGCCGAAGCCAACAGTTGATTGCGGCAACGGCGACGGCGGCGCGTGCAGCCACCTAGCCTCAAGGCGTTTCGGACAGCTGCGAGCGATGGTTACGTGCCGGCGGCGCCTATCGGAAACCTGCACTTCCGCACGCGGGCCGACTTGGGTCAACTTTCATCGGATACCCTTGCCACGCAGTGACAGGCGGCCGCGCTCGGCGAGTTCATCCGCGCGCTCGTTGCCGTCAAGGCCCGAATGGCCCTTGCACCAGGCGATGGTCAGCAGGCGATTGCGCGAGAGTTGAGCGTCGATCGCCTTCCAAAGATCCGGATTTGCGATGGTGCGGCTTCGGACCTTCGCGTTGGCGCTTATCTTCTTCCAGCCGTTGTTCTTCCAGATGTGGCGCCAGTGATTGCAGCCTTTGACGGCGTAAACGGAGTCGGACCAGACGACGGCTTTTTCCCCCGAGACATTGTCGTTGATCCAGGTCATGGCTTCGAGGAGCGCGATCAGTTCGGTCGTATTGTTGGCGGTGTCCTTGACACCGCCAAGACCGGAGGCGACTTCGGCATCGTCGCGAAAGACCACAAATGCCCAGCCGCCCTCCCCTGAATCGGGTTCATAACAACCGTCGGCGAAGACGTGGATATCGTGCCCGGCGGCGATACCTTCAGGGAGGAGAGTGGCGTCGGGGTGATCGGTCATCTGCGCCTTGTGACATCCATCCGCGAGGACGGATCGCGGGAGGCTCGGTCTTATACCGAACACCAGGAACGCCGGACCTATTCGGCAGCAGCCAGAAACACCGTGTTCTCCGACGAATAGGCAAGGGCGCGAACCTTCGCTTCCGTCCTGGCGATCAACCGGTAGAACTCGTCCTGCGCGTCGACATCGAGCTGGATGACGGCATTTACCTCGTCCGGCGTATCGCAGACGCAGGCGACCACCGATATCGGACAGATGCCACCCGGATACCGCTTGCCGATCCCCGTGTAGGCGCGGCGGCCCCAATGCTCGGAATAGACCGTTTCCTCGCGATCAAGCTCAAGGATCGTGCCCTTGCAGGCCGTCACGATCGCAGCCTTGCCGTAAGCGAACCAATGATAGTTCAGCTTGCGCAAAATATACTTGCCAGTGATATCTTCGCCGGCCAATTCCGCCGGATCTTCAATCATTCTGATCATGATGACTTCCTCAAGATCAGTCTAATATCCATGAAGTAGGTTTACGAGACAAGTCGAAAAGGGTAGCTTTTGTAAAGACTTAGTCACAATGTGTTTCCGATTCTTACAGGAATTGGCATTCGCGCAAGCTCATCCACGCCCAAGACGCGTGGTTATCCTTACGGCAAACAGGGGTCGTCTCCTGTTCTTTCTTAGCAGAGACAGGCGCGACTATTGTGACAATGGGGTGAGCCGATGCTTCGTCGGCTGCAAGTTTTAAATACCCGGGCGCGCGGCAATATCGGTGGCAGGGCAGCCGATTTTGGACGACCAACCTCAGGGTGGTATGAGCGCCCCGGTTCGGGGCGCCTAGCTTGTTGACAAAGGCTGATCGCCTCTTGGAATGGCCGCCCTATCGCCGTCACCCCGGCCGACGAGCCGGGGTCCAGCGCGCGCAAGTCCTTGCGCGCAAAGACTCTTTCGCACCGCAGACGCGGCGCTGCTGGATGCCGGCTCAAGGCCGGCATGACGAAAGACGATAGTTCCGCAAGAAAGAAGACTTTGTCAGCAGTCTGGGCGCCCCTGTTAGGGGCGCCCGATCATGCTTCGTAGCGGGCGAGGAAATCTTCGGCGCTCAGCGCGCGGAAATCGGCCAGCGCGACCCGCAGGCGGTCGTGCTCCCAATCCCACCAGGCGAGCTTGTCCATGCGTTCGCCGACCTCCTTCGGGAAGCGTTCGCGGATCAGCTTGGCGGGGACGCCGCCGACGATGGTGTAAGGGGCAACATCCTTGGAGACGACGGCACCGGCGCCGATGACCGCGCCATTGCCGACCGTAACACCGGGCAGGATGGTCACACCGTGGCCGATCCAGACGTCATGGCCGATGACGACGCGGTTGGAGCGACGCCATTCGAAGAAATCGGTCTCCATATCGGCATCCGGCCAATAATCGGCGGCGCGATAGGTGAAGTGGTGCAGCGTTGCGCGCCAGGTCGGGTGGTTGGTGGCGTTGATGCGCACCGAGGCGGCGATGTTGACGAACTTGCCGATCGTCGCGCACCAGATGGCGCCGTCCTGCATGACATAGGAATAGTCGCCGAATTCGACTTCCTCGATGCGGCAACGCTCCGAGACCTCCGTGAAGCGGCCGAAGGTGGCGTTCTTCACGGATGCCGTTTCATGGAAATAGGGCTCGAGGCCAATCTTGCGGCTCATGCGGCGATTGCCTTTCGCGGTGAGAACTTCTGGACGTCGAGAATACGGTCGGCGACGGCCTCGCGCACTTCCTCATCGTGGAAGATGCCGAGAAGGGCGACGCCCGCCTTCTTCTTTTCCTCGATCATGCCGACGACGACGGCACGGTTCCTGGCGTCGAGCGAGGCGGTCGGCTCGTCGAGCAGCAGGACGGTATGATCGGTGATGAAGCCGCGGGCGATGTTGACGCGCTGCTGCTCGCCACCGGAGAAGGTGGCGGGCGGAAGCTGCCAGAGCGCCTCCGGCAGGTTCAGCTTCGAGAGGAGGTTTGCTGCCTTCTCGCGCGCCGTTTCCGCCTTCTCGCCACGGGCGACCAGCGGCTCGGCAACAACGTCGATCGCCGCGACGCGCGGGACAGTGCGCAGGAACTGACTGACATAGCCCAGTGTGTGACGGCGCACGTCGATGATCGTGCGCGGGTCGGCTGTTGCCAGATCGACGATCTTGTCGTGATGCTTGATGAGGATCTGGCCGCTATCGACGGCATAGTTGCCGTAGGTCATCTTCAGGAGCGAGCTCTTGCCGATGCCCGAAGGGCCGCCGAGGACGACGCATTCCCCGGATGCCACGGAAAAGGATACATCCGAAACAACAGGCAGCTTGATGCCGTCGCGCAGGTGCATGGTGAAGCTCTTGACGACTTCAGAAACAACGAGTGGCGTTGCCATGATTTCTTTCCTTAGTTTCGCTTGCCACGGACACCTGTAGCCGGAGTCCTGATAGCATTCGCGATCAGACCTGCAGGATGGAGGAAACGAGGAGCTGCGTGTATGGCTCGCGCGGATCGTCGAGGACGCGATCGGTCAGCCCCTGCTCGATGACATGGCCATCCTTCATCACCATCATGCGGTGCGACAGCAGGCGCGCGACGGCGAGGTCGTGGGTGACGATGATCGCAGCAAGGCCGAGATCGTTGACGAGACCACGCACGAGATCGAGCAGGCGCGCCTGCACCGACACGTCGAGACCGCCGGTCGGCTCGTCCATGAACACCAGACGCGGGCCGGTCACCAGATTGCGGGCAATCTGCAGACGCTGGCGCATGCCACCGGAGAAAGCGCGCGGCTGGTCATCGATACGGCCTTCGTCGATCTCAACGCGTCGCAGCCAGTCGACTGCGGTGGAGCGAATGTTACCGTAGTGGCGGTCGCCGATCGCCATCAGACGCTCGCCGACGTTGGCGCCGGCCGAGACGGTCATGCGCAGACCGTCAGCCGGATTCTGATGCACGAAGCCCCAGTCAGTGCGCATCAGGAAGCGGCGCTCCGCCTCGTTCATGCGGTAGAGGTCGCGATAGGCGCCGTCGCGCATGTGGTATTCGACGCTGCCGGTCGTCGGCATCAGCCGGGTCGAAATGCAGTTGAGCAGCGTCGTCTTGCCTGAGCCGGATTCACCGACGATGGCGAGCACTTCGCCGGGCCAGAGCTCGAAGGAGACATTCCGGCAGCCGATGCGATTGCCGTAGAACTTCGAGACGTCATTGACTTTAAGAAGCGGGGTGTCGCTCATTCGGCGGCCTCCTGATTGGGTGCCAACATCTCGCCGGCATGCCCGTGCACGCGGCGGTCTTCGCAATGGTCGGTGTCGGAGCAGACGAACATGCGCCCGCCCTTGTCGTCGAGGATGACTTCGTCGAGATAGACCTCTTCGGCGCCGCAGAGCGCGCAGGGCTTGCCGAAGCGCTGGATCTCGAAGGGGTAATCCTCGAAATCGAGGCTGACGACTTCGGTATAGGGCGGAACGGCATAGATGCGCTTCTCGCGCCCTGCCCCGAACAGCTGCAGCGCCTCCGACATGTGCATTTTCGGATTGTCGAACTTCGGCGTCGGCGACGGATCCATGACGTAGCGCCCGGCAACCTTGACCGGGTAGGCGTAGGTCTTGGAGATGCGGCCGTTGTGCGCGATGTCCTCATAGAGCTTCACATGCATGAGGCCATATTCCTCAAGCGCGTGCATCTTGCGGGTTTCGGTCTCGCGCGGTTCGAGGAAGCGAAGCGGTTCCGGGATCGGCACCTGATAGACGAGCACCTGGTTCGGGCCGAGCTTTTCTTCCGGGATGCGGTGGCGCGTCTGGATGATCGTCGCATCCTTGGTATGCGTCGATACCGCGACATTCGCGACCTTCTGGAAGAAGGCGCGGATCGAAACCGCATTGGTCGTGTCGTCGGCGCCTTGGTCGATGACCTTCAGTACGTCATCGGGGCCGATGATCGAGGCCGTGACCTGCACGCCGCCTGTGCCCCAACCGTATGGCATCGGCATTTCGCGCGAGGCGAAGGGAACCTGATAGCCGGGGATGGCGATCGCCTTCAGGATAGCGCGGCGGATCATCCGCTTCGTCTGTTCGTCGAGATAGGCGAAATTGTACGTGGCCAGATCGGTCATTCCGCAGCCTCCTTGATGGTATCGTCGCCGCCGATGCGGTTGGCTTCGAATTCGTTGCGCATGCGGCGGACCAGATCGAGTTCCGCCTGGAAGTCGACATAGTGCGGCAGCTTCAGATGCTCGACGAAGCCGGTCGACTGCACGTTGTCGGCGTGCGAAATGACGAATTCCTCGTCCTGCGCCGGTGCCGTGATGTCTTCGCCAAGTTCTTCCGCGCGAAGAGCACGATCCACAAGCGACATGGACATCGCCTTGCGCTCGCTCTGGCCGAACACCAGGCCATAGCCGCGGGTAAACTGCGGCGGCGCCTTGGACGAACCCTTGAACTGGTTGACCATCTGGCACTCCGTCACCTGGATGGTGCCGAGCGAGACGGCGAAGCCGAGTTCGGGAACATCGAATTCGACCTCGACCTCACCGATGCGGATTTCGCCGGTAAAGGGATGGTTGCGGCCGTAGCCGCGCTGCGTGGAATAGCCGAGCGCCAGCAGGAAGCCTTCGTCGCCGCGGGCGAGCGCCTGCAGGCGCAGGTCGCGGGTCATCGGGAATTCCATAGGCTCGCGGGTGAGATCGCCGATCTCGTGATCCTCAGGCATTTCGCCATCGCCCTCGATCAGGCCTTCCTCCGCCAGGATTTCCGAAACGCGCATGACGCGGCCGGCTTCGGCATCGCGAAGCGTCGGTTCCTCGACGGCTTCGTCTGATAGCAGCGACGGGTCGAGGAGGCGGTGGGTGTAGTCGAAGGTCGGGCCGAGCAGCTGGCCGCCGGGCAGATCCTTGTAGGTGGCGGAGACGCGGCGCTCGATCTTCATGCGGGCGGTATCAACAGGCTTGCTATAGCCGAAGCGCGGCAGCGTCGTGCGGTAGGCGCGGAGCAGGAAGATCGCCTCGATCATGTCGCCGCGCGACTGGCGGACGGCGAGAGCGGCAAGCGTGCGATCGTAGAGCGAGGCTTCGGCCATGACGCGGTCGACGGCCAGCGCCAGCTGGGCCACGATCTGGTCGATACCGATAGCCGGCACCGAACGGTCACCGCGACGGCGATCCGCCAGCAGGCGATGGGCGTTGGCAATGGCGGCTTCGCCCCCTTTGACAGCAACATACATGGGTCACGTCTCCGTTGCGGTGATCTTGGTGGTGCGCGGCAGGCAGAGGAAACGGCTGCCCGAGGTCAGCACGATGTCGATGCCGCGCGGAAAGAGTGCGCGGTTCTCCGTCCAGAGGCGCAGGAAGGTGTCGGGCAGGCCGAGGGGAGCAACGTCAGTCACAGTCTTGATACCCGGCCCCATCAGGGCAAGCCGGCGGCCGCTCTCGAGAGCCGTCAGCTCGATGATCAACGTCGTCGAACGGTCGGGGTATTCCTGGGTGCCGGCGGCAAAGAGACCGAAGGACGACAGCGTCGTTCCGGCTTCCGCAAAAGCGAAACGCGCTTCGCCCTTCTCTGATGTCACCGGCGCACCGGTGTGAAAGCCGAGCCATTGCGGCACGGCTGATTTTGCCAGCCCTGATGACAGCCAGACCGGGGTGTCGTGATCGCAGAGCGTCAGCGCAATCGCGCCGGCAGCAACGCCGAGCGGCGCCGGGGGAGTCGTATCGGGAGCGACCGTCTGGATCGTGCCCGGCCGCGCCATCGCATCCATCATCAGCTTGAAGACGCTCTGGGCGTGGAAGACCGGCTCGGCAAAGCCTCCGGCCAACACGTCATTCTTAAGAACTTCCGTCTTGAGGCTCATCAGTCGTCTCCGCGAACCATGGTGAAAAAATCGACGCGCGTTGCCGCCGTCTCGTCGGCCTTGCGGCGATCGGCATCAGCGACGCGGGAAGCGATCGGCTGAAGAAGCGCCTGTTCGACGAATTGTTGTGTGGCTGGCTCCTGCCAAAGGGCGTCGAAGATGGCCGAAAGCCGGGCCTTCTCGCGATCCGTGCCGAGCGCCTGGGCGTGGCCGACGGTGCCTGATGCGAGGCGCACGGTGGCGCGGGTGACCGTTACCTCGCCGAGGTTGAACGGCGCACCGCCGCCACCCATCCGGCCGCGAACCATGACGAGGCCCGTTTCCGGTCCGCGCACCGGCTGGACCGCAGGCTTTTCCGCCAGCTTGTCCCACGCCTCGACCAGCTCTTGCCGTTCCGCGCGCGCAAGCAGGTCGACGACGCGCTTGCGCCCACCTGCCGCCGGCTCATTCTTTTCCGCTAAGGTCATCGCCACATCCTTTTAAATGTCTATTGATATAGACAACTATACAAGATATGGTTACGCTTAAATCGGCGACATGACAAGCGTGTGACATCAAGGGGTAAAATGGCTGGGCAGGTACAAAGACAGACGGGCGTGGCGCTCTGGCGGCAGATCGCAGATCGCATTCGCCAGGCGATCAGCGCCGGCGCCTATGACGAGACCGGCATGGTGCCGCCCGAGACGGTGCTGGCGCAGCAGTTCGGCGTCAACAGACATACTGTCAGAAGCGCGATCGCAGCCCTTGCCCAGGAAGGCATCGTGCGCGCCGTGCAGGGACGCGGCACGCTGATCGAGCGCAAGGAACGGCTGAACTTTCCGATCACCAGGCGCACCCGCTTTACCGCGGGCATCGGCGGGCAGGCGCGCGAGATGCGCGGGCTGCTGCTCGGTCACGGCGAGGAGAGAGCGGACGAAGAAGTGGCGCGCTGGCTGAAGCTGCGGCAGGGCGCACCCGTCATCCGCATGGAAACGGTGCGCAAGGCCGACGACCGGCCGGTCTCCTGCGCAACGGCTTGGTTTCCGGCGGAACGCTTCGCGGGCTTGCCGGCAGCCTACGCGAAGACGGAATCGATCACCCGTGCCTTTGCCGATCTCGGCCTCTCCGACTACGTTCGAGCGACGACGGAGATCACCGCCGCCCATGCCGATGCCACCGACCTTGCCGCGCTTGAACTGACACCGGGGGCGATCGTGCTCGTCACCAAGGCTGTCAACACCGATCTCGAGGGCGTTCCCGTGCAGTACGCGATCACGCGGTTTTCAGCGGATCGCGTGCAGTTCACGATCGAAAATTGAGCGAAGGGCAAACCGTGACGGAGACCCGGGGATATTCCGGCACGGCCTAGAGGCGAAAAGGCTATCTTGCCTCCCAAGGGAACTTTCCCGCACCCGCCCCGGGTTCGAAATCGGTGGAGACGCTGAGGTCGCGCCACTGCCGATGGGCTTCCGCCCTGACGACGTCGTTCTGTTCGACGCCGCGCACCGCATCGCTGCCGATAAGCAGGCGCAGCGGCGGTTCGGCGAGGCTGGCGATGTAGACCACAGCAGCGGCCGCCTTCGCCGGGTCGCCCGGCTGCTTGCCGTTATAGTCGCGCTGGTAGCGAGCCATCTTGCCGACCGTGTCTTCGTATTCCGGGCGACCCTCGCGAAGTTGCGTGGACGCACCGGCGAAATCGGTCCGGAAGCCGCCCGGCTCGACAATCGTCACCTTGAGGCCGAGCGGGCCAACCTCTCTGCTGAGAACTTCCGAGAAACCCTCGACGCCCCACTTGGCCGCGGCATAGGGCGCGCGACCGGCGGGGCCGATGCGGCCGCCGACGGAAGAAAACTGGATGATGTGGCCGAAGCCCTGCTCGCGCATCAGCGGCAGGGCCGCCTTGGTGACGATGATCGTCCCGAACAGGTTGGTTTCGATCTGGGCGCGGAAATCGGCAAGGCTGGTGTCCTCGATCGATCCGACGTCGCCGTAGCCTGCATTGTTGACGAGCACGTCGAGGCGGCCGAAGGTTTCTACTGCCGCCTTCACGGCAGAAGTGGCCGATTGTTCGTCGGTGACATCCAGAGATATCGTCAGGACGCTGTCGCCATAGCGTTCTTTAATGTCTTCAAGCTGCGAAGGATCACGCGCTGTCGCGACCAGCTTGTGCCCTGCCGCCAGCACCGCTTCCGCAAGCGCCCTGCCAAGGCCTCGGGAACTGCCTGTAATCAACCAAACCTGTGACATCAGAAACCTCCTTGATCCGTCACGCGGGATATAGGCGAGGCAGTTTCATCTTGAAAGAAGGTACCCTACGGATCTATACATACCTTATGGTAACTGTCCTGAACGATCATACATTCGACTTCTGTGAAACGCTGACGGACGGGGAGGACGCGCTTGCGCGCGCGATGCTGGAGCGCGCCAGCGCCAAATGGCCGCTGCGCGTCATGCACATATTGGCGGAGGCAAAAGGCCCTTTGCGCTTTTCGCGCGTTCTCGAACGGGTGGAAGGGATCAGCCAGAAGGTGCTGACGCAGACGCTGCGGACGCTCGAGAGTGACGGCCTGGTGACGCGGACGCTCTACCCGCAAGTGCCGCCACGCGTGGAATACGAATTGACGCCGCTTGGCGGTGAGCTTCTGGTGGAGGTGGTGACGCTCTGGCAGTGGATCGCCAATCGTCTGCCGGATTTCGAGGCTGCCCGGAAGAAGGCGCCTCAGGCGGAAGACACGTCAGAAGGCTAAAAAGCCGGTGCCAACAAGGTTGGAAAAGCGCCGCGCAACTACAGATGCGCGGCGCCTTGATATCAATGCGCGCCGGACATGTCGCCGAGCACTTCCTTGGAAGCGACGGTCGAGTCGGCGTTGAGCTTGTAGACCATGGGAACGCCGGTCGCGAGGTTGAGCGCAAGGATCTGTTCCTTGGTCAGGCGGTCGAGCACCATGACAAGCGAACGCAGCGAGTTGCCATGGGCAGCGACCAGCACCTTTTCGCCGCGCAGGACCCTGGGCAGGATTTCCGTCAGGTAGTAAGGCCAGACGCGGGCACCGGTGTCGCGCAGGCTTTCGCCGCCCGGAGGCGGCACGTCGTAGGAGCGGCGCCAGATGTGGACCTGCTCCTCGCCCCACTTGACACGGGCGTCATCCTTGTTGAGGCCGGAAAGATCACCGTAATCGCGCTCGTTCAGCGCCTGATCCCTGAAGGTCTTGAGGTCCGGCTGACCGACGTTGTCGAGAATGATCTTCAGTGTGTCCTGGGCGCGCTTCAGGTCCGAGGTGAAGGCGACGTCGAACTTGATGCCGTAATCGGCGAGCGCCTTGCCGCCGGTGTTGGCTTCCTGAATGCCGAGCTCGGTCAGTTCAGGGTCCTTCCAGCCGGTGAAAAGGTTCTTGAGGTTCCAGTCGCTCTGGCCGTGGCGAACGAGGACGAGAGTGCCGCTCATGAAAAATGCCTCCGAAATAGATTACTTTGAAGAAAGCCCGAGCACGTCGAGCATGGAATAGACACCGGGCTTCTTGTCGCGCGCCCAGAGCGCTGCCTTGACGGCACCGCGGCCGAAGATCGAGCGATCGG
Organism: Hyphomicrobiales bacterium; assembly: GCA_900466985.1. GTDB lineage: Bacteria > Pseudomonadota > Alphaproteobacteria > Rhizobiales > Rhizobiaceae > Rhizobium. The sequence continues at coordinate 283,317 of UBOA01000009.1, forward strand.
TGGCGCTGTGCGACATCGTCACCGTTTCACCTTCTCCGGCAAAGATCACCGAATGCTCGCCGACAACCGAGCCGCCGCGCAGCGTGGCAAACCCGATTGTGCCCTGCTCGCGCGGACCGGTGTGGCCGTCGCGCACCCGCACGGAATGCGTGGCGAGATCGACGCCCCTGCCCTTGGCAGCCGCATCACCCAGGAGCAGCGCCGTGCCCGAGGGCGCATCGACCTTGCGCTTGTGGTGCATTTCAAGCACTTCGATATCCCAGTCGGCGGGATCCAGCGCACGAGCGGCCTGTTCGACGAGGACGCTGAGCAGGTTCACGCCGAGCCCCATATTGCCTGATTTGACGACACGGGCGTGACGCGCGGCAGCCGCGATCTTCGCATCGTCATCAGCAGAGCAGCCGGTCGTGCCGATGACATGGACAATGCGCGCCTGCGCAGCGAGCGCCGCGAACTCCACCGTGCCGGCGGGCGACGTGAAATCGAGGACGCCTTCGGCATGCAGAAAGGCCGCCAGCGGATCATCGCCGATGATGACGCCATTCGCGCCGAGACCGGCAATTTCGCCAGCATCCTTGCCGACGAAGGGAGAGCCCGGACGTTCGACCGCGGCATGCAGCGTCACGCCATCGATGGCGTGGATGAGACGGATGAGCGTCTGCCCCATGCGCCCTGCCGCGCCAACTACAACCAGTTTCATCGCAGCATCGCTCATGTCAGTCGATCATCCTATCAGCGGGCATCCGAGGCGGCTGGCCTCTGAAGATTGTTGAGGCGAGCGTAAAGACCGTCGCTACGCTGCGCAAGGCTATCGTGATTGCCTTCTTCGATGACGCGGCCCTGTTGCATGACGACGATCTTGTCGGCGCGGACAACGGTGGACAGGCGGTGGGCAATGACAACCACCGTGCGTCCGACCATGGCGCCATCGAGTGCCTTCTGCACCGCGGCTTCCGACTCCGTGTCCAGTGCCGAGGTCGCCTCATCCAGGAGCAGGATCGGCGCGTTGCGGACAAGGGCGCGGGCGATCGAAAGCCGTTGGCGCTGGCCGCCGGAAAGCGTCACGCCGTTCTCGCCGACCGGCGTGTCGTAGCCTTGCGGCTGCGCCAGGATGAACTCGTGCGCATAGGCAAGGCGCGCGGCGCGCTCAACATCCTCATCCGTCGCCTCAGGGCGGCCGTAGCGGATATTGTCGCGGATCGAACCTTCAAAGAGATAGGGCTGCTGGGAGACATAGGCCAACTGCTCGCGCAGCGACCGTTTCGTCACATGCGCAATGTCCTGACCATCGATCAGGATCTGGCCTGCCTTCGGATCGTAGAAGCGCGGAATGAGCGTGATGATCGTCGATTTGCCAGCGCCCGACGGCCCGACGAGCGCCGTCGTCTTTCCGCCATCGGCAACAAGGCTGACATCGCGAAGAACTTCATCGTCGCCATAGGCGAAGGAGACGTTGCGGAACTCTATCCTGGCTTCCTTGACGACGAGCGGCTTTGCGCCCGGCATATCGCGCTGATGCGGCACCGTGTCGAGGAATTCATAGATCATGCGGGCGTTGACGACGGCGCGCTCCATCTGCACCTGAAGACGCGCGAGGCGGCGCGCCGGATCGTAGGCGAGCAGCAGTGCCGTTACGAAGGAGAAGAAGGCGCCCGGCGGAATGTTGTTATAGATCGTCCCGTAAGCGGCATAGGCAAGGACGCTCGCCACCGCCAGGCCGGCGAAGCTTTCCGTCAGCGGCGCCGTGCGTTCGGACAGGCGGGCGATGCGGTTGGCGCGCCATTCCGCGCTTTGGACAAGCTTGTCGACCTTCTGCTCGAGCTGGCGCTCCATGGTAAAGGCCTTGACGATGGCGATACCCTGGATGGTTTCCTGCATCGCACCGGCGACGTGGCTGTTGACGTTGATCGCCTCCTTGGTGGCCACGCGAAGCCGCTTCGACACGTATCGCAGTGCATAAAGGAGAGGCGGCGCCAGAACAAAGACCGCCAGGCTGAGCAGCGGATCCTGAATGATCATCACGGCGAGCAGGGAGATGAACGTCAGGAGATCGCGCACCGTCGACGTGATCGTCAGGTTCATCACATCACGGATGCCGCCGATGTTCTGATTGAGCTGCGCAACGACGTGGGCCGAGCGTGTCTGGTTGAAGTAGCCGAGCGACAGCTTCATCAGGTGCGCATAGGCACGCTGCTGGTACCGCGCCACGATGTTGTTGCCGATCTTCGACAGTACCACCGCCTGACCGTAGCTTGCAAAGCCGCGCAACACGAAGGCTACGAAGATGGTGAAACAGATCACCCAGACGATGTCGGCACGTCGGTGTTCGAACGCCTCGTTGATGACAGACTTCATGATCCAGGCGGTGTAGGCCGTCGACAAGGCAACGATGACGAGGCAGCTGATCGCGAAAACATAGCCCCAGAGATGATCCCGGCCGTTCTCTGCGATGATGCGCTTCAGGATGCCGGTGATGCTGTCGCTGTTTACGGGCGTCTGCTTGGTGTCCGGTGCTTGCAAAAATCAGTCTTCCTGTGTGTCAGGACACGCATGTCCTCATGACTGCGTGCGCTCGCGCGGGTCTATAAAGAGTTGGCAGCCTTTTGACCAGAGTGTTACGCCCGCCAGCGGCGGCCGTCGGTCGAGACGCCGAAGCTCTCGGGGTTGCGGGCATAGGAAGAGAGCCCTGCGACAGCCGCAAGCGGGTGCGTGACGACATAGGTCGGGATCGTCGCAAGCAGCTCGGAATGCGGCGCCTTGTCCTCGAACGCGGCACGGAATTCCGGCTTCTTCAGCGCCGGCAGGATCTTCTGCGAGATACCGCCGGAGAGGTACACGCCACCGCGGGCCATGAAGATCATCGCCATGTCGCCGGCGACACGGCCGAGATAGGTCGAGAACAGGCTTATCGTCTCGACGGCAACCGGGTCGGAGCCGGCGAGCGCGTGCGAGGTGATATCAGCAGGGTCGGCGTAGACGGGCTCGATGCCATCTGCCGTGCAGATCGCCCGGTAGAGATTGACGATGCCACGGCCGCAAAGGATCTGCTCTGCCGAGACACGGCCCTCGATCGTTTCCACATGCGGGAAGATCTCCAGGTCTCGCGCGGTGCGCGGCCCGAGATCGACGTGGCCACCCTCCCCCGGCACCGGAATCCACGAGCCGCGTGCATGGACGAGGCCGCCGACGCCGAGGCCGGTGCCTGGGCCGAGGACGACACGGGATGCGACCATTTCGCCCGACGCATCGCCAAGGCGCTCGCGGTTCTCGTCAGAGAGGTTGGCAATTGCCAGCGCCTGCGCCTCGAAGTCGTTGACAACGAGCACGTCCTCGATGCCGAGGTCAGCGATCATCGTGCGCGGGCGGACAACCCAGTCGCAGTTCGTCAGTGGAATCTCGTCCGCGCTGATCGGTCCGGCGACGGCGAGGATCGCCGAGCGTGGCCGCAGGCTGCTCTTTTCGAGAATGCAGCTGCGGATCGCATCGTCGATCGTCTCGAAATCGGCGGTGCGGACATTTGGAAAATGGATCTGCTCTGCCGTAGCGTCGGGGATGATTGCAAAACGGGCATTGGTGCCGCCGATATCGCCAATCAGGATCGGGAAGGGCATGGCGGTGTCGCTGGTATCGAGCTGGGGCATGGCAGGTTCCGTGCGTGCGCGCTATTCAAGCGCCGGTTACGCGTGAAGGGTGGCAATAAGCTTGTCGGCGGTCGCTTCGTTCAGCGCCATCGGGATATCGTAGACGATTGCAAGCCGCATCAACGCCTTGACATCCACATCATGCGGCATCGGCGTCAGAGGATCGACAAAAAAGATCAACACGTCGACTTCGCCTGTGGCAATCAGGGCACCGATCTGCTGGTCGCCGCCGAGCGGGCCGCTTTTCAAGCGGGTCACGTCGAGGTCTGGAGCAGCCTCCAACACGCGGCCGCCGGTCGTGCCGGTGGCGACAATCTTCCAGTTCGCGAATGTCTCGCGGTGGCGGCGTGCGAACTCCGCCATGTCGTCCTTCTTCTGGTCATGCGCAATCAATGCAAGGCACTTGCCGCCGGCCATGAAGAGGACCTCCGCCTGAAAATTCAATCGATTTGGCTGCTTCTATACGAAGCGCCGGCCTTTTGAAAGACCGTCGCCCCCATGGCAACGCCTACTCACCGGACGGCTTGTCGTCCGGTATCGGCCCGATGGCAGGCAGCGCATCGTCGGAGGCCGCCGCCGCAGGCATCACCGCCATCGGCGCGACCGCCGGGGCACCCGGGGCACCGCCAAAGGTCGCGGCCTGGATGGAATCGACGGACGGCGCTGCGAGAACCGACGAGCAGGCGTTCGGAAGATCCGAGACCATCACTTCGCGCGGCTTGACCGGCTTCGTGCCGGGCTTTGGCGGCTTCGGCGGCGCCCATGGTTCCTTCGTGAACCACCACGCGAGCGGTTTGCCGCATCCATCATCGGCGGACACCGGCGCTTGCGGCTTGCAAGAGGTTGCGCCGGGCGGGCACTTGATGCGGATGTGGAAGTGTGAATCGTGACCGTAGATCGGACGCAGCTTGCCGAGATTGGTGCGGTCTCCCGTCCAGGTGTCGCACATCTTCTTCTTGATGGCAGGATTGACGAATATCCGCTCCACTTGGGGATAGCTCGCCGCACGCATCAACAGTCGGGCACGCGATTCGGTCCAGACATTGGGATTGATCGTCAGAAACGCATTCTTCTGCAGCATCGTCGTGAAAGGCAGCGTCTCACGTTCCTCGATGCTCAGGGGATGAGCGGGCATTGGCGTCAGCCAGACGTCGGCATCAAGTCCGATCTGATGCGAAGCATGGCCGTTGAACATCGGCCCGCCGCGCGGCTGCGAGATGTCGCCGACGAGCAGGCCCGGCCATCCATCATACTGCGCGGCATCGCGAGACAGCCGCTCCAGAAGCGAGATCATCGCCGGATTGCCCCAGCGGCGATTGCGCGAAAGCCGCATGGTCTGCCAGGTCGGCCCATCGACCGGCAGCGCGACAGCGCCGGACATGCAGCCTTTCGCATAGAAGCCGAAAGGCTGCGCCGCACCTTGGTTCGGCAGGGAGACGGAGCCGAAAATCGCCTTGGCGCTCCCGGGACTCGGTTGCTTCTGTTCGGCGCCGGCTTCGCCGGCAACAAGGCTTGCGCCGAGCACGCCGGCGAATGCCAATTTCAAAGAAGTCTGGAAAGTCCTGGTGGTATGGAGAGCCATGCCATGTCCTGAGCGTCTGCGGGCCGCGGCCGAGTGATTTGCGATCGAATCTACCGTGAAAAGGAATTTTGGTGAATCGATGTTTTCACCCCTGTCCAGTCGGGCAGCATTGTGAGGCTCAGGCGTTGGCGAGAATGTCGGCGGTTTTGCGCACCCGGGCAAGGCGCGGGAAGATGCGCTCGCAGGCAAAGGCATGCATCTCGGCCGAGAACGTCGTCATCGCATCCTCGACGGCGATGACCGCATAATTGTGCGCGAAGGCATCGCGGATGGTGGCTTCGACGCCGAAATTGGTGGCGATGCCGGTGAGAATCACGGTCTTGATGCCGCGGCGGCGCAGCTGCAGATCCATTTCAGTCCCGTAGAAGGCACTCCATTGATGCTTTGTGATGCGCACGTCGGGCGTGAGCGCCGCGATCTCGGGCGGCTCGCGCAGGGCTTCGGCCGGCAGTCCACCCTGTGGGAAGGCAATCGGCTCGTCAGTCGGCTGGTTGACAGCATCGGCATAGTCTGCGGAAAATCCGACGGTTACGAAAATCGTGGTGCCGCCGGCGGATTTCAGCGACTTGGCGATTGCGGCGGTATTTTCGATTACCTGCTGGGCAGAATGGGGCGCGACAGGCCTGGAAATGATGAAGCCTTGCAGATCGATGGAGATCAGGGCCGTGGTCTTGGGATCGTAGAGGGACATGGAAGGCTCCAAAATAGATATGAGGATATCCTCACAATTGAAAGTATGAGGATGCCCTCACAAAAATCAAGCCTCGACCCGACGAAACGTTCGCCGAAGCAGAAGCGCGGGCGGGAGCGCGTCGCCATTCTGACCGAGGCGGCAGCCAGGGTGTTTCTCGACAAAGGCTACGAAGCCGCGACCATGACCGAGATCGCTGCCGAAGCGAAGTCCTCGATCGGCTCGCTCTACCAGTTCTTCCCGACTAAAGTGCTTCTGGCGGAAGCGCTGCATCTCGAACGGCTGGGGCAGCTCAACGCGGCGCTGGTGGATCTGCAGGCGACCGTGGACGGCAAGCGCGCGGCGGAAATCGGCGACGCGATATTTGCCCGACTTGGCGCCTTTCTCGAGGAGCATCGTGAGTTCCCGGTGCTGGCGGCGCGCCGGGACATTCCCAAGGAACGCAAGGTGCAATCGCGGGCGGAACTGCGCGGCAATATCACTGCGCTGCTGCGAAAGGCCGCGCCGTCGATCGGCGGCGACGTGGAGCTGCTTGCGGCACTGGTGCTCGAACTCCTTCGGATCATCGTGACCGCAGCGCACGATCCGGATCTCGGAGGCGACCCACGCATGACGGCGGAACTGCGCGGAATGCTGCGGAAACGGCTGGAGGAAGCAACGACCTGACGGGCCGCAGCCTTGGTCGCGATCCCGCGAGCCGGACAAAAACTGTTGGCTCACCTGTTTTTCGCCTGTTTTTCGCCTATTGTCGGCGAAAGCAGAAAAACAATCGGGGTTGGCGAATGGCGCTTACGTGGTCGAAATTTGGTGTGGTGCTTTCTCTTCTCGGCGCAATGGCGCTGCCCTTGCAGGCCGTTGCCCAGGAGCCAAATTTCCAGATCGGCAGTTCCGTCATCAGCGCGCTGAAATACAAGCCGGGATTCAAGCATTTCGACTACGTCAATCCGGATGCGCCGAAGGGCGGCAACCTGCGGCTTTCCGCCTCCGGCACCTACGACACCTTCAATCCGCTGCTTTCGAAGGGCGAAACGGCGGTCGGCCTGACACTACCTTTCGAAACGCTGATGAAATCGGCCGACGACGAGCTGCTCGCCTCCTACGGCCTGCTGGCGGAAGGGCTTTCCTTTCCCGACGACGTGTCGAGCGCGACCTTCCGGCTGCGCAAGGAAGCCAAGTGGGCCGACGGAAACCCGGTGACGCCTGATGACGTCGTCTTCAGTTTCGAAAAATCGAAGGAGCTCAATCCGCTCCTGTCCAACTACTACAAGCATGTCGTAAAGGCCGAGAAGACGGGCGAACGCGACGTGACCTTCACCTTCGACGAGAAAAACAACAAGGAGCTTCCCAATATCCTGGGACAGCTGACCGTGGTGCCGAAGCACTGGTGGGAGGGCACGGGACCGGACGGCAAGCCGCGCGACATTTCCAGGACGACGCTCGAGCCGGTGATGGGATCCGGCCCCTACAAGATCGCTGCCTTCGCGCCCGGCGCGACGATCCGCTACGAGTTGCGCGACGACTATTGGGGCAAGGACCTCAACGTGAATGTCGGCCAGAACAATTTCGGTTCGATCACCTACACCTATTACGGCGACCGCGACGTCGAGTTCGAGGCCTTCCGCGCCGGCAACAGCGACTATTGGCAGGAGACGCAGGCGGCTCGCTGGGCGACCGGCTATGATTTTCCCGCCGTCAAGGAAGGACGCGTGAAGAAGGAGGACGTCCCCAACGCACTGCGCGCCACCGGTATCATGCAGGCGCTGGTGCCGAACACCCGTCGCGATATCTTCAAGGACGAAAAGGTTCGCGAGGCGCTGAACTATGGCTTCGACTTCGAGGAACTGAACCGCACCGTCGCCTTCAACACCTACAAGCGCATCGACAGCTATTTCTGGAATACCGAGCTTGCCTCCTCGGGCCGGCCTGAGGGCAGGGAACTAGAAATCCTTGATGGCCTCAAGGACAAGCTGTCGCCCGCGGTCTTCACCACGCCCTATACCAACCCGGTCGGCGGCGATCCGCAGAAGGGCCGCGACAACCTGCGCAAGGCGATCGGGCTGTTCAAGGAGGCGGGCTGGGAGATCAAGGGCAACCGCATGGTCAATACCAAGACTGGCAAGCCGATGAGCTTCGAGATCCTGCTGTCGAGCCCGATGCTGGAACGCTGGGCGGTGCCTTATACCAACAATCTGAAGAAGATCGGCATCGATGCGCGCGTCCGGACCGTGGATGCCTCGCAATACACCAACCGGGTGCGCAGCTTCGACTACGACATGATCTGGAATGTGTGGGCGCAGACGATGAACCCCGGCAACGAGCAGGCCGACTATTGGGGCTCGGGATCGGCCAACCAGCAGGGCTCCCGCAACTATGCGGGCATTGCCGATCCGGCGATCGACGCACTGATCCGCATGGTGATCTTCGCCCCCAACCGCGATGAGCAGGTGGCGGCGATCAAGGCGCTCGACCGCGTGCTCCTAGCGGGACACTATGTCGTGCCGCTGTTTTATCGCGGCACGCAATCGATCGCCTATTGGAACACCGTCACGCGGCCGGCCGAATATCCGACCTATGCGACCGGCTTCCCCGATGTTTGGTGGTCATCCGCCGCGGCAAAATGAGCAGGCTTGCATTGACCTGACGGCTGGGCTCCAAATGAACCATGCGAATCAGGACAAGGCGTAACGTGCCTGCCCACACCACGAGGAGACCGCACGGATTGAACGGCGATAGACTGGACAGCGCTCGACGCAAGCTTTCCCGGAAGGGTCCTTACTAATGGGCGCCTATATCTTTCGCCGCCTGCTTTTGATGATCCCGACGATCATCGGCATCATGGCCATCTCCTTTACTGTCATCCAGTTCGCACCCGGCGGTCCGGTCGAGCAGGTGATCGCGCAGCTGACCGGCGATGCGCAGGGCGCCGACTCGCGGCTATCAGGCGGGGGGGGCGATCTTCTCGGCGGCGGTGGGCTCGACGAAGGCGGCTCGAAGTACCGCGGCGCGCAGGGGCTTGATCCTGAACTGATCAAGAAGCTCGAAAAGCAGTTCGGCTTCGACAAGCCGCCGCTGACGCGCTTCGGCGAGATGATGTGGAACTACATCCGCTTCGATTTCGGCGAGAGCTTCTTCCGCAATACCTCCGTGCTGAACCTGATCAAGGAGAAGCTGCCGGTCTCGGCCTCGCTCGGCGTCTGGATCATGATCTTTTCCTACGGCATCTCGATCCCGCTCGGCATCCGCAAGGCGGTCAAGGACGGCTCGACCTTCGACGTCTGGACCTCTGGCGTCATCATCATCGGCTATGCGGTTCCGAGCTTCCTGTTCGGTATCCTGCTGATCGTGCTCTTTGCCGGCGGATCCTTCTATGACTGGTTCCCGCTGCGCGGCCTCGTCTCCGACAACTTCGACCAACTCGCCTGGTGGCAGAAACCGCTCGACTATTTCTGGCACCTGACGCTGCCGCTGATTTCGCTTTCGCTGGCAGCCTTCGCGACGACGACGCTGCTCACCAAGAACTCCTTCATCGAGGAGATCAAGAAGCAGTACGTGGTGACGGCCCGTGCGAAGGGGCTGAACGAACGGCAGGTGCTCTACGGCCACGTCTTCCGCAACGCCATGCTGATCATCATCGCCGGCTTCCCCGGCGCCTTCATCTCCGCCTTCTTCACCGGCTCGCTGCTGATCGAGAACATCTTCTCGCTCGATGGGCTGGGGCGGCTCGGCTATCTCTCGGTCGTCAACCGCGACTATCCGATCGTCTTTGCGACGCTCTACATCTTCTCGCTGCTCGGCCTGTTCGTCAGCCTGATTTCCGACCTGATCTACACGTGGATCGATCCGCGCATCGACTTCGAGCGGAGGGAAGTCTGATGGACACCGCCGCCAATCCGACGACCGCAACGCCGGTTAAGCCGCCGCGCAAGGGCCTGTTGTCGCCGACCAACATCCGCCGCTGGAAGAATTTCAAGGCCAACCGGCGCGGCTACTGGTCGCTGTGGCTGTTCCTTATCCTGTTCGTGCTCACCCTGTTTGCCGAGTTCATCGCCAACGACCGGCCGATCGTCGCCTCCTACAAGGGCGAGATCCTCTTCCCCGTCCTGGTCAACTATCCCGAAGAGAAGTTCGGCGGGTTCCTCGCCGAAACGGACTATCGCTCCGACGTCATCGCGGAGGAAATCAATGCCAATGGCTGGATGATCTGGCCGCCGATCCGCTACTCCTATCGTTCGGTCAATTCGAACATCCCGCATTCTGCGCCGACTCCGCCCTTCTGGCTGATGAGCAAGGAAGAGCGCTGCTCCGGATATCCGCAGGGAGCGGCCGATCCCGGCTGCAACTTCGGCAATCTCAACTGGCTCGGCACGGACGATCAGGCGCGTGATGTGCTCGCCCGCGTCATCTATGGCTTCCGCATCTCCGTGCTGTTCGGCCTCGTGCTGACGATTTGCTCGGCCGTCATCGGCGTCACGGCCGGCGCGATCCAGGGCTATTTCGGCGGCTGGACCGACTTGCTGCTGCAGCGCTTCATCGAGATCTGGTCGTCGATGCCGGTGCTCTACATCCTCTTGATCATCGCGGCGATCCTGCCGCCCGGCTTCTTCGTGCTGCTCGGGATCATGCTGCTCTTCTCCTGGGTCGGCTTCGTCGGCGTCGTGCGCGCGGAGTTCCTGCGGGCCCGCAATTTCGAATATGTGCGGGCCGCCCGCGCGCTCGGGGTGAACAACCGGACGATCATGTGGCGCCACCTGCTGCCGAACGCGATGGTGGCGACGCTGACCTTCCTGCCGTTCATCCTGTCGGGCTCGATCACGACGCTGACCTCGCTTGACTTCCTCGGCTTCGGCATGCCGCCGGGTTCTCCTTCGCTCGGCGAGATGATCGCCCAGGGCAAGGCCAACCTGCAGGCGCCGTGGCTCGGGCTGACCGCGTTCTTCACCATGTCGATCATGCTGTCGCTGTTGATCTTCATCGGCGAGGCGGTTCGTGACGCATTCGATCCCAGGAAGACGTTTCAATGAGTGACGCTGCCGAAACACTGCTGTCTGTTCGCGATCTTTCGGTGGCATTCCACCAGGGCGGCGATACATCGCTGGCTGTCGATCACGTCTCCTTCGACATTCGCAAGGGCGAGGTCGTGGCGCTGGTCGGCGAGTCCGGTTCGGGCAAATCGGTCTCCGCCAATTCGATCCTTCGGCTGCTCCCCTACCCCGCCGCCAGCCATCCCTCCGGCGAGATCCTGTTCAAGGGCAAGGACCTCCTGAAGGCATCCGACAAGGCGTTGCGCGAGGTGCGCGGCAACGACATCACGATGATCTTCCAGGAGCCGATGACCTCGCTCAACCCGCTGCACTCGATCGAGAAGCAGATCGCCGAAATTCTCGAGTTGCATCAGGGCGTGACGGGACAGGCGGCGCGCAAGCGGATTCTCGAACTCCTCAACCAGGTCGGCATTCGCGAGCCGGAAAAGCGGCTGAAGGCCTATCCGCATGAGCTTTCCGGCGGCCAGCGGCAACGCGTCATGATCGCTATGGCGCTCGCCAACCGGCCGGAGCTTTTGATTGCGGACGAGCCGACGACCGCGCTCGACGTCACCGTGCAGGCGCAGATCCTCGAACTGCTACGGCAGCTGAAGGGCCAGCATGGCATGTCCATGCTCTTCATCACCCACGACCTCGGCATCGTCCGCAAGTTCGCCGATCGGGTCTGCGTCATGACCAAAGGCAAGATCGTCGAGACCGGCACGGTGGAAGAGGTCTTCCGCAATCCCAAACACGATTACACCCGGCATCTGCTCGCCTCCGAGCCGCGCGGCGAGCCGCCGCTTGCGGACGCCTCGAAACCCATCGTGATGCAGGGATCCGACATTCGCGTCTGGTTCCCGATCAAGGCCGGGCTCATGCGCAAGGTCGTCGATCATGTGAAGGCCGTCGACGGCATCGACCTGCAGCTGCGCGCTGGCCAGACGCTCGGCGTCGTCGGTGAATCCGGTTCCGGCAAGACGACGCTCGGCCTCGCGCTGACACGGCTGATCTCCTCGCAGGGCCGGATCAGCTTCGTCGGCAAGGATATAGCCAGCTATTCATTTACGGAAATGCGACCGTTGCGCAACCAGTTGCAGGTCGTGTTCCAGGATCCCTACGGCTCGCTCAGCCCACGCATGTCGGTCGGCGATATCATTGCCGAGGGGCTGAAGGTGCATGAGCGGTCGCTCTCCTATGAAGAGCGCGACAGCCGCGTCTGCTGGGCGCTGGAAGAGGTCGGGCTCGATCCGCTGACCCGTTGGCGCTATCCGCACGAATTCTCCGGCGGGCAACGCCAGCGCATCGCCATTGCCCGCGCCATGGTCTTGAAACCACGCTTCGTGATGCTCGACGAGCCAACCTCGGCGCTCGACATGAGCGTCCAGGCGCAGGTGGTGGATCTCCTGCGGGACCTGCAGCAGAAGCACGATCTCGCCTACCTCTTCATCAGCCACGACCTGAAGGTGGTGAAGGCGCTGGCGAACGACGTCATCGTCATGCGTTTCGGCAAGGTTGTCGAACAGGGACCGTCCGCTGCGATCTTCAGTGCGCCCAAGGACGACTATACCAAGGCGCTGATGGCCGCCGCCTTCAACATCGAGGCGGTTCCGACACCCGCCGTCCAACAGTAAAGACGATCATGTCCGCAAAACCGCCTATTCTCGTCGACCTGAAGTTCGACCCCGACACCGTCGCCCGCATCCTGAAAACCGCCTTTGCGGATCGCGGCAGCATCAATCTCGCCGATCCCGCCAACAAGGATCGCGATCTGACCGGCATCGACTATGGGCTGCTCTGGAAGCCGGATGCGGATCTTTTCAGCCGCGCGCCCAATCTGAAGGTCATCTTCTCCGGTGGCGCCGGCGTCGACAGCTTCATGAACCTGCCGGGCCTGCCCGACGTGCCGATCGTTCGCTTCTCCGATCGCAGCCTGACGACTCGCATGAGCGAATGGGTGGTGATGCAGTGCCTCATGCATCTCCGCCAGCAGCATCAGCACGACAAGGATCAGCGGGCGCGCGTCTGGGGCAAATTGGTTCCGCCGGAGGCTGCCGAGATCACCGTCGGCATCATGGGCCTCGGTGTGCTCGGGCAGGATGCTGCATACAAGCTGAAAGTCATGGGCTTCAACGTCATCGGCTGGTCGCGCAGCCGCAAGGAGATCGAAAGCGTCGAGACGTTCAGCGCCGATCAACTCGATGAGTTCCTCTCCAAGACGGACTTTCTCGTCGGGCTACTGCCGCTGACGCCCGAGACGATCGGCTTTTACAATGCAGCGCTGTTTTCAAAGCTGCGGCAGGGCGGCGCGCTCGGCAAGCCAGTGTTCATCAACGCCGGGCGCGGAAAGAGCCAGGTGCAGGCCGATATCGTCGCCGCGGTCGAAGGCGGCGTGCTCGGCGGTGCCTCGATCGACGTCTTCGCCGTCGAGCCCCTACCCTCCGATGATCCGCTCTGGGGGCTGGAGAACGTGTTCATCACCCCGCACGATGCGGCAGTTTCCGATGAGACAGCGCTCTTCCGGCACGTGGAGCGCCAGATCGCCCGCTACGAGGGCGGCGCGCCGCTGCAATTCGTCGTCGACAGGCAGAGCGGTTACTGACAACAGGAACCATGCCGCTTTCCATTCGTTTTTCTCCCCAGACGAGGTGCCAGGCCAATGACGGCTCGCGCGACATCGGAAGGAGACAAGCATGGCTCAGCAGACGGAAACGCGCTGGGAAGAAGCCGATGGCAAGGTTCATACCGAGGAGACGATTTCGCCGGTCAAGGCGAAGCAAGGTCGCATGGGCACCCGTGTCCTGATGGTGTTGCTCGTCGCGCTGGTGCTCGCCTTCATCGTGTGGATCCCGGTCGAAATCTGGGGCAAGAAGGAAGCCGTGGAGGTTGCTCCGCAGCAGCCAGGACAGCAGATTCAGTCGCAGCAGCCAGCACCGGTACCGTCTCAGCCGCCGGCATCGAACCCGGCACCCGCTACGCCGAATGCCCCCGCGCAATAGGAACGGGGCGGGTCAGGCGGTCACTACGAAGCATCCTGTCGGACCGCCGGGAGGGTGCTTTTCTGTTTGCGCTGGACTTTACCGGCTGATTTTTCGATAAGAAACGCACGAGCCGGTCTTCGTGCGTCGGCTTATGACGCGACGTGTCCGGTTTGGGAATGGGCGGAGTTCATGGCCAAGACCGATATCGCAAGGCGCGTTTACAATCACACCTGGAAGCTCGATCCGATTGTTCGCAGCCTGATCGACACAGACTTCTACAAACTGCTCATGCTGCAGATGATCTGGAAGCTCTATCCAGACGTCGACGCGACGTTCACGGTGATCAACCGCACCAAACGCGTGCTGCTGGCCGAAGAGATCGACGAGGGCGAACTGCGGGAGCAACTCGACCATGCGCGTTCGCTCCGCCTCTCCAAGAAGGAGATGATCTGGCTCGCTGGTAACAGCTTCTACGGGCGCGCGCAGATCTTCGAGCCTGAGTTCCTGGCCTGGCTCTCTCATTTCCAGCTTCCCGAATACGAGCTGTCGAAACGCGATGGTCAATATGTGCTCGACTTCCACGGATCGTGGAAGGACACGACCATGTGGGAAATTCCGGCACTTGCCATCATCAACGAGCTGCGCTCGCGCTCGGCGATGAAGGCGCTTGGGCCGTTCACGCTCGATGTGCTCTATGCCCGCGCCAAGGCGCGGATGTGGGAGAAGGTGGAGCGGCTGCGCGAATTGCCGGGGCTGCGGATCTCGGATTTCGGCACACGCCGCCGCCACAGCTTCCTGTGGCAGCGCTGGTGCGTCGAGGCGCTGAAGGAAGGCATTGGTCCGGCATTCACCGGCACAAGCAACGTCCTGCTCGCCATGGACTCCGACCTCGAAGCCGTCGGGACGAACGCCCACGAGCTGCCGATGGTGGCGGCCGCACTGGCCAAGAACGATGCGGAGCTGCGCAACGCCCCCTACAAGGTTCTGCGCGACTGGAACAAGCTTTATGGCGGCAACCTGCTGATCGTGCTGCCGGATGCCTTCGGCACGGCCGCCTTCCTGCGCGACGCACCCGAATGGGTCGCCGATTGGACGGGCTTTCGGCCGGATAGCGCCCCGCCGATCGAAGGCGGCGAAAAGATCATCGACTGGTGGAAGAAGATGGGCCGCGATCCGCGCCAGAAGCTGCTGATCTTCTCGGACGGGCTCGACGTCGATGCGATCATCGACACCTACAAGCATTTCGAAGGCAAGGTGCGCATGAGCTTCGGCTGGGGCACCAACCTGACGAACGACTTCGCGGGCTGCGCGCCGACGGAGATCTCGGGGCTCAACCCGATCTCCATCGTCTGCAAGGTCAGCGACGCCAACGGCCGGCCGGCCGTAAAACTGTCGGACAATCCGCAGAAAGCGACCGGCGACCCTGCGGAGGTCCAGCGTTACCTGAAGTTCTTCGGAACCGAAGACCGCGTCGACCAGGCGGTGCTCGTCTAGCGCTGCCGCCTGGCTCTCTCCATACACATCCCCCTGCGCTCCGGCCATATTGTCGCCCAACCGTGCCTGATGCTCGGCGGGATGATTCCCGCTTATGGAGAAAGACTTTGAAGAAAGCCTCAGTTGCCGCAATCAGTATTGCCGCGGTGGCACTCGCGACACCGACCCTCGCTGCCGAGAAAGCCGCCCCGTCTTCGCTGATTGGCACGCCGTGGATCGAGACGAAAGCCCAGTCCGGCCTGCCAGGCCCGATGATGATCTTTCTCCCGAACGGCAACTTGCTAATCGACTCCTGCTGGGAAACCTATGCTCTCAGGACTTGGAAACAGGCGTCTTCCAAGGAGATTTCATGGGATGAGGACGGCGCCATCATACACGCCAGGATCAAGGCCGTTTCAGCCGATGGCCTCACCCTTCAAATCACTGCCGGAAAGGATATCGTCGAGCGGACCTATGCTGCTGCAAAGGCTCCATATGTCTGTCCTGACATGAAGCGGTAGTTTTGAACCGCCAATCCTGAAACGGCGGCGGCGATACGCAGTCTGGCAAAATGCCACGCCAGTCCCCATTTAATGTCGCAAGAAATGGGTGCCGATGTTTGCCGCCCATTGTTTGACTGGAAAGGACGTTTCCAATGACCGTAGAGCGTGCAGTACTGGCGGGCGGCTGCTTTTGGGGCATGCAGGACCTCATCAGGCGGTTCCCCGGCGTGGTCTCCACCCGCGTGGGCTACACCGGTGGCGAGGTCGCCAATGCGACCTATCGCAATCACGGCAATCACGCCGAGGCGATCGAGATCCTGTTCGATCCCGCCAAGACCAGCTACCGCGACATCCTCGAGTTCTTCTTCCAGATCCATGACCCGACAACGGTGAACCGGCAAGGCAATGATCTCGGCGCCAGCTATCGATCGGCGATCTTCCACGCCACCGACGAACAGCGTGCGACCGCCGAGGACACGATCGCCGACGTGAACGCATCGGGTCTATGGCCCGGAAAGGTTGTTACCGAGGTTGTTCCGGTGAGTGATTTCTGGGAAGCGGAACCCGAGCACCAGGACTATCTGGAACGCATTCCGAACGGCTATACCTGCCACTTTGTGCGGCCAGGCTGGAAATTGCCGAAACGCGAGCAAAGGGCCGCGGCTGCCCAATGACGGAATCGCTCGATCCGCAGTGAGGATCGTATGCTCTAGACGAAATGAGGCCTTGCCGTCACGGCAGGGCCTTTTTGTATGGACGTCGGTGAACAACGGACAGCGACAGGGCGCAGTGAATCCGCGGCCGCAGGGTGCCGCTTGACCACCGAACTGCAGCTTCGCATCGAGAATGAATCGGGTGGATCACTGTCGACAATCTGACGACATGATCGTATAGGCGGCTCACCATCCGGCTCCGCGAACAAGGAAACTCCGATATGTCCTGGTCCCATCCCGTTGCGAAGATCACCGATGACGAACGGCGCCAGCGCCTCGCGCGGCTGCAGGCCGCACTCGAAGACAAAGCTCTTGACGGCTGCCTGCTCGGCTCGACGGAGAGCCTCCGCTATTTTACGGGCCTCGACTGGCACCCGAGCGAGCGATTGCTCGGAGCATTGGTGACGCCGAATGGTGTCCGCTACATCGCGCCGGGCTTCGAAAAGAGCAGGGTCGAGAGCCTGCCGCATCTGCCGGGCGAAATCGTCGTTTGGCAGGAGGAAGAGATGAGCGCGGCGCTGATCGCCTCGCTGCTGCCGGCAAATGCCAGACTGGCGCTCGACGATGCCCTGCCGCTGTTCATCTACCACCAGCTTGCCCGCGTCTTCGGCGCCGACCGGCTCGTCGATGGCGGACGACTGATCCGCGACCTGCGGCTCAGGAAGTCCCAGACGGAGATCGCCCTCATCGAGTATGCCATGGGCCTGACGCTGGAGGTGCATCGCCGTGCGCATGCCTTCATCAAGCCGGGCGTTCGGGCTTCAGAAGTCGTGCGTCATATCGATGAACAGCACCGCGCACTGGGCGCCGAGGGAGGATCAAGCTTCTGCATCGTTTCCTTCGGACTGGCGACGTCGCTTCCTCATGGCGCCGATGGCGACCAGATCTATGCGCCGGGCGACGTGGTTCTCGTCGATACGGGTTGTCGGCTCGACGGCTATCATTCGGATCTCACCCGTACCTATGTGCTGGAGGAGCCGACGAAGGAATTCGCTGACGCCTGGGCAATCGAGCGCGAGGCCCAGCAGGCGGTTTTCGAGGCCGCCCGCCTTGGCGCTGCCTGCGGCAGTCTCGACGATGCCGCCCGCCGGGTACTGGCCGAACATGGCCTCGGTCCGGATTACGCCCTGCCCGGCCTGCCGCACCGCGCCGGCCATGGTCTCGGGATGGAAATCCACGAAGAGCCCTATATCGTTCGCGGCAACGCCACCAGGCTGGAACCCGGCATGTGCTTCTCCAACGAACCGATGATCGTCTTCCCCGGCCGCTTCGGCATCCGCCTCGAAGACCACATCCACATTACCGAGACCGGAGCTGAGTGGTTCACGAAGCCGGCGAAGGGCCCGACCGACCCCTTTGCGTGATCTCTTGGCAGAGTTCGCAAGACCTGCACCTCGATAATTGCCTTTCTGTCGTCGGCACCTGGGATGCCTGGCGCGATCCGCTCTATCGGAATCGACAGTCAAAAACGCAACATGACGAAGCCGCGTCGAGCCTCCGTCGAAAGGTGACTGGCATGGCGCGCCCTGATACGACTTGATAGAAATCCCGCGCGATTCCCGGATGGATCAAGGTAACAACTCAATGAAGCGCAGACCCACGATCGCCATCATCATGGACGAGAACACCAGTGCTGGTGGTGACCGGTATGATATTTCGAAACGCTACTTTGCAGCCATTGATCGTGCAGGGGGATTTCCATACGGCATTCCCTACGTGCCAGACCTCGTAGACCAAGTGGTCGATGAATTCGATGGGTTTTTGAGTGTCGGAGGGCGCATCCACTTTCCGAAACAGTGGTACGTCGACGGCGATCAGTCTCGCTACCCGGCCTCTGATCGTCTCGCAGTCGAGATAGCGCTGATGAAGGGGTTTCTTGCCTGCAACAAACCAGTGCTCGGAATCTGCAATGGCATGCAGATGCTCGGGTGCCTACATGGTTGTCGCATGGTTTCGGATGTGCACTCCTCCTGGCCGGGTGCGATCAATCATGACCGCGGCAATCCACTCCATGAGGTAACCATCCAAGCCGGCACAAGAATGGCTGATATCTTTGCCGCCGAGGCATTCAGCGTAAACACCTTCCACAGGGAAGCGATCGTAGAGCTGTCCGACAGTGTCGTCGCTACCGCACGTGGCTTGGACGGCGTTGTCGAAGCGATTGAGGTACCCTCGCTATCTTTCGCGATGGGGGTACAGTGGCATCCGGAATTGTTTGATCCCGCAGACCACCCTGGCTCTCGAATATTTGACGCGTTCGTCAAAGCGGCGGACCATCGGTCGTAGTGCCCCAGCAGAACAGCTCTTTCTCTGCGTACTATCCATTCCAGCAACGGCCTAACGCCATCGTCGCAGCTCTATACCGGTGATCTGCCACGGAATTCCATGAATCAGCGTCCGGTTAGTCGAATGAAGATGGCGAGGCTGGCGACGGTGGCCCGGTTATTTGACTGTTGTGCCGTGAGGTCGCGGACAAGCGCGAAAATCAATTAGGGAAGCTCCACGAAAGAGCGAACTGAACTTCGGCTTCCCCGCGTCGGCGCTCAGATGTTTTCAGGATAATACTCACCACGCGATTTCACGCAGCTTCACGTATCTGAGCGGTCACACACGCGTGAATTGACGGATGTCAAGCGCGACATATATTCCCTGAAAGATACAATATCATGAATGTTTTCATCATGTTATCCTGAAGATGGGCTTTTGCCTGTGGCTGCGCTCTCTGCCATCAGGGGAGCCGAGGAGCATTAAGTGAGATTGAAACATTTCCTATTCGGCCTGCTGGGCGTTGTGATCGTTGCCTGTGCGGGTTTCTTTGCCATTGCCTGGAAATCCGCGATCACGCCGATCAGGCCGCCGGATCGCGCATCCTTCGATCAGGCGCTAATCCACAAGGGCGCGATGCTGGCCGCGGTCGGCAACTGTACAGCCTGTCATACGCAACCGGGCGGCCGTTCCTTCGCTGGCAGTTTCGCCCTGCCGACGCCCTTCGGCACCATCCATTCCAGCAATATTACGCCCGATCCGGAAACCGGCATTGGCACCTGGTCGGAGGCGGCTTTCAACCGTGCCATGCGCGAGGGCGTCAGCCGCGATGGCAAGCATCTCTATCCTGCCTTCCCCTTCGATCACTTCACGCTCGTTTCCGATGAGGACAACAAGGCGCTTTATGCCTTCCTGATGACCCGACCGCCGGTCAAGCAGTCGCCGCCGGCAAACGAACTGCCGTTCCCGCTGAACATTCGCCTCGTGCTCGCCGGCTGGAAGCTGCTCTTCTTCAACGAAGGCCCCTTCCAGAACGTCGCCTCCGAGAGCGAGGAATGGAACCACGGCGCCTATCTCGTCAACGGCCTCGGCCATTGCGGTGCCTGCCACACGCCGCGCAACATGTTCGGCGCCGAGAGATCAGGCATGCATCTCGCCGGTGGTCAGGCGGAAGGCTGGAGCGCGCCAGCGCTCAACCCCCGTTCGCCGGCCCCGATCCCGTGGACGCAAGACAGTCTCTTTTCCTATCTGCGCCAGGGCTGGCATGCCGACCATGGCGTCACCAACGGCCCGATGGGCGAGGTGACCGGCAATCTCGGATTGCTTCCGGATTCCGACGTCAAAGCGATCGTCACCTATGTCGCCGCGCAGATGGGCACGCCCTCGCCCGAACGCCAGCAAAGGGGCGAGCAGATCCGCAAGAAGATCGGCGAGGATCTCGTGCTCGCCAGCGCTCCAACCGATACGCCCGCCGGCCGTGGCGCGGCGATCTATCAGGCCGCCTGCGCCACCTGTCATGACGGGAGCCGCCCCCTTCCCTTCGGCGGGATCAACTTTCACCTGAGCAGCACGATCAATGCGCCCGACGCGCAGAATGCGATCAACATGGTGCTCTTCGGCCTGCCGGCGGCAAGTGGCCGCCAGAGCGCGATCATGCCGGGCTTCGCCGCGGCGATGACCGACGAGCAGTTGACCGATCTGCTTGCCTATCTGCGCGAGACCTTTGCCGGCCAGCCTGCCTGGCCGGACGTCGCGGCGCGCGCGGCCGATACCAGAAGTGGAAAGTTCCAGGTCAGCGTCCGGCCATCCGACGGCATTGAGCGCGGCCCCGATAATATAGGAGCGCAAGACCAATGATGAAGCTCAACGTTAATGGCGCGGCCCACGAGGTCGAGGCTGATCCCTCCACACCGCTCCTTTATGTGCTGCGCAACGACCTCAAGCTGAATGCGGCCAAGTTCGGCTGCGGAATGGGCCAGTGCGGCGCCTGCACGGTCATCGTCGACGGCAAGGCGGTCTTCTCCTGCCTCACCCCCATCATGTTGCTCGAAGGCCGGCGGATCAAGACGGTGGAGGGCCTCGGCACGATCGACAATCCCGGGCCGATGCAGCAGGCCTTCATCGAGGAACAGTCGGCGCAATGTGGCTATTGCATCGCCGGCATGATGATGCGGGCGCAGGCGCTGCTGGAATCGAAACCGGACGCCACCGATGCCGATATCCGCACGGCGCTGGAACCCAATCTCTGTCGCTGCGGCACGCATATGCGGATATTGAAATCCGTCCAGCGGGCGCGCGAGCTGATGAAATCGGCCTCCGCCACCCCGGTTTCAGCTGGTTGAGGAGGAAGACGATGAACGCGCCTACTTTCGACATCACCCGCCGAACCTTCCTCGCCGGCACCGGCGCCCTGGTCGTCAGCTTCACCATCCCGCTCGAAGCTTCCGCTCAGGAAGGCGAGGTGCCAACCGCACCCAAGCCGCCGGCAAAGCTGCAGGGCAGCCTCGCCGACACGCCGTCGCTGGATGCCTGGATCCGCATCGATGCGGACGGTACGATTACCGTCTTCACCGGCAAGGCCGAACTCGGCCAAGGTACGAAAACCTCGCTGCGCCAGATTGCTGCCGAAGAACTTGAGGTAGCGCCGGGGGAGATCCATCTGATCACCGCCGATACGGCAATCACACCGAATGAGGGCTATACGGCCGGCAGTCAGACGATCCAGAACAGCGGCTCTGCGATCCGCTATGCGGCCGCGCAGGTCCGCCAGATCCTGATCGCCCAGGCGAGCGGCAAGCTCGGCGTCCCGGCCGATCAACTGAAGGCGGAAAATGGAAAAGTTATCGCCCCGAACGGTGCTTCGGTCGGCTACGGCGACCTGGTCTCCGAGCAGATGCTGCACATCAACGCCGACCCCAATACCAAGATCAAGTCGCCCGACAGCTATCACGCCATCGGCAAACCCTTTGCCCGCGTCGACATTCCCGGCAAGGTGACTGGCGGCGAAGCCTATGTGCAGGACATGCGTCCCGACGGCATGGTGCATGCCCGCGTCGTGCGGCCGCCGAGCTATTCGGCCAAGCTTGTCGAGCTGGACGAAACCAAGATCAAGACCATGCCCGGCGTGATCGCCATCGTACGCGACGGTGATTTCCTTGCCGTCGTGGCCGAGCAGGAATTCCAGGCGGTCAAGGCGATGCGCGCCATGACCACTATCGCAAAATGGCAGGAACAGGCGGCGCTTCCGGACCAGGAGCAGATTCCCGCATGGCTCGAAGCCAACGTCAGCGAGGTCGGCACCGTCACGTCGGTCGGCGCGGAGACCGCCGCGGGCGTCAAGACGCTCTCGGCTCAGTTCACCCGTGCCTACCAGATGCACGGCTCCATCGGCCCTTCCGCGGCAGTCGCCGTTTTCAAGGACGATGCGCTGACCGTCTGGACGCATACCCAGGGCGTCTATCCGGACCGCAAGGCGATCGCCCAGATGCTCGGCATGCCGGAAGACAAGGTGCGCTGCATCCATACGGAAGGCTCGGGCTGCTACGGTCATAACGGCGCCGACGATGCGGCGGCCGATGCGGCGTTGATCGCCACCACTCTTCCCGGCCGTCCGGTGCGCGTGCAATGGATGCGCGATCAGGAGCATCTGTGGGAGCCCTACGGTCCGGCCATGCTGACCCGCGCCAACGCGACGCTCGATGAAAAGGGAACCATCGTCAACTGGCACTACGATCTGTGGAGCAACAACCACGGTACGCGTCCGGGTTCTGCCGGCTCGCTGATCGCCGGGAGACTGATGGCCAAGCACTTCCCGCCGGATGCGGCCAAGCTGCAGATATCGCCGCTCGGCAACGGCGATCGCAACGCCATTCCGCTCTACGACGTCCCGAACCAGCGCGTGAACTGGCACTTCCTGGCCGACATGCCGGTCCGTGTCTCGGCGCTTCGCGGCCTTGGCGCCTATTGCAACGTCTTCTCCATCGAGAGCTTCATGGACGAGCTTGCCGAAGCAGCCGGGGCTGACCCCGTCGAATTTCGGCTCCGGCACATGAAGGATCCACGGGCCCGGAAAGTGATCGAGGTCACAGCCGACAAGTTCGACTGGAACAATGATCCGCTGCCGGCGGGCAAGGGACGTGGCTTCGCCTTCGCGAAATACAAGAACCATGCCGCCTATCTGGCTATCGCGCTCGAAGCCGAGGTCGATGCCGAGACGGGCATCATCCAGATTTCGCACGTCGTATCCGCCGTCGATTGCGGCGAGGCCGTTGCCCCGGACGCCATCGTCAACCAAACCGAGGGCGGCATCCTGCAATCGATGAGCTGGACACTCTACGAGGCGGTGCATTTCAACAATACACGGATCACCAGCCCCGACTGGTCCTCCTATCCGATCCTGCGCTTCAGCGCGGTTCCGGACAGCATCGAGGTGCATGTCGTCGACAATCCCGGCCAGCCCTATCTCGGTGTCGCGGAAGCCGCCCAAGGACCGACGGGGGGAGCCATTGCCAACGCCTTCAAGCACGCGACCGGCAAGCGCCTTTACGATCTGCCCTATACTCGGGAAAGGGTAAAGACAACGCTCGGGGCTTAGCCCGATTATGCCGGCCGGATGGGCCGCTGGGAGGAGATGACGCGGAGCGACTGATATCAAGAATGCCCGTGACGCTGATCGTGACGGGCTTCCAGGTCTCGCGACCGCCGCACCGACAAGAGGATGCTCCAACGATGGACGCGAACGATCGCATGTCGAACAGCTTCAAGACGATAGCGACCTGGCTCGAACGCGTGCTGGCGCTGGTGATCCTTTGCGGGGTCGCGGTTTTTGGCCTGAGCAGCGTCCAGACCCTTTTGGCGATGAGTTGGGGGCAGACGGACACATTCTATGAGTTGATCTATCGGGTGTTGTTGCTGGTGATCGCCATAGAACTCGTCCGCACGCTCGTCACTCACGACCTCAGGGCGATACTGGAGTTGCTCGCGTTTGTCGTGGCCCGCAAAATGCTCAAGCCTGACTTGAACGTCATCGACATTGTCTTGAGCGTTCTGGCATTTGTAGCCCTGTTGGCAGCCAATTACTGGTGGCTCTCCCCTTCCTCGCCTCAAGGGAGCGACGGGTCCGATGTTGCGCCGTGAACCCAGGTTCCCTCAAGACGTCATGATCGATAGGAATTCAGGATGACGGTTGTGTGTTTTCTCACGACCGATTTCAGGGCCTCGATCCTCTCGGGCGTGATCTCCTGCCACCCCATCATGTCTTCCACGTGCTCTCGAGCAAGATGGACGATAATCAGCTGCCCGTTGATCGTGGTGCACACCATGCCGATCTCCTCGTCGGTAAGACGATTTCCAGAGACGCGAGCGACGATGGCAGCGCAACACTCCTGAATTCGCCTCCCCGTGGCGCTTTTGCCGCTCGATTTATTGGTCGGCGGATTTGACGGCGAACGGTGCTGGGCCACGAATAACGCGCGGCTGGCCGCATCCGGCATCGCGAACAGAAAATCCGCGAGAGCGTCCAGAATTCTGCAATAACCGTCGATGACCTTGTCCGCGTCCGCATTGGCCGTGAGGAGTTCCTCGACCTCACACGTGACAGGTCCGATCGCTTCCCAAGCGGAGGCGTGAATGTCCGCGATGCAGGCCTCGTACAGGCCTTCCTTGTTCTCGAAATAATACTGCAAGGACGGTGCCGGCACGCCTGCCGCGCTGGCGATCTCCCGGGCGGAAACGCCAGCAAATCCGTTCTCACCGAACAACGAGATTGCCGTCTTGATGATCCTCGCCTTGGTTTCGTCACCCCTTGGGTAGCCGCTCTCGGCATTGCGTCGTCTCAATCTCGTCATCAATCACTCCTTGTCCTGCGGACAATACCATGACGATAAAATTTATTCCATCTGTAAAAATTCTTCCAGTTGACAGAATTCTTACGCGTGTAATAATTCACGCAATCCAACGAACCCCAAGCGACTTGACCATGGACGCTATTGTCTCCCCAAAAGCCGCTTCCTTGCCGGAAGCAAAAATACAAACGAAGCGCAGCCGCACGCGATATGCGCTGGCCACCATTGGAGCCATTGTCGCCATCGGCGGCGGTTATTATGGCTACGACTGGCATAAGAACGGACGCTTTATCGAGAGCACCGACAATGCTTATCTTCGCGCCGACCAGGTCTCGATGGCCTCCGTGCTTTCGGGGCAGATCGCGGAAGTATATGTCTCCGATAACCAGACGGTCACGGCGGGCCAGCCGCTCGTCAAGATCGATCCCCGTCGCTACGAAATGGCGGTCCGCGAGGCCAAGGCCACCGTCAACGCCCGCCAGGCGGACGTCGCCAAGAGCGAGGCCGACATCAAGCAGCAGGACTCTGTGATTGCACAGGCTGCGGCCGACCTCGAAAACGCGACCGAGAATGCCGAACTCGCCCAGAAGGACTTCGACCGGACGTCCCCCCTCGCCGCCCGCGGCATCGAGAGCCAGCACAAGGGCGAGCAGGCGAGGAGCGCGCTCGAACAGGCGAAATCCGTTGTTCGTCTGAAGCAGGCTGTCCTTGATGCGGCCCGGCAGCAGACGACCGCCCTGAAGGCGCAGGTCGAACAGGCCCATGCGCAACTGGTTGCCGCCCAAGAGAGCCTCGGCAAGGCAGAAATTGATCTCGACGACACGGTGCTTCGTAGTGCGATCTCCGGCAGGATCGGCGATCGCACGGTCCAGGTCGGACAGTTCGTCCAGCCAGGCACGCAACTGATGACGGTCGTTCCAACCGACGACATCTACCTTGTGGCCAACTTCAAGGAAACGCAGATCGGGGACATGCGAGCAGGGCAGCCCGCCACGATCACGATCGACGCCTATCCCAATTTCAAGGTCATAGGTGTCGTCGACAGCTTCGCGCCGGGAACAGGTGCGCAATTCGCCCTGCTGCCCCCGGAAAACGCGACGGGCAACTTCACCAAGATCGTCCAGCGTGTTCCCGTCCGCATCAAGCTGGAGACGGGCCAGAAGATGCCTCCGCTGCTGCCCGGCCTCTCCATTGAAGTCTCGGTCAACACCAAGGTTTCGACCTTCGACAAGGTGGCGTCGGTGCAATGAGCGGACAATCGATATCGGTCCAGGCGGTAGCGCCCCAGCCGGATGCCGCGAGCCTCACCGACTGGGTCGCCGTCGTCGCCGGCGCGATCGGCGCGCTGATGGCCACGCTCGACATCTCGATCACCAACACCGCGCTGCCGCAAATCCAGGGAGCCATCGGAGCCAGCGGCACAGAGGGGACCTGGATAGGCACGGGATACCTCGTTGCCGAGGTCATCATGATCCCCCTGACGGCATGGTTCACGCGTCTGCTGGGGCTGCGAACATTGCTTCTGGTGACGACCACGGCCTTCGTTCTGTTCTCCATGTTCTGCGGCCTGTCCGACAGCCTGCTCGCGATGATCGTTGGGCGCGTCGGGCAAGGATTTTTCGGCGGCGCCTTGATACCGACCGCGCAGGTCATCGTCAGAACCCGGCTGCCGCCTCGCCAGATGCCTGTCGGAATGAGCATCTTCGGCGTCATCGTGCTCATCGGGCCGATCCTCGGACCGGTGCTGGGAGGATATCTCGCCGAAGAGGTCACCTGGAGATGGTGCTTCTTCCTCAATTTGCCTGTCGGTATCGCGCTCGCCATTCTGCTGCTTGTCGGCCTGCCCCGCCAAAGTCCAAACCTTGGGCTGTTGGCCAAGGCGGATTGGTGGGGAATCGCCGGCATGACGCTGGCGTTCAGCTGCCTGACGGTCGTGTTCGAAGAGGGGCAGCGCGAAGCCTGGTTCGAGTCTCCGATGATCGTGCAGCTGAGCCTCGCCTCGCTCCTCGGGTTCGTCGTGCTGTTCGTGACCCAGAAGACCAGTGCCGACCCGGTCATCAAGCTCTCCCTGCTCCGGAATGGTGCCTTCGCCAGCGCCACGCTGATCGCCCTCGCCGTTGGGGCGGCCACCTACGGCGCGACCTTCATCCTTCCGCAGTTCCTGAGCACGATCGCCGGATACAATCCAAGACAGGCGGGCGGCATCATGGCTCTGTCCGCAGTTCCAGTGCTGTTGCTCGTTCCGATCCTTCCCCGCGTCGTCGGCCGTTTCGACGCGCGGATCATGGTCGCGCTCGGCCTGGTCTTCTTCGCGGCAAGCTGCTTCGTCGACATCGGGCTTAGTCCGGACAGCGCCGGAGGCGACTTCACGGTCTCGCAACTGCTGCGGGGCGTGGGACAGATCCTGGCTGCGATGCCGCTCAACCAGGTCTCCATGGCCGCTATCGGACGCGAAAATGCAGCCGACGGCGCGGGTATCTACAGCATGGCCCGCAATCTCGGGGGCTCGATGGGCCTCGCCTTGAGCGGCGTCGTCATCGACCAGCGCAGCGCTGCCCATTCGGACACCATACGCGAGGCGCTCACGGCAAATTCGATCGCAGGACAGGCGCGCCTTGCGGTGAGCGGGATGAGCCAAGGCATTGACGCGGCCACGGCGAAGCTTCGCGCAATATCGCAGCTGTCGAGCCTCATCGAACGCAACGCGCTCGTTATGACCTATAGCGATTGCTTCTGGCTGATGGGCGTTATGATCATCGCGATGACGCCTGTCGTCTTGCTGCTGCGGCAACCCAAGAAGACCGCTGCGGCGGAGCTCGTCGCGGGACACTGAATATGTCATGCGCGCGACGTCGTGGTGTCGCGCCGATTGGCAAGCTCAAGACTGCGGTTCGGTCCATCACAAGGATCGTACTCGGCGAATGGGCAAGGCAGAGTAAAAGGGGCGCCCAGTGGGCGCCCCTTCGTCATCGTATGTTCGCTTACTGTTGGGCGTTCTGGATCGCAGGCGGCGCGTTGCGGATCGTCAGCGCCGGGTTGTGGGCGAAGAAGTTGTGCGGCTCGATGTGGATGGTCTTCCACTCGGTTGACATGACCGGCCAGTCTTCCATGCGCGGGATGTGGTGGAAGCCTGCCGTGAACCAGGTCACGACATCCTTGCCCATCAGCGGCTTGTTCGCCTTCACCCATTCCGGCAGCGTGTCGGAGCCGTCGCTCTGCATGGCAAACTTGCCGCCGGCATACTGCTGGTCCGCATTGTAGACCGTATTCCAAACCGAGTACTCGATGTAGGCATTGCGCTTCATCGGCGGGTCCTTGGCGAAATCGAAGGGACCGTAGGCCACGTCGCCGTGATGGACCATCCAGCCCGGTTCCTGGCCGAGATAGCCTTCGCGGGACGGATCGGAGATCATGAAATAGCGCGGCTTCATCGCCGAGAGCTGGTAGCGAGCTTCCATCTCCGTCTTCGGCATGGTGTGCTGCACTTCCCACATCGACCGGCGCGGGTTCTTCGGGTCGACCTTGGAGGGAACGATGTCCATGGTGCCGAAGTGGTTGGCCGGCTGGTCGACGTCGAAGTCGATGCGGAAGTTGAAGTAGTGGTCGTGGTTGGCGGCCACCAGATTGGGCGCGATCAGCGTGCCGTGGGCGGTATCCGCAGCGGCGGTCGGATCGTTCATCGAGGTCGATGCGACACCCTTCACCGCATCAAGGCCGGTTGCGCCGATCATGATGCGAATCTGGCCGTCCTGCTGCAGGCGATAGTCCATCAGATAGTCGTAGTTGCCGACTTCCGAAGCCGTACGCACGACCAGCTCGGTGGCCGGGCGGCCTTCGGCCGGAAGCGGCTTCTCGGGCGTCTGGGCGAAGACCTCGAAGTGACGCCAGGCCGGATCGCCAATCGAGCGCTCGAAGACGCAGATCGCATCCGGGATCGTCAGCGGATTGCCCTTGTCGTCGGCAATCGTCGCCGGCAGGAAGGTGGCGTAGCTCGGGCAGTCGACGCCGGCGCGCAACGGGCTCAGGAACAGGCCGAAACCGTATTCCCCGCTATCCATGTAGGTGCGCCAGTACCAGCCTTCGGTCGGGTCCATGTAGGGCACGAAGACTTCCGACAGGTGCGACTGGTAGATGACCGAACGCCACTTGTCGCCGTCCTTGACGTCGAGGTTGGAAAGCACCAGGCCCGGACGCTTGTCGACGCGGAAGTTGAAGCGCCACAGGTCCCATTCGAGATGGCTGCCTGTGATCTTGTAGTTCGGGCCGCCTTCCTGGGAGAGCGTGGCCATGTTCATCTTCGGACGCAGCGGCTCGCGAGCCTCTACTTCCTTCTCGGTATAGCCCCAATTGTCCTTCGGGCCTTCGATGGCGCCGGTGTCGATGACGTTCAGCACCTTCTTCTTGCCGATGTCGTAGACGGCGAAGAGACCTTCGATCGGCTTTGCGTAGTAGTTGGAGCCATCCGGCACGCGATAGCAGGGCACCTTCATCAGGCGGGAATTCTCGTATTCCTCGGTGAAGAAGTTGCCGGCCGTCAGCGGCAGGCAGAAGGCCTGCTCCGGCGTCAGGCCGCGCTTCTTCAGGCCCGCCACCATGTCCGGATTCTGCAGCGCGCCGGCGAGCGCGTCCATGAATTCGGTGAAGAGGACCATCGGCTGGCCCTTGATCGGCGTCGTGCTCTCGACCTTGCCGGTCGTGATGTTGACGACGGCTTCCTTGAAGCCCTGCGGGCTCGTCAGCTGCACCTTCGCCTCGCGGTCGAGCGGCTTGTCGCCGTCCTTCCAGGAAAGCACGTCGGCCTTGGCCGGCTCCTTAAGCTCGATCAGCGGGTAGAGCGTATTGTCGTCCACCACCTTCTCGTCGCGCAGGATCTTGTTGATCTTCTGGTATTCCTCCGCCGTCAGGCCATCCAGCGGATGGGCGAAGGCAGCAGGCGCGCCAAGCGCCAGCACGAGGCTGGCCGAAGCCAGATATCGCTTCATTGTCATAATCTCCTCCCTAGTTATCTCAGGACTTGCATGCTCAAGCGAACACCACCTGGATGTCCGTGTATTCCTCTAGCCCCTCTACGGCGAACTCGACGCCGAAGCCGGAGGCCTTGACGCCGCCGAACGGCGCGTTCGGCTGGATTGCGCCATGCTTGTTGATCCAGACCGAACCGCATTCCATGCGGGCCGCGACCTTCTTGGCGGCGGCGATGTCGGAGGACCAGACCGAACCGCCGAGGCCGTTCGGGCTGTCGTTGGCCATACGGATCGCGTCCTCGATGTCCGAATACTTGATCACCGGCAGCGCCGGGCCGAACTGCTCCTCGTCGACCAGCGCGTCGCCGTTCGAAAGGCCCGAGACAATGGTCGGCGGGAAGAACAGGCCCTCGCCCGCTTCGCCACCGAGCAGCACCTTGCCACGGCCTCTGGCGTCGGCAACGAGGCGGCTCACCTTGTCGAACTGCATGCGATTCTGGATCGGCCCGAGAATGCTCGTCTCTTCGAGGCCGTTGCCGACCGGGATGTTCTTCGCATAGGCGACCAGCGCGTCGCAGACGGCGTCGTGGATGGATTCATGCACGTAGAGGCGCTTCATGGCGGCGCAGGTCTGGCCGTTGTTGATGAAGGCGCCCCAGAACAGACCTTCGGCGATCGCGGCCGGATCGGCGTCGGGGAGCACGATGCCGGCATCGTTGCCGCCAAGTTCCAGCGTCAGGCGCTTCATCGTTTCGGCAGCCGAGCGCATGACCTTCTGGCCGGTGGCGCAGGAGCCGGTGAAGACGATCTTGCGGATGTCCGGATGGGACGCCATGGCGCCGCCGAGGTTGAATTCGCCCGTATCGTCGCCGGTAACGACGTTGAGCACGCCGGCCGGCAGCACCTCGTTCATGATCTCGACGAGGCGCAGCGTCGAAAGTGGGGTCAGCGGCGACGGCTTGACAACCACCGTGTTGCCGGTGCGCAGCGCCGGCATGATATGCCAGATCGCGATCATGACAGGGAAGTTCCATGGCGTGATGGAACCCACGACACCGAGGGGCTTGCGGTGCAGCACCACGCGGCCCTGCTCGTTGTCCTGAAGCACCTTGACGGGCAGCGAAAGCCCGGTCGTGTAGCCGGCCCAGGCGACCGTGCCGCCGAGTTCCCAGCGCGAGCCCAGGCCGTTCAGCGGCTTGCCCTGTTCGCGGGTCAGAAGCTCCGCGAGTTCTCCGGCATGCGCTTCGATGCGGGCGGTGACGGCGGCACACGCGGCCTGCAATTCTTCGTCGCTCTTGGCCGACCAGGCCGGAAACGCGGCCTTGGCGGCGGCGACGGCGGCGTTGAGTTCGGCAGCACCCATGTTCGGCGCGCGACCCACTTCCTCGCCCGTGGCCGGGTTCAATACGCTGAAAGTCTTTTGGCCGTTGACCGGCTTACCGTTGATCGTCGCGCTGTGCAGCGTCATGATCGCCTCCTCCCTTCAAGCCCCACCTCATGCAGGACTATTGGCGGGATAGCCTATACGAAGTGCTCGAGCCCCACTTGGACGGGGCCGTCCGGCGCATTGGACAAATCCGTCAATGGCAGCGCTCGACGGGGCTGCGGACGACGGCGCCCGGCGTGATGCCGTATTTCTTGCGGAACTCGCGATAGAAGTAGGAAAGGTCGTTAAAGCCGGCATCGAAGGCGATGCCCGCGATCCCCTGCCCTCCCTGGCCCGGCTGCGGCGCGCCAAGGCGCGCATGCGCAAGCTCCAGCCGGCGGCCGAGCAACCGGTGGCCGGGCGTTTCGCCGAGCGTCTGGAAATGCCGCTGCAGCATGCGTTCGGAGACATTGAGGCGGCGGGCAAGTTCGCTCGGGCCGAAACCGGGATCGGCGCAGTGGCGATCGATCAGGGCGAGCGCCCGCGACAGCAGCGTTTCGGTCGGCCGCGCTTTCTCCTGGGTCCTGACACCCTGGAGATACGCGCCCATCAGGCAGAAGAAGGCTTCGCCGAGCTGCGTCGTCGCGCCCGGCTCTGCGAGCATTTTCGTCAGCACCGCGCGCATGGCGACCCACAGCGGGTCGTCGCGGCTGATCGCGACGCCGCCGGTGCATTCCTGGCCAAAGCGGTGCAGCATTTCGTGACGCGGCATGTGCAGCGACACCTGGCTTGAGCGTACGCCGTCATAGACAAAGGAGGACGGCAGTACGGAATCGACCAGGAACATATCGCCGGGCAAAAGTGTGGCCGCCTTTTCGCTCTGCTCGACGCGGCAGTGGCCCTCGTCCTGGATCAGGAGGAAGAGATGCTCGCCCGGGTCCTGCCGGATCGAGCGGGTGCTGCGGCTGACATGGCGCGCGTCGAGCCCGACCACGGCCGTCTCGAAGTAGCCGATGCGGCGGCTCGCGACATCGCCGGCCATGGTACCGTCTCGGCCCATCGGCTCGAGATCGAAGGCACCGCAAACCTTGCGCAGCTCCGCCTGCAGAATTTCCACCGGAACCGGTTTATGAACTGGTGTTATCAGTGACTGCATCATGCCCTCCCTGGCCTTTGCAGATGACTTGCATGGGATCGTATCACGTTACCCGTCGCGGGCGTTGGATGTGCCTCCATGCCCCTGCCGGCCATCTCCGCCAGAAGCCACGCCCGAGCCGTCGGCAAGGCCGCTTCCAGCGGCGCCCTGTGACGGTCAAACAAAGTCTCGATGCGGATTTCCTCCCGCCTGCGGCGCATAATTGACTGACCGGTCGGTTTATGCAAGCACTTTCTACTGGACCTCGCCTTCGAATGTGATTGATGCTCACCCTTGGGTACGGCTGTGACTCTCCCACTTTCGCCCTCTTTGATCATATCGGAACGAGATGGGCTTTTTCGGGTGGACACGGTGGCCAGGCGAGACGGCAGTGCAACCGGCTGGCAGCACTCCTGGGCACGCCTAAGCAGCCGCCGTGTTTAAGCTATTGCAACTTCAGCGATCTACAGGAATATTAGTGTTTACTTCGCCGGGGGAGATACGGGTCGTTCATAGGCGAGGCGCACGTGCATTACGGCTGAGGCGTTGAAGCGGTTGAGGCGGCAAAATGCGTGGTAAATTGTATCGAAGCCTACAATTATCGATCACGCTTGCTGCAACGGCAGCGCTATCCGCGTGTGACGGCAGCAAGAACGAATACGTTCCGCCACCGCCGCCGGTGATCCATGTGGCCCAGCCGCTGGTGCAGCCGGTAACCTCCTATTTCGAGCTGACCGGCAATACCGCTGCCTTCAACAGCGTCGACATCGAGGCGCGCGTGCAAGGGTTCCTCGACACGATCGACTACCGTGATGGCGCGTCGGTCAAGCAGGGTGATCAGCTCTTCTCGATCCAGAGCAATACCTATACGGCGCAGCGCGATCAGGCGCAGGCATCGCTGACTTCCGCGAAAGCCTCCCAGGTCGGGCGTCAGCAGGAGTACCAACGACAGCTCGCGCTCATAAAGCAGCAGGCCACCACCCAGACCAATGTGGACACCGCGACGGCCGCCTATGACGAAGCGAACGCGAACATCCTCAACGCCCAGGCGAGCCTGCAACTGGCAGAGATCAATCTTGGCTATACCCGTGTTCTGGCGCCTTTCGACGGCGTGGTGAGCGCTCATCTCGTTGATGTCGGCGCGCTTGTCGGCGTTGCCGGACCGACCAAGCTTGCCACGATCGTCCAGCTAGATCCGATTTATGTCTATTTCAACGTCAGCGAACCGCAGGTCCTGGCGATCAAGCAGGATTTGGCACGGCAGGGCAAGACATTCCGCGAAGTCGACCTTCCGAATGTTCCTGTCGAGATCGGCCTGCAGGGCGAAGACGGCTATCCGCATAAGGGTCGCCTTGATTATGCGGCGCCGCAGGTCGATGCCTCGACGGGTACGCTGCAGGTCCGCGGCGTGCTCGACAACAAGGACCGCGCCCTGCTGCCTGGCTTTTTCGCCCGCGTGCGAGTCCCGGTCGGTCATCGCGACGGCGGCATATTCGTTCGCGATGAATCGATCGGTTCCAACCAGCAGGGCAGCTACGTACTGGTTCTCGGCAAGGACGACGTGATCGAGCAACGCCAAGTCAAGACCGGCCAGCGGCAGGGAAGACTGCGGGTGATCGAGGAGGGTCTCGATCCCAATGACTGGGTGGTCGCCGAAGGTATTCAGCGGGCGATTCCAGGCGCGAAAGTCGCGCCGGAGAAGGTCAAACTGGATCCCGGCGAGGACGCAACCTCTGCTCCGCATGCAACAGTCGTGCCCCGGACCGATACGCCTGCACCCTCTGCTGCGGAAGCAGCCAAGCCATGATCTCGCGCTTTTTCATCGAGCGGCCGGTGCTGGCCAATGTTCTCGCTCTGGTCATGGTGCTGATCGGCGCCGTGGCGTTGATCCAGCTGCCCGTCGCGCAATATCCGAACGTCGTTCCGCCGACCGTATCGGTGACGACGCGCTATCCCGGCGCCAGCGCCAAGACCCTCGTCGACACCGTCGCGTTGCCGATCGAGCAGCAGGTGAACGGCGTTCAAGACATGATCTACATGCAGTCGACGAGCGCCAGCGACGGCACCTACTCGTTGAACGTCACCTTTGCCATTGGCACCGATCCAGACCAGGCGCAGGTGCTCGTCCAGAACCGGGTAGCGATCGCCATGTCGTCGCTGCCGCAGGCGGTGCAGCTGCAGGGTGTAACCACGCAGAAGAAATCGACGTCCATCCTCGGCTTCGTCACGCTGACCTCGCCGGACAACCGTTTCGACAGTCTGTTCCTCTCGAACTATGCGGTCATCAACCTGCAAAGCGAACTCTCGCGTCTACCGGGCGTCGGCAGCGTCACGGTTTTTGGCGCGGGCCAGTACGCGATGCGCATCTGGATGGATCCCAATCTTCTGCAGGCACGGGGCCTGACGCCGAATGACGTAATCTCCGTCGTGCAGCAACAGAGCCAGGAGGTGGCGGCCGGCCAGATCGGCATCCCCCCGGTACCGACCGGCCAGGATTTCCAATACACGCTGAACGTCAATGGCCGCCTCAGCGAGGCGCCCGACTTCGAAAACATCATCGTCAAGGTCGATGCCGAGAACGGTGGCCGCATTACGCGCATCCGGGACATCGGTCGGGTCGAGCTGGGCGCCCAGACCTACAGCCAGACCTTCATGCAGAACGGTCATCCGGCGACCGGCATCGGCATATTCCAGCTGCCGGAAGCCAATGCTCTTACCGTCGCCAAGGAGGTGGGCGTCAAGATGGCCGAGCTCTCCAAGAGCTTTCCGCCGGGCTTGCAATACCAAATGCCTTTCGACACCACAAAGTTCGTCACTGCCTCGATCGACGAAGTCTACAAGACGCTGATCGAGGCGGGTGTTCTGGTGCTGATCGTCATTCTCGTTTTCCTCCAGGACTGGCGGGCGACGCTTGTGCCGGCAACCACGGTGCCGGTGACGATCATCGGCGCCTTCGCGGCCATGGCCGCCCTCGGCTTCACCGTCAATCTGTCGACCCTCTTCGCCATCGTCCTTGCCATCGGCATCGTCGTCGACGACGCCATCGTTATCGTCGAAGGCGTCGCTCGCCACGTCGAGAGGGGCCTGCCGGGTCGCGAAGCCGCCGAGAAAGCGATGGATGAGTTGTTAGGGCCGGTGATCGGCATCACGCTGGTGCTGATGTCGGTCTTCATTCCCGCAGCGTTCCTGCCGGGTCTAACCGGGCAGCTCTATCGGCAATTCGCCCTTGTAATTGCCGCCACCGCCCTGATCAGCGCCATCAACGCCATGACGTTGAAGCCGACGCAGTGTGCCCTTTGGCTGCGGCCACCCGTCCCGCCGGAACAGCGCAACGTCTTCTACCGGGCCTTCAACCGTGCCTACGATCCGATCGAGCGCCGTTACGCCGGCCTGATCGGCCGGATGGTGCACCGCAGCGGCCTGATGGTCGTGATAGCGCTCGCGCTAATCGCGGTGGCTGGCTGGGGTCTGGCCCGCCTGCCGACCGCCTTCCTGCCGGTCGAGGACCAGGGCTATGTGCTCATCGGCGCTCAATTGCCCGACGGAGCCTCCAAGGAGCGGGCCGATCAAGTCATGCAACAGGTCGGCACGATCGCCGCGGCGACACCAGGGGTCGAAAACGTACTGACCATCAGCGGCATTTCGGTGCTGGATAACAATGCCAGCCTGCCGAACGCAGGCGTTGCCTACGTCGTACTGAAGGATTGGGGCGCGCGCGAGAAGGAGAAGGGGCAGGACCTACTGTCGGTCTACGAGCATCTGAACGGTGCTCTGAAGGAGGTGCTCGACGCCAATACGCTTGTGCTCGTGCCGCCACCCATCCAGGGCATCGGCAATGCCAGCGGCTTCACCATGCAGGTGGAGATCCGCAATGGCGACTTCGACTACCCCCTCCTCGAATCTCTGGCCAACAGCATCGTCAGCAACGGCAACAGCCAGTCCGCTCTACAACGGCTGAGCACCAGCTTCCGCGCCGGCGTGCCGCAATTGGCGGTCACCGTCGATCGGATCAAGGCCGAGACCCTTGGCATCGAAGTCGGCCAGGTCTTCTCCGCGCTTTCCGGCTATGTGGGCTCCAGCTATGTGACGCAGTTCAGCAAATTCGGCCGCACCTTCCAGGTCTATGTGCAGGCCTCGCCCGACGCGCGCGTCAGCCCTGAAGACATCCGCAGGCTGATGGTCAAAGCAGGCAACGGCACCATGGTGCCGCTAGGAACCGTGGTCGACGTCACTCCCATGCAGGGTCCGTCCCTGATCAGTCTCTACAACCTCTATCCCAGCGCCACGATCGTTGGCGGCGCGGCGACGGGCTTTAGCTCCGGCCAGGCTCTCGACGTGATGGAGCAGATCGCCAGCAAGACACTGCCACCGACCGCTGGCTTCGACTGGACGGCAATGTCCTACCAGGAAAAGGCCGTCGGTTCGCAGATCTACTTCGTCTTCGCACTCGCCATACTGCTCGTCTATTTCGTGCTCGCCGGCCAATATGAAAGTTGGATCCTGCCGCTCGCGGTGCTGCTGGCGGTGCCTCTAGCGCTACTTGGTACGGTCGGCGCACTGATGGCGCTCGGCGTCGCCAACAACCTCTATACCCAGATCGGCGTCATCCTGTTGATTGCGCTCGCTTCCAAGAACGCAATCCTGATCGTCGAATATGCCCGCGAGCAACGCATGCAGGGGATGGAAATCCTGGAAGCGGCAGTGGAGGCGGCACGCCTGCGCTTCCGCCCGATCTTGATGACATCCTTCGCCTTCATCCTCGGGGTGCTTCCGCTGGTCCTTGCTACAGGCGCAGGAGCGAACGCGCGCCGGTCGATCGGGATCTCAGTCTTCAGCGGCATGCTGGCGTCCACCTGCCTCGCAGTCCTTTTCGTGCCTTCCTTCTATGTCGTTCTTCAGCGCTTCGAGGAATACCTCAAGCGTCGCAAGGCTCCAGCGCCAGTGTCGACATCAACCTCCTCCTCAGAGACCGACGTAAGGGCTGCCTCGGCGGGCTCCGACGGCGCTTAGGAGATAGCTGACCCGATGGCAGCCCATGAACGCTGGTCGCTGGGTGGCCCTCTGCCCTGCTGGAATTCAACGTTAACGGTGGGCGACGCGTTTGCTCCAACGGAGCGAGGCGCTCTGTCCGCATTAGCGAAGCGGCAGCTCTATCGACGCAGGTAGCGACATACTCAGCCGTGGGCCGGCAGCGGGCTAAACGGCGGACCTGACGGACGCCAAAGAAACTATTCTAGTAAAAACAAGTATCTTCAGAAGATAATTGGCGGACAGAGAGGGATTCGAACCCTCGGTACGCTTTCACGTACACACGCGTTCCAGGCGTGCGCCTTCAACCACTCGGCCACCTGTCCTTTGGCGGTCTGCATCGGCGAAGATGCAAATCGTCGGAACGGCCGCGATATATACCGATGAATTTCTGCCGATCAACCCAAATCTAACAGTTTTTTGACTTCTTCCGGTAAAAGTGCGCTCGGGCCCTCCATTGCAGCTCCACCCCTCCATAACTATCTTTTGTGGAGGTTGACGAATGGCGCGGCTGCCCAGG
Source organism: Hyphomicrobiales bacterium (assembly GCA_900466985.1). GTDB lineage: Bacteria > Pseudomonadota > Alphaproteobacteria > Rhizobiales > Rhizobiaceae > Rhizobium. Next base: position 321,043 of record UBOA01000009.1, read on the forward strand.
AAAATGGCTGCCATATTTGATCGCCGGAGAGTTCGATGCGTTTCCTTTTGCGTTTGACGAGTCTTGTCGCGCTGGCCGTTGCCGTGATTGCCGGAACAGTCGATTCGATCCAGTCCGTTGCCGCCTCTTCCGTGGTCATTACCCCCATGGGCGACGCATGGCAGGACCTCAGCCCCTCGTCACTGGAAAGCCTGCAATCGAGCATCGCCTACTATATCCACCCGCGCTTCTACACGCTCGCCTTCCAATGGCTGATGCTTCAGCCAGCATTCGCCGTCTTCCTGGTGTTGTCGCTGTTGTTATGGATGGCAGGCTACAAGAGATCGCCTGCGGCTGGCCGATTTGCAGCATAACAAATGGCGTCGACCGGTTCCGGGATTGGCTAGAAAAACCGCAACCCAACGATGATTTTGTCCAAAAAACAGCCCGCCTGAGCTGATTTTTGGCAATTGCGGCAAATTTTTACCAGCCGAAAAATTTCTCGTGAAATTTTTTTTGAGCCATGCAAGGATGCGCCCAGCCAGGCCTCCGGGGGGAGGTCGGTGGTTCCGCAGACATGCCTAAACGGCTTGCGGGAGGACCCAAACAAATAGAAACAATAGGGCTGCAACTCATGAAAAAATCCCTTCTGACTCTCCTGGCCGTGGCTGCCATGTCCACGACGGCGCTGGCCGCGGACGTCAAGCCGGCGCTCGTTTACGGCACCGGCGGGAAGTTCGATAAGTCTTTTAACGAAGCAGCCTTTAATGGCGCTGAGAAGTTCAAGAAAGAAACCGGTATCGCCTATCGCGACTTCGAGCCGACCGGCGACACGCAGGGCGAGCAGGCAATCCGTAACTTTGCAAGCCGCGGTTTCAACCCGGTTATTGCCGTCTCCTTCGCCTGGACGTCGGCCATCGAGAAGGTCGCGGCTGAATTCCCCGATACGAAGTTCGTCATCGTTGACGCCGTCGTCGACAAGCCGAACGTTCGTTCGGTCGTTTACAAGGAAGAAGAAGGCTCCTTCCTCGTTGGCACGCTCGCCGGCCTCGCCTCGAAGTCCGGTAAGGTCGGCTTCGTCGGCGGCATGGATATTCCGCTGATCCGCAAGTTCGAATGCGGCTACGAGCAGGGCGCACGCTCCGTCAAGTCCGATATCGAGGTGTTCCAGAACATGACCGGCACGACCGGCGCTGCCTGGAACGACCCGGTTCGTGGCGGCGAGCTCACCAAGAACCAGATCGATCAGGGCGCTGATGTCATCTACGCGGCAGCAGGTGCGACGGGCCTCGGCGTGTTGCAGACGGCCGCTGACAACAAGAAGCTCTCGATCGGCGTCGACAGCAACCAGAACCACCTGCATCCGGGCTCCGTCCTGACCTCGATGGTCAAGCGCGTTGACCTTGCTGTCTACAACGGCTTCAGCGACGTCAAGACCGACAAGTTCACGGCCGGCGTCCTGGCGCTCGGCGTCAAGGAAGACGGCGTTGCCGCCGCCATGGACGACAACAACAAGGCGCTGATCACGCCTGACATGCAGGCCGCGCTCGACAAGGCCAAGGAAGGCATCATTGCGGGAACCATCAAGGTTCACGACTACACGACGGACAATGCTTGCCCGAAGTGATCCGTGACTGAGACGGGCGTATGGCGGAGTCGCTCCGTTATACGCCCTTTTCGTATTTGGAGCCTGCTGTGACAGACACGCCCGCTATCGAACTTGTGGGCATCGACAAGAAATTCGGTGCCGTTCACGCCAACAAGGACATCAATCTTACCGTCGCGAAGGGTACGATTCACGGCATCATCGGGGAAAACGGTGCCGGCAAATCGACCTTGATGTCGATCATCTATGGTTTCTACCATGCCGATAGCGGGGAGATTCGCGTCAACGGCAATCCCGTCACCATCAAGGACAGCCAGGCTGCGATCGCAGCCGGGATCGGGATGGTGCACCAGCACTTCATGCTGGTCGATAATTTTACCGTGCTCGAGAACGTCATGCTTGGCGCCGAAGGCGGCGCACTGCTCGCCAGGGGCGTTTCTTCCGCGCGCGCCGAGTTGCGCCGCCTGGAGAAGGACTACGGCCTCGAAGTGAACCCCGATGCATTGATCGAAGAGCTTCCGGTCGGGTTGCAGCAGCGCGTCGAAATCCTCAAGGCCATGTACCGCGGCGCCGAGATCCTGATCCTCGACGAACCGACGGGCGTGCTGACACCTGCTGAAGCGGACCATCTTTTCAAGATCCTTCGCGTCCTTCGCGACCAGGGCAAGACCGTCATTCTGATCACCCACAAGCTGCGCGAGATCATGGCGATCACCGACACCGTTTCCGTCATGCGCCGTGGCGAGATGGTCGCGACCCGCAAGACATCGGAAACGACCGTCGAAGAGCTTGCCGAACTGATGGTCGGTCGCCGCGTCCTGCTGCGGGTGCAGAAGGGTGAAGCCAACCCGGGTAAGGTGATCCTGTCGGTTCGCAATCTCACGGTCAAGGACAACCGCGGCGTCATCATGGTCGACAACGTATCCTTCGACGTCCGTGCCGGCGAGATCGTCGGCATTGCCGGCGTCGCCGGCAATGGGCAGTCCGAATTGCTGGAGGCGATAGCAGGCATCCGCAAGCCGCATTCCGGCGAGATCTTCCTCGACGGTCAGCCGATCGACAAGGCCGATCCGGCGCGGTTGCGCGAGCTTGGCCTCGCCCACATTCCCGAGGACCGGCATCACATGGGGCTGGTGCTGAAGTTCGAGGAATACGAGAATTCCGTTCTCGGCTACCACCGCAATCCCGGCTACAGCAAGGGGCCGCTGCTCGATCTCGACGTGATCCGCAAGGACGCGATGGAGAAGATCGAGAAATACGACATCCGCCCGCCGAACCCGCGGCTGAAGACCGCGAACTTCTCCGGTGGAAACCAGCAGAAGATCGTGGTGGCACGCGAAATCGAGCGCGATCCGACGGCGCTGATCATCGGCCAGCCGACCCGCGGCGTCGATATCGGCGCGATCGAGTTCATTCACCGCCGGATCATCGAGATGCGCGACGCGGGCAAGGCGATCCTGCTCGTCTCCGTCGAACTCGACGAAATCCGTGCCCTTTCAGACCGTATCCTTGTCATGTTTGCCGGCCACGTCGTCGGCGAGAAGACGCCCGATGCCGGTGAACAGACCCTCGGCCTGATGATGGCCGGCATTGCCGCGTGAGGCCTTGATGAGCACTGCTTCCGTTCCACTTCCAAATTGGATCAACTACGGCCTGATCCCGCTGTTGAATCTGCTGGTCGCCTTCCTGATCTCCGGCTTCGTCGTCTGGCTGATCGGCGAAAGCCCGCTTGCGGCCCTGTCGCTGCTGATCGAGGGTGCGCTCGGCAGCGGCGAAGGCATTGGTTTTACGCTCTATTATGCGACGAGCTTCATCTTCACCGGCCTCTCCGTTGCTGTCGCCATCCATGCGGGCCTGTTCAACATCGGTTCGGAAGGCCAGGCCTATCTCGGCGGTCTCGGCTGCGCATTGGTGGCGCTGGCGCTCGACCACTATGTCCCCTGGTATGTGACCATGCCGGTGGCCGTAGTGGGTGCCGGCCTGTTTGGCGCCGCCTGGGCCTTCATCCCCGCCTTCCTGCAGGCAAAGCGCGGCAGCCACATCGTCATCACCACCATCATGTTCAACTATATCGGCGCGGCGCTGATGGTGTATCTGCTGGTGCATGTGCTGATCGTGCCCGGCAAGATGGCGCCGGAAACCCGGACCTTCCTTGAGGGCGGCCAGTTGCCGAAACTCGGCTGGCTGATGAACCTGTTCGGCGCCAAGCTCGGCGCAGCACCGTTCAACGTCTCGTTCCTCATTGCCCTTGTTGCCTCCTATTTCGTCTGGCTGCTGATCTGGCGCACCAAGCTCGGCTTCGAGATGCGCACCCTTGGCGTCAGCCAGAGCGCAGCGGCCTATGCCGGCATCCCGTACGCCCGCATCGTCATGACCGCGATGCTGCTGTCGGGGGCGCTTGCCGGCATGATGGCGCTGAACCCGGTCATGGGATCCTCGGCCCGCCTGCAGGTCGAGTTCGTGGGCGGCGCCGGTTTTGTAGGCATCGCCGTGTCGCTGATGGGGAGAAATCATCCAGTCGGGATCATCTTCTCGGCGATCCTCTTTGGCATCCTCTATCAGGGTGGCGATTGGATCTCCTTCGAGATGCCCAACATCACGCGCGAAATGATCCTGGTCATTCAGGGTCTTGTTATCCTCTTCGCCGGTGCGCTCGAATACATGTTCCGCCCCGCGATGGTTCGCGTCTATCAACAGTTCAAGGCCGCGTGAGGGGAACGGACGATGGATTATTATGACATCTTCATCAGCGTCCTGAGCTCCACGATCCGCCTGTCGATCCCGCTGATCTTCACGGCGCTGGCTGGTCTGTTCTCCGAACGCGCCGGCATCTTCGATATCGGCCTCGAGGGCAAAATGCTCGGCTCTGCCTTTGCGGCAGCCTGCGTCGCTTACCTGACGGACTCGGCATGGCTTGGCCTCGGTGCCGGCATCATTTGCTCCGTGGCGCTTAGCCTCGTCCACGGCTTCGCCTCGATCACCAATCGCGGCAACCAGATCATCTCGGGCGTTGCGATCAACTTCTTCGTCGCCGGTATCACAATCGTCCTTGGGGGCGCCTGGTTCGGCCAGGGCGGCCGTACGCCGCAGCTAACTCAGGAAGCCCGCTTTGCGCCGATCGTGCTGCCGGGTGCCGATGCCGTCCGTGAAGTTCCGATCATCGGCCCGCTCTATGCGAACGTGATCTCAGGCAACAATATCCTGACCTACCTCGCCTTTCTCGCGGTTCCGCTTTCCTGGTGGATTCTCTATCGCACGCGCTTCGGCCTGCGGCTGCGCGCTGTAGGCGAGAATCCCGGCGCGGTCGATACGGCCGGCATTTCGGTGAGCTGGCTGCGCTATCGCGCGGTCATGTGCGCCGGCATCCTCTGCGGCTTCTCGGGGACCTATCTGTCGATCGCGCAGTCGGCTGCCTTCATCAAGGATATGTCGGCCGGCAAGGGCTACATCGCGCTTGCGGCGCTGGTCTTTGCGAAGTGGAGGCCGGTGCCCGTCATGTTCGCCTGCCTGCTCTTCGGCTTCCTTGATGCGCTGGCAAACTTCATGCAGGGCAAGCAGGTTCCGCTGATCGGCGAAGTGCCGGTACAGATCTTCCAGGCATTGCCCTATATCCTGACCTGCATCCTGCTCGCCGGCTTCATCGGCGTGGCAATCCCGCCGAAAGCGGGTGGTGTCCCCTATACGAAGGAACGCTGAGAACATGTCCCACGATCTTTTCGAGGCCGCTCGCGGAGCCATGGCTTTCGCCCACGCCCCCTACTCGAAGTTCCCCGTCGGCGCGGCCATTCGCGCCGAGGACGGCAAGGTCTACACCGGCGCCAACATCGAGAACCTGTCCTTCCCGCAGGGTTGGTGCGCGGAGCCGACCGCCATCAGCGCCATGATCATGGGCGGCGCCAAGAAGATCGTCGAAATGGCCGTGATCGCCGAAAAGCTGCCGCTCTGCCCGCCCTGCGGCGGCTGCCGGCAGAAGATCTCGGAGTTCGCCTCCAAGGACACGAAGATCTACCTCTGCGATGAGGTCGGCGTGAAGAAGACGATGACCATGGAAGAGCTGCTGCCGTTCAGCTTCGAGACCGAACTCGGATGAGTGCCGCTCTCGACGTGCTTGCCGGAAGGCTCGGCGGCCTTTCGCCGCGCTACGGCATTGTGCTTGGTTCCGGTCTCGGCTCGCTGGTCGGCGAGATGACTGATGCGCATCGCATCCCTTATCACGACTTGCCGGGCTTTCCTGTTAGCGCGGTTTCGGGCCACGCCGGAGAAGTCGTCGCGGGTTTGCTTGGCGGTGTGCCCGTCATCATGCTGTCCGGTCGCGTCCATTTCTACGAGAAGGGCGATGCCAGCGCGATGCGGCTGCCGATTGAGGCGCTCAAAGGCCTAGGCGTGGAGACGCTAGTCCTGACCAACTCCGCAGGGTCGCTCCGAGACGACATGCCTCCTGGCTCCGTGATGCAGATCACCGATCACATCAACTATTCCGGTATGAATCCGCTGATCGGCGAGGAAAGTGATCGTCGCTTTGTCGGCATGACGAGTGCTTATGATGCAGCTCTCGCCGAGAGGATGCGCAAGGCTGCGGAGAAGCTCGGTATCGCCTTGTCGCAAGGCGTCTACATGTGGTTCTCAGGCCCAAGCTTCGAAACACCCGCCGAAATCCGCATGGCCCGTATCCTCGGCGCCGATGCCGTCGGCATGTCGACCGTACCGGAGGTCATTATCGCGCGAATGCTTGGCTTAAGGGTTGCGGCAGCGTCCGTAATCACCAACTATGGAGCCGGCATGACCGGCGGCGAACTGAGCCATGAGGAGACCAAGGATATGGCTCCGATCGGCGGTGCGCGCCTCGCCGCCATACTGAAGGAAATGATTGCAGGAGAACGCGAACAATGACCAACCATTCCAGCAAGGAAACGGCCGCCGTCGCCCTCTCCCTCCTCGATCTTACCAACCTCAAGGATGACTGCACCGAGGCGCAGATCGACGCGCTGTGTGCGCGCGCCCAAACCCCCTATGGCAACACGGCGGCGATCTGCATCTGGCCGCGCTTCGTTGCCCGCGCTCGCGCAGTTCTCGGCACGGGTCATCCGGTGCGGATTGCGACTGTGGTCAATTTCCCGTCGGGCGATATGGAAGTGGCCGACGTTGCCGCCGAAACACGCGAGGCGATCGCAGACGGCGCCGACGAAATCGACCTCGTCATCCCCTATCGCAAATTCATGACCGGTAGCGGCAAGGCTGTCACCGACATGGTTGCGGCGGTCCGAGCCGAGTGCAAGGACCCGATCCTGCTGAAGGTCATTCTCGAGACCGGTGAGATCAAGGATGCGGCGCTGATCCGTCGTGCCTCCGAACTCGCCATCGAGGCGGGTGCCGACTTCATCAAGACCTCCACCGGCAAGGTCTCCGTCAATGCGACCCTGGAAGCCGCCGACATCATGTTGCGGGTCATCCGCCAGAGCGGCCGCAAGGTCGGCTTCAAGCCGGCGGGCGGCATCGGTTCGGTGGCAGACGCAGCTCTTTACCTGAGCCTTGCGGAAACGATCATGGCGCCGGACTGGCCGATGCCATCCACGTTCCGCTTCGGCGCATCCGGATTGCTCGACGACATTCTTGCCGTGCTTAGCGGCACGCAATCCGCGCCCGCCGCTGCATCGAGCTATTGAGATGATCCCGCAGGAGATCATCCGCCAGAAGCGAAATGGCGGAACGCTTTCCGAAGAGGATATCCAGTCGTTCATTGCCGCACTTGCGGCCGGCCAGCTCTCCGAGGGGCAGATCGGCGCCTTCGCCATGGCCGTCTGGTTCCAGGGCATGTCGCGCGAAGAAGTAGTTGCGCTGACGCTCGCCATGGCGCGCTCGGGCGACACGCTGAGCTGGGCAGACATCGACCGGCCGATCGCCGACAAGCATTCGACGGGCGGGGTCGGGGACAATGTTTCGCTGATGCTCGCCCCGATTGCCGCGGCCTGCGGGCTCGCCGTTCCGATGATATCAGGGCGTGGTCTCGGGCATACCGGCGGGACGCTGGACAAGCTCGAAGCCATTCCCGGCTATACCATCACCCCTGACGCAACAGTTTTCCGCAAGGTCGTGAAGGATGTCGGCTGCGCCATCATCGGCCAGACCGGCTCCCTCGCTCCCGCCGACGGTAAACTTTACGCTGTCCGGGATGTGACGGCGACCGTTGACTCGATCCCCCTCATCACCGCCTCGATTCTTTCGAAGAAGCTTGCGGCCGGACTGCAGACGCTGGTGCTCGACGTCAAGGTCGGCACGGGCGCTTTCATGGCCGAGCCTGACGATGCCGAGATGCTGGCCCGCGCCCTTGTCGATGTCGCCAACAGTGCAGGCGTCAGGACATCGGCCCTGATTACCGACATGAACCAGCCGCTGGCGGATGCTGCGGGAAACGCCGTCGAGATCCGAAACTGTCTGGATTTTCTAGCGGGCAAAAAGAAGAACACACGCTTGGAGGCTGCGGTGCTGGCCTTCGCAGCCGAGATGCTGGCGAAGTCAGGTGTGGTATCGTCACTTCAGGACGGTGAGGCAAAAGCCGTGGACGCGCTTTCGACGGGCAAGGCCGCCGAAAGCTTTGCCCGCATGGTCAGCCGCCTCGGCGGCCCCTCGGATCTGCTGGAGGCACCGGACAAATACCTCATCAAGGCGCCGCTGACGAAACCTGTCCCCGCGCCTCGGTCCGGTTGGCTTTCCGGCTGCGACGTACGGGCGATCGGCATGGCCGTCGTCGACCTCGGCGGCGGACGACGTCATCCCGCCGACAGGATCGATCATCGCGTCGGGATATCCGACATTCTGCCGCTTGGCACGCGTGTCGAGAAAGGCGACCCCATCACGCTTGTGCATGCCTCAAGCGCGGATTCTGCCGATGCGGCGGTTGCCGCCCTCGCCAAACATTACCGGATCGACGAATACCAGCCTGCCACCCCCGCCGTCATTTACGAGCGCATCGTGGCTCTTTCAGCAAGCTAAGTATCGCTTTCCGAAAAGGAGGCAAGCTTCGCCAGGAAGCGCATCCATCCCCCTTAGGGCCAGTAACCACGACCTCAACGGCTATTTGTCATCTAAAACAACCAGGGGAGGTTTGGGAGGCAAACAATTTCGCCCTTACGATGAGTTCGCCGTTTACTTGCATCGGAATTGCGCAGAATATTAGCGCATGGGAGGAAGCCTTCGGGCCTTTGCTCTCTATAAATTGCGCCCGAAAGGCTTTCCTCCCTTGGCTCAAGGGAGGATTAATCATGAGGCGGACTTTGCTGTACGCGGCTTCGGCTGCGGTACTGTCGCTGGGCGTTACACATGCATTTGCGCAGTCGGGCGGCGTTGAGAAAGCTGTTGGCGGCTACGATTTTGCCGAAGCTGCCAAGGAAGCGCCCGAGACGAAAAACTTCCATTCGGCTGACGGTCATTTGACCTTCGCGATCGTAACACATACGGCGGGCAATGGCTTTTTTGACCCTGTCTATGTGGGCGCAACCGTCGCCGGCAACATGATCGGCGCCAAGATTTTGCTGCTCGGTTCGGAATCACCGGTCGACGATCCGGCGCGCGAGATCGAGATCCTGAACCAGATCGTTCAGGACCCGACAATCGACGGCATCATCATGACGACGCCGCAGGTCGGCGCCTACAATGACATCGTCAAGGCTGCCGAGAAAGCCGGCATACCGATCGCCACAACCAACTCGTTTGATGCGACCATCCTGCACCGCAGTGGCATAAGTCACACCGGTCAGGACGCGTCCGCTGCGGCCATCGGCGGCGAGGCGCTTGCCAAGTGCGTGCTTGATAGCGGCGCGACCAAAGGCTCGATCCTCCTGCCGTCGTCGACCGCGATGGGCAACATCGAGGTGAACAATCGCGTGACTGCCGCCTTCAACGCCATCGTCAAGACGTTGAAGGATGCCAACAAGCTTGATGCCTTCAAGGTCGACGCCGGGCCGGAGAATGTCGGCATCGATACGAATCCGAATGATCCCGTCAACGCGCTGGTTTCGCTCTTCGAGTCCCGCGGCGATGCAGTCGGCGCCTTCACGGCTAACAACGTCTTCACGCCACCGCTCGTTAAGGCAGTCGCACAGATGGGCAAGACCGGTAAGTTCTGCGCATTCGGGTTCGACCTCGGCCCGGCACAGCAGGAGGGTATCGCCGCTGGAAACCTGACGGGCTCGCTGGGACAGCAACCCTTCCTGCAGGGCTTCTGGCCTGTCATGCAGCTTTACCTGCAGATCGATCGCGGCATTTCCGCCGCCAACCTGGATACGCGTGCCCAGTTGGTGACGAAGGAGAACGTCGCAAAGGTTGGCAAGCGCTTCGAGAACTAACGGTTCGAAACGCCTGAAATCGACGCGGGAGGTGCAAGCCTCCCGCATTGCGACGGCAAGATTGATCGGCAGATATCATGGCGCCCACGACGACATCGCTAGGCCGTGCGCCGCCCCAGCTCGTCGGCGGCTGGGAGGCCGGGCTGCTGATCTTACTCGCCCTGCTCTACCTCGGCGGCGCGATCGTCAATCCGGCCTTCTTTGGATCTACGGAGGCCCTGTTGGCGCTTCTTCGCGACACGTCCCGTGTCGGGATAATCGCGGTCGGAATGACCTTTGTCATCGCCAACAAGGACCTAGATCTTTCGGTCGGCTCGACCTACGGCCTGATCGCCGTCGTTTTTGCGAGGCTCTTTGCGTCAAACGTTCTCGACTTCGGCGTCATCGAGTCGGTGATCTTCTGTGTGTTGCTCGGCACGGTGATTGGCCTCGTCAACGGCGTCCTCGTGACGATCCTGAAAGTGCCCGCGTTCATTGCGACGCTGACGATGCTCTTTATCGGTCGCGGCTTCGTTCTTGCGCTCACACACGGTCAAGCGATCTACTACTCCGGCAAGGCGGCGGATTATCCGCTCTTCTTTCATCTCGGAGAGATCAACGCTCTCGGCTTCAACAACCAGATCGCGATCTTCCTCCTCATAGCCGTCATCGGCACCTATGTGCTTGCCAAGACCCGCTGGGGCTATGAGACCTTCGCGACCGGCGGCAACGAGCAGGCCGCAGCCTATGCCGGCATCAACACCCAGTGGGTGCGAATTCGCGCATACTTGATCTCGTCGCTCTGCGCGACTCTTTCCGGTCTTCTGGCAGCAGCGCAGGACAAGGGCGTCACCCCTCTCTACGGCGTCGGCTGGGAGCTTACCGTGATCGCGTCTGTCGTCATCGGCGGTGCGTCAATCCTTGGCGGGCGCGGGCGCGTGTTCGGGTCCTGCCTTGGCGCGACAGTCGTTGTGCTGATCGACAAGGTGCTGCGCGAAGGTTGGCCGATCACACGGACCGTCATGATCGATGGAGAGAGCGTTGCCGTCGGCGCCAGGTTCACCTTGCCAGCCGGTGCCGTCATGGTCTTCCTGGGGCTGCTTCTGGTCGTGGCCGTGCTGATCGAGCCCTTCCTCATTCGGCGCCAGATCGCCGCCCGGTTCTGGGCCTGGCTCCGCGGTCGGCCACCGCCGCCGGCCTACGAGACCGGCGGCGTCGCTCTGGAAGGCGTGCAGACCAAAGGGGCGATGGCGGCCGACATGGCGCTCTCGGCCACGGGGCTCGGCAAGTTCCTTGCACGGCGCGACGCACTCGCCATCATCCTGACGGTGCTGCTCTGGCTGACCGGCCTGGCGCTAAGGCCGGACTACTGGTGGAACCTGCCCAACACCTTCGCGATCCTGCTCAACTACACAGAGCTGGCGCTCGTTGCCGTCGGGCTCACCTATGTCATTGCGGCCGGTGATATCGATCTCTCCGTTGGCTCGGTGCTAGCGCTCGCCGGCAGCACGGCCGCCTATTTCCTCAAGGTGCTGGGCGCCGATCCATTCACTGCCGTGGCGATGGGTTTGCTTGCGGGGACCGCGGCCGGCCTTGTCAATGCCGTCATCACAGTCGGCTTCAAGCTGCCCGCCTTCATTGCCACGCTCGGCATGTTCTACATTGCCCGAGGCCTTGCCGCCTGGTTTGTCGCGGGCCAGCAGCTGACCGGCTGGCCGGAAGGCTACAACCTGCTTGGCCGCAAGGTGAACGACGTTTTCCTGCATTTCGGTGTTTCGCTGCCCCCGGGGATGATCCGTGCGGTGGCCGAGGTCGTCAGCATCCAGACGATCTTCATGTTTTTCGTCGCCCTCATCGCCGGCATCGTGCTTGCCTACACACCATTTGGGCTGAAGGTCTGTGCAGCAGGCGGCAATGTCCGCGCCGCCGCCTATGCCGGCATCAACACGAACCGTGTTCGCTTCATTGCACTTGTACTGTCCGCGTTCTGCGCAACCATGGCCGGGATCATCAACGTCGCTTATTTCCGCAGCTTCAACCCGGTTGCCGGCCAGTTCCGCGAGCTTGACGCCATCGCCTCCGTGATCATCGGCGGCGGATCAATCTTCGGCGGTTACGGCACGATGATCGGCTCGCTTGCAGGCGCGGCTGTAATAACGCTTGTCCGCGCGCTCCTGCAACTCAATGTCCAAGGCTTCAGCATGCCCCAGCACTGGATCAATGTCTTCATCGGGGTCATCCTCATTGTGGCAGTGCTGATCGACATATGGGTGCGGCAGGCGAATATCTTTGCGCGCCTGCGCGTCCGTTCCACGACAGCAGCACGAACGGGAGAAGCCATCCATGGCTGACGTGACGCCTTCGCGGCCGATTGTGGAAATGCGGGGCATCGAAAAGGCTTTCGGAGCCGTGCAAGCGCTCCGCAAGGTCGATCTCGTGCTCTATCCCGGCGAGATTCTTGGCCTAGTCGGGGACAACTCTGCCGGCAAGTCGACGCTGATGAAGATCCTGACAGGCGCCTATCAGCGCGACTCCGGCGAAATCCTGGTGGCGGGGCAACCGGTGTCTTTCAAGAGCCCGCATGAGAGTCGTGATGCAGGGATCGAGATGATCTATCAGGATTTCGCACTCTGCGGGAACATGGATGTCGGCCAGAACATTTTTCTCGGCCGCTGGCCTCTCAGAGGCCTCTTCGTCGATCGGAGGAAGATGTATGCCGAGGCGGACAACGTGTTGAAGCGCCTCAAGGTCGACGTGAATTCCGTCTATCAGAAGGTCGAGAGCCTGTCGGGCGGCCGCCAGCAGTCCGTGGCGATCGCCCGCGCGATCTCCTTCGAGCCGCGCGTCGTCATTCTCGACGAGCCGACCGCCAATCTTTCGGTCATGGCGACCGAGCGGCTGCTCGAAACCATGCTGGAACTGAAGAAACAAGGCGTTGCCCAGATCATCATCTCACACCGCCTCGTCGATATTTTCGCCGTCGGCGATCGCGTCATGGTCCTCAAGCGCGGTGAGTATGTCGGCGACCGCTACGTCAAGAACACCGACGAGCACGAGGTCCTGGAGATCATTGTCTCCGGAACCCGGGAAAGCGCGCTGACGGCCGACGAGGCAAGAAACCGGCCGTCGACGCCCTGACGCCTATTGCTTCAAACTGAGGGATCCATCGGCAACGGAATAGGAAGCGAGCTTGCGCAGGAAGCTCATGCCGACGAGCGTGGAGGACAGGGCGCCATCCTTCAGCACAAAGGCCTCCACATCACGCACGCGGATGCCGCCAATCTCCACCCGATCCAATATCACGTGCGCTGCCTTGGTCTTGCCGTTGGCTGTGTCGACCGAGTACCGGAAATCAAGCTGGTTACCCGTATAGCCCAGGCGTCGAGCAAAGCTCTCATTCAGAGCAACGTAGGTCGCGCCGGTATCGATCAGGCCCTGCACCTGACGACCATTGATTCTGAAATCGCCGGAATAGTGGCCTTGGGCATCAGCCCGCAGGCGCATTGTGCCGCCACTTGCCGTGGCTCGCCCCTGCTCTGCATTGCCGGTTACGAAATTGGCCGAGGCGACCACGTCGCCGCTGCGTTTTCCCATGAGGGTCGGTATCTGTGTTGCAAGCACCGCAGCCACGCTTGCAAAAATGACGGTACGCACGAGCATCGGGACAGAAATCCTTCCTGTATAAACCCCGCGTCATGCGTGGCCATGCTTACACGTCCTACGCCATAATCGCTGACAAGTTGCTAATGCCGGCAAAGCAAATGGTCCGGCACGCGTGTCCGGACCATCGACTGCCTCCGAATGGTGAACAGATGACGAATTACTTCGTGCCGTACATGCGATCGCCAGCATCGCCGAGACCAGGCATGATGTAGCCCTTCTCGTTCAGATGGCTATCGATCGAGGCGGTGAAGACGGGCACATCTGGATGCGCCTCGCGGAAATTCTTGATGCCCTCGGGCGCGGCAAGAAGGCAGAGGAAGCGGATGTTATGGGCGCCGCGTTCCTTGAGCTTGTCGATCGCCGCGATCGACGAGTTGCCGGTGGCGAGCATCGGGTCGACGACGATGATCAGGCGTTCGGAGATATCCTCGGGAGCCTTGAAGTAATATTCGACCGGCTGCAGCGTTTCATGGTCACGGTAAACGCCGATATGCGAAACGCGCGCCGACGGCACAAGGTCGAGCATGCCTTCGAGAAGGCCGTTGCCGGCACGGAGGATCGAAGCGAAGACGAGCTTCTTGCCTTCCAGGATCGGCGACTCCATCGTCTGCAGGGGCGTCTCGATGGTCTCCATGGTGAGTTCGAGATCACGGGTCACTTCGTAGCAGAGCAAGGTGGAGATTTCGCGCAGGAGCCGACGGAAACTCCCGGTCGATGTCTCCTTACGCCGCATGATCGTGAGTTTGTGCTGCACAAGCGGGTGATCGATGACCGTTACGCCGTCCATGGCCGAGCCCTTCCTATCGTTGTTCTTATCGGATGTTTCTTCCATGGAAATTGCCCTCACCGCAAGAGCGGAGGCAATTTTGCGGCATCCATCCCCAGGGCTAGCCGGATTACATCCGGGCGAAGAGCGCCTGTCGCGTCGGTTCGTCGACGAAGGCTGCCTCAATTCCCGTGCGGGTCATCTCGTTGATCGCCGCATCGCTGAAACCGAAGGCGTCGGCGGCCAATTCGTACTCGCGCTTCAGCGAAGTATGGAAGAAGGGTGGGTCGTCCGAACTGATCGTCACGCGAACACCTGACGCCTTGAGCTTTCGCAACGGATGAGAAGCGAAATCCGGAAAGACGTTTAGCGCAATATTGGAGCCGGGGCATACCTCCAGCACCGTTCCGAGATCGGCGAGCCGCTTGACGAGATCAAGGTCCTCGATCGCCCGGACGCCATGGCCGATCCGGGAGGGCCTGACAACGTCGAGCGCATCGGCGACGCTGAACGCACCGCACACCTCGCCGGCGTGAATGGTGAGGCCGAGGCCTGCATCGCGCGCGATGTCGAAAGCACGCGCATAATCGGCGACCCGACCCATCCGTTCCTCGCCTGCAAGATTGAAGCCCGTGATCAGCGGATTCTTCGCTTTGGCAGCATATTCGGCGGCGCCGATGACGCTCTCCGGGCCGAAATGACGCTCTCCGGTGACGATCAGGCGTGCCTCGATGCCGCTTTTCGCCTTTGCACGACGAATGCCTTCGCACACGCCCTCGATGTAGGCATCCGCTCCAAGCCCAATCCGCTTGCCGTGATCGGGAGAGACGATCAGCTCGCTGTAGATCGTACCAATCGCGGCAAGCTCATCGAGATAGGTTTCCGTCAGAAGTGCGTAGTCTTCCTCGGTCTTGTAGACCTCCGAGACCTTGTCGTAGCATTCGAGAAAGCTGGCAAAATCATGCCAGACATAGGCGCCGTCAGCGAGGTAGGGGCTGATGTCGATGTTATACTTGCGAGCCTGCGCCAAGGTGAGCACCGGCGGCGCCGCTCCTTCCAGATGGCAGTGCAGCTCGACCTTCTTCAAATGCGACGTCATAGAAAGCTTCTCCCGTGCGCGCCCGCCGGAATGCGCAGATGGCGAGCAATCGTCTCGCCGATATCCGCATAGGTGGTACGAATGCCAATATCGCGAGAACGCAATCCCGGCCCATAGGCAATGATCGGCACGCGCTCGCGGGTGTGATCGGTGCCGCGCCACGTCGGATCGCAGCCGTGGTCGGCAGTCAGGATGACGAGGTCGCCGGGCTTCAACTTGCCGCCCACTTCGGGCAGCCTGCTGTCAAAGGCCTCAAGCGCTGCGGCATAGCCGGCGACATCCCGGCGATGGCCGTAGACCATGTCGAAATCGACGAAATTGGTGAACACCAGCTCGCCATCCTCGGCGGAGTCCATGGCCGCAAGGCTGGCGTCCATCAACGCCTCATTGCCGTTGGCCTTGATCACCCGCGAGACGCCCTTATGCGCGAAGATGTCGCCGATCTTGCCAATGGCATGGACCTTGCGACCTTCCTTGACCAGCCGATCGAGAAGCGTCGGTTCCGGCGGCGGCACCGAGAAATCGCGACGGTTTCCGGTGCGCAGAAACTTGGAAGCGGTTTCGCCGACGAATGGCCGCGCGATGACGCGGCCGATATTGTAATGATCCAGCAACGCCCGGGCGATCGTGCAGAAGGTCATGAGCCGGTCGAGGCCGAAATGCGTCTCATGCGCGGCAACCTGGAAGACGGAATCGGTCGAGGTATAGCATATCGGCTTTCCGGTCCGGATATGCTCCTCGCCGAGGCGGGCAATGATGTCGGTGCCGGAGGCGTGGCAGTTGCCTAGTATTCCGGGAATGTCGGCCGCGCTGCAAAGCGCCTCGACAAGCTGCGGCGGAAAGGCATCGCCTTCCGTTGGAAAGTAACCCCAGTCGAACGTTACCGGCGTTCCGGCGATTTCCCAATGACCGGACGGAGTGTCCTTGCCACGCGAGACCTCGCTGGCGGAACCGTACATCGCGTACACCTTCTCCGGCACCGGCATTCCGGCCGGAAACCTGCCAGACGCGGCCTTGGCGAGATGGACGAGACCAAGAGCCGACATATTCGGAAGCTGGAGCGGGCCCGAGCGCAATCCCTCGCGATCGCCCGCACCGGCAGCGCAGAATTCCGCGATATGCCCCAGCGTGTCAGCGCCTTCGTCGCCATAGGCTGCCGCGTCCGGCGCGCCGCCGACACCAAAGGAATCCAGAAGGAAAAGAAAGGCTCGCGCCATACACCACCTAGCGACAGGAAATTGACGTTGCCGCACATCGCGGGCCACTCCTCAAGCCTTATAACGGCCGAGCGGACTTGGCAAACGAGGCTGAGCCGTCAGCAAATCGCCGCACGCTATCGTGGTGCTCCCGCGGGGGAGAAAGAAATGACTGTGGTTGATCGTGATCGTGCTGTCGTTCTGCGGCAAGTTGGGCGCATTGAGCCGGATCAGACGTCCAACGGAATTCGCGGGCTCAGCGGCTATTGCTGGCCTGCCGTTGCGGTCTCTGTGCCTTGTTGGCTATGCTGTTCGCAATTCGGAGTACACGAAAGAACCGAGCGCTCCGTTTGGCGAAAAACGCGAACAGTGTTGGCCTCATCAATCGACACGAGGATGCTCTCATCCAGTATTGCGTTGCCATCCGCATCGAGCAGCACAAGATTGGTTGTTCCGAAACTGCGCCCGGTGAGGACGATCGTCTTGGAATCCGCCACGGTTGCGTCGGCAACCTTGGCGTTTCCGACGATGACCTTGCTCACTGGACGATCGAGTTTCAGGACGCGGGCTTGATCCATGTAGACCCGCAGAATGTCCTGTTGTGCGAGCGCGGATCCGCCAAGGCCGAGGGCGGCAAAAAAGCTGGCCAGGATGATCCTCTTGCCACTCGGCGACATTTGATTCTCTCTCGGGTTACGGCGATTTTCACCAAACAGCATGAGAAAAATTGGTGAATGAAGTCTTAAGCCTATTATCGTTTATCGAAGACGCCAGTTTTATGGACCATATTGCGACAGGGCTTCGAGAGCAGGCGTCTTTCTTAGTGCCCTTGAGTATCGGCGCGAGAGCATTCGCCGGCATTCGATGCCTTTTACTGCCGGGCGTCTAGGATTTTTTGTAAGATTCTAGATAATTACGAAGGAGAATACTTACCATTCTCAAGTGTCGATCGGCATTTACCAAGCGGTAACCTAACTCTTTAAGTTGATGGAAACAGGGCCGCGCTAAATTGTTGCAATCCGATCAACGGCAACAGTTGGCGGACTGCTGAACATCAACTGGAGTTAGGAGTTACCATGACCAAGCTTGTTAGCCGTTTTCTCAAGGACGAATCCGGCGCGACCGCAATTGAATACGGCCTGATCGCAGCGCTTATCTCTGTCGCGCTGATCACCGGCGCAACCACGCTGGGCAGCAAACTGAACGATATGTTCGTCGGCATTTCTAAGCAGATGGATAATGCTGTCACGAAGGTGCCGGCCACCTAAGCGGCCCGACGCTAACCGAAAATCGGCTCACTCGCACACAAACGGGTGAGCCTTTTATCTTTAGCATGGTGGCACAATGATCGTAGCTGCAGTCCTCGTAGTCTTCCCGCTTTGCCTTGCCATCGCGGCATTCTCCGACCTCTTTACGATGACGATTCCGAATCGGGCATCGATAATTCTTGCACTTGCCTTTGCAATCATCGCGCCACTGACGGCAATGCCCCTTTCGCTAATCAGCATGCATGTCGTCGCCGCTCTTTCCGTTCTCGCCGTATGCTTTGCTCTGTTCGCCCTCAACATCATGGGCGGCGGTGACGCAAAGCTGCTTGCAGCGACATCGCTCTGGTTTGGGTTCAATCCCGCGCTCGTCGAATTCCTCGCCTATGTCAGCATAATCGGCGGCATCGCGACGTTCGTCATTCTCATTATCCGCGCACAGGCCAATATCATCCTCGCCATCGGATTGCCTGTGCCCAGTTCCATTCTTCTCGCGAAGAAGATCCCCTATGGCATCGCGATCGCGATTGGCGGTTTCTTTGCCTTTCCCTCTTCACCGCTTTTTCTTGCAGCAATTGAGGGCCTGAAGTAACGGCAAGTTAATCCTCCGTTAACTTAAAATCGAAGGCTTTCATTAACTATAATTATACCAATTGCAGGCCATTCTTCGGGTATCGCGAATCCCTGAGGAACGATTAATGAAGCCCGCCCGCCTTTTGATACTAGGAGTCGCTGTCGTTGCGGCCGGCCTTGCCGGCGTGCTGGCGATGAGCCTCGCGGGTCGTGGCTCCGTTGTCACCCAGGTCAAATCCGTCGTCGAGAAAGAGCCGACCGTCAAAATACTGGTCTCCGGTGCCAACCTCCCGGTCGGCGCGCGATTGGATGACAAGGCCGTTCACTGGATGGCCTGGCCGCAGAGCGGCGTCGTCCAGGGCTTCATTACCGAAACCGACAAGCCAGATGCCCTGAAAGACCTGCAGGGCGCTGTCGTTCGCCTGCCGATTTTCGAGGGCGAGCCCATCCGCGCGGAAAAGATCGCGGATTCGAATAGCCGCATCCTGTCCTCCCTCCTGCCCTCCGGGAAACGTGCTGTCGCAACCGAGATTTCGGTTGCGACAGGTGCCGGCGGCTTCATCCTGCCGAACGACCGCGTCGACGTGATCATGGTCCGCAAGTCCAAGGAAGCCGACAAATACCTGACCGAGACTGTACTCAGCAATGTGCGCGTACTCGCGATCGACCAGCAGATCCAGGAAAAGGAAGACGGCTCCAAAGCCGTGGTCGGTACCACGGCAACGCTTGAGCTGACCCCAGACCAGACCAAGGTGCTGGCGGTTGCCCAGCAAATGGCTGAGCGGCTGTCGCTGGCATTGCGTTCCATTGCCGACGCCCAGGAACAGGATACGAGCGCTGCTGACTACCTCCTCAGCGGCGATAATGGCAGCGCCATCGTGCAAGTCATCAAATCAGGCTCAATCGTTACAGCCAGCAGCAGTGCGCCGAAGGCCGAGTAAAGGAAATGGGAATGGGCAATTTAAAGCGCTACACAACGCCCTTGATGGCAGGCTGCTTGTCCTTTGCGATCGCATTCACGGGCGCCGCTCCGGGCGTCCTCGCTCCTGTTCTCGGTGCAAGAGCTGCGTACGCGGTTTCCGATGGGATCGTTAACATCACCCAGGCTGGACCTGGCGCACACCGCAGCCTGAAGCTCGGTTTGAAGAAGGCGATTGTCGTTGACCTTCCGGTCGATGCACATGACATCCTCGTCTCGGACCCTTCCATGGCCGACGCGGTCACCCGTAGCTCGCGGCGTATCTATCTGTTCGGTAAGCAGGTTGGCCAGACGAACATATTCATTTTCGGCGCCGATGGGCAGCAGATCGTCAGTCTCGATATCGCGATCGAACGCGACGTCGCCGGCCTGGAGGCCAATCTCCGGCGCTTCATCCCTGACTCCTGCATCAAAGTCGAGATCGTGTCCGACAACATCGTGCTGACCGGCACAGTTCGCACGCCGCAGGACGCAGCTCAGGCCGCAGACCTCGCCCAGGTCTTCCTGAAAGGTGGCGAGGCAACAACGCGTACGGAAACAGCCAGCGCTTCTGGCGGAGACGGTTCGGTGGCCCTTTTCGCCGAAGGCCGCCAGACCTCGCGGGTTGTCAATCTCCTGCAGATCCAAGGCGAAGACCAGGTCACGCTGAAGGTCACCATCGCGGAAGTTCGCAGAGAGGTATTGAAGCAGCTCGGTTTCGACAATCTCGTTTCCAATTCCAAGGGCTTGTCGGTTGCCCAGTTGGGCTCCCCGAACTCCGATAGCGCCGCCGCGATCGTTGGCGGCGGCCTAGCGGCCCTCTTCAAGAGCTCGATCGGAAAATACGATATCTCGACCTATCTCAACGCGCTTGAACAAGCGAAGGTCGTGAAGACGCTGGCCGAGCCGACGCTGACGGCGATTTCCGGCCAGGCAGCGACCTTCAATTCCGGCGGCCAGGTGCTCTATTCGACGACGGACAATGACGGCAACGTCACGATCGTTCCTTACAACTACGGCATCAATCTCGCCTTCAAGCCGGTCGTTCTGTCCTCCGGCCGCATCAGCCTGGAAATCAAGACGAACGTATCGGAGCCTGCCCCTTCGGTCTCCGGCTCAACGCCAACCTACCAGCGCCGCTCGGCCGAGACCTCGGTCGAGCTTCCCTCGGGTGGCTCCATCGCGCTTGCCGGCCTGATCCGCGACAACGTTTTGCAGACCTCGAATGGCACGCCGGGCGTCAACAAGATCCCTCTGCTTGGCACATTGTTCCGGCAGCGCACGGTCGAGCGTGACGAGACCGAACTTGTCATCATTGCAACGCCCTATCTCGTTCGCCCGGTTGCTCGCGATCAGCTCAGCCGCCCGGACGACAACTTCAGCCCGGAAAACGACGCGGCAACCTTCCTGCTCAATCGCGTCAACAAGGTTTACGGCGGCCGTGAAACGCCCGTCGCCGACGCGCAATTCCATGGCTCCATCGGGTTCATCTACAAATGAGCGCGGCAGGATCAGCAATGGCACAACACAGAGATCAGCCGATGGCCCACATGCAGAACACCGCACATGATTCCCGCCGTTCGACATCGCTGCTGACCTTGGTTGCGGTGGCGGCGGCCCTGCTTTCCGGCTGCGCCTCGCACGACCAACTGACGACCGGCGGCATTCCTGACGACTATCGCCAGCGACACCCGATTGTGGTTGCCGAAGCCGAGCAATCGGTCGATATCCCGGTCGCGTCGACGGACCGCCGCCTCACCATCGCCCAGCGCGACATGATCCGAGGCTTCGCGCAGAATTACACGTCGCGGGCAACCGGACCGGTTTATCTGCTGACGCCCGAAGGGTCACCGAATGCGGCCGCAGCACGGCAGCTACGTGGTCAGGTGCGCGCTGAGCTTTCCGCCCGCGGCATCGCAAGTTCCAAGATCGTCAACAGTTCTTACGGAGCCACCGGTGCGGGTGACGCAGCGCCCATTCGCCTGACTTTCGTCGGCACGACGGCAATGACGTCGCAGTGCGGTCAATGGCCGAGAGACATGATCAACGATTTCACCAACCAGAATTACTACAATTTCGGTTGTGCAACGCAGAGCAACCTGGCCGCACAAGTGGCGAACCCTGAAGACCTGATCGCGCCCCGCGGTATGACCCCGATCGATGCGACCCGCCGCAACGCCGCGATCAAAGAGTATCGCGAAACGACAAGCACGATCGAGGAAGTCACCAGCAGCTCCAACAGCTTCTGATTAGTTTGGGACCGAACGATGAGTACAGTCGAATACGAGATCAAGAATACGACGGAGCTGCGCAACGCCGAGGACGCCGTTCGTATGGCCGAGCTCGAGAACATGCGGCCTCTGCCCCGCATATCGGTCCACGCCTTTTGCGAGAGCGAAGAACTGCAGCGGGTCATGGAGCGATGCAGCCATGACCGCCGCATGTCGAAGGTCGGCCTGCGTATCACAAGCGGCGGCATTGCTGCGGCCGCGAACATGTTCGCCACGGCGCCAACGCCCAATCTGATCATTCTCGAAACCAGGACGGTATCAGCAAGTGTGCTGAATGAGCTGGCGCCGCTTGCCGCCGTCTGCGACCCGTCCACCAAGGTCATCATTATCGGCTATCACAACGACATCGCGCTCTACCGCGAACTCGTGCGGAACGGCATTTCCGAGTATATGGTCCAGCCCGTCGCCATGCCCGATATCATGATGGCGATGGCGACGATCTTCGTCGACCCTGATGCCGAGCCGCTCGGCCGCAGCATCGCCTTCATCGGCGCCAAGGGCGGCGTCGGTTCCTCAACGATCGCCCATAATTGCGCCTTCGGCATCTCCAATCTGTTTTCGACCGAAACGATCCTGGCTGACCTAGACCTGCCCTACGGCACGGCCAATATCGATTTCGACCAGGACCCGACGCAGGGCATCGCGGAAGCGGTCTATGCGCCGGAACGCCTGGACGAGGTGTTTCTCGATCGCCTGCTGACGAAGTGCTCCGAGCACCTGTCGCTGCTTGCGGCCCCTTCCCTCCTCGACCGCGCCTACGATTTCGAAGGACAGGCGTTCCAGCCCGTGCTTGAAGTCCTGCAGCGCAACGCCCCCATCACCGTGCTCGACGTGCCGCATGCCTGGTCGGAATGGACACGCTCGGTGCTGGCCAGCGTCGACGAGGTCGTCATCTGCGCTTCTCCCGATCTTGCCAACCTGCGCAACACCAAGAACATGATGGATGCGCTGCGCAAGATGCGGCCCAACGACAAGATGCCGCATCTCATCCTCAATCAGGTCGGGATGCCGAAGCGGCCGGAGATCAGTCCGGCCGATTTCTGCGGTCCGCTGGAAACCGATCCGATCGCGATCATCCCCTTCGATGCCAACCTGTTCGGCAACGCGGCCAACAGTGGCCGCATGATTTCGGAGATGGATGCAAAGTCGCCGACGGCGGAAACATTCTCGCAGATATCGCACATCGTGACCGGGCGGATTGCCATCAAGAAAGCACGCAAGGGCGGATTGCTGGGCTTGCTGAAGCGCAAATGACGCCCGCCAAGATCGGATTGGAATAAGGCATGTTCGGAAAACGCGGAAACGAGGGTTTTGGCAAGGCGGGCGGCACCATCGTGCCGCCCTCGCCGGCTCCACAGCCCTCCCCGTCTGCCCCTGCGGTTCTGGTCGAACCGCAGCGTGAGCCCCCGCGCCAGCAGGTTCCGCCGCCGCCGATGCAGACGCCGCAGCGCAAGCGCCCGACCCGCACGGACGAATATTACGATACGAAAGCGCAGGTCTTCTCGGCGCTGATCGATACGATCGATCTGTCGCAGCTTGCCAAGCTCGACGGAGAAAGCGCGCGCGAAGAAATCCGCGACATCGTCAACGACATCATCACGATCAAGAACTTCGCGATGTCGATTTCCGAGCAGGAAGAACTGCTCGAAGACATCTGCAACGACGTTCTCGGTTACGGCCCGCTCGAACCGCTGCTGGCCCGAGACGATATCGCCGACATCATGGTCAACGGCGCCGGCCAAACCTTCATCGAAGTCGGCGGCAAGACCATCGAATCCGAAATCCGCTTCCGCGACAATTCGCAGCTGCTGTCGATCTGCCAGCGCATCGTTAGCCAGGTCGGCCGCCGCGTTGATGAATCAAGCCCGATCTGCGACGCCCGTCTGCCCGATGGCTCCCGTGTCAACGTCATCGCGCCGCCGCTCGCAATCGACGGGCCGGCACTCACCATCCGTAAGTTCAAGAAGGACAAGCTGAACCTCGAACAGCTCGTTCGCTTTGGCGCCATCACGCCGGAGGGAGCGACGCTTCTCCAGATCATCGGACGTGTCCGTTGCAACGTCGTCATTTCGGGCGGTACCGGTTCGGGCAAGACGACGCTTCTCAACTGCCTCACCCGCTACATCGACGTGGACGAACGCGTCATCACCTGCGAGGACACGGCAGAACTGCAGCTGCAGCAGCCGCACGTGGTGCGACTGGAAACCCGTCCGCCGAACATCGAAGGCGAAGGCGAGATCACCATGCGCGATCTCGTCAAGAACTGCCTGCGTATGCGTCCGGAGCGGATCATCGTCGGCGAAGTGCGCGGACCGGAGGTGTTTGACCTGTTGCAGGCAATGAACACCGGTCACGACGGCTCCATGGGCACGATCCACTCGAACTCTCCGCGCGAATGCCTCAGCCGTATCGAGTCGATGATCGCAATGGGCGGTTTCACGCTGCCGGCAAAGACTGTGCGCGAGATCATCTCCGGTTCGATCGATATTATCGTCCAGGCGGCTCGCCTACGCGACGGCTCGCGTCGCATCACGCAGATCACCGAGGTGATCGGGATGGAAGGCGACGTCATCATCACCCAGGACCTGATGCGCTACGAAATCGACGGCGAGGATGCGTCCGGCAAGCTGATCGGCAGGCACAAGTCGACAGGTATCGGCAAGCCGCATTTCTGGGATCGCGCGCGCTACTTCAACGAAGAGAAGCGCCTTGCCGCGGCACTCGACGAAATGGAAGCGAAATCCAAGGATTAGTGAGATGTTCGGGTTCGATCCTGTTGTGTTGGCCATTGTCGCGCTTGCCGCCATCGCGGCTGGCGCCGTTTGCTATGGCGTTCTCTTCACGCGGATGGAAACCGAGAAGAAGTCGGCCAATCGCGTCAACCGTGTCGCCTCGGCGGAGGCTGACAAGGCTGGTGTCAAGGCGGCTCGCGACCGCGTCCAGGAAATGTCGAAGCGCCGGAAATCGGTACAGGACAATTTGAAGGACCTTGAGAAACGCCAGCAGGAAAACACCAAAAGGAAGCTCTCGCTGAAATCGCGGCTGACTCAGGCCGGTCTCAAGACCACACCGGGGCGCTTTTACATGTTCAGCGCCATTGCTGGCCTTGTCCTGATGTTTGTTGCCTTCCTTGCCGATGCGCCTGTCATGGTCGTGCTCGGCCTGCCGATCATTGCCGGACTTGGGATGCCGCGCTGGGTGCTCGGCTTCCTGATCAAGCGGCGCCAGAACAAGTTTCTCGACGAGTTTCCCAACGCTCTCGACGTCATCGTGCGCTCGATCAAATCGGGCCTGCCCTTGAACGATGCCATCCGGCTCATCGCCAATGAGGGCAAGGATCCCGTGAAGAGCGAATTTCGCCGCGTCGTCGAATCACAGCAGGTAGGCCTCAGTGTACCGGATGCCTGTGCACGTATGAGCAATTTCATGCCTCTGCAGGAGGTCAGCTTCTTTGCAATCGTTATTGCGATCCAGTCGCAGGCGGGCGGTAACCTTTCTGAAGCCATCGGCAACCTCGCAAAGGTCCTGCGCGACCGAAAGAAGATGAAGGCGAAGGTCAAGGCACTGTCGATGGAAGCAAAGGCGTCGGCTGTCATCATCGGCGCGCTGCCGTTCATCGTTGCAACCCTCGTCTATCTGACATCGCCGGAATACATGCTGATCCTCTTCACCGACCCTCGCGGCCACCTGATCATGGGTATATCGGCGGTCTGGATGTCGATCGGCATTTTCGTCATGCGCAACATGGTCAATTTCGACATCTAGTGGAGAACGGGCGTGTCATCCGACCTCGCGACCAAACTGACAGACCCCTCCATGCTGATCGCAGTGCTCGTGGCGATCGCTGTCTTCGCCAGCCTGTATACGATCGCTGTCCCGTTCTTCGAGCGCGGTGACCTCAACAAGCGCATGAAGGCCGTATCGACGGAGCGCGAGCAGATTCGCGCTCGCGAACGCGCGCGCATGAACGCCGATTCGGCCGGGAAAGCTTCCCTTCGTACCCAGAACAACCGCTCAGTGCGACAGATCGTGGAGAAGTTCAACCTCCGCGAGGCACTGGTCGACGAGAACACCATGAACAAGCTCCGGGCAGCCGGGTTTCGTTCCGAAAATGCCTTGAACATGTTCCTTGTCGCGCGTTTCCTGTTGCCGTTCCTGTTCTTCGGCCTCGCAGTTTTCTGGGTCTTTGGCCTCGATCATCTGGCCGACAAGCCAACGACGATGCGCTTCCTGGTGACGCTCGGCATCGCCTATGTGGGCTTCTATGCACCGAACATTTTCATCTCCAATCGCATGTCAAAGCGCCAGCACTCGATCAAGCGTGCCTGGCCCGACGCGCTCGACCTGATGCTGATCTGCGTCGAGTCGGGTATTTCGATCGAGGCCGCCATGCGTCGTGTATCCGAAGAACTCGGCGAGGCTTCGCCGCCGCTGGCGGAGGAGATGATCCTGACGACCGCCGAGCTTTCCTTCCTTCCCGATCGGCGGGTTGCGCTGGAGAACCTCGGCGTACGCACGCAGATCCCACTGGTGCAGTCCGTCACCCAGGCCCTGATCCAGGCGGATCGCTACGGCACGCCGGTTTCACAGGCGCTGCGCGTCCTCGCACAGGAAGGCCGCGACGAGCGCATGAACGAGGCAGAGAAGAAGGCTGCGGCACTTCCCCCGAAGCTCACGGTGCCGATGATCCTGTTCTTCCTGCCGGTTCTCGTCGCCGTCATCCTCGGGCCAGCCGGCATCCAGGTCGCGGATCGCTTCTAGTATTTCGACGAGGCTGGCCATCTGCACGCATTGGGCATAGGGTCGGCGATCTTCCCGAGAGTCAGCCGGAGCCCGCAATGTCGTCCGTGAGCATCTTCCTGAGTATCATTGCCGCCCTTTCAATAGGCGCGATGAGTCCCGGTCCGAGCTTTGTCCTCGTTTCACGCATCGCAGTGTCGCGTTCACGCGTGGACGGGCTTGCCGCAGCACTCGGCATGGGCATTGGCGGCGTTGCCTTCAGCGTGTTGGCGCTGGCGGGGCTGACGGCACTGCTTGCGCAATTCGGATGGCTTTATCTGGCGCTGAAGGTGGCGGGCGGGGCCTATCTCGTCTACATCGCCCTCAAGATCTGGCGTGGCGCACGCGAGCCGCTCCATATCGGCGACGCGGCAAGCGACCATCGCTCACTCACCCGCAGCTTCACCACCGCTCTGCTGACACAGCTCAGCAACCCAAAGGCGATCGTCGTCTACGCCAGTATCTTCGCAGCCCTGCTGCCGAAGACGGTTCCGCTTGGATTGATTTTTGCGCTGCCGATCGGCGTGTTTGCCGTCGAAGCCGGCTGGTACACGATCGTCGCGCTCGCATTCTCGGCCAGCCATCCGAGGCGGCTCTACCTCGCTGCGAAGACGTGGATCGATCGCCTGGCAGGGACGGTCATGGCCGGCCTCGGCGTGCAGCTTGTCACCTCGGGGCTAGCCGGCCGCTAACGTCAGTTCGTGGCGGTGGGACCGCCACCGCTATCCTTGGCCGCAAGCTTTTGCCAGGAATTCTGCTGTGACAACATCGAGCGCAGATAGGCGACATTGGCGTCAGCCTGTTCTTGCGAAAGCTCGCCACGCGCAATCTTTTCCGCTTCCGGGAACCGGCCTTGAAGGCCGATGACGAGCGCCAGATTCTGACGGACCCGACTATCGGCGGTAGGCTGGCCTGCGGCCTGACGCAGATAGGTCTCTGCCGTTCGGAGGTCACCGGTCAGCACATAAGACATACCAAGGTTGGAAAGGATCGATGCCTCGCCCGGCTGGGTATCGAGCGCTTCGCGATAGCGCTGGCGCGCTTCGGCAGAGCGGCCGAGCTGATCGAGGATCGCGCCCTCCGCCGATGTGAGCTTCCAGTCCGGACGATCAGGGGTCTGGGCGCGACCGATCGTATCAAGCGCCTGCTGTAGTTGACCGGCAGCAGCCTGGGCCTTTCCGTAGGCCGCGAGCACGGTTCGATCGGTCGGGTTGGCAATGGCAACCTGCTGCATGACCGCCAGCGCCTGGGCGTCGCGGCCCTGCATGCGCAAGAGGTTCGCGTAGTTTACGCCGTTGACGGCATCGCGCGGGTTCTTCTCGTAGGCCTGTCCGACACGCTCGGACGAGCTGCGCAGCTCGGCTTCGTTCATCGCTTCGACCGGCTTGGCGAGGGTCGGCACCGATCCCGTCGTCATCCGATCCTTGGTTGTCGTGCAGCCGGCGAGCGCCAGCGCGACGAGCGCGGTCGCAGCGCCCTGAAAAACCCGAGTTTTGAGCGAAGTATTGGCCGAAGCAGGCATCATGTGTCCCTGAGATCCGAATCGGCGTCTGACCTCAAAGCGGAACAGGGAAAGGCTTTGACGCAATCTTCACTCCAGCAATAGTCTGTTAACCCTAACATACCGTTAAGACGCGATTCCCGGACTTGCCCCGAAGGAAACACATGGCACCCTATCAGTTCATCGAGAGACCGACCCCGTTCAACACCAAGGGCGGCTCGACCCTGCCGATCTTCGCCGTCACCCCGGCACATATCGAAACCGGCACGATCGACCCGATCGCGCTCGATTGGGCCAAGAAGGCGGGATACAAGGCCGAAAGCGGCTCGCTGCTGCTCATTCCGACAGAGGATGGCCATCTCGGGGGCGCACTGTTCGGGCTCGGCACCAATCCGTCCGAGCAACCCTACATCACCGGTAAGCTTGCGCGCACGCTGCCGGCCGGCGACTGGCATATCGAAACCGCGCCGTTAACGGCCAACCGTCTCTCGCTTGGCTTCGGCCTCGGCAGCTATCGCTTCGACCGGTACAAGTCGGAGAAGGCGTCCGCTCCGACGCTGATGATCCCGCGCGATGCTGACGGAGCGGATATCAAGCGACAGCTTGCCGGCGTCTTCCTGGCGCGTGACCTGATCAACACGCCGACTAACGACATGGGACCGAACGAACTGGAAGCCGCCTTCCGCGGGCTTGCCGCCCATTACAAGGCGGAAATCAATGTCGTCAGCGGTGACGATCTGCGGCAGAACTTCCCTCTAGTCCATACGGTCGGCCGCGCGAGCGCCGATGCGCCGCGCCTGCTCGAAATGCGCTGGGGCAAGAAGGGTCACCGCAAGATCACGCTCGTCGGCAAGGGCGTCTGCTTCGACACTGGCGGTCTCGACATCAAGCCGGCGTCTTCGATGCTGCTGATGAAGAAGGACATGGGCGGCGCAGCAAATGTCATGGGGCTGACGCTGATGATCATGGACGCCAAGCTCAAGGTCGATCTCAGGGTTATCATTCCCGTCGTCGAAAACTCGATCTCGTCGAATGCCTTCCGCCCAGGCGACATCTACCGGAGCCGTAAGGGGCTGACGGTGCAGATCGACAATACCGATGCCGAAGGCCGGTTGATCCTCGCGGATGCGCTTGCCTACGCTGACGAGGATGCGCCCGACCTCCTGATCGACATGGCGACGTTGACGGGTGCGGCTCGCGTGGCTCTCGGCCCCGACCTGCCGCCCTTCTTTACCGACGATGGCGAACTCGCCCAGGACCTGACCGAAGCAAGCCTAGAGACGGACGACCCCCTGTGGCGACTGCCGTTCTATGCCGGCTATGAAAAGGATATTCGCACCAAATTTGCCGACATCACCAATGCGCCGGCGGGCGGCATGGCCGGTGCAATCACCGCCGCCCTGTTCCTCAAGCGCTTCGTCTCCAGCGCCACGAGTTGGGCGCATTTCGATATCTACGGCTGGGCGCCATCGGAACGACCGCACTCCCCCGGCGGCGGCGAGGCGCAGGCCATACGTGCGCTCTATCACCACATCCGGCAAAGCGTTCGTTAACGCGATCGTTAAAATTTTATTCACCCTTTGGGGCGGCAGATTTGCCGCCCCATTGCGTTGCGCGACAACGTGCCGGAAAATGGAAGGCGGGGCGTAACGCGTTTTCCGGAGGAGCCATGCCGATCGCACTGACGGCTTCGCAGGCATTGGGCCTGTGGCATGGTGTGACGCTCGATCAGGTCAGACTCGATGATCGCGATTTGACGTTGCGCCAGATGGCGATCCTGCTGCATATCTATCTCGTGCCGCCGCCGCATACCGTGCGCGGCCTTGCGGCGACGCTCAACGTGACCAAGCCTGTGATCACCCGGGCATTGGATACGATGGGAGAAATGGGTCTGGTCGACCGTGTGCGCGACGAACGCGACCGGCGAAATGTCGTGATAAAGCGAACCGTCGGAGGGGCGCTCTATCTGGAAAAGCTTGGCGATCTCGTGCGCGACCAAGGTCGCCGCCTGACGCCGTGAAAGGGATACGATGACGATGCTTGATCGCCGCCTGCATGCCTACCGACCGGATCTCGCCGAGACGGGGCTGGAAGGACGTGTGGAAGCCCTGCGCTTCGTCGCCGGCACACCGGCCCAGGTAACCGTGCCGGTCATCGGGTTGCGGCCCGTGCCCGATCTCGCCAAGGGAATCGATACCGAACTGCTGCTCGGCGAGGAGGTCACCGTCTACGACCGCGCCGACGGCTGGTGTTGGGTCAAGGCCAGCGGCGATAACTATGTCGGCTATCTGCCGGAGACCGCCCTTTCGGACGTGCTCGTTGCGCCGACACACGTCGTCACGGTCCAGCGGACTTTCCTCTATCAGGAGGCGGAGCTGCGCAAACCGTACAAATCCATCCTATCCATGGGCAGCCGGGTCCGGATTGTCGGTGAGGCAGAAACACGCGGCAACCACTATGCGATGCTGGAAGACGGCACGGCGATCTTTGCCAAGCACGTGCGGCCGATCGGCGAAGCTCAAGGTGGCGACTATGTCGACGTCGCAAGCCGGTTTCTTGAGACCCCCTACCTCTGGGGTGGTCGCTCCGGACTTGGCATCGACTGTTCGGGCCTCGTCCAGCTCTCGATGCTGATGACGGGACGAAGCGTGCCGCGCGACACCGACATGCAGGCGGCGGGCCTTGGCGAGCCGATCGACCGGGCCAACCTGCGCCGCGGCGATCTGGTCTTCTGGAAGGGGCACGTTGCCATCCTGGAAGATCCGGAAACGATTATTCACGCCAACGGCCATACAATGACCGTGGGTCGCGAAAACCTCCAGGATGCCATCAAACGCATCGGCTGGCTCTACGAGCAACCGACAGGCTATCGCCGCCCGGTTATCTGACCGGCGGCTTCGGCCATGACCTGACCCCGCCTGTCCAGGTTTCGAAAGCCTTCGACAGCTTCAAAACGAGCATATCATCGAAGCGGGGGCCGACGATCTGCAGGCCGATCGGCATTCCCGAGCGCGAAAAGCCGCAATTGATCGAGGCGGCGGGCTGCTCGGACATGTTCCACGGCACCGTGAAGCAGATGTGCTCGAAGGGACGCGCCGGATCATTCGTCGGCGAAGCCCACTCGGCCGGATAGGAGACAATGGGGTTGGTTGGCGAAATCACGGCGTCGACCTTCGTGAACAGCCTGCCGCAACTCTTGCGCATCTCGATCGTCTGATTGAAGCCCCTGACGGCTTCTACGCCGCTGACGGAAGCGCCACCCTCAGCCCAGGCGTAAATGTAGGGGAGGATGCTGCTTCTGCGCTCCCTGCTTAGCTTCTCGATTTCTCCCCAGAAGCGCGCGCGCCAGAAGTTATCCAACCCGTCCAGCATCTCCCGCGTCAGAACAGGCTGAACGGGGATGACAATCGCGCCGGCGTCTTCGAAGCGTCGGGCGGCAGCCTCAACCACCGTCCGCACCTCGTCATCGACCGCAAGACCACAGCCGGCATCAAGCATCAGCCCAATCTTCAATCCGCGAACATCGATCTCAAGATCCATCCAATCGAGATCGGCTGGAGGCAGGCTGGTGCCATCGCGCCAGTCCGGACGCGAGAGCGTCGCCATCGCATGAGCCGCATCCTCGACGGTACGCGTCATCGGTCCGGCGCAACGGCCGACATAGAACGGATCGATCGGGATGCGACCGTGGCTCGGCTTGAAACCGAAGATCCCTGTCCAGCCTGCCGGCAAGCGCACCGAACCCCCGATGTCGGTACCGATGTGCAGGGGCCCATAACCCGCAGCGGCCGCGGCAGAGGCCCCGGCGCTCGAGCCTCCGGGATTCTGCGTGGTATCCCAAGGATTGCGGCTCAGAGGGTGGAAGCTGGAAAGGCCCGAGGAGAGCATCCCGTAATCCGGGCAGGTCGTCTTCGCAAAGAGCACCGCGCCGTCTTCGCGCAGCCTTGCCGCGGCCGGCGCATCCTCGGTCGCAGGCTGCAGTTCGACCGCCTTGGTCCCGAGCGGCACCGGCTGCCCCTTGGTAGCGATAAGTTCCTTCAGCGTCGCCGGTATGCCATCGAGGAGCCCATGCGTTGCTCCCTTCATCCACCGGTCGCTTGACGCTTGCGCCTGCTTGCGCGCCGCTTCCGGGTCATAGGCGTAGAGCGCGCGGATGGCAGGCTCCCACGCTTCGATGTGTCGCTCCAGCGCCAGCCAATATTCAAGCGGAGACAGGCTTCGATCGGCGAAGCGCCGCCTCAATTCGCGGATCGTCAAGTCGGTTTCGGACATGGCACTCTCATCCGGACCTGTGGTATCGAACACTGATGGCACTCGTCTCGCGCGGGTCGAGCATGTCGCGCAGCCCATCGCCAAGCATGTTGAAGCCGAAGACGCAGAGTGCGATGGCAAGGCCGGGCAGGATGGCCAGCCATGGCGCGAGCGCCAGGTAGGTTTGCGCGTCGGCCAGCATACGGCCCCAGGTCGGGGCGGGTGGTGCGATCCCGAGGCCAAGGAAGCTGAGCCCGGCCTCCGTCAGCACGGCCAAGCCCAGCTGGATCGTCACTTGGACAATGATCTGGCTCATGATGTTCGGGAGCACGTGGCGGACGGAGATCGCGAAGCGGCTGTTTCCGATCGCGCGGGCCGCGAGCACATAGTCCCGGCTCCAGGCTTGGAGGGCCGTAGCGAGCGTGACGCGGGCGAAAACGGGAATCATGAACGTTGCAATGGCAACGATCGCAGTAAGCCGGCCCGGACCGAGAAAGGCGCCCAGCATCATCGCCGAAAGGATCGGCGGCAGCGCGAAGACGACATCGCAGGCGCGCATCAGCAATGTTTCGAACACGCCCCGCACGGCAGCGGCCAAGATACCGGCGATCGAACCGAGCGTCCCGCCGATCGCCACGGCGGCAACGGCGATGGAAAGGGAATTCCAGCAGCCGACCATCATCATCGAGAGGACATCGCGGCCAAATTGGTCGGTGCCGAGAATGCCGAACGCAAAAGGCGGCTGCAGCTTGTGAATGATCTGCATCTTCGCTGGCGGCAGAGGCGTCCAGACCAGCGACAGCAACGCAACGGCGGCAAGAAGGGTGATGACACCGGCGCCGACGACCAAATTCATTCTCCGGCTAATTTCAAATCGCCGGCGCCTGAGGGCTATTGGATTGGAGACGATCGGCGCCATGTCAAACGCCCTTCCGCAGGCGCGGGTCGATCGCCAGATAGGAGAGATCGACGATGAAGTTCATGACGATGACGAGCCCGGCAAAGAACAGGACGACATCCTGCATGACGATGATGTCGCGCTGCGCCAGCGCCTGATAGGCAAGGCGACCGAGGCCGGGAAGGTTGAAGACATTCTCGACCAAAACCGCGCCAGCAACCAGGAAGGTGAACTGCAGGCCGAGGATCGTCAAAACGGGAATGAGGGCGTTCGGCACCGAGTGCCGCCACAGGACGCGCCGCTTCGACAGTCCCTTGGCAAGGGCCGTCCTCGTAAAATCCTCATGCAGGGTTTCTAGAACGGCAGAACGCGTGACGCGTGTCAGGACTGCCGTTTGCGGCAGTGCAAGTGCCACCGCGGGCATGAGAAGCGCCTTGAGGGCTGGCAGAAGGCCGGCGCTCCAACCCGGAAATCCTCCGGCCGGCATCCAGCCGAGCGCCGTCGAAAACAGCATGATCAGTAGCAGAGCTACCCAGAAGCCCGGAACGGCGATGCCCACTTGCGAAAATATCGAAGCGACAGCGTCCGGCAATCCGCCTCGATGCGCCGCCGCAAGGGCGCCGAGAGGGATCGCGATGGCGACGGAAAGCATGATCGCCATCAGCGCCAGCGGGAGCGTAACCGCCAGTCTCTCAAGAATCAGGCCGGCAACTGGCACACCGTAGGTGTAGGATTGGCCGAGGTTTCCGCGGAATACGCCAGCGAGCCATTCTCCATAGCGCCACAGGAGCGGCTGATCGAGCCCAAGCTCGTGACGCAGGCTTGCGAGCGTTTCCGGTGCGGCCGACGTGCCCAGCATGATGGAGGCCTGATCGCCCGGCAGCAGATCCATCACCGCAAAAATCAGCAGCGAGACAACAGCGAGCGTAACAATCATACCGACAAGGCGACGAGACAGAAGCGCTATCATTTCACCTCCGGTACGATCCGCCGCCTCAGCATATCATCAACCCGTAATCAGTCTTCCCAGGAGACGTTCGTCAGGACATTCGAGGGAATGGGTTCATTCTCCCAGAGACCCTTCAGCTTCTTGTCCCAGACGCCCAGCTTGGGCATGACGAAGAGATAGAGCGCCGGCACATCCTCGGCCAGAATCTTCTGGGCGTCGCCGAAGATCTTCGCTTGCGCTACCGGATCCGAGGTCTCCTGCACCTTCTTCATCAGGTCGTTGAACGCGGGATTCTTGTAGTTGAAGTAGTACGGATCACGGGCGTAGATGTCGATGTCGAGCGGTTCGGCGTGCGCTACGATCGTCATTTCGTAGGCGCGGTCCTTCATGACATCCTGCACCCACTTGGCCGGGAATTCCGTCGGCTCGATGTTCATGGTTACGCCGATTTCAGCAAGCATCGCCTGCATGACCTGCGCGCTACGTGGCGCATAAGCCATTTGCGGCGACTTGATCGTGAAGGTGAAACCATCAGGATAGCCGGCTTCGGCAAGCAGCGCCTTCGCCTTTTCGGGATCATAGGGCAGGACGCCGGTGAGATCGACGTAGCCGGGGTCGTTCGGCGTGTAGTGGCTGCCTATCGCCGTGCCGAGGCCCGACCAGGCGCCGTCGATAACCGTCTTCCGGTCGATCGCCATCATCAACGCCTGACGGACGCGTTTGTCGTCGAACGGCTTCTTCGCGTTGTTCATGCCCGCCACGACCTTGAGCTCGGTATTTCCGATCTTGGTCGTAAGCTTTGCATCGCCGTCAAACGAACTCATCAGCTCGGGCGCCGCGAATTCCGGAATGGCGTCGACATCGCCCGACTTCAAGGCCGCGGCCTGGGCCTGCGGATCGGCGATGAAGCGGAAGGTCACCTTGTCGAGCTTTGCCGCGGCGTCCTTGTTCCAGTAGTCGGCGTTCCTTTCGAGCTCGACCTTGTCGCCCTTTGCCCAATTCACGAACTTGAACGGGCCGGTGCCGACGGGCATCGTCTTGTCCCCGGCGGCAGACTTCGAGCCGACCATCACCGAGGCCGGCCAGCCGAGCCAGTATAGGAGACTGCCTGTTGGAGCCGAGAGATGCAGGATCAGCGTTTCCGGGTCCGGTGTCTCTATGGAAGTGATCGAGGCGAAGAAGCGCTTTTGCGGGTTTACCGAGTCGGCACCGCGCGCGCGATCGAGCGCAAATTTCGCTGCAGCGGAATCGAAAGCCTCGCCATCATGGAATTTGACGCCGCTCTGCAGCTTGAACGTATAGGTTAGGCCGTCCGGGGAAACCTCCCATCTCTTGGCGAGCTGTGGCTGGATCTTCCCGGTCTCGTCAATCGTTACAAGGCCTTCGAAAACGTTCTGCCAGGTGACCTGGCCGATCGCAACAGGGGCTGCGATCGTCGGGTCAAGGCCGGTTGGCTCCACGGTCATGCCGAGGGTCAGCGTGGTCTTGGCCGCTTCCGCCGGGGTCTGCCCCAGCAGCACGAGGCCAACTGAAATCGCCGCACCGAGATAAAATCGCCGAGCCAACAGCGCCGACGGCGCACGCGAAACCTTCATCAATTCATTCCCCTGTCTGCCCGCCGCCCGTGGCGATGACCTTTCTGAGCCAACTTGTCACTCCCAAAACGCACACCGCCCGACGCAAATCAAGGCCGGGATCTGCATTCGGGGTCTCCGCCGATTTAGGCGCCCTGTTTAGGCGATCTTGTGCGATCCGGGTAGCGGTCTCGCCAAGCCTGCTGGGCGCCGGCGACCGGCAGTGCGGTGGCCTCATATACGCCCCGCGCGATGGCGCGTGCCATGACCATCGTGGCGAGATGGCAGAGTTCGAAAAAGGCGGGCAAATCCGGTCGGGGCTTCCTGCCCGTCGCTGCCGCAAAGACAGTGTCGCCGTCGAGCGGCAGGTGAGCCGGCAGCAGGGCGCGGGCGAAGCCGTCATGGGCCATGATCGCGAGACGGTGCGCCTCCGGCTTGGTCAATTCGGCGTCGGTGACGATGGCGCCAATCGTTGTCGCGGTCGTGTTCATGCCCTTTAGCCGCATGCGGGTGTCGGCTTGTGAGATCGGCGAGGGCAAGCCGAGGCCACCAAACTCCCCGCTATGCTCGAACGGCGCCGACCAGAAATGCGGCCCCTCGCCCACTGTCGCCGAGCCAAGCGCATTGACGGCAACGATCGCTCCAATCCGCAGGCCGGTGCTGGTCTCGGCACTTGCCGAACCGAGCCCACCTTTGACGGTCGCGGTTGTGGCACCGGCTCCCGCACCAACGGTGCCGAGGGCAAACGGTCCTTTCGCCGTGGCCTTGAAGGCTTGATAGCCCATGTCACGATAGGGCGACTGCAGCCCCCAATCCTTGTCGCCGCCGTTCAGCAGGTCCATCAGGATCGCCTGCGGAACGATCGGCACCTTCACGTCGCCGACGGGAAAACCTCGCCCGGCTTCCCGAAGTCCCGCCTGAACGCCGCCAGCCGCGTCAAGACCGAAGGCCGAGCCACCTGACAGCACGAAGGCATCGACTGCGCCGACCGTCATCGACGGATCGAGAAGCGCCGTGTCACGACCGCCGGGAGCGCCTCCGAGAACCACACCGGAGGCCGTTGCCGGTTCGTCGAAGACGATCGCGGTCACACCTGAGCCGAGCCTCAGATCCGTCGCGTTTCCGACCGAGACGCCATCAATGTCGGTAATCAGATTGAGCAAGCGCGCCACCCTTGTTGAGCAAGAGCGCGATAGGACCGCAATGGCGGTCAAAACACAAGACCGGCCTCACCTTTGGCAAGACCGGTCTGAAATCTGTCAGGGCTGGTTGGGCCGTGCTTCATGCCCTCAGGCATG
Source organism: Hyphomicrobiales bacterium (assembly GCA_900466985.1). GTDB lineage: Bacteria > Pseudomonadota > Alphaproteobacteria > Rhizobiales > Rhizobiaceae > Rhizobium. Next base: position 358,010 of record UBOA01000009.1, read on the forward strand.
GATGGGCTTCGGGTGACGGCGGGTCATCAGATCATGGATCGCGAGCTTCACCTCAGCCGGCGAGCTGAAATGCTGCTCGTCCAGATCGTGAACGTGAAATTTGACTGCGATGAACTTCAACCGGTTCTCATCCGGGATGACGATCCCGACGGGAACGCCTGCGTATTCGATTACTTCTTTTTTCATGCGTAGAACTCCTGCCGCGCGGTATGCGCTGGCGATGGCGAATTGACTTGTCTGATTCCGTTAAGGGTGGACGAAGGTCACATTCGACAGTTCGGGCGGGAGAGAGCGCCCGGACGGTCATTGCCAAGCACAGATCGCCCAGGGAAATTGGCGAGAGTGTCGATGTCAGTCATGTCTCGTTCCTTTCTCTGGCGTTGCGCTTGTTTGAGGCCCTGGTGTTCCAAGACCGGCGACGGCCGCGCTATTAATCTACTTCATTGGTAGACTATAGCTAGCAGCCTACAAGAAACATATTCCGAAACGTGTCAAAATATCGACCATTCGGAAAATTTCATTCCATTAAGCTCGAATTGACTGAAAGAACCCTATCAAGTCTTTGTGCAATTCGCGTGACAGTCCGACGGTCTCTTTCGATCACGGCGCAGAGATAGGAAGTCCCGCTGATTCCGGCAATGGGCATCTGATGGAAAAACGGGAAAGCCTCGAAATGACCGAAATGGTTAACGCGGGCAAAAAACAGGCTACCACCCCTCGGAGAGCACCTTTTCCAGCATGTCGACGAAGAAATCGGCGCTCTCCACTGTCAGGCAAAGGGGAGGCTTGATCTTCAACACATTGAGGTGATCGCCGGTCGGCTGCATCAAGACGCCGAGATCGAGCAGGCGGCTGCAGATTGCCCCTGTCTCTTCGCTCGCCGGTTCCAGCGTCGTTCTGTCGCGGACGAGTTCGAGCCCGAGGTAAAGTCCCATGCCGTGCACCGCGCCGACGATCGGATAGCGGTCGATCAGCGCGACCAGACGGCTCTTGAGATGATCGCCGACATCCCGCGCATTCGCCTGCAGTTCTTCATCGGCCATGATATCGAGGACGGTCATACCCACCACAGAACTGACCGGACTGCCGCCAGCGGACGAGAAGAAATAACCTTCCTTCTCCAGCGAATCGGCAATCGCCCTGGTCGTGATCACGGCGCCGAGCGGATGCCCATTGCCCATGCCCTTCGCCACTGTGATGATGTCGGGGACGACGCCCTGTTGCTCGAAGCCCCAGAAATGGTGCCCAAGCCGACCGTAGCCCACCTGTACTTCGTCGGCGATACAGACGCCGCCGCGGGCCCGCACCTGCCTGTAAACCGCGGCAAGGTATCCGTCCGGCAGCGATATTCCGCCGGCATTCCCGTAGACCGCTTCGGCGATGAAGCCAGCCAACCCCTCACCTCGTCCATCGACGGTTTCAAGCGCGTCGACGACGGCCTCCACGTAGCCCACCCTTGATTCCGAACCGCGGAACGCACCACGATAGGTATTGGGCGAGAGGACGGCGTGCACCCAGTCCGGTCGCGTCGTCAGAGCCTCCGGATTGTCGGCGATCGAGGTGGACACAGCGTCACTCGCAACCGACCAGCCGTGATAGGCCTCGAGAAGGCTGAGCATATGCCTGGCGCCCGTGTGCGCCCAGGCGAGTCGCAGGGCGAGGTCGTTGGCTTCCGATCCGCTGTTGACCAGAAACACCGCGTCCAGCCCTTCCGGCGCCAGGGAGGCCAGGCGCTTGGAAAATTCCGCAATGGCGCCATAGTGAAAGCGTGAATTGGTGTTCAGCCGCAGCCACTGTTCGCTGACTGCCTCGGCCAGGCGCGGGTGGCCATGCCCCAGAATGGTGACGTTGTTGAGCATGTCGAGATAGGCGCGACCCTCGACATCGAACATATGCTCCTGCCAGCCGCGCTCCATTTGCGGCGGTATTTCGTAATAGTTCTTCTGCGGCCTCGCGAGATGCGCCTGCCTCAGTGCGAACAACTCCGCCGACGCCGGCTTCGGCGCATTGACGCCAACGCCGAGAAGGGCGGCCGGCGATGGGCATAGTTCCGACCAGGCAATGGCCTCCTGCGGAGTGCAAAACAGCGGCGGTTCGACGCCTGGCAAGGTGGAGAGTTGTACGCGCAGCCCGCCGAGAGATCCGCTTTCACCGGATATGGTCCCGAGCGGTTGCCCGGGCTCGACCTCGGCTTCGTTTTCAAGCGACGGTTCAATTCCATCGAGATGAAGGCTGACACCCTCGCCTGCCAGAACAAGATGGTGATCTTTCCGAAGGACCTTCCCGGCGAATGGAGCAGCAACCGTGCTGCCGCCCGCAAGACAGACGTCGGAATGCAGCGTGAAGGTTGCGGATGGGATGGCGCTCCGAAGCTTCGAGCGTGACAATCGGTATTCGCCGTAACGCGTGGCCGCAGTGCCCGTCTCGGCCGCCGCGCGCGCGAGCAGCCGCCAATCCATGTCGGCCTGCGACCAGTTGCCCGCGGCGAAATGCGGACTTTGAACACCGAGATCGACGAAGGATATGGTCGCTGGGTCGATGTCGGGCAACAATGGACGCCAGTCCTCCATCGACAGGGCGGCCGTTTCCATGCCCACCGCCTTCAGGACCGCGACTTCCATGAGTTCGAACGGAACGGATACCGCCGTATCGAATATGCGGCGCTCGAGCTCGAGATTGCCGCGAACATAGTCGTTTTCGGGATCGATCGAGATCTGCTGCTCGCTGCTGGCGACCAGAATGACCGCGCGGGCAACGACGAGCGGCCAGAGCGCGCGCAGCTCTTCCTCGGTGAGCGGATAGACCTCGTGATATGCCTTCACGGCAGGAAGAATGTACTGCGGATCGCCATCGGCCTGATGCAGCAGCGAGGCGCAGGTGACCGCAAGATCGCCTATCAGCCAGCCGCGAATGATGTCGCCGAAATCGATGACGCCGTCAGGGACCAGATGGCCCCGCTCATCACGACGGCTGACAACGTTGTCGCCGGTCACGTCATGGTGCACTGCCTGCAGCCGCAAAGACGGGGCCAGGGGTTGGATTCGCCGCACGGCTGACACCATCGTCTTGGCGATGCGATCACGTGCGGCGCTGTCGGTGATCGCCGACAGCAACTGGACCGCGACCGGGCCGGCGCGGCGCAGGTCCCATTGCAGGCTGCGGTCGAGACCAGGATGCGTGAAGTCGGCCAGCGACTGCGCCAGGCGGGCGCAGAGAGCTCCCAGTGCCGCCACCGACTCTTTCGGCAGGTGCTTGCGGTGCGTCAGCCCCTCGCCTTCGAGATACTCCAGCAGCCGAACCTGAAAGGTCTGGTCGCGCACGGTGACAGCGATGATGTCCTGCCCGTCCGTCGATGGGATGACGTGCGGAACACGCGGCGCATCGTCTTTCGTGCCGATGTGGCGGATGGCTGCGTTCTGCGCCTCGAGCTCCACCGTCTCATAGGTCACATGGCATATCTTGAGCACGTAGCTTCGTTCGCCGGTATCGAGGCGATAGTTGCGATCCTGCTGGCTGCCAAGCTCCGTGATCGCTCCTGACAAGCCATAACGCGACTGAAGGATGTCGCCGGCTTCCACGGCGGTCACGTCAGGGCGTGGCAACGTCGCGCGATCGGCAAGCGTCTCGTCAGTCATGGCATCCCCCGCGGCATGATTCGATTTCGCAGACTACGCAGATAATCGAATCCTTGCCACCGGCAAGCGAGGAGATCGCGGTCGATCGACGGCAAAGCCGCCTGCGGCGATCAGCCCATGCGTTCCGATGCGTAGCTGCCCGGACTTGCGGGAAATACGATCGTGCGGTTGCCGTTCAGGAAGACGCGGCGATGGATATGCGCATGGATGGCGCGTGCCAGCACCTGGCTCTCCACGTCGCGGCCGATGGAGACGTAATCGTCGGCGCTCTGAGCGTGGGTGATGCGGGCGGTATCCTGCTCGATGATTGGCCCCTCATCGAGATCCGCCGTCACATAATGCGCCGTGGCGCCAATCAGCTTCACGCCGCGCTCATAAGCCTGCTTGTAGGGGTTGGCGCCCTTGAAGCTCGGCAGGAAGGAGTGATGGATATTGATGATCTTGCCGGACATCTTGCGGCACATGGCATCGGAAAGGACCTGCATATAGCGGGCGAGCACAATCAGTTCGGTGCCGGTCTGGTCCACGAGATCAAGGAGCTGGGCCTCGGCCTGCGGCTTGTTTTCCTTCGTCACCTTGATGTGGTGGAACGGAATATCGTGGTTCACCACGACCTTCTGATAATCGAAGTGATTGGAGACCACGCCGACGATATCGATCGGCAGCGCACCGATCTTCCAGCGGTAGAGCAGGTCGTTCAAACAGTGGCCGAAACGCGACACCATCAGAAGCACCTTCATGCGGCTGTCGCCGGCATGGATTTCAGCATCCATGTCGAATTTCTCTGCGACCGGCTTGAAGCCTTCCTTGAGTGCCGCAAGACCGACGCCTTCTTCTGAAATGAAGCTGACGCGGGTGAAGAACTTGCCGGTATCGAGATCGTCGAACTGCGACGAATCGACGATGTTGCAGCCCTGATCGGCCAGGTAGTTCGCGATCGCCGCCACGATCCCGCGCGTCGACTTGCACGTCACCGTCAATACATAGCTCGTCATCTGTTTCCGTCCTTCTCGCGCCACCTGCCGGCCGGCTGCTTAGATCAATGCGAAAGTCACGGATAGAGCACCGCGCCTTCATTCGTGCAACTATTTGCAAGAGACGCCATCAGAAGCTTTCTGGTTCCTGGCGCCTCCCCGTCGCGATCAACTTACGGCAGAGCGCGCAAAACTCCGTTCCGCTTGCGTCGTCAAGACGCGTATCCCCGCCGTAGGCCGCAGTTGCACTCACCGTTCGACGAAGTCACGTTTTCGAGATGACGGCCAACCGAGCGGGCCGCTCGCTTGATGGAAGCCGACGCCGCGCCTACATCGACAATAGAGATGCAATACGACGGATCCGGCGATATGCGGTTCGCAAGAGCGTGGTTGATAGCCTTGGCAGCAGCCGGCGCGAGTTTGGCGCCCGGCGCGAGCTTTGCCGCGGATTGGCGGCACGCCGGCGAGCCGCAGCTCCAGTCGATCTATCCCTATGCGAACCTGCCGGGCGTCAAGGCGCAGCCGGATCCAAAGGACGAGGAACAATATAGCTGCCGGACGGAGACGCGGCCGCTGCGCCGCGGATATGACAAAATCTTCCGGACCGGCGGGCTGCCAACCCTCGTCTACGTCTGCGATCGTGACGGCGTGGAAAGCGTCGGCACGCAGGTGCCATTGCGCGGACACTATCAGCCAGTCCGCTGAGCCTTGGGGCTGCCCAGGCTGTCGCCCCTGCTGGGCATCATGAGAGTGTTCGGGAGCCCGTGCAGCCGGATCTTGCGCCGAGCATTGTCCGGCTGGCAGCTTGCTGGCGACAGCGCGCAAAAGTCCTGATCACAACCGTGATCGGCAGGCTGATCGGACGTCGTTACCTGCGCTGGTAATGTCTTTGGGGGAAGAAATCGGAAGACCTTATATCGGCCTTCACTTTGCATTTCTTAGGGAAATGGTGCCCAGAAGAGGACTCGAACCTCCACGCCTCGCGGCACAGGTACCTGAAACCTGCGCGTCTACCAATTCCGCCATCTGGGCGACGGAGAGCCATGTACGGGGGCGGCCCCTTGCTGTCAACAGGGTTTTTGAAGTTTTCCTGACAGGCGGCAAAAAAGTCGTTGATGCCACTCTTCGCCAGCGCGGTTGCAATCTGAGGCCGCCGCGATAGCGATTGCTGCAAAGGCGTCCTATATACACAGCAGAAAGGATCGTCTGATGCCCGGCTCTCGTAATTTTTGCCTGATCGCGCTCTTCTCCCTGCTGCCCTGCACGGCGTTTGCGATGCCGCTCGGCGCGTCTCCGCCCGCCGCCGGCGCATCCGATATCACCCGTGTTGGATCGACGATGTGTGACGCGCGCGGCTGCTTCACTTTCGGGCCGGTCCAATCGTTCCGCCCGTCCTATGTGCAGCCGAACTATCGACCGCCGACGGCCACCGGTCCGACCTACTATCGGCCGGCTGCGCGAGGTCGCGGACCGCTCTATTACGATCCCCCGCCCGTGCGCACGGTGCAGCCGAAGGCACAGGGACAACAGTTCCATGTGGATTGGTGCCGTAACCAGTATCGGACCTACAATCCGAAGACTGATCGGTTCCTGACGTATGAGGGTATCTACAAGACCTGCAATTCGCCTTACGACTAGGCTCAGCTTTCCAGTGAAGCGCGATCGACATGGCCGAGATCCCGGCCGGGTTCGATGATGTCGCGCACGCGCTGCTTCAACTCCTTCGGACTGGGAAAGCCGCCATCGCGCTTGCGCTCCCAGATCAGGTCGCCATCGACCCGGATTTCGAAATTGCCGCCGGTGCCGGGAATGAGCGCCACTTCGCCGAGACTGTCGGTGAAGGTCTGCAGAAGTTCCTGCGCCATCCAGCCGGCGCGCAGCAGCCAGTTGCATTGGGTGCAGTATAGGATCGTCACGCGGGCTTTCTTGTCGCTCATATCAGGGGTTTCCTTTCGTCACTCCGATTTAAGAACTGCCGCGGCGTGGCGCAATCCGTATTGCAATCAGCAGGCGCTTGGTGTTCCTCTCGGAGCTAGAAATCGTACTGGAGATGCTGATGCGGGTCGCCGTCGTCGAGAACATGAAAAGCACGCCGCTCGGCTCGCTGGGCCTGGCGCTGGCGGAAGCCAAGGCCGAGATCGAGCACTTCTCCCCCTGGATCGACGGCAAGCTACCGGCAGGCACTGCCGATCATGACGCCCTGGTGGTGCTCGGCGGCGAGCAGAATGCGATCGACGACGCGAACTATCCCTACCTGCCAGCACTTGCACAGCTCATGCGCGACTTCGCCGAGGCCGACAAGGCGGTGCTCGGCATCTGCCTTGGCGCACAGATCCTGGCGCGCGCCTACGGTGCGGAAAACCACCTGAATGCCGGACTGGAGTTTGGCTGGCACTCGGTCAGCAAGTCCGAGGATGGGCACGCGGATCCGTTGCTCTCCGACCTCGAGGCGGATTTCACGACGTTCCAGTGGCACAGCGACACATTCACGCTGCCGCAGGGTGCGACGCGTCTTGCAGTCAGCGAGCTCACGCAGAACCAGGCGTTTCGTATCGGGCGTGCGGCCTACGGCACTCAGTTCCACTTCGAGGCCAGCGCATCTGTCATCAATAGCTGGAAGGGCGAGTTTGCGGAATCGATCGAACAGATGGAGCCGGGCTGGCATGAACGCTACGCGGCGCTTGCCTCCGCACATGCCGCGGCATCAGATGCCACCGGCCTTGCCATCGGACGCAATTGGGTCCGCATGATCCGAGCGGAAGTCCGATCGCAACGCAAGGCAGCCGTCGCCGGCGATTAAGCCGGCGACCTGGCATGCCCTAGCCGGGCTAGGTGGCGGTGCGGATCCAGACGAGCATTTCGCCGGGCGCGCGGTTGTCCCACAGATGGTAAGGCACAAAGCGGGCCGTACCCTTTCCGGCTGCCGGCGGCTTGGTCCGATAGAGCGTCGCACCCCAATCCGACTCATCCTTGGTCACAGCGATATCGAGAGCCACCGCACCACCGAGTTCGGCGATCTCAGCCGTCTTCGCGGATATATCCTCGCCGAGCCTGATTCCGTTCAGGCCCGCGCCGTTATCCGTCGCCTCGACGCAATAGACGAGCGGGCCACGCATCAGGGCAGCCCGTCCGGCATCCTGGCGCACCAGCGGGTTTGCCCAGAGCGCGCGTGCTTCGAGCGGAATGTTCAGGTCGATCTTGTCGCCATCGCGCCATTCGCGTTCGATGCGGGCGTAACCATCGACTTCGATCGAACCGAGATCGATTGTCTCACCGTTGACGGCAAGCGTTGTCCCCTTTGCCCACTCCGGGATGCGCAGCGAAACCGTAAATCGCGCCTGCTTGCTCGTCTTGATGTCGAAGTGAACGGCGCCGTGCCAGGGATAGCGGGTCTTTTGCGTCAACTCGACATTGGCATCCGCAACTTTGAACCGCGCGCGTCCCTCGCCATAGAGGTGGACGGCGATTTCGTCGTCTGCGACCCCGTACATGTAGGAGCCGATCGAGGCGAGCAGGCGGGCGATGTTCGGCGGGCAGCAGGGGCAATGGTGCCAGACCCAGCGATGATGCTTGCCGGCGCTTTCCAGCGGGTTCTCGTAGAAGAACGTCTTGCCGTCGAGCGAGAGACCGGCCATCGCGCCGTTATAGAGCGCCTGCTCCATGATATCGGCGTAACGGCGGTCCGGGCCGCGGCCCAGCATGCGGTTTGCCCAGAACACCAGGCCGACGGATGCGCAGGTCTCGGCATAGGCGCTTTCGTTCGGCAGATCATAATAGTCGGTGAAGCCTTCGTTGGCGGCCGCCGGCCCGATGCCGCCAGTGACATACATCTGCTTGGTCGTCAGATCGTCCCACAAGGTTTCGAGGGCGCCGGTCAGGCTGTCATCGTTATATTCAGTCGCGATGTCGGCCATCCCCGAATAGAGATACATGGCGCGAACGGCGTGGCCGACGACCTTCTTCTGCTCGCGAACCGGCTGGTGCGCCTGGCCGTACTCATAAGTCTTCTGATGGAAGTCGGCAGCACTGCGGCCATCGCGGATCGCTTCTTCGGTGAAGAAATGCGGCTCGGTGCCACGCTCGTCAACAAAGAACTTGGCGAGGTCCAGATACTTCTTCTCGCCGGTCGCGCGGGCAAGCTTGACCAGTGCCAGCTCAATCTCCTCGTGACCGCAATAACCCGGCATCTTGCCCGGGCCGTGGCCGAAGACGGTGATCATGTAATCGGCAAAGCGGCACATGATGTCGAGCAGCTTGCGCTTGCCGGTGGCCTGATAGTAGGCGACCGCGCCTTCCATCAAGTGGCCGGCGCAATAGAGTTCGTGGTGGTCACGCAGGTTGGTCCAGCGACGCTCGGGCTGAACCCGCTGGAACCAGGCATTCACATAGCCGTCCTTGTCCTGCAGTTTCTCATACATGTCGACGATGGCGTCGACCCGGGCTTCGAGCTCCGGATTGGCCCGGCGATAGAGCGAATAGGCCACCGTCTCGATCGATTTGCCGAGGTCGCTATCCCAGAACATCTGCGTCGAGCCGCCCCAGGGCCCGATCGGGATGACAACGCCCGGGCTCGGCTTGGTGACGTCGATCGCCTGCAGCATACCCGCCGCGACGCAACGGTCGAGCAGCGTTTCAGCGGTGCTGTCGCAGATCGCGTCCTGGCGCTCCCCGAACAGTCCGTGCACATCGACATCCGGCACGGGAAGCGGGCGAAACTGGCGGTCTCTTTTCAACTTGTTCATGGCTGGATCCATCTTTCTTTCAGAAGTCATTTCACCGCGCCGGCCATCAGCCCGCGCATGTAGTAGCGTTGCAGAAGCAGGAAGACGATGAGGCAGGGGATCGTCATGACGGCGACACCTGCCTGAACGGCACCCCAGTTGATCGCTCCGAGACGGCCGGCGCGCACCGCCATCATCAGGACGGGCAGCGTGTATTTCTCGTTGCTGGAGAGCAGCACGAGCGCGGCCAGGAATTCGTTCCAGGCGTTGAGGAAGGCAAAGATCGCCACGGTCGCGACGCCCGGCAGCGCAAGCGGCAGCAAAACCAGCACGAGCAACTTCAGGTCATGGGCACCGTCGATACGCGCGGCCTCCTCGATCTCCTTTGGCACCGCGTCGAAGGCATTGCGCATCATGAACACCGAGAACGGCAACTGCAGCGTCACGTAGACCAGCGTCAGGCCGAAGAGCGAATTGTTGAGCCCGAGCTTGGCGAGGATGATGAAGAGTGGCGTGAGGATCGACTGGAAGGGGATCATCAGCGTCGCGATGATCAGGATGAAGAAGACGTTCTTCATCGGGAAGCGGTAGCGCGAGAAACCGTAGCCGGCGAGCAGGCTGATGACCACGGTCAGCACAACGGTCGCAACCGACACAATGAGCGAATTGAGCGTGTGCTGCCAGATGCCGGCACCGAAACTGTCGAGCGAGCGATAGGAATCGAAGCTGATACCGTTCGTCGGCCATGGCGGCAGCGGTGGCAGCCGCGCCTCCGTGCCATGCCGCAGTGAGGCCAGCAGTGTGATGACAAAGGGAGCGAGAAAGAAGATAGCGATGGCTATACCGGTGCCGTGATAGGCGGCCTGCCCACGGATTACACGGCTTCGCTTACGACCGGTGACGAGGCTCATCAGCGCTCCTCCCCGACACGCAGCAGCCAAAGCTGCACGACACTGATGACCATGAGAATGGCCAGAAGCGCAATCGACAGCGCCGCGCCGTACCCGAGATTGAAGGACACGAAGGACTGGTTGAAGATATAGTAGACGACAGAGATCATTCGGTTTTGCGGCCCGCCTGAGGTCATGATGTAGAACTGATCGAAGGCGAGGATCGAGCCGGTCACGGAGATGATCAGCGCGAGCGCGATCGTCCTGCGCATCAACGGCAGCGTCAGAAAGCGGAAGCGCTGCCACCAATTGGCGCCATCGACGACGGCGGCCTCCGTCAGATCGGTCGGGATCGCCTGCAGCCCGGTCAGCAGGATGATCATTGTAAAGCCGGCTATCTTCCACACGACCATGACGCAGATCGTCAGGAATGCGCTGTCGAAGGTGGCAAGCAGATTGGGGCTCTTCTCGACAAGTCCGAGCGCCTTCAAGGCGGGGCCGATGAAACCGCTGTCGACGTTGGCGAGCCACACCCAAAGCAGTGACGCTGAAGCCAGACCGACCACAACCGGCAGAAAGATGACGGTGCGATAGGTGCTGACGAAGGCCCGCTGCCGCTCGACGAAAAGAGCAAGCGGAAAGGCGACCGCGAAGATAAGGATCGTCACGATGACCGTATAGTAGGCGGTGAAGTTCAGCGCCGCGACGAAGCGGCCGTCATTGAACATGCGGAAGTAATTGTTGAAGCCGATCCAGCGCTGGGCACCCATCAGCGGCCAGTTGTGAAGGCTCATCCAGGCGGTGAACCCGACTGGCAGTACGAAGAAAATGATCACCAGAAGCATCGCCGGAGCGATATAGAGGAGGCCGGTCCATTCCGGCCGTGGGGCACGTCTGCGCACGCATGCTGTCTGCTTTCGACCCGTCACGGTCATCGAAACACTCCGCATCATTCCTAGTAAAATCGGCCGGAGGACTGCCACACCCTCCGGCCACGGCCTCTGGGAGATTATTGGCCGCTGTCGATGATCGACTGCATCTCCGACTGTGCATTCTTGAAGGCGCCGTCGACGTCGTCACCGAAGATGGCGGCGTTCGTGAAGGTCGCCCACGGACCGTTGGCGCTGTTGATCAGATCGTTGAACTGCAGCGTGTAAGGTGTCTTGGCGACCGAGATGGCCTTCAGGCCGACCTGCAACCTCGGATCGAGACCCTCGAGCACCTTGTCGGCGATATCACCACGGGTCGGCAGGCTGCCGTACTTCGCCATGATCTTCTGGCCGTCCATCGAATAGATGTATTCGAGGAATTCCTTCACGGCGTCGATCTTCTTCGTGCCCTTGGTGATGACGAAGTTGTCACCGCCGGCAAAGGAGGACGGGTTGCCGTCAACGCCCGGGATGAGGGTCACGCCGAAGTTGATGTCAGGATGCTCGGTCACCAGCGTGCCGATCGCGAAGGCGCCGAGGCTCTGCTGACCGATCTTGCCGTTGGTGAAGCTCAGGAAGTTGGCGCCATTGTCGCTGGCGGCACTGGCCGGGACGAGGTCCTTCTTCACCATGTCGCGATAATAATCGACCGCCTTGCGCATCTGCGGGGTGTCGAGCGTCGCCGTCTTGCCGTCGGCCGACAGGATATCAGCACCTGCACCCCAGGTGAGCGGCGTGAACGTGAAGATCATGCAGCCGCCGCAGCCGCCGCCGGAGAAATAGAAGCCGTAGGTATCGTCACCGACTTTGCGGATCTTCTCGGCGTTGGCAGTGATTTCCTCCCAGGTCGCGGGCGCCTTTTCAGGATCAAGACCTGCCTTCTTGTAGAGGTCCTTGTTCCAGGCGAAGACCGAGGTCTCGACCGACAACGGCAAACCGTAGACGCGATCCTGATAGGTGCCGAGGCGGACGTGCGACGGCGATAGTGAATTGAAATAGGGCAGCTTCTTTGCCCAGTCCGTCAGGTCTTCCAACTGTCCGGCCGCAGCGAAGGCCGGGTTGTAGATGAGATCCATCGACAAGGCATCCGGCGCCTGCCCACCGGCAATGGCGGTTGCGTATTTCTGGACGAGTTCCGAGAACGGCACCTCGGTCGCGACGACCTGGTTCTCGTGGCTGGAGTTATAGGCTTCGACAACCTTCTTGAAGGATTCGCCGATACCGGAACGAACCCACATTTCGACTTTCTCGGCGGCCGATGCTCCGGACACCAGGCATAGGGTGGCAACGCTTGTCGCAGCCAACAGACGCTTAATCATGGCACTCCTCCCAAATTGGCGCACTCCTCCGCGCCGGTTCCTCATCTCCTGGGGCTTTGGGCCCCGCATGACTGCCGCACCACGAGGCGGCACGGCAATTTCCTGACGCCCGGCTCCACTGGGCGTCCCTCGGCCAGCGCCAGAATCGTCAATCCGGCCTGGCGCCCCAGCTCCTTCAACTCCATGTCGACGGAAGTGAGCGGTGGCCGCGTCTGGCCGGCGACAATCTCCCAATTGTCGAATCCGACTACGGAAACATCTTCCGGCACCCGAATACCGCGCTCGCGCAGCGCATCGACAGCACCACGCGCGATCTGATCGTTTCCGCAGAAGATCGCGTCCGGCTTTTCGTCCTGACGGCTCCATATCTGCGCGACGGCCTCGTGGCCCCAGGCTTCCGCCCACCGGCCGAACATGACGACCCCCTCCCCGCCGATAACATTGCGGTAGGCACCCGCGCGCTCACGAACCGAGAAGAAATCCTCCGGCCCCGTGATATGCGCGATCCGTCGACGGCCCATCTTCACCAGCCACTCCACCGCCAATCGCGCACCCTGCGCATCGTCGGAGCGGAAGGTGACGCTCGCCGGCGTCCCTTCGGTGAAGGCGTAGACGACGGGGACATGCAGGTTCGACAGATCGACCGGAAGCTGCCGATCCAATCGCTTGCCGGTGGCGATAATGCCATCCACCTGCTTTTCCAGCATGGCATCGACATGGATCTGACCGAGCGCCGGATCGTCTTCGATGGCGCAGAGAAAAACCGACACGCCGTGATCGACAAGCGCCTCGGAAATGCCGGCCATGACAGGCAGCGTGAAACGCCCGTAGGTATCGTTGGTCAGCAGCCCGATAGTGAAACTGCGCTTGCTCAAGAGGCCCCGGGCGAGCGCATTCGGGCGGAAACCAACCTCGCCGGCAATGCGCTTTACCCGCTCCCGGGTTTCGACGCTCATCCGACCGGTTTCGTTCAGCGCCTTCGAGGCGGTGGAAATACTGACCCCCGCCGCCGCCGCGACGTCGTGGATGGTAATCCGGCCTCTTTTTCCTCCCGCGACGTTCACCGCGCTTCTCCCCATTTGCAGATGAGAAAAGCTTTTCCCAACCTAATCGTCAAGTGAGAAAAGCTTTTCTCATGCAAAAAATCATACAATTGTCAAAGGCGCCGCGATGGGGACGAGAACAAAGAAAATCGCGGCAGACGCATGCCTGCCGCGATCCAGAACCAAAACAAATGTCAGTGCGATCAGCCTTTGATCGTCTCTTTGCCTTCTTCCAGCAGACGGGCGGCCGCTTCGGCAGGCGTCGTCCGCTCGAAGGCAAGCTCATCGGCAATCGGGCGGAAGACGCGCTGGTCGAATTGCGTCGAACCGAGCGGCGCAGGAGCGGGGTACTCGCCCACCTGATCCTTCAGCAGGTTTACATACTGCACGGTAGCCTGTTCGGCTGGATTGAGTTGCGGAAGAATCGCCTCGCGCACGGTAGGCGACATAGGCACGCCGCGCTCCACGCCAAGGATCTTGCCGGCCTCGACGTCATTGACGAAGAAATCGATGAACTTGGCGGCAGCCTCACCGTTCTTCGTGGCTCCGCCGACGCTCCAGATCAATGCCGGGCGATAGTAGTGGCCCGAAGGACCACCCTTCTTTTCGCGCGGCAGGAGCGTGATCGCAAGCTTGTTCTTGGAAATCAACTGGTAGCCGACGAGCTGATTGGAATAGGCCATGCCCATCGCCGACTTGCCGAGCGCAAGTGCGTTCGTGTCGATGGTGTTCTGGTCGAGCGTCTGAACATCGGCAGCGACGGTGCCGCCCTTCTTGCGCAGATCTTCCCAGAACGTGTACCACGCCGTTGCATCGTCGGCATTGAAGCCGAGCTTGCCGTCGGCATAGAGGCTCTTGCCGCGCTGACGTAGCCAGGCATCGAAGACGTAGGTGTAGCGCGCGCCATAAGGGCCGCCCCAGTAATTGTTCTTGCCGCCGGCCTTCGTCAGCTCGACTGCGATCTTGGCGTACTCGTCCCAGGTCAGATCCGCCGTCGGTACTGGAATGCCTGCCTTTTCAAAGGCCGCCTGGTCGAAGAACAGCGCGAAGGAGTTGAGGCCGAGGCCGATGCCGTAGAGCTTGCCGTCGACCGTCGTCAGCTTCAACATATCCTTGCCGAACGAGTCGACCTTCAGCGTCGAAGGCACGAACTCGTCGAGCGGCAGGCATGCGCCGCGCTTCGAATAGTCGGAGATCGTGCTCGGTTCGAGCTGGAAGACGTCGGGCACGGCGCGGCCGGCCATCTGGGTGGCGAGCTTTGTCCAGTAGCCGTTGCCGTCAAGCGATTCGCCGACGATCGATACGCCGGGGTTCTTGCTTTCATAGAGCCTGGCGACATCGAGCGTGCGTTTGGCACGGTCGTTCGATCCCCACCACATGGCGCGCAGCTTGGCGTCTTCCGCAAAGGCCGGAATTGAGCTTGTGGCACCAAAGGCGAGCCCGGCAGCGACACCTGCCGAACCCATCAGAAATGAACGGCGATTGACCTGCATGTTTCATCCTCCTCTTTCATTGCCCCGCCATCCTCCAACAGCTCTACGGGCTTAAGCGGCCGTAGATTACGCAAAAAATTCATCAATGCAACAAATTATCTTTTGCTTGCAAATTTGCATTATTTGCATAATCTTCGCCCTATGAACGAGATCAAGACCAAGAGACTGCGACAGGCCGACATTGCCACCATGGCGGGGGTTTCCGTATCCACCGTTTCCCGCGTGCTCGCCAATGAGCCCGGCATCAGCGAAAGCGTCCGCCAGCACATTCTCAAGGTGGCAGCCGAGAACGGCTACTCGGCACGCACCGCAACCGGCGCGCTTCGTGGCACCCTCGCCCTGATTGCGAGCGACGGGGTGACGGGCGGGCTCAGCGTCTTCTACGAAGGGATCGTCGAAGGCTTGCGCGCCGGGGCGCTCGATGCCGGTGTCCCCTTCGAGGTGCGGCTGATCCGCGAGAACAGGGCCACGCCCGATGTGGTCCACGAGTATATGCAGACGGCCGGCGCCGGCGGCTTGTTCCTGGTCGGGATCGATCCGAGCCCCGAGTTGCGCGCCTGGTTCGAGGACGCGACAATCCCGATCGTGCTGGTCAATGGCACCGATCCGAAGCTCAGGCTCGACGGCGCATCACCCTCGAACTTCTTCGGCGCATATGAAGCGACGACCCGGCTGCTGGATGCCGGCCACCGCAAGATCCTGCATCTGACGGGATCGCATCGAAATACCATCCGCGAGCGTGTGCGCGGCTTCAAGGCCGCGATTGCCGACGCGGAAGGTGCGGAAGGGCGCCTTGTGTCGATGAGCTTCCAGGGCAGCGCAATTCATGAGGCGCACGAGCTGACGTCCGCAGTGCTCGCGGAGAAGGCCGGCTTTACCGCCGCCTTCTGCATGAACGACTTTATCGCCGTCGGCGTTCTCGAAGCCGTCACCGAAGCCGGGCTGCGGGTGCCGGAGGATTTCGCCATCGTCGGCTTCGACGATCTTCCCTGCGCGCTGATGACCAACCCGCCATTGTCGACCATGCGTGTCGATCGCGGGGCGCTCGGCAGGGAGGCGGTCAGTCTCATGGTGGCGCGATTCAAGGACCGCAACGCCCCTGCCCGCCAGATTTGCCATGCCGTCGTCCCGATAGCCGGCGGTACCGTTCCGAACCCCTGACATGAGCAATGCCGATGACCTATGACCCCGCCAGTGCAAATCCGCTTGCCAACAATCCGCTGAGGACGCGCGAGGACATGTCACGTGCGCTTCGCGACCTCTTCGATCCGCTGCTCCCTTATTTCTCGGCCGGCAATGCCCGCGTCCGGCTCGACGGCGCGGCTGCGCATTTCGACCGCGCGGCAGCGGATCTCGAAGGCTTTGCGCGGCCGCTCTGGGGATTGGCGCCGTTTGGCGCCGGTGGCGGCGACTTTGCCGAATGGCATCGTTTTGCCGAGGGTATCGCCAACGGTACGGACCCAAAGCATCCCGAATATTGGGGAACGGTCAACGGCCGAGACCAGCGCATGGTCGAGCTTGCGGCGCTCGGATTTGCCTTGGCCCTTGTGCCGGAGAAGGTCTGGGAGCCGCTTGGCGGCCGGGCGCGCGACAACGTGGTCGCCTATCTCAAGCATGCCCGGCAGTTCGACTATGCCGACAACAACTGGAAATTCTTCCGGATCTTCGTCGACATCGCGCTCGACCGCGTCAGCGCCAATTTCGACCGCAGCCTGACCAGGCAGTATCTCGATGAATTGGAGGGCTTCTACATCGGCGACGGCTGGTACCGCGACGGCAATGTTCGCCGGATCGATCACTACATTCCGTTCGCCATGCACTTCTACGGCCTGATCTATTCCAAGCTCGTCGATGACGACTACGCACGGCGTTACCGCGAACGCGCCCTCCTCTTTGCAAACGACTTCAAGCATTGGTTCGGCTCGGATGGCGCGACGATTCCCTTCGGCCGCAGCCTGACTTACCGCTTCGCCTGCGCCGGCTTCTGGTCGGCCCTTGCCTTCGCCGATCTTGAAGCGCTGCCCTGGGGCGAAATCAAGAGCCTTTGCCTGCAGCACCTGCGCTGGTGGAAGGACAAGCCGATGACCAACCGGGACGGTATTCTGTCGATCGGCTTCGGCTATCCCAACCTGCTGATGTCGGAAAATTACAACTCGGCCGGTTCGCCCTACTGGGCTTTCAAGGCGTTCCTGCCGCTGGCCCTGGCCGAGGATCACCCCTTCTGGACGGCAGAGGAAACGCCGCCTGTGGAGACGGTTGGCGTACTGCCACAGCGCCATCCCGGCATGGTGCTGATGCGCAATGGCGGCGATGTCGTTGCGCTCTCGTCCGGCCAGGAGAACCTGCAGATGCGGTTCGGCACGGAGAAATACGCGAAGTTCGCGTATTCCAGCCGCTACGGTTTCAGCGTCGAATCCGACGAGCGCAACTTCGCCGGCGCGGCCTTCGATTCCGCCCTCGCCTTCAGTGATGATGGCCTGCACTACCGCGTTCGCGAGGCGAACCGCGAAGCCAAGCTTGCGGGTGATGTTCTTTATTCCAAGTGGTCGCCATTCCGGGATGTGGATGTCGAAACCTGGCTGGTGCCGGCGGCGCCGTGGCACATCCGCGTCCACCGCATCAACACGCCGCGGCCGCTGCAGACGGCGGAGGGTGGCTTTGCGATCGCACGCCGGGATTTCGAGCTCGATACGCTGGTCGCGAATGGCTCAAGCGCCTATGCGATCGGCGAAGCCGATTTCAGCGGGATCACCGATATCGGCTCCCTGACGCCGCGCGCCGGTCTCACGCAGAAGGCTCCGCCGAATACCAACATGATCGTTGCGAAAACGCTGGTGCCGCAACTGCGTGGTGAAATTCCGGCAGGCCAAACGATCCTGATGACCGCCGTCCTTGCCGCCAAAGACGCGGGCACTGTAACCGGCGCCTGGACCACTCCCCCAAAGGCTCCTGATATCGCGGAGCTTGAAGCGCTTGTTGCGAGCGCGGGCATCAGGGTCAGCGCCATCGAGGCGCCGGGGCAGATGCCATGAAGCGCCCTTCCATCGCACTTGCGATGCAGCCTTCGCGAACGGAGCATGTCCTCACGGCGGAGGCCCTGCGCCGGCTCGCCGAGATCGGCCAACTTCTCGATCCTCAGCCGCTCCAGAGTTTTAGCGACGATCGCGCCCGGCGCATTCTCGCCGAGACTGACCTCCTCATCACGGGTTGGGGATCGCCCTATGTCGGGCGCGAGGTAGTTGCGGCGGCCCCACGGCTGCGGCTGATCGCCCATGCGGCCGGAACCGTGAAGGGCATTGTCGACGAGCAGATCTTCGATGCCGGCATAGCCGTGACGCACGCCGCCGAGGCAAATTCGATTCCCGTTGCGGAGTTCACGCTTGCGGCCATCATCTTCGCCGGCAAGCAGGTATTTCGCTTCCGCGACCTCTATGTGGCGGATCGCAATCGCGACCGGACGCACCCGATGCAACGGCTGGCGATCGGCAACTATCGCCGTACGGTCGGCATCGTCGGAGCCTCACGCATCGGCCGACGGGTCATCGAGCTCTTGCGACCGTTCGAATATCGCGTCCTTCTTTTCGACCCCACCGTCGATGCGATCGAGGCGATCGGCCTCGGAACCGAGAAGGCGGATCTGCCGACGCTGATGGCGCAGTCCGACATCGTCTCCGTGCACGCACCGTCGCTGCCGTCGACGCGCCATATGATCAGAGCCCGAGAGCTGTCGCTGATGAAAGACGGGGCGACGCTGATCAACACGGCGCGTGGCGCCTTGATCGACGAAGCCGCGCTGCTCAAGACGCTCGGCACCGGGCGGATCGACGCGATCATCGACGTAACGGATCCTGAAGTCCCGGAGACGACATCGGCCTTCTATGACCTGCCGAATGTGTTCCTGACGCCGCATATCGCCGGCGCGGTAGGGTTGGAGCGCGGGCGGCTCGGGGATATGGCAGTCGATGAAATAGAGCGGTTCACCAAAGGCGAACCGCTCCTCTATCAGATCCGGCGTCGCGACCTCGTCCTGATTGCTTAGCCGGCTTTCAGATTCGTCGAAGCGCCGCCCGCGACGATCTCAGGCATCAGGTCGGCGATCTTGACAACCTTGCCGCTGCGCGAGCTCGTCAGGGCAGCAATGCCGCACAGCACGGACATGGCGCCGGCGCGCGTCCCGGCACGCTGGCCGAGCTTGTCTTCGATACCCTGCTTGAAGATCATGTTGCGCATCCGGTCGTCGCCGCCGTAGTGGCCGCCCGAAGAATGCGGCACGACGATGCGTTCGACGGCCGGCTTGCCCTTCGGGAAATTGCGGACGAGCAGGATCGTGTCCTCGTCGGGCGTCTCCCATGGCTGCTTCTCGTATTGGCGCAACTCGATACGCCCATGCGTGCCGTTGAAGGCGATATGGTGGCCTTCGATCGGCTGGAAGGTGTTCAGCGAATAGGAGGCGTGAACATTGTTCTTGTAGCGGATGCTGACGACCATCGTGTCGGGGATGTCGATATCCTCGCGGTAGACGCAGCCATCGCGGAAGTAGCCGTCAATCTTCGACGGATCTTCGTAGAGCGTGTCGAGGAAGGGATCGGCCTCGAGGTCGAGGAAGTAGTCGCACTCACCCGTATGCGGACAGAGCTTGCAGCGCGGGCCGCGGAAGGGCCCTTTTCGCCCATAATTCTGCAGGTCGGCGAACGAGGTGACGGCATCGGGATCGCTATCCAGATACCAGTTCAGAAGGTCGAAGTGGTGGGTCGCCTTGTGCACGAAGAGGCTGCCGGAATTTTCCGTGTAGGCGTGCCAGCGACGGAAGTAGTCCGCACCGTGCTTGGTGTCGAGGTACCAGTGGAAGTCGACCGAGGTGACGCGGCCGATCTCGCCGGCGTTCAGCAGTTCCTTGATCTTGGCGGCTGTCGGCGAATAGCGATAATTGAACGAGACATCCACCCGCTTGCCGCTGCGCTTCTCGGCATCGAGGATACGGCGGATCTTGTCGACCGCTGTGGTCATCGGTTTTTCGGTGATGACGTCGATGCCCGCTTCCAGCGCGCGCACGACGATATCGTCATGCGTATAGTCGGGCGTGCAGACGATCACGAGATCGACCTGCTGCTCGGCGAGCATGGCGTCGATGTTTTCGTAGATCGGCGCATTGCTGCCGATCATCGTGCGGGCTCGCTCGGCGCGCAGCGAGTTGGTATCCACGATCGCGACGAGATCCACATGCTCGCGCCAGCCGGCAAGCAGTTCCTTGCCCCACATGGTCGTGCCGCGGTTTCCCGTTCCAATCAAGGCAAAGCGACGTTTCTCCATCGAATGATCCTCCTCATGCGTATGAAACGAACAGCGTCCTGACGCCTAGCCGACAAAAACCGCGCCCCCTATTCGCGGCTCATGGCAAGGCTGTAACTAAACGGTTACCTGACGGCAGAGATGGTTTCCTGTCAATAGCCGATCTCGAATTTCGCGGATCAGGTAGAAATCGATGCGAGGGTCACGTGGACGATGTGGCGTTCCCAGGCATCGAGATTGCCGGGCTCGACTAGGTCGCGGCCGAAAATCGTCGAAAGCGTGTACTGATTGGACAGGTAGAAATATCCGAGCGAGGCAATCGTCAGATAG
The DNA here is from genome assembly GCA_900466985.1 of Hyphomicrobiales bacterium. Taxonomy (GTDB): domain Bacteria; phylum Pseudomonadota; class Alphaproteobacteria; order Rhizobiales; family Rhizobiaceae; genus Rhizobium. Next base: position 378,633 of record UBOA01000009.1, read on the forward strand.
ACATTGAGCGGATCGGCATTTGCGATGAAGACACCGGCCTTCTTGCCGCGCTCCAGCACGTCGGAGAGTTCTCCAATCAGATGCGAATGCAGCTCCTTGAGCCGGACGGATTGGCGCAGCCAGCGCGCGCGGTGAAGGTTCTCGGTCCCGAGCAGGCTGAGGAATTCGGGATGCTTCAGAAAATACCGCCAGGTAAACAGCGCCAGTTCGCCAATGCCTTCCTGCGGCGTCCGGTCGCCGATATGCAGCTCGCGCTCAGCGGTGCGGATACCAACATAGGCTTCCTCGAGCACCCGGAGATAGAGTTGCTCCTTGTCGCCGAAATAGTGGTAGAGCATGCGCTTGTTAGTCCCGGCGCGCTCGGCGATGGCATCGACACGAGCCCCGCCCATGCCGTTCTCGGCAAATTCCTTGGTGGCGGCCTCAAGGATTGCCGCACGAGTCCGTTCCGGATCGCGCTGCAGAACACGCTCGGGCGATTGCCGCCTTACTCTCTTCTTTTCTCCATTTCCGCTGGCGCCTTCCATCGGACTACCTTTCTAATTTCCCCGTTGCGCTCATAATACGTCGAGAACCGATTGTAAAAACGAGAAGCATGAGGGGCACTATCACATCAGCGCTTGACAGCCTCAACGCTTCTCCATAGCTTGTAACCAATTAGTTATTTGTTGCAAGAGAAACCAGCAAGGAGCGTGTGGAGGCGCTCCCCAAGGGAGGAGGAGAACAGATGACACTACGCGTAAGCAGACGTAACTTCATGGCGGGGGGAGCAACGCTTCTTTCACTGTCCACACTGGGGTACAAGGCTTTTGCCGCCGACACCCGCTTGCGGCTTTTATGGTGGGGCTCGCAGCCCCGCGCCGACCGCACCAACAAGGTCTCGCAACTCTATCAGACAAAGAATGCGGGAACTTCGATCACCGGTGAATTCCTCGGATGGGGCGACTATTGGCCACGCCTGGCGACGCAGGTCGCCGGCCGCAATGCGCCCGACGTCATCCAGATGGACTACCGCTATATCGTTGAATATGCACGGCGCGGCGCGCTCGCCCCGCTCGAGTCCTACATGCCTTCGAAGCTCAATCTTGGCGATTTCGACCCGGCGCAGATCGAGGGCGGCAGCGTTGACGGGCACTTCTACGGCGTCAGCCTCGGCGCCAACGCCGCAGCGACGGTTCTCAACACCACCGCGTTCCAGGAAGCTGGTGTCGATCTGCCGACGCAGGCAACCACTTGGGAAGAGTTTGGCAAGATCGGTGCCGAGATCACCAAGGCCGGCAAGCGCAAGGGCTTCTTCGGCTTTGCCGACGGCAGTGGCAACGAACCGCTCCTGGAAAACTATCTCAGACAGCGTGGCAAGGCACTCTACACGGCCGATTCCAAGGTCGCCTTCGGCGCCGAGGACGCTTCCGAATGGTTCGCCATGTGGAGTAAGTTCCGCGAAGCGAACGCCTGCGTCCCACCTGATGTTCAGGCGCTCTACAAGGATACGATCGACACCAGCCCGGTCACTCTCGGCAAGGCTGCTGCCGACTACGCGCACAGCAACCAGTTCGTCGGCTTCCAGGCCGTCAGCAAAGACAAGCTGGCGCTGAACAACTATCCGCGCATCAAGTCGGATTCGAAGGGCGGCCACTACCGCAAGCCGTCGATGTTCTTCTCCGTATCCTCGCAGTCGAAGGTGATCGACCAAGCTGTCGACTACGTCAACTTCTTCGTCACTAACCCCGATGCTGCTCTCGCGCTCGACGTTGAACGCGGTATTCCGGAATCGAAGGCGATGCGCGACGTCGTGGCTGCCAAGCTCGATGCAACAGGCAAAATCGCGCTCGACTATGTCAGCGGCCTTGGCGACCTTGCCGGCAAGTTGCCGCCACCGCCGCCCTCGGGTGCCGGTGAAGGCCAGGTCGTGCTTCGCACGATCGCCGAGCAGATTGCCTTCGGCCAGCTTTCGCCGAGCGACGGTGGCAAGCAGTTGGTCGACGAACTCAGCCGCATTCTCGCCAAAGGCTGACGCGGATGAGTGATGTGATGCGCACGACCGCCCCGGACGGCATCAAGAGTGAATATGGGGCGGCGGCCCAGGGGCGTTTCAAACGCCTCTGGACCGCCAATGCCCCAGGCTATCTCTTTCTTTTGCCGTGGCTGATCGGCTTCTTCGGGCTGACGCTCGGACCGGCGGTCATCTCGCTCTACCTCTCGTTCACGGATTTCGACATGATCCGGTCGGCCGAGTGGGTGGGCGCGGCAAACTACGTGCGCATCGCAACCGCCGACCCGAAATTTGCCGCGGCGATGCGGGTCACGCTGACTTATGTGGTGCTGTCGGTGCCCTTCAAGCTGACCTTCGCGCTGCTGGTCGCGATGGCCCTCAACAAGGGCGTTCGCGGCCTGCCGCTCTACCGCGCGATCTTCTATCTGCCGTCGTTGCTGGGCGGCAGCGTGGCGATCGCGGTCCTCTGGCGGCAGCTCTTTGCCGGCGACGGACTGGTCAATGCCGCACTTGCCCACTTGGGCATCCAGGGACCGAGCTGGATCTCGCATCCGAGCTACTCGCTCTACACGCTCGTGGCACTCAGCGTCTGGCAGTTCGGCTCTCCGATGATCATCTTCCTGGCTGGTCTGCGGCAGATTCCGACCGACATGTATGAGGCGGCCAGCCTCGACGGAGCATCCAAGTTCCGGCAGTTCTACAAGATCACCCTGCCGCTCCTGACGCCTGTCATCTTCTTCAATGCGGTCGTCCAGACGATCGACGCCTTCAAGGCCTTCACGCCGGCCTTCATCATCTCGGGCGGCACGGGCGGGCCGATCAATTCGACGCTGTTCTACACGCTCTATCTCTATCAGGAGGCTTTCGGAAACTTCCGCATGGGCTACGCCTCGGCGCTTGCCTGGATCCTCGTGCTGATCATCGCGATCTTCACTGCCTTCTCCTTCCTGACCTCGCGTTATTGGGTGCACTACGATGACTAACGGGATCACCACTGCCGTGACGGCGCCGCCGTCTGACATCACCAAGCGCAGCTTTCCGACGTCAATCGCGATTCACACGCTGCTGATCCTTGGCTCGCTGCTGATGCTCTATCCGCTGCTGTGGATGGTGTCCGCTTCGGTCCGCCCGGAAAACGAGATCTTCTCGTCGACGTCGCTTATTCCGTCGTCGATCGACTTCTCGTCCTACCTGCGCGGCTGGATCGGGCTCGACATCACCTTCGGCCGCTTCTTCTGGAACTCGCTCGTCATCTCGGTTTTGACAGTCATCGGCAACGTCGTTGCCTGCTCGCTGGCAGCCTATGCCTTTGCACGCCTGCGCTTTGCCGGCCGGAACTTCTGGTTTGCGATCATGCTCGGCACGCTGATGATCCCGTATCACGTGACGCTCATTCCGCAGTATGTGCTGTTCCTCAACCTCGGTTGGGTGAACACCATCCTGCCGCTTGTCGTGCCGAAGTTCCTGGCAAGCGATGCCTTCTTCATCTTCCTGATGGTGCAATTCTTCCGCGGTATCCCGCGCGAGCTCGATGAGGCCGCCATGATGGACGGCTGCAGCGCCTGGCGCATCTATTGGAAGATCATGCTCCCGCTGTCGCTGCCGGTGCTTGCCACCGCCGCGATCTTCTCCTTCATCTGGACCTGGGACGACTTCTTCGGGCCGTTGATCTACCTCAACGACATGAACACCTACACGATCCAGCTCGGCCTGCGCACCTTCGTCGACTCGACCAGCGCGTCGGATTGGGGCGGCCTGTTCGCCATGTCCACGCTGACGCTGGTGCCGGTGTTCTTCTTCTTCCTGTTCTTCCAGCGCCTGCTGATCGAAGGTATCGCCACGACCGGCATGAAGCGCTGACGCAATGACGGATATAGGTCAATGAGTATCAAGAGAGTTGCGATCGTCGGCTGCGGCATCGGCCGTTCCCATATCGTCGAAGGCTACCTGCCGCATCCCGACAAGTTCAGGGTCGTGGCGATCTGCGACCTGAACGAGGAACGGCTGCGGGAAATCGGCGACGAATTCGACATCGCCAAGCGCACGACCTCGTTTGCCGATGTGCTTGCTGACGAGAGTGTCGACATCGTCGATATCTGCACGCCGCCCGGCATTCACCTTGAGCAGGTGGTGGCAGCGCTCGCCGCCGGCAAGCACGTCATCTGCGAGAAGCCGCTGACTGGATCGCTTTCCGGCGTCGACACGATCATGGAGGCGGAGAAGGCGGCCAAAGGCACGCTGATGCCGATCTTCCAGTATCGCTACGGCGACGGTATCGAAAAGGCGAAACGGATCATCGAGGCCGGCATCGCTGGCAAGCCCTACATGGGCTCGGTGGAGACGTTCTGGCTGCGCACGCCGGAATACTATTCCGTGCCGTGGCGCGGCAAATGGGCGACCGAGCTTGGCGGCGTGCTGGTGACCCACGCGCTTCACCTGCACGACATGCTGCTGCATCTGATGGGACCTGTCGCCAAGGTGTTTGGCCGCGTCGCGACCCGGGTCAACGACATCGAGGTCGAGGACTGCGCCTCGGCAAGCCTGCTGATGCAGAATGGTGCCTTCGTGTCGCTCTCCTGCACACTCGGCTCGCAGGAGCAAATCAGCCGCCTGCGATTGCACTTCGAGAACGTCACCTTCGAGAGCAACCACGAGCCTTACTCGCCAGGCAAGGATCCATGGAAGATCATCGCCGCCAATGACGATGTGCAGGCGCGCATCGATGCCGTCATCGGCAATTGGCAGCCGGTGGCACCGCGCTTTACCACGCAGATGGAACACTTCCATGCCTATCTCAGCGGCAACGGTCCGCTGCCGGTGACGACAAAGGATGCGCGACGCGCCTTGGAACTCGTGACCGCAATTTATCAATCATCCGATACCGGCAGCGATGTGATCCTGCCGATCGGATCGGACAGCCCCAAATACGCCGACTGGCGTGCCCGTACGAAGTAATAGACCAGGGAGGATCCTGAGATCATGGCAACAAGCGTCGTTCTCCAGAAGGTCGAGAAGCGATACGGCTCCCTGGACGTCATCCACGGTATCGACCTGAAGATCGATCCCGGCGAGTTCGCGGTCTTCGTCGGCCCGTCAGGCTGTGGCAAGTCCACCCTGCTGCGCATGATCGCGGGGCTTGAGGAGATCAGCGGCGGCGCGCTTCTGCTCGACAACGAGCGGATGAACGAAGTGGCGCCGGCCAAGCGCGGCATCGCGATGGTCTTCCAGTCCTATGCCCTCTATCCGCATATGTCGGTTTACAAGAACCTTGCCTTTGGACTGGAGACTGCCGGCTACAAGAAAGCCGAGATCCAGCCGAAGGTGAAGCGCGCCGCCGAAATCCTGCAGATCGAGAAGCTGCTGGAGCGCAAGCCGAAGGCCCTCTCCGGCGGTCAGCGCCAGCGCGTGGCGATCGGTCGCGCGATCGTGCGCGAGCCGCGCATCTTCCTGTTCGACGAACCGCTTTCCAACCTCGACGCGGAACTGCGCGTGCAGATGCGCGTGGAGATTTCCCGCCTCCACCGCAGCCTCGGCAACACGATGATCTACGTCACCCACGATCAGGTGGAGGCCATGACCATGGCCGACAAGATCGTCGTGCTGAACGCTGGCCGCATCGAGCAGGTCGGTGCGCCGCTCGATCTCTACAACAATCCGGCCAACCGTTTCGTGGCAGGCTTTATCGGCAGCCCGAAGATGAACTTCCTGCAGGCGCGCGTCGAGCAGGTCGGCGAAGCCGAGACGACCATCAACGTGTGCGGCAACTCCGTTCGCCTGCCTCGCAGGCTCAGGGCCGAGGCCGGACAGACCGTCACTTTCGGCATCCGCCCGGAGCATCTCTCCGTGCTTGACAAAAACGGCATCACACTCGCGACCGTCAACGTGGATCTTGTCGAAAACCTCGGCGGCGCGACGATGCTCTATGCGACGACACCGGATGGGCAGCAATTGACGATCGCGCTCGACGGACAGCAGAAGGTCGAACGGGGGACGAACGTGAAGGCCTCGTTCGACCCGGCGCGGTGTCACGTCTTCGACGCCTCGGGTGCTACCATCTAGCACGCTTGACAGCCGATCCCGCTCTGGCCATGATTTCAATAGGATAGGCCGCGAGGGGAGACAAGCGTGACGCCTGAGGACCGGATTCGTGCGCTCGGCATCTGGCAGGGTCCGATCGAAATTGTGCCGATCACTGGCGGCATCACCAACCGAAACTATCTGGTGCGGGATCGCGCGGTTCGCCGCGTCGTCCGGCTCGGAGAAGACATTCCCGTTCATCACATCAGCCGGCAAAACGAGCTTGCCTCCAGTCGCGCCGCACACGCAGCCGGGCTCTCGCCGGCCGTAATCCATCATCAGCCCGGCGTACTGGTCCTCGATTTCATCGAGGCAAGGGCTTTGACACCCGACGACATCAAGAACCCCGCAATGCTCAAGCGCGTGGTGCCGCTCGTGCACGCTTGCCATCGCGAGATCGCCCGACACTTTCGCGGCCCCGCCGCGATCTTCTGGGTGTTTCACGTCATTCGAGACTATGCGGCGCATCTCGCTGCCGCCGGCAGTGCCTATGCTGAGCGCCTGCCAGCCTTGCTGGAAAAAACGGAGCGGCTCGAGAAGGCGGCCGGTCCGTTTGATATCGCCTTCGGCCACAACGATCTGCTTGCTGCAAACTTCCTGGATGACGGCACGCGTCTCTGGCTGATCGATTGGGACTATGCCGGCTTCAATACACCGCTCTTCGATCTCGGTGGGCTCGCCTCCAACAACCAGCTTGGCGAGGAGGACGAACACCACATGCTGGAGATCTACTTCGGCCAAGCGGTGACGACAGACCTCTGGTACCGCTACACGGCGATGAAATGCGCCTCGCTGCTGCGTGAGACCCTGTGGAGCATGGTCTCCGAGATCCACTCCACTATCGACTTCGACTATGCCGGCTATACGGCCGAGAATCTTGCGCGCTTCGAGCGCGCCTACGACTCTTTTGAACAGGATCGATAATATGACGAAGGAATTGCCAAAGACCGCCAAGGCTGTTGTCATCGGCGGCGGGATCATCGGCTGCTCGACGGCCTACCATCTCGGCAAGCTCGGCTGGACAGACACGGTACTGCTCGAACGCAAGAAGCTGACTTCGGGCACGACTTTCCACGCGGCCGGCCTCGTCGGCCAGCTGCGCACCAGCGCCAACATCACCCAGCTGCTCGGCTATTCCGTCGATCTCTACAAGAAGCTGGAAGCCGAGACGGGGCTTGGCACCGGCTGGAAGATGAACGGCGGCCTGCGCCTTGCCTGCAACGAGGAGCGATGGACCGAGGTCAAGCGGCAGGCGACGACTGCGCAATCCTTCGGGCTCGACATGCAGCTGCTGACACCGCAAGAGGCTTTCGACCTCTGGCCGCTGATGACGATAGACGACCTCGTCGGCGCCGCCTACCTGCCGACCGATGGCCAGGCCAATCCGTCCGATATCACGCAGGCGCTTGCCAAGGGCGCGCGCATGTCGGGCGTATCGATCTTCGAGGATACCGAGGTTGTCGATCTCGAGATCGACAAGGGCCGGATCCGCGCCGTCATCACCGAGCACGGGCGGATCGAATGCGAGCGCGTCGTTGTCTGTGCTGGCCAGTGGACGCGATCCTTTGCTGCGCGCTTCGGCGTCAACGTGTCGCTCGTCTCCGTCGAGCACCAATACATCATCACCGAATCCTTCGGCGTTCCGTCGAACCTGCCGACGCTGCGCGATCCGGACCGGCTGACCTATTACAAGGAAGAAGTCGGCGGCATCGTCATGGGCGGATATGAGCCGAACCCTATTCCCTGGGCGGTGAAGGGCATTCCCGAGGGCTTCCACTACACCCTGCTCGACAGCAATTTCGACCATTTCGAGCAGATCATGGAGCAGGCTCTGGGCCGTGTTCCAGCGCTCGAAACCGTCGGGGTCAAGCAACTGCTGAACGGCCCGGAGAGCTTTACGCCTGATGGCAACTTCATTCTCGGCGAGGCGCCGGAGCTGAAGAACTTCTTCGTCGGTGCCGGCTTCAATGCGTTCGGGATCGCGTCCGGCGGTGGCGCCGGCATGGCGCTGGCCGAATGGGTTGCCAAGGGCGAACCGCCTTACGATCTCTGGCCGGTCGATCTCCGCCGCTTCGGGCGCCCACACTTCGATACGGACTGGGTGCGCACCCGCACGCTCGAGGCCTATGGCAAGCATTACACGCTGGCCTTCCCCTTCGAAGAATATTCCAGCGGCCGGCCGTGCCGCAAATCGCCGCTCTACGACAGGCTCAAGGCACAGGGCGCCTGCTTCGGCGAAAAGCTCGGCTGGGAAAGGCCAAACTGGTTTGCCGATCTCTTCGCCAACGAGGAACCGAAGGACGTCTACACCTATGGCCGCCAGAACTGGTTCGATGCCGTTGGTCGCGAGCACAAGGCTGTGCGCGAGGCCGCCGTCATCTTCGACCAGACCTCCTTCGCCAAATTCGTGCTGAGGGGGCGCGATGCCGAGGCGGCGCTGTCGTGGATCGCCTCCAACGATGTTGCCAAGCCGATCGGATCGCTGATTTACACGCAGATGCTGAACGACAAGGGCGGGATCGAATGCGACCTGACCTGTGCGCGCATCGCCAACGACGAATACTACATTGTCACCGGCACCGGCTTTGCGACCCACGATTTCGATTGGATAGCGCGCAGTATTCAGAACGGGCTGCATGCGGAACTTGTCGATGTCACCTCGGCCTACTCCGTGCTGTCTCTGATGGGGCCGAATGCGCGCGCAGTGTTGGAGAAGGTGACGAGCAGCGATGTTTCCAATGCTGCGTTCCCATTCGGCCGCGTCAAGACGATCGGCATTGCCGGCTGCCCGGTGCGGGCGCTGCGCATCACCTATGTCGGCGAGCTCGGCTACGAACTGCATATACCGGTTGAATATGCGACGACCGTTTATGATGCGCTGATGGTGGCGGGCGGGCCGCTGCAGCTTGTCAACGCCGGCTATCGCGCCATCGAAAGCTGCCGTCTCGAAAAGGGCTATCGCGCCTGGGGCTCGGATATCGGTCCGGATCATACACCTGTTGAAGCCGGGCTTGGCTGGGCCGTGAAGACGAGGAAGGACACGCCGTTTCGCGGCCGCGAGGCGATCGAACGGCAGCTCGCGTCGGGCGTCAAGAAGATGCTCGCCTGCTTCGTGCCCGAGGATCCCGATATCGTGCTGCTTGGCCGCGAGACCATCTATCGCGACGGCAAGCGTGTGGGTTGGCTTTCCAGCGGCGGCTTCGGCTACACGATCGGAAAGCCGATCGGCTACGGCTATGTGCGCAACCCTGATGGTGTGAGCGAAGATTTCGTGCTGTCCGGCAGCTACGAGCTCGACGTGGCGCGCGAGCGCGTGCCCTGTCAGGTCTCACTGAAACCGCTCTACGATCCCGATACGGTGCGCGTGAAGGGATAAGGTCCAATAGGGACCGTCATTCCTGTGCTTGTCACAGGAATCCAGCCACCGCGTGTCGGCGCGGTGAGTGACCAATAACCCGCGGGAGAGTCTCCTGCGCCCAAGGACTTGGGCGCGCTGGATCGCTGTGACAAGCACAGGGATGACGGGTTCAGGGTGGGCAACCCGCCAAAAACCCATCTATCACTGCGGATGCCGGCCGCAATAGTGGGCCTCGAAAATCCACGCTGCGACGGCCCGCACTGTCGCAGCACCCTTCTCAGAACAGCGGCAGCTTGTTGTCCTGGATCAGGATCTCAAGCTTGTTCGCCACATCCTCTGTCCAGCCGATATTGCCAGTCAGCGCCGCCGGGAAAAGGCCGGGCAACCCGAACAGGGCCTTCGACACCGCACCGCCATTGCGCGGCACGTCGGCCAGGAGCGCAGCAATTTCCGCAGAGCGCGGGTCGCGCAATTCGTAGCGTTCGCCATCCCGGTTAACGCCAAGGGCATAGCGCATCCAGGCGGCCACTGCGATCGCATAGGTTTCCGCCTTGCTGCCGTTCGCCAAGGCTTCGGCGGCCGGCTCGAGGAGGCGCTGCGGCAGCTTCTGCGTGCCGTCCATGGCGATCTGATAGGTGCGGTGGGCAATCGCCTTGTTCGCAAAGCGCGCTATCAACTCGTCGGCATAGACTTCAAGATCGATCCCGGGCACGGGATCGAGCGTGGCGGCGGCCGCGTTCATGTGGCGACGCGCAAGGGCGGCAAGGCCGACGTCATCCATGACGTCGCGGATAAATTCATAGCCGCCTATGTAACCGAGATAGGCGAGCAGCGAGTGCGCACCGTTCAGCATCCGCAGCTTCATCTTTTCGTAAGCGGAGACTTCCTCGACCATCAGCGCGCCGGCCTTTTCCCATTCCGGACGGCCGTTGGCGAAGTGATCCTCGATCACCCATTGCGTGAAGGGTTCGGTCTCGATCGCCACCAGATCCTGCCTGCCCGTGAGTCTTTCGGCATCGCGATAGGTGGCATCCGTACTTGCCGGCGTGATGCGATCGACCATGGTCGACGGGAAGGGCACGTTCTTTTCGATCCACTCGCGAAGCTCCGGGTCGATGCGAGCGGCGAACTCGAGCACGAGCCGCTTCAGGACGGCGCCGTTGCTCGGCAGGTTATCGCAGCTGAGCGGCGTGAACGGCGCGATACCCTTGGCGCGGCGGCGCGCAAGCCCCTCGACGATGTAGCCGATGACGCCACGGGGCGCATGCCGATTGGCAAGGTCGGCGGCAATGTCGGGATGCTTCAAATCCAGGCCGCCGGTCGCGGAATCGAAGCCATAAGCCTTCTCCGTGACCGTCAGACTGACGATCTTGATCGCGGGATCCTCAAGCCGGGCAAGGAGATCGCCGGGATTGCGAGTCGCCACATGCGCGCGCAGGATCGGACCGATGACATTCGCCGTCGTTCCCGACGTATCGCGCACGAGCATCGTATAGAGCCCGTTCTGCTCGTTCAGGTTATCGGCAACGTCCGCTGTCCGCAGGCTCGCGACCTCGATGCCCCAATCGCCACCGGCGGCCGCAATCGCGGCATCCGTGAACGGCGCGAAATGGGCGCGAAAGAATGCGCCGGGACCGAGATGCAGGATTCCCGGCTTCAACCCATTTCGATCATAGCCGGGAAGCTCGGCAGTCGGCGCGAGGCCGGAAAGGCTCGTCAGACGTTCGGTCACAGCTTGTATGCCTTCTTCGCATTTCCGTAGGAGAGCTCGCCGGCGACGATCTCGGCTTCCTTTCGGGACATGCGGTGTTCCGTCACGAACTGCGCCAGGAAGCGGCAGACCTCGCGGCGCCAGACATCGTGGCGCGCCGGGATCGACAGAAGCGCGCGCGTATCATCGTTGAAGCCCGCCAGGTTAGCGAAACCGGCCGTCTCCACCACCTGGTCGAGATAGCGGCGAATGCCGTTCGGGCTGTCATGGAACCACCAGGGTGGGCCGATCATCAGGCAGGACCAATGGCCGGCCATCGGCGCCAGCTCGCGGGCATAGGTCGTCTCGTCGAGGGTGAAGAGGAGGACGCGCAAGCCCGGCGCATGGCCGTACTTTGCGAGCATGGCAGAGAGACCGCCGACCCAATCGGTCGGTGTCGGAATATCCGCGCCCATGTTCGGGCCGCGGGTCTGGAACAGTTCGCGATCGGTGTTGCGGCGCGAGCCGGCATGGATCTGCATGGTCATGCCGTCTTCAGCCGAAAGCCCAGCCATTTCGGTCAGCATCTGGCCGCGGAAAAGTTCCGCCTCCTCGGCGCTCAGCATACCCTTGTGCGCCTTGTCGAGCAGGCGCTGCTTGTCGGCCAGCGGCAGGTCCGCCGTGAAGGCCGTCGGCACACCATGGTCGGTGGCAGTCGCGCCGTACTGGCGGAAATAGGCACGGCGCTTGCGGTGGGCATCGATCAACCCATCCCACTTCGTCACGTCGCAATCGGTGAGTTCCCCTAGCCGAACGAGGTTCTCGCGGAAGCCGACGGCATCCGGGTCGGTGACGCTGTCCGGCCGGTAGGTGGTGCGGACACGGCCGATCCAGCCGTCTTCCGCCATCTTCTGGTGATGCACCAGCGGGTCGAGCGCGCCCTCGGTCGTGGCGATCGTCTCGATATCGAAACGTTTGTGCAGGGCGCGCGGGCGGAACTCCGGCAGCGCCAGCTGCGCATTGATATGGTCGTACAGCGCATCCGCATTTTCAGGCGTCAACGGCTCTTCACAGCCGAGGACGGCCGACATCGCATGATCCACCCAGAGGCTGGAGGGCGTACCGCGGAAGAGATGGTACTGCGCGGCGAAAGCGCGCCAGATGTCGCGGCCCTTGGCAACCGGCTTGCCGTCGAGGCGAGGCACGCCGAGATCGTCGAGCTTGACGCCAACGCTGTGCAGCATCCGGAAGAGATAATGATCCGGAATGACGAGCAGCGAGGACGCATCCTCGAACGGCTTGTCCTCGGCAAACCACGACGGTTCCGTATGCCCGTGTGGGCTTACGATCGGCAGGGCGCGAACCGTCTCGTAGAGGTCCCGCGCGACCGTGCGGGTTGCCGGATCGGCCGGAAAGAGCCGGTCTGGATGAAGAAAGCCGTTACCAAGATCCATGAGAATTCCTCCCTGAAGGGCTACCGCCCTACCCCACAACGTGGGGCGCGGCAAGGCCTTTTAGTAACCAAACGGTTCACTTTTGCAAATCGCACCTCACCGCCCTCGAAACGATTGACCGCGCGAACTATTTCCGCTTTTCAGATGGCATGACATTGGCCGGTTGCGGCGAGGAGGTTCCATGTCCGAAGAGACGAACCGCATTACAAAGCTCGAGGAAATCGTTGCCCATCAGGCAAAGACGATTGAGGAGCTGTCCGACCAGCTGGCCGAACAATGGAAGGCCGTGGAGCAGACGCGGGCCAAGCTGGACAGGCTGACGGAACGGTTTCTGTCGCTTGAGGAGCAATCGCTGGAAGCGCCGGCGAATACACGGCCGCCGCACTACTGAGCAGGGTGCCGCCCTTGTCTTCGGCTGCCAGAATACCTATTAAAAGGGAGTGAGGACGACCTCCCCCTCTATGGGCATCAACTCGGGACGACCCGAACATTCCCACTAGGGGTAGACCATGCGTAAAACCGCAGACCGTGTCCGTCACGCCATCAGCTTTGAAATCATCGGACTTGCGCTTGTCACGCCGCTCGGCGCGCTGGCCTTCGGCATGCCGATGGCCGATATTGGCGTGATTGGCGTCGCCGGCGCGACGCTCGCGACAGCCTGGAACTATCTCTACAATCTCGGCTTCGACCATCTGATGCAGCACCTCACCGGCGGCACGCAAAAGAATGTCGCGATCCGCGTCCTGCATGCGGTCATGTTTGAGGTCGGGTTGCTGCTCGCGCTACTGCCGATGATCGCCTGGTATCTCGGGATCAGCCTCATCCAGGCGCTGACGATGGATGTGTCCTTCGCGCTTTTCTACGTGGCCTACGCCTTCGTTTTCAACTGGGCCTATGACCGCATCTTTCCGCTGCCGGATTGGCAGCCGGCAGGGCAAGCTCAACAAAGCTAACCGAAAAAACGGGACCGCGCAGCCGGCGATCCCGTTTGCAATGCTTCAACTGTCTGAGCGACGTGTCGCTCAGACATTGCCCATGCAGAGATACTTCATCTCCAGATAGTCATCGGCACCGTGGCGCGAGCCTTCGCGGCCGAGGCCAGACTGCTTGATGCCGCCGAAGGGTGCCGTTTCCGTCGACATCAGGCCGGTGTTGATGCCGACCATGCCGTATTCCAGCGCCTCTGCGACACGCCAGACCTTTTTCAGGTCGCCGGCGAAGAAGTAGGCGGCGAGGCCGAACTCGGTGTCGTTGGCCTGGGCGATCACATCCTCGACCGTATCGAAGCGGAAGAGCGGCGCGACGGGACCGAACGTCTCCTCGCGCGCGACCTTCATCTCGCGGGTGACGCCGGTGAGCACGGTCGGTGTGAAGAAGGTGCCGGCACCCTCGACGCGCTTGCCGCCCGTCAGAATCCTCGCTCCCTTCGAAACAGCATCTGCAACGTGGCTCTCCACCTTGGATAGGCCCTGCTCGTCGATCAACGGGCCGATCGTCACGCCCGCCTTGAAACCGTCACCGACGGCCATCGTCTCGACCTTGGCCGCAAGCTTGGCGGCGAAGGCATCATAGACTCCAGACTGGACATAAAGGCGGTTTGCGCAGACGCAGGTCTGGCCGGCATTGCGATACTTGGACGCCAGAGCGCCCTCGACCGCTGCGTCCAGATCCGCATCGTCAAAGACGATGAAGGGCGCGTTGCCGCCAAGCTCGAGGCTGATCTTCTTGATCTGATCGGCGCACTGGCGCATCAGAATGCGGCCGACTTCCGTCGATCCGGTGAAGCTGATCTTGCGCACCTTTTCGTTGCCGCAAAGCTCCTTGCCGATTGCCGGACCGTCTTCTCCGACGATGACGTTGAAGACACCGGCCGGAATACCGGCCTGCTCGGCGAGAACGGCGAGTGCCAGTGCCGACAGGGGCGTCTGCTCGGCCGGCTTGGAAACGACGGTACAGCCGACAGCCAGCGCCGGGGCGATCTTGCGAGTGATCATCGCGGCAGGAAAATTCCACGGCGTGATGGTGCCGACGACGCCGACGGGCTGCTTGATGACGATCATCCGCTTGTCGTTCGACGGCGCCGGTATCGTCTCGCCGTAGATGCGCTTGGCCTCTTCCGCATACCATTCGACATAGGCTGCGGCGTAAAGGATCTCGCCGCGGGCCTCGGGGAAAGGCTTGCCCATTTCGGCCGTCAGGATGGCGGCCAGCTCATCGGCATGAGCAACCATCAGGTCATGCCATTTGCGCAGGATCCCGGCGCGTTCCTTTGCAGGCCGCGCGGCCCAGGCCGGCTGGGCAGCGTAGGCGGCGTCGATTGCGTCCCGCGTTTCGGCCGCCCCCATGTCGGGCAGCGAGGCGAGAACCTCGCCGGTGGCAGGATTGAGGACGTCAAAGGTCTTGGTCGCGCCGCCGGCCGTCCAACTACCGTTGATATAGCCGGCATCGCGCAGGAAGGGCGAGGAAAAGGGAACGTGTTTTGTCAATGCAGTCGTGAATGCCATGTCATGTAACTCCAGGCAAAGAAGAGGATGGCCCTACTTGCCGCTTGCTTCGAGGATCGAGGCTTCCAGAATGTCGAGCGCTTCGCCAAAGACACTGTCCTGGATCGTGATCGGGGCGAGGAAACGGATGACGTTTCCATGCACGCCGCACGTCAGCAGGATCAGCCCTTTCTCAAGCGCAATCAGGCGAACCTTGTTGGCGAAATCGGCGCTCGGCAGCTTCGTCGTCTTGTCGTTGAACTCAACAGCGTTCATGAAACCCGGGCCGCGGATATCGACGATTTCAGGCACCTTTTCGCGCAGTGATTCCAAGCGCTGCTTCAACCGGTTGCCAAGCTGATTGGCGCGATCGCAGAGATCTTCGTCCTTGATGACGTCGAGGACTGCGTGAGCCGCAGCGATGCCAAGCGGATTGCCGCCATAGGTACCGCCGAGCCCGCCCGGTCCGGGCGCATCCATGATCTCGGCACGACCCGTGACGGCGGCCAGCGGGAAGCCGCCAGCGAGGCTCTTTGCCATCGTCATCAGGTCGGGTGCGACCTCATGATGATCCATCGCGAACATCTTGCCGGTACGAGCAAAGCCGGTCTGCACCTCATCGGCGATCAGCAGGATGCCGTGCTGGTCGCAGAGTTCGCGCAGCGCCTTCATGAAGGCGACCGGCGCCGGGTAGAAACCACCCTCGCCCTGAACCGGCTCGATAATGATCGCGGCAACGCGCTGCGGATCGACATCGGCGGCAAACAGCTTCTTCAGCGCGGCCAGCGACTGATCCGGCGTCACGCCATGCAGCTCGACCGGGAACGGGACATGGAAGACATCGCCCGGCATTGCGCCGAAACCGACCTTGTAGGGCACGACCTTGCCGGTCAGCGCCATACCCATGAAGGTGCGGCCATGGAAACCGCCGCCAAAGGCAATCACGGCGGAGCGGCCGGTCGCGGCACGGGCGATCTTCACGGCATTCTCGACGGCTTCGGCACCTGTCGTGACGAAGATCGTCTTCTTCTCGAAATTGCCGGGCGTCAGCGCATTCAAGCGCTCGGCCAGATGCACATAACTCTCGTAAGGCACCACCTGGTGGCAGGTATGGGTGAAGTGATCGAGCTGATCCTTGACGGCGGCGATCACGCGCGGGTGACGGTGACCGGTGTTGAGGACGGCGATGCCGGCGGCGAAGTCGATATAGCGTCGACCTTCCTTGTCCCAGATCTCGGCATTTTCTGCGCGATCGGCATAGATCTGCGTCGTCATGCCAACGCCGCGCGAGATTGCGGCATTCTTCCGGTCTGTAAGGGTGGTCGCGGCCATCGGTGCGTTCCTGCTCTGGAATTGATGAACTATCTTGCATAACTTCGGCAAAACATTTAGAAAATTCCTACATTTTTCCTGCAAGAATGCAAGCGGCATTTACCGCTTCAAACTGCCGTCGTTTTCAGCGATGGTCGTCGAAGAAAAACCAGGTCGAACAAGATCTCAAGAAGACAAACGAACCGGGAATATTTGGCTTATGAACAACGGTATGCCCGTGCGCTACAAAGTGGCGGAGGCGGCAAAATCAGCAGGCGTTTCCGCATCGACCTTGCGCCTTTGGGAAAGCCAGGGCCTCGTCGTTCCGGACCGGTCGGAAACCGGACACCGGCAATACAGCGCCGAGGACGTCGCACGGCTAAAAAAGATAGCCTGGTATAGAACCGAGCGCGGGCTCAATCCGGCCGCCATTCGCGAGGCATTGGAAAGCGAGGAACCATCTGAAAATTCGGATGCGGCTGACGCCTCGGATCTCGGTCGGCGGCTGCGCAGTCTGCGCCACGGCGCCGGCAAGACGCTGGATCAGGTTGCCGGCGACGTTGGCATTGCTGCGTCAACGCTTTCGACGCTCGAGCGCACTTCCCAGGGGGTGAGTTTCAAGACGTTGCACGACCTTGCGGAATATTATGGCACCACGGTTTCCAGGCTTTCCGGCGAAGAACGCGACGACGTGCCCGAGATCGTCCGCGCCGGCGCCTGGCGCACATGGCCGGAAACGACGCCCGGCGTCACGGTGCAGCTTCTGGCAGAGGGCCGCACGATGATGGATTGCCACCGTTTCGTGCTCGCGCCCGGTGCGGCGAGCGAAGGCGCCTACCGACACGAAGGCGAGGAGTTCATGCACGTACTCTCCGGGAGGCTGGAGCTGGTCCTCGATGCCGACCAGTTCTTCGATCTCGGACCCGGCGATTCGCTCTATTTCGAAAGCCGTCGCTACCACTCCTGGCGCAACCGTCACGATGGCGAAACCATCCTCATCTGGATCAATACACCTCCGACATTCTGAGCCTTGGCGGTATCGCCCGCCATGGCTTTGCGCTATAGGCCACAAGTGACAGTTCGAGTGAGAGATGAGATCGATGGCAGCCATCATACGTTACCATGAAGGTGATATTTCTGCGGCAGATGCCGCCCGCTACACCGGAGCGATTGCCATCGACACCGAAACGCTGGGCCTTGTGCCGCGACGCGACCGGCTGTGCGTGGTGCAACTCTCACCGGGCGACGGCACGGCCGACGTGATCCGCATCGCCGCCGGGCAGAAGGAAGCACCGAACCTCGTAGCGCTGCTTGCCAATGGGCAACAGAAGATCTTCCACTATGGCCGCTTCGATATTGCCGTGCTGTTCCACACCTTCGGCGTCACCATACAGCCGGTGTTCTGCACCAAGATCGCCTCACGTCTCTGCCGAACCTATACGGATCGGCATGGACTGAAGGACAATCTCAAGGAAATGCTCGACGTCGATATTTCCAAGACGCAGCAATCCTCCGACTGGGCTGCCGCAACTTTGTCCCCGGCGCAACTGGAATACGCCGCCTCCGACGTGCTCTACCTGCACGCGCTGCGCGACAAGCTGACCGAGCGGCTGGTGCGAGACGGCCGCATCGATCACGCCAACGCCTGCTTCCAATTCCTTCCGACGCGCGCCAAGCTCGATCTGCTCGGCTGGGAAGAAGCCGACATTTTCGCCCACAGCTAAGACGTTTCTGGATTTCGCACGTATTGAACCGGGCGCCGCCACCCGCGCATCGGCCATTAGCAATTCGTTAACGCCGCTTCGTTAAATTATTTACCAATTTTTATGCATTCGACGGCGCGATGGAGCGCCACGTCGGGCAGACCGAACTGCCGGGGAATGCAACGGGCCGGATGAGCGCGGCCTTCTTGTAACCTGCTATCACCGCACTTTACGAAAGAAGGAGCATGACATGTTGTCTCCGGTTCGTGCAGCGTCAAATGCAAGTCTTTCCTCCCAGAGCCAGACCGCGGCTGTCAGTACCGATGGCCTGGTGCGCGCTGCCAGCGCCGTTGCTCCCGTGCACCAGATTCAGGGCGCGGATCTCAATTCGGCCGTTGCCGGCAAGCTCAACATTCTCCTGCTGGCTGTCCGAGCGCGGATGGTTGATGCCCTTCTCGATGTGCTCAATGCTACAAGCGAGGCGCTTGCGATCCCGCGTGAGGACGACGAAACCGACCTAGCCTTTGCCTCCCGCCTGGCGGCTACGATCGAAAAGCTGCCGCCAGCGAAAATCGAAAAAGTCGAGCGTCAGCTTGCGATGCAAGGCCACGCAGTTCCGCTTCGCCTGCTTGCAGAGGCGCTCCGGAACCCGGCTGGACCGGAAGCTGCCCGCATCGCCACCTATCTTGAAACGATCCGCTACAAGGATCGCGATCTCGCCGCCCGTGCCGTGGTTCGTTCCTACGGCCAGAACGACGCCTCGCCGACGCGCCAGGAACTGCGGACTGAAATTCGCATCCATCGGGACAATCTTGCTGGGACTGCACAGGTACCTCTGCCGACAAAGCAGGAACCGGAAGCTGCACGGCCGCAGACCGCACTGGTTGCCGCGGCCCATGTCGATGGCGGCGACGAGCGGACCGAACTCATCAAGAACGATGCAGTCGCTGACGAACCGATCGTCAATCCGACCGCCAAGGCGTCCACCGAAGAAACGCTCGCGGAGCCTAATCAAGATGTGCAGGAGAGCGTGCCGCCCAGGCACGCCGCGGATCCGGCACGGGAAACCGTGCAAGCCGAGACCGCTCGGACAACGTCCAAGGGCGACCCGATCATTCCGAAGAGCTGGCCGGCGATATCAGCCTCGCTGTCGAACGATACCACGAAGCTGATCGTTACAATCATTCAGGACCAGGAAACAGAAGTGCTGCTGGAAGCCGCCGATCCCGATCCTGCGGTCGAGATCGACATCATCCTTGACGAAACGGTTCTCGCCGATCTGCCGGAAGAATTGACCACCCTGCCCGATCTGCATCCATTGCCGGAGGGCATTGCGCGCCAGTCGCCCCTCATCGCGGAACAGCCGGCAACCGAGGCGGCCACCGCGGCTGCTAAGCGACACCCTGCCGCGGAACCGCCAGCACCCCTAGTGGTGCAGCAGGCGATCGACGAGACCTATGCGCCGGTGCTCATGAAGATCGTCGAGGGCGTGCCGTACGCCATGCAGCCTTACGAGTTCTCGAGGGACGAGACCGACGATAGTGGCGCCCATGCGATGTACCGCGAGGATCACAACGGTGGCGAGCCGTCGGAAGAGGAAGAGCAACAGCAGGGCGAACCGTCGGACGACGACGAAACGGACATCCTGATGGACAGTGAAGCCGCTGCAGCTATGGCTGCCCGAGAAAGTCTGATCAAGGCCGGGACGCCGCCTCACCGCCCAGCGCCGGCCCTACCAATCGCCATGAGTGGCGACGAAGCCTATTCGCTCTACAGACGCAAGGTCGACTGGGAATAGCCCGCCATTGCAACGACAGTACAGAAACGAAGAACCCGCCGGATCGCTCCGGCGGGTTCCTTTATTCTTCAAGCCTGAGGCTGGCGATTATTCGCCGCCGCGGTTCTTCAGAGCCGCGCCGAGGATGTCGCCGAGCGAAGCGCCGGAGTCGGACGAACCGAACTGAGCGACGGCTTCCTTCTCTTCCGCGATTTCCAGAGCCTTGATGGACAGCATGATCTTGCGGTCCTTCTTGGAGAAGTTGGTGACGCGGGCGTCAACAACCTGGCCAACCGAGAAGCGTTCCGGACGCTGCTCGTCGCGGTCGCGCGACAGGTCTGCGCGGCGGATGAACGAGGTGATGTCCTCGTGATCGACGAGCTTCACTTCGATACCGCCGTCGTTGACTGCGATAACTTCGCAGGAAACGACTGCATTCTTGCGCAGGTCGCCCGAAGCTGCTGCTTCGCCGACAGCGTCCTTGCCGAGCTGCTTGATGCCGAGCGAGATGCGCTCCTTTTCGACGTCAACATCGAGAACGACAGCCTTGACGACGTCACCCTTGTTGAACTCTTCGATGACCTGTTCGCCCGGACGGTTCCAGTCGAGATCCGACAGGTGAACCATGCCGTCGACGTCGCCGTCGAGACCAATGAACAGGCCGAATTCGGTCTTGTTCTTGACTTCGCCTTCAACTTCAGTGCCGGCCGGATGGTTGCGAGCGAATGCCGCCCACGGATTTTCCAGCGTCTGCTTGAGGCCGAGCGAAATACGACGCTTGGACGGATCGACTTCGAGAACGACGACTTCGACTTCCTGGCTCGTGGACAGGATCTTGCCGGGGTGTACGTTCTTCTTGGTCCAGGACATTTCCGAGATGTGGATCAGGCCTTCGATGCCCGGCTCCAGCTCGACGAACGCACCGTAGTCGGTGATGTTCGTGACGGTACCGGAAATCTTCTTGCCTTCCGGGTACTTGGCCTGGATGCCATCCCACGGATCCGACTCGAGCTGCTTCATGCCGAGCGAAATGCGGTGGGTTTCCTGGTTGATGCGGATGATCTGAACCTTGACCTGCTGGCCAATGGACAGGATTTCCGACGGATGGTTCACACGGCGCCATGCCATGTCGGTGACGTGCAGCAGGCCGTCGATGCCGCCGAGGTCAACGAACGCACCGTAGTCGGTGATGTTCTTGACGACGCCGTCAACAACCTGGCCTTCTTCGAGGTTCTGAACGATTTCAGAACGCTGCTCGGCACGGGATTCTTCCAGAACCGTACGACGCGATACGACGATGTTGCCGCGACGCTTGTCCATCTTGAGGATTTCGAAGGGCTGCGGGTTGTGCATCAGCGGGGTAACGTCGCGGATCGGGCGGATGTCGACCTGCGAACGCGGCAGGAAGGCAATCGCGCCGTCGAGGTCGACCGTGAAGCCGCCCTTGACCTGGTTGAAGATAACGCCTTCAACGCGCTCACCGGCCTCGAACTTGGCTTCGAGCTTGACCCAGCTTTCTTCGCGGCGAGCCTTCTCGCGCGACAGAACTGCTTCTCCGAGAGCGTTTTCGATGCGCTCAACGTAAACTTCGACTTCGTCGCCGACCTTGAGCGAGCCGTCCTTGGCCTTGGCGCCGAATTCCTTGAGTAGGATGCGACCTTCGACCTTGAGGCCGACATCGACAACGGCAGAGTCCTTCTCGATTGCCGTTACGATGCCCTTGGTGACATAGCCTTCAGCCAGGTCGTGCTTGGCAAAGGATTCTTCGAGAAGGGCCGCGAAATCTTCGCGAGAGGGAGTAGCTACTGACATGTAATCTCCTGCATATCCGAATCCGGATACGTATGCGCCGGTTGGTTCGTGTTGAACGGGCCTGAACCCAGTCCGCTTCCTGTCGGGAAGCAATCCGGCGCTTGGACGGAATTTCAGGCTTAGTCTTCGGAAGCGGCCCAGGCAAAGCTTGGGCAAATCGCTCGAATTAGGTATTTCGGCTCAAAGCTGCATCGATGATCGATTTCGCAGCTTGAAACGCGGCCTCTATACTCATTTCCGACGTATCAAGCAAGTGCGCGTCTTCGGCTGGTTTCAAAGGGCTGTCGGCCCGTCCCATGTCGCGTTCGTCGCGGCGCTTGACGTCATCGAAAATGGCATCGAAATCGGCAATTCCTCCCTTGCCTGTTATTTCGTCGTAGCGGCGTTTCGCCCGAACCTCGGGACTTGCCGTTACATAGAGCTTTACCGGCGCTGCCGGGCAGACGACGGTGCCGATATCACGGCCGTCGAGCACCGTTCCAGGCGCCATTTCAGAAAACCGCCGCTGCGCCTCCACCAGTGCGCGCCGCACTGAAGGCATGACCGCGATCTTCGAGGCAGCCTCGCCGATCTCATGTTTCGAAAGTATATCGCGATCGAGACCGGCCAGTTCAACCTCGCGAGCCATCTTTTCTGCCACCGCCTCGTCGTCGAGCGTCAGGCCGGCATCGAGCAAAGCCTTTGCCGTCGCGCGGTAGGTCAGTCCCGTGTCGAGATGATGAAACCCGTAAGTCTCCGCGATGCGGCGCGAGAGCGTTCCCTTGCCTGCGGCTGCGGGTCCGTCGATGGCGATCGTGAACTGTTTGAAAGTCATCTGTCCGTTCATTTCTCTGTCAATCCGCCGTAGCGACGGACGAGATCGACCATGTCTTCCTGACCGGACTCTTCGCCGAGACCGGTAACAACACCTTCGCGATCGGCAACCGGTCGGTTCTGGCTAACCTTCCACTTGCCTTCAATCGCTGCAATCTCGATTTCGACGCCGATGATGCCTTTCATCTGCGCGCGGATAAAATCATCAGGCGCATCGCCCACTGCCCAAGGCCTGTCGCGTGGGCCTTCCTGTTGCGTGGTGATCGCGTTGATCTGCTGAAGCAGCCAGTTCGCGTCGTCGATGACACGGGCCTTGCCCCTCACTTGCACGATTGCGTAGTTCCAGGTCGGCACGACTTTGCCGGTCTCCTGCTTGGTCTGGTACCAGGATGGCGTGATGTAGGCATCGGCGCCCTGAAAGACGGCGAGCACATCGGCACCCGCGTCGATATCGCGCCACTGCGGATTGGCCTTGGCGAGGTGAAGGCGCAAGATCCCCTTTTCGGAGGCTGCGGCATCCAGATGGAAAGGGACCGAATTCGCCATCAAGCCCGAAGCACCTGCAGTGATCAGCATGCCGAGCGGATGTGCCCGGATCAAGGCGTGCTGGACGCCCAAGTCTTCCTCGCGAAAATGCGGCGGCTGGTACATTATTTGGCACCCATTCCGGCAGCCGGCGACACGCCGATCTACCCTGCAAATGAACAATCGCCGGGTCACTACCACAAATGGCGGCGCCGGTCATCCGGCGCGCATGAGCGATGCATGAAGTTTGGCTTTGACATGCCGTGCTGCAACGATTATGGGGACCGGCTTATAAATTCCGAATAGAACGCCGGGTTTCACGGCATTTGCCGAATCTTGATTCGGCCATTCTCACGAGGCTAACAGTGGCGAAAGCTGAACTTGGAACGAAGCGTACCGATCCGGAAACCGGCAAGAAGTTCTACGACCTGAACCGGGATCCGATCGTTTCTCCCTATACGGGCAAGTCCTATCCGCTCTCCTTCTTCGAGGAAACCTCTGCTGCCGCAGCGGCTGAAGCCCAGGATGAAGAGGAAGTGGCGGAAGTCGATACCGAAAGCACGGAAGTCGAACTGGTGTCGCTCGAGGACGCTGATGAAGGCGCATCCGGCGACGAGATTCCAGATATGGGTGACGACGACGTCGAAATCGAAGGCGACGACGACGACACCTTCCTCGAAGCCGACGAAGACGACGATGACGACGACATGAGCGACATCATCGGTGTCACCGGCGACGAAGACGAAGTCTGATCGGATTAAGCCTCGGCCCGGACGATAAAATTACACCGGGCCGATTTTTTTGGCTTGCTATCTCCAAAAACCGGAAGTAATAAGCCGCCACTCCGCGAGGCAAGCGCTTCGCGAAGCATCCCAGGACCGGCCTCGCCGGACCGCCTTGATGGGGCTATAGCTCAGCTGGGAGAGCGCTTGCATGGCATGCAAGAGGTCAGCGGTTCGATCCCGCTTAGCTCCACCAAATCCCTTTCTCACGCTTTAAATTGACGCTTTACGGTAGCGTCTCACCTTTATTCTGACCAACCTCCCTTGATAGAGCAGCGTCCTGTTGACTCGCCCAGCAAGCGATGAGGCCGCGGTGAGCCGATGCGGGCACCGCAGAGCGTCAAGCGGCCATAAGAAGGGTAACGGGTAGATGCGGCTACCGCCTTTGGTTTCAGTCACCACCGATTGCTGTCACGCTCTCGGTCTTCGACTGCATAGCGCATCGCTTGCTCCCTGCTACAGCCCAACCTTTGTACGTGATAGTCGATAAGAGACTGTCGCTGCGCTTCGCTCATGATCGCGAAGACCGCGCGAAAGCGCCTTTCACTGTCCCAGACGCTGGGCTGCTCCAGAACGGCAAGCCGCACCCGCTGAAGCAACGGGGCTAACAGACAGAAAGCGAAAAAGCCGATACCTGCGCCGACAACAGCAGCCGTCACGTACTGCATTACGATCCTCCAGCAACCGGGGAGAGTATCGGCAAAGTCCAATTCTGCGGCAAGCTGCAACGCCGAAGAGGATTACCGTCGCCTTAATTGCGAGGTCCGATCGGATCGGGACGCCCACCGGCGTAACGACCCCGCGCACTGAGCGGAAGTTGGCGAAGAACGGCCGTCGCGCCTGAGACTGCGCGCTCGGTGTCAACTCGACGCACACTACTTTGCCAAATTTTTAGCAACAGCGGGTATGTATGTTCCGTGCCGACTGATCGGCAGCCTGGAGCCTTGGTTCAATGACACGAGAAAGACGGCGGCGCATCATACACACGCGCAGAACGACGACAGGCCTGGTGCTTGCCGGCGCGATTTCCTTTCTGGCGGGCATGACCGATGCGACCGGGCTGGCGCTGACCGGCGATTTCGTGTCGTTCATGACGGGCAACACAACGCGCGCCGCCCTGTCGCTCGGCGGCGGCGATCTACGGCATGCGGCCATTCTACTCTCGGCGATCATGGTCTTCGTGCTTGGCAATGCGGCCGGGATCGTGATCGCGCATTTCGCGGACCGGCGCACCTTCGCCGTGCTTTCCTGCGTCAGCATCGCGCTGGCTACCGCCTCTCTCATGATGGGCGAGAGCGTGGCGATGCCGCGCTTTTATCTCATCGTCGCTTCGATGGGGATGGTGAACGCGGCCGTGGAGCAGATCGAGGGGCTGCCGATCGGGCTGACCTATGTGACCGGAGCACTCTCGCGTTTTGGGCGTGGCCTTGGGCGCTGGATTATCGGCGACAAGCGATTGGAGTGGACGATCCAGATCGTACCGTGGGCCGGCATGTTTGCGGGCGCGGTGATGGGCGCGCTGCTGACACAGATCGCGGGTGCGGCGGCCCTGTGGGTGATTGCCGTCTTTGCGATGCTGGTTGCGCTCGCTTCCCTGCTCATCCCCAAACGCCTGCAACGCCGGTTTAACGCTGCTCCGCGTTCGGCGGTGCGCGCGAAATGAAGTCGCAATAGAAGCCTATCGAATCAGATAGATGGCGGGCGGAAACCGCTGAAGGAAGACATCCTTGTTTCTCTTTTCAAAGCTCATCTGGATCTTCGGGCAGCCCTTGTCGCTCGCTTTCCTTTTCGTCCTGTTTGCCCTGGTGACGGGCCTTGTCCGCTGGCGCGCGACAAGTCTCGTTTCCTCCGCGATTGCGGGCCTGATTTTGTTGGTGACGCTCTACACCACCGTCGGCAACTACCTACTGCAAGGATTAGAAGATCGGTTTGTCAAACCGCAGGATCCGGCAAGCCTGCAGTGCATGATCGTCTTGGGCGGTGCTTTCGAGAACGAGGTGAATACCGCCCGCCACGGAATAGAGCTCAATGCCGGCGCCGATCGCTTCGTCGAAGCGCTGCGCCTGGCGCAGAAATTTCCGCAGACGCGAATCCTGATTTCCGGCGGCGATGGGTCGATCTCCGGCATCTACGAAGGTGACGCGGCGATATCGGCGCGCTTCTTCCCGATGTTCGGCATCAGCCGAGACCGCCTGGTCGAAGAAACGACATCGCGCACGACCTTCGAAAACGCGATGAACACCAAGGAGCTTCTGGCAAGCCAAGGTCTTTCGAACTGCCTGCTGATCACCTCCGGCTACCATATGCCGCGATCGGTCGGCATCTTCCGTAAACTTGGAATCGACGTCGTGCCGTGGCCGACGGACTACCGCACTGACGGGCGAGAAAGCCTTGGCTTCGATTTCACGCAGCCGAGCCGGAATTCCCAGAACCTGGCAACGGCAATCCGCGAATGGTTCGGGCTCGTCGGCTACTACCTCGCCGGCCGCACTTCAGAGCTCTATCCGGGCTAAACCAGCTATTTCTTGGAGATCGTCACGAACTTGGTGCCGCGCACACGGGCTGTGACGACGCAAGGCTCCTTCGCCTTGTCGGCATCCGGACGATCGCAGAAACGCGGGTGCATCTTCATTGCCAGCACCATGTTGCCGAAACGCTTCACGAAATCATAACCGTAGACCTGGGCGGTCGCGATCATGAAATAGCCGCCCTCGGCGACCTGCAGATAGAAATTGTAGGTGCAGCCGTCGTCATTGCATTGCGGACCCTTCTCGCCGTCGCAGGTGAGCTCACCCTCGTTGACGACGGCGTCGATCAGGCCGTCATTGTTGATATCCTGGCGGAGGACGAAGCCGTCCGCAAATTCCGCCTTGGTGCACTGCTCCTGGAAGTGCTTCTTCTCATAGACCTCCGGATCCGGGATAAGCGATTGCTGGGCGAAGGCCGCAACCGGGGCGACGAGTAGCGCGGCAAGGTTCAGAGCGATCAGGAGCGTTTTCACGAAGGGTTTCTCTTTTGGTCGAATAAGGACGCTGTTGGCCGCATAGTTTGCTTGATCCGGCTTGCGCCGCCCTTGCCGCCGTGATTCATATTTCGAAAGATACGCGCCGGTTCTGGAGGACTGCATGCCGCTGTTCGTCTATGTGGATTATGCCGGCGTTGCGCTTTTTGCGGCAACAGGCGCGCTCGCCGCCTCGCGGAAACAGCTTGACCTGATCGGCTTCCTGTTCTTCGCCATCGTCACCGGGACGGGCGGCGGTACGGTGCGCGACATCGTCCTTGGCCGTGTGCCGGTGTTCTGGGTTCTGAACCCGACTTACGTCATCGTCTGCTGCGCCATCGGCGTCCTGGTGTTCTTTACCGCCCACCTCGTCGAATCGCGCTATCGCTTGCTGATCTGGCTCGATGCCGTAGGGCTGTCGGCTTATTGCGTGATGGGTGCGGCGAAGGGCCTCGCCGCCACGGGCTCGCCAACGATCGGCATCGTGACCGGGACGCTGACGGCGACCTTCGGCGGCATCCTGCGCGACCTGCTGGCCAACGAGCCGTCCGTGCTGCTGCGGCCCGAAATCTACATCACGGCGGCCCTGGTCGGTGGCGGCATATTTACGGCTGCGAACGCGCTCGATTTGCCGCTTTATGCAGCCTCTGCCGTCGGTGTCGTCGCGGCATTCTCAGTGCGCGGCGGCGCGCTCTATTTCGGTTGGACCTTCCCGACCTACAAGGCGAAGCCCGGCCGGCATCCTGATGATGTGATGTGAAATCAGCGCCGCTTCGCGCGCAGGCGGATCACCACGTCGACGTGGGCGATTTCCAGCCCTTCCGGCGGTTCCGGCAGATTGCCGATCGTCAGATTGCTGACCGGGATATCCAGCACGTCGTTTTCGCCTTCGACGAAGAAGTGATGGTGGTCGGAGACGTTGGTGTCGAAATACGTCTTGGCGCTCTCGACCGTGAGAACGCGGATCATACCGGCCTCGGTGAACTGGTGCAGCGTGTTGTAGACGGTCGCCAGCGACACCGGCACGCCCGCCTGCACGGCCTCCTCGTGGAGTTCCTCGACCGTCAGGTGCCGATCCCCCTTGGCGAAAAGCAGGTCACCGAGCGCGACGCGCTGGCGCGTCGGACGAAGGCCGGCGTGTCTCAGCCGTGCCTCAATGGTAAGCGGGGCCTCTGCCACCATCCGACGAACTCCGGTTTAATCTAGCGTCAAGCAATCAGGTTTCATTAGCCATATAACTTTTGCGCAAATGCGTTTCAATAGTTTCAATGGGGACAAAGAGTGCGAAAGCGCCGCAAAATCGGGCTTTTGGCGCAATTAGTACTGGCCGGGGGCTTGGCCTTCCTGTATGCGACCACCAAATAAGGCGCGTAGCCGGTCCTCCGAAGGTGGGTGAAGCTCAGTCATGCTTATGCTTCATTTTCCGCTGAACTTGGACTAAACGTTCACATCCATCGGCATAGTTGCGGGGGGAATTAGAGTTTTCATGGCGACGAAACAATCCAGCTTCAACTACGAGGAAATTCTGGCCTGCGGCCGCGGCGAACTGTTCGGTCCGGGCAACGCACAGCTTCCTCTCCCGCCGATGTTGATGGTTCATCGCATTACCGACATTTCCGAAACCGGTGGCGCCTTCGACAAGGGCTACATTCGCGCTGAATACGACGTGAAGCCCGACGACTGGTATTTTCCCTGCCACTTCCAGGGTAACCCGATCATGCCCGGCTGCCTCGGCCTTGACGGCATGTGGCAGCTGACCGGCTTCTTCCTCGGCTGGCTGGGCGAGCCCGGTCGCGGCATGGCGCTTTCGACCGGCGAAGTGAAGTTCAAGGGCATGATCCGCCCGACCACGAAGCTGCTTGAGTACGGCATCGATTTCAAGCGCGTCATGCGCGGCCGCCTGGTTCTCGGCACCGCCGATGGCTGGCTGAAGGCCGACGGCGAAACCATCTACCAGGCAACCGACCTGCGCGTCGGCCTGTCCAAGGACAAAGAAGCCTGATTGCACCGGGCGTAGTTGCCCGGTTTCCAAGTTAGAAAAAACGAAAAGGTCGAAACACATGAGACGGGTAGTTGTTACGGGTCTGGGTGTTGTCTCCTCGATCGGCAATGATGCCGCCGAGGTCACTGCGTCGCTGCGCGACGCCAAGTCCGGCATTTCCTTCTCCAACGATTTTGCCGAGCACGGCTTCAAGTGCCAGGTCTGGGGTCGCCCCTCGCTGGATCCGACGGATCTGGTCGACCGCCGCGCCATGCGCTTCCTCTCCCAGGGCGGCGCCTGGAACCATGTGGCGATGAAGCAGGCGATCGCCGATTCCGGTCTGGAAGAGAGCGACATCAGCAACAACGAGCGCACCGGCATCATCATGGGCTCCGGCGGACCTTCGACGCGCACGCTGATCGAAGCTGCCGAGATCACCATCAAGAACAACAGCCCGAAGCGCATCGGCCCGTTTGCCGTCCCGAAGGCGATGTCTTCAACGGCATCCGCAACGCTCGCCACCTGGTTCAAGATCCACGGCGTCAACTACTCGATCTCGTCGGCCTGCTCGACCTCCGCGCACTGCATCGGCAATGCCGCGGAAATGATCCAGTGGGGCAAGCAGGACGTGATGTTCGCTGGCGGCCACGAAGACCTCGACTGGACGATGTCGAACCTCTTCGACGCCATGGGCGCCATGTCCTCCAAATACAACGACACGCCTAATACGGCTTCGCGTGCCTATGATGTCAGCCGCGACGGCTTTGTCATCGCCGGCGGTGCAGGCGTCCTCGTCCTCGAAGAGCTGGAGCGTGCCAAGGCGCGCGGCGCAAAGATCTACGCCGAAATCGTCGGCTACGGCGCGACCTCCGATGGTTACGACATGGTCGCTCCGTCGGGCGAAGGCGCGATCCGCTGCATGCGCCAGGCGCTCGCGACGGTGAAGGGCGATGTCGACTACATCAACACGCACGGCACCTCGACCCCTGTTGGCGACAGCAAGGAAATCGGTGCGATCCGCGAAGTCTTCGGCGACAAGATCCCGCACATCCAGTCGACCAAGTCGCTGACAGGCCACTCGCTGGGAGCGGCCGGCGTGCAGGAATCGATCTACTCGCTGCTGATGATGCAGGCCGGGTTCATCGGCGAAAGCGCGCATATCACTGAGCTCGACCCTGAATTCGACGGTGTTCCGATCGTTCGCAAGCGCATCGACGATGCCAAGATCGATATTGCCCTTTCCAACTCCTTCGGCTTCGGCGGCACCAACGCCACGCTCGTCTTCCAGCGCTACAACGGATAATAATATGACGGGAATCATGCAGGGTAAGCGCGGCCTCATCATGGGTGTCGCGAACAACCATTCCATCGCCTGGGGAATTTCGAAGGCGCTCGCAGCACAGGGCGCGGAACTCGCCTTCACCTATCAGGGCGATGCACTGGGCAAGCGCGTCAAGCCGCTGGCCGCCGAAGTCGGTTCAGAATTCGTTCTGCCGTGCGACGTCGAGGACATTGCCTCGGTCGACGCCACCGTCGATGCCATCAAGGAGCGCTGGGGCACACTGGACTTCGTCGTTCACGCCATCGGCTTTTCCGACAAGAACGAGCTGAAGGGCCTTTACGCAGACACCACGCGCGACAACTTCAGCCGCACGATGGTGATCTCCTGTTTCTCCTTCACCGAGATCGCCAAGCGCTGTGCGCCGCTCATGAATGCAGGCGGTTCAATGCTGACGCTGACCTACAACGGCTCGACGCGCGTCATCCCGAACTACAACGTCATGGGTGTTGCAAAGGCTGCTCTCGAGGCGTCGGTGCGCTATTTGGCTGCGGATTACGGTCCGAGCGGAATCCGCGTCAATGCGATCTCTGCCGGCCCGATCCGGACGCTCGCGGGCGCCGGCATTTCCGATGCGCGCGCAATCCTCTCCTGGAACCAGCGCAACTCACCGCTGCGCAAGACAGTGACGATCGATCAGGTCGGCAATTCCGCCCTCTACCTCCTGTCGGACCTGTCAGCAGGCGTTACCGGCGAAATCCATTTCGTCGATGCAGGCTTCAACATCACCTCGATGCCGACACTGGACGCGCTGCGCACGGCAGATGTGGAATAAGGACTGAAGCCGGGCTTGGAAACCAGCCCGGCTTTTCCGAAACGCATCCTCAGGGATGCGTGACCTGCCGCAGAATAGCAGCCGAATCTCGGGCGCCCCAGCGGGTCGCAATCTTTCCGTTTTCGACGACAAACCACTCCATCGCGGTGACCTCGTAGCTCTTGCCAGTCGCGTCATGACCCACGAGACCGCGGAAGAATCCGGAATAACGCCCGCTTTCCCGGTAGCGGACGACCACGTTCTTCCCCTCGGCGGCGATATCGAGGATCTCGAGGTTGATGTTCATCCCCTCGTGGAGCTCACGCCAGATGGGCTCGACCTCATCGAGACCGCCATATCCCAGAACACCGTAAATCCGCGCATCTGCGGCAAAGAGCTCGCGCAGCGCCGCCATGTCGAAGCGGTTGAACGCCTCGACATAGGCCGTCACGACCTTCTTGTTTGCTTCCGTATCCATAACTTCCCCCTCCCGTTTGGCCTATGCCGCGGCCTACTTCTTCGCCCACAGCACCTTGAAGCGCGCATTGCGGCAAGTTTCGCCGCTCTCCTTGAAGTTTGCGGCAAGCACCGGCTCGTAGGGCAATCCGCGATTGGCAACCAGCAGGAGACGCCCGCCTCCGCGCAGCGCTGAGGCAGCGGTCTTGATCATCGCCTGACCAAGCGACGGCTCCGCCGCATGCCCTTCATGGAAGGGCGGGTTCATGATGATGAGGTCATACCTGTCCTTGACCGGTTCGCTCGCCAGGTCATGCCAGAAGAAGCGCGCCGGCACGTCGGGGCAGTTCTCCGCCATGTTGCCCTTGGCGGCTTCAAGAGCCGCGTGGTTGGCCTCGTAGAGGTCGAGGCGGCTGACACCCGGCGAGCGCTCCGCCAGTTCGACGGACAGGTAACCCCAGCCGGCGCCAAAATCGGCGACATCACCGGTGAAATCGGCAGGCAGACGCGAGGCGAGCAACTCCGAGCCATCATCGACGCGGTCGTGCGAGAACATGCCGGCTGCGGCCAGGAAGCGGCCATCCACGCGCACGGACGGCTTGGAAAACTTGCTGACGACCTCGCTGACATCGGCCGGCCGTCCGAACCAGAGCGCCACGCCGTGATATTTCGGCATGTGTTCGATCTCGAGGCCGAAGCCTTCCATGCGCTTGCGAAGAGACTGGACGCCATCCTCCTTGCCGCCGGCGATGACGATCAGGCCGCCCACCTTCACGTGCTGAAGCGCTGCAGCGATGTTCGCCTCGTTCTCGCCCTTGTGCTTGTTGCACAGAACCAGCGCGGCATCGTAGTCCTCGCCTTCGATCTCAGGCGTGGTTTCGATCCGCTGCGAGAGGAGTTGCCTAAACAGCGGCCGGAAGCCCTGTACGGCGCTCAGCGAGGCGGCAAAGCCCTCCGGCAGGGCAAAGCCTGCCTCGGCGCCGAGGAAGAGCACACGCTCGCCCTCGCCGGGCGCTTCAACGGTGCCGCTGGCAAAGGGATGGAACAGGGTCTTCAGGGTTTCGCGGCTCATGATCTCTTCTCGCCTTCGGATACAAAAAGGGCGCGGGAAAACTCCCACGCCCTCGAACGGTTTGAAAGGCGCGGCTTATTCAGCCGCTTCTTCCTTCTTCTTGTCGGATTTTTCGGCAGCCGGGAGTTCCTGGCCGGTTGCCTGGTCGACAACCTTCATCGACAGGCGGACCTTGCCACGCTCGTCGAAGCCGAGGAGCTTGACCCAGACCTTCTGGCCTTCCTTGACGACGTCCTGCGTCTTGGCAACGCGCTCGGAAGCAAGCTGCGAGATGTGGACGAGGCCATCGCGGGCGCCGAAGAAGTTGACGAAGGCGCCGAAGTCAGCGCTCTTGACGACCGTGCCTTCGTAGATCTGGCCAACTTCCGGTTCAGCAACGATCGAGTGGATCCACTTGCGGGCCGCTTCGATTTCCTTGCCGGACGAGGACGCGATCTTGACCGTGCCGTCGTCTTCGATGTTGATCTTCGCGCCGGTCTTTTCGACGATTTCACGGATGACCTTACCGCCGGAGCCGATGACTTCGCGGATCTTGTCGACCGGAATGTTCATGACTTCGATGCGCGGTGCGAACTCGCCGAGCTGGCCACGGCTCTCGGTGATGGCCTTGGCCATTTCGCCGAGGATGTGGGCGCGGCCACCCTGAGCCTGGCCGAGAGCGACCTTCATGATCTCTTCGGTGATACCAGCGATCTTGATGTCCATCTGCAGCGAGGTGATGCCGTCAGCGGTACCGGCAACCTTGAAGTCCATGTCGCCGAGGTGGTCTTCGTCACCGAGGATGTCGGAGAGAACCGCGAAGCGGTCGCCTTCGAGGATCAGGCCCATGGCGATACCGGCAACCGGCTTGGCGAGCGGAACACCGGCGTCCATGAGAGCAAGCGATGTGCCGCAAACGGTCGCCATCGAGGACGAGCCATTCGACTCGGTGATCTCGGAGACGACGCGCAGGGTGTAAGGGAACTGCTCAGCAGACGGCAGCATCGGACGGATGGCGCGCCACGCGAGCTTGCCGTGACCGATTTCGCGGCGACCTGGGGAACCCATGCGGCCGGTTTCGCCAACCGAGTAGGGCGGGAAGTTGTAATGGAGCAGGAAGCGCTCCTTGTACATGCCCGTCAGGCTGTCGACGTACTGCTCGTCTTCGCCGGTGCCGAGCGTGGCAACGACGATCGCCTGCGTTTCACCGCGGGTGAAGAGCGCCGAACCGTGAGTGCGCGGCAGGAGGCCGACTTCCGAGACGATCGGACGAACGGTTTCGAGGTCGCGGCCGTCGATACGGCTCTTGGTGTCGAGGATGTTCCAACGAACGATCTTCGCCTGCAGGTGCTTGAAGATCGCGCCGACTTCTTCGGCCGTGTACTTGGCTTCGCCTTCTTCCGGCAGGAAGTGTGCCTTGACCTTCGCCTTGACGGCGTCGACGGCAGCGTAGCGTTCAGCCTTCTGCGTGTTCTTGTAGGCGGTGCGAAGCTCGGCTTCGAAGTGCTTCAGCATTTCGCCTTCGAGTTCGGAGTAGTCTTCCGGCTGGAAGTCGCGCGGTTCCTTAGCGGCCACTTCGGCGAGCTTGATGATCGCATCGAGGACCGGCTGGAAGCCACGGTGGCCGAACATGACGGCGCCGAGCATGACTTCTTCGTTGAGTTCCTTGGCTTCGGATTCAACCATCAGAACGGCGTCGTGCGTACCTGCTACAACGAGGTCGAGGATCGACTCTTCCATCTCGTCGAGATGCGGGTTCAGAACGTATTCGCCGTTGATGTAGCCGACGCGCGCGCCGCCGACCGGGCCCATGAAGGGAACGCCCGACAGCGTCAGAGCTGCCGACGCAGCAACCATCGACAGGACGTCGGGGTTGTTTTCAAGGTCATGCTGAATGACGGTGACGACGACCTGCGTGTCGTTCTTGTAGCCTTCCGGGAAGAGCGGACGAATCGGGCGGTCGATCAGGCGGGAAACGAGGGTTTCGTTTTCGGAAGGACGGCCTTCGCGCTTGAAATAGCCGCCGGGGATCTTGCCGGCTGCGTAGGTCTTTTCCTGGTAGTTGACGGTCAGCGGGAAGAAGTCCTGACCCGGCTTTGGCGCCTTGGCGGAAACGACGGTGGCGAGAACCACGGTTTCGCCGTAGGTCGCGAGAACGGCGCCATCAGCCTGGCGGGCGATCTTGCCGGTTTCGAGCTTCAGCGGGCGGCCTGCCCACTCGATTTCCACACTATGAGTATCGAACATATGTCTTGTCCTTCAATGCGGGAACATGCGCCTCGCCTTCCAAGGCACGGTGCACGGTCAACCGCAATCGGTGTGACGCATCATGGGCAAGACAACGGGAGGCTTTACATTCATCGGTCCATAAGAGACCGGGCCAAAGCTTGTGAGGCTCTGGCCAAAAGCATCCGGCAATCCTGCCCCATGACAGGTCAACGGTTGGTTTGGCAGAACCGGCCCATCCGGGTCTGCCGGGCAATCCGCCACGCGTGGCGGGATGGGGAAGTCTCTCCCCGAAAAAATCCAGCGGGCGTCCCAAGGGGAACGCCCGCCGAAAAAAGCCTTAGCGGCGGATACCCAGGCTGGTGATCAGCTTGGTGTAACGGCCTTCGTTCTTCTTCTTGAGGTAGTCAAGAAGCGAGCGGCGGCTGGAAACCATCGTCAGCAGACCACGTCGGGAATGGTTATCCTTCTTGTGGTCCTTGAAGTGGCCGGTCAGGTTGTTGATACGCTCGGTCAGGATGGCAACCTGAACTTCCGGAGAACCGGTGTCGCCTTCGAACGTTGCGTATTCCTTGATCAGAGCCGTCTTGCGCTCAGCAGTAATCGACATCGGATGTTCCTTTCTATGAGAGGAGATTAGGTCGCCAAAAGCCGGGATGTCGTCCAGCTTCGGCCGCGAATGCATTCAAGCCATGCCTGATGCTGGCGCTGCGTATAAACCAAATGCGCTGCAATGGAAAGAGGCATGCCGCAGATGGCCGATTCGTCACTTTCCAGCCATGGCATCGCGGATCATGGCATTGTAGCCCTCTGGGTCCTGCAGCATGGCGAAGTGGCTTGCGTCCTTGAGGATCACCAGCTTCGAACCGGGAATTTGTTTGGCCATCATCTCGGTATGGTCGAGCTTGATTGCCTCGTCGTGGTCGCCGATCGTCAGGGTGACGGGTACCTTGATCTTGCCAAGGTCATCGGCTGTCCAGGCCGGCTGGCTTCCCCACATCGCGGAGATCTGGGTGACGAAAGCCTCATACTCGTTCGGCGTCGGCGACAGCTTCTTGTAGGTCTCGCCGGCCGCATCGATGTAACCGCTGAAGGTCTTGTTAGTCGGCGACAA
Source organism: Hyphomicrobiales bacterium (assembly GCA_900466985.1). Taxonomy (GTDB): domain Bacteria; phylum Pseudomonadota; class Alphaproteobacteria; order Rhizobiales; family Rhizobiaceae; genus Rhizobium. The sequence goes on from UBOA01000009.1 coordinate 414,333, forward strand.
TCACCAGGTGATCCTTCGCAAACTCGGCCACCTGATAACCCCAGACGTCGGCGCTGCCGAGGCCGCCGTGGATGAACAGCATCGGCTCACCCTCGCCGTATTCGGCGTAGTACATCTTGATGTCGTTGACGGGGGCCATGCCGCTCGTCTTTGCGGTCGGCATTGGCGGGAAGGCTGGCAACGTTGCCCAGCGCTCTGCAGAGTAAGCGTTGGCGGCTATCAAAGCCGCGGAGAAGAACATCAGGATGCCGGCTGCAAGTCTGCGCATAACTGTCTCCCTGATCTGAAGGACCCGACGGCCCAGATCAGGGAAACATATCCCAATGGCAAAGGCTGACAACTGCCATCTGAGGTTTCGTTCGGCCTGCAACGGGCCGAAACCGGAGGTTTATCGAGCCTCAGCCGAACACGCGCTTCGGGCGGAACTCACCCTGGCCGATCTCGCCGATCGCGATCAACTTGCCGCGGGACGTGGCATAGGCTTCGCTTTCGGCAACAGGCGCATCGCGACCCCGCACGAGGATCGGATTGCCCATCTTCAAACGATGCGCCTGGTCGTCATTGACAACGAGGTGCGGCAGCGAGGAGAGCGCTTCGCTGGTGTCGATCAGCAGGGCATCCAGGGCTGCAAGCCGTTCGTCGGCGTCTTCGATCGTCTCGAGCGCGACGAGATCGCCAAGCGGTATCATGGTTTCTTCGGCAAAGGGCGCAACGAAGCTGCGGCGCAGGCCTGAGATATGGCCGTAGCAGCCGAGTTCGCGGCCGAAATCGCGCGCCAGCGCCCGTACATAGGTGCCCTTGCCGCATTCGACTTCGAAATGCGCGGTATTGGCGTCCTGGCAAGACAGGAGCGTCAGCCGGAAAATCTCGACCTCGCGCGACGGAATCTCGACGGCTTCACCTTCACGCGCCAGATCGTAGGCGCGCTCGCCTGATATCTTGATGGCGGAGAACTGCGGCGGAACCTGGCTGATGACGCCGGTGTATTTCGGCAGGAGGTCGCGGATCTGCTGTTCGCTCGGGCGCTTTTCGGAGCTCTGGGTTACGTCGCCTTCGAGATCGTCGGTTGCCCGCTCCTCGCCCCAAGTCACGGTGAATTCGTAGATCTTGCGGCCGTCCATCACGTAGGGAACGGTCTTCGTCGCATCGCCAAGGGCGATCGGCAACATACCCGAGGCCAGCGGGTCGAGCGTGCCGGCGTGACCGCATTTCTGCGCCTTGAACAGCCATTTGATCTTGGAAACGGCTTCGGTGGAGCCGAAATCGACCGGCTTATCAAGGATCAACCAACCCGAGATCGGGCGGCCCTTCGGTTTACGTGGTTTGGACATCAGTCTCTTCTACTATTCTTCTTCGGTATCGCCGTGGTCGAGATCGCGGCTCACCTCAGGCGAGCGCAGCAACTCGTCGATCTTCTTGTAGTTGTCGAAGCTCGTATCGTCGCGGAAGCGGATATCCGGCATGTATTTCATCTGGCGAAGCTGCGGGCCAAGACGGCCGCGGATGTACTTCGCATTGCGGTTCAGCGCAGCGATCACCGCATCATGATCCGTAACGCCGAGCGGCGTCACATAAGCGGTCGCGATCTTCAGATCAGGCGACATGCGGACTTCGGAGATGGAAATGACGGTCTTCTCGATCACGTCATCGCGCACTTCGCCGCGCTGCAGAACCTGCGTGATCGCGGCGCGAACCTGCTCGCCGACGCGCAGCATGCGCTGCGAAGGTGCGGAGGTTGTTGGTCTTGTTGCCATTTTTCTTTGCCTCAAAAGGTTCGGGCGCCGGCCTCAGTTGATCCGGCGCCCGTCCAAATTTCCGATATCACACGATCAGAGCGTACGGGTGATGTGCTCGACGCGGAAGCACTCGATCGTGTCGCCGGCGCGGATGTCTTCGTAATTCTCGAAAGCCATACCGCATTCCTGGCCGGAATGCACTTCCGAGACTTCATCCTTGAAGCGCTTGAGCGTCTTGAGCTTGCCTTCGTGGATGACGACGTGGTCGCGGACGAGGCGAACACCGACGCCACGCTCGACCTTGCCTTCGGTAACGCGGCAACCCGCGACCTTGCCGACCTTCGTGATGTTGAACACCTCGAGGATCTCGGCATTGCCGAGGAAGGTTTCGCGGCGCTCCGGCGAGAGCAAACCCGACATCGCGGCCTTCACGTCATCCACCAGATCGTAGATGATGTTGTAGTAGCGGATTTCGATGCCCTGGCGCTCTGCCAGCGTACGAGCCTGTGCGTTCGCGCGGACGTTGAAGCCGATGATCGCGGCGCCGGATGCCTCGGCAAGCGAGATATCCGATTCCGTCACACCGCCGACAGCCGAGTGAACGATGCGGGCACGAACTTCGTCCGTACCGAGCTTCTCGAGCGCGCCGGCGATCGCTTCGATCGAACCCTGCACGTCGCCCTTGATGACCAGCGGGAACTCCTTGACGCCTGCGGACTGCAGCTGCGTCATCATCTGTTCCAGCGAGCCGCGCTGGCCCGAATGGCGGGCGGCAGCCTTGTCGCGAGCGAGGCGCTGACGATATTCCGAGATCTCGCGGGCGCGGCTTTCGTTTTCGACGACGGCGAACTTGTCACCTGCCTGCGGCGTGCCGGAAAGGCCGAGCACCTCGACGGGCATGGCCGGCGGGGCTTCCTTGACATGATCGCCCTTGTCGGTGACGAGGGCGCGGACACGACCCCAGACATCGCCGGCAACGATGATCTGGCCGGGCTTGAGCGTACCGTTCTGAACCAGAACGGTGGCAACCGAACCACGGCCGCGGTCGAGCTGGGCTTCGATGACCGTGCCTTCCGCGGTGCGGTTCGGGTTGGCCTTGAGGTCCAGGATTTCGGCCTGCAGCAGGATGGCTTCCAGCAGCTTGTCGAGGTTAAGGCCTGTCTTGGCGGAAACTTCGACGTCAAGAACTTCACCGCCCATCGATTCCACGAAGACTTCGTGCTGCAGGAGTTGCGTGCGCACCTTCTGCGGATCGGCGGTCGGCTTGTCTACCTTGTTGATCGCCACGATGATCGGAACACCAGCGGCCTTGGCGTGGTTGATCGATTCAATCGTCTGCGGCATGACGCTGTCGTCCGCTGCAACGACCAGGATCGCAATGTCCGTCGCCTGTGCGCCACGGGCACGCATGGCCGTAAAGGCGGCGTGGCCGGGGGTGTCGATGAAGGTGATCTTCTGGCCGTTCTGCTCGACCTGATACGCACCGATATGCTGCGTGATGCCACCGGCCTCGCCGGCAACCACGTTGGCATGACGGATGGCGTCGAGGAGCGAGGTCTTGCCGTGGTCGACGTGGCCCATGATGGTCACAACCGGCGGACGCGAAACGCGATCGCCCTCTTCGTCGGCAACGTTGAAGATACCGAGTTCGACGTCGGATTCCGAAACGCGCTTGACGGTGTGGCCGAATTCGCCGGCGATGAGTTCAGCGAGGTCGGCGTCGATGACGTCGCCCGGCTTCATCATCTGGCCTTCCTTCATCAGGTACTTGATAACGTCGACCGCACGTTCGGACATGCGCTGCGACAGTTCCTGGATGGTGATGGTCTCCGGCAGGATGACTTCGCGAACAACCTTTTCACGGGTTTCCTGCATCTGGCTGCGGCGGAACTTTTCCTGGCGGCGGCGCATGGCGGCCATGGAACGGCCACGTGCCGTGCCATCTTCGTCGACGCCGGCAGTACCGATCGTCAGCTTCCCGCGGCGACGTTCGTCGTCGGTCTTTGGACGTGTCGTCACCGGCTTTGCCGGTTCCGGGCGTACGACGCGACCGCGAGCGGGAACGCCGCGCGGGGCGCCGCGGTCCTCATCTTCGCTGTCACGGCGACGAGCGCCCGGCGCTGCGGCCGCAGCCGGAGACGGCCTCGCCGGAGCCGCGGACGGCGCCGCATCGGGGCGGCGCGCGGGCGGAGTCTGGGCCTGAACACGCGGCGCTTCAGTGCGCGCCTCGACCGCAGCGGGTGCGGGAGTTGCAACGGCCGTGGCAGCTTCGGCAACGCGCTGAGCCTCTTCGGCAGCGCGACGCTTAGCCTCTTCGGCTTCCGCGGCCTGGCGCACAGCCTCTTCGGCGGCGCGGCGCTTTTCTTCCTCGGCGCGGCGAACCGCGTCCTCGGCATCGCGAACTTGTGCCATGGCAAGCGCGCGCCGGCGGGCATCCATTTCTTCCGGCGAGAGGTGGTTCAAGACTACCGGACGCGGACGATCCTGCTGGCGCGGCTGCGAAGACGGCTGCTGCGGACGTGACTGCTGGCCACCGGACGGATGAATGCGTGGGGCAGGGGCCTGCGGTGCGCGCGGCTGATGCGCGACCGGGGCCGGCTCGGCGGCACGGGCGGGCGCCGCCGCAGTGCCTGGCGTAATCGGGCGCTCGTCTTCCGGACGCATCGGACGCCGCTTGCGGGTCTCGACAACGACCGCCTTGGTGCGGCCGCGGCCCATATCCTGGCGCACGGTGCCCTGGCTCATGCCGGACGGCTTCAGGGTCAGAGTCTTCTTGCCCGGTCCGTTCAGTGTCTTGTCGTCATTGCTATCGGTCATTCGTTCCCGTTCCTTCGGACAGGGAGCGATGACGTCATCAGGCCCTGTCAATCAAATATGTCGATCAATGATATCGGGGCCGGACAAGCCGGTGACCGTATCATTGTTTTTGCCGGCCAGCGCCGCCCGCTGCCCGGGACTGACCGCCATTGCGGTACTGTTCGAGCATCTTTGCGCGCTTCACTACACCCTCACCCGCCTGCCCTGCAAGCACTGCAGCATGGATAAAAGCGTTCTGGCCCATCAGGCCTTCCATTTCGCTCTCCGAGAAGAGACGGTAGGAAGGTACTTCCTCCTCGGTCTCCATTCCGAGGTGCCAGGCCTTGCGGGCCTGGTCGATTTTTCTCACGCCATCTTCGGCGGCATTCGTTGCGTGGAACACGGCGATCGCGGCTCCACTCCTGACTGCGGCATCCACTTTCGCGGAGCCGGTAACGAACTGCCCCGCCTTGCGAGCCATGTTCATCATCTGCATCAGCTGCTGTACGAGCAGCGTATCGACGGTTTCGCCGAGCTCGGCTGCCGCCTTCACATCCGCTTTCAAGGCACGCGCAAAGAGCTTCTTCGCCACGGCCTTGTCGACCAGCGAGCGATCGATCTTGACCCAACAGCCGCGTCCCGGAAGCTGGCGCTTCAGGTCGGCGACCACAGTCCCATCAGGAGCAGCAACGAAGCGGATCAGCTCATCCGGCGATCCGCTTTCGCGCGTCACGATGCACATGCGACCATTCACGTCATATCCTGCAAGATCGTCGTCCTCAGGAGAGACGCTCGGCTCACGCGCGGACATTATACTTCCTGCTCGGCCTCGGGAGCTTCTTCAGCTTCCGCGTCCTTGGCGAGGTCCTCCTCGGTGATCCAGCCTGCGGCGAGGCGGGCCTGAACGACCATCTGCTCCGCCTCGACGCGCGAAACGTCGAACTTGGAGAACAGGCCTTCGAACTTCTTGGTCTCGCCGTTCTTGCGCTCGCTCCAGCCGACGAGATCGTCAGCGGCGCAGCCGGCGAAGTCCTCGATCGTCTTGATGCCGTCTTCGCCGAGCGCGACCATCATCTGAGCGGTCATGCCGTCGATCTGGCGCAGTTCGTCGGAAACACCGAGCGCCTTGCGCTTCTCGTCCATTTCGGCTTCCAGGCGCTCCAGATATTCGCGAGCGCGCGTCTGGATTTCCTGTGCGGTGTCTTCGTCAAAACCGTCGATCGAGGCAATTTCGTCGAGATCGACGTAAGCCAGTTCTTCAACTGCCGCAAAGCCCTCAGACGCCAAAACCTGGCCTACCATTTCGTCAACGTCGAGCGAATCCATGAACAGGTTGGTGCGCTCGTTGAATTCCTTCTGACGGCGTTCCGACTCTTCGGCTTCCGTCATGATATCGATGTCCCAGCCAGTTAGCTGCGATGCCAGGCGGACGTTCTGGCCGCGGCGGCCGATGGCCAACGACAGCTGCTCGTCCGGAACCACGACTTCAATGCGCTCTGCATCTTCGTCGAGAACGACCTTGGCGACTTCAGCCGGCTGCAGGGCGTTGACGACGAAGGTCGCCGGGTCCTGCGACCAGGGAATAATATCGATCTTTTCGCCCTGGAGTTCGCCGACGACGGCCTGGACGCGCGAACCACGCATACCGACGCAGGCGCCGACCGGATCGATCGAGCTGTCGTTCGAGATCACGGCGATCTTGGCGCGAGAGCCTGGATCGCGGGCAACCGACTTCACCTGGATGATGCCGTCGTAGATTTCAGGCACTTCCATGGTGAAGAGCTTGACCATGAACTGCGGATGCGTGCGCGACAGGAAGATCTGCGGACCGCGCTGTTCACGACGAACGTCATATACGTATGCACGGACGCGATCGCCGTAGCGGACGTTTTCGCGCGGGATCATTTCGTCGCGGCGGATGATGCCTTCGCCACGGCCGAGATCGACGATGACGTTGCCGTATTCGACGCGCTTGACGGTGCCGTTGACGATTTCGCCGACGCGATCCTTGAACTCGTCGAACTGGCGATCACGCTCGGCTTCGCGGACCTTCTGAACAATAACCTGCTTGGCGGACTGAGCAGCGATACGGCCGAAATCCATCGGCGGCAGCGGATCGGCAATGAAATCGCCAAGGGCTGCATCCGGGTTGCGGTCGCGGGCCAGCTCCAGCGGGATCTGGGTCGAATAATCTTCTGCCTTGTCGACAACTTCGAGCAGACGCTGAAGACGGATTTCGCCGGTCTTCGGATTGATGTCGGCGCGGATGTTGGACTCGGTGCCGTAGCGGGAGCGCGCTGCCTTCTGGATCGCGTCTGCCATAGCGGCAAGCACGATCTCGCGATCGATGACCTTTTCGCGCGCCACTGCATCTGCGATCTGCAGAAGTTCGAGCCGGTTCGCACTGACTGCCATTGTCTTATCTCTCCGTCTTGGCGTCCCGGGTTCCCGTCCCTGGAGCCACAAGTTGATCGGTTATTCTTCGTCTTCCGCTTCGTTCTGGTTCGCGGCCTCTGCCTTCGCCAGCTTATCGGCGCGCAGTGCATCACGGATCAGATCGTCGGTCAGAATGAGCTTTGCATCGGCGAGAGCCGTGAACGGAATAGTGATATTCTGCTCTTCGCCCTCGGAAACCTGGTCACGCTCAAGCGTGAAACCGTCTGCGTCGGTTGCAACGATCTTGCCACGGAAGCGCTTGCGGTTGCCGACCATGATCGACGTTTCGCACTTCAGAAGGTGTCCCTGCCAGCGCACGAAATCGGATTTCCGCACCATCGGGCGGTCGATACCCGGCGAAGACACTTCGAGATGATACTCTCTATCGATCGGATCTTCCACATCGAGAACCGGAGAAACGGCCATCGAGACCTCTTCGCAGCCTTCGACGTCCATCGTTCCATCATTGCGCTCGGCCATGATCTGCATGGTGGCGCCGTTCTGGTTGAGCATGCGTACACGGACCAGGCGATAACCCAGGTCGATAAGCACAGGCTCGACTATGTCGGCAAGGCGCTGGTCGAGACCGGTCTCGGTGATCAGCCGCGGCTCAAGTTCATTGTCTGCTTTCGTCGGATCCGACAAGCGATACGCTCCTCGCAATTTCATGCTTTTTGGATGATCGCGGTAATAAAAAAGAGCGGGTCCTTGCGGCCCACTCTTCATCAAAACGATCAAGATTTGAGAGCCATATAGGCCGGTTTCCAGAAAATTGCAAGGTCCGTCGCCAACCTTCGGCCTGACGGGCGCCCGAGGTAGCCAGCGGCGTCATTCGGCATATATTGGCTCCGAGGGACCGTCATCGGGAGGGATCGTGCCTTACACTTCGTCGACACTGGCGCCGCTACGGCACGAAACCTACCGGAGGATCTGGTTTGCAAGCCTCGCTTCGAACTTCGGAGGGCTGATCCAAGCGGTCGGCGCCGCCTGGATGATGACGACCATCACGGCATCAGACAATATGGTTGCGCTCGTGCAGACATCGACGGCACTGCCGATCATGCTCTTTTCGCTCGCATCGGGCGCCCTTGCCGACAGCTTTGATCGCCGCCGGGTGATGCTGATTGCGCAATACTTCATGTTTGCGGTTTCGGCCGTGCTCAGCATCTCCGCCTACTTCGGCTGGCTTTCGCCCTGGCTACTCCTCTTCTTTACCTTCCTCATCGGCTGCGGCACGGCGTTGAACAACCCGTCCTGGCAAGCCTCGGTCGGCGACATGGTGCCGCGTGCGGACCTGCCGGGCGCGGTGACGCTGAACAGCGTCGGCTTCAATATCACCCGCAGTGTCGGACCCGCGATCGGCGGCGCCATCGTCGCCGCTGCCGGCGCGGCTGCAGCCTTTGCCGTCAATACAGTGAGCTACTTCGCGCTGATCTACGCGCTACTGCGCTGGAAGCCGACCCCGCCGGCCTCGACCCTCCCGAGGGAGACGCTCGGCAGCGCCGTCTTTGCCGGCCTTCGTTACGTGTCGATGTCGCCTAACCTGCAAAAGGTGCTGCTGCGCGGTCTCGTCTTCGGGATCAGCGCCAGCTCGATCCTCGCACTGCTGCCGATCGTGGCGATCAACCTCGTTGTCGGCGGTCCGCTGACCTACGGCCTCATGCTCGGCTCCTTCGGCATCGGCGCCATCGGCGGGGCTATCCTGAACGACCGGCTGCGCGAGCGCTTTTCGAGCGAGGCGATCGTGCGGATTTCCTTTACCGGCTTTGCGCTGAGCGCAGTGATCGCCGCCTCCAGCCCGATTGCCGCGCTGACCTGTGCCGGGCTGGTGATAGCAGGCGCATGTTGGGTGCTGGCGCTTTCGCTGTTCAACACGATCGTGCAGCTGTCGACGCCGCGTTGGGTCGTCGGTCGCGCCTTGTCGCTCTATCAGACCGTGACCTTCGGCGGCATCGCCGGCGGCAGCTGGGTCTGGGGCGCGGCGGCCGACCGATACGGCGTTGCCAATGCCCTGTTCATCTCGGCCCTTGTCATGCTCTTCGGCATCGTTATCGGCCTGCGCTTTGCCATGCCGGCCTTCGCCTCGCTCAACCTGGATCCACTGAACCGCTTCATCGAACCGGCACTCGGCCTCGATATCACGCCGCGCAGCGGTCCAATCGTCGTCCAGATCGACTACGAAATCGCAGATGCGGACATTGCCGCCTTTCTGGCGCTGATGGGCGAGCGGCGGCGTATCCGCATTCGCGACGGCGCGCGCAATTGGGCGCTGATGCGCGATCTCGAAAAACCGGGCCGGTGGACGGAGACCTACCACGCGCCGACCTGGGTCGAATACATCAGGCACAATCAACGCCGCACGCAGGCCGATGCGGAAAATATCGAACAGTTGCGGGCGCTCCACCGAGGCGAAGAACTGCCGCAGGTGCATCGACTGATCGAGCGCCAGGCCATTCCGCCCAACGATGACGTCTTCTACAAGGCACCGATCGACCTGCATCATTGAGGCAAGACATGCATTCCTTCCGCCCCGCGCGCCGTTCGGATCTGGCTGATATCATTGGCTTGCTCGCCGAGGACGACCTCGGCAGCGCGCGCGAAATCGTTTCGGATCCGCCGGATGCGAGATATGTCGCTGCGTTTGATGCCATCGGGGCCGACGCCAATCAGCTGCTGGCGGTCGCGGTGGATGGGCGCGATCGCGTCCTCGGCTGCGTACAGCTGACCTTCATTCCCGGCCTGTCCCGAACAGGTGTTTGGCGTGGGCAGATCGAAAGCGTGCGTGTCGCCAAGGGCGCGCGTGGCACGGGCCTAGGCTCCGATTTCATTGAGTGGGCTGTTGCGCGCTGCGCCGAGCGCGATTGCGGTTTGGTGCAGCTGACCTCGGACAAGTCACGGCGCGACGCCATCCGTTTCTACGAGAAATTGGGATTTGTCGCGAGCCACGAGGGGCTGAAGCGCAACCTCTAGGCTCTAGCTACTTCAACCTTCCGATCATCGATGCCTCGGGATAGCAGGTCGGCGTCAAGCCGTTCTTCTCCTGCCACTGGCCGATGGAACGGCGGGTCTTGTAGCCGGGGAGACCATCGGAGCCGCCGACGTCGTATCCCTTTTTCTCCAGCGCCTTCTGCATTGTCGCGACGTCGGAGCGCAGCATTTTGCCGACATCGCCCCACGGCCCCTGGAAAGCCCCGGCCCCATAGGCGATGCGATCGGCTAGGTTGCCGATAAAAAGCGCGTAGAGGTCGGAGTTGTTGTATTCCTTCAGCACGTAAAAGTTCGGCGTGACGACAAATTCCGGACCGTCGCGCCCAGCAGGGACGAGCATCATGCCGGACGCCTTGCCTTCACCGGAAGGGAAGGCCTTGCCCGATATGCGCGTGATACCGAGTGAGGCCCAGTGCGAAACGGGCTTGGCGAGGTCCGGGCCCTCTTGCGCGCAGGATACGCCATCGGGGATGCTCACTTCGTATCCCCAGCCACGACCGCGCTGCCAGCCCTTCTGGGCAAGGAAATTCGCAATCGAGGCAAGCGTATCGGGAACCGATGTCCAGATGTTGGGGTGGCCGTCGCCATCGAAATCGACCGCATATTTCAGATAGCTGGTCGGCATGAACTGCGGCTGGCCGAGCGCGCCGGCAGATGACCCCTTGAATTCGGCCGGCGTCGCGTCGCCGCGATCGATGATATGCAGAGCGGCGAGCAGTTCGGTGCGGAACATGTCCTTGCGCGTCGACATAAAGGCCTTGGTCGCCAGCACCTCGATGGCGGAATTCGGGATCTTGGCAGCCCCGAAGCCGGTTTCACGCCCCCAAACGGCAAGCACGATCGAGCCGGGAACTCCGTAGGCTTTTTCAATGTTCTTCAGCGTCGAGGCATATTGCGCGGCAAAGCCGCGGCCGGTGCTCCCCAGCCGCTTCAGTCGATCCTCGTTGAAGTAAGGCGCGGGCGAGGAGAATTCGGCCTGCGTCTGCTTCTGCTCCTTGGCAGGCGGGAAGCCCGGAGGGGCGAGATCGGTCAAGGTCCAGTTCAACTCGACGCCCGCAAAGGCTGCTTGAAACGCCTTCTCGGAAATACCATTGCGCTGCGCTTCCGGCCAGAGATCGGCCCGGACCCATTTTTCGAACTGCGCTTCAACATCGGCCTTGGAAGCGGAAAAAGCTGGCGAGCCTGACAATGTCAGCAGTGCGGCGGTCGCGATCAAGAGGCGCCCGAAAATGCGCTTGCTCATGTTTCCCCCTAGATTGCCGTGCGGGCTCTGAGCGCCGCCTGCAGCGTTCCTTCATCGAGATAGTCGAGTTCACCGCCAACCGGGACGCCGTGGGCAAGGCGGGTAATCTTGACGTCCAGTCCCGTCAGCTGATCGGTTATATAGTGTGCTGTCGTCTGGCCCTCGACGGTGGCATTGACCGCGATGATGAGTTCACGGATACCGCCGGCCGTGACGCGCTCGATCAGGCCGCGAATGTTGAGATCGTCAGGACCGACCCCATCCAACGGTGAAAGCGTGCCACCGAGCACATGATAGGCCGCGTTCAGTGCACCGGCGCGCTCCAACGCCCATAGGTCGGAGACATCTTCGACGACGATGATGACGGACTGGTCGCGCCGGTCGTCCGTGCAGACCGTGCAGGGATCTACCGTATCGACATTGCCGCAGCGAGAGCAGATCTTGACCTTGTCATAGGCCTCGCCCATCGCGTTCGACAGCGGGCCGAGCAGTTGGTCTTTCTTCTTGATGAGATGCAGGGCAGCGCGGCGCGCGGACCGCGGACCGAGGCCGGGGACCTTTGCCAGAAGCTGGATCAGTTTTTCGATTTCGGGGCCGGTGACTCGCTTTGCCATGAGCGGTTATTAGCCCATATGCTGCAAAAACGGAAACATGTTGGGAGCGCCGCTTGATGAAAATCCTCGCTGTCTGCATCGGTAGTGCCGAGCGGCTGCCCGGCAAGAGCTACAAGACGGGCATCTACAAGCATCCGATCACCGGCAGCGTGCTCGTCGATGCGGAGGGCGTGGTCGGTGATGCGATCTGCAACCGGAAACATCATGGCGGCGTCGACCAGGCCGTCTATCTCGAGGGGTCGCTGACGCTCGACTGGTGGTCGAAAGAGTTTGGGCGGCCGATCGTGCCAGGCACATTCGGAGAAAACCTGGTGATCGACGGTCTCGACAACCGCACCGTTTCGGTCGGCGATCGATTCATAGCCGGCGATCTTGTTCTGGAGGTCACCAGTGCGCGCATTCCCTGCGCCACCTTTGCCGCCCGGATGGGTGACCCGCGGTTCGTCAAGCGCTACACGCAGGCGGCACGGCCGGGCATCTATTGCCGGATCCTTCACGGTGGAGCAATCACCGCCGGATCAACGGTCGACTATCGGCCGTATGACGGCGAAAAGGTTACGATGCCGGAGATGATCGCCACCTTTGGCAAGACACTCGCCGCCCCGGATCGCAACCGCTATCTCGCGGCTCCGATCCACTACAAACTCCGCAATATTCTGGAGGTGCAGGCCGGCGCCTAGCGCAGGCGGGCCTCAAGGGCCGCCAAAGCCGCCCTTCCCTCCGGCCAATCGCCAAGTCCACTCGCTCCGTTGATGTGACCGCGGGCGCCAATATCCATGAATTCGCTGCCCCAGTCATCAGCCCTGGCACGTGCGTAGCCGAGCGAGCCGCAAGGGTCGTCGCTGCTGGCTACGACAAGCGAGGGGAACGGAAGCGCCCCGCGAGGTATTTCGGCAAAGCCGGCCGCTTCCGGCGGGTAGGTTGCGGCGCGCGGGTCGGGCGGAGCGACGAGCAAGGCGCCGCCGGCGCGAAGCGTTGCCCGCCGAGCCCAATGCGCGACCAGCAGGCAGGAGAGACTATGGGCAACGAGAAGCGGTTCGGCCTTCGCCTGCCCGACTGCCCTGTCCAGCGCCTCAATCCAGTCCTCAAGGTCCGGCTGATCCCAACTCGACGGTGAAAAGCGCCGAATGCGAGGGTCGGCCGTCTCCCATCGGGACTGCCAGTGGGTTTCGCCAGACCCGCCAATGCCGGGCACGGTGATAATCTCTTTCATCGCTTCCTTCCTGTTGCTCGACGGACAGGTTGCGTGAGACGGTCCGCAAATGACATAAGAAATCATCGGCAAAGTCATCGCTCAGCCGATAGATTAAAGGCGGATATTCATGGCCGATTTTATGAGCCGACAACTCGACCCAACTGACATGATCATTATCGAGATCATGCAGGCTGATGGGCGCATTTCGGTTTCCGAGCTGGGGCGCAAGGTCGGCCTGTCGCAGCCGGCCGCCTCCGAGCGGCTGAAACGCCTGGAGGAACGGGGGATCATCGAAGGCTACGGCGCCCGTATCAATACCGCGGCGCTCGGGCTGGGCATGATGGCCGTGATCCGGCTGCGCACCACCCACGAACATATCCGCACCTGCCTCAAGCAATTTGCCGACATGCCGCAGATCATCGAAGTTCTCAGGCTGACAGGAGAGGACTGCTTCGTCTTGAAGGTCCTCGTCCCCTCGCCCTCCGAGCTTGAAGTCATCGTCGATAGCATCGCGCGCTATGGTGCGGTCACAACCTCGCTCGTCTTGCGCGGGGAACCGACAAAACCCGTCGGTCGCGAACTGATGAAATTGGCGCGAAACCACGTCTGAGGTGATTTCAACGGCTGCCACTTGCTGACGAGAAGGAGCCTCCTAGTTTTTCATCCACGGGGTGCAAATCGAAGGAGGCTCGCATGTCCATCGCAAGACTTATCGCGGCGGCAGTCATCGCCGCAACGGCCACTACCTTCCTGTCAGCAACGCCGGCGGCTGCCCGCGTCAAGGTCGGCTCGTTGGGCTGTGATATTTCTCCCGGATTCGGCGTCATCATCGGCTCGAAACGGACGCTCAACTGCATATTCACGCCGTCCTCGCCCGATCGACCAAGCGAACGCTACACCGGCACGATCACCAAGTTTGGTGTCGATATCGGCACTCTCGCTGGCGGCGGATTGATCTGGCTCGTCTACGCGCCGACAAACCGGCTCGACGGCGCGCTGCAAGGCAGCTACTCCGGCGTCGCAGCTAATGCGACGCTCGGCCTCGGCGTCGGGGCAAATGTCCTGATCGGCGGTTTCGAGGGCTCGATTGCTCTACAACCGATCTCGGCTGAGGGCACGTCCGGTCTCAACATCGCGGCAGGCGTAGCCAATATGATCCTGACCTGGGTGCCGCCGGCACCACCGCCACTAGCTCCCAGGCGGCATGTCTCACAGCGATAGCCTAGCGCATCGCGATCGCCAAAGCGGCGCCGGCCATCGTTCCGGCGCTGGCGCGGTTGGCCGCGCGAATAGCACGACGGCTCCTCAGGAACCGCCGGGCTTTGGCAGCAAGCAGTGTCCAGCTGATATCGATGAAGATCAGCACGAGGAGCATGGTGGCCACGAGTTCTGCCCAACCGACGATCGTTACCCCGCGAACGTCAATGATCGAGGGCAGCAGCGCCATGTAGAACATCATGATCTTCGGGTTGCCGAGCGTCACCGTCATGCCGGCGAGGAAAAGCTTTGTGGGTGATTGCGCCTCGGGCAACGCTTCGCCGTCACTATCGGGCGAGGCGAACCACATTTTCCAGGCAAGATAGAGCAGGTAGCAAACGCCGAGCCACTTGATGGCAACGAAAGCGTAGTGGAAGGTTTCGGCGATCGCCGCCAAGCCGGCGACGGCGCAGGTCAGCCAAATTGCTTCGCCGAGCCACATCGCTGTCAGGAAAGGCAGAACGTCACGGGCACCCTTGGAAATCACCCGGGCGACGAGTGCGGCAACGCTCGGGCCCGGAGAGCCGGCGGCCACGAACAATGCGCAGGCAAAGACAAACAGACTGGTCAACGTCATCGGCAATCCTCCTATTGCGTGACGGAAGCGATGTCAGCGCAGCTGGCACCGCTCTTGGTGCACCGGATAATTAGAACGGCATCTTGAAGCCGGGAGGAATCGGCAGGCCGGCGGTCAGCGCCTTGGTCTTTTCGGCAGCGGCGGCTTCTGCCTTGTCCTTGGCATCCTTGTGAGCGGCCACGATCAGGTCTTCGAGGATTTCGACATCGTCTTCCTTGAAGAGGGACGGGTCGATCTTCAGGCTCTGCATCTCGCCCTTGCCATTGAGGATCACGGTGACGAGACCGCCACCCGACTTGCCTTCCGCCTGGAGTTCGGCGATCTCCGCCTGCATTTTCTCCATCTTGGCCTGCATTTCCTTGACTTTGCCCATCATGCCCATGATGTCGCGCATCGTCTCGCTCCTTCTCGATACTCTAGAAAATTATGTCGTCGCCGGGCAGGATATCGCCCTCTTCGGATTCGGCAGCGGCGGGCGCCTTGACGTCCTCTTCCTCATCCGGCTCCGGCGCCCGTACGCGGACGTCGATGATCTTGGCGCCCGGAAACTGGGCGAGGATCGCCGCCACATCCGGATCTTGGCGCGCGTCGCTGACCTGCTGCGCCTTGGCGTTGGCTTCGGCCTCGACGATCGTCGGCTGACCTTCCTCGCGGCTGAGGCTGACAATCCAATGGATACCTGTCCAGTCCTTGAGCTTGACCGCCAGTTCGTTCAGCAGCGTACCGGGGGCGCCTTCGGTCAGATTGACGTCGAGGCGGCCGGGCTCGATACGAACCGGGCGCACGAAGTTGCGCACAAGCGCCTTGATCTTCACGTCGCGCTTATCACCGGCCAGATTGGCGATATCGACGATGGAGTTTACCGAAACCAGCGGCTTCGGCGCCTCGGCCCGCTTCGTCTCGACGCGTCCGACCGGCACGTTCTGCGGGTCGGGATTAGGGACGGCGCGCAGCATCGCGGTCGGGCCGGCGGGCTGCGGGCGCGGGATCGACTCGGTCGATCGTGCCGCCAGATTGCCCTGATAGTTCACCGTCGCGCCGCCACCGCCGTTGCCCGATGGGGCAGACGGACGGCCGCCGTTCGTCTCGGAAAACTCCGCGAGGCGACGGGCGGCGTCTTCCGGCGCCGGCAGATGCGCGGCATGCGTCAGTCGGATCAGCACCATCTCAGCGGCCCCAGCGGGCCGTGAGGAGCCTTCCGCTTCCGGAATGCCCTTCAGCAACATCTGCCAGATGCGCGACAGCGTCGTTACCGCAACGCCCTGCGCGAATTCGGCGGCCTTGGTACGTTCGATTTCGCTGAGCGAAGGATCGTTCGCGGCATCCGGCACATATTTCAGCCGCGTGACCAGATGCGTGAAATCGGCGAGATCGGTCAGCACGGCAACCGGATTGGCACCGGCTTCGTACTGGCTTTCGAATTCGCCGAGCGCTGCTGCGACATCGCCTTTGACGATATGATGAAAGAGATCGACGATGCGGGCGCGGTCGGCAAGGCCGAGCATGCCGCGCACCGTTTCCGCCAGCACTGCGCCGCCGCCATGGGCGATCGCCTGGTCGAGCAGCGAGAGACCGTCGCGCGCCGAGCCTTCGGCGGCACGGGCAATCATTGCCAGCGCATCCGGTTCGGCCTCGATGCCTTCCTTCGACGCGATCGTGGTAAAGAGGCCAACGAGATCGGAGGCACTGATGCGGCGCAAGTCGAAACGCTGGCAGCGCGACAGGACGGTGATCGGAACCTTGCGGATTTCGGTGGTGGCGAAGATGAACTTCACATGCTCCGGCGGCTCTTCGAGCGTCTTCAACAGGCCGTTGAAGGCCTGCGTCGAGAGCATGTGCACTTCGTCGATGATGTAGACCTTGTAGCGCGCCGAAACCGGGCGATAGCGCACCTGCTCGATGATCTCGCGGATGTCGTCGATACCCGTGTGGGAGGCGGCGTCCATCTCGATGACGTCGACATGGCGGCCTTCCATGATCGCCTGGCAATGCTCACCCGGGATCCGCAGATCGATTGTCGGCTTGTCGATGTCAGCCGTCTTGTAGTTCAGGGCACGAGCGAGGATGCGAGCCGTCGTCGTCTTGCCGACCCCGCGAACGCCGGTCAGCATGTAGGCCTGTGCGATACGGCCGGTCTCGAAGGCGTTGGTCAGGGTCTGGACCATCGGCTCCTGGCCGACCATCAGATCCGTGAAATCCTTGGGGCGGTATTTGCGTGCCAGCACCCGGTATCCGGTGCCCGTCGAGGCGGCATCTTTTGACTGTCGCTCGGTGTCGCTCATCGCCCTGCTTATCACCCGGACTGCCCGAGCAAGAATGGAGAGAAAGGTGGGAGGCTGGCACGATGACCCGTGCCGGGCTCGTTAGGGCTGCTTCCTTCCGGACCTGACCCGGTTGGCGAGTGGCTCGTCCACCACCAACCTCCCGGATGCACATATCGGCAATATCGCCATCAAAAGCAAGCCAAGCTCTAAAAAAACTGCTAGCCTCAGGAAAACATGGAGGAATGCCTGTTGGACGAATTCAAACTCGACCGTCGGCTGGAGAGCGATAGCGACCGAGTTATGCAGACCGGGCTCTGCGATCTCAGGCTGTCGAAGGACGCCCGCTGGCCGTGGCTGATTCTCGTGCCACGCAGAACGGATATCAGCGAAGTCTTCGAACTGACGCCCCTCGATCAGGTGTTGCTGACATTCGAGACCGAGATGGTCGCCTCCGCCCTGAAGAAGATCACCGGTGCCACAAAAATCAATATTGGGGCCCTTGGCAACATCGTCCGTCAGCTTCATGTTCATGTCATTGCCCGCTTCGAAGGCGATGCCAATTGGCCAAATCCCGTCTGGGGTTTTGGCAAGGCTGAACCTTACGCGGCGGATAAGAGAGATGACCTTATAGAGAAGTTGCGGGAAGCCCTTTCATCATGAGCCGTTCGCTTTTCGATTCGGATGTTCCGCATCCGGAACCCAGCAGCCTGACTGCCTTCGCAGCCAATGACCTGATCCGTGATTCCGAGCATCGCGACGAGACATCCGTCGACAAGGCGCTTGCCAAGGAAGGAACGCATATCTTCGCCTTTGCCGGCGACAAGCTGGTCTTGAAGCATGACGGGCAGGTGCTTGACCCGCTGTTTGCACGTTACGAGCTGAAGGACCTGCGGCCCAACTGGGACGAGACCGTCCTTCTCGGCTATCGAAAAACCGGGGAACCGCGCCTTGCCGTGCCGGTGGGTGTCCCGGAAGAAGAGCTGGCCAGCCATTACAAGCCTTCGGATGGCCGTTCGCTATTTCGCGAGATGCTGATCGATGAGGTTCTGCTCGGCGAATTTGCCCAGGGAGCGAGCCTTATCCGCTGGAATCGCGACAACAAGTTTTGCGGCCGCTGCGGTTCGACCATGGAGATCCATATCGGCGGCTACAAGCGCGTCTGCACAGCCTGCGGACATGAAATCTTCCCGCGCACCGACCCCGTCGTCATCATGCTCACGATCGACGAGGAGCGCGATCTCTGCCTTCTTGGCCGCAGCCCGCATTTCGCTCCGGGCATGTATTCCTGTCTTGCCGGTTTCGTCGAGCCGGGTGAGACGATCGAGAACGCTGTGCGCCGTGAGACGCTGGAAGAATCCGGAATTCAAATCGGACGGATCCGCTATCACGCTTCGCAACCCTGGCCGATGCCCCATACGCTGATGCTTGGCTGCTTCGCCGAAGCCAAGTCCAAGGACGTCAAGTTCGATACCCAGGAGCTGGAGGACTGCCGCTGGTTCACGCGTGAAGAAACGCTTGAGATGCTTGAACGCCCTGGCGTGACCGGCAAGGCGCCGCCGCCCAAGGGGGCGATCGCCCATCGGCTGATGCGCGATTGGATAGAGTGGAAAAGCAATAAGGCCTGACAGAACGAGGCCCTGACATGGCACGCTCCGAACGCCTTCTGACGTTGCTGCAAACCCTGCGGCGCTATCGCCGGCCGGTCAGCGGCGCTGTGCTTGCCACCGAGACCGGCGTCAGCATCCGCACGCTTTACCGTGACATTTCGAGCCTGCAGGCACAGGGCGCCCTGATCGAAGGAGAGCCAGGTCTCGGCTACGTGTTGAAGCCGGGTTTCATGCTGCCACCGATGATGTTTTCGCAGGACGAGATCGAAGCGCTCGTCCTCGGTTCGCGATGGGTCGCGCGTGCCGCCGATCAGCGGCTTGCCGCTGCCGGCGCCGATGCACTCGCCAAGATCGCCGACGTGCTGCCGCAGGAGATGCGAGACGAGATCGAGACATCGACGCTGCTCGTCCATCTCCGGCCGCCCGTTGCCGACAAGGCTGATCTCAGTGCCATTCGCAAGGCGATTCGCGCCGAACGAATCCTCAAGTTGACCTACTCGGATGAGAGCGGAACCGTCTCCGTCCGCAATATCTGGCCTTTCGCGCTGAGCTATTTCGAGCAGGTGCGGGTTGTCGTTGCCTGGTGCGAATTGCGTCAGGATTACCGCCACTTCCGCACCGACCGGATCGTCGAAATGATCCCTCAGGATGGCCGTTATCCGCGCCGGCGCGCGGTCCTTCTCAAGGAATGGCGAGACCAGCAGGATATTGCATCCTGAGCGCGACACTACTGCCATAAACTGACAGTGGTCGGCGCTATTATCGGTACCAATCCAATAGGAGGACCGATGATGATGAGCCTGAACCTGAGCCGATCCACGCGTGGCAACCATGCTGTCGACGAGACCTCTTCCGATGCAGGATATCCGCAATCCACGCTGCTGCGCATGATGCTGAACGCTTCACGCCAGATGGCGCACCGCAGATGTTCGCGCCTCGATCCGGACACCATGCCCCAGTGGAAGAAACGCGATCTCGGCTTCGTCGATTGGGGCAGCCCCTGCCACGAAGGCTAAACTAGCCGCACACGACACAACTCCCAAGACGCATGACCGACCGCCGCCGCTGCCAACAAGGGCAGCGGCGTTTCTTCGCCCGCCACCCTGTCACAACGAGGACGACCCGATGAACAGCCCGAACCTCATCATTCTCTACGTCAAGGACCCGGCCACAAGCGCGAGCTTCTACCGGTCCTTGCTCGGCCGCGAGCCGGTGGCCGAAGCCCCGAACTTTGTCGCCTTCGCGCTCGATGGCGGCTTCACGCTCGGCCTCTGGCGGCTGAGCAAGGTTACCCCGCAGCCGTCCGCCACCGGCAGCCGCGCCGAGATCGCCTTCATGGTTCCGGGCGAGAACGGCGTGTCGACGCTTTACGAGGATTGGCGCAAGCGCCAGCTGCCGATCGCGCAGGACCTCACGGACATGGATTTCGGCCCGACCTTCGTCGTGCTCGACCCGGACGGCCATCGCCTGCGGGTGTGTGAGCCGGACAAGTGAGCTGCAAAGGAAAGGGCGCGCCCGAGGCGCCCCGGTTTATTGACAAAGTCTTATGGCTTATTGGGACGGATGCCCCATCCGTCGTCACCCCGGCCGAAGAGCCGGGGTCCAGCGCGCGCAAGTCCTTGTGCGCAGAAGGCCCTTTCGCACCGCAGACGCGGTGCCGCTGGATGCCGGCTCAAGGCCGGCATGACGGAGAAACTGATCGTTCCGCAAAAAACAACACTTCGTCAGCAGTCTGAGGGCGCCTGAAGCGCCCTTTTTCACTTCTGCAGTTGGCCGCGCATCGGGTGGCCCTTGTAGACGCCGAGGATGCGGACCTTCTCGGAGAAGAAGCGCAGCTCCTCCAAGGCACGCCGGACGTTCGGATCGTTCGGGTGACCCTCGATGTCGGCATAGAACTGCGTTGCGACAAACTTGCCGCCGAGCTGATAGCTCTCCAGCTTGGTCATGTTGATGGTGTTGGTCGCAAAACCGCCAAGCGCCTTGTAGAGCGCGGCCGGGATGTTCCGGACGTTGAAGACAAACGTCGTGACGAGCTTCTCCTCGGCCGAGCCGCGATGCGCCCATTCCTCGTCGCGTGAAAGGATGACGAAGCGGGTGACATTGTTTTCCGTGTCCTCGACATTCTCGGCAACGATGTCGAGACCGTAGAGATCAGCGGCGAGGCGAGGCGCCAGCGCCGCCATCGAGCGGTCCCCGGTTTCCTTGACGAGCTTTGCAGCACCTGCCGTGTCGCCAGCGATCACCGGCTTCCAGCCGTGCGAACGCACGATCTTGCGGCACTGCCCAAGGGCGTGGATGTGGCTATGAACCGTGCGGATCTCATCCTTGGTGACGCCGGGAAGGACCATCAACTGGAAGCGGATCGGCATGAAATATTCGCCGATGATGTGCAGGCGCGACTCCGGCAGCAGGTGGTGAATGTCGGCAACGCGACCAGCGATCGTGTTCTCGATCGGGATCATTCCGATATCGGCATCGCCGTTCTCGACCGCCACGAAGGCATCCTCGAACGTCTGGCACGGCAGCGGCTCCATGGTCGGAAACATGTCACGGCACGCCATGTCGGAGTTCGCGCCGAACTCGCCCTGGAAGGCGATCCTGTTGGTGGTGATGTTCATGGAAAATCCGTCACTTCGTTCTTGCGGAGAGAATGCGCCGCGCCTTTTCAAGGTCGGCGGGAGTATCGACACCGAGCGGAACCGTGTCAACGATCTCGACATCGATGCGCATGCCGGCTTCCAGCGCACGCAGCTGCTCCAGCGACTCGCGCTTTTCCAAGACCGATGGTCCAAGCGTAACGAAACGCTCCAAGGCCGAGCGGCGGTAAGCATAGAGGCCGATATGGTGATAAAGCGGTCCATCACCGTAGGGTGCCGTCGCGCGGGTGAAGTAGAGCGCCTTCAGGCGGCTTTCCGAGATCGGCGAGCCGACGACCTTGACGATATGCGGTGCCGTCTTGTCGGCCTCGTCCTCGATCTCGATCGTCAGCGTTGCGATGTCGACGTTCAGATCCTCCAGCGGGCGCAGCGCGGCGCGAACGGTTTCCGGCTCGATCGTCGGCAGATCGCCCTGCACGTTGACGACGAACTTGGCTTTCCCCTCCGGATCCACCTTCATGAGCGCCTCGTAAATGCGGTCCGAACCGGACTGATGATCCTTGCTCGTCATGATGACTTCAAAGCCTGCCGCGGCGACGACATCATGGACCTGTTGGTCATCAACCGCGACAACCACGCGGCCAATTTCGGCTTCCTTCGCCCGCAGTGCCACCTGCACGATCATCGGCAGCCCGCAAATATCGGCGAGCGGCTTGCCTGGAAGACGGGTCGATGCCATGCGCGCCGGGATCAGCACGAGCACGTCATCTAAATTTGGACTGGTCATTGTTCGGGCCTTCTAATCCGGGCGGAAAGGTGTCAAAAAGTCTCACGCAACAGGCCATTTAGACTGTTGCAACGAATAGCCAAAAGACATAGGTTCCGCGCGATTTCAAGATGGTCCGGTTTTATGTCTGCCGGCTGCAAGGGGAGCATTGCAGATGAATTCATACGTGAATATGGCTGTGGGGGCACTGCTCGGAACGGTTTTCGTTCTGATGACCGTCTCCATCGCGTCGGAGGGAATCTTTCATTCGGAGAGCCCGGAGAAGGAAGGTTTCGCGATAGTCGCCGAAGAGGCCGCTGCCGCTGGTGGCGGCGAGGCCGCACCGGCTGCAGCCGTTCCGATCGCACAGCTACTTGCAAAGGCGGACGCCAAGGCTGGCGAGGCTGTTTTCAAGAAGTGTCAGGCCTGTCATGACGCGACCAAGGGGGGGCCGAACAAGGTTGGTCCGAACCTCTTCGGTCTCGTCGATCGTCCGATTGCCACGCATGAAGGCTTTGCCTATTCGTCGGGCATGAAGGACTTCTCCAAGGGCGGCAGCGAGAAGTGGACCTTCGATCACCTGAACCACTTCCTGGCAGCGCCAAAGAAGTACGTTGCCGGCACGGCAATGGGCTTTGCCGGTCTTCCGAAGGACACGGATCGCGCCAACGTCATCCTTTACCTTCACACGCTGGCCGATTCGCCGGTTCCGCTTCCGGATCCGAACGCACCGGATAGCGCGACGCAGTAAGTCGCTGCTCGGTTCCAGACGAAAATCGAAGCCCGGCTGACGCCGGGCTTTTCTTTGCGCGCTAGCCGCCGAGCAAAAAGGCCCAGAACGAAACCGAGATGGCGCCGAGCGCCGTCGTCAGCGTGATCGTCGAAGCTGCCAGGCTGTGGCCGACACCGAAACGATTGGCGATCAGCCAGGCGTTGACGCCCGTTGGAACCGACGAAATCAGCACAAGAGCCGCCGTCCAGTCACTGGCAAGCCCGACCAGATGGCTCGCCGTCCAGACGCAGGCGGGCAACAGCAACAGCTTGAAGGCGGAGGTGACACTGGCGATGCCGGCGTTGCCTGAAATGCCGTATTTCTCAAGCGCCATGCCGAGCGAGATCAGCGCAACCGGGCCGGCCACGCCGGCGATTTGATCGACGATCGCGCCCACCGGTCCCGGCATGGTTAGCCCTAAGAGGTGCATGGCAGCACCGCCGGCCAGGCCGATCACCAGCGGGTTCTTGACGAGATTGTGGGCGATCTGGCGCACCACTTTGGCGATGCTGCGCTCCTTCTTGCCGGCGATCTTGTGTTCGGCGCGCTCCATCAGGATGGTTCCGATAATCATCATCACAGGCAGATGGACCGCGATCAGAATCGAGAGCGGCACGAGCCCCTTGTCGCCGACCGTTCGCTGAACGAGCGGCAGTCCGATGAAGATGGTGTTGGCGAAGGCTGACGATACACCGGCAAGCACGCCAATGCGGTCATCGCGCCCGAAGAAGCGCGTCGCGGCGATATGGGCCGCGACCCAAGTCACTCCGACGCCCGAGAAATAGGCGATCCAGAGACGGAAGGGCGAGGCACCGTGAAAATCGGCGTTGGCGATCGTGCGGAACAACAACAGCGGCACGGCGATCTTGAAGACGAACTCGCTCAGCGCATCGCCGATCTCCGCCTTCATCAGCCGTAGTTTCACGGTCAGCCAGCCGATAAGGATCATGATGAAGATGGGAAGGACGTCGAAGATGATGGCTGACATTCAATGCGGCTGCCTTGCGAGGGAATAAGCATGCCTAGCAGCAAAACGGCCGTGATGACAAACCGGCAAAGCATGAAAGCAAAAAAAGCGGGCTCTGCCCGCTTTTCCGCATCCGGTCCTGCCGGATAGCCGGTCTGCAATGCTGCCAGTTCATCCGTGGTCAGCGTCACTCCGGTATCGTCGAAGGGCATCATTCCCTTCTTCATTGGCTGCCGCTCGGAAGCCGCTCATGCCAATGTCGTTGAGGATGCTTATAGGACGGGGAAATGACATGCGGATGACGGATTCCCGCTATATGAAATGCGAGGGACCACCAGGCAACCGTGTCGTCTTGGCATGCGCAAGCTCAGAAGTCGGCCACGGCCATCAGAGCAACGCGGTGTCCCGCTGTATTTTCAAAAGCTCTTGTGCCCACGGGCAAAATCGTGCGATGTCCGATGCCGGCTGGGGAGACCAACATGGGGGTAAATTTTGCCAACAGGTAAAGTCAAATGGTTCAACCAGGACAAGGGCTTCGGATTCATCACTCCGGATGACGGCGGAACCGACGTCTTTCTTCACATCACGGCCGCTCAACGAGGCGGGATCGACACCGTGAAAGAAGGAATGGGCATAGCGTTCGAAGTCGCACAGGACCGTCGAACCGGCAGAACGTCTGCCGACAATGTCCGGCAAGTTTGAAAACGATCAGTGCGGCCGAGGGGCCGCACTGATTCCGCCGCTCGGAGACGACATGAAGCGTAGTTTGGCTGCCTGCCTCGTCATTCTCTTTGCCGCCGGGCCATCATTTGCCGATGACGCGAGTTCCAAGCTTTCATTCTTTTACGACAACTGCGTTTCCTCCGGCCCTGACTTCGAGCGCACGGCTGAGCGTGCGAAAGCCGACGAATGGCCTTCGATGGCAGAGGATATGGCGCTGACCTTCACCCCGATGGAGAATCCGGAAGCGCTGGAAGGATGGATCGTCAGCGGCGGCGAAGCTGAGAGCTTTCAAGCGCTGGTGGTCTCGCGGGCGGATGTCGGCGGCAAAACCGTCGAAGGCTGCACGGTGGCACTGGGGGACGTCGATGCGGATGTTTTCGAGAAAGCGCTGGTCGAGAAGGTGAACGCTGTCTCGGCGGGTGAAGAGCAAGGGCAGGATCGCGTTTACAAGCGATATACCGCCACCATCAACGGGCGCAGCGAGGCGATCACCCTGACGCTCCCGCTCTATGCAAAGGGTTCCGATCAGATCATCGCCAGCACCGTGGCAGAGCAGCAGATCGAACACTAGCTCGCCGCCGTCGGCCATGCGCCCTTATCAGATGATATGAGATTTTAATGTCGGAGGCCCGTCGTCCGAATGGAACGGCTATGGCTTTGTCCGCATCCTGTGACGAGAGGTCACGAACCCCGGCCGCCCGTCGAGGGCATATTCACGTGACCTGTTTGCCAACCAGCAGGAAACGTACATGCATCCCCAAAGGAAGCCATTTGTCGTGGAGATCAAGAAAACACGTCGTCTTTTTCCAGGGTCGCCATCAAAAAGCGACTTTCATTTGGAGAAAGCCAGCCCCGACGACGAAAAGCGCGCCCGCGAGGTTGCGCAGGGCACACGGCCAAACGACGAAAGATAGTAGAATGGTAAGCAGGAACCTCCCCCATGAGTATTTTTTCCTCAACGGCGCACGTTCCGACGGACCGGTTATCGGCCATATCGACGGCACACCGATCCCCGCTCGCGTAGTCGATACCAGGGGCAGCCGCTATCGTTTCGTTGGAATTGCCCGTCGCGATCGACGTGGCAGGCTCGATGTCACTGCCTTGCGCAAGAACGAGTGGCTTGTGCAGCCCGACCTCATCTATGCGGCCGCTGCCTGAGACGCCCGTTGAACGCCGCTGTCCAATTGAGCGGCGGGCGGCATTTGACCCGCCACAGTGCATTTTTGCGATGAGTATAGATAGCCTGGCGGCATTTCCGCTTCCCATGCGGCGAAAATTCGCTAAGACCGGTCACCGGCTATCACCTAACCCGGGACCTTCCCTTTCATGACCAAATTCGATGTTCTGACTGTCGGCAACGCGATCGTCGATATCATCGCGCGTTGCGACGACCAGTTCCTCATTGACAATGAGATCACCAAGGCAGCGATGAACCTCATCGATGCCGAGCGCGCGGAACTTCTCTATGCGCGCATGGGACCGGCGGTGGAGGCTTCCGGCGGCAGTGCCGGCAACACGGCCGCGGGTGTGGCGAGCTTCGGCGGCAAGGCCGCCTATTTCGGCAAGGTCGCGGAAGACCAGCTCGGCGAAATCTTCGCGCACGATATCCATGCGCAGGGCGTTCACTATCAGACACAGCCGAAGGGGACATTCCCGCCGACCGCCCGCTCGATGATCTTCGTCACCGAGGATGGCGAACGCTCGATGAATACCTACCTCGGCGCCTGCGTCGAGCTCGGGCCCGAAGACGTCGAGGCCGATGTCGTCGCCCAGTCCAAAGTCACCTATTTCGAAGGCTACCTCTGGGATCCGCCGCGCGCCAAGGAAGCGATCCGCGAATGCGCCCGTATCGCCCACGAGAACGGCCGTGAGATGTCGATGACGCTTTCCGACAGCTTCTGCGTTAACCGCTATCGCGGCGAATTCCTCGAGCTGATGCGCTCCGGCACCGTCGACATCGTCTTCGCCAATCGTCAGGAAGCGCTGGCGCTCTACGAAACCGACGACTTCGAAGAAGCGCTGAACCTTATCGCCAAGGACTGCAAGATCGCTGCCGTAACGATGAGCGAGAACGGCGCCGTGATTCTCAAGGGCAGCGAGCGCTTCTACGTGGATGCGATCAAGATCAGGGAACTGGTCGACACCACAGGCGCGGGCGATCTCTTTGCCGCCGGTTTCCTCTATGGTTACACACAGGGTCGGACGCTGGAAGACTGCGGCAAGCTCGGCTGCCTCGCGGCTGGCATCGTGATCCAGCAGATCGGACCGCGGCCGATGAAGTCGCTGGCCGAGGCCGGCAAGCAGGCGAACCTTATTTAAAGGCTTCGCCCGGATAAGCGCCCCAGATCTCCGACTGCGCCACCCATCCTTCGGCGCCGTCGATCTTGGCAGAGCACCAGTCGCCATTGCACTCGCCGATGTTCATCA
Organism: Hyphomicrobiales bacterium; assembly: GCA_900466985.1. Lineage (GTDB taxonomy): Bacteria > Pseudomonadota > Alphaproteobacteria > Rhizobiales > Rhizobiaceae > Rhizobium. Next base: position 441,298 of record UBOA01000009.1, read on the forward strand.
TGACTCCGGGCTCGAGCTTGGCGACGACGCTTGCCGACGGCTGAGCATCGCGGCGCATGTTGACATAGACGGACTTACCCTTGCCCTTCATCCACGGGGCGGCGATTGCCGCGCGCGAGCCCGACAGCAGCGATTGGTTGACCCAACCCTCGGTACCGTCGGCATCGCGGATCTGACGCCAGTTGTCGTATTCCTGAATGATCTCGACCGGTAGGCCGGCCTTCAGATACATCCATGAGGCCGCATAGTCGGTGCCGGGGCCGATGCGCAGGTTGACGCGCTTGGACTTGAGCGTGACGAAGCGCGGCAGCGGCAGGCCGCTCGGTCCCTTTGCCGCCTGTGCGGAGGCCATTTCAGCCGTTCCCGCAGAAAGCACGAAACCGATCGCAAGGGCGAGGCAAGATTTCAGGACTTTGCTATGCATGGGACTTCCGTTTGCTCAGAGGAGGGCAGGACTGCTGCCTGATTCCGGGAATTCGACATTCCTGCGCACGCTGAGCGAGTTTTGTTTGTCTTCGCGCGCGGGTCTGGTAGAAAATGCCCGGAACGGGAAAATTATCCCGCGTCTTGGTTAAGGACCTCTTTACAAGTTAGCGCCGGCGCACATGACGACGAAGAAAAAACCGAAGGTCTACATCACGCGGAAGCTGCCCGACGCCGTCGAGACACGCATGCGCGAACTCTTCGAGGCGGAACTCAATATCGACGATGCGCCGCGCTCCAAAGCCGAGCTGATTGCTGCCGTCAAAAGCGCCGATGTGCTGGTTCCGACCGTCACCGACCGGATCGATGCGACAGTGATCGAGGAGGCCGGGCCGCAGCTGAAGCTGATCGCCAGCTTCTCGAACGGCACCGATCACATCGACGTCGAGGCGGCGGCCCGCAAGGGTATCACCGTCACCAATACGCCGAACGTGCTGACCGAAGACACGGCTGACATGACCATGGCGCTGATCCTTGCCGTGCCGCGCCGCCTGGGTGAAGGTGCGCGAGTGCTGACCGACCATCCCGGCGAGTGGCCCGGCTGGTCGCCGACCTGGATGCTTGGGCGCCGCATCCACGGCAAGCGCATCGGCATCGTCGGAATGGGCCGGATCGGCACCGCCGTTGCGCGCCGCGCCAAGGCTTTTGGCCTCTCGATCCACTATCACAACCGCAAGCGCGTCAACCCGGCGACCGAAGACGAGCTGGAGGCGACCTATTGGGAAAGCCTCGACCAGATGCTCGCCCGCGTCGACATCGTTTCCGTCAATTGCCCCTCGACGCCGGCAACGTTCCATCTGCTGTCGGCCCGCCGTCTGGCGCTGCTGCAGCCGACGGCCTACCTCGTCAACACCGCGCGCGGCGACGTGATCGACGAAGCGGCGCTGATCAAGAGCCTGCGGGAGGGAAAGCTTGCCGGCGCCGGTCTCGATGTCTTCGAGAATGAACCGGCGGTCAATCCGAAGCTCGTCAAGCTCGCGAACGAAGGCAAGGTCGTGCTTCTGCCGCACATGAGTTCGGCGACGATCGAAGGCCGCATCGACATGGGCGACAAGGTGATCATCAACATCCGCACCTTCATCGACGGCCATCGACCGCCAAATCGGGTGCTGCCAGGCCGCTAAGCCGAGACCGGCTTTCGCATTTCTATCGATGTCGTCCTGGTGAAGCCGGGATGGGCATTTTCAGCGGTCTTCTCAAATCCCCAGCGGACAAAGACATCGTGGTTTTCGACAAGCTCGATGCGCGTTTCGAGCCTCAGTGATGGCAAGGCATGGCACCGCGCAACCTCTTCGGCAACCGCCAGCAGCCGACGGCCGATACCCCTGCCCTGCGCGTCGGGCGCGATCGCCAGCTTGCCGACATAGAGGCAGGCTTCCTCCGGTCGCAGAAAGACGCAGCCGCATAAAGCATCGCCTTCCATAGCCGCATAGGCGATTTCAGAACGCGCCTTATCGGCAAGCGTCGTCGGCGTGAGCTCCAAGGCGGAGGACGGCGGATCGATCCGGTCGTTCATATAGGCGAACGACGACAGGACCAGCGCCAGCAACTCCTCCCAGCGCTGAAAGTCTTCGTCGATCCGAATGATGTTCATGACGCCGGGCTCTGTTTCTGGCGACGCCTCTTGTAGCGGATCGTGTCGAAGCGGGCGGCAAGCGCATCATAGAGCAGCAGCCGTCCAATCAGCGGTTCGCCGGTGCCGGTGACGAGCTTGATCGCTTCCATCGCCATCAGCGTGCCTACCACCCCGGTCAGCGCACCAATGATGCCGGTCTCCGCGCAGGCCGGGATCAGACCGGCCGGCGGCTTCTCGGGAAAGAGATCGCGATAGGTCGGGTTCTGTGTGCCATCCTCCGCCGTCTCGTAGGGCTTCAGCACCGTGACGGAGCCATCGAAGCGGCCAACAGCGCCCGTCACCAACGGAATTTGCGCGGTCTCGGCAGCGTCGGCGGCGGTATAGCGCGTATCGAAATTATCCGAGCCGTCGATCAGCAGATCGAAGCCGGAGAGATGGCGGCGCGCCGTGTCAGGTGAGAAGCGCTCTTCGAAGCGGATCACGTTGACGTGGGGGTTCAACCGGGCGATCGCGAAGGCAGCGCTCTCCGTCTTCAGCTCGCCGATCGTTCCGGAATCGTGGATCACCTGCCGCTGCAGGTTGGAAAGCGAAACCCGGTCGTCATCGGCGATACCGAGCGTGCCGACGCCGGCGGCTGCGAGATATTGCAAGACCGGCGCTCCCAGCCCACCGGCACCGATGACGAGCACGCGGGCGGCTTTCAGTTTCTGCTGGCCTGCGCCACCGATCTCGGGCAGCAGGATATGGCGCTGATACCGCGCGATTTCTTCCGGGCTGAGCGGTTCCATGGGCGCGATGCTAGCATGGCCTTTGGTTGAGGGGGAAGCGGCATCGGTCATTCGAAAACCTTTCCATCGGCAACGGTAAAGAATTGCGCGCGCTCGCCGAGAGCGGAAAACATGGCGCGGTCGGTGCCTGTCATGAAGGCCTGACCGCCGAGCGAGTCAATGAGGTCGAAGAGCGCAGCACGCCTGCCCTCGTCGAGATGCGCGGCGATCTCATCAAGCAAGAGAATCGGCGCGTGGCCGATGAGATTGGCGACCAGCCGGGCGTGGGCAAGAATCAGTCCGACCAGCAGCGCCTTCTGCTCGCCGGTGGAACAGCGCGATGCTTCCATCTGCTTCTGCCGGTGGCGGACCAGCAGGTCGGCGCGATGGGGGCCGTCGAGCGTGCGGCCGGCCGCAGCATCGCGGTAGCGGCTCTCTGCAAGGATGGCGGCATAGTCATCTTCAAGATCAACGGCGGGGCGCGAGAACTGACCATCCATAAAGCCGGCAAGCTCCAGCGCTGCGGCTGGAAAGGGCGAGGTTTCTTGCGTCTCGTCGATGAGGCGGGCAAGCAGCCCGAGCATCTCCTGGCGTGCCATCGCCATGGCAATGCCGAGGCTTGCCATCTGCTGTTCGAGGCCGGAGAGCCAGGCGGGATCGAAACGGCGCTCGTCGAGCAGCTTGTTGCGGCTGCGCATGGCGCGCTCGAAATCGCTGGCACGGCGGCCATGGGCCGGATCGAGCGACAGCACGAGCCGGTCAAGGAAACGGCGACGCTCGGACGAACCACCGGTGAAGAGGCCATCCATGGAGGGCGTCAGCCACAGGAGGCGCAGATGATCGGTCACTTCATCGGCCGATTTTGCAGGCGTGCCGTTGATCCGCAGGCGGCGCGAGGCGCTGTCGTCGGTGGTATCCACGCCGGTGCCGATCTCCACCTCGCCGTCCATGCCATCGAGCTCCGCGAAAATCGAAAAGCCGGCAGTCGCACCGACACGGGTGACATCGCCATAGGTGGCACGACGCAGGCCACGGCCCGGCGACAGGAAGGATACGGCCTCCATCAGATTGGTCTTGCCGGCGCCGTTGTCCCCCGTCAGCACCACATGTCGACCGTCGAGCGACAGCGAGACAGACGCGTAGTTGCGAAAGTCGGTCAGCTTGAGACGGGACAGGGAGACCTTGTGCGGCATTCGATATCCGGATTCGTGGTGCCCGAGAGCTAAGCGCAACGGGGTCGGATGGCAAGGGTTCGAGTGTAGTCGGGATGCCGATGATGCATGGGCGCGCACCTGGATGTTGGCCACATGACTGGAGAATCGTATGATAGCGTCGAGGTTGGGGGGACTTCGATGAGACGTTTGACGAAAACACGGATGGCGGTCGGCGGTGTGGCGGTCTTGTTGGTCGCCTATCTGCTTGTCGCTTATTTCCTCATTCCCGAAATATGGATCCATCGCGACGCCGGCCGCATTGCGGAATTCGGTCCAATGGTGACGACCACCAAGCAGGATATTCCCGGCGACCCCATCAATGTTGGGCTTGTCGGTTCCAAGGAGAACGTGCTCCGGGCATTCGCATCGGCTGGATGGGACCCGGCCGACAAGATCACGCTGCGGACTTCAGCCGAAATCGGCTTGAGCGTCGTGCTCGATCGGCCCGACCTCGACGCTCCCGTGAGTCCATTGCTGTTCGAGGGCCGCCAGCAGGATCTGGCGTTTGAAAAAGCCGTGGGCAAGAGCGCCGACGAGCGCCACCACGTCCGTTTCTGGCAAACCAGGAGCAGCGGTGCAGATGGGCAACCACTGTGGCTTGGCTCGGCGAGCTTTGATCGCGGGGTCGGCTTCAGCCACGACACCGGCCAGATCACCCATCACATTGCACCTGATGTCGACGCCGAGCGAGATCTTGTTATCGGCGATCTTCAGGCAGCCGGGCAATTGTCGTCGACCTACGAGATCGCGGGCATCGGCGCCACGAAGACCGGTCGCAACGGTGGCGGCGATCCCTATTTCACCGATGGAAAGGCGCTGATCGGCGTGCTGCGCGCTGTCGGCGCGCCTTAACGCGCTTCGTCTCGCGCACCTTCATCGTCGTCAATTTGCGGTTCCAAGTAGCGTCGAATCGTTGAAGAATGCGGGCCGAATCGCGAGAGGTGCGCCGTTGAAGATAGCCGCAGCACAGACCATCGTTTCGCCTGACATTGCCGCGAATGGCCGAACAATCCGGAGCATGATTGCGGCCGCCGCCGCTGATGGCGCCCGGGTCATCAATTTCTGCGAAGGCGCGCTTTCGGGATATTCGAAGTCGCAGATCCTGCAACCCGAGGACTGGACCGGCTTCGATTGGCGGCAACAGGAGGCCGAGCTTCGGGCAATCTCCGATCTCTGTGGTGATCTTCGCATCTTTGCGGTTGTCGGCGGAGCACATCGGCTGGCGGAGGGCTACCCCCCGCACAACAGCCTGTATGTCTTTTCCGAAACCGGCGCGCTGCTTACCCGCTATGACAAGAGGTTTCTGTCGAACAGCGAACTTGGCGGCTGGTACTCTCCCGGCACCGCGCCGATCACCTTCGATATCAACGGCTACCGATTCGGTTGCGCGATCTGCATCGAAGCTACGTTTCCGGAGGTATTCCAGGAGTACGCCGATCTCGGCGTCGATGCCGTGCTCTTCTCCTCCTATGGCGTTGCCGAATATTTCCAGATTGCGCTGCGCGCGCATGCGGGGCTGAACTGCATCTGGATCGGCGCTGCAACGCCGGTGCAGAAGGCTGCGAAGGGGCCGGCCAGCATCATCGGCCCGGATGGAAAATGGGTGGCGCAGTGTGCTGCCACTCCCGAACCAGGCCTGGCAACCGCGGTGTTGAACCGAGACGACCCGGCATACGACATTCCGCTGCAGAAGGCCCGACCGTGGCGGCTCAAGGCGCGACAGGGTGATATCTATCGCGAGAAGATGGCCGACGATCCCCGAAGCGAAGACAGAAGCGGCTACTGACGCGCAATGCTGCCTTGCGTCGCGGTGCCTTCATCTCGAGACGCAGACCGCCTATATGAGCGCTGTCGCGGATTGCGACGCGCCGGAGTTGACGATGGATACAGAAATTCAGGGCCGCGCGGCACATGTCGCCGCCATACGCGAGCGTGCCGAAGCCGAGATGAAGGCGATAGGCATCGACGAGGCGTTCATCGATCGGTTGGTCGAGACGTTCTACGCCCGTGTGCTGCAGCATGCGACGCTTGGACCGGTGTTTGATGCCCGGCTTTCCGGCCGCTGGCCCGACCATATGCAGAAGATGAAGAGCTTCTGGTCGTCAATTGCCTTTCGCAACGGCGCTTATGGCGGCAAGCCGGTGCAGGCGCACACGGGCGTCGCGAACCTGACGGCGGATCTATTCCCGCAATGGCTGGCCCTGTTTTCGGCGACGCTCAGCGATATCGCGCCGAACCCTGAGGTCAAGGCCTGGTTCATGACGACCGCCGAACGCATCGCCAAGAGCCTGACGCTATCGCTGTTCTACAATCCAGCACTCGACGCGCCCCAGGCCAAACCCGCCTGAGCGCCACCTCAGGCGACACGCTTGTAGAAAAATGTGGTGGCGCAGAGGCCGCCCTCCGGCCACAGCGCATAATCCGGGATGACGCCGACCCGCTCCCAGCCCAGCCTGGGGTAGATCGCCTCGGCATCGCTGCCGGTTGCCGTGTCAAGCACGAGGAGCGTCTTGCTGCGGACGGCGGCTTCTCGTTCCGCAGCATACATCAGCAGACGTGCAAGGCCCTTGCCCCGGGCCGAGCGATGCACCAACAGCTTCTTCAGATCGCCGCGATGCGGCTGATTCGGCATCTGTGCGGCGCCGACCTGCACCGTGCCAACGGCTCTGCCGTCGATCTCCGCCACCAGGAGCAGCGTTGCACCGGATGCGACGGCATCGGCGACGTCTTGCCAGTAAGGCTCGGCATCCGCATTGCCATAGGGTTGCATGAAGCCGACCGAGGCGCCGCCATTGACGCAATCGGTCAGCACGTCGCAGAGGTCGGGGATCGCCGCACGGGCTTCTGCCGCATCAAGAAGGCGGATCGTAGCTGTCATCACTTTTTCTCCTGAAATGAATTAGCGCCCGCGCCGATCGAGTACGACGCAATAGCGGGCGGGAATGTTGCCGGGGTTATGAAAAACATGGCCTTCGCCGACCGGCATGAACAGGCAGTCGCCGGGCAGCAGTCGGTAGACGGTGTCGCCCGTCGTCATTTCCATCTCGCCATCGAACAGCCAGACATGCTGCGTCATGCCGTTGCTGGCTGCATGCGGCGGGAAGCTGACGCGACCGCCTGGCGGGAATTCGACATCGACGATATCGACAGGCGAAGCGGCTCCGGGCGGCGAAACGGAGCGCCTGACGTAACCGGTCTCCGGATCCCGCCACACCTGCTGGTCCTGACGGCGCGACAGCGGCGAGACCTCGCCGTCCTCGGCAAAAAAGGCCGACAGCGACAGACCGAGCGCTGCGCAAACCCTGGCGAGCAGCGAGGCCGTCGGGCTCGCTTCGCCGCGCTCGATGCGCGAGATCATCGCCCGGCTGACGCCGGAGGCGTTGGCCAGGTCTTCCAGCGTCAAATTCCTCTCGATCCGCAGTCTGCGGATGCGAAGGCCGATCGCCGTTTCGAGTTCTTGTTCCATCATTGGATCCGATTTTCTACTATAATAGAATTTCACGATCTGATGATAGAATCAAGCATCATCTTTCGGGCCGCGAAACGGCGACCTATCGCAAACGAACCCCTGCTTTTCCGCTTTGCGGCAAGGGGCGGCGCTGCTATATGGCGCGCATGAGCACCAATTCGACGACTCCGCTTTCCCATATCCGCAACTTCTCGATCGTGGCCCACATCGACCACGGCAAATCGACGCTTGCCGACCGCCTGATCCAATCGACCGGCGGCCTGGCCGAGCGCGAGATGTCCGAGCAGGTGCTTGACAACATGGATATCGAGCGCGAGCGCGGCATCACCATCAAGGCCCAGACGGTGCGTCTGCACTACAAGGCCAAGGATGGCGAGACCTATATCCTGAACCTCATCGACACGCCCGGACACGTCGACTTCGCCTATGAAGTCTCACGCTCGCTCTCGGCCTGCGAAGGTTCGCTGCTCGTCGTCGATGCCAGCCAAGGCGTGGAAGCCCAGACGCTCGCCAACGTCTACCAGGCGATCGACAACAACCACGAGCTCGTCACCGTCCTCAACAAGATCGACCTGCCGGCCGCCGAGCCTGATCGCATCAAGGAACAGATCGAGGAAGTGATCGGCATCGACGCCTCCGAGGCGGTATTGATTTCGGCAAAGACCGGCCTCGGCATCCCCGATGTCCTCGAAGCAATCGTTCAGAAACTGCCGGCGCCGAAGAGCCCCGGCGGCGACAAGGCACCCCTGAAGGCGCTGCTCGTTGACAGCTGGTACGACACCTATCTCGGCGTCATGGTTCTCGTCCGCGTCATCGACGGCGTGCTGACCAAGGGCCAGACGATCCGCATGATGGGCACGGACGCCAAGTACCAGGTGGAACGCGTCGGCGTGCTGACGCCGAAGATGGTCAATGTCGACAGCCTCGGCCCCGGCGAGATCGGCTTCATCACCGCGTCGATCAAGGAAGTCGCCGACACGCGCGTCGGTGACACCATCACTGAGGACAAGCGCCCGACGGCGCAGGCCTTGCCCGGCTTCAAGCCAGCGCAGCCGGTGGTTTTCTGTGGCCTCTTTCCTGTTGATGCCGCCGACTTCGAAGATCTGCGCGCTGCGATGGGCAAGCTTCGCCTCAACGACGCCTCGTTCTCCTTCGAGATGGAATCGTCCGCGGCTCTCGGCTTCGGCTTCCGTTGCGGCTTCCTCGGCCTGCTGCACCTTGAGATCATTCAGGAGCGCCTAGAACGTGAGTTCGACCTCGACCTAATCGCCACCGCACCTTCAGTCGTCTACCAGCTGACGATGACCGATGGCAGCGAGCGCGAACTGCACAATCCGGCCGACATGCCCGATGTCGTCAAGATCGACGAGATCCGCGAGCCCTGGATCAAGGCGACGATCATGACGCCGGATGATTACCTCGGCGGCATACTCAAGCTCTGCCAGGATCGTCGCGGCATCCAGACGGAACTCACCTATGTCGGCACCCGCGCGATGGTGACCTACGAGTTGCCGCTCAATGAAGTTGTCTTCGACTTCTACGACCGGCTGAAGTCGATTTCGAAGGGCTACGCCTCCTTCGACTATCACCTTGAAGGCTACCGCGAAGGTAACCTCGTCAAGCTGTCGATCCTCGTCAACGGCGAGCCGGTCGATGCGCTCTCCATGCTCGTCCACCGCGCGTCTGCCGAAAAGCGCGGCCGCGACATGTGCGAGCGGCTCAAGGAGCTGATCCCGAAGCACATGTTCAAGATCCCGATCCAGGCGGCGATCGGCGGCAACGTGATTGCCCGCGAGACCATCTCGGCGCTGCGCAAGGACGTGACGGCCAAGTGCTACGGCGGCGACGCCACCCGCAAGCGCAAACTTCTGGACAAGCAGAAGGAAGGCAAGAAGCGCATGCGCCAGTTCGGCAAGGTGGAGATTCCGCAGGAAGCCTTCATCGCCGCGCTCAAGATGGGCGACGAATAAAAGTATAACTTTCAGCCCGGCCGGCGCACGACGCATGGCCGGGCTTTTTGATCCTGCGCTGCCTCAACTGCAGGCCATGTATTCCTTCACCAGCCCTTGATAGGCGTCTATCGACGGCAGCGCCTCGTAGCTGCGGACCGCGCCGGTTTCGGCGAAGGGCAGTTTTTCGCGGGTCCAGGTCTCGATGAACGGCCGGAACCAGCGCGGATCGTCCAGCATCGTCGGACGCAGGTTGACAAACCAATCCATCCCGTCCGATCGCGTGAACATCCAGGTCATGCAGTGGCCGCAGAAATAGTGGTGCGCCTCGGCGCCATGCAGCCCACCGATGACGGGCTCTCCTTCGGTGATTTCGAAGGCCTCCGCCGGGATCGCGGCGCTCAGCGAAAAGGCGCTCGACGACATCTTCTGGCACCCTGTGCAATGGCACGCCATGGTCAGAAGCGGCTTGGCGCTGATTTTCAATCGCACGCGGCCGCATCGGCAGCCACCAGTCCAAGGCAGATTTACTTCGGTCATCGCGAACTCCTTTCGTCATGCTCAATCTAGCGGCAGGCGGCGCGGCGTCAAACGGTCGGCGGCAGGCAAACCGGCATCGCCTCCTAGGAATCGGAAAGCCATGATCGCGCGGATACTCGCGCCACTGGCAGCGCCCAAGCGATAGCGACCTTCCGTCAGCGTCTGGAAGCCGTGGGCGAAGGCCGGCGGCACCTAATCCGGTCGTTCCCCGGGAGCCGCGGGACAACGCAGCATTTCAAAAAACGGACGGCGGCAAGATGTCGCAAATGGGCCTATCCGTCATTGAATAGTCAATGCAATTCGCCGCAAAGGTATCAAAAGATGAGCCGGCTACCCTCGGTATTTGCAATCATTGATTGAATTCATTGAAGCTTGTCGATCCTATGAAATGGCGCAGCACGGGCGAAATCCCTCCTTCTGCGACTGGCTGGGCGGCTATGGAGCGGAAATTTTCGCGGCGGCAAGAAGTGTCGCTCGCTGCTTCATTTGGGGACTTGCAACGGCAAGCCTTTACGATAGGTTGTGCGCTGACCTGAGCGTAACTGGTCATGGGAACAAACGACTAATAAAGGCGAAAAGCCTAGAAAGGTGGCCCCCATATGAGCTTTCTCACGAAAAAATTCCTGGCTTCAGCCGTGCTTGGCTCACTGCTGGCCGTGTCTGCGCACGCCGCGACACTCAACATCCACAATGGCGGCGACCCGCAGTCCCTCGACCCGCAGAAGCTGTCGAGTGACTATGAGAACCGCATTGCTGGCGACATCTTCGAGGGCCTCGTCACCGAAGACCCGAAGGACGATCCGATCCCGGGACAGGCTGAAAGCTGGACCGTCTCGCAGGACGGCAAGGTTTATACCTTCAAGCTTCGCGACGGCATCAAGTGGTCGGATGGGCAGCCGGTGACGGCCGGCGATTTCGTCTTCGCCTTCCAGCGCCTTGTCGATCCGAAGAACGCCGCCGAATACGCCTATCTGCAATTCACCATCAAGAACGCGGAAAAGATCAACAAGGGCGAAATCACCGATTTCAGCCAGCTCGGCGTCAAGGCGATCGACGACAAGACGCTCGAGATCACGCTTGAGAACCCGACCCCCTATTTCATCAATTCGCTGATGCACTACACCGCTTATCCGCTGCCGAAGCACGTGGTCGAAGCGAAGGGCAATGACTGGGTGAAGATCGGCAATATCGTCACCAACGGTCCCTACAAGCCGACCGAGTGGATTCCGGGCGCGTCTGTCACGACAGTCAAGAACGACCAGTACTACGGCGAGAAGGACCTGAAGATCGATGGCGTGAAGTTCTTCACGCTCGAGGATCAGGAAGCGGCTCTGAAGCGCTTTCGCGCTGGCGAATTCGACATCATGACCGACTTCCCGACGGATCAGTATGAATGGATGAAGAAGAACCTGCCGGGCCAGGCCCATGTCACGCCGTTCCTCGCCAGCTACTACTACGTCCTCAACGCCACGAAGCCGCCGTTCGACGACAAGCGCGTTCGTCAGGCCCTCTCGATGGCCGTCAACCGTGAAGTCATCGGCCCGAAGATCCTCGGCACCGGCGAACTGCCGGCCTATTCCTGGGTACCGCCGGGCACCGCGAACTATGGTGAGCCGGCCTATGTGAGCTGGAAGGACATGCCCTACAAGGAAAAGGTGGAAGAGGCGAAGAAGCTGCTCAAGGAAGCCGGCTTCGGACCTGACCACCCGCTGAAGGCACAGCTCCGCTACAACACCAACGACAACCACAAGCGCGTGGCCGTCGCCATCGCCTCGATGTGGAAGCCGCTTGGTGTTCAGATCGAGCTCTACAACACCGAAACCAAGGTGCATTACGACGAAATGCAGCATGGTCAGGTCGAGATCGGTCGCGCCGGCTGGATCGCGGACTATAACGATCCGGACAATTTCCTCGGCCTGCTCGTTTCCGGCGTCTCGATGAACTACGGCCGCTGGAGCAATCCGGAATACGACAAGCTGATCAAGGAAGCCAACGCTCAGACCGACCTGAAGACGCGCGCCGAGATCTTCAAGAAGGCTGAGCGGCTTGCGCTCGACGACAGCGCCGCCATTCCGCTTTATTACTATGTCTCGAAAAACGTGGTCTCGCCGAAGGTCCAGGGCTTCGTCGACAATATTCAGGACATCCATCGCACGCGCTGGCTGTCGGTCAAAGAATAAGGAACACCGGCCCTTCCCGCTGAATGTGGGAAGGGCCGATCCACGACCATGATCAAATATGCACTCCGTCGCCTGCTGTCGACGATCCCCGTGATGTGGATCGCCGTGACACTCAGCTTTTTTGTCTTGCGCCTTGCTCCCGGCGGCCCGTTCGATGGCGAGAGGCCATTGCCGCCGGTGATCCTAAAGAACCTCGCGGCTCACTACAATCTCGACAAGCCGCTGATCGAACAATACCTGATCTACGTCTTCGACGTGTTGAAGGGTGATCTCGGCCCATCTTTCGCCAACGAAGATTTCAGCGTTGCCCAGCAAATCATGATCGGCGTGCCTTACACGTTTACGATCGGCGGCCTCGCCTTCATTTTTGCCATCCTCATCGGCGTGACAGTCGGCTGTCTTGGGGCGCTTTATCAGAATAAGGCGCCGGACTACCTCCTCGGGCTGCTCGTTCTCGTTGGCCTCGTTCTTCCGAACTTTCTGATTGCGCCTATCCTGCAGCTGGTCTTCGGTATCCATCTCGGCTGGCTGCCTGTCGGCGGATGGGGTGACGGCTCGTTCCGCTATCTCGTCATTCCGATCGTTGTGCTGGCTTTGCCACATGCGGGCCGCATCTCGCGCATGACCCGAGGCTCGATGATCGAGGTGATGAACCAGAACTACATCCGCACCGCCAAGGCCAAGGGCATCGGCCCGCGGCTAACGGTTATTCGTCACGCGCTGAAGCCCGCCATGATGCCCGTCGTTTCCTATCTCGGCCCGGCGGCCAGCTATCTTCTCACCGGCTCGCTGGTTGTCGAGAGCATCTTCGGATTGCCCGGCATCGGCCGCTACTTCGTCAACGCAGCGCTGAACCGCGACTACGGCATGGTTCTCGGCACGGTCATCTTCTACATGGTGCTGATCGTCTTTCTGAATCTTCTCGTCGACATTGCCTATGCGTGGCTCGATCCGAAAGTGAGAAACCGATGATCCTCAATCCTGCACGAAGAGAATTGCTGGCGGCAGAGCTTCTCGAGGCCGAGGGGCTCACACAAAAGAGCCGGTCGCTGACAAGTGATGCCCTGCGTCGTCTCTCTCGCAACAGAGCAGCCGTCGTTGCGATCGTCGTGCTTCTGCTGCTGATCCTTGCCGCCTTTCTTGGCCCGTACCTGATCCCGTTCGGCTACGAGGAACCGGATTGGGCGGCGTTCCGCATGCCGCCGGATATGGAAAGCGGCCATTATTTCGGGACCGATCCAAATGGCCGCGACCTGCTTGCGCGCGTGCTCTACGGCACCCGCGTCTCGCTTGCGGTTGCGGCAACTGCCACGATCGTTTCGGTGGTCATCGGGGTGCTCTATGGAGCGATCTCCGGATACATCGGCGGCAGACTCGACGCGCTCATGATGCGCTTCGTCGATATCATGTATGCGCTGCCTTACATCCTCTTCGTCATCCTGCTGATGGTGGTGTTCGGCCGAAACGTCTACCTGCTATTTGCGGCAATCGGCGCGCTAGAGTGGCTGACCATGGCTCGCATCGTGCGCGGACAGACGTTGTCGATCAAGCAACGCGAGTTCATCGAGGCGGCACGTGCATCCGGCCAGAAACCGTTCAAGATCATCCTCAAGCACATCATCCCGAACCTCGTCGGGCCGGTGGTGATCTTTGCGGCGCTCACCGTTCCTGAAATCATCGCGACCGAAAGCTTCCTGTCCTACCTCGGCTTCGGTGTTCAGGAACCGCTCACCTCGCTCGGCACGCTGATCGCCGAGGGCACGGACGCCATGGAAAGCATGCCCTGGCTCTTGGCCTTCCCGGCCTGCTTCCTCGTCGCCCTGCTGATGAGCCTGCTTTTCATCGGCGACGGCCTGCGCGATGCGTTCGACCCGAAGGATCGATAGAATGCAACACGAAACCAAAAACGATACACTTCTCGAACTGAAGGACTATTCGATCACCTTTGCGACGCCGGATGGCGAGGTGAAGGCCGTCTCGAACATGAATCTGTCGATCCGGCGCGGCGAGCGCGTGGCGATCGTCGGCGAGTCCGGCTCGGGCAAGAGCCAGACCTTCCTCGGCGTCATGGGTCTGCTTGCCAAGAACGGCCGCACCAGCGGCCAAGCACTGCTCGAGGGCAAGGATGTGCTGGCGCTAAAGCCGCGCGAGCTCGACCATGTCCGCGGCAAGGACATGGCCATGGTGTTCCAGGACCCGATGACCGCGCTCAATCCGTCTCTGCGGATTTCCCGGCAATTGACGGAGCAGCTTGAAGTCCACCGCGGCTTCACCGCGCGGGCCGCCTCCAACGAGGCGCTCGATATGCTGAAGCGCGTCGGCATCCCCGACCCGACGCGGCGCTTCAGCCTCTACCCGCACGAGCTGTCGGGCGGCATGCGCCAGCGCATCGTCATTGCCATGGCGCTGCTGACCAAACCGAAGTTGCTCATCGCCGACGAGCCGACGACAGCGCTCGACGTGACGATCCAGGCGCAGATCCTCGACCTCTTCAACGATCTGACGGCGGAAATGAACACGGCGCTCGTCATGATCACCCATGATTTGGGCGTCGTTGCCGGCCTCGCGGATCGCGTGGCTGTCATGTATGCCGGACGGATTGTGGAAGAGGCGCCGGTCGACGAGCTCTTCGAAGTACCGGCGCATCCCTATACCGCTGCGCTGCACGCTTCCATTCCGCGGCCCGACCAGGACGTCGACCAGCTCGCCGTCATTCCCGGCCGCCCGCCCAACCTGCAGCACCTGCCGAAAGGCTGCAGCTTCTCGCCGCGCTGTCCCATGGTCCAGAACGATTGCATCGACGCGTCGCCGAAACTCGAAATGCTGGCGAAGGGCCATTCCGCGGCCTGCTTCCATCCCTTCCCCCGCCGCGAGGAGGTCTTGAACCATGGCTGAACGATCACTCCTAAGGGTCGAGAACCTCACCACCCAGTTCGAAATTCCGTCGAAGAGCTTCTTCAAACCGCCGATGACGCTGACTGCGGTGAACAATGTCAGCTTCGACCTCAGAGAAGGCCGGACGCTGGGGATCGTCGGCGAGTCCGGTTGCGGCAAATCCACACTTGGCCGCTCGATCCTGCGCCTGCTGAAGTCGCAAAAAGGCCGCATCCTCTGGCAGGGGCGCAACCTTCTCGACCTGTCGGATGAGGAAATGCGGGCGGCTCGTCGCGACATGCAGATCATCTTCCAGGATCCGATTGCCTCCCTCGATCCGCGCATGACGGTCGGCGACATTATCGCCGAACCGCTCACCGTCTTCGAGCCGAAGCTTACCAAAGCGGAGCGCGTGGCGCGCGGGCACGAGATCATGGGTGCCGTCGGCCTCGTGCCTGAAATGATCAACCGCTATCCGCACGAGTTTTCGGGCGGCCAGGCACAGCGCATCGGCATCGCCCGCGCAGTCGTGACGCGGCCGAAGCTGATCATCTGCGACGAGCCGGTTTCGGCGCTCGACGTGTCGATCCAGGGGCAGGTCATCACGCTCTTGCGCAAGCTTCGCAAGGAGTTCGGACTGACGTTGATCTTCATCAGCCACGACCTTTCGGTCGTACGTCTGATCTCAGACGATGTGCTGGTGCTCTATCTCGGCAAGGTGGTCGAGGCTGGCGATTGCGCCACCGTGTTCGACAGCCCGGCGCATCCCTATACGCAGGCGCTCTTCTCGGCCGCGCCAGTGCCCGATCCGAAGCTTGCACGCAACCGGCAGCGTATCCGGCTCCAGGGCGACCCGCCCTCGCCGCTCAATCCGCCGCCGGGCTGTGTCTTCTCTCCGCGTTGCTGGAAGGCCACGGATATCTGCCGCACGGAGATGCCGCCGACGGAGCAGGTCAGGCCCGAGCAGACCGCCGCCTGCTATCACATGGATCGGTAAGCCGGCATCGAGAGAACTTCAAACGGCCCGCTCGTTTTCCAGCGGGCCGTTTGACCTATTCGACACCGAAGATCCCAATCTTTAGTTCTTGGCAGGTGTGGTCGTGCTCATCGAGGCGCGCTGTGCTTCGACCCGCTCCATCAGCAGGCTGTAGGCGATGTAATATTTGAAGATGTTGCTGACGTACTGGACCGTTTCCCCCCCGACGATGGCAGCCGCGGCGTTCTCGACGTTTCCGAACCAGACATCGGGATCGAGCCCCATATCCTTCGCCTTGGCGCGAAACTTCCGGAGATTTCCCGGACCTGCATTGTAGGCAGCAAACGCCAACAGCTGCTGGTCACGCGGCGAGACGCCCGGCCCCTTGATGGAGACTTTAGCCAGATAGCGCAGGTATTTCGCGCCGGCCTCGACATTGCGATCCTCGCTATTGGCGATGCCGGTAATGCCGATCTCCTTGCCTGCCGCAGTGGCAGGCAGCAGTTGCATCACGCCGACGGCGCCCCTTGGGCTATGCCGCGACTGATCGAGCTGGGACTCCTGATAGCCCTGCGCCATCAGCATCAAATAGTCGAACGAGTATGTGCCCGCATGCTTACGGAAGATTTCGACCAGTGCCTTGAAGCGATCGACGTCGGCAGGCGAATAGGCGCGCCTCATCATCGTATCGCTCTTGAAATAGCGGTCGCGCAGCAAATTGCCGAAGGTCGTGCCAACCTTGTGCTGCTCGGCGAACTTGTCGAGGACGGCCTTCAACTGCGGACTATTCTTACGAATCGCCCAGGCGATCTGCCCGTGAGTAGCCACGGCGACATCAGGATGCACCTTCAAATCCGTGAACACCTTCGCCCATATGTCGGCCTTGTATTCATCGACCACCGTCCAGGGCAGGAGGCCGGCGTTGACCATCTCCATGAGGTCTTCGTCCTCAAGGTTCTCGTCGATCGGCTTGACTTGGATCTCCGGCTTTCCGTCCTTCTTCAATTGCTCGTTGAGCGAGAGAAGATGCTCGTAGTAGCTGCTCGTCTGGCGGACCCGGATTTCCTTGCCTGCCAGATCGGCGATGCTGGTAACCGCCTCCGCGGATGGCCCTGTTACCAGCACCTCGCTCGCGTCGCTGTAGATCGGCGCGCTGAAATCGACGTCCCGAAGCCGCGCAGGGGTGACCGTCAAGTTGGCCATGATGATGTCGCCGAGCCCTTCCTTGAGGGCTGGAATCAATCGGTCTCGCCCAGTGGGAATAAAGGCGACGCGAATCTGTTCGATCGCTTTCTTCCTGCCGTTATTGAGCTCGGCCTCCAGGGCCGTCCCAGACTCCACCGCGGTTCCGAACTGGCGCCCCTTGTCGATGAAATAGATGGTCTTGCTGTACGGCACCAGGATACGGACGAGACGCCTCCTGGTCATCGCATCGAGGTCGCCTGTATTCGGCTTTGGCATGATCCCGCCGACCTCGACTTTCGTTTGGGCGAACGCAGCAACCTGACCGAACAGAACGGCGATAATTGCAAGCACTATGCTGAAAAGAAGACGTCGCATGACTTGCCCCCCAGCTGATGCTGCGAGCGTACCACGTTTGTTGCACAATCAAAGGTGTGCAGGCGCCTTGAGCGGAGATTATCCGTACCGCTCAAGGCTGGTCAGGCAATCAGCGGGCACCCCAGGTATCGGTCAACCGATAGCCTTCCGGCCAGGGGTCGGACGGATCGAGCATGTGCTGATGGGTGCCGGTAATCCAGGCGCGGCCGGAGATCTCAGGCAGGATGGCCGGGCGACCGCCAATATCGGTCGTGCCGAGAATGCGGCCAGAGAACGTGGAGCCGATTAACGACACCGCTGTCAGACGGTCTTCCAGCGTCATTTGTCCCCGCGCGTGCAATACGGCCATGCGGGCCGATAGCGCCGTTCCGGTGGGCGAGCGATCGACCTTGCCGGGCTGGATCGCGACGGCTGCCCCCGCACGCAGACCTTCGGCGGTGCGCTCCACCGGACCTGCGAAGAGGCAGAAGGAAAAGTGCTTCCAATCCGGATTTTCCGGGTGATGAAATCCGAGCGCGGCGTTGGCCGCATTGGTGATGCGCACGCCGAGCTTCGCAATATCATGGGCCTCGTCGGGCGACAGGCTGAAGCCCATTGCCGCCGCATCGACGATGACGAAGCTGTCACCGCCATAGGCGGTATCGACGGTCAGCGTGCCCACGCCCTCGACTTCCAGCTTTGCATCCAGTCGTTCCGCGAAGCTCGGCAGGTTCTGCACGAAGATGCGTTCGGCCTTGCCGTTGCGGCACTCGGCGCGCACACGGACGAGCCCGCCGGGCGCTTCGAGGGTGATCTCGGTGATCGGCTCCTGCATCGGCAGGATGCCGCTGTCCAGCAGCACCGTGGATACGCAGATCGAATTCGATCCCGACATGGGTGGCGTATCTTCCGGCTCCATGATGATGAATGCGGCATCGGCGTCGGGATGCTTCGGCGGCACCAACAGATTGACGTGCCGGAAGACGCCGCCCCGCGGTTCGTTCAGCACGAAATTGCGCAACGTCCCGTCACGAGCAATCCAGCGGCTTTGCTCCCAGATCGTTTCGCCGGGCGGCGGCGTCACACCGCCGACGATGACATCGCCCACTTCACCCTCAGCATGGGCGGAAACGACATGGATGGTCTTGGTGCTGCGCATGATACCTCCTCAGGAAAGCCAATCGGGCAACTGGGGCGGAACACGCCCAGTCAGAGCGGCGGTGACGCAATCGGCAAGGCTGCCGAAGCGAACGGCCCGACCGGAAAGGCCGGGGCCATAGTGGGCATATTTGCCCGAGTTCGTCATCAGGGAGCGGGTTCGCGTCGGGAACACAGGCTCGGAAATCGAACACCAGCAGAGATCGGGCAGGACCTGCACGCCTGCGTCCTCCAATCGCTTCAACAAGCCTTCGTTGCGCGCTTGGCTGATGACCTGGCGACCGGCGGTCACGATTATCGTGACATCCGGGTGCCGGCTGCGGCCGGCAAGCGCTTCTTCCAAGGCTCGACATTCGGTCAGTGAGGCATGCGGGCTGCCGATGGCAACGAGTTCCACCTCTTCCGGTCCCTCGTTTAGAACCGTCCAGGCCGCAGCCATGTCGGCGCGCGAGATGATGACCCGATCGGCATCGTCGCGGGCCGCGCCGGCAGCTTCGGGCGTAACACCCTCCACATGCAGCATGGGTGCTGCTGACGTGGTGCCAAAAGCGGCGCACAGCGCCTTGAGGTCGTCCTGCGAAGGCCGCCCACAGCTTAGGCCGCGCAAAAGCGGGATGCGATCCGGCGCGGCGCGACCGGCGAGATAACCGATGAGCGGCCAGAAAGCGTCATCGACGCGCTCGGGCAATTCGACATCAATGATCCGTCGTGCCTTGCGAGGCTCGTCGAGATAGACGCCGGACAGCGGCGCACGTCCCGTTAGCGCGATGCAGAGATCGAGGAAATCCGGGTGCTTTGCAGTCCGCGCGCCGAGAACGGTGTTGGCGAAGATCACCGCGTTGGACTCTGCCCATGCAATCGATTCGCCCGCCTGGGGTGCGCTATCCAGCAGGTAGGGAGAGCAGGTGAAGGTCGGGCGACAGCCCATGCGCACATAGGCATCGGCAAGCCGTGCAGCCGGGTCGCCGAAGGTTTCCGGAACGCCTTGCGCTTGCCAATTGGCGCGGTCGACGGAAATGGCGTTCATGGTCGTCGGCACGCGGACCTGCGCGCCCATATCAGCCATCTTTTCCGCGAAGGTGAGATTGGCGGGGCTCGCATAGATGCAGCCGTCGATATGGCCCTGCGTGACATCCACGAGGCCGCGCGCGCCCTGCTGCGCCGCCATGGCGCAGATGATGCGCATGGCCTGCTGCACGGCGATCCCCTGCTGCCCGTCAAGCATGGCGCGATCTGCATCGGTGAGGTCGAGAGCAGCGGTTGCCGGAGGAGCGATCGGAATCTCCACCTCGTCTGCGACAACAGCCGTATCGCTGATCTCGGCGGTCTTCGCGCGGGAGAGCGCCGCAAAGGCCTCCGGCCCAAGCCGCACGACGGGCAGAGGCTTGCCGAACATTTCGGACGCGATCAGCGCGCCGAGCGTCAACACATCCTCGGCTTCGGAAAAAACCAAGGCGGCCGGTGCGCGACCCGTCAGGACGAGGTCGAGGAGTACGCCGGAACCCGTGCAGGATCCGCGGCTCGAGGGCATCATCAGAATGCAACCGGTGAGGCGGCTTCCGTGAAGCGGGTGGTGGACGTCGATCACCGAGCCGGTAGCCGGATCGACCCCGCCCCAGAAGCTCAATGCCTCCTTTGCGACAATGACGGGGCCATTCGCGGTACCGCCGAGAATGCTGCGATCGAGTGCGATGTTCTTCATTTCACCACGAAGCCTTGAACGGAGGGACGTCATTTCACCAATGGGGGCTGACGCGGCCAACTGTCATTGGCGCGCTCATGCCTCCATCAGAATCTTTGGGGTGAGAAGGATGCAATGTCGATCGCCGGCGTCTTGCCCGTGAGCAAATCCGCGACGATGCGCGCGGTGCCAGCCGACTGAGTCAGGCCAAGATGGCCGTGACCGAAGGCATAAACAACGCGCTGCGTGGCGCGGGCACAACCGATGGCGGGCAGGCTGTCCGGCAAGGATGGGCGGAACCCCATCCACTGCACGCCGCCCTGTGGCTTCAGGCCGGGCAGGAAGCTCTGTGCCTTCTTCAGCATCGCTTCCGATCGCCGGAAGTTCGGCGGAAGCTTCAAGCCCCCAAGCTCGACGGCGCCGCCCACCCGAATTCCTGTCGATAGCCGGGTGACGACAAATCCGTGCCCACCGAAGGTGACCTGCGTGCGCAGATCGAAAGCCTCCGGAGGGAGCGTCGTATTGTAGCCCCTTTCGGTTTCGAGCGGGATATTCTCGCCGATCGTACGGGCTACCTGATGTGAAAATGCACCCGCCGACAGGACCACCTGTGCTGCCCGTCGCGAAGCGCCGCCGGAACTGACGACATCTACGCCGCCGTCAACAGGACGCAGTGCGATGACCTCCGCACGCTCGATGGAGCCGCCGATGGCGCGGAAGTGGTCCGCCAGGGCAAGGGTATAGAGCTTGGGATCGGCGATGGAGTACCAGCCAGGCGTGAAGGTGCCATGGGTGAAGCGAGGCGCGATACCAGGCTGGATCTCATTGATGCCGGCCGCATCGAGGTGATGGAACTCGATCCCATGCTCCTCCCGCGCTTTCCAGCCGGGAAGCGTAGCCTTCAGTTCGGCTTCGCCCTCATAGACCTGCAGATTGCCATCCTTGCGCAGCATGCCCATGGTGCCGGTCTGCTGCAGGAACGGCTCAAGCTCCGCCTTCGAAAGGTCCATCAGCGCGGTTTGCGCCGCCGTCGAATGGGCGACACGGCCCGGCGCGCAAGCGCGCCAGAAGCGGAACATCCATGGCGTGATCTGCAAGGCATAGGCTGGCGGCACCGAAAGCGGGCCGAGCGGATCGAGCAGCCACTTAGGTGCCTTCCTGAGAATGCCCGGCGAAGCAAGCGGCAGGATATCGGTAAAGGCAAAGGCACCGGCGTTGCCAGCCGAGGCGCCGGCAGCGGGACCCTCCCGGTCGAGTACGACCACGGAAAGCCCCCTTGCCTGCGCTGCGATCGCAGCGGATAGCCCAACGACCCCCGCGCCGATTACGATGACATCCGTTTGAATTTGATCGTTCATCATCGCCTCAATGGGTGGCAGCGAGGAAAGCCTGCAGCTCCGGATCCTTCGGCGCACCGAACAGCTCTTCCGGGGGCGCGATCTCGGCCATCACGCCCTTGTGGAAGAAGGCGACGCGGTCTGAAACCTCACGCGCGAACTTCATTTCGTGCGTGACGCAGATCATCGTCATGCCTTCGGAGGCCAGCATGCGTAGCGTATCGAGCACTTCGCCAACCAGCTGTGGGTCGAGCGCCGAGGTGACCTCGTCGAACAGCATGTATTCCGGCGACATGGCAAGCGCACGTGCAATCGCCATGCGCTGCTGCTGGCCACCCGACATGCGGTTCGGATAGACCTTGAGCTTCTCCCCGAGGCCGACGTGGGTGAGCTGCTTTACCGCGATCGCTTCGGCTTCCGCCTTGGAAAGGCCGAGCACTTTTCGCGGTGCGAGCATGACGTTTTCCAGCACCGTCAGATGCGGGAAAGCGTTCCATTGCTGGAAGACGATGCCGAGCTTGCGGCGGAGTTTGTTGAGGTCGGTCGCCTTGGCATGCACATCCGTGCCGTCGACAACGATACGGCCACTGTCGATGGCCTCGAGGCCATTGATGCAGGTGAGCAGCGTCGACTTCCCCGAGCCGGAACCACCGATGATGGTCAGCACCTCGCCCTTCGGGACAGTGAGGTTGATGCCCTTCAGAACCTCCAAGGGGCCGAAGGATTTGCGGACGTTTTCAATCTCAATCATTGGGGGACCACCGTTTTTCGAGATACCCGCCAATCCGGGCGATGGGGAAGCTGATAATGAAATAGACGGTGCCGCAGATCATCAGGATGAACAGCGGTTCCTGCAGCCGGGTCACGAGAATCTGCGAGGCGCGCAGCAACTCGATCAGGCCGAGCCAGAGTACTAGCGCGGAATCCTTCATGACGCCGAGCGTCAGTCCGATCCAGGACGGCAGCGAAACGCGCGTTGCGAGCGGGGCCACAATATAGCGCATGTCCTGCCACCAGGTCATGCCGAGCGAGCGAGCCGCGCGGCGCGTGGTTGGTGGCACCGCGGAAATGCCGCCGCGAACGATCTCCGTGCAATAGGCAGCCGTATAGAGCGACAACACCACGCAGGAGGTCGTGAACGGGGGCCAGCCAAGCCGCATGATCGACTGCAGCGCATTGCCGAGCACAAGCTGGATCAACAAAGGCACCGAGCGGAAGACGTCGAGCGCGAAGGTCAGCGGTACGGACCAATAAGGTCCGAGTTCAACGCGGATCATCCCGAAGAGGATGCCGAGAACGGTTCCGGCGGCCACCGAGACGGCCGTGACCGCGAGCGTCATTCCCGCGCCTTGCGCCAGGAAGGCCAGATCACTCCAGGTGAGGGCAGTACTAAACATCTCTCACCTCTCTCAGTAACGGAACATGCGCCAGGCGAGTGCCCGGGCGGCGAGGGTCAGAACCTTGGCGATGACGTAGTAGATCACCGCAGCCAAGGCGAAGAATTCAAAGGTGCGGAAGGAGCGCGCATTCAATTCCTGCGTCACGCCGGTAAGGTCGGTGTTCATACCGACGGTTACGCCGAGCGACGTCATCAGGACCGCCCAGACCATCTGGTTGGTCGCCGGCAGAAACGCTACGCGCAGCATCTGCGGCAGGACGATCAGGCGAAAGGCCTGCATCGAGGTCATGCCGAGCGAGCGTCCGGCGCGCGTCTGCGTGTCCGGGATCGCCTTCAGCGCGCCGCGGAAGTTTTCTGCCAGGTAGCCGGCGTTGTTGAAGGCAATGCCAACCAGGAGCGCGGTAAACGGCGTGAGGTGAATGCCGAAGTTGCCGAGTCCGAAATGAGCCATGTAGATCTGGAACAACGCCGGCGTATTTCGGGCGATCTCGACCCAGGCCGTGGCGAAGCCACCAAGGATGCGGTTGCCGGATAGCCGGAACAAGGTCAGCGCGATCGCACAAGCCAGTCCGATGACCATGGACAGGAGCGCAATCTGCATCGTGACCAGCGCACCGTCGAGCATCTGCGGCAATGCCTTGAGCGCCTGGTTCCAGTGGAAGGTGTAGTTGAACATTACCGTCTCACCTTGTCATAAAGCTGCGGCGCGAGGTCATGCCTCGCGCCGCGGGAGAAACGGTGCGGATTAGCGGTAGACGCCATTGACCGCGAGCGACGGCAGGTCGCCACCAACCCACTTCTTGTAGAGATCGGCGTAGCGGCCGGTGCGAACCTGCTGGTTGATGAACAGGTTCAGGTAGTTGATCAGGCCGTATTCCTCACGGTTGGTGAAGAGCGAGACGTAGTCGATGTCGAACGGTGCCTTGCCGACCACTGCGATGCCCGCGAACTTGCCGGTCTTGACGTTGGCCTGGGCGACAGTAGAGGTCGAAACGGTGGCATCGATCTGGCCCTGGCTCAGCGCCAGGAACACGTCGGCCTGCGTCTGGTAAGGACGGAACTCGCCGACGCCCCAGGCCTTGACCTGCTGTTCGAGTGCAATCGCCTCGTAAGTGCCAGCGGTTGCGCCGACAACCTTGCCCTTCATGTCTTCGAAGGACTTCACGCCCGACTTCTCGTTGGCGGTAACCGCCATCTCGAAGGCGAAGTAGGGAACCGTCATGCCGACAGTCTTGGCACGCTCGAGCGTGTCGGAGGTGGAGGCGACGCCGACATCGACGCGACCCGACATCAGCGCCGGAATACGCTCAGGGAACGGGGTCTCAACGATTTCGGCGGTGACGCCCAGCGCCTTGGCCAGATCGTTGCAATAGTCCACGTCGAAGCCGATCGGGTTGTTATTCTCGTCGCGCGAGCCCATCGGCGGAAAGTCCAGTACGACCGCGCAGCGCAGCGTGCCCGAGCCGATGATGTCGTCCAACTTGTCGGCCTTCGCCGGGCTGGTCAGAACGGTTGCGGCAGCCAGAAGGCCGAAGGCGAGGACCGAAGGTTTCATTCTATTCTCTCTCCCAGAGTTGGATTGTCGATTGACAGCGAGGCGCACTATTCCCCTTCGGCGCGCGCAAATCAATGCTAAAATACATGAAGTATGCAAAAAGTATAAGTTGAATAGCGGCTATGTCGACAAAAAAGGGCGGCCAAGTCGTGGCCGCCCCTTTGCTTTTCTACCCTTGATAGGAATCAGCCGAGAAAATCTTCCGGCAGGAGATCTTCCGGCATGTTCTGGTACGAAACCGGGCGGAGGAAGCGCCGGATCGACATTGTGCCGACGCTGGTTGCGCCGAAGTTGGTCGAAGCCGGATAGGGTCCGCCATGGACCATCGAATCGACCACCTCGACACCAGTCGGGAATCCATTGACCAGGACGCGTCCTGCCTTGCGTTCCAGCACGGGGCGCAGACGACGGGCGTCGGCAGTGTCGCCTGCATCCATATGGATCGTCGCCGTCAACTGACCTTCGAAGCCACGAGCGAGCTTCTCCATCTCATCGATCGTCTGGACACGCACGACAAGGCCGAGCGGTCCAAAGACCTCTTCGCCCAGGGCGTGATCGGCGAGGAACTGTGCGCCGGTTGTCTCAAACAGGTTCGGAGCGGCTGAGCGGCCGGAGGACTCGCTGGCGAACAGCGATTTGACCGTATTGCGAGTTGCAAAGCGTGACTGCCCATCCTGGTAGGCCTTCGCAATGCCATCCGTCAGCATCGTCTGCGGCGCGACCTTGCCGAGCGCTTCGACCGTTGCGGCTACGAAGCGATCGGCTTCGGCGCCTTCGGTCACAACCGCAATGCCGGGGTTGGTGCAGAACTGGCCGGCGCCCATCGTCAGCGACCCGGCCCAGCCCTGGCCGAGCGCTTCAGCGCGTGCCTTCAGCGCCTCAGGCAGCAGGAACATCGGATTGACCGAACCGAGTTCACCGAAGAACGGGATCGGCTCCGGCCGCGCGGCGCAAAGATTGAAGAGTGCGCGGCCGCCGGCGAGCGAGCCGGTGAAGCCGACAGCCTTGATCCGCGGATGCTGCACGAGCGCATGACCGACATCACGGTTGCCACCCTGGATCAGCGAGAAGACGCCGGGATGAACACCCGTCTTGCGAATAGCTGCCTCGATCGCCTGCGCGACGATTTCGCCGGTTCCCGGATGCGCCGAGTGACCCTTGACGACAACAGGGCAACCCGCCGCCAGAGCGGCTGCGGTATCGCCACCGGCGGTGGAGAAGGCCAGCGGGAAGTTCGAGGCGCCGAAGACGGCGACCGGGCCGACAGGGCGCTGGATAAGCCGGATTTCCGGCCGTGCTGCGGGCTGGCGGTCGGGTAGTGCCGCATCACGACGGCGGTCGAGATATTCGCCCTTTTCGATATGATCCGCGAAAAGCCGCAGCTGACCGGTCGTGCGGCCGCGTTCGCCCTGCAGGCGAGCTTCCGGCAGGCCCGTTTCCTGGCTACCGATCTCGGTGATCGCCTCGGCGCGGGCTTCGATCTCGTCGGCGATGGCGCGCAGGAACGCCGCGCGTTCTGAGCGCGTGGAGTAGCCATAGCTCCAGAACGCATCTTCAGCGGCCTCGCAGGCGCGATTGACAAGATCTACCGTACCGACTGCAAACTGGTGGACTGGACCATGCGCCGGCGCGGATGCAAAAGTACCCGCTCCGTCGAGCCATTCGCCCGCGACGAGGTGTTTTCCATTGGGAGTGAAGACCATCTGCGATTCCTTTCTAGAGAGCCCGGGGTGCTTTACGCGAAAATCCATCCGCTGGCGAATTGCACACGCTGAATCTTTGTATACTCTATGTATTTATAACATCAACACTCGATCGCTATCAGCGGCCGGGCCATCCATGAGAGACACAAGATGAGCGACAACACCACCCTGACCGTCCCGGCCCTGCAGGAAAGGGTCGATGCGATTTTCCGCAAGGCGGGCCTCAACGAGATCCAGGCCGGTGCGCTCGCGCGCGTGATCGTCGCCGGGGAGCGGGATGCCTGCAAATCGCACGGCATCTATCGGATCGAGGGTGCGCTGCGTACGGTCAAGGCCGGCAAGGTGAAGCCGGATGCGGTGCCGGAACTGCAGCTGCAGGAGGGCTCCGCGATCGTGAAGGTCAACGCCAAGGGTGGCTTTGCCAATCCGGCCTTCGAACTCGGCCTGCCGGCCCTCGTGGAGCGCACCCGCTCTTGCGGACTTGCGGCCCTCGTCATCAACGACTGCACGCATTTCTCCGCGCTCTGGTCGGAAGCGGAAGCCCTGACCGAACAGGGACTTGCCGGCCTGGTCATGTGCCCGAGCTATGCAACCGTTGCGCCGACCGGCGGCAACAAACCGCTGCTCGGCACCAACCCCTTCGCCTTTGCCTGGCCGCGCGTCGGCCAGCCGCCCTATGTCTTCGATTTTGCAACGTCTGTCGCGGCTCGCGGGGAAATCGAACTGCACCGGCGGGCTGGAAAGTCGCTGCCCGAGGGCTGGGCGATCGATGCCGACGGCAATCCGACGACCGATCCCGAGGCCGCGCTTTCCGGCGCCATGCTGCCGTTCGGTGGGCATAAGGGCTCCGCCATCGGCACGATGATCGAGCTGCTGGCCGGCATCATGATCGGCGACCTGACAAGCCCAGAGGTGCTGGACTATCTCGGCACGACGACGCTCGCCCCCTTCCACGGTGAATTGATCATCGCCTTCTCGCCCGAAGCCTTCGCCGCCGGCCGGCCTGGCAATCCGTTTGCGCGAGCTGAGACTTTGTTCGAGGCGATCGTCGGCCAGGGCGCCCGCCTGCCGTCGCAGCGCCGGTATGCGGCGCGCGCAAAATCGGAGGCCGACGGCATCGCGCTGACCGACGCCGAGATCAAGCAGCTCGAGCGGTTGTTCGCGCTCGGCCTGGAGGCGGTGGCCTGAGCCACCGGCAGAAATCGCCGCCAATACAAAAAGGCCCTCCAAACGAAGGGCCTTTCGATTTGAGAGCCTTTGAAAATCAGGCCTTGTACTTCTCAACGGCACCCGGGAGCTTGCTCCATTCGGCGTACCAGCTGTTGAAGAGCTTGAACTGGGTTTCGACGTAACCGCGCTGGCTGTCGGTCAGGGCGTCGGTTTCGTAGAAATGGAGCGTGTATTCCTTGTCGCCCTTCAACACCATCATGTGCTTGAAGAACAGTACGAGGTCCGGGCCTTCGTCGAACGAGGAGAGGACGGCCAGTGCCTGCTCAAGCTCCAGCGCGCGCTGGCGGGCATCTGCGTCGCCGGCAGCGGCGGCCTGGGCGAGGTTGCAGAGATGCAGCACTTCCTTCGGCAGCACGTTGCCGATGCCGGTGATCGCTCCGGTCGCACCGCAATTGACGAAGCCATGGAAGACGGCCGTGTCGACGCCGATCATCAGCGAAACGCCATCATCGCGGCTGGTGATGTTCTCGGCTGCGTAGCGCATGTCTGCAGCGCCACCGAATTCCTTGAAGCCGACGAGGTTCGGATGCTCGGCGCGCAGTGCGAAGAACAGGTCCGCGCGCGTGGCGAAGCCGTAGTAAGGGCTGTTATAGATGACAGCAGGAAGATCGGGGGCAGCTGAGAGGATTGCCTTGAAGTGCGCCTTCTGGGCCGCGATTACCGAACCACGCGACAGGACGCGCGGGATGACCATCAGACCCTGTGCCCCGACCTTCTGGGCATGGGCCGCATGCGCGACGGCCGAGGCGCTGTTGACGGCGCCGGTGCCGACGATGACCGGAATGCCAGCCTTCACGAGACGCTCCACGCCTTCCATGCGCTGGGCATCAGTCAGCAGTGGCCAATCACCCATGGAACCGCAATAGACAACAGCCGACATGCCCTGCGCGATCAACTCCTGGCCCTTGCGGACGAGTGCGTCGTAGTCGGGGGTACGGTCTTCCTTGCAGGGGGTCATCAGGGCCGGAATTACACCGGAGAAAATCTTGGCCTTCATTGCGAAACTCCTATTGCCTGGCGGGACGGGCAGGGATCGCGCGCGCCTCCACTGGCACCGGTCCCCGTGTCTTCGACGGCGGTTATATCACTTGCATATTATTTGTCGACAAAAATTATGCAGCAGGTCAGAGGGCGATATCCAGTTTTCCGCCGCGCGCGAAAAGCTTCTGTATTTGCTGCACGATCTGCTCGGCATGGATCGTCGCCAAGCGGTCGGCGGCCTCGCTGTCGCGCGCGGCGATGACAGCGATAATGTCTTCGTGCTCGTCGACGAAACGTTGCGGCAAGCGGTCTTCATAGGACTGGTAATAGAGCCGCAAGATGCGTCGCCCCTCATCGAGAAGACGATTGAAGAGACCGGAGAAGTAGGCGTTGCGGCCTGCCTCGGCGATGGCGGAATGGAAGGCCGCGTTGGTGGCAATCATCGCCAAGGCGTCCTGGGCCGCGACCGCCGCGGCGAAGTCGGCCTGATGCGCGCGGATCAGCTGCAGATCTTCGGGGCGATGATACTGGGCGGCCAGACGCGTGGTCACGCGATACATCAGCACCAGCGCATCGAAGAAGGTATGCATATTGAGGAAATCGATATTCGATACCATGGTCGAGCGATTTGGCAGCGTGTCGATCAGGCCCTCGCCGGCCAACCTCACCAGCGCCTCGCGGATTGGCGTGCGCGACATCTTGAAACGCTCGGCCAGTTGCACCTCATCGATCGGACTGCCGGGCGGTAAAACCAGGTCCAGGATCTCATCGCGCAAGAGGTCGTAAACCATCTTGACGCCGGAGCCTCGCTTGCGTTCGGGGGTGGACTTCATGTCGGTATCAGTCATGCCGGTATCCTCTTGTCGACAAAAGGAATACTTTTTCTCGCGTGCTGGTCAATAGCTCTGGCAACTCGGGCGGGTGAAATGCCCGGAGCAGGGCCTCAAAAATCGGAATCGATTTTCGATTTTGACGTAGCCTGTCATGCTGAGGCGGTCGGAGCGGGAACTTTCGACTTCTGGTTCCTGCAAGGGAGCGAAGGGAAAGTCCCATGGAGGCAGCATCGACTTTTCGGAAGCACGGATCGCCTTTTACGACTCGCTTGCCCCTGCTTTAGCAACGCCGTCGCCGCGGAGGTTCTGGCCCGCCGGGGATATCTGGCTGCGATTGTTTCGGGTATCTGGGAAAGTATCGGTTGCAGGGCCTGATGGGGCGGAGACTTGTAAAGTCTCGGCCTCAAGCCGACCCTTGCGGCAACAATTTCAGCTTTGCGCCAAGCGCGGTCATCGCGGACGTCGAGCACTTTTTCTTTCGACACGGAGTCCAAACAG
>UBOA01000046.1:0-1179 GCA_900466985.1 Hyphomicrobiales bacterium
TTACTCGACGATCGAGGCGACGATGCCGGCGCCGACGGTACGGCCGCCTTCGCGGATAGCGAAGCGCAGCTTTTCTTCCATCGCGATCGGAACGATCAGCTCGACGTCAACCGTGACGTTGTCGCCAGGCATGACCATTTCCGTGCCTTCCGGCAGGGTGACGATGCCCGTAACGTCCGTCGTGCGGAAGTAGAACTGCGGACGGTAGTTGGTGAAGAACGGCGTATGACGGCCGCCTTCTTCCTTCGTCAGGATGTAGGCTTCAGCCTTGAACTTCTTGTGCGGCTTGACAGAGCCCGGCTTGCACAAGATCTGACCACGCTCGACGCCGTCACGGTTCACACCGCGAACCAGAGCACCGATGTTGTCGCCAGCCTGGCCCTGGTCGAGCAGCTTGCGGAACATTTCAACGCCGGTAACCGTCGTCTTCGAGGTCGGGCGGATGCCGACGATTTCGACTTCTTCGCCAACCTTGACGATACCGCGCTCGACGCGGCCGGTCACAACCGTACCACGGCCGGAGATCGAGAACACGTCTTCGATCGGCATCAGGAACGGCTGGTCGATCGGACGCTCAGGCGTCGGGATGTAGGCGTCAACAGCGGCCATCAGCTCGCGGATCGCGTCTTCGCCGATCTTCTTGTCGGAGTCTTCGAGAGCGGCAAGAGCCGAGCCCTTGATGACCGGAATGTCGTCGCCCGGGAAGTCGTAGGACGACAGCAGTTCGCGAACTTCGAGCTCGACGAGCTCGAGAAGCTCGGCGTCGTCAACCTGGTCGACCTTGTTGAGGAACACGACGATCGCCGGAACGCCAACCTGACGAGCGAGCAGGATGTGCTCGCGGGTCTGCGGCATCGGGCCGTCAGCAGCCGAGCAAACCAGGATCGCGCCGTCCATCTGGGCAGCACCGGTGATCATGTTCTTGACGTAGTCGGCGTGGCCGGGGCAGTCAACGTGGGCATAGTGGCGGTTCGGGGTCTCGTATTCGACGTGTGCCGTCGAAATGGTGATGCCGCGAGCCTTTTCTTCCGGAGCCGCGTCGATCTGGTCGTACGCCTTGAACTCGCCGAAGTACTTCGTGATCGCTGCCGTCAGAGACGTCTTGCCGTGGTCAACGTGGCCGATCGTGCCGATGTTAACGTGCGGCTTGTTGCGCTCAAACTTACTCTTTGCCATTTG
>UBOA01000012.1:0-3601 GCA_900466985.1 Hyphomicrobiales bacterium
CGGGGCCACATCGGCCCCGTTTTCATTCTAAACTCGCCATCTGGCGTCCTACCACAAAGGCATGTGGCGGTTGACATCCTTGTAGAGCAGGTAGCGGAAGCGGCCCGGACCACCGGCATAGCAGGCCTGCGGGCAGAAGGCGCGCAGCCACATGAAGTCACCGGCTTCGACTTCGACCCAATCCTTGTTGAGACGATAGACGGCCCTGCCCTCGAGCACGTAGAGGCCGTGCTCCATCACGTGCGTTTCCATGAACGGGATCACGCCGCCAGGCTCGAAGGTGACGATCGTGACATGCATGTCGTAGCGAAGATCGGCCGGATCGATAAAGCGCGTCGTGGCCCAGGCGCCACCGGTATCCGGCATCGGCTGCGGCGGGTGATTTTCCTCATGCGTGAAGATCGCCGGCGGCGGCTCCTGCCCCTCGACCTCCTGGAACGCCTTGCGGATCCAGTGGAACTTCACGGGTGCTGCGCTCTTGTTCCACAGCGCCCAACGGGAGCCGGCGGGCAGGAAGGCGAAGGAGCCGGGGCGCATTTGCTGTGCCTTTCCGTCGAGCTCCACCGTCATTTCGCCGTCGACGACGAAGAGCACGCCTTCGGCGCGCTTCTCCGGCTCCGGCCGGTCGCTGCCGCCACCTGGCTGCACTTCCATGATGTACTGCGAGAACGTCTCGGAAAAACCGGTCAGCGGGCGGGAGATCACCCAGGCGCGCGTGCCTTCCCAGTGCGGGAAATAGCTGGTGACGATGTCAGTCATGACGCTGCGGGGGATGACGGCATAGGCCGTCGTGAACACCGCCTTGCTGGAGAGGAGTTCGGTCTGCGGCGGCAGGCCACCCATGCTGGAGTAGAAGTTCGAGCTGCTCATTGGTTCACTTTTCACGGGGCGGGATTGTCAATCTGGTTTAAGCGCCGCATCTCTTCTAGGCAACCTTTAGATTGCCGTCGCCGCGGCAGACTGTCCGCGGTGCCTCGCTAGCTCAGGAGGGATCGATGAGTCTGGAAAAACTTCGGGAAGACTATGTTCAAAGGGTCAAGGAGTACGAGGACAATCTCAAATCCATGTCCGAGAACGACGTCAAACACTTCCGCGCGGAGGGTGGCGGGCCGCTCTCCGACATCACCGAGCAGATCCGCAACGAGTATTATCGGCATATCGAGACCTATGCGACCCTGATTGCCGAAATCGATGCCATTCTCGGAGCATAGTGCGCTCGAAGCCGGAACAGCCGCTGCACCAGCGGTGCGGGATCGAAGCAAAAGGGCGGTGCGTCCGTAGCGGGGGCGGAGGGCCGAGGCCCTGGGCCGCTACGGGTGCTGCATCCGATTGCCGAAAATGGTTGGGCAAGCCGTCTTACGCGATCCTGGCAAGCCTGACATCGGTGTCATCGGCCAAGATCTCAGCCTGCGCGACGGACACGTTTGCCGACGCCATCAACAGCAGGCACAGGCCGACCGCGCGCGGCACTTCGGTTTCACCCGACGCCCAGCGACGTGTCGTCGTCTGATCGACACCAAAGAGCTTTTGGACACCAGCGGCGCTCAGTCCCGTGACGGCAACCGCAGCTTTGTATTCTGAGGTCTTCATGCACTGTTCCCCGCCCGCCGAAGCGCGCTTGTCTGATATATCTTTATGTGAAGCTGCGTACTTTAGTTCTCGCTTATTTTTATGGATACCGAAATACGACATCTAAGCCTCCGTTTGCGACAGCGACGCCGATGCGACAGCCATGTCGATCTTTGATGGTGGAATCCGATGCTTGCCGTAGAGTCGCTCTAGGACTCCAAGGCTCATCCCGAGAAATCCCGAGATATCGTGGATCTTCACGAGCCGTAAATTTACTGTTGCGTACTTAACCGTTGGTCTCGTTTGTGGTCCGATCCACCCAGAAGACATGTTCTCTACCGACTATTGCGGCTACTGTTCCAGGCACCCGCTTGACCGCGGATGGCAAAGCGATGGTCTTCAGAGGCTCGTTTCAAGGAGGATTTCGTGAAAAGGATAGTCGGCCTTGCGGCCATCTTTTGCTCGTTTTCTATTTTTGCTTTCGCTGCCGCGCCCAGTGATATCGCCGATCTCGTCGGCACTCGCGCGACGGACGCCGCGTCTAAGATGCAGGCCCGTGGCTACCGACACGTCAGGAGCAGCACTTGGTGGAACGCCAAGACGGGCACGTGTGTCGATGTGCGCGTGTCGTTTGGCCGCTACTCGCGTGTCGATCAATTGAAGCCGTCTGCATGCGGCGAAGCTTCCGCCGGATCGCCCCCTGACTTGAGCAATGTTCCGGCTCGCGCACTTCGCGCGTGCAGCCGACGGGCCGATCGATATCAGAGCCCTCGAGGGGGAACGAACGTCGTCAAGGCAGCCGAGCGGACCGGTCCCACCTGGCTTCTGACGATCGCCACCCGACATTACACTCTAAAATGCACAGTTACGGCTTCCGGACGCGTAATCCGGATGGACGCGAAGTAAGGAGCCAAGATCCACTGGAGATGCCCCTTCTGGGGCTGCGGGAGCCGAACTCGCGATTCGGCAGCGGGCGGCGCGTTCAGCAAACCACAGTCGAGAATTTGTAGCCGCCGACGGCTTTCCGACGGATTGGAATTCCAATCACCTGGTGAGTCTGTCGGTGAGGTTTTTGTGCGTCCATTAGCACAAATGAAAAACCCCTGCAGAACAGGGGTTTCGGCTGGTCGGAGTGGAGTGATTCGAACACTCGACCCCCACGTCCCGAACGTGGTGCGCTACCAGACTGCGCTACACTCCGTGACCAGCGGCGCCTCTATAGACCGGCCCATCTCGTTGCGCAAGCACCAAAATTCAAAAGCCGGCGCATTTTTTTCCGACAGGGCCGGCGCACCTCCTGAGAGCACTAAGTGGAGCAAAATGACACACTTGCGGCAAATTTTGCGATTGCCAAGGCGGGCCGATTTTCTTTTGCCGGGTTCCGCGTTAAAGCCCTCGGCGGGACAAGCGGAAACCGCTGCAGACCAGCGATTCCCGCCGTCGAATGCGCGACAACTTTTCAAGGACGATAGAATGAAACTCCGCACCTTTGCCGCGGCTGGGCTTGCCATTGCGCTTGCCGGCTGCACGACGATTCCGACCTCCGCAGATCCGATCTCCAGCCGCTGGGTTGGCCAGTCGGCCGGCAAGTTCTTTGCCGCCTACGGCCCGCCGATCAGCGACGTCGAGAGCGGCGGCGGCGTCACCTACACCTGGAAGGGCGGCTACAAGACGGTCCGCATCCCGGCGAAATACGCAGAAGGTGCAGATGGCAAGCGCGGCAAGCAGATTTCGGCGGCCCGCACGCAGTATTTCCGCTGCCAGGCCGAAATCGTCACCAACGCCGACTACACGATCCGCAGTATCCATGTCGTCGGCGATATCCCGGGCGTGAACGGCCCGTCCTATTGCGCTGAGTTCCTGGCGCCGGCGCAGCCCGCGCAGTAAGAAACGGCAGAGCGAGCGTTTGGAAGGCGGCCCATTGGTCGCCTTTTTCCATATCGAGCGTTCTGAGCTGCTGCGAGGCCTCCGTTCGCGGCTGACACTGCGGCAAAAAGACTTCATCATTGCTGGTGTCCTTCCCGAGAGAGGG
>UBOA01000032.1:0-87964 GCA_900466985.1 Hyphomicrobiales bacterium
GGGGATCCATGAGGATGACGAGGAAGCAGTCCGGCCTTGGAAAGAGCGCTGGGGGAGTGGGGACGGGGGCGGGAGCAACGACCGAACCCTCCGCCGGAGAGGCGCAAGGCCTTGCGCACCAAACGACCAATCTGCCGACAACGCCGTTGGCCGCCCATCAGACAACCTATTTCTTCAAGAACTCCGCCTTCGAATTCGTCCTCCTGGCGAGCCTCGGTCGCGCCTACTACCAGGGCGCAAACATCGGCAAGGTCCTGTTCACCATCCGGCAGATCGAAGACGGCAACTTCGACAGCGCGTACCAGGCGATGATCGCCGCTGGCGATGAAGCCCGCCTCCTGGCCGAAAACTCGGCAGATGGCGGTCACACGGAAAGCGCGCGGCAGGCCTATCTCTGGGCGCAGAGTTTCTATGACAGCGCCATCTACTTCGCGGACGGCACCGGTGATCCAATGCGGGTTGCGGCAGCCTGGCAGATGATGGACGATTGCTGGCTGAAGTCGATCGATCTGTTCGATCCCCCAGTTGAACAGATCAGCATTCCTTATGAGGGCGTAGGCCTGCGTGGCTTCTATTTCCGGGGCAAGAGCGCCCGGGAAAAGCGCCCCCTGCTGATCCTCGTCAACGGCAGCGATGGCTCAGCGCTCGACATGTGGATGCTTGGCGCAGCCGGAGCGACGGCGCGAGGTTACGACTGCCTGACGTTCGACGGGCCCGGACAAGGTTACGCCCTGTGGAAGCAGCAACTCACCTTCAGGCCGGATTGGGAGCATGTTGTCACGCCGGTGGTCGACTTTGCCCTGGGCCGTCCCGGTGTCGATCCGAAGAGGATCGCTATCCAGGGCATCAGCCAGGCCGGATACTGGGTTCCGCGCGCGGTTGCGTTTGAGAAGCGGATCGCCGCCGCCATCGTTGATCCCGGTGTCTGCGATGTTTCCAGATCATGGACGGCCACGCTGCCGCCTCCGATGATCGACCTCCTGAAGGCAGGCCGCAAGGATGAGTTCGACGGCAATCTGAACAAGATGCTGGACCCGGCCACCAAGAAATCCGTGGCCTTCCGGATGAGACCTTATGGCGTGACGTCGTATTTCGACGCCTTCAAAGCGACGATGGCGTACAACCTCATGGACGTTGCCGGGAAGATCGAGTGCCCGATGCTGATTACCGAGCCAGCCAACGAAGCATTCTGGCCAGGGCAGTCGCGCCAGCTATACGACCTCTTGAGCTGTCCCAAGACGCTGATCCCCTTCTCGGCATCCGACGGCGCGGACCTGCACTGCGAGCCGGCGGCATATGGGCTGAGGGACCTGCGCGTGTTCAACTGGCTCGACGAGACGCTCGGAGCAATCTAGCTATGGTCTGCGAAGGGTAGTCGTTGTCGTTGTCGGCCCTTTGCGGTTCTCTCACCCCATGCTAGGTGATTGGTCGGGGCACCGAGCATCTACTAGGGATCAGCAAAATGACGGCGGCACTTGTCATTATCGATATGCAGATGACGATGCAGCATCGCCTGGATGCTGGACGAGACCACGTCAATTCCAACGCCCCTGAAAGGATCGCCGCCATTGTCACGGCCTTCCGCCACGCGGGGCAACCGGTAATCCACATAAGACACAGGGATGATGACCCGGCATCGCCGCTGCATCCGGATGCGCCGGGCTATCCGGCGATGCCTTGCGCTGAAGCAATCGCGAATGAGCCGGTTTTCGTGAAGGCCACGTCGTCGGGCTTCGCCTCGACCAAGCTGGAAGGATACCTTCGTGAAAAGGGTATCACGAGCCTTATCGTGACAGGTGCGGTCGCCGGATTTTGTGTCAACTCCACGGTACGCGCCGGGGCAGACCTCGGCTTCAGAATGACGGTCGTTCGGGATGCCGTCCTGGGTTTTGACCTACCTTCCGAAAACCTGTCGGCGCGCATCATTTTTGATGTGACGATGGCCCACCTCAAGGCAGACTTCGCGGAAGTTGTCGACAGCGCCTCCTTGATCGCCTCCTAGCGCGAGTCCGCGCCAGCGGCTAATCTGCTCTGTCGGCCTGTCTGAGTCCGCGGCGGGGCGTTGGCTATGCGCTCACGCAAAAGCCGGGTCGAGCCGGCTCCACACTCCTAGAGCTTGAGGATGTAGTCGCAGAGCCTGTCGGCCGCCATCTGGATCTGGGCCGGGTCGCGCAGGAAGCAGGCGCGCAGGAAGAGCTCGCCGCCGGCGCCGAACGCCGCGCCGGGTGCCAACCCGACACCCGTCTTGTCGACGATGTCGATCGCTGCCTTGCGGCTGTCGGTCACGCCGTCGATCTTCAGGAATGCATAGAGGGCGCCGTCCGGCTTCAGCGTCTCGACGCGGTTCGTTGCAATCAGCGCGTCGCACAGGATGTCGCGGGAGCGTCTGGCCTTGTCGATGTTCGACTGCACGAAGCTGTCGCCCTGATTCAGGGCCGCGACCGCACCGCGCTGCATGAACTGCGCCACGCCCGAGGTCGAATACTGGATGAGGTTCTCGATCACTTGGCCGGTTTGCGGCGGGGCAACGATCCAGCCGACACGCCAGCCGGTCATCGACCAGTTCTTGGAGAAGGAGTTGACGAACATCACCTTGTCGTCGGGCTCCATCACATCGAGGAAGGACGGCGCGCGACCGCCGGCAAAGTAATAGCGCGCATAGATCTCGTCGGCCATGATCCAGAGATCGTGCTTGCGCGCGAGCGCCAGGATGGCTGCGAGATCATGCTTGGTTGCGGTCCAGCCGGTCGGATTGGACGGCGTGTTGATGAACAGCCCCCTGGTCTTCGGGGTGATGGCCGCCGCGATGCGGTCGAGATTGACCGCCCACTTGCCGCCCTCGAAGGTCAGCTGCACGCCGACCGATCGGGCGCCGGCAATTTCCAGGGCGGCGGCGATGTTCGGCCAGGCAGGCGTCAGGTAGACAAGCTCGTCGCCCGGCGAGGTCAGCGCCTGCACGGCGATCTGGATCGCCTGCATGCCGGAACCAGTGACATAGAAATGCTCGACCGGCAGAGAGACGTCGAAATGTCTGGCATAGTAGTCGGAAAGCGCCTGACGCAGCTCCGGGATGCCGCGCTGATAGGTATAGAAGGTCTCGCCACCCGACAGCGCTTCGATCGCCGCCTTGTTGATGAAATCCGGCGTCGACAGATCGCCTTCGCCGACCCAAAGCGGCAGGAGGCCGTCACGGCCACGGGCATAGTTGACGACTTCGACGATCCCGCTTTCTGGCGCCAGGAGGGCGCGCGGGCTAAGGCTGCTGACTATCGACATGCATCACTCCGGTTTGCGCCCATATAAAGCAAATAAGGCGGCAAATCCCATGACATTCGGTGATGCGATATCGATTTTCGTGATGGATGAGCCCCGCGCCCGGGGGCGAGGCTCACAATCTCATCAGACGGCCGGACGCTTGGCGAGCAGGTCGCGAATTTCCGTCAGCAGCGCCACATCGGCCGGCGGCGCGGCCGCCTCGTCCTTGGCCTCCTTGATCTTCATCTGCTTGTCCACCTGCTTCTGGAGCGTATTCACGCCCTTGACCATCAGGAAGATAATCCATGCGAGAATCATGAAGTTGATCAAAACCGTGATGAAGCTGCCATAGGCCAGGACCGCGCCCTGCTGGCGGGCAGCAGTCAGTGTCGGCGCGTTCACGTTGGACGACAGGCCGATGAAATAGTTCGAAAAGTCGAAGCCCCCGAAAATGGCACCGACGATCGGCATGATGATATCGTCCACCAGCGACCTGACGATCCCCCCGAAAGCGCCGCCGATGATAACACCGACAGCAAGGTCCATGACATTGCCGCGGGCGATAAATGCTTTGAACTCATTGAGCATCCGATCCGTCTCCCTCTGATGCAGTCGCACTGACAGGTCATTGTTTTTATTAGCTACATGTTCGATGCAATTATTCAATTGCCAATTACAAATTATTGGGCCGGCGTGCGGTCTTTGACTTAAGACCTATACGCCCCCTGATGTTCAAGGACGCCAAATTCCCGTAATCTGCAATAGTCCGGGAGAACCGGTGCATGGTGCATCGGTGGAGGTTCAATGCTGCCAGGCTGGGTCATACTTGCATCTGCTTTCGGCTATCTGCTGCTGCTCTTTGCGGTCGCGAGCCATGGCGACCGCAGGCGTCGGATGTTCGGAACGCCCGTGGGCGGCCGCCCGGCGGTCTATGCGCTCAGCCTCGCGATCTACTGCACCTCCTGGACGTATTTCGGCGGTGTCGGACTGGCATCGCAGCGCGGGCTGGAATTCCTCGGCATCTATATCGGCCCGATCCTCGTCTTCACGCTCGGGATGCCGGTGCTGCGGCGGATCATCGAGCTCGCGAAGGCCGAGAAGCTGACATCCGTCGCCGATTTCATCTCCGCGCGCTACGGCAAGAATCCGGCGGTCGCGACGATCGTGGCATTGATCTCCCTCGTCGGCGCCATCCCCTATATCGCCCTGCAGCTCAAATCCGTGTCGAGCACCGTGACGGCGATGCTCAACCCGTCGGATTACGGCATCGGCAGCGGCAACCTCTATTTTCTCGACCTGCCGCTGCTCGTAACACTCGTGCTCGCCTGCTTCGCGATCATGTTCGGCACGCGCCACACGGATGCGACCGAGCACCAGGACGGGTTGATCCTTGCCGTCGCCATGGAGTCGGTGGTCAAGCTGTTTGCCTTCCTCACGGCCGGCGTCTGCGTGGTCTGGTTCCTTTTCGACGGTCCATCCGATCTCTGGCAGAAGGCCAGCGAAAACCAGCTCGTGCTCTCGGCCCTGAACTACCAGACCCCCATCAGCCGCTGGATCACGCTGACGCTGTTGTCCGCATTCGCGATCATCATGCTGCCGCGACAATTCCACGTCACGGTTGTCGAGAACAGGACGGCCCGGGAGCTTCGGCTGGCCGGCTTCCTCTTCCCTCTCTATCTCGTTGCCATCAATCTCTTCGTGCTGCCGGTGGCGATCGGTGGCCTGCTGACGTTTGGCGGCAGCGGCAATGCCGATCTCTACGTGCTTTCGCTACCGCTTACCGGGCAGATGCCCTTTGTCTCGCTGATTACCTTCATCGGCGGCTTTTCGGCTGCGACCGCCATGGTGATCGTCGCGTCGGTGGCGCTGTCGATCATGGTGTCGAACGACATCATCATGCCGATATTCCTGCACCGGAAGCTGGTCGATCGCACAGGTCAGCGCAGCGATTTCGCCAAGACGCTGCTCAACATAAGACGCAGCGCGATCTTCGCCGTACTGCTGCTCGGCTACGCCTATTACCGCTCGACCGACAGCACGACGGGGCTGGCCTCGATCGGCCTCCTCTCCTTCGCCGCGATTGCGCAGATGGCCCCTTCCTTGTTCGGTGGCCTTGTCTGGCGGCGAGCCAATGCGCGCGGTGCCATTCTTGGGCTGACGTCGGGCTTCGTGATTTGGGTCTACCTGCTGTTCCTGCCTTCGCTTGGCGGACCGGACTATTCGGGTGTCGCAAGCGCAGTCCTCGGTTTCATCTTTCCCGGCACGACGATCTTTTCGGCACCCGATGCCGATCCGCTGGTCAATGCCACGGTCATGAGCCTGCTCGTCAACACCGCCTTCTTCGTCGTCGGATCGGTGACCCGCAATGCGCGGCCGCTCGAACGCATCCAGGCCGGCATCTTCGTCAAGCGGCAGTCCCGCTCGCAGTTTGCCACGCGCGGCTGGAAGACCCGCATCAGCGTTGGCGACCTGAAGACGACAGTGTCCCGCTATCTCGGCGATGAGCGCATGGAGCGCTCGTTCCAGACGTACCAGCAGAATTCGGGCCGCAAGCTCGAAGACGACCAGCCGGCCGACATGGCGCTCATTCACTTTACCGAACAGCTGCTCGGCAGCGCCATCGGCTCTTCCTCCGCTCGACTTGTGCTGTCGCTGATCCTTCAGAAAGTGGAGGACGCCTCGGCCGACACCGCCTGGCTGCTCGACCAGGCGAGCGAGGCCCTGCAATATAACCAGGACATGCTGCAGACGGCGCTGTCTCAGATGGACCAGGGCATCGCTGTCTTCGACAGCTCGAACAACCTGACGATCTGGAACCGCCGTTTCCGGCAGTTGCTGGACCTTCCGGAGAATACCGGACAGGTGGGCTTCCCGCTCGCCGACATCGTGGCTATCCTCAGCCAGCGCGGCGATGTGCCAGCCGGCGACGTCAACCAGACCGTCCGGCACTTCCTGACGCTGGACAAACCCTTCGCGCTGGTGCTCGGCGGCGGCGAACGCATCATCGAAGTGCGCTCCAACGCGATGCCGGACAAGGGCATCGTCGCAACCTTTACCGACATCACCCAACGCGTCGCCGCCGACCGAGCGCTCAAGCAGGCGAACGAAACGCTGGAACAGCGCGTTGCCGAGCGGACGGCGGAACTGACCCGCGTCAATCGCGAACTCGGCGAAGCGAGAGCCGCCGCTGATGAAGCCAATCTCGGAAAGACACGCTTCTTCGCCGCTGCCGGCCACGATATCCTGCAGCCGCTCAATGCGGCCCGGCTCTATTCCTCGGCACTTGTCGAGCGCATGGGAAAGTCCGAAAGCAGTGCGATCGTTCGCAACATCGATTCCGCGCTGGAATCGGTCGAAACCATCCTTGGCGCGGTTCTCGATATTTCGCGGCTGGACACCGGGGCGATGCGGCCGCGCCTCGCCTCCGTGCCACTTTCCGACTTGCTGGAGCGGATCCAAACGGACTTCGAGCCGATCGCCCGTGAGAAAAACCTGAAGCTGGTGGTGATGCCAACCTCGCTTCGGGTCCGCTCCGATCCCAACCTGCTTCGCCGCCTCGTGCAGAATCTTGTTTCCAACGCGATCAAATACACGATCGACGGAAAGGTGCTGGTTGGTGCGCGTCGGCGCGGACATCAGGTCGTCATCCAGGTGATGGATTCCGGGATCGGCATTCCGCCTTCGAAGTTCCGGACGGTCTTCAAGGAATTTGCCCGTCTCGACGAAGGCGCCAGGACGGCTTCCGGACTGGGCCTCGGCCTCTCGATCGTCGATCGCATCGCGCGTGTCCTCAATCACCCGGTGGAACTCCATTCGACACACGGCAAGGGCACGGATTTCCGCATCGTCATGCCGCGCGACGCGTCGCGACTACCCGAGCGCTTGGGCGCAGCCCAGCCGGTGGAGCATTCGGCGCAGAGCCTGCAGGGATTGAAGGTCCTCTGCGTCGACAACGAGCCGCATATTCTGGAAGGCATGCAGCTGCTGATCAGCGGCTGGGGCTGCGAGGTGCGATGCCTGGGTTCGCTGACCGATGTCGGCGCGCTCGATACGCGCCAGCCGCCGCCGGATCTCGTGATCGCAGACTATCACCTCGGCGACGGCACCGGCGTTTCCGCCATCCTGACGCTCAGGGAGCGTTTCATGGCGTTCATTCCGGCGCTGATCGTCACGGCCGACCGCACGCCGGAGGTCCGCGCCGAAGTCGAGCGGCACGGCATTGGGCTGCAACACAAACCGGTGCGCCCGGCAGCGTTGAGGGCCTACATTACGCAGATTTCCGCTCAGAAGCGGGCGGCGGCGGAGTGACCGCCGCATCCTTCGCCATCACGCCGGACACGAGGCCGCGCACACGCTCGGCGGTTGGCTCGTCGCCGAAAAGTATGCGGTAGATGATCGGCGCAACGACCTGATCCATCACGCTGTCGACCGGCGGAAAGCTCTCGCCGCGCGCGAGCGCCCGCTCGCTCAGCAGCTCCACCTGCTCGCGGGTGAAGGCGCAGCACTTGGCGGCATTGGCATTGTCCTGCGCGGCCAGCACGTCGCGGATGATCTCGCGCCCAACGCCGGAGGACATCTCCTCGGCATACTGTTCCGCCCAGGCCTCAAGATCGCTTCGACCGCTGCCGGTGTCGATCGGCTGCATGTCCGGGCGCAGGCGCTCGACGGCGACGTCGGCCAGCAATTCCTGCAGATCGCCCCAGCGACGGTAGATGGTCGACGGGGTAACGCCGGCCTTTGCTGCAATCAGCGGGATCGTGACGTCTGCCCGGTCCATGTCGACCAGCAGTTCGCGGACTGCCTGATGCACTGAAGCCTGCACCCTGGCACTGCGGCCGCCCGGCCGGGGATTTTCTTTTGCTGCCATTTTTAACGTCCTGTTTCCTGCGCCGGCGCATGGTTCAAAATCTTTGATCGAGCTGTTAACGCAAATTATTTGCTTTTAGTGGCAGGTCGACCTACATGGCTAACGCAACAAATTAGCTTTAAGAGGCTTATATATGTTCGGCGCCGCCAAATCCACACCGACCTCTCGTAATCCGATCCCCTTCCATGCAATTACGCTGGCAACCTTCTTCGGCGCTTCGGCAGCGCCGACGCCGCTCTATCGAATCTATCAGGAAAGCTTTGCGGTCTCGCCGGTGCTGATCACCGTGATCTTCGCGGTTTACGCCTTCGCGCTCCTGGCAGCACTGCTGATAGCGGGCTCGATCTCCGACCACCTCGGCCGCAAGCCGGTGATCTTCACCGCCCTGATGTTGGAGATCGTCGCCATGGCGTTGTTCGTCGTGGCAAGCGGCCCAGACTGGCTGATCGCGGCGCGGATCGTGCAAGGCCTGGCAACCGGAATTGCCGGCGCCTCGATTGGGGCAGCATTGGTCGACGTCGACCGGGCGAAGGGCCAGATCGTCAACTCCATCGCACCGCTGTCAGGCATGGCGGTCGGTGCAGTCGGCACGAGCGCCCTGATCCAGTATGGTCCCTTCCCGCTCCACCTCGTCTATGCCATCCTGCTCGCGGCTTTCGCCGGGCAAGCCGGCGCCATCTGGGCGACCCGGGAGACTGGCGGCCGTCGGCCGGGTTTCTGGAATTCGTTGAAGCCGACAATTTCGATTCCGCCGCAGGTCAAACGGCCGCTCGCCTTGGTGACGCCGATCAACATCGCCAATTGGACGCTTGGCGGCTTCTACCTCTCGCTGGTTCCGTCATTGGTCGCCAGCACGACGGGCAGCCGGGCGCCGCTCACGGGCGGGTTGATCGTGACGGCGCTGATGGTGTCGGGGGCGGTTGCTGTCTATATCAGGCGCAGCAAATCCGGTGCGACCAATCTCGGCTTCGGCACGGCGGCAACCACGCTTGGAATTCTGACTGTTGTCGCCGGCGTCCACCTCGGCAACGTGCCGCTGCTGCTCGTCGGCACCTTCTTTACCGGCGCCGGTTTCGGTACAAATTTCCTCGGGTCGATCGGCACGATCATGCCGCTCGCCAAGGCCGATGAGCGCGCCGGCCTGTTGTCGGCTTTCTATATCCAGAGCTATCTGGCGTTTAGCCTTCCGGCCATTCTCGCCGGCTTCCTCGCCAAGTCTCTCGGCTACCAGCTGACCACCGATCTCTACGCAACGGCGATCATTCTGGTAACCGGCGCCGGGCTTCTCGGCCTTCGCGCCGAGCGCAGCAGGGCTGCCAGGCTGCCGGCCTAATTAGAGGTAACTCGTCACCGCCGGCTCATTCCACCAGTTGTCGTGGCGCCCATCCATGTAGCGGATGGGTAGCGCGGCAAGCTCCTCCGGCGTTATGTCGTCGAGGCAGGCGATATTGATTGAAACGTAGTCGCCGCCGATCTCGGGAATATGGCCATGCCCGTAGGCATGCAGGCCGCAGATCCGGCAGAAGCGGTGATGGCCGCTCATCGATGCGAACTGGTAGTCGCCCGCCGCCGTCTCCTCGCACAGCAGGCGGAAATCCTCGGGCTTGACGATCGCGCCCCAATAGCGCCGCTTGCCGCAGACCGAGCAATTGCAGCGGCCGGTGCCGGCCTGGAGATCGGCATCGACCTCGTAGCGGATTTTGCCGCAATGGCAGCTGCCCGTGTAGGTTCTCTTCATGGGGTTCTTCCTCCGCCCTTTGCAACGGCCGGAGTCGCCGAGCTCAGTCGATGGCC
The DNA here is from genome assembly GCA_900466985.1 of Hyphomicrobiales bacterium. Classification (GTDB taxonomy): domain Bacteria; phylum Pseudomonadota; class Alphaproteobacteria; order Rhizobiales; family Rhizobiaceae; genus Rhizobium. The sequence continues at coordinate 9,917 of UBOA01000032.1, forward strand.
ACCGCGTCCAGGCAAGACAAAATCAGGCTTCCTGCCCCGCCTGCAGTCTATTGGAATTGATCGAGGCTGCATGCGCTTCAAGAATGGCGGCGGCGATAACTTTCTGAAGCTCGTAGACCATCGTACGCGACCGCTTGCGATCCAGATCTTGCGCCGCCTTCGCAAGATTCAATCCCTCGTTCAGGACAATATGGTGAGCTCGCGTCAGCGCCCAACTCTCAATATCCAGACCTATCATTCGGAATCTCCGCCAATCCATTCAGCATCAAAGACATTCGCGAATCACGATATGCAGAGCACTTACGCAGCAAGAAGAATCATAGTTGCAATATTTTGAAAATAGCATCTTCGGAAGAATACACGCCAAATGCGAAATTACTCTGCGTGAGTCGCGATAAATACAAACCGCGCCAGCTCATCGCGCTCTAAGCCCACTGACTTAACCTAGGGCTGTGCTCGTAGATATTCGGGGAAGCTTGCACGGACCTGCACGCCAAGCGCGCATACGCGCCGATCTCTCATGTGCGGCATGGGAGATCGGGCGAACGTTTGGTCAGACCTTGGTGGCAGGACCCTTGTTGCGCGCCAGCAGGGCCTTCACCGTATCGTCGTTGATCTTCCCGCTCGGCTCCTGGCCGATCGATTTCTGGAAGTTCTTGATCGCCGCAACCGTCTTCGCGCCCATCTCGCCGTCCGGCTGGCCAGCGTCGAAGCCGTTGTTGTTGAGGATCGCCTGGATGTTGCGGATCGCCTTCTTCATATCGACGGTCGAGGTCTTGGTGGCATTGCCGACCCACTCGTCGGGAAGGTCCACGCCATTCGCCTTGCTGTCGAGCGGCACGGCCTTCCACTGGTCAACCTTGGCACGCGCCTTCTCAAGCTGGTCCGGCTTCATGGCTTTCGCAACTTCCTCGCGCTTCTGTGCCGCGTCCTTGTCACCGCCCTTGGCGGCAATCGCAAACCACTTGTAGGACTCGGTCAGATCCTGCGTGATCCCATTGCCGCGGGCACAGAGGATCGCCAGGTTGAACTGGCTGTCGGTGATGCCGAGGTCAGCCGCCTTGACGAACCAGTCCGCGGCTGCCTTGTAATCCTGCTGGCCGAGCGCGCCGGAGGCATAGAGCACGGCGAGATTGTGCATCGCGCTGGCGTTGCCGCGGTTTGCCGCCTGCTCGTAATACTGCTTCGCCTTGGCGATATCGTGGTCGACGCCTGTGCCCTTCTCGTAGATGTTTCCGAGGCGATACTCCGCCGGGCCGAAGCCCTTGTCGGCGGCGAGCTGATACCAGCTTATCGCTTCCTTCGGATCGGCGGCGACGCCGGCCCGGCCTTCGCTGTAGCGGGCGCCGATTTCAAACAGCGCCAGCGGATCGCCGCTCCTGGCGGCATCCGCGAGCGACTTCGGCTGTACCGTGTCGGGAATGGCAATGCCGGCTGTTTCCGCCATCGGAGCGGCAGGCGTCGTCGCCATGCCGGCAGCAGCGGGCGCCGTTTCCTTGGCAACGAAACCGGAGGCGTCCTGGGGAGCGCCGGAGGGCGCGAGCGGGGCAACCGCGTCGCCGGTCAGCGGTGCGGCAGCCGTCAGATGGTCGGGTGCTGCCGGCGCCGGTGCCGTATCGCTGCTCGCAAGCGGCGCGGCCAGTGCGTCCACGGCCGGGGCTTCAGTGGCCGGGACCTCCGGAGCGGCTACCACGGCCTGGTCGGGCGCCGTCTCGCTGTCCACCGGCAGGGCATTGCTGGATGAATCGGTCAGCACCGCGATTTCGGCTGATGGCGCCGGCTGGCCGGTCGTCAGCGTGCGGGCAAGCGGGAACGCCATGATCGCCAGCAATACGGCGCCGACGGCAAGCAGGATCGGACGGCGGAAGCGCGAGAAGGCGCTTCCCTTCACCGCATCCTTGTCCTTTGCCTTCTTGTCGGCCTTGGCTGGCTGTGGCTTGGCGCTCGGTTCTGTCTCCATCGCAGCAGCCTGCGCGGCGCGGCGGGCTGCGGCGATGTAGTCCGCGCGCTCGTTTTCCGTTGCCGGCTTCGCATTCACGCGGGCGGCGTTCTGGCTGGCGCGCACGCGCTCGAGGATCTTCTTGACGTCAGGCGCGCCGGAGCCGGGCTCCAGTGGCTCATTGGCAGCTTCCGGCGGCATCACATCGACCGGATCGATGGAAGGAGCCGGGTCGATGAGCGTGCGTTCAGCGGTAGCGGCTTCAGCCTTGGCCTTCTTGCCGGGCAGCAGGCGCTTGCCGAGGCCAGCAAGCAGGCTGCCCTTGGAGGGAGCTGCGGATGATACGGGCTTCATTGCCGCTTCGATCGCGACCACACTGGTGTCCGTCGTCGCCATGACCGGTAGGGCGGGCGCTTCGTCGGCGACCTCGGGCTGACTGCTTGCCGAGGCGCGGGTTCCGAAAACCACCGGCTTCTGTGCTTCCTCGGCGCCGGCCTGCATCATCGTAAAAGTATCGACGGCAAAATCGACATCGGCCGCCGGCATTCTCGCTGCCGGCCTTGCGACCGCGCGGTCTTCCATGGTGTCCAGCCGCTCGGCGATCTGGACCAGCGTTTCGTGCAGGGCCTGGAAGGTCTTGTGCGTGCGCTCTTCGCTGCTGCGGCTCAGGTCTTCGAGCTGACGCAAGTCTTCGGCAAGCGCATGGAGCGCCGACATGTCAGCCGCAGCCGGCGCGCCACCTTGCAGGGCACCGTTTCTTGCATAGGCTTCGACCACCGCTTCCGCCGCCTGGCGGGCAGCCTCGATGATGTATTCGTCGCTGGTCGCCATGTAGTCTTCGATCGCGCCCATGCGGCGGTCGAATTCCGCCGGCAGTTCGGCAGCCGGCCGTGGCTCGCTCATAAGCGCCGAAAGGTTTGCGATCTGGTCCTCGAGGTTGCGCAGCGCATGGGTGTCGGCCGCAGGTGCCGCAGTGCTTTCCTCCAGGCGTGCGACAATATCGCCGAGCCGGCCTTCGATGCGCCGGATAGCGCTGTCATCCACGGAAGCAACGACAGGCTGAAGCGGCTGGAAGTCCATCTCGTCGATGCGGCGCGCGAGATAGTCGAGGCGCTGCGCAAGCGCATCGTTGACCGAGCCGACTTCGAGTGCATCGATCTTGCGCGAGATATCTGCGAGTGCACCGGTCAGTTCCGGCTGTGGCGCAGCCTTGTGGCTCCGCTCGAGCAGGTAGGACAGATGCTCCAGGCGCTCGTCGAGACGCGAGGTGGCCTCGGCGTTGGCGAGTTCCTCGACGCGCAATGTCAGGGTTTCCAACCGATCCGCCAGGGCATCGGTCGGGGCCGCGCGGCTCGCGACGCTGTGACCCATCATATCGATCTGCTCGCCCAAGGCGTTCAGGCGGCCTTCGAGGCGATGCATCATGGCCGGATCGCCGCTGGCGGCAGCGCGGCCGGTTGCCGCGATGGCACGGCTGATTTCGTCGAGACGGCTATCCATTGCCGCAAACTGCTCGGCCATCGCCCGATCGTGCGGCTGGATCATGCTGCCGAACTGCTCCATCGCCGTGGCGATGGAAATAAGCTTGTCCTCCAGCGCGCGAACGGCCGGGCTTTCCCCCATGCCGCCGATATGGCGCTTGATATCGTCGAGCCGGTAGGCAAGCGCCACAAGCTCCTCCTGCAGGCCGGCGGTGTCGAGCGCATGCAGCTGGTTCTCGACGCCGTCCCAGCGGGTCTCCATGTGGCGAATGGAATCCTCGCGGGCGAGCCCGTCCATCAACGAGCGGAGCTCTTCGAACTCGCCGCGCAGCCCTTGCGCCTCAGGCGCGCTGGAGCGGCTGGCAAGCTGATCGATGCTGCTTGCGAGGCGGGTCATATCGGCACGAATGTCATCGGCGAACCGGTTGTCTTCCGCGCCGACCTTGATGCTGCGGATTTCTTCTCGCAATGCGTTCATTTCGCGCGTCACGCCGTCGGAGATGTCGCGCTTCAGGTCCTGGCGAAGATTGACGAGCGCTTGCGCGATCTCGGTCATCGTGTCTTCCGCCGGGCGATAGGCCGGCTGTGCCGAGGCCGGTTGCGGAGCGGCGGGACGCGGCGCGCGTTCGGCAACAGGGAGCGGCGCACGCGACGGTGCTGGCTGCTCGCGCGTGTAGGCGGCGGGTTCGCGCGCAGCAGGACGTTCCCGGCTTGCTTCCAGGATACGCTGGCGCTGGCGAATTTCTGCGAAAGGATCCGGCCGCGCCTCGGCCGCATGGGGTGCGCGGGCGGCGTAAGGATCAGTGTAGACGTCGCGCTCCGGCGCCGGAGCGCGTTGGCGCTGGTCGCGAGCACCCGCACCCATCAGACCCTCGATCCTCGCCTCCAGGCCTTCGATGGTGCGGTTCAGCGCATCGAGCGAAGCCCTGTCGGAATGCCGTGGGGAATTTGATCGCGATCCGTTCATCTTCTTGCTCGCTTCATCTGTCCGAACCCTCGTCAGGGCCGATCATTGGCTTCCGTCACCGCCGCATCGGAATGCGTGCGTGAGCACCGTTCATGAAGGGATAATCAATTAGACTTTCCTCAACCTGTACGGCGTAGCGGCATTCCCATGAAACGCGAGACTGAAAAAAGGAATGCAAGTCGCCAATGCTCAAACAGCACCTTTCACGAAACGTGGTAAATAACCCGTTAACCGGCGTGAGATTTTTTTAACTTTTCAGGATTTTCAGCGCTTTGCGTGCTGAAATCGGCCAGCACCCTGAAAGGCTCAAGACGGAGATCAGAACGATTCCGTCCATGGCCGAACCTCGATTTCCTGTGACCAGGCGCTTCGGTGCTGCAGCAAGACATCGATGTAGGTCTGCGCGATGGCGTCCGGGTCGAGCGTCGCATCCGGCTTCGCCGGGTCTTCCCGGCGCATCTCCGATCGGATTCCGCCGTCGATGATGAAATGGGCGACGTGAATGCCCTTCGGCCCCAATTCACGGGCAGCGCTCTGGGCAAGGCCCCGAAGGGCGAACTTGCCCATCGCAAACGCGGCCGACTGGGCATATCCCTTCACGCTCGCCGTCGCCCCGGTAAACAGGATCGCTCCGCGCCCTTGGGGGATCATGCGCCTTGCGGCCTGCTGGCAAACGAGAAAGCCGCCATAGGCGCTGACCGCAATTGCCTGTTCGACGGCGGCCGGATCGAGTTCGGCCAAGGGACCACGCAGGCGGCCGCTGGCGTTATAGATGACAACCTCCGGATCACCGATTGCTGCCGCAACGTCGTCGAAAAGTGCGCCGACGGACGCCGGCTGGGCGGCATCCGCCGCAAACATCAGCGCGCCGGTTTCACCAGCAAGCCTGCTCAGCTTGTCGGTATTGCGTGCTGCCAGCGCGACCTTGACGCCACGCCCGGTCAGTTGACGCGCAAGCGAGGCGCTGAGGCCCGGTCCTGCACCGACGATGAGAGCGGAACTGTAAGGAAACTCGGTCATAGCTGTCCTCCGGTCGTTGTCGACGAAACCTGCGGCGCAGGTAAGCATCAAGCTTGCCTGCGGATACTACACCCGCCGCGCCTGGATCGTATTCATCTCAAAGCTGGTCTCGATCGTATTGACGCATTTCAGGCGGGCGATCTTTCCTTGATAAACCACCGCTCCTCGAGGCCGGCCTAGACCACTCCACCATTGTGCTAACGCCCCACGCGCATGGTTTTGGCCTCGCTCTCGTGATATCTTCTACCAGAAGTAAACGAACCGCTTGGAATGAAAGGGAGTTCGATTTTGGGCTAGTTGGAGGGAACCGTCATGAAACTGACGAGACTGATGTCACTGGCTTCCGCCGTAGCAACATTGGCTCTTGCTACAGGAGCGGCATATGCACAACAAGTCACCGGAACACTGGGTGCGCCGAGTGCTACGACAACCATCGATGGCAGGCAGCTGCCGGCGCCGGACCCGAGTTTCGGCGGCACCATCACCAACGATGCTCTCAGTTCGAAACCCTGGTGGGCGCCCCGGATCGTGCCGCCGAAAGGAGCGCCGAACATCCTGCTGGTCATCACGGATGACGCAGGCTTCGGTGTGCCGAGCACGTTCGGCGGCGTTATTCCGACACCAACCATGGATCGCGTCGCCGCCAATGGCCTTCGGTACAACAATGTCCACTCGACTGCCTTGTGCTCGCCGACCCGCGCGGCTCTCATCACCGGACGGAACCATCATTCGGTCGGGTTCGGCGTAATCTCCGAGCAGTCGACGGGTTTCCCCGGCTATAATAGTATCATTCCCGAGGACAAGGCCACCATCGGCCGGATCCTGCGCGACAATGGTTACGCCACCTCCTGGTTCGGCAAGGACCATAACACCCCGGCCTTTGCCGCCAGCTCGATCGGGCCGTTCGACAAATGGCCGACTGGCATGGGATTCGAATATTTCTACGGTTTCGTCGGCGGCGACGCGAACCAGTGGCAGCCGAACCTGTTCCGCAACACCACCCAGATCTATCCTTTCGAGGGCAAGCCAGGCTGGAACCTCGTGACCGGCATGGCCGATGACGCCATTGATTATCTCACTCGCCTCAACCAGACGGCGCCTGACAAGCCTTTCTTCATGAAATACGCGCCCGGCGCGACACACGCGCCTCATCACCCGACGAAGGAGTGGGTGGAGAGGATCAGCGCCATGCATCTCTTCGACCAGGGCTGGAACAAGCTGCGGGAGCAGATCTTCGAGAACCAGAAGAAGCTGGGCGTGATCCCGCAGGACACGCAGCTGGAGCCCTGGCCCTCCAGTATTCTCAAGAACTGGGACGATCTGAAACCAGAGGACCAGAAACTCTTCATCAGGCAGGCGGAGATCTATGCCGCCTACGCCGCCTACAGCGACCACGAGATCGGACGCGTCGTCCAGGCGATCGAGGACATGGGCAAGCTCGACAACACGCTCGTCATCTACATCAACGGCGACAACGGTACGAGCGCGGAAGGCGGCCCTCTCGGCACACCCAATGAGGTGGCGTTCTTCAACGGCATCAATGAAATGCCGACCGATGTACAGATGAAATGGTATGACGTCTGGGGTACCGAACAGACCTACAACCACATGTCGGCGGGCTGGTCCTGGGCCTTCGATACGCCCTTCTCCTGGTTCAAGCAGAACGCCTCGCGGCTCGGCGGCGTCGGGCAGAACATGGCAGTCTCCTGGCCGGCACGGATTACCGACAAGGGTGGCTTGCGCGAGCAATTCATGCACGTGATCGATGTCGTCCCGACGCTGCTTGAGGTAACAGGCATTCCGGCGCCGGACATGGTGGACGGCATCAAGCAGGCGCCGATCGAGGGAACGAGTTTCGCCTATACTTTCGACAAGGTGAATGCCAAGGCGCCGACTCGCCACAAGACGCAGTATTTCGAGATGTTCGGCCAATGGGCCCTTTACAATGACGGCTGGCTGCTCAGCACCAAGGTAAACCGTGCGCCCTGGGAAGCCTTCGGCACCGCCAACCCGGACCCGCTGAACAACCAGGTCCTTCAGCTCTATGATCTGAGCAAGGATTTCAGCCAGTCGCAGGACGTCGCCGCTGAGAATCCCGACAAGGTCAAGGCGATGAAGGATCTCTTCCTCGCCGAGGCGAAGAAATACCAGGTCTTCCCGATGGACGCCTCGGTCGCCGCACGCATCGTCGCCCCGCGCCCGAACATCACGGCCGGCCGCACCGAGTTCACCTACACGCATCCGATGACGGGCCTGCCGCAGGGCGACTCGCCGTCCCTGCTCAACAGCTCCTACACGATCACCGCCGACATCGACGTGCCACAGGGGGACGCTGAAGGCATGATCCTGACTTCGGGAGGCCGTTTCGCCGGTTACGGCTTCTATCTTCTCCAGGGCAAGCCGGTGTTCCTCTGGAACCTGGTCGATCTGAAGCGGGTGAAATGGCAAGGGCCGGATGCGCTCACTGCCGGCAAGCACATGCTCGAATTCGACTTCCAGTATGATGGCCTCGGCATCGGAACGCTCGCCTTCAACAACATGAGCGGCGTCGGCCGATCGGGCACCGGCACACTCAAGGTGGACGGCAAGGTCGTGGATACCCAGAAAATGGAACACACCCTTCCGATGATCCTGCAGTGGGATGAGGCTTTCGACGTCGGTTCCGACACGCTAACGGGCGTCAACGATGCCGACTACTCGCCGCCCTTCGCGCTGACTGCCAAGCTCAACAAGCTGACGATCGAGGTGGATCGCCCGACCTTGAGCGAGGACGACGTCAAGAAACTCGAGGATGCGCAGGCGGTGGCTGTGGACGGCAGCCCGATCCACCACATGCAGCCTGCGCCGCAATGATCGCGTTGAAGCACGCCGGCACTGCGGGCATCGATGTCAGCCATCCGCCCGCAGCATGCGGCGTCTAACGAAATAGATGCCCGGATCGTGACAAGCTTGCGGATACTACACCCGCCGCGCCTTGATCGTATTCATCACGAAGCTGGTTTCGATCGTATCGACGCATTTCAGGCGGGCGATCTTTTCTTTGATGAACCGCTCGTAGTCTTCGAGGCCCGAGCTCATCACCTTCAGCACGTAGTCGCGCGATCCGGTGACGAGATGGCATTCGAGTACCTCGTCCCATCCGCGAACCGCACTCTCGAACATCTGGATTTCGTCCTCGTGCTGGCGGCTGAGCCGAACCGACGCCAGCGCCGTCATCGTCCAGCCGTCAATGGCGGGATCGACGAGCGTCGTGTAGCCCTGAATGATGTCAGCATCCTCCAGCCGGCGCAGGCGACGCAGGCAGGCGGATGCGGAAAGGCCGACGCGCTCGGCAAGCTCGTTGTTGGGAAGGCGAGCGTCGCTCATCAGCTCCTTGAGGATTTTCCGATCCATATCGTCAGCAATTTTCTGCGTCACAATTCGCCATTCTCCGCAATAAGTTGCTTTAGAGAGCATGGCAGCGCGGCAAATAGCAAGAACGGTCCGCGCGTTCTGATATAATTTGCGAGCATCACGGCATCTCGCGAGGAGACGACAATGACCGCACCGCATCCTTCCAAGACTCATATCGGCAACCACGCCCTGCATCCCGAAACGCAGATGCTGAACTATGGCTACGATCCGGAATTGTCGGAAGGCGCGGTAAAGCCGCCGGTGTTCCTGACCTCGACCTTCGTTTTCAAGTCCGCCGAGGACGGCCGCGACTTCTTCGACTACGTCTCCGGCCGCAAGGAGCCGCCCGCCGGCAAGGGCGCGGGGCTCGTCTATTCGCGCTTCAATCACCCCAACAGCGAGATCGTCGAGGACCGGCTTGCCGTCTATGAACGCACCGAAAGCTGTGCCCTCTTTTCATCTGGCATGTCGGCGATCGCCACGACGCTCTTGGCCTTCGTTCGTCCAGGCGATGCCGTGCTCCACTCCCAGCCGCTCTACGGCGGAACCGAAACCCTGCTGGCCAAGACCTTCCTCAATCTCGGCGTTGCGGCGGTGGGCTTTGCCGACGGCGTCAGCGAGGCATCGGTGCAGGCAGCCGCTGAACAAGCCATGGCCAAGGGCCGGGTGTCGGTCATCCTTGTCGAGACGCCAGCCAATCCGACAAACAGCCTCGTCGATGTCGCGATGATCCGCCGCGTCGCCGACGCGATCGGCAGAAAGCAGGGGCATACGCCTGTTATTGCCTGCGACAACACGCTGCTTGGCCCTGTCTTCCAGCGACCGATCGAGCACGGCGCCGATATCTCGCTCTACTCGCTGACCAAGTATGTCGGCGGCCACTCGGACCTGATCGCGGGTGCAGCGCTTGGCTCGAAGGCCGTCATGAAGCAGGTCAAGGCACTGCGCGGCGCCATCGGCACACAGCTTGACCCGCACTCCTGCTGGATGCTCGGCCGCTCGCTGGAGACGTTGCAGATCCGTATGGAGCGGGCCAACAACAACGCCCGCGTCGTTGCCGACTTCCTGCGCGAGCATCCAAAGGTCGAGGGAATCCACTACCTGCCCTATCACGACGCCAATTCGCCGGTCGGGCGGACCTTCGCGGCGCAGTGCAGCGGTGCGGGATCGACCTTTTCGTTCGATATCGTTGGCGGCCAGCCGGCCTCGTTCAAGTTCCTGAACGCCCTGCAGATCTTCAAGCTCGCGGTCAGCCTCGGCGGCACGGAATCGCTCGCCAGCCATCCGGCAACGATGACGCATTCGGGTGTGCCGGCCGACGTCCGCCAGCGGATCGGCGTGTTGGAATCAACCATCCGCCTGTCGATCGGCATCGAGCATCCGGACGATCTCGTCGCCGACCTGCAACAGGCATTGGACGCCGCGTGAACCTGAAGCCTAGCGGCGGCTCAGGCCGCCGCCGTTTCCCTCACATCGTCGAGCAGGAAATGCACGACGACATACTTCGTCGTGTAGTGGCGGCCGCTGTCGGAAACATAGTCGACGCTGCCGCCATCGGCGGGGTGCCAGCGATGATAGTGCGGATTGGTGGTGATCAAGGTGATCGCCTTGCCGGCCATCTTGCCATCGAGACGGTAGCGCATTTCGGCCAACGGCCAGATGCGCTCGTAGTCCTCCATGGACATGCGGACCTTCAGGGCCTTGCGGCTCACCGCCTCGCTGCGTGAGCCGTCTTCGTGCTCCACCGCCGGCAGCTCCAGCGTGACTTCCTCGGCGCCATCGAGAATGGAATTGAACTCCTCCGGCCACATCCGTCTCATAAAATCGCTCCTCCAAAGCTCTTTCATCAGTCTGCCTTGTGAAATCTAGCCTGTCTTCCCCCGGAAGCAAACAGTTCCGGCAAAGCTTAGACGAAAGCCTCACGCGCAGTGTGGGCGTTGTCCACATTTAGGAACGCCGCTATGCACTTGCCCTCAGCCCCCATCGCATCATTTTATGTGCCGACGCATCGATGACGGAGAAACAGCCGCGCTGACGGCGAACGAGACCTTTGGGGCGCTCTATCTCGATATGGATGGCTTCAAGGGCATCAATGACAGGCTCGGCCGTCACGCCGCGAATGCTAGAGTTGCGGGCGTTTTCAATGCCCGCACACGACCCACAAGATTGCCGTTCCCGCACCGCCACGACCGAAAACTGCCATCAAGAGCTACCGGTAGGCTGCTTCAAGCTTCGCGATATCGAGCTTCACCATGCCGAGCAGGACTTCGGTGACACGCTTGGCGCGCTCCCGGTCGGGATCGGCAATCATCTCACTCAGCACGCGGGGAACGATCTGCCAACACAGACCCCAGCGGTCCCGCAGCCAGCCGCACTGCTCCTCCACGCCGCCGTTCTCCAGGAAGGCGCTCCAGATCCGGTCGATCTCCTGCTGCGTCTCGCATTGTACCGAGACCGAGAAGGCATGGTTGAACGCATCCAGCGGGCCGGCTTGCATCGCCACGAAATCCTGATGCCCGAGCTTGAACTCGATGATGATGACGCTGCCCGGAGGGCCGCTCGGCGTTTCGGCCGGCAGGATGGTCGTGCGCCCCATGGACGAATTCGGGATGGTCGCCACATAGAATTCGACGGCCTCCCGGACGTCCTTCTCAAACCAGAGGTTCGAACTGACCTTGAGCATGGATTGTCCTCCTCGTTGCTGCTCCGATGATGGGTTCGACAGCCCTAGGACGTTCCTGGCCCGCCCTTCCCGACAGCGCACACACAATCGTCATCAGAAATTCGAGTCCGTGCAAAATTTGACGTTTACGCAAACGTCAATATTTTGTAAGAGACTCTCGAATGCCGGTGTCATCCGGCGTGCCGAATTGGAGGAATTCGAACGATGCCAGTCTACAAGGCCCCGGTTAACGACACGCTCTTCGTGCTGAACGACGTGCTCGGCCTGGAACGCTACAACAATCTCCCGGGGTTTGCCGACGCCACGCCTGACATGATCGAGGCGATCCTCGGAGAGGCTGCGAAAGTTGCCGAGGAAGCGCTCTTCCCGCTCAACTATTCCGGCGATCAGCAAGGCTGCGTGCGCCACGAAGACGGCTCGGTTTCCGTGCCTGATGGTTTCAAGGGCGGCTACGACGCCTATTGCCAGGGCGGGTGGATCGGGCTTGCCGTTCCCGAGGAATTCGGCGGCCAGGGGCTTCCCTACGCCCTGCATGCCGCCGTCGGCGAATATACCTCTGCTGCCAACATGTCGCTGATGATGTATCCCGGGCTGACGCAGGGTGCAATCGCGGCGATCCTCGTCCATGGCTCGGACGAGCAGAAGCACACCTATCTGCCGAAGATGGTCTCCGGCGAATGGTCGGGCACCATGAACCTTACCGAGCCGCATTGCGGCACCGATCTCGGCCTGCTGCGTACAAAGGCGGTGCCGCAGGCAGACGGCAGCTACAAGATCTCAGGCCAGAAGATCTTCATTTCCGCCGGCGAGCACGACATGACGGATAATATCGTCCATCTGGTGCTGGCGCGTATCGAGGGCGCACCTGAAGGCACCAAGGGCATTTCGCTGTTCATCGTGCCGAAGCATCTGGTCACGGCGGATGGCACGGTTGGCAAGCGCAACCAGGTCTCCTGCGGCGCGATCGAACACAAGATGGGCATCCATGGCAACGCCACCTGCGTCATGAACTATGACGAGGCGACCGGGTTCCTCATCGGCGCCGAGAACAAGGGCCTCAGCGCCATGTTCGTGATGATGAACGAGGCGCGCCTCAGCGTCGGCCTGCAGGGGCTGGCGATCTCGGAAATCGCCTACCAGAACGCCGTGAATTATGCCCGCGAGCGCATCCAGGGCCGCTCACTGTCAGGCCCGAAGGCGCCGGAGAAGAAAGCCGACCCGATCATCGTGCATCCGGATATCCGCCGCTCGCTGATGACGATCCGCGCCTTCAACGAGGCCGGCCGCGCCTTCCTGCTCTGGACGGCGCTGAAATCCGACATCGCCCACCGCTCGGCGGACGAGAAGGAACGCCAGACGGCCGACGACATCCTCGGCCTCGTCACCCCGATCCTGAAGGGCGTGCTGACCGACAAGGGCTTCGACCACGCCGTCATGGCCCAGCAGGTCTTCGGTGGCCACGGCTATATCGAAGAGCACGGCATGAGCCAGTATGTGCGTGATGCGCGCATCGCCATGATCTACGAAGGCGCCAACGGCATTCAGGCGCTCGATCTCGTTGGTCGCAAGCTCGGCCAGAACGGCGGCCGCGCCGTCATGGCGCTGTTCAAGGAAATCGGCGATTTCTGCGAAGAGAACCGCAACGATGAACAGATGAGCTTCTTCACCAAGAACCTGAAGAAGGGGTTGAACGACGTGCAGGCGGCGACCATGTGGTTCATGCAGCATGCCATGGCAAAGCCCGACAATGCCGGCGCCGGCTCGACCGACTACATGCATCTCTTCGGTCTTGTCGTGCTCGGCTACATGTGGGCAAAGATGGCCAAGGCTGCCAATGATGGCCTTGCCGCGGGAGAAACCGAACGCGAAACGTTCCTGCGCAACAAGCTGATATCAGCCCGTTTCTTCATGGAGCGGATCATGCCGGAAACGGCACTGCGCAAGGCCCGCATCGAGACCGGCGCGGAAACGATGATGACCTTGGCCGCCGAGGCCTTTTGAGTTCAACGGCGCTTGCCGCCGATAGGGAGATAGAGGAATGACCGAGGTTTTCATTTACGACCACGTGCGCACGCCACGCGGCCGCGGCAAGAAGGATGGCTCGCTGCACGAGGTGCCGTCGGTGCGGCTTGCCGCCAAGACGCTGGAGGCGATCCGCGATCGCAACGGGCTCGATACGGCAACGGTTGACGACATCGTCATGGGCTGCGTCGATCCAGTGATGGAAGCAGGCGCGGTCATCCCGCGCGGTGCCGCCTTCGAGGCAGGTTACTCCACCAGGGCGCCCGGGATGCAGATTTCCCGCTTCTGCGCCTCCGGCCTCGACGCAGTGAATTTCGGCGCGGCGAAGATCGCCCAGGGCGCCGATGACATCGTCATCGCAGGCGGCGTCGAAAGCATGTCTCGCGTCGGCCTCGGCATGTCCGGCGGCGCCTGGTTCATGGATCCGTCGGTGAACTTCCCGGCCTATTTCATGCCGCAGGGAGTCTCGGCCGATCTCATCGCCACGAAATACGGCTTCTCGCGCGACGACGTGGATGCATACGCCGTCGAGAGCCAGAAGCGCGCTGCGAATGCCTGGGAGAGGGGCTACTTCAAGAACTCCGTCATTCCTGTGAAGGACCAGAACGGTCTTGTTATCCTTGCCCATGACGAGCACATGCGCCCGGGCACGGACATGCAGGCACTGGCAGCCCTCAATCCCTCCTTCCAGATGCCGGGCGAGATGGGCGGCTTCGAGGCCGTTGCAATCCAGGCGCATCCGGAGGTCGAGCGCCTCAACTACGTCCACCACGCCGGCAACTCCTCGGGCATCGTCGATGGCGCGGCTGCCGTGTTGCTCGGTTCGAAGGCCGGCGGCGACAGCATGGGCATCAAGCCCCGCGGCCGCATCAAGGCATTCGCCAATATCGGCTCCGACCCGGCGCTGATGCTGACCGGCCCGGTCGACGTCACCGAAAAGCTTCTGAAGCGCACGGGCATGACGCTTGCCGACATCGATCTCTTCGAACTCAACGAAGCCTTTGCTGCTGTCGTGCTGCGCTTCATGCAGGCCTTCGAGGTCCCGCACGACAAGATCAACGTCAACGGCGGCGCCATCGCCATGGGCCATCCGCTCGGCGCCACCGGCGCGATGATCCTGGGCACCGTACTGGACGAACTGGAGCGGCGCGACCTCAACACCGCGCTCGTCACGCTCTGCATCGGCGCTGGCATGGGCACGGCGACGGTGATCGAACGAATTTGAGGAAGAAGGGCAACCTTACCTCCGTCATCCCTGTGCTTGTCACAGGGATCCAGCAGCGCCGCGTCTGCGGCGCGAAAGAGTCCCTTCACGCGAAGGACTTCGCGTGGCTGGATTCCTGTGACAAGCACAGGAATGACGATGGAGAGGTTCGGCGACACGATCTAAGGGAAGAGGAAATCCCATCATGAACACTTACAAGAACTTCACCGTCGAAACAGACGCGGACGGCATCGCCCTTGTCACCTGGGACATGCCCGGCAAATCCATGAACGTCTTCACCGAAGAGGTGATGGCCGAGTTGAACGCCATCGTTGATGCCGTCGTTGCCGACAGCGCCGTCAAGGGCGCTGTCATCACCTCGGGCAAGTCGAGCTTCTCCGGCGGCGCGGACCTCTCGATGATCAAGTCGATGTTCTCCCTCTACCAGCAGGAGAAGGCCGCCAATCCCGATGGCGCCGCGCAGAAGCTGTTCGATCTCGTCGGCCGCATGACCGGCCTGTTCCGTAAGATCGAAACCTCGGGCAAGCCATGGGTTTCAGCGATCAACGGCACCTGCATGGGTGGCGCCTTCGAAATGTCGCTCGCCTGCCACGGCCGCGTCGCCTCGAATGCTAAGTCGGTGAAGATCGCGCTGCCCGAGGTCAAGGTCGGCATCTTCCCCGGTGCCGGCGGCACGCAGCGTGTCTCGCGCCTGGCGGACGCCCAGTCGGCCCTGCAGATGATGACGACGGGCCAGTCGCTGACGGCGGCGCGCGCCAAGGCGATGAACCTCCTGCATCAGGTGGTCGAGCCGGACCAGCTGATCCCGGCGGCCAAGCAGATGATCAAGGACGGCCTCAAGCCAGTCGCGCCTTGGGACGAGAAGGGTTTCAAGGCGCCCGGCGGCGGTATCTGGACGCCTGCGGCAGCGCAGCTCTGGCCGGCCGCACCGGCGATCCTGCGCCGCGAAACGGCGGGCAACTACCCGGCAGCACTCGCCATCCTCAAATGCGTCTATGAAGGCCTACAGGTGCCTTTCGACACCGGCCTCAAGATCGAACAGCGCTATTTCACCGAGATCCTGCAGACCAACGAAGCCTTCTCGATGATCCGTTCGCTCTTCATCTCCATGCAGGAGCTCGGCAAAGGGGCCCGCCGCCCCGCCGGGATCCCGAAAACGGAGTTGAAGAAAGTGGGTGTCGTCGGCGCCGGTTTCATGGGAGCCTCGATCGCCTATGTAACCGCCGCCGCCGGCATCCCCGTCACCCTCATCGACCGCGACATCGAAGCAGCGACCAAGGGCAAGGGCGTTGGCGAAGGCCTGGTCAAGGACTCGATCAGTAAGGGACGCCTTACTCAGGACGAGGGTGCGGCGCTGCTGGCGCGCATCGTTCCCTCCGCCGACTATGCCGACCTTGCCGATGCCGATCTCGTCATCGAAGCAGTGTTCGAGGACCGTGACGTCAAGAAGGCCGTCATCGAGGCGGTTGAAGCCGTCTTGCCTGAAGGCGCCATCTTCGCCTCCAACACCTCGACCCTGCCGATCACGGGCCTTGCCAGGAACTCCAAGCGCCCGGCCGATTTCATCGGCGTGCATTTCTTCTCGCCGGTCGAGAAGATGATGCTGACGGAGGTCATAACAGGCAAGCAGACCGGCGACAAGGCGCTGGCGGTGGCACTCGATTACGTCGCCGCGATCAAGAAGACGCCCATTGTCGTCAACGACACGCGCGGCTTCTTCGTCAACCGCTGCGTCTTCCGCTATATCCACGAAGCCTACGACATGCTGATCGAGGGCGTCCCGCCCGCGATGATCGAGAATGCCGCCAAGATGGCCGGCATGCCTGTTGGGCCGCTGTCCCTCAATGACGAGGTGGCG
Organism: Hyphomicrobiales bacterium; assembly: GCA_900466985.1. Taxonomy (GTDB): domain Bacteria; phylum Pseudomonadota; class Alphaproteobacteria; order Rhizobiales; family Rhizobiaceae; genus Rhizobium. Next base: position 26,505 of record UBOA01000032.1, read on the forward strand.
ATCGACCTGTCGCAGAAGATCCTCAAGGCCACCGTCGCCGATCTCGGCGCGGCCGCCGTCGATCCTGAACATATGGCGCTGATCAACAAGATGGTCGACGAGCTCGACCGCCGCGGCCGCAAGAACGGCAAGGGCTTCTACGACTATCCGGCGAAACCGGCCAAGAAGTCGCTTTGGCCGGAGCTGAAGACTCTATACCCGCAGAAGAAGGCGGAAGAGATCGACGTCGAGGTGCTGAAGCAGCGCTTCCTAGTCACCATCGCACTCGAAGCGGCGCGCACCATCGAGGAAGGCATCGTCACCGATCCGCGCGAGGCCGATGTCGGCTCCATCCTCGGCTTCGGCTTCGCCCCCTACACCGGCGGCGTCCTGTCCTACATCGACGGCATGGGCGTGAAGGCCTTCGTGGCGCTTTGCGAAACGTTAGCCGCAGCTTACGGTGCACACTTCAAGCCGACGGCGCTGCTTGAGGACATGGCGGCCAAGGGCGAGACCTTCTACGGCCGCTTCGACCCTTACGCAAAGGAGGAGGAGGCGGCATAAGCCGCCTCCGGGCACCTGTCATCAAAGCCAGCAATACTTTCGGCTGGCTTTCGATCTCGCAGCTACTTGGTCACGGTAAGGCTGGCCTGCATGCCCGCCTCATAATGCCCCTTGATATTGCACAAGAGCAGGTAGGCGCCGGGCGCGAGCTTCGTTTTCAACTGCCCGTCCGCTCCCGGCTTGAGGTCCGAGACTTCGCCGATGCTTTTTAGCTGTTTCTCGTCGACCCTGTGCCTTGATGCAATCAAAGGCACCTTCTGGTCGGGGGACTTCAGCTTGACGAGCACCATCTCGTGCTCCTCTGTCATCGCGTCGTTGTGAACCGCGAAGATCGTCTCCCCTGCCTTGATCGTGGCCTGGTCGAGCGTCAGGGTCATCGGCCCGCCGCCCTCACCGCCTTCGGTTACCTTCACAGTCGTAGCCGCCCATGACGGCGAAGCAATTGCGATCGCGGCAGATGCGGCGAGAGCGTACCATGCGTACCTGTTCATCAAATCAGCCTTTCCGTTGCAGCCCGCGCTTCGTGTAGGCAGCACGTCTGACGCCAGCCTGAACGGCTGGTCCAACCGTTGCAGGCTCCACAACACAGAGCCGACGGTCAGATCGGGCGGTGGACGACGCATCATTTTCCGGCGATGGAGGCCGCGATCTTCTCCGCCTCAAGTCCGATTTCCCGGAGAAGGCCGGTTGGAACGGCGGTGAAGCCGCAAAAGTAGAGGCCGTCCTTCGCCGGCTGGAGATCTCCGCGCGCTGGACCGTCGGCGCCGCCAAATCGTTGTTCGAAATCGGGCAGAAGTGCATCGAGCCCCGGCCGGTAGCCGGTCGCAAGGACGATCGCGTCGAAAATGCCGGAGCGGCCATCCGCGAATTGCACCTGGCGATCGTCGGATCTCGTGACGGCAGGGAACACCTTGATATCCCCCGACCTGATCCGCTCGATCGTGCCGATGTTGATCATGGGCGTGCGTCCCCTTTCGATGATGCCGGCCAGCGGCCCGCCTCTTGCCCTTTCCACTCCGAACGCCCCGAGGTCGCCGAAACGCAGGCTGAGGATCGGCGCGTTCACCGCATCGACCAGGCGATAGGGAAGGAAGCGCTCAGCGATGGCAATGCTGGCGGTCGTCACGCCGAACAGCTCGAGCGGCACGACGTTGACCGGACCACGCACGGACATGGCGACATGAAGGCCGGCCTCGGCGCATTCGAGCGCAATCTCGCCGGCCGAGTTGCCGAAGCCGACGACGAGGATCCGCTCGGCCGCAAGCTCCGCGGCATTCCGGAACTCCGAGGAGTGCAGAAGCTTGCCCGAAAACAGCTCCTGCCCCTCCCAGGACGGCCTTATCGGCGCGTTCGAAAGCCCGGTCGCGAGGATGACATTGCTCGCCTCGAATGCACCCTCGGAACTCTCGACAACCCACGTCTCGCCCTTGCGGATCGTCGTCGCGCGCACACCGAACCTGACCTCGATGTCGTTCGAGGAGCTATAGGTTTCGAGATACTCGATCACCTGCAGCCGCGAGGGATACTTCGGAAACCGCCGCGGCATTGGCATTCCCGGCAGGGCCGAGTGCATCTTGTGGGTATGCAGCCGAAGGCGGTCGTAGTGGCGATGCCAGGAGGCAGCCAGCGTGTCGCCTTTCTCAAGCACCAGAAACGAGCGTCCCCGCGCCTGTAGCGCCACGGCGCAGGCCAATCCTGCCGGTCCCGCACCGATGATGATCGTTTCTGTATCCGTCATGGGAGCTCTTGGCTCACGATACCAGTCATAAATGGGCCCTCGTGCTGACAGCTAGGGCGCGGCGACCCTGACGACATCCGACAGAACCCACTTCTTGTCGAAGAACTCCTTCGTAGGGCCGTAGGCGCGGAACATCAGCTCGAACTGCCGCTTCGGATCGGTCGGTACCCAATTGGCATCCTTGCCCTTGGGGGCCTCGGGACCGAAATAGAGATCGACGGACCCGTCCCCGTTCTTCACCAGTTCCGGAATCTGCGACGAACGGCTGGCACGCGCAACATTCTTGATCAGCGCGTGCGTCTGCCGGTCATAGGCCGTCACCGACCAATATTGCTGGACGGGAACATTGCCAGGCACATGGAGACGATAGGTCTTGCCGCCGTCGAAGGCATTGCCATCCTTGTCGCGGATCGAGATCGCATAGAACTGACCGGCCCCGAGCCTCTTGATGCCGATATAGGCATAGCTGTAGGCAACGCCGCGATGATCGACCGGATAGGCGTCCTGTTCGGCGAAATCAGATTGCATGGCCTTGATGAGATCGGGATAGGCCGGGAAGGTCCAGCGGCTCTTCTCGCTGAAGAAGGGCGGCAGACCGGCATCGTATTTTGCCTCCAGCAGCGTCTCGGCCTCCTTGATGCCCTTGGTCAGCAGGGATTTGGTGTGGCGATCGGGCTCGAACGGCTTGCCTTTCTCTATGCCGATCGATTTCAGCTGGTCGATCATCACGCGGTCGCGGGAGATCCACGGCTCTTCCTGTACGACACGGTTCAGATTGTCGAAGAAGCTCGCGTCCCATCTGATCGTGGAATCGAACAGAACATCCTTCACGTCGGAGAAAACGGTCTCCGGCGGATTGGCGGCGGCCGACAGCGGATAGATTTTCAGCTTCTTGCCGTAGTCGATGGAGGCCTGGACATCGGCATCACCATGGCTTGCAAGGTTCGAACGAAACAGCATGTAGCCGCCGTAGACTTCCGACTGCAGCGGAATGAAGCCTTCCGGCAGCTTCTCCTTGTAGTCAGGCGGCAGGACCACGAACTTGCCGCCTTTGCCCTTGTCGTATCCGAGCAGGCCGGCATCCTCGAGCGGCAATTGCCATGCGGTGACGATATTGCCGTTGAAGGAAGCCTTTTCCTCCGCCGGCGGCAGATCGAGAACGACGGGGCCTTCCTTCGTGCTGAAGAAAACCATGAAGTAGAGAGCGTCCGGATTGGGCGTCAGCGTCTGGTTCCTCCAGTCCAGCGGGCGGCCCCAATAGATGACCTGTCCGACCTTGCCGGGCGTCTTCTCAAGCATCTCCTGCCGCATCAGATCGTAGTTGACGACGGGAATGCCCCAAACGGCCGCCTGGACTGCATTCCGCTCGATCTCCTGGTCGAACACCTGCCGCGCGGTCCTGTCTGCCGAAAGTGCCGGACCTGCGAGCAGCAGCATGCATAGTAGCGCGATCGACCTCATGGCAGGCCTCCTCAGATCTTGATGCGTCATCCGGAGTGAATGCTTGCGGGGCTCGATACGGAAGTACGTTACGGTAAATGCGACCAGTATCCCATCTGCGGAGTGGAGGCGGGTCCGACCATGCGAAATCGGGATATGCCGATACAATATCCGGTCGAGTGCATGGTGCCTCAACGCAGCAAAACAGCGCCGAGTTAAGCCATATCAATCACTTATCCGATCTCTCATCCCCGCTCCCCGGCCCCGTGCCTACAATCCTCCCGCTTCCGTCGCCGGAGTGTTTCGCGAGACGTTCGCGGGCAGGCGGGAGCCGGCGCCCCGCCGGAGGCTGTAACGTGTGGCCGAAGGCAGGGAGGCGAAAGCCGGGCATCGGCGTTAGACCGCTGCCATCACAAGTCTCCCCCGGATGTTCCAGCATCCGGTTTGGTTCAGCCATGCAAGTTCGGGCCGATCTGCCCGGACGCAGCGAGACGAGGCGATCGCCTGAAGGGGTAGGGATATCCCGAAGAACGCCGAAGGCCACGCAAATGCGGAGCCACAATAAATCTAACCAGTGAGGTTCCGCATTTGCGTGGGCTCTCCGGATCGATGGTCGAAAACATGGCGGCGGAGCTGCCGTGGAGGAAACGCATGCGAAGCAGCCTGTTCCTGAAAAGACTTCTCGCCCTGCCCGTTGTCGACGTGCTCGCCGTCGTCGAGGCCATGAATTTCGAGGATGGCGGACTGGTCGATGACGAGGAAAAGGCGCGATCCGGCGGATGCGTCATCACACGGCTGGCCGCCAGCGAGTGCGGCTTCTGGAAAGATTGCTCCATCGCCACCTGCCGTCGTGCCCGGGCCTGCAGGGGCAGGCTGACGGCGGCACAGATGCACCACGATGCCGGCTATCACCCTTACTTCCCGCCTTGCACGCGCGCCAACGAGGACCGGCGCCAGACCATCCTTCGCATGATGGGCAGCATGCAACGGACGTCCAGCGACGACACGGAGGAGTTCCGCGATCTGGAGCGTCGCCTGGCTGAGGCGGCGCTGCGGCAACCGGAACTCCGGCCGCGGCTCGCCGCCTTCCCCGGTCTCTACGGCCTGCCGGCAGCGCCAAATTGCCGATCGTAACGGCGCCCTTTGAAGGACCCCGGCGAGGCCCATGCAGTGGCCGTCACGATAGCGGCTTCGCATCGAATCTGCAGGTCGACCGGCGCCCCGCTATCCTCAGCCCCGCAGGCCAGGTGCCTCGTAACCGGTGCGCTCGACGTATTCCGTGTAGCCGCCGCCATATTGGTGGATGCCGTCAGGCGTCAGTTCCAGCACGCGGTTGGAAAGCGCCGCGAGGAAATGCCGGTCGTGCGAGACAAACAGCATCGTGCCCTCGTATTGCGACAGCGCCTTGATCAGCATTTCCTTGGTGTCGAGGTCCAGGTGGTTGGTCGGCTCATCGAGTACCAGCAGGTTCGGCGGATCGAAGAGCATCTTGGCCATGACAAGCCGCGCCTTTTCGCCGCCCGACAGCACGCGGCACTTCTTTTCGACGTCGTCGCCGGAGAAGCCGAAGCAGCCGGCCAGCGCTCTCAGCGGCGCCTGCCCTGCCTGCGGGAAGGAATCCTCCAGCCATTCCAGCACTGTCCGCTCGCCATCGAGAATATCCATGGCGTGCTGGGCGAAATAGCCCATCTTGACGCTGGCGCCGAGGGCAACGCTGCCCTGGTCCGGTTCGGCGGAACCAGCAACCAGCTTCAGCAGGGTCGACTTGCCGGCACCGTTGATGCCCATGATGCACCAACGCTCCTTGCGGCGGACCATGAAGTCCAGGCCTTCGTAAATGGTTCGGCTGCCGTACTTCTTGTGGACGTTCTTGAGGTTGATCACGTCTTCGCCGGAGCGCGGGGCCGGCAGGAAGTCGAAGGCGACCGTCTGGCGGCGCTTCGGCGGCTCAACCCGGTCGATCTTCTCCAGCTTCTTGACGCGGCTCTGCACCTGCGAGGCGTGCGATGCGCGCGCCTTGAAACGCTCGATGAACTTGATTTCCTTGGCAAGCATCGCCTGCTGGCGCTCGAACTGCGCCTGCTGCTGTTTCTCGTTCTGCGCCCGCTGCTGTTCGTAGAACCCGTAATCGCCGGAGTAGCTGTTCAACGAGCCGGCGTCGATCTCGATGATCTTGCCAACGATGCGGTTCATGAACTCGCGGTCGTGCGAGGTCATCAGAAGCGCCCCGTCATAGGTCTTCAGGAATTCTTCCAGCCAGATCAGGCTTTCCAGGTCCAGGTGGTTGCTCGGCTCGTCGAGCAGCATGACATCCGGACGCATCAGGAGAATGCGGGCGAGCGCCACGCGCATTTTCCAGCCGCCCGACAGTCCGCCGACATCACCGTCCATCATTTCCTGGGTGAAGCTGAGGCCAGCCAGCACTTCGCGCGCACGGCCCTCCAAAGCGTAGCCGTCCAGCTCCTCGTACCGTGCCTGGACTTCGCCATAGCGCTCGATGATCCGGTCCATCTCGTCGAGCTTGTCGGGATCGACCATTTCCGCTTCGAGTTCACGCAACTCGGCCGCGACGACGCTGACGGGCCCAGCACCTTCCATGACCTCGGCCACGGCGCTACGGCCGGACATCTCGCCGACATCCTGATTGAAATAGCCGATCGTCACGCCCTTTTCGGCCGCGACCTGGCCTTCATCGGGCTGCTCCTGCCCCGTGATCATGCGAAAGAGCGTCGTCTTGCCGGCGCCATTCGGGCCGACGAGGCCGATCTTCTCGCCTCTGTTGAGGGCTGCGGAGGCTTCGATGAAGAGGATGCGGTGGCTGTTCTGCTTGCTGATATTCTCGATACGAATCATGTCTGCGTGGAGTCCGAAAGCGTTGCTGCGCCCCTCGATCATGCCGGCCGGGGCTTTTTGCGGCTCTCGCTAGCACGTTCCCGGCGTAATGGCCAATCCCAGGCCATGCAAAGAGCTCTACGTCAGGAAAATGAAGGGCGTTTGTCGACCGGGCGGAACTGCAACGGGCGACAGAACTTTTCCACAATAGGTCCTCGCCCCTTGATCAGCCGATCAGCGATCATTTATGCGTTATCGGCGCGCCGGCGGGCGTTTCGCATATGTCAGGGATTATCAGATTATGGAAATTTTCACCTCGGCCGGCTTGCTGGCGCTCTTGCAGGTCATTCTCATCGACCTCGTGCTTGCTGGCGACAACGCCGTCGTCATCGGTCTTGCCGCCGCCGGATTGCCGGCCGACCAACGCAAGAAGGCGATCCTCGTCGGTATTCTTGCTGCCACCGTGCTGCGTATCGCGCTTGCCAGCGTCACCGTCCAGCTTCTCGAGATCATCGGCCTGCTGCTGGCCGGCGGTATTCTCCTGCTCTGGGTCTGCTGGAAGATGTGGCGCGATCTGCGCAACGGCAGCGGCGAAGTGGAGGGTGCCGAAGGCGACACGGCGGCGCCGAAGAAGACCTTCTTCCAGGCAGCCAGCCAGATCGTCATTGCCGACGTGTCGATGTCGCTCGACAACGTGCTCGCCGTTGCGGGGGCTGCCCGCGAACATCCGACGATCCTCGTCATCGGCCTCATCCTGTCGATTGCGATGATGGGTATTGCGGCGAACTTCATCGCGCGCCTGCTCAACCGCTACCACTGGATCGCCTATCTCGGCCTTGCCATCATCGTCTACGTGGCGCTGAGCATGATCTATCGCGGCGCCCTCGAGGTCTGGCCGCACCTCGCGCCGGTGGCCGCTGCCGCCTTGGGCTGAACCGCCATAGGTTCGAACGGCCCTCAGGGGCCGTTCACGAGCTGCAGGACGAGGCGGCGAATATTGCCGCCCTCGCTCATCTCCGCCTTGTCGAAATCACGGCCCTGCTGTCGCTGTCGCGCCGAGAATTCGCCGAGCCGCTTCGTGAGTTCGACCCGGATCTTGCGGCAATCCGGGTCATTGTCGGCGGAAAAGCCGACGCTCATCGCCTCGATGTCCCGGACCATCTGCTCGATATAGTCCCCGTGTACCCGCTCATGCGTTTCGATGCCGGCAATGAAGGTCGCCCAGCTTGCCTGGGTGGCGGCGGGAAGTTTGCCGGCCGGCTTCGGCAGCGTGTAGGTGATGATCAGCTTCGGCCGCGCTACGGCAAGCACGCAGGCATCGCCCCGGCGCTCGTATTTTCTGGTCCAGGTCAGCTTGAACGTCGTGTGCGCCACCACCCGACCGCCGCCAAGCTCAGGACCGTGCTCGCCGATAGAATCGTACAAGGCTGCGCCGGAACTGCCCGTCACCGCGTAGGTCCGCACCTCTTCGACCGGCTGCCACTCCGCCCTCGCCGCAACCGGCTGAAGGACGCAAGCCATCAGCAACCAACGAACCAATCCTGCCTTCACGCGAATCCCCCGGACAATCGTGCTCCGACCCTAGTCGGCAGGCGTCCCGCATTCAACCGGCGATCCGGATACGGCACTAGGCACGCTTTGTCGGGATCGCCCCCTAAAGCTCTGTCATAAAACCCAAAAAAAGCCTGAATATTCGACAGTGATCACGCTATCGAGTGGATCGCGTGTCGCTAATCGAAATCCTCTGGCAACGATTTCACCGTATGATGCACCATTCGAACAAGATGTAAGACGCCTGCCTGTGGGGGCAGTTCATAGATTGGGGTCTGCTGTGACAATCTATCTGCCTATCGCAGAATTGTCGGTGAACATCTTCATCATTCTCGGCATGGGAGCAGCCGTCGGCTTTCTCTCCGGAATGTTCGGTGTCGGCGGCGGCTTCCTGATCACGCCGCTCCTGATCTTCTACAACATCCCGCCGGTCGTTGCCGTCGCCACCGGCGCCAATCAGGTCGTGGCCTCCTCCATATCCGGCGCCATCACGCATTTCCGGCGTGGATCGCTCGACCTGAAGCTTGGAACCGTGCTGCTGATTGGGGGGCTCACGGGCGCCACGGTCGGCATCTGGATCTTCTCGCTGCTCAGGCGGATTGGTCAGCTCGATCTCATCATTTCGCTGCTTTACGTCGTCTTTCTCGGCACGGTCGGTGGACTCATGCTGGTCGAGAGCGTCAGTGCCATGCGCCGTGCGGCGAAGAACGTGCCGCCGCCGCCGCGGCGCCCCGGTCATCACCATTGGGTGCACAAGCTGCCGCTGAAGATGCGGTTCAAGAAGTCGAAGATCTTCCTCAGCGTGATCCCGGTCGTCGCGCTCGGCTTCGGCATCGGCATCCTGACATCGGTCATGGGCGTCGGCGGCGGCTTCATCATGGTGCCGGCGATGATCTATCTCCTGCGCATTCCGACCAACGTGGTCGTCGGCACGTCGCTGTTCCAGATCATCTTCGTGACCGCCTACACGACGGTCGTGCAGGCGGCGACGAACTTCTCGGTCGACATCGTGCTCGCCTTTTTCCTGATGATTGCCGGCGTGATCGGCGCGCAGTATGGCGTGCGTGTCGGACAGAAGCTGCGCGGTGAGCAGCTTCGCGCGCTTCTCGGACTGCTGGTGCTTGCCGTCGGCCTTCGTCTTGCCGTTGCGCTCGTCGTAACCCCAGCGGACGTCTACTCCGTCGTCATGGGAGCGAATTGATGCGCCGCTTCCTCGCTGCTCTTCTATCTATCGTTCTCTTGCTGCCCACCGCAGCAATGGCGCAGATGCTGCTCCCAGGCCAGGCCGCGCAGAGCAAGACCGAAGGGCTGGAGATCGGTACCTCCACCAGCGAAATCGCCATCACTTCGGATTTTCGGGGCGCGGACCTGACGATCTTTGGAGCCGTGACGAACACTGACAGTCTTCTCTTGGCAATCGGCCAATATGACGTGGTCGTCGTTCTCGAGGGGCCGCGAGAAAACGCGACCGTGCGCCGGAAGGAGCGTGTGTTCGGCGTCTGGATGAATACGCGATCGATGACCTTCGAGGCGGTACCGCACTCCTATTCGATGTCGAGTTCGCGTATGCTTGACGACATCACTACGCCGCTCGACCTCACGGATAGGGGGATCGGCATCGACCACATCCCGCTGACGCCGGTCGGCTTCGTCGGCAACGCCAGCAATCTCGGCGAATTCCGGCAGGCCTTTCGCCGACTGCAGGAAAACGGCGGCCTCTACGATCGCGACCCGAGCGGCGTGCGTTTCGTCAGTTCCAGCCTTTTCAAAGCAAGCCTGCGGTTGCCGGCAAACATTCCGAACGGCGTGCATACCGTGCGCGCCTATCTCTTCAAGAGCGGTAATTTCATCACCGAGAAGTCGGTGCCGCTGCGTGTCATCAAGACGGGCATCGAGCAGATGATTACGGACGCGGCGCACTCGCAGCCGATTGCCTACGGCCTGGTTTCTGTCTTCCTGGCGCTCATTACCGGCTGGGGCGCCAGCGTGGTGTTCCGTAAGGATTGATCAGGCGGATTTCGTCTTGCGGGCGACGACATCGAGATAGGCTTCGGTGAGGCGCGCGAGGACGGACGGCGTTCCGGCGGGCAGCTTCTTGCCGAGATGCTTGGCGCGCAGCTCGTCCATGAATTCCTCCCAGAGTTCCGTGCCTCCGTTCTCGAGAAGCTCGGCCCGAATGGAGAGTTCCTCGGTAACCGGAAGATGCCTGCGGCCCCACGCACCCATATGCGCGAAGATCGGCACGAGTTGGATCGCCATTTCGGTCAGGCTATAGATTGCCTTCTGCTTGTGCGTCGGATCATCCTCGCGCGTCAGCAATCCCCTGTCGACCAGGCGGCGGAGGCGATCGGCCAGAATGTTCGAGGCAATTTTCTCCTGCGAATTCTGCAGCAGTTCGCGAAAATGGCGCCGATTGCCGAACATGATGTCGCGGATGACGATCAGGCTCCAGCGATCGCCGAGGACCTCGAGCGTCAGATTGATCGGGCAGCCGGAGCGGTGAGCATCGTCCATTATCATCTCCAAAAACCGCTTGCATTTTGCCATCAGTCTATCTAGCGTTCAACCAGTTGCTATTCGCAACCAGTTTCGAGGAGGACGAAGGGATGAGAAAGCTTATCGTTTGGAATCTGATGACGCTTGACGGCTATTTCGAAGGGACAAAGCCGTGGGATATTGATTTTCACACACTTGTCTGGGGTCCCGAACTGCAACAGTACTCCGAGCGTCTTGGCGAAGAGGGCGACCTGCTCGTCTTCGGCCGCAAGACATATGAGGGCATGGCCGCCTATTGGCCGACCGCCACGGACGAGGAAGGCGAGAAGATCAAGACCTATATGAACGGCATTGCCAAGATAGCCGTATCGAGGTCGATGACGACGGCCGACTGGAACAATACCCGCGTCGTGAGTGAACCCGTCTCGGAACTCAAGAAGCTGAAGGCCGAAACCGGCAAGTCGATCTTCATTTTCGGCAGCGCCGAGCTGGCGGACTCGCTCCTGAAGGAAGGCCTGGTGGATGAAATCCGCATCTGCCTTGTGCCTGTCATCCTCGGCGGCGGGAACCCACATTTCAAACCAGCGGACCGGAAGCTTCCGCTGAAGCTACTGGACAGCACGACGACCAAGAACGGCGCAGTGATCCTTCGCTACGAGCCGGTCCAGGCATGAGCGTCGATGGCTGCGGCGCTGCCGCAGCCACAGCGGGCTTGGATCAAGCCTTCGGAAGCCCGCCCCGTCGCTCAAGCGCAGTCTTGCGGATGGTCTCCGCGATCTCGGGGCTGCTGCTCGACAGCATCTGGAAGTCCACCGCATAGAGCGACAGCAGCGACACCTCGGTTGCTGCACTGACCGTTGCCGACCGTGGCTCGCCCGTGATCAGCGCCATCTCGCCGAAAAAGCTTCCGCTGCCAAGTTCCACAGGATGATCGGGGGTTGCCACGCTGACCCGTCCCTCGACGATAAAGAACATCTGATCGCCAACATCGCCCTTGCGACAGATCACGGCACCGGCAGGGACGATGCGCGGTCGCAGCGCCCGCACGATCTCGACAAGTGCCGCCGCGCCAAGCTTCTGGAACAAGGGTACCGAGGCGACCAGTTGCCAGTTGCGAACGAAGTCCTGACGGCGAACCTCTTCGTAGAAACCGGTGGCGAGGATGCCGGCCCAAAGCGCAAAAATGCCGATACCGCTCATCATCACCAGGCCAGCCAGTATCCGCCCTCCGAGGCTCTGCGGGATCTCGTCGCCGTAGCCGGTCGTCGACAGCGTCACGACGGCCCACCACATCGCCTGCGGGATGCTGCCGAACTTGTCCGGCTGGACGTCCCGCTCGATGACATAGCCGGCCAGCGCGGCACCAAAGAGAACGATGCCGAAGACCGACGTGACGCCAAGCAGATTGCGCGATTCGTTCGCAACCACCTTTGCCATCAGCCTGAAGAAGCTCGAGTCCCGCAGCGGCTTGAGAAGCCAAATGGCGCAATACAGGCTCCGATCGCGGGATCCAACAAACAGGAATGCGACGACCGGAACAAGAACGGCGAGCAAATCGATCACAAGGGCCGTCACCCCGCTCGACGGGCGTCGTCGACGTGAGAGCAACGTGCCAATCAATTGGAGCACATAGACCACCCAAATTGCCGCAAGCAGCAACTCGAAGACGAACTGCTCTTCCGCGGCGAGATTGGGCGTCGTCAGCGCGGCAACGATCAGGAGACCAATTGCGGCGAACAGCGCATTGAGCGGAGTCGAAATCTTCGAGAAAGGCACTGCCGACATCAGACACTCCCAACCGCGCCCGGCATTCCTCGACAATAAATGCCTTTGGGCCACGCGCAAAGTACACTTGTGCGGCCGCCCGGGCCTCGTTCTTCGAACGGCGAGGCTTCGCCGTTTTGACGCAGCAAAGCGTGGAAAAGCGCAGGCAGGCGCTGACCAATTTCCAGATGGAAAAGCTGCTCTCCTTGGCGGCACTGCGGCCATTTGCAGGTAGCAACTCGCATTCCGCTAAAAACCGCTCGTTAATGTTTACGAGTTAGTAATCTCTTGGAAACGAGAGGTTCTTGTAATGCGTATCCGTGCCCTCCCCGCTCTCGTGCTTCTGGCACTTGTTGCCGGCTGTGCGACCGCTCCCAAACAGACCCGAAACATCTGCGCCGTCTTTGAGCAGCGCGACGGGATGTTCACGAGCTGGCAGCGCGCGGCGGAAAAGACGGAGCGCAAGTATGGCGTTCCCGTTCCGATCCTGATGGCGACCATGTATACGGAGTCTGGCTTCCAGCCCTATGCGCGACCACCGCGCACCAAGCTGTTCGGCTTCATTCCCTGGACGCGACCTTCGACGGCCTACGGCTATTCGCAAGCGCTCGACGGCACCTGGGATCACTACCAATCCGCCACCGGCAGCTGGGCCGCACGCCGCACCAACTTCGCCGATGCGATCGACTTCATCGGCTGGTACCACGCGCAAAACAGCCAGCTGACCGGCATTCCCCAGAACGATGCCTACAACCTCTATCTCGCCTACTATTCCGGCCCGAAAGGCTACATGCGCGGCGACTGGCGCTCGAATGCACAACTGCAGAAGACGGCGCAGCGGTTCAACAACATGGCCGTGACCTATCAGCGGCAGTTGCAGGAGTGCAATTAAGGCCTTCACTGGGAACGTCCAATAAAAACACTATACAACACGAACCAAACAAAATTGGGTCGATCTTCGTATAGCTCCAGTATTGTTTGACAATACATTCGGGACCATGGGATTCTTTCTGAAATAGAATCAGGAGAATAGATGGCCGAGCGCTACTTATACGATTACAGCTCGCACCGGGCGGTCATGTATGAGGTTGGCGACTATCTGTATGCGATTTCGGGCAACAAAGCGGAGCACTGGATCTCCGGCGACTATATCTTCAGCATGAAGACACAGGCGATTTCCTTCTGGATTCTGGGAAACGATGTGTACGGCCATCTCGGCCGTGGTGAGCTCACTCGCCAGCCGCTCTACTATTTCGGCGACTAGCGCGACGGCGGTTTGCACGCCTGTCGCCTATCGCGCGCTTAACCCACCAGGTTGCCAAACCTGACCGAGTAGATCCGGTCACGCCCAAGGAGGTGGGCGATGAGCGCAGTGTGATCGAACAGGCCCTTCATCGCCTTGTGGCGAAGGTCGAGGCCGCCGGTCATGACGCCGAAGGCCGGCATCAGCAGGCGGGCGCGGTCGGTGGCAAAGCACGGGCGGCGGACGGATTTTTCGCGTCGGCGCACCGTTGCGGCCGGGTGCAGGTGCCCGGCGATCTCGCCCTGCTGCAGCCCGCCTCTCGGCTCGTGACGGAAGGTCAGGCCCCCATAATGCATTTCATCAACAGAAGTGCCCGGTAGATCGACAGTGCCGTCAGGATCATGATTGCCGTTGATCCAGATCCATTCGCGGCCGCGCGCCATTTCGGCAATCAGGCTGCGGAACGTCTCGGGCAGATGCGCCGAGCCGACGCGGTCGTGGAAATTGTCGCCGAGCGAGACCACCAGCTTCGGGTCGTAGCGGGTGATGACGGCCGAAAGCACGGTCAGCGTCGCCAGCGTATCGTAGGGCGGCAGCATCATGCCGCGACGGGCGAAGGCCGCACCCTTTTCGAGATGCAGGTCGGAGACGACGAGAATGCCGGCATCCGGCATGTAGAGCGCGCCGAGCGGATCGCAGACGGCGGCAACGCCGTGGACCGAAGTCTCGACGCCAGCCAGCGCGGCCAGTCCGTTCAGTTCACGCGCAAGCGCCAGGCGGTTCATCAATCGGGTCGGTCCTTGGTCTTGGAAGCGCTTCCCTCGGGTCGCTCCCTATCTCCGTATCGGGCATTCCGGATGGTAAGCCGGCGCGAACCTATCCGGGACTTGTTCTAGGCCAGCGCCTCGGCGATCAGGTCGCCGGCGGCTTCCGCCAGCACGGCGTCATGCGCCTCGCCATGCACCGGCTCCTTGCCGATCTCCAGCATGACGGGGACCGCCAGCGGCGAGATATGGTCGAGCGCACGATGCGTGATGTGGCCTTTGATTCGCTTGAGCATATCGCCAAGCCGGGAAATATCCAAAAGCCCGCTTGCCGCGTCCTGCCGCGTCGCCTGCAGGAGGATGTGATCGGGCTCGTGGGTTCTGAGCACATCATAGATCAGATCAGCCGAGACCGTGACCTGTCTCCCGGTCTTTTCCTTGCCCGGGTGACGGCGCTCGATCAAGCCTGCAATCACGGCGCAATTGCGGAAGGTGCGCTTCAGAAGGAAAGATTCCTCAAGCCAGCTTTCGAGATCGTCGCCCAGCATGTCCTCGTCGAAAAGATCGGCGAGGCTGAGCCGGCCGTTGCGGATCATTATCCCCATGTCCTCGAAACCCCAGATGCCGAGCGAATAGTCCGTTGCGACGAAGCCGAGGGGCTTGGCGCCGGCCCGCTCGAGGCGGCGCGTCAGCAGCATGCCAAGCGTCTGGTGCGCTAGCCGCCCCTCGAAGGGATAGATCACCATGTAGCAGCGGCTGCCGCGCGGGAAGGTTTCGATCAGCAGCTCGTCGCGCTTCGGCAGCATCGACTTTTCCTGCTGGATCGCCAGCCAGTCGCGCACCTGGTCCGGCAGGCGGCGCCAGCGGTCGGGGTCTGCGATCATCGACCGCACCTGGTCCGCCAGATAAGTCGAGAGCGGAAACTTGCCGCCGGCGTAGGATGGGATCTTCGGGTCCATCGAGAAGGCCTGCGAAGCCAGCGCCTCGTTCTCGCGAATGCCCTCGAAGCGCAGCACCTTGCCGGCGAAGATGAAGGTGTCGCCGGGCGAAAGCTGTTCGAGGAAGTATTCCTCGACCTTGCCCAGCGTCGCGCCGCCCCGACCGATCCGGCCGCCTTCGCCGCGCTTGACCATACGCAGATTGAGCATCGGGCTTTCGACGATGGTGCCGAGATTCAGCCGGTATTGCTGCGCGACCTGCGGATTGGAAACGCGCCAGCGTCCTTCCTTGGTCTTGCGGATGCGGGCATAGCGCTCATAAGTGCGCAACGCGTAGCCGCCCGTCGCAACAAAATCGACGACGCGCTCGAAGGTTTCCCAGGAGAGATCGGCGTATGGCGAGGCGCTGGTGACCTCGTCGTAGAGCTCCAGCATGTCGAACGGTTCGGCGCAGGCCATGCCGAGCACATGTTGCGCCAGCGCATCCAGCGCGCCCTTGCCGACCGGCGGCGTATCCTGCGCGCCGATATAGTTCGCGTCGAGCGCTGCCTGGCATTCCATCACCTCGAAGCGGTTGGCGGGCACGAGGATCGCCTTCGAGGGCTCGTCCATGCGGTGGTTGGCGCGGCCGATGCGCTGGGCAAGCCGCGAGGCTCCCTTTGGCGCGCCGACATGGACGACCAGATCGACATCGCCCCAGTCGATGCCGAGATCAAGCGTCGAGGTGGCGACAACCGCCCGCAGCCGGTTTGCCGCCATCGCGGCCTCCACCTTGCGGCGCTGGCCGACATCGAGCGAGCCATGATGCAGCGCGATCGGCAGGTTTTCCTCGTTTACCGTCCAGAGTTCCTGAAACAGCATCTCGGCCTGCGACCGGGTGTTGACGAAGAGCAGGGTCGTGCGGTGATCGAGAAGTTGCTTGTAGACATCGGGGATCGCGTATTTCGCCGAATGGCCGGACCAGGGGATGTGCTCCTCGGTCGAGAGGATCGAAATGTCGGGCTTGGCGCCGCCTTCGACAATGACCAGTCCGGCATGGTGATCCTCGCCTTCCCGCTGCGCGACCAGCCATTTCCGCAGGTCCATCGGGTCGGAGACGGTGGCCGAAAGGCCGATCGTCTGCAGGGCTGGCGCCAAGCGGCGCAGGCGGGCAAGGCCGAGCGAGAGCATGTGGCCGCGCTTCGAGGTAACGAGCGAATGCAGTTCGTCGAAAACGACGTATTTGAGGTCCTTGAAGAAGCGCTCGGCCTCGCGGCTGGCGAGCAGCAAGGCCACTTGCTCGGGGGTGGTCAGGAGAATGTCGGGCGGGCTCAATCTCTGGCGCTGGCGCTTGGCAACGGGCGTGTCGCCAGTGCGGTTCTCGACCGTCACCGGCAGGCCCATTTCCTCCACCGGCTTCATCAGGTTTCGTTCGATGTCGACGGCAAGCGCCTTCAGCGGCGAGATGTAGAGCGTGTGAATACCGGTGAAGGCGGAGCCCGGCGGGATCCGGCCGCGACGCGTCAGGTCGGTCAGCGATGGCAGAAAGCCGGCGAGCGTCTTGCCGGCGCCGGTTGGCGCGATCAGTAGCGTGCTGTCGCCTGCCTCGGCGCGGGCCAGCAGTTCCAGCTGGTGGGCGCGTGGGCGCCATCCCTTGTCCGCGAACCAGCGGGTGAAAGGCGGAGGCAGGGCAACGCGGGCTTCGGAATCGATCTGGTCCACGGCGCTTAAGGTAGTGCAGCTGCTGCCGAAATGAAATAGAATGGCAGACCTGGTAACTACAGGAAGCGATGCGGATGGAACGGCTTCGGATCGGCAAACGTGTCGTTGCCGGCCATCTGTTCCGCTAGCAGCCGGCCACTTGCCGGGCCGAGCGTCAGGCCGTGATGGGCGTGGCCGAAATTGAACCAGAGACCGCGATGGCGCGGCGCCGGTCCGATCACCGGGCGCATGTCAGGCAGACAGGGCCGCAGGCCGAGCCAAGGCGTCGCCTCCACCGGTTCGCCAAGCGGAAAGAGCTTACGGGCATGGGCCTCATTGCGGCGGAGCTGGATGGTATTTGGCGGCGCATCCGGCGCGGCGAATTCGATGCCCGTCGTCAGGCGGATGCCGCGTGCCATCGGCGCCAGCACGTAGCCGGCTTCCTCGTCGACGACGGAATGGCCGAGCGGCTGGCCCTCGCGTTGCGCATAGTGCCGGTGGTAGCCGCGCTTGACCGCCAGCGGTAAGGGATAGCCAAGCTTGCGGAAGATCAGGCCGGATTGCGGCCCGAGGGCGACGACGACCTCGCCGGCTTCGATGACCTCGCCTTCGGCTGTCGTGATCGACCAGCCGTTCTTCTCCTCGCGCAGAGCGGAGGCATCGGCTCGGACGACCGTGCCGCCGGCTGTCGTCAAGAGGTTCGCATAGGCTGCCGTCAGCGCCTGTGGGTCGGTCACGGTCTTCGGATCGAGCCAATGGACGGCGCCGGCGATGCTTCCACCGCGCGCGGCGAAGGCGGGCTCAAGCGCGAGAAACTCAGCTCTATCGAGAATGCGGATCGCTAGGCCATGAGCCGAAAGGTTCTCGGCTTCCGCACGGGCAGCCTCGAAACGGCGCGGGTTCTTGTAGAACGACATCCAGCCGCGCTCGCGGATGAGGTCGGAAGCGCCGGCGCGGCCAATCAGCTTGTCGTGTTCGGTGACACTGGCTTCGATCAATGGCAGCAGCGCCCGTGTCGCCTTTTCCAGATTGGTCGGCGAGGAATGCCACCAGTAGCGCGCCAGCCATTTGGCGATGCGCGGCAGGTAGGCCGGATCGTACCGAACATCCGATGAATTGTTCAGCGCATATTTGGCAATCGCGCCGAGCTGCCGCGGAAAGGCGTAGGGAACGACGGAGGAGCGCTCGATGAGCCCTGCATTGCCGTAGCTGGTGCCGCCGCCCGGTTCGCCGCGGTCGGCAAGCACGACGGAGCGGCCGCGATCCTGCAAATGAATGGCCGCACTGACGCCGACAATGCCGGCACCAAGGACGAGAATATCTGTTTTCATCGGATGGACTTGGTCAAAGGGCGCGGAGGTTTTTGGCCTCCGCGCGATTGGATCGGCAAGCGATCAGTAGATGTCGAAGGGGAAATACTTCTTGGTGATTTCCTTGTACTTGCCGTTGGCAACGAGCGCGTCGATCGCCTTGTTGAAGCGCTCCTTCAGCTCGGTCTCGCCCTGGCGGATGCCGATGCCGGCCTGCGTTTCCGTGCCCGGAACGTCGCCGAGCAACTTGCAGCAATCCTTGCCTGCCTTGTTCAGCCAGTCGACCACCACGAACTTGTCGGAGATCAGCGCGTCCATACGGCCGTTCTGCAGGTCGGCGACGGCTTCATCCTGCGTCGGATACATCTTCGCTTCGGCGCCGCCCTTGGCGTAGACGTCGTTCAGGTAGTCGGCCTGCGTGGTCGAAGCCTGGGCGCCAACGGTCTTGCCCTTCATGTCGTCGACCGTGACGCCCTTGAGTGGGCTGTCGTTCGGTACGGCGACGGCGAGCGGCGTCGTGTAGTACTTGTTCGTGAAGTCGATCTGCTTCTTGCGCTCGTCGGTGATGCTCATCGAGGCGATGATGGCGTCATACTTCTTGGCCAGGAGGCCGGGGATGATGCCGTCCCAATCCTGCGCGACGATCGTGCACTTGGCCTTCATCTCCTCGCAGAGCGCATTGGCCATGTCGACGTCGAGACCCTTCAGGCTGCCGTCGGATTCGACGTAGTTGAAGGGAGGATAGGCGCCCTCGGTTGCGATGCGGATGGTATCCTCGGCGGATGCGAGGTGCGTCGCCGCAAGCAAGGCAGCGGCCGCCAGGAAAATCGTCTTTCTCATTGCTGTTCCCTTATTGGAATTGTTTTTGCCCAACGGGGCCGACTTTAGCGAATCCGTCCCGCTTCACAACCCCGGACGACCAAAATGCGCACGTCTATCCGATCCTTCACATATAGCCGCTTGACAGGCGCAATAATCATAGATATTTTTTATCCACGAATTGAGGATGATCTGATGAAACTGGGTGATGGAGTCGAGCAGGCGATACACAGCGTTTCCATGCTGGCCGGCCTTTCCGAAGGCGGGGTGCTCTCGGCCGCGGCACTCGCAGAGTTCCATGGCGTTTCGACGAGCTATCTTCTGAAGCATCTGCAGGCGCTTTCCGGCGCAGGTATCGTGAGCACGGTTCCGGGGCCGAAGGGCGGATACAAGTTGGCGAAGCCGACAGAAGAGATCAGTCTCCTCGACATCGTGCTGGCGGTCGAAGGACCGGAGCCGGCGTTCCGATGCAGTGAGATCCGCCAGCGCGGGCCGAACCAGCTGCCGGGGCGCTATTTCACCAAACCATGCCAGATCAGCGCGGCGATGCTGAGGGCCGAGCGCGTCTACCGCGCCGAACTCGCAAAGACCAGCATCGCCGACATCCTGGTGCAGCTCGCTGCTGATGACGACGGCGGGATCGCCGCCCGCGGCTGCGCCTTCCTTGAGATCAATGAACGCAGAGCGGCTCGCTGAGCCGCAGAACCCCAAAAGGAGAATGAACCATGCAAGCACGTTTCAACTTCGCCAAGGCCGCGCCGGACGCTTACAAGGCGGTCGCCGCCCTCGAGCAGTATGTTCAGGAATCGGGCCTTGAGCGCCGGTTCATCCATCTGATCAAGCTGCGCGCCTCGCAGATCAACGGCTGCGCCTATTGCGTCGACATGCACGTGAAGGAATCCCGGCATGACGGGCTTAGCGAACAGTGGATCAACCTGATGTGCGTCTGGCGGGAATCGCCGATCTATGACGCCAAGGAACGCGCCCTGCTCGGCTGGGTCGATGCCGTGACCCGTATCGCCGAAACCGGCGCACCGGACGCCGATTTCGAAGCCCTGAAGGCCCACTTCACGGAAGAAGAGATCACCAAGATCACGGTCGCGATCGGCACGATCAATGTCTGGAACCGGCTGGCAGTCGGCTTCCGCTCGCAGCACCCGATCGACAAGCCGGCACGGGCTGCCTAAAGCGCGATGTAGCGATCGGCGCGGTGGTTGACGGCCACGAAGAGGTTCAGCACCACCGCGCCGAGAACGGAATAGAAAACCACCGGTGGCGTGGTGACAAAGAAGGCTGCGGCCAGCACACAAAGGTCGATCGCCATCTGCACGAGGCCGGCGCGGATGCCGAAACGCTCCTGCATATAGACGCCCAGGATGCCGACCCCACCGAGGCTGGCGCGGTGGCGATAGAGCGCCAGAAGGCCGAAACCCAGCAGCAGACCGCCGAGAAGAGCCGCCCAGGCCGGATGGATGGCGGAAATGTCCATGACCTTCGGCTGCAGGCTGGTCATGAGCGATGTCAGGCCGATGGCGATAAATGTCTTGACCGTGAAGGCCATGCCGAGCCGCGTCCATGAAAGATAAAAGAACGGCAGGTTGAGCAGGAAGAAGGCGAGACCGAAGTTCACGCCGAAGGCGTAGTGGAGCAGAAACGCGACGCCGGCGGTGCTGCCGGTCAGAAGGCCGGCGCTGGCCAGAACATAAAGCCCGAGCGCCGCAATAAGGCTGCCGGAGAAAATCCCCTGGACGTCTTCGACCGGTGTATGGCGAGTGGCGCTGGTATTCCAGAAACCGAGGGCATTGAAGAGCTGTGCCATTGTCGTTGATCCCCAAACGGCAGACATGTTCATATGCGCCAGGGCGAGACCCGAGCGTGACGAAATGTAGGTGATGAATGATGCCGGGTGCCTCGAAATCCTGAAAGCACCCTACTGAATTAGCCAGCATTATCAGGCGTTTTCGCAGTGCGATCAAGCGAAATACGTAAGCAATGCTGACCTATTATTCACTTCGCAAGAATCGTTCCGCTATCCCGCCTTGCGCGTAAGGAACAGAATACCTGAAATGATGTTTGCGCCATCTTTGCGAATGGGCGTCATGCTGACGGCGATGACCTCAAGACCGTGGCGGGCGCAGAGCGCGCGTATATAGCTTTCGGAATGGGCGTAGCGCAGCGACGGCGCGAGATGAAAGCCATTGCCCTCGCCCGCGTCCTCGACGGAAAATGCGAAGTCGGCGCCCGGCAAGACAAGCGCTGAAACCGCCTCGAACACACTCTCGAGATTGCCGAGATACATCAACACATCCGCGGCAGTGACGAGGTCGGCGCGATGCGTCGCTCCCTCGACAAAGAGGCCCGTCGCTTCCGGAGCCAGCGACAGATCTGCTTGCGCCAAGTGATCGTAGACATGCTTCTCGCCAGCCTTGGCGAGCATGTTCTGCGACAGATCGAACCCCTCGAGGCGCGCAACGCGACCACGGATCTCCGGTCCGAGCAAGCCGGTGCCGCAACCGAGGTCCACGGCCAACGCATAGTTCCTGCCAGTCGTCGCAACGAGCGCCGCAAGCTTGGCCGGAACGCTGTAATCGAGCTTCTCCACCAGCGACGTCTCGAAGCGATCGGCATAGTCGTCGAACAATCGCTCGACATAGCTGCTCGGCGGCTGGTCCGGCGTCTCGACGTCGCCAAGCAAAGCGAGCTTGAGCTCGGCTCCGAAAATATCGTCCGGACTGACCTCCAAAGTGCGCCGGTAGGCGTCGATCGCGCCTGACTTGTCGCCAGCCTTTTCGCGGTAGCCGGCCAGCCGATACCAGCCGGCCGCCCAGCCCGGCACGAGTTCCAACGCCTGCTCCATCAATTCGGCGGCTGCGTCCGGTTCGCCGCTTTCGTCGAGCATCTTGGCGTAGTCGGCGCGGCGATCGGCGATCACGTCGCCTGAAGTGAGCTGGTTGGGCTGCATGGTGAAGACCTATTGGGATCGGCCCGCATTTGGCTGCGGTCACAAAAAAACTCAAGTCCTATTTCAGAGGCGGAGACGCCAGACCTGAAAAAGGCTTGCGAGCGGCGTTCCGCGCCCGTATTTCAGGGACAAACAGGAGATGGCGCATGTCCGATCAGGTGAACAAGTTTCTCGGCGATTCCCTCGGCCGCACGTTGGTCAAGCTTTTGGTCGTATCGCTGATCGTCGGCTTCATCATGGCCGTGTTCGGCTGGGCGCCGCTGGATTTCGTCTACGGCTTCCGCAATTTCGTTCTGGAAGTCTGGCATCGCGGCTTTGCCGCTTTGGGACGCGTCGGCGATTATCTGTTGCTTGGCGCGACCGTCGTGATCCCGGTCTTCGTCCTCATCCGTCTCTTCAGCTATCGGCGCTAATATGACCTCTCTCATCCTCTCGCGGCGCGGCCTGCTGCACATTTCCGGCCTCGTGCTCGTCGCTGGTGTCGCAAGCTGCACGACCGCGCCCAAGTTCGCTTCCACGCCCTCGGACGGCGAAGACGAAACAGCGGACGCCCTGCCGCTGGTCAACCAGTTGCGCGCCAAGAACGGATTGCCGCCGCTTTCGGCGGATCCTGCCGCCAAGGATGCGGCGATGTTCCAGGCCAAGCGCATGGCATCGGCCGGCAAGATGAAGCACGTGATGGGGATCGGCGATGGCTTCGGCCCGCGCGTCAAGGCAAGCGGCGTACAGATGCCGGCCGCCGAAAACATCGCGGCCGGCCAACAGTCAGTGCCGGCCGTTGTGACCGCCTGGATCAACTCTCCGCACCATCTGGAGAACATGCTCGGTCGTTACAATGGTCTCGGAGTTGCGGTGGCACGCAATTCTGCTTCCAAAAGCGTGCCCTATTGGGCAATGGTGCTTTCCGGCTGAGGCGATTCTGCCTCCTTCCTCAGAGGCAGACATGGATACGCACGGTCACGAGAACAGGCTGGCATTCGACGTGACGCACCGACTGGTGCTGTCGATCGCGATCCCCATGACGCTCGGCTTCATCACCACACCGCTGCTCGGTCTCGTCGGCACCGGCGTCGTCGGCCATATGGGTCAGCCGGATGCGTTGGCGGGGCTTGCGATCGGCGCCATGCTCTTCGACCTCATCCTCGGCAGCTTCAACTTCCTGCGCGCCTCGACGACCGGACTGACGGCGCAGGCCTTCGGGCGGCACGACCGGCACGCCCAGCAGGGCGTCTTCTGGCGAGCGCTGATCTCCGCGCTCGGCTGCGGCATAGCGCTTCTCTGTCTTTCGCCACTGCTGCTCGCAGCCGGGCTGAAGCTGATGGGACCGGAGAGCGCCGTGGCGGCCGCCACCAGCACCTATTTCTCCATCCGCATCCTTGCCGGCCCGGCAGCGCTTGCCAATTACGCGATCCTCGGCTTCGTGCTCGGCCGCGGCCAGGGCACCGTTGGCCTGTTGCTGCAGACGATCATCAACGGCATCAACATCATACTGGCGATCTATCTCGGCCTCTGGCTTGACTGGGGCGTGGCGGGCGTCGCCTGGGGTACCATGGTCGGCGAGACAGCCGGTGCCATCGTCGGCTTGCTGATCGTCCTTCGCGGCTTCGATCGCGCGCATCGGCCGACACGCACGGAGATCTTCTCCCGGCATCGCCTGGCCGAGCTTTTCGCGCTGAACCGCGACATCCTGATCCGCACCTTCGTGCTGCTCGCGGCATTCACTCTGATGACGCGGATCGGCACGAGCTTCGGGGCGGTCACACTGGCCGCCAACGCCGTGCTGATGAATTTCTTCCTGCTCTCGGGATATTATCTCGACGGACTGGCCAATGCGGCTGAGCAGATCACCGGACGGGCGATCGGCGCGCGCTACCGGCCGGCCTTCGAGCGCGGCCTGAAGCTGACGGCATTGTGGTCCTTCGGGCTGGCCGGCATTATCTCCGTATTCTTCCTGCTGGCCGGTCCCTGGCTTATCTCGGTGCTGACCACCTCGCCGGACGTCCAGCAGGCGGCCGAAACCTACCTGCCCTGGGCCGCTGTCACCGGACTTACCGGCGCTCTCGCCTTCCTGATGGACGGCGTGTTCATCGGCGCCACATGGTCGACCGATATGCGCAACCGGATGCTCATGTCGTTTGCCGGCTATCTCATAGCGCTGGCTATTTTCGTGCCGCTGCTCGGCAACCACGGCTTATGGTTGGCGATGAACGGCTTCCTGCTGTTTCGCGGCGTCTTCCTGGCGATGCTGGTGCGGCCGCGGGCGGATCAGACGTTCCGTCCTGCCCAATAGTCCGTTCTCGTATCCCTGAGGTCGCGAATGGATCTCACCTGCTCGCGATCGAGCAGCGTCGAGAGGCCGCGAACGATCGTGCCCGGCAGGCCCGGTCCTTCATAAACCATGCAGGAATAGAGCTGCACGAGATCGGCACCGGCCTTGATCTTCTCGAGCGCGGTTTCGGCGGACGAGACGCCGCCGACGCCAATGATCGGCAGGCCTGGGCCGACGCGTTTGCGCATCTTGGCGAGGACGGCGGTCGATTTGTCGAACAGCGGCTTGCCGGAAAGCCCACCGGCCTCCTTCGCCTGGCGCTGGTCCCGCAGGCCCTCGCGGGAAAGCGTGGTGTTCGAGACAATCAGGCCATCCAGGGCATGCGACAGCGCTTCGGCGGCGATGTCGTCGAGCCCCTCTTCCGTCAGGTCGGGCGCGATCTTCAGGAAGACCGGGATCCTTCTACCTGCCTTTTGGGCTTCGGCATCGCGGGCGGCAAGCACCGCCGACAAGAGCGCGGCGAGGCTTTCGCGCGCCTGCAAATCGCGCAGGCCCGGCGTGTTCGGTGATGAGATATTGGCGGTGAAATAGCGGGCGACCGAATAGAACCGGCGGATGCCGAGGACATAGTCGCCAATGCGGTCCTCGCTGTCCTTGTTGGCGCCGATGTTGACGCCGATCATGCCGTTGCCGCGAATGGCCGACAGGCGCGCGAAGGCAGCGTCGTGGCCTTCGTTGTTGAAGCCGAGGCGATTGATGACGCCTTCATCCTCGACCAGCCGGAAGATGCGTGGGCGCGGGTTGCCGCGTTGCGGCTTCGGCGTCACGGTGCCGATCTCGGTGAAACCGAAGCCGATCTTCAGCAGCGCTTCCGGAACCTCTGCGTTCTTGTCGTAGCCAGCCGCCATGCCGAGCGGATTGATGAAATCGAGCCCGGCAACGCTCTGTCGCAGACGCGGATCGGGGGCGATCCGGCAGGCCGGCACGGCGCCCGCCTTCAGCGCGGCAATCGACATGCCGTGCGCCGTTTCCGGGTCGAAGAGGAACAGGCCCTTGCGGGCGGCGTGCTTGAGAAGATCGATCATGGCGCGAGATCCGGAAGGACGTGCTGGCCGGCGACATCGAGCGGCAGCGGCGCCTCCCACAACACGGCCGACATCGGCAGTTCCGCATAAAGGTGCGGAAAGAGAGCGCCGCCGCGCGAGGGTTCGAAGACGAGTTCGTCGCCGAACTTGCTGCTATCGACGGCAACGAGCAGAAGCCCCGCCTGGCCGGCGAAGTGAAGCGCCGCCGTCTGCCTGACCTGGGCGGCTGTCGAGAAGTGGATGTAGCCATCCGTAAGGTCGATCTGCGCGCCACGAAAAATGCCGGCTGCCCTCGCCTCCTGCCAGAGCGTTTCCGTCACGATCTTGTAAAGCGTGGGTGTCAGGGTCATGATAACCTCAGAATGGCTGGTCTTTCCCGGGCTTTGCCGCAAAGCGGCGGCGATGTCCACGCCTCGCCGTGAAAAATGCGGTGGCCACCGAGATTTCCGGAGGAAACCATGAGAAATATCACAATCGGCCTTTTCGCGCTTCTCCTGCCGCTCGGCGTTCATGCCGCCGAAACCGACGCATTGCGCTTTCAATTGGAGAGTAGCGGCGACCACTTCGTACGTCTCGACAAGCAGACCGGCGCCATGTCGCTTTGCGAGGAGAAGGACGGCGCGCTCGTCTGCCGGATGGCCGCCGATGAGCGGGCGGCCTATGAGCAGGAACTCGACCGGCTTTCGGCCCGCGTCACGGCACTGGAGAACAAAAGCATCGTCAACAAGGCGCTGCCCTCCGACGAGGAGATCAACCGCTCGATCGGCATCATGGAGCGCTGGATGCGCAGCTTCATGGGGATAGTCAAGGAATTCCAAAGCGAGGAGGAGCGCAACGCCCTTCCGCAAAAGACATGATTTGATATAGTCACCTCCGAATGGAGGCATGTATCGTCTGGAGACACGACGCATGGCGAGGCGATCGAGCTCTTGGGAGGGAGCTATCGATGCAGGAACAGACAATCATCATTGCCGACGACCACCCGCTTTTCCGGGATGCGCTGCGCCAGGCAGTGATCGGCATGGAAGGCCACCCTGCTATCGTCGAGGCCGGCGATTTTGCCGCAGCGAGGATGGCGGCAGGGGCACATCCTGAAGCGGACCTGATGCTCCTCGATCTGTCGATGCCTGGTGTCAGCGGTTTTTCCGGCCTGATGGCGCTTCGCTCCGAATTCGCCGGGCTGCCGATCGTCATCATTTCCGCGACGGATGACGCCACGACGATCCGTCGCGCGCTCGAACTCGGCGCATCCGGTTTCATTTCCAAATCCTCAGGGATCGACGACATCCGCCGCGGCATCCAGACGGTCCTTGCCGGCGATATCGCGACCCCCGAGACTTATCGCGACGGGCAGGAACAGGATCCTGACGTCGCCGACCTGATCCACCGGCTGCACACGCTGACACCGCAGCAGAGCCGTGTGCTGACGATGCTGGCGGAGGGCCTTCTCAACAAGCAGATCGCCTATGAGCTCGGCGTTTCCGAGGCGACGATCAAGGCGCATGTCTCGGCTATCCTGCTCAAGCTCAATGTCGACAGCCGTACGCAGGCGGTGATCCAGCTCGGCAAGATCAACATGGCCATGGTCGCCTGAGACGAGACAGGATTTTATTCCTTTCTTCTCTTTACTCCCACTGGGCTTGCGGTTAATATTTCGTCGTTGAACGATGGCGCAGGCGCGCGGGAATCAGGCGACATGCTGTCACACGAGCAGATTTGGGGGGCGATCGACAGGCTTGCCGAACGGCATGACCTGACGCCTTCAGGTCTTGCCCGGCGCGCGGGGCTCGATCCAACCTCCTTCAACAAGTCCAAGCGGCTCTCCGCCGATGGGCGGTTGCGCTGGCCGTCGACGGAA
This sequence comes from Hyphomicrobiales bacterium, assembly GCA_900466985.1. GTDB lineage: Bacteria > Pseudomonadota > Alphaproteobacteria > Rhizobiales > Rhizobiaceae > Rhizobium. The sequence continues at coordinate 53,797 of UBOA01000032.1, forward strand.
TCGATCGCCAAGGTGCTGGATGCAACGGGCGCCAGCATGGAGCAGTTCCTGACCTTCATGCGGCCGGCAGGGAGCTTTTCCAGCCTTCCGGAAGGCGCTTTCCCGCCGCAGGGCAGCTCGATCCCGCTGCTCGGCTTTGCGCAGGCCGGCGCCGGCGGCTTCTTCGATGATGGCGGCTTTCCGGCCGGGCAAGGCTGGGACGTTGTGGAGTTCCCGGCCGCGCCATCGCAGAAGGCGGGCGTCTATGCGCTCGAGGTCCAGGGCGAGAGCATGATGCCGCTCTACCGTGACGGCGACGTCTTGATCGTCGAGCCTGGCGCGCAGGTTCGCCGCAACGACCGCGTCGTCGTCAAGACGCGCGAGGGCGAGGTGATGGCGAAGGTGCTGTTGCGCCAGAGCCCGCGATCGATCGAATTGATGTCGCTCAACCCTGAGCATCCCAACCGAACAATCGAGCTTTCCGACGTGGATTGGATCGCTCGCATCATCTGGGCCAGCCAGTAGGAAGATATTCCATGCGTCCTGCGGCAATTCTGACGGCTGTTGCAGGGATCGGAATTGTTGCCGACCTGATCGCCGCCGGCGGACAGCGGCTTGGCTCGGCCATTGATCCGGCGGAAACGGCAGCGCCGACGGAAGCGCAAGTGCCGCCTCCCGCTCCGACGGCTCAACCGACTATAAATCCCGAAGCCAGCATGAATGCGCGGCGTGTCGACGAGGCCAGCCAGTTCTACCCTGCGGTCATCGACGGGAAACCACTCGAGCGCATCGCGCCTGTTGTGCCGGAGCAACCGGAAAGACCCGCCAAAGACAGGGGCGTCAACCTCGTTCGCCCGATCGCCGAAAGCGCCGGTGTCCTCGCGTTTGGCGACCGCCACCTGCGGCTTGCCGGCATCGACCCCACGCCGGCGGACAAGACATGCACCGACAGCAGGGGCCGTGAGTGGCCATGCGGGATGCTCGCAAAGACCAATCTGCGGCTGCTTTTGCGCCTCAGGGCCGTCCGCTGCGATCTCGACAGTGCGGAATGGACCGGTACCGTCACGGCCGCCTGCAGGATCGGCACGCAGGACATTTCACAGTGGCTCGTCGAAAACGGCTGGGCAGAGGCGGCGAAGGGATCTGCGCTCGCCGAGGCCGGCGAGAAGGCAAAAGAGGCGGGCAAAGGCATCCATGGCAACGACCCTCGCAGCCTCGCAGAAACCAGCGGTCCTGAGGATCTGCCTTCCGATCTGCCGCCCGACGGCTTGTAATGTCGCTGGGCAACTCCTAGACTCTGGCCTCACTTCGAAGGGATCATCGAGACATGAACAAGCCGCTTTCCGCCCATGACGCCTTGATCTACGTGATGGTGATGGCATCCGCCGTCGACAGCACGATGAACGATCGCGAGATGGAGCGCATCGGCCAACTGATCGGCTTCCTGCCGGTCTTCCGTGATTTCGACGACGAAAAACTGATTTCCATCGCGCGCGATTGCGCGGGACTGCTGGCTGGCCCCGAGGGGCTCGACATCGTGCTCGAGACCGTCAAGGACACGCTCCCGTCGCGTCTCTACGACACGGCCTATGCGCTCGCGGTCGAAATTGCTTCCGCCGATCTCTCGGTGAAGGCGGAAGAGTTGCGCCTTCTCAGCCTGCTTCGTGACCGCCTCGGCCTCGACAAGCTCACCTGCGCCGCCATCGAACGCAGCGCGATCGCGCGCTTTCGCAAGGGCTAAAATCTCTCGGAGTTAATATAGGCCGTAGGGGAAGTAGCGCAGGTAGATTTCCTGCAGGCGGCCACTGCGCGACAGCGCTGCCAGCGCGTGATCGAGCGCTGCCGTGAGGACATCGTCCTTCTGACGGAGCATGATCGTCATGCCTTCGCCGAGAAACTGCTCGGAGAGATAAGGCCCGTCGAACAGCGCGCAGCATTTCGCCGAGGCCTGCGACGAAACCCAGAAGGAGAGCTGGAGGGAATCTGCGAAGACGGCCTCCACCTTGCTATCCTTCAGTGCCGCAAGAAGGGCGTCCTTGCTGTCGAAGGGTACGGCCTTCACCTTCGGGAAATAGGCCGCCAGCATTGCCTCGTGCGCTGTCGCCTTGACGACGCCGACCGGATGATCGGTGAGAGCGCTGGCATTCTCGCCCTTGATGGGAGCCTTCAGATTTCGAACGAAGCGGGCGGGCAGCATGAGATAGGGCCGCGAAAAGGCGAACTGCCGCCGCAGCTCCTCGCTGACGGCGATGCCGGCAATTACGGCATCGCCCTGCGAGGCCGCCAGCGCAGCATTCAGGTCCGCGAACGGCAGCGCCTGGATCTGGCATTTGCTGGCAATCTCCAGCTCGTTACAGATCTCGCGGGCAAGATCGACGTTGAAACCGGAAAGCTTGCCATTCTGATCGGTAAAATTGAACGGCGGAAAGTCGATCGTCGTCAGGAAACGCAGGCGCACGAGCGACGAAAGATCCGGCTTGGCAAGGCGCTCCCTGGAATCGAAAAGCAGCGGCAAGCCTGGGGCCGCTTGCTGGGCCGACAACGAGAGCGGGCAAAAAAATACAATCAGAGACAGCCAAAAGCTGCATAGCCCCTTAAGATTCAGGGATGCCAGTTTAAATTGCACCATTATGATCAGCCTCGGGGAAAGCATGCACTGCCATTCTGGAAACGGTGTATCAGAGTCATGCGTGTCGGGGAATATGCGCCGGGCGGGATCGAAGACCGCACGTTCTTGGATGATCGTCCAATACGCCATGACGCGCTCCCGCCTGCGCGCGCGGCAAACGATTCCTACCAGCAGGAAGCAGAGGTTCTGCTGCAACTCGGCATCGGCAGGCCGACGATCGCCCGCGCGATGCAGGTCGCGCGCCGCAACGGCACCAGCATCGAACAGGAACTCCTTGCAAGCGGCGCCATCGATGCCGACAGCTATTACGCGTCGCTGGCGCGCGGGCTCCGTCTTCCCTTTCTTTCGGCAATCGACAGCTCCCTCGTCAACGATGACAAGGCACTCGACAGCCAGCTTCTCCAAGCCCGCTGCGTCCGGCTGAACTACATCAGCAAGGGCATGCTGGCGATCGTGCCGGAAGCCCGAAACCTGGCGGCACTCTCGCAGGCATTCGAGACGAAGCCGGGACTGGCCGACAGCATTGTCATCACGACGCCCGCCGCATTGCGAGCTGCCGTGTGGCGAGCCGGCAGCAGCAGGCGGCTACGCGAAAGCGTCGCCACGCTCTTCGAGGACAGGGCACGCTTCAGCGCGCGCATCGTCATGTCCGGCAAGCAGGGATTTCTCGCGGGCGCGGGCATCTGTGCATTTGGGTTCGCGCTTGCAACCGGGACACTGACGCTGGTCGCGATGCACGCCGCTATATCGCTGCTCTACTTGGCTGCGATCCTCGTCCGTGCGGCCGCACTTGTCGACCGCAAGCGTCGGCAATCGGAGCTGCCCGCATCCGAAACTCTCCCCGTCTACACCATACTCGTTCCGCTCTACCGAGAAGCCAACGTCGTGGCCCAACTCGCCAAGGCGCTTGGTCGACTGAACTGGCCTGCTTCGAGGCTCGATATCAAGCTGGTGTGCGAGGCGGACGACGACATGACGATCGACGCGCTGAAGGCTGAACCGCTCGGGCCGCAATTCGAGATCGTCGAGGTGCCGCCTGCCCATCCGCGTACGAAACCCAAGGCCTTGAACTATGCGCTGGCAGGCGCACGCGGCGAATTCGTCGTGATCTACGATGCGGAGGATCGTCCTCATCCTGATCAATTGCGCGCCGCCCATTCGCAGTTTGCTGCAAGCCAACGCGAAGTCGTCTGCCTTCAGGCGCCGCTCGTGATTTCCAACGGCGGGACGTCCTGGATTACCGCGGCGTTTGCGCTGGAATATGCTGCCTTGTTCCGGATGCTGCTGCCGATGCTTGCCCGGCGGCGCATGCCGGTGCCGCTCGGCGGCACCTCCAACCATTTCCGCGTCGCGGAACTGAGAGCATGCGGCGGCTGGGACCCCTATAACGTGACTGAAGACGCCGATCTCGGCATGCGGCTCCATAGGCTCGGTTACAGGTGCGATGTCATCGACTGTCCGACCTACGAGGATGCTCCCGCCACCTTCAGGATTTGGCTGAACCAAAGGACTCGCTGGTTCAAAGGCTGGTTGCAGACATGGCTGGTGATGATGCGCGAGCCAGCGCGCCTCCCGCGCGAGATGGGTGTGGGCGGCTTTCTGATGTTCCAGCTGCTGATCGGAGGCATGCTGCTGTCCTCGCTCACCCATCCCTGGCTGATCATGCTCCTTGTCACCACCGCCGGTTACCTAGCACTCGGCTTTCCGCCCGTCGGCAGCAGCGAAGGCGCGCTCTTCTTTCTCGATCTTGCCAACATGGCGGCAAGCTACGGCCTCTTTCTTCTGCTCGGTCGGGTCGCGATGCTGCGTGAGGAAAAGCGCAGCATCGGCTGGCGCTGGATTTTTGTCCCGCTCTATTGGCTGATGATCTCGCTCGCGGCATGGCGCGCCCTTCTCGAGCTGCCGAGAAAGCCCTTCTTCTGGGACAAGACGCCTCATGTCCCTGTCAGCACCAGTGAGAAGTTGCGCCGCGCTTAGCATGACTCGTCCCTAGGCGGCGGGACCCGAAATTTTTCTGGGGACAGATGCCAAGCGTTAGGGCCACATTAAGCAATGTCCCATTCTATTCGCCAGGACGACGCCGGCTCCAGGGGCCGAATGCATGATGCGCATGTCGAGCCTTCCGGGCATCCCACCATGCCGTATCCCGCGACATAAAATGCTTCAATAGTCGGCCCGCCCGCGGTCGGGTCAAGCGACTGGACATAGCCATGCTGAAGAACTTGAAAATCCGGACGAAGATCATTTCTGTCGTCGCGCTTCTCGGGGCGATCGCGCTCGGGGGCCTCGTTTATGTCATCACCGAATTCCGCGGTGCCGATGCCACCTACAGCGCCTTCATCGACAACGAGGCGCTGGCTGCCATGCAGGCATCGCGCGCCAGCGCCTCGGCAACCGCTGCCGTGCTGCAGGTCACGCTGATCGCCGGCCTCAAGCCGGAGACACCGGCTTTCAATACTGCACTGACAACGCCAAGCAAGATGCCTCAAGCGCGCGAACGCCTGGAACAGGCGGCGGCCTTGGTACCTAGCCGCAAGCCGGCGATTGACGACATCCTCGTCGGCATCGCCGAGATGGAAGCGCTTTCCAGCAAGGTCATTGACCTTGCCAAGGCAAAGGACAGTGCCGGCGCGCAGCTTGCAGCCAGCATGCTCAATGCCAAGCTGAACACGGTCACTCCGAAAATGATCGCCAACAATGATGCGCTGATGGCGTTGCTGAACGATGGCGGCGACGCGCTCTCCGTTAGCGTCAACCAGCGCATCACTCTCTGTTTCGTACTGATCGGGCTCGCTGTCATGGGCGCGATCGGCCTTTCTGTGTGGGTCGCGCAAGCGGGGATCACCATGCCCATGGTTCGTCTGCGTGACCGGATGGCTCAGCTTGCCGAGGGCGATACGCACGGCGCCATCGACGGCCTCGACCGTCGTGACGAGGTTGGCCAGATGGCCGGCGCCGTTGCCGTCTTCCGCGACAATGCCGTCGATCGTATCCGCCTTGAGGGCGAGGCTGAAAAGAGCCGCAATCTCAGCGACAGCGAACGCCGAGAACGTGAAGCTCAGCGCGCAACCGAGGCTGCCGATCTCTCGCGCGCGGTCAGCGCGCTTGGCGACGGACTGCGCCGACTGGCCGCAGGCGACCTCGCATCTCGGATCGACACGGCGTTTGTCGGCGACCTCGATAGCCTGCGACAGGATTTCAACAACTCGATCCTGCGGCTGAACGACACCATGCAGACGGTCGGCGCCAACGCCCGCGCCATCACTGCCGGCGCAACCGAGATCCGCGCCTCGGCGGACGAGCTTTCGAAGCGCACCGAGCAGCAGGCAGCGTCCGTCGAGGAGACGGCAGCGGCCCTCGAGGAGATCACCACCACCGTGAAGGATGCCGCCAAGCGCGCCGAGGAAGCACGTGGGCTCGTGGCACGCACGCGCGCCGGTGCGGAAAAGTCCGGCCAAGTGGTCAGCAAGGCCGTCAACGCCATGCAGCAGATCGCGCAATCCTCCGTGGAGATCGGCAACATCATCGGCGTCATCGACGACATCGCCTTCCAGACCAATCTTCTGGCCCTCAACGCCGGCGTCGAGGCCGCACGCGCCGGTGATGCCGGCAAGGGCTTTGCCGTCGTTGCCCAGGAGGTGCGCGAACTTGCACAGCGCTCGGCCAATGCCGCCAGGGAGATCAAGTCGCTGATCACCACATCGGGCGACCATGTGCAGACGGGCGTGTCGCTTGTCGGCGAAACGGGCAAGGCGCTTGATGCGATCGTTCACGAGGTTCAGGAGATCAACCAGCACGTCGATGCGATCGCCGAGGCCGCCCGCGAGCAATCGACCGGCCTGCAGGAAATCAACACGGCTGTGAATTCGATGGACCAGGGAACGCAGAAGAATGCGGCCATGGTCGAGGAAAGCACGGCGGCGAGCCACAAGCTCGCGACGGAAGCGGCGACACTCAACAACCTGCTCGACCAGTTCAAGCTGACCGGCACTGGCAGTTTCAGCGCTAACATTGCCGCGGCAGTGCCGCTGCAGGGCACTCACATCCATTCGGCGCCACGGCCGGCCGCGCCGCCGGTCGCAGCCAGAAAGGCACCCGTCCGCATCGCCACTCCGGGTGTCACCCGCCCCTCTAGCTCGCCGGCTCGGGCGCTTGGGCAGAAACTTGCAAGCGCATTTGGTGCGGGCAGCGCCTCTTCGAGCCCACGCGACGACGCCGACTGGACGGAATTCTGATCCCAGCAAAACGGTACAAAAGCAAAGGGCGGCTCAATGCCGCCCTTTTCGATTATCGACTTCCGACTTCAAACAGCGAGCCATGGCCCTGCTGCCGCGCAGGACGGAAGCTAAAAAAGAGTGCTCAGGCAAACCCGAGCGGAATTTGCTCGACCTTGCGGCCGCGACCATAATCGCGCTCATAGGAAGCACGATCGTCATCGCGCGCAGACGCAAGAACCACTTCCGGCGCATAGTAGCCGTCCGGGTAAGTGCCGGTATCGCCATTGTCCCGGATTTCGCGCTTTGCCGTGAAAATCTTCAAAAGCATTCTGCAACTCCTCCTGATCGTGCCGACAACGACCAATCGGCCGTCTGCGTTCCCGTGATATCGGAGAATAGTTAAAAATTAACTATGTTTATTAGAGGATTGTCAACTATGTCAATTTCCTTCGAGGCTACCTCTTAAGAGCGTTCTTTCCTCGTGGAGGACGACAGCGAACGACGGCGGCCCGCGTGCGCGCCACACTCAGACCACAGTGCGGCTGAATCCGCTCAGTCCCGGCAAAAGCATCTGAATTTGGAGCGGGTGAAGGGAATCGAACCCTCGCATTCAGCTTGGGAAGCTGCTGCTCTACCATTGAGCTACACCCGCGTTGGAGCGAGATTTCCAATAGATGGGTGCCGCTGTCAAGCGGGCATCGGCGTTGTCAGATGCGGAAGTGCTTCGAGAGTTTCAGGCCCTGGGCCTGATAGTTGGAGCCGAGGCCGGACCCGTAGAGGCTCTCGGGGTGCTCCTGCATGTGCTCATAGACGAGGCGACCGACGATCTGGCCGTCCTCGAGGATGAAGGGAACCTCGTGGCTACGAACCTCGAGCACGGCGCGGCTGCCGCGACCGCCGGCCGGGACGTGGCCGAAGCCGGGGTCGAAGAAGCCTGCATAATGCACGCGAAATTCGCCGACCAACGGGTCGAAGGGGGTCATCTCGGCCGCGTAGTGCGGCGGCACATGGATGGCTTCGCGCGAGACGAGAATATAAAACTCGTCCGGATCCAGGATCAGTTCGTTGCGACCGCGGCTATAGAGAGGTTCCCAGAAGTCATAGATGTCGTGCTGCGCCTTCTTGTCGACATCGACGACTGCAGTGTGGTGCTTACCGCGGTAGCCGATCAGTCCATCCTTGTCGCCGGCCAGATCGATCGACAGGGCAATGCCGCCGCCGGAGACGTTCGGCAGCTTGCTGGCGACCAGCGTTTCGGCATCGTGGAGCGCCAGCAATTCCGGCTCCCCAAGTATCGAATGGCCGACGCGGAAGCGGATCTGCGACAGGCGCGAACCCCGACGCACGACGATCGGGAAAGTACGCGGACTGATTTCGAGATAGAGCGGGCCGGAATAGCCAGCCGGGATCTTGTCGAACTCCTGCGCGTAGTCGGTGATGACGCGCGTGAAGATATCGAGACGTCCGGTCGAGCTTTTGGGATTGGCCGAGGCCGACATGTCGGCCGGCAGGTCGAGGCGCTCCATCAAGGGAACGATATAGACACAGCCGGTCTCCAGCACGGCGCCTTCGCTGAGGTCGACGACGTGGAGGCTGAGGCGATCGAGCTTATCGGACACCAAATGGGAAGGACCCGGCATGAAGCTCGCGCGAACGCGGAATGCCTTCGCGCCAAGCCTGAGGTCAAGACTTGCCGGTTGGATCTGGTCGTGGTCCAAATCGCGCTCGCTGGTGAGACGTCCCGCCTCAAAGAGCGCGGCTATCGCGCGATCCGCCAAAATTCCTGTTTCACGAGCCATCATGCCCCATCCATATTCGGGGGAGACAAAACCAAACTCAAGGAATTGACGCAAGCATAGAACGGCAGTATTGCACTTTTATCCCGTGGTGATTTGGCCGGTCGGCTTGCAGCCACGTTAAACAAGTGGCTAAAAGGACCGGGTGCAAAACCGGTCTGCTTTCGCGGCCGGTTTTTTTGTTGTTTGAAAGTGGTGATTCATGAGCAAGACTTGGCGCCCCGCAACCCAACTCGTTCACGACGGTTCTTTGCGCTCGCAATATGGCGAGACCTCGGAAGCCATCTACCTCACGCAGGGCTTCGTCTATGAGAGCGCGGAAGCGGCCGAAGCGCGCTTCAAGGGCGAAACGGAAGGCTATATCTACGCTCGCTACGGCAGCCCGACAAACGACATGTTCGAGAAGCGCATGTGCGCACTGGAAGGCGCAGAGGAAGCCCGCGCCACGGCCTCCGGCATGGCAGCCGTCACCGCCGCAATCCTCTGCCAGGTAAAGGCCGGCGACCACATCGTTGCCGCCCGCGCCCTCTTCGGCTCCTGCCGCTGGGTCGTCGAGACGCTCGCCCCGAAATACGGCATCGAATGCACGCTGGTAGACGGTCGCTATCTGGAAAACTGGGAAAAGGCGATCCGCCCGAACACCAAGGTGTTCTTTCTGGAAAGCCCGACCAATCCGACGCTCGAGGTGATAGACATTGCCGGCGTCGCCAAGCTCGCCAACCAGATCGGCGCCAAGGTCGTGGTCGACAACGTCTTCGCCACGCCGATCTTCCAGAAGCCGCTCGAGCTCGGTGCCCATATCGTCGTCTATTCGGCCACCAAGCACATCGATGGCCAGGGCCGCAGCCTCGGTGGCGTCATCCTCTCCGACCGGGAATGGGTCAACGAGAACCTTCAGGACTACTACCGCCACACCGGCCCGGCCATGTCGCCGTTCACGGCATGGACGCTGCTGAAGGGACTCGAGACGCTGCCGCTGCGCGTCAAGCAGCAGACCGAAAACGCGTCGAAGATCGCCGACTTTCTGGCCGATCAGCCGAAGGTCGCCAAGGTCATCTATCCCGGCCGCAAGGATCATCCGCAGGCCGACATCGTCGCCAAGCAGATGAAGGGCGGCTCGACACTGGTCGCCATCGAACTCAAGGGCGGCAAGGAAGCAGCCTTCGCGCTCCAAAACGCCCTGCGGGTCGTCAAGATCTCCAACAATCTGGGCGACGCCAAGAGCCTGATCACGCATCCGGCTACGACGACGCACAAGAACCTGACCGACGAAGCACGGGCGGAGCTCGGCATTTCCGGCGGTACCGTTCGTCTTTCCGCGGGCATCGAAGACACGGACGATCTGATCGAGGACTTCGCCCAGGCTCTCGCAAAAGTGAACGCCTGATCAACCGACATCGGCCGGATTGACGCAAATCCGGCCGACCGCCACACGCTGCCTTGCCCCAGGCAAGACAGGTCAAAATCAGGCTTAAGTGGCGAAACTTCTTGCCTTTACAGGCATTACGGACGTGATCGACTATCGGTTTATTGACGGATCGGCTGTCGTATAAGATACCGGTAACGTATATCGACTATGGTATAGGCATGTACCGCGCGCTTACACGAGACATTGAAGTCGTCGTCGAACCTTTTTATCTGGAGGAGCAATCCGATCCGGAAGACGATCGCTATGTCTGGGGCTACCGGATCGTCATCAGCAACAATTCCGACAAGTCCGTGCGACTGGTGAACCGTTATTGGAACATCACCGACCAGAACGGCCTCGTCGATGAGGTGACGGGCGCCGGCGTCGTGGGCGAACAGCCACGGCTTGCTCCGGGCGATACCTATGAATATTCCTCGGGCTGCCCGCTCGATACGCCATCAGGGCTGATGTTTGGCCACTACCAGATGGAAACGGACGAAGGCGAGCTTTTCAATGTCGAAATACCCGCCTTCTCACTGGATTCGCCAGGGCTGCTCAGAGTCCTGAACTGATCACTCGGCAGCCTCTGCCACCTCTTCCACCTCGAAGCGATAGGTCGTCGAGCAGAATTCGCAGGTGACCGAAATTGTGCCGTCTTCCTGGCTGGCATCAATTTCCTCCGCGGAGAAGCCCTTCAGCACACCCTTGATCTTTTCGCGGGAACAGCTGCACCGATCGAAGACCTCGCGCGGTTCGTAGACGCGAACCCCACGCTCGTGGAACAGGCGATACAGCAGCCGCTCGGTGCCGACCTGCGGATCCGTCAGCTCGTCGGCATCGATCGTGTCGACGAGCGAGCGGGCTTCCATCCAGGCATCGTCTTCCCTGTGGGTGCCGCCGGTCGTATCGCCGTCGCCGCCGTGAAGATCCGGCTGGCGCATGCGCTCCGGCGCTTCCGGCAGGAACTGGGCGACAAGACCGCCAGCCCGCCAGCGGTGGCGCGGCTTGCCCGCGTCGTCGCGATCGAAGAGCTCGGCAGCAGCAAGACGCACCTGCGTCGGGATCTGCTCAGACTGGCGGAAATAGGTGCCGGCAATCTCTTCGAGGGTCGCACCGTCGAGCGCAACGATGCCCTGGTAGGGTTGGGAAAACTTGCCCTGATCGATCGTAAAGGCCAGCATGCCCTTGCCGAGAAGCTGTTCGGGCTCGATCTGCCCTGCCGCAACGGCCTTGTCGAGAAGGCCCTGATTGAAGCGTGCGTAGGCACGCACGTTCTCAGGCGTCGAGAAATCGCAAACAAGCAGGTCCACCGGGCCGTCGCCCTTGGTCTGGACCGTGAACTTGCCTTCAAATTTCAGCGACGTGCCGAGCAGCACCGTCAGCACGACGACTTCGGCAAGAAGCCGCGCGACGGGCGCAGGATAGCGATGGCGCTCGAGGATCGCGTCCAGCATCGGCCCGAGCTGGACGGCGCGACCGCGCACATCCAGTCCCTCAACCTGAAACGGAACGACATGATCATCGCCGGCGAAATTGAATTCGCCGAGGGTGGCTGCAGGTTCTGCCATGGTCTTCTCCTAGTCTGAGAGCGGCAGACAAGAGTGTCCATCCGCTCGCACGGCCAACGGGCCTTCCGGCCAAACGTGGCGTCCAGTATGGTTCAGATCGCGCCCAGGCACCAAGCAAGAATCGACTTCTGCGCATGAAGACGGTTTTCCGCTTCATCGAAGACCACGGATTGCGGGCCGTCGATCACCTCGTCCGTAACTTCCTCACCACGATGGGCGGGCAGGCAATGCATGAACAATGCATCCTTGTCGGCCTGCGCCATCAAAGCCGAATTGACCTGATAAGGCTGGAAGACGTTGTGACCCCGGGCCCGATGTTCCTGATTCATGGAGACCCAGGTATCGGTCACCACGCAATCGACGCCGGCGACCGCACGGTCTGCATCATGGCAAAGCATGATTTCGGCGCCCTCATTGCGGGCCCAGTTCAAATAGTGATCCTTGGGCTCGGAACCAAGAGGCACCGCCATATTCATGCGATAGCCAAAACGCGCAGCGCCTTCGACCAGCGAATGCAGCACATTGTTGCCGTCGCCGGTCCAGGCGATCGTCTTGCCCTTGATCGGGCCTCTATGTTCTTCGAAGGTCATGACATCGGCCATGATCTGGCAGGGGTGCGTGTCATCCGTCAACGCGTTGATGACAGGAACGGTCGCATGCTCGGCGAGCTCCAGCATGCGGGCATGGTCGGTCGTGCGGATCATGATGGCGTCGACATAGCGCGACAGCACCTTGGCCGTGTCACCGATCGTCTCGGCGCGGCCGAGCTGCATTTCGGTGCCCGACAGAAACAGCGTCTCGCCGCCGAGCTGGCGCATGCCAACGTCGAAGGACACGCGGGTGCGGGTCGAGGGCTTTTCGAAGATCATCGCCAGCATCTTGCCTGATAGCGGCTTGTCGCCCTGCCCGGCCTTGAAGGCCTGCTTGCGCGACATTGCGTCATCCATGATGAGCCGCAGGTCGGATGCCGCGACGGCGGAGAGATCGAGGAAGTGTTTGGGGGAAGCCATTGTCTTTACCTATCACGCCCGCCTTCCGACAGGCACTATCCATTAAGCCGTCTTCTTGACCTTCGCAGCGCGCACGCTTTCGGCGGCGCGTTCGAGGCGGGCAAGGCCCTCGCGGGCTTCGTCAGCAGTGACGACCAGAGGCGGCAGAAGACGAATGACATTGTCGCCAGCGGGTACGCCGAGCAGATGGGCGTCGCGGATCGCCTGCAGCAGCTCGGAGGACGGCACGGCGGCCTTGACGCCGAGCAGCAGCCCCTCGCCCCTGATATCCTCGATGATATCAGGATAGCGATCCTTGAGCGAGGCCAGCCCCTGACGGAAGACCAGCGAGACGTCGCGCACCTGCTGCAGGAAGCCATCCGCGAGGACCACGTCGAGCACGGCACTGCCGACAGCCATGGCCAGCGGATTGCCGCCATAAGTGGAGCCGTGTGTACCAGCCTTCATGCCGGAAGCGGCCTCTGCCGTTGCAAGGCAGGCACCAAGCGGGAAACCTCCGCCGATGCCCTTGGCAACTGCCATGATGTCGGGGGTGGCGCCAGACCACTCGTAAGCAAAGAGCTTGCCGGTGCGGCCCACGCCCGTTTGCACTTCGTCGAAGATCAGCAGCAGACCGTGCTCGTCGCAGATTGCGCGGAGCGCCTTCAGAAACTCGTTGGTCGCCGGGCGAACGCCGCCTTCTCCCTGAATAGGCTCGATGAGGATAGCGGCCGTCTCGCTTGTAATGGCAGCGCGAACGGCATCGAGATCGCCGAAAGGAACCTGATCGAAGCCGGGTGCCTTGGGGCCGAAGCCTTCGAGATACTTCTCCTGGCCGCCGGCAGCGATTGTCGCCAGCGTACGGCCATGGAAGGCGCCTTCAAAGGTGATGATATGGAACCGCTCGGGATGGCCCTTGGAAAACTGATAGCGGCGCGCGGTCTTGATCGCGCATTCCAAGGCTTCCGCGCCGGAGTTCGTGAAGAACACCTTATCGGCGAAGGTCGCATCGGTCAGCCGCTTCGCCAGCGTTTCCTGACCCGGGATCTCATAGATGTTGGACAGATGCCAGACCTTGTCGGCCTGCTCCTTCAGCGCGCCAACCACATGCGGATGGCTATGGCCAACAGAGGTGACGGCGACGCCCGCGCCGAAATCAAGATATCGCTCGCCCGTTTCGCTGATCAGCCACACGCCTTCTCCTCGCTCGAACCGCAGCGGGGCACGAGAATAGGTGTCGTAAAGCGCGGCTTCAGCCATGGCGCGATCTCCTGTCAACAATCATCAGCAGCCGGACTCCGGCTAAGGAAAGCAGGTCCGGAAAATTAAAAATGCCGCCTTTCGGCGGCGAGCAGCACTATTTACTTTTCGCACTGCAATGTCAACAAAACTGAGGTTTCGCGGCATGCGTCAAGCAGCCATCCCGCGGCGCTCGACCTATCAACAACTAATGTTGCATAAATGACTCTCACGCCCAGCAAGTTGGGGAAAACTTGAAAATCGATTCCCCGAGATTCAACCGACTCTTGTCACGGAGTCAGCCTCACACTAGGTTAAAACTCAATTACTAGGCTGCATGCGGCGGAACTAGTCACCAAAATTTGAGTAAGCGTTTCTTGCCTCGGATACGTCCGTGGCAACGGTGAAGGATTCTGCCTACACCAACGCTAATAAGGCGGAGACAGGGGCATGAACTGGACAGACGAGCGCGTTGAAAAACTGAAGAAGCTGTGGTCCGAGGGCCTGAGCGCCAGCCAGATCGCAGCACAACTTGGCGGTGTAAGTCGTAACGCCGTCATTGGTAAAGTCCATCGTTTGAGTCTGCCCGGTCGTGCCAAGGCCGGCGGTTCGACGACCACCGTCAGAACCCCCAAGCGCACGACCTCGGCGCCCCGTGCCACGAACTACGTCTCGCGGATCACCACACGCACCGTTACCCGCCAGCAGGGCGCAACGATGCTCAAGGAAGAGATCGAAATCGATACGGTGGAGGAAGTCCGCTTCCGTCCGGCCGCAAATGTAATCGTTCCGATTTCTCGCCGCCTTGGCCTCACCGAACTCACCGAGCGCACCTGCAAGTGGCCGGTCGGCGATCCGCTCAATGACGACTTCCACTTCTGCGGTTGCGAGTCCCCGGACTCTTCCCCGTATTGCACGTATCATCAGCGCATGGCCTACCAGCCGGTCAACGAGCGCCGCAAGGCCGCTAACCGGGTCGCCTGACCCGGAAGCCGGATAAGGAATAAAGAAAACGGGCCCTCGCGGGCCCGTTTTTCGTTGTATTGGAAAGACCTCTCAGGCTCTCGCCTGAAAAGGATCAGGCTTCCATCGAATAGCCGGCACCGCGCACGGTGCGGATGACGTCCTGCATGTTGGAAAAGTTCAGCGCCTTGCGCAGGCGGCCGACATGGACGTCAACGGTACGCTCGTCGACATAGATGTCGTGACCCCAGACGCCGTCGAGCAGCTGCGAGCGCGAGAAGACGCGGCCGGGCGATGCCATCAAGAACTCGAGAAGGCGGAACTCGGTCGGGCCGAGGCGGACTTCGCGACTCTTGCGGTGAACGCGGTGCGTCTCGCGATCCAGCTCGATATCGCCGCACTTCAGCAGCGTCGAGAGCACCTCGGGCTTGGCGCGGCGGAGCATCGCCTTGACGCGAGCGACAAGCTCCGGCGTCGAGAACGGCTTGACGACGTAATCGTCGGCACCGGTCGAGAGGCCACGTACCCGTTCGCTTTCCTCGCCACGGGCGGTCAGCATGATGATCGGCAGGCGCTCGGTTTCCGGCCGCATGCGCAGGCGGCGGCAGAGCTCGATGCCAGACACGCCCGGCAACATCCAATCGAGGATCAGAAGGTCCGGCGTGCGTTCCTGAAGCCGGATCTCGGCCTCGTCGCCGCGCAGGATGGTATCGACCTCAAAGCCTTCGGCCTCAAGGTTATAGCGGAGAAGCACGCTCAGTGCTTCTTCGTCTTCAACGACAGCTACTTTAGGGATCATTCGTTTCGGTCTCCTGGGGGCACGGTCGCGGAATGATTATTCAGTGACTGCGCCGACGGTGTTGGCGGTATCGTCCTTCGGACGTTCGCCTTCCGGCTGGGCACCGGTGGCCATGTAGTAGATCGTTTCGGCAATGTTGGTGGCGTGGTCGCCGATGCGCTCGATGTTCTTGGCGCAGAACAGAAGATGCGTGCAGCTGGTGATGTTGCGCGGATCTTCCATCATGTAGGTGAGCATCTCGCGGAACAGCGAGGTGTACATCGCGTCGATTTCCTCGTCGCGCTCACGGATCGATTTTGCCTTGTCGGCAGCACGGCTCGTGTAGACGTCGAGGACTTCCTTGAGCTGGACGAGGGCGAGCTCGGACAGGTGCTCGAGGCCGCGGGCGAGCTTGCGCGGCACGCCGGCGCTCTGGACGGCAATGACGCGCTTGGCAGTGTTCTTGCCCAGGTCGCCGACGCGCTCCAGGTCTGCCGCGATGCGGATGGAGCCCATGATCTCGCGGAGGTCGGCTGCCATCGGCTGGCGGCGGGCGATCGTGACGATCGCCTTGTCGCCGATCTCGCGCTCCGCATGGTCGAGGATCACGTCGTCCGAGATGACCTTCTGGGCCAGAGCCGTATCGCCGTTGACGAGGGCGCGAACGGCATCCGAGACCATCTGCTCCGCCAAGCCGCCCATTTCCGAGATACGGCGGGACAGGAACTTCAAATCATCGTCGTACGCAGAAAAGATATGTGTCGATGCCATAGGGCTCATCCTTGAATATCGTGAGTGCTACCGAAGCGGCCGATCAACCGAAGCGGCCCATGATGTAGTCCTGGGTGCGCGGGTCGTCCGGGTTGGTGAACATCTTGTCGGTGTCGTTCTCCTCGACGAGGTTGCCAAGGTGGAACATGGCTGTGCGCTGCGAAACACGGGCGGCCTGCTGCATCGAGTGCGTCACGATGACGATCGTGTAGTTCTCGCGAAGCTCGTGGATCAGTTCCTCGACCTTGGCCGTTGCAATCGGATCGAGTGCCGAGCATGGCTCGTCCATCAGGATGACTTCCGGGCTGACGGCGACGGCACGGGCGATGCAGAGGCGCTGCTGCTGACCACCGGAAAGACCGGTGCCGGCTTCGTGAACGCGATCCTTCACCTCATTCCAGAGGCCGGCGCGCTGCAGGCTGTGTTCGACGATCTGGTCCATGTCGGCCTTCGACTTGGCGAGCCCGTGGATACGCGGACCGTAGGCGACGTTCTCGTAGATCGTCTTCGGGAACGGGTTGGGCTTCTGGAACACCATGCCGACGCGGGCGCGAAGTTCCACCACGTCGATATCCGGATCGTAGATATCTTCGCCGTCGAGCGTGATCTTGCCAGTGACGCGGCAACCGTCGATCGTGTCGTTCATGCGGTTCAGGCTGCGCAGGAAGGTGGACTTGCCGCAACCGGACGGGCCAATCAGGGCGGTCACCGTGTTTTCACGGATGTTCAGCTTCACGTCGAACAGCGCGCGCTTCTCGCCGTAGTAAACGGAGACGTCCTGGCCGATCATCTTGTAGGGAATGGTGTTCATCTTCTGATCAACCGCTTTCTCAACTGCTGCTTCCGTCAACATGTTCATAATGTCTACTCCGTTTACCAGCGGCGCTCAAAGCGACGACGCAAGAGGATGGCTCCGAGGTTCATGAGGATCAGGAACAGGAGCAGGACGATAATGGCGCCGGAGGTACGCTCGACGAACGCGCGTTCGGCTTCGTTGGCCCACATGTAGACCTGCACCGGCAGGGCCGTCGAAGGCTCCATGGGCGTCGCCGGAGCATTGGCGACGAAAGCGACCATGCCGATCAGAAGCAGCGGCGCCGTCTCCCCTAGCGCGTGCGCCAGACCGATAATCGTGCCGGTCAGGATACCGGGCATCGCCAGCGGTAGGACATGGTGGAAGACCATCTGCATCTTGGAGGCGCCGAGGCCGAGCGCGGCCGAGCGGATCGATGGCGGCACGGCACGAAGCGCTGCGCGGGTCGCGATGATGATCGTCGGCAAGGTCATCAGGGTCAGCACCAGGCCACCAACCAGCGAGGCTGAGCGCGGCAGGCCGGCGAAGTTGATGAAGACCGCAAGACCGAGCAGACCGTAGACGATCGAAGGAACCGCCGCGAGGTTGTTGATGTTGACCTCGATCAGGTCCGTCAGCTTGTTCTTCGGCGCGAATTCTTCGAGGTAGATCGAAGCGGCAACGCCGATCGGCAGCGAGAGGACGAGCACGATCAACATCAGATAAAGCGAGCCAACCAGGGCGACACCAAGACCAGCGGCCTCTGGACGGCTGGAGTTGCCGTTGACGAAGAGCCCGGTGTTGAACTTCTTGTGCAGCGCACCGGTTTCCGCCAGCTGGTTCATCCAGCCAACCTGCCTGTCGTTCACCTTGCGGTTCTTCTCGTCGACCTTGAGGTCAATCTGACCCTTGTTGGCGGAGTCAATGTTGGCGTCTGCAAGCAGGGTGATGTTGACTGTCCTGCCGATGAGCGACGGATCGGCAACGACCATGTCGCGCAGCTGGATCGGCGCGCCCTTGGAGATCATGGCGGTCGCGTCACGCACCTCGGGACGGCTCGATGCATTGAGGTTCAGCGTCTTGACCATCGCGTCGCGGATGAGAACCGAATAGTTGGCCGCGATCAGCACGGACGGATCCGTTGCGCGCTTGCTGTTCGGGTCGATGGTTTTCTCGCTGAACTCGATCGGCAGCGTGATCGCCGTCTGCAGAAAGGCGGTGTAGCCCTTGCTGACGACGCTCGTCAGCAAGACCGCCAGGAAGATCAAGCCAAAAGAGATCGCAGCGATGCCATAGATGCGGAACCGGCGCTCGGCGGCATAGCGGCGCTTGAGGCCGATGTCGCGACGTTCAGGCGCCTTCGAAACGACAACGCCTTGACCCGGAGAAACAATATCCGTCATTCGTACTGCTCCCGGTATTTGCGCACGATATAGAGCGCGTAGATGTTGAGGCAAAGCGTGATGAAGAACAGCGTGATGCCGAGGGCAAAGGCAACCAGCGTCTGCGGCGAGGTGAACTCCAGGTCACCGGTGAGCTGGTTGACGATCTTGACCGTGACTGTCGTCATTGGCTCGAACGGGTTGATCTGGATACGCGCTGCGACGCCGGCGGCCAGCACCACGATCATGGTTTCGCCGATGGCGCGCGATGCAGTCATCAGAAGCGCGCCGACGATGCCGGGCAGCGCAGCGGGAAGCACGACCTTCTTGATTGTCTCCGAGCGCGTCGCACCGAGACCGAGCGAACCATCGCGGAGCGCACGCGGCACAGCGGTGATGATATCGTCCGAGAGCGACGAAACGTATGGGATCAGCATGATGCCCATGACGATACCCGCTGTCAGAACGCTCTGCGCCTGAATGAAGTTCGCATAATTGCCGGTAAGGAGGCCGTTTACCTGCGAAGACAGGTCGCGCAGGAAGGGGCCGACGGTGATGAGGGCGAAAAAGCCGTAAACAATCGTCGGAATACCAGCGAGCACTTCGAGCAGCGGCTTTGCGATCGATCGCACCGTGGGGGCCGCATATTCCGCCATGTAGATCGCCGCGAACAGACCGACGGGCACCGCCACCAGCATCGCAACGAAGCCGATGTAGAGCGTGCCTAGCAGCAGCGGTATCAGGCCGAATTGCCCGAAGGACGAGCCGCCGGCACCGGCAAAGCGCGGATCCCAGACCGTCCCGAAGAAGAAGTCAGCAGCGGGAACGGCCGCGAAGAAGTGCGCGGCTTCCGTCAGCATCGACAGAACGATACCGATCGTCGTCAGGATGGCGATCGAGGACGCCAGGAGCAGGCCCCAAAGCATGACACGTTCGACGCGGTTGCGTGCACGGAATCGCGGAGCCACTTCACGAAGCGCATAGAATGCGCCGGCAACGGCAAGGATGAGGACGACCGCCGTCATGACGAGGCGGCTGGAAGCCGATTCCTCGTTCAGCTTTTGCGCTGCGTCGATCATGTAGGGCTGCGGCTGGCCGGCCAGCGGAACGCCCTTTGCAGCAAGCTTTGCCTGGAGGCCAGCCGGATCGCTGGCAGCACCGCTGATCTCCTCCGGGGTGAGCAGCGGCAGGCCGCGCGCAATCGCGCTGACCATCCCGTAATTCAGGTTCTGCTGCGCGGCAGGCTGCGCCTTGACGTCATCCGGGAAAGTGCCACGCACGGAAGTCTCAATGATCGAAGGGCTGATCGCCAGCCAGGCGCACAGCACGATAAGTGCCGGCAGTACCGCCCAGATGGCGGCATAGGCGCCATAGTAGCCCGGTCGCGAATGCAGCGCGGAGGACCTGCCCCCGGCAAGTGCCGTAGCACGGCTGCGCGCTGCGATGAAAGCAACGGCGCCAAGCACCACGAGACACAAGAGGATGATGGATGTACCCATTCGTTTAGGTCCCAGGCCCTTTGACCCCAAAAGCGGAAACGGCAGGCGGACCGATCCGGCTCTCAAACTTGCAGAAGTTCAGACCCCGTCCCGACTTGGCGGAACAAGGCAAAGCCGGCGCGATCTGGTGATCGCGCCGGCAAAGTCATTACATGGTCTTGCCGTCTTCAACGCCCTTGCGGATCGCGTCGCGCTCAGCGTCCGGAGCGGCAACGAGGCCGTACTCGACGAGCGGGCTGTCCGGTCCGATCATCTGTTCGGATACGAAGAAGTTGACGTATTCCTTCAGGCCCGGGATGACGCCGAGGTGTGCCTTCTTGACGTAGAAGAACAGCGGACGGGAAACCGGGTACGTGCCGTCGGAGATGGTTTCGGTCGACGGAACGATACCGTTGACGGTCGCAACCTTCAGCTTGTCGGCGTTGTTTTCATAGAAGGAAAGGCCGAAGACGCCAACGCCGGTCTTGTTGGCAGCGATGCGTGCCAGCGTTTCCGGATAGTCACCGTCGATGTCGACAGCAGCGCCGTCCTTACGGACCGCGACGCAAGCCTTGGTCTGAGCGGCCGCGTCAGAGATCGAAGCCTTGATGACGTCGAGAGCGCCGGAAGCCTTGCAGCCAGCAGCAAGAACGTTCTGTTCGAAGACTTCGCGCGTGCCGTGCTTTTCGCCCGGGATGTAGGCAGCAATGTCAACAGCCGGGAGTGCCGGGTTGACTTCCGACCACTTCTTGTACGGGTTGGCGACGAGCTTGCCGTCAACGACGACCTGCGCAGCCAGAGCCTTGTAGATGTCGGCCGGGACGTAGGCGACATCAGGGTTGGACGAGTCGGTCGCGAAGACGATGCCGTCATAGCCGATCTTCACTTCCTGGATGTCGGCCACGCCGGCTGCCTTGCAGGCGTCCAGTTCCTTGGCGTTGATCGGACGCGAAGCGTTGGCAACGTCGATGGTGTCAGGGCCGACGCCCTTGCAGAATTCCTTGAGGCCAGCGCCCGTGCCACCGGATTCGACGACCGGCGTCTTGAAGTCCTTGAAGGTTTCGCCGAAGGTTTCGGCAACGATCTTGGCGTAAGGCAGGACGGTGGACGAGCCAGCAACCTGAACCTGGTCGCGAGCAACGGCCGCGCCAGCGAAAGCGGCGGAAGCGGCAAGTGCTGCGACCGTGAGTTTAAAAGCGTTCATAACAATCTCCCGGGCATATAGCGGTCTGAGTGCGGCCTTGAGCGGCCTTTACAGTGCCGTCTTCATCAGCGGCCCGCTCTCTTTAGCCCCTGATGCCCAGAGCTTTTATGTCATTTTCACGAAACATTTGTGACAGATTAAATATATGAAATCATTATACAAAGAATGCGATCCCGCACGATTGATCGCAGTTTTATGTCAAAACCGCACGGTGAAGCTTGTTCCCTTGCCGACTTCCGACTTGACGATCAAGCGCGCGCGGTGCCGCGTCAGGATGTGCTTGACGATGGCGAGGCCCAACCCCGTGCCTTTCTTCGAGCGGCTGTCCTCGATGCTCACACGGTAGAAACGCTCGGTCAGGCGCGGCACATGCTCGGCCGGAATACCCGGTCCCTTGTCGACCACCGTGACCTCCACCGGCTCGCCCGGTGCATTCTTCAGGAACACGTCGACGGTCTTGCCCTCCTGCCCATATTTGCAGGCGTTTTCCATCAGGTTTTCAAAAACCTGCACCAGTTCGTCGCGGTCGCCAAGCACCTCTGCCTTGCCCTGCGGAAGATGCAGCACGATCTCAACGCCGACGTCGTTTGCGAGCGGTGCCAGCGAGTCCCTGACATGGCCGAGAAGCGGAACGAGATCGACCTTCTGATCCGGGGCGATGTGTGACTTGAGTTCCAGCCGCGACAAGGACAGGAGGTCGTCGACAAGACGGCTCATACGAGTGGCCTGATCCAGCATGATGCCGAGAAAGCGCTCCTGCGCCTTGCCGTCATTCTTTGCCGGGCCCTGGATAGTCTCTATGAAGCCGCGCAGGGACGCGAGCGGCGTGCGCAACTCGTGGCTGGCATTGGCGACGAAATCGGAGCGCATGCGGTCGATGCGGCGAACCTCGGAAATGTCCCGGAAGGAAAGCACAAAGAAACGCTCATCGCCAGGCTGCTGTCCGTCAAACTCCACGGGGGCGCTGCGGACGATGTAAACGCGCTCGGATGGCAGGCGTTCCGAGTGCTCGATCTGGTTCGGCGCGTTGGTCGCAATCGTTTCGCTGACCATGTCGAGGATGCCAGGCGAGCGCAGGCGAGCGGAAATATGCGCACCGATGGCGGCCTCGCCGAAGGCCTTTTCGGCGGCGCGGTTCTGGTAAAGCACCGAGGCATCGCCGGAAAGCACCATGACGGGGATATCGAGCGCGGCAAGCGTCGCGGCAACCTCGGCCAAGCGGTTGCCGGGCGCTTCGATAGTCTCGGGAACTGGTTCCAGCTGGACTTTCGGGATGGCCGCCGGAACCGCGTGCCACAACGCCGTGATGATCATCAGCAACAAAAGACCGAGCACGACCCACTTGTTTGCGCCTGCAGCCAAAGCAATCAGGGCAATCAGCAGAGCCACGAGCAGGACGGGACGCTCCTGCCGAAAGCGTGCAATCAGGCTTCGTATCCATGGCGCTTTGTCTTCCAACTGCCCCTCGCGGTTTCGGTTCGTACTCTTATCTTCAAACTCTGCCTGATAGCCGTGATTCATGACAGAAGTTTTCGCCTGCACACGACACGTGGAAAGGCTTTGGTGCGAACACACAGAAATTTCCACGATCCGCAAGACATTTGATTTTCAACAGGAAATATGGTCGCCTGTATGCGACGAAGTTCACCGGAGAAGAAGCCATGGCCGATGATGTCGAAAGCAGAGCAGTCGAACTGGACATCCGCGGAGAGAAGCGCGTCTTCGACGTCGACAATCCCGTGCTGCCGGACTGGGTTGACAAGGCGGCTTTGGAATCCGGCGGCTATCCCTACGACAAGCACCTCAAGGAAGAACAATACCTTGAGGAGCTCAAAAAGCTGCAGATCGAGTTGGTCAAGGTGCAGTTCTGGCTGCAGGCCACCGGCAAGCGGGTCATGGCGCTTTTCGAGGGACGGGATGCGGCGGGCAAGGGCGGCGCGATTTCCGCCTCATCGGCGCACATGAATCCCCGCCTTGCCCGGGCGGTCGCGTTGGCCAAGCCCACCGAACGTGAAGCCGGGCAATGGTATTTCCAGCGCTATGTCGCGCAATTCCCGACCGCGGGCGAGTTCGTGCTCTTCGACCGGTCCTGGTACAATCGTGCCGGCGTCGAGCCCGTCATGGGCTTCTGCACACACAAGCAGTACGAAGATTTCCTGAACCAGGCGCCTCAACTCGAGAAGGTCATCGCCCATGAAGGGATCTTCTTCTTCAAGTTCTATCTCGATATCGGCCGCGAGATGCAACTGAAGCGCTTCCACGACCGGCGCCACGACCCGCTCAAGGTCTGGAAACTGTCTTCGATGGATATCGCAGCGCTGACGAAATGGGGCGACTACAGCGAGAAACGCGACCGGATGCTGAAAGAGACACATACGGAGTTCGCGCCCTGGACGGTCATTCGTGCCAATGACAAGCGTCGCGCCCGGCTAAACCTGATCCGGCACATGCTGAAGACGATGGATTATGACGGCAAGGACAAGGATGCCATCGGCAAGCTCGATGACAAGATCATCGGCTCGGGTCCCCATTTCCTGAAATAGCCTATTGCCCCGGCAGGATTCGGATAGCGTAGAGGTTGATGCCCCGCGCCTTGCCGTCGACATCGCTGTTGATGATCAGACTTCCGGCGGCGTTCGGCGCCAGCGAGCGATCGAAGCGGACCTGGAGAAGCACATCCGACTTCTGCCGGGTGACCGAGAAACGGTGACGGGCACAGTCGCCGAGCGACTGGAAATCGCATTCCACCGTAACCTGAGTTGGTTCGTCGGACGTCGATTGCAGCGTGATTGCAATCGTCGAGGACTTGCCGGCCAACTGCTGAAGGACGTCGGCGGGAACGCTGATGCTGATATTGCCGTCGCTGTCGTTGGTCTGCGAGATCAGGCGGACTGCCGTGCCCTCGTTTTCGGCAACATTCTGAATTTCCGCCCGTGCACCGGTCTTGATCTTGTCCGCATTGGACGGCTTGAAAACCTCAATCCAGTCGGCGGAGAAAGAGTTCTGCGGGTCGATCGCAACCGGCGCCGCATTGCCGCCTGCGGCAGCGCTGTCGCCACTGTTGTCCGCGCCGTCGAAGTCTTCCGGCTGCGTGCTCGCCGGGGGATTGGCAACGCTTGTATCTCGTTCCGCAGCGGTCTTCAGCACGCCCGAGGTGTATACCCACCACGCACCCATGCCGATGAAAGCCAGGAGCACGCAGGCGACAAGCAGCCGGGAGAAAAACTTGCGCGGCTTGCGTCGAACCGCCGCGCGCTCCGGCCGGAAATCCATCTGCGTGGGCTTTCGCTCCGTAGCTTGCGGCGCGGCAACCGGCTCGGCGCCAAGATGATCGCCGCTCCCGGCATGGACGCCGGCGAGACTGGATTCATCGTCGAAGCGCGGGTCGGTAACCGAATGCGCGCGGGTCTCGCCGCCGATCGAAACGTTCGCGACTTCTTCCTCTGCCACATGATCGGCCGGCCTTGGTACTTCCACCACGGGGGGAACAGCAACTTCAGGCGGCCCCTGTCGCGGATGAAGGCGCTCGCGCTCCTCCGCTTCGATCATATGGATCGTCGTTTCGAGCCTGTGGCGATGATAGGCAACCGCTTCCGTCTCGGTGATGTCCTGCTTGCGGAGACCGGCTTCAAGAGCCTGACGCGCGGACTGATAAATCTTTGCACGGACTTCGGGATTGTCGCGATCGGCATTGCTGAGCGCCGTTCTGATAGCCGTTTCTAATCCGCTCACGTCCGGTCCTTTACTCTGAGACTGGGCTTTGTACTTAACAATTCGTAAATGCGGTAGCCGCTGCCGCCGCAAATCGCAAGCCTCACCCGGTGTCCGGGTTCGCATCGGCAGGGGATAACGCAGGACACCCTGGCCGTCCTATGTCCTTGCAACAATAGCCGATATTTGAGGAATCGATAGAGCGCACTTTTCCTCAGTCAAAGTCTCTGCTATCACATTGACGTTTTCGTAAACGTCAATTCTTACGGTGTCCCATGGCCCTGCCTCCGATCCTGACCCAGAATCTCAGATTGCCGGTCGTCGCCTCCCCGCTCTTCATCATTTCGCACCCGGCACTGACGCTGGCGCAGTGCAAAGCTGGGATCGTTGGCGCATTCCCGGCGCTGAATGCGCGGCCGGAAAGCCAGCTCGACGAATGGCTCGCCATGATCACCGAGGATCTTGCCGCGCACAACGCCGCGAACCCCGAACGGCCAGCGGCTCCGTTTGCCGTCAACCAGATCGTCCATATGTCGAACAAGCGGCTGGAGCACGATCTGAGGCTGTGCGTCAAATACAAGGTGCCAGTTGTCATCTCGTCGCTCGGCGCCGTGCCGGAGGTGAACGCCGCGGTGCACTCCTATGGCGGCATCGTGCTTCACGACGTCATCAACAATCGCCATGCGAACTCGGCCATTCGCAAGGGCGCGGACGGACTGATTGCCGTCGCCGCCGGGGCCGGCGGCCATGCCGGCACGCTTTCGCCCTTCGCGCTTGTGCAGGAAATCCGCGAATGGTTCGACGGGCCGCTGCTGCTTGCCGGCGCGATAGCCAATGGCGGCGCCATCCTCGCGGCGCAGGCGATGGGCGCCGACATGGCCTACATAGGCACGCCCTTCATCGCGACCGAAGAGGCCCGCGCCTCGGAAGCCTACAAGCAGGCGATCGTCGACGGCATGGCGAACGACATCGTCTATTCCAACTACTTCACCGGCGTGCATGGCAATTATCTCAAACCGTCGGTGAAGGCCGTCGGCCTCGACCCCGACAACCTACCGGTTGCCGATCCCTCGAAAATGGATTTCGAACAGGCCGTCGGCGGTGCCAAGGCATGGAAGGACATTTGGGGCAGCGGACAAGGCATCGGCGTCATCAAGGCGATCGAACCGGTCGGCAAGCTTGTCGACCGCCTGGAAGCCGAATATGCGGCTGCCCGGACGCGGCTGTTACTCTAGAGATCGGCGACGGATTTCCACAGCGCCCTTCTTTTTTGCCGAAGAGCCGACAGGGCGCTTGAAATCTTCAAACAATGCCTGTATCAGCCCATGCAAATCGCGGGCCGCATGGTTCGGCCGCAGGGATTGCCGCTTTAGCTCAGTCGGTAGAGCACATCATTCGTAATGATGGGGTCACGTGTTCGAGTCACGTAAGCGGCACCATTCTTTCCTCGATAAATCAAATGGTTATCAAGGGTCGCGCTCCACCAAGCCCGTTGCCGTTCATCGCTGTCACACCACGGTCACAGCATGAGGTTTGCAATGGCAACCATCCGTAGGCGCAATGGAAAGTATCAGGTGCAGGTCCGCGCTCAGGGCTGCGCCCCACTCTTCAAGATATACACCGCCTCGAAGACGCAAAGAATTGGGCACGGCTCACGGAGGTCGAGGCCGAGCAAATCGGCTTGGCCGCCGATCCCGGCACCGCCGGAACCGATCCCGACGACCTTATGAAGCCCTTTCCGGCCGGACTCATGAAGATGTGGCCCATTGGCAGAAAGGTCGGCTTGCCGAGGAACGACACGCCCGACATCCTTGACGAGATTGATCCAGATCCAGAACCAACAATGGTCCAGCTGGCCTCAAATGGGCGGCATAGCCGGGCCGAAGCCCCAGGATCGGGAGAGAAGCTCAGGCGTTGCCTCCGAAGAGCTAAGCTTCTCTCCCTCTGGCATTCGAGATTTCGTCCTGTACAGGATGCTCGGTCCCCGCTGCGCCCTGTTTAAGCCGCACCGTTCGGTTTGCCATGCCGGAACATTAGCGATCCCGTAAATAATTGAAACAAGTTTCTGAGGTGCGTGAAGGACGACTTCTACGGCAGAGACAGCGGAGGTTGACGCGCTGCCAGATCGGGGAGGCTGAAGATATGGTTGACCTGCCGAACTGGCAGTACATCATAGGCCATGTTGTCGGTGCTTTACGAGGATGTGAGCAATGACCCCTGCCCGTTTCACGGAATGCCTTCTTCATATCCGGTGGACACCGATCAATCTGGCATCGGCCCTGCAATGCGACCTTTCATGGGTGGAAGCGCTGGAGGCCGGGAACGCTGAAGTTCCAGCTGGCCTGGCCTCGTGGCTCGAAACGCTTGCTCAAGCCCACGAGGCGCTTCCTCCGCCGACCACATATCGCGGCAAACACTCGGAATGACCCGCTACCCCCTAGCGCCCCACTGTCTGCACGCTGGCGGGGCACTTTTGCCGGCTGACCGAAGATCAACTGGCAACCGTCCCGCGGCGGGCGTATGATAATCGTGTTGCCCGTGGGAGCGTACACCGGCGGGTGGCTCGGCGGTGACCCTGAGGTTTATGGCAGCCCACCAGCACGCCCCCAGGGTCTTCGCTGAGTGTCGAACCAGCAGTGGGGCCCTTTTCTTTAATATTAGTCGTTCCGTAAATACTAAATTAACCTTGGACTCTTAGCTTCCGGCACGTTGCTTTTGGAGCCAGGACCCCAGCCCCTCCAGAGCAATGGGGTGTGCGGTTGGGGCTCAAGGCGAATTGCTTCGACCGCGCGCCCTCAATGCTCTTGTCCGAGCCGTCATCGAAATCGACCATGATGCCGTGACTCGTTTCCAGGGGGATAGAACCCCGGATCTCTCCACTATGCCCAGTACCACGTCGATATTCAGGTAAAGTACCATGGCTGCGGGACACAGCGACCATTCGACAGAAACAGCCTGCCGGATCGATTGAGGCAGGCGTATATTGCTGAGATCCAACCTCGGTTGAAGTGCTCCGTGTGTGGAGCGAATGGCGGGGAAATGCTGTTCGGGCAATACGCAGTGAGGAAGAGCCGTGAACCGCTTCGAGATCCCCAGCATGATATTCGCCTTCCTCCTCGTCGTCGGCGCTTTAGCCTTGATCTGGATAGCCTTCTGGATGCTGGGAGCGTGGGTGTTTGGAGGATGAAATGTCAACTCCTTTGAGAGATCCGACGGCGTGCATTTTTCTGCTGGCTAATATTAGTGGTTGCTGTAAAGTCGCTGGCGCCTCCCATGGAGCGGCCAGGAGGTTTCCGTGGCTGGCTGGATGGCCCCCTTCGCGGAACCTCCCATGCAGCTCGGTCTGACATCATGAGTTCATACACGGCTGGCACCATGGGCGGTCCGTTTATAGCGGCCTAACTGCGTGTATGTGGTGGTCGCCGCTGCTGACAACCGCCATCCGAGGGAGAATGCCAATGAACCGCACTCTCATGGCTGCAACGACAGCCGCATTCTTTTGTCTTTCGACCTTCGCGCCAGGGACGGCCGCCCCGGTTTCATCGGCTGCTTCAAAGCAACCCGACCCGAAGGCCGTGAGCAACCAAAACGCCTCGCCCACCACGCAGCCGACCAATCGCTTTCTTACTCCCCGAATGATGGACCCAAAGCGCCCGATGAACCCGGTCTGTGACCATCGCTTTAAACCCGGCGCCCCTTCAAACTGTCATTACTGACGTCGCTTGCGATCAAGCCCAGCGAGGTTCTAACACCTGCTGTATTCTGCCGACGGTGAACCGGAGGGATGGTCACCTGTCCAATCACTCACGCGACAACTACCCGAGACAGCAGCGGGTGGATCAGGGGCAGCGGGGGGGGGCAGGACCAACGCGGCCAAGAGCAGCGCCAGCAACAGCAGATCGAGGAGACGTCACTCTCCACGAGCTCTCTCAACGATAAGCTCGCGGCAGCCGGCAATTCCAAACCCACTCAAGGTAACGCAGCAAACAGGGCCAACAAGAGCACCGCGTAGCCCGTGGCCGATCCTGCCGACCAATGGACGTGGACCGCCGCTCTGAGCATCGCTTCGACGTTAAGCGGCACCATTTCTCTCAGACAAATCAATTGCGTCGCGAAGCCCCTGACAGCACCATGTTTTCGTTCAGCGACAGCGTGTGGCGGCGCTCCCCGATTGACATTGGTTGCAAGCGCGAGCCTTCTTCTCCTGTGACGATCGTTCCGGAGAAGCGTCAATGGCTCGGAAAGAAATCGTAGACGCCGTGAAGAAATACACGGATCCGTTTCGTGTCACCAACGGCAAGGATTTTCGCCTGCGGGACTTCGATCCCGGCGACACGCTGGGGCTCAAGATGGGCAAGCAGGAAGCGGCGCAACTTCTCGATCGCGGTTCGGAATGGCTCGCGATGGAACAGGATATTCTCTATGCGCAGGATTCCTGGTCCCTGCTGCTTGTGTTCCAGGCGATGGACGCGGCGGGAAAGGACGGTACGATCAAGCACGTCATGTCGCGGGTCAATCCGCAGGGATGCGATGTCATCTCGTTCAAGCAACCCTCGGACAAGGAGATCTCCCACGATTTCCTATGGCGCCATGCCAAGGCCGTTCCGGAGCGCGGGCGAATTGGCATCTTCAACCGCTCTTATTACGAGGAGGTGCTTGTGGTGCGCGTGCACCAGGAACTGCTCGAAGCGCAAAAGATCCCGCCGAGCCTTGTCGGCAAAAATCTGTGGGAAGAGCGGCTCGCCGACATCGCGCGCTTTGAAGACTATCTGACGCGACAAGGCGTGGTCATCCTCAAGTTCTATCTCAACGTCTCGTACGAGGAACAGAAAAAACGGTTCATGCGCCGCCTCGACAAGCCGGAAAAGCACTGGAAGTTCTCCGCGTCCGATGTTCGCGAGCGACGATACTGGGATGACTACATGCAGGCCTATGACGACGCGATCCGCGCCACGGCCTCCGAGGGCGCGCCCTGGTTCGTCGTGCCCGCCGACACCAAATGGTTCACGCGCCTCGTCGTCGCGGCCGCGATTGTGGAGGCGGTGGAGAAGCTCGACCTCGAATATCCCAAAGTCACGCCGAGGCAGATGAAGGATCTAGCGGCGGCGCGCCAAGAGCTCGAAGCGGAAGGCTCGACGGGGGCTAAAGAGCACCGGGAGGAACAAAAATGAGAGCGGATGACACCTCGGCTTTGGGTACGGATCCGGTGTCGTGGCATGCGATGCCGGCGGAACAGGTGGAAAGCCAGCTTCGCACGGATCCCGGGCGCGGCCTCGATGCCGCCGAGGCCGCAGAGAGGCTGGGGACTTACGGGCCGAACCGCCTGCCGCAGGGCAGGAAGAAGGGGCCGCTGATGCGGTTTCTCGCCCAGTTCAACAATATTCTCATCTATGTCCTGCTCGCGGCCGGCTTCATCAAACTGATGCTTAACCTGTGGCTCGACGCCTCGATCATCTTTGCCGTCGTCATTCTGAATTCGCTCTTGGGCTTCTTGCAGGAGGGACGGGCGGAAAAAGCGCTCGACGCAATCCGCGACATGCTGTCGGCGGAGGCGCGCGTTCTGCGTGGCGGAGCGACGCGCCTCATTTCCGCAACGGAACTTGTTCCAGGCGACATCGTCCTCCTGGAATCGGGCGACAAGATCCCGGCGGACATGCGCCTCATCGATGCCAAGAACCTGCGCACGGAGGAGGCTGCGCTCACGGGCGAATCTGTCCCGGCAGAAAAGACCACGGCCCTGGTACCCGCCAAGGCCACCGTCGGCGACCGGGGAAACATGGCGTTTTCCGGGACCATGGTGGTTTCGGGCCGGGCGACCGGCGTCGTTGTCGCGACCGGCAGCCAGACGGAACTCGGCCGCATCAACCAGATGCTCGCGGACGTCAGTGCTCTCGAGACGCCGCTGCTGCGCCAGATCAAGAAATTCGGCTACGTCATCACGGCGGCCATCGGCATCATCAGCGTGTTGCTCTTCTCCTGGGGCCACTGGCTCGGACATATGTCCTTTGTCGAGCTGTTCCAGGCGATTGTCGGCATCGCGGTGTCGATGATCCCTGAAGGTCTGCCCGCGCTGATCACGATAACGCTCGCCATCGGCGTGCAGCGCATGGCCCAGCGCAACGCGATCATCCGCCGCCTGCCGGCGGTCGAAACGCTGGGGTCCGTCTCGCGCATCTGCTCGGACAAGACCGGAACACTGACCCTGATGGAAATGATGGTGGCCTCCGTCGTGACGGCGGATGCGGCGTATGAGGTCAGCGGCGACGGCTATGCGCCCGAAGGCGAAATCAAGACCGGCGGCAAGCCGGTCGGTGCCGCACCGGACGTGCTCACGCTGATGGGCCGCGTATCGGTGCTCTGCAACGATGCCGAACTCTTCGATGAGGATGGAAAGTGGAAAGTGGAGGGAGACCCGACCGAGGGCGCACTCTATCCGTTCGCCACCAAGGTTGGCATTGAGCGTACCGCGGAGGCGGCGGCCGCACCCCGCATCGATGCGATCCCCTTCGAGTCCGAGCACAAATTCATGGCAACCCTCAATCGTTCGGCCGACGGCGACACGCTGCTGGTCAAGGGCGCGCCTGAGGTGATCCTCGATCATTGCGACCGGCAGCAGGCGGCGAGCGGCCCGGCGCCGCTCGATCGTGACTGGTTTGTTCGGGAAGGTGACCGGCTGGCTGCGCAGGGGGAGCGCGTCCTGGGCCTGGCATGGCTGCCGAACCCGGATCTCAGCGCCGGCAGCCTCGGGCCGGCGGACTTGCCGAAGACCCTGGTGTTACTTGGCTTCGTGGGCCTGATGGATCCACCCCGCAAGGAGGCGATCGACGCCGTGCAGGAATGCCATGGCGGCGGTATCCGGGTGACAATGATCACGGGCGACCACAAGATCACCGCGGCGGCAATCGCGAAGATGCTCGGCATCGGCGACGGGAAGACGGCCGTGGCGGGCACCGAGATCGAGGCGATGAACGATGCGGCGCTACAGGAATGCGTGCGCGACGTCGACGTCTTCGCCCGCGCCAGCCCCGAGCACAAGCTCAGGCTCGTGAAGGCAATCCAAGCCAATCGTCAGATTGTCGCCATGACCGGAGACGGCGTCAACGACGCGCCGGCGCTGAAGAAGGCCGATATTGGAGTGGCGATGGGCATCAAGGGCACGGAGGTGACGAAAGAGGCAGCGGAGATGATCCTGGCCGACGACAATTTCGCCTCGATCTCGGCGGCCGTAAAGGAGGGCCGCACGGTCTACAACAACATCGAGAAGGCGATGCTTTTCCTGCTGCCCACCAATATCGCCCAGGGCGCAGTGATCGCGATCGCAATCCTGTTCGCCTTCACGCTGCCGATCACGGCGCCGCAGGTGCTGTGGGTGAACATGGTCACGTCGGTGGCGCTCGGTCTTGTCATTTCGTTCGAGCCCCATGAGGCGGACGTGATGACGCGCCCTCCCCGCTCGGTCGACCGGCCGATCGTCACCGGTTTCGGGATCTGGCGCATTCTCTTCGTGGGCGCGGCGCTTGTCCTTTATACGCTGGTGGTCTTCTTCTGGATGAAGGGGCAAGGCGCTTCGGACCAGATGGCGCGCACGGCTGCGGTCAACGCCATCACGCTCGGGCAGGTCTACTACCTTTTCAACAGCCGCTACCTGCTCGATTCGTCCTTGTCCGTGCGTGCCCATCTGGGCAATCCCTATCTTTGGTACGGCATAGCCGCGGTCGTGGTGCTGCAGCTCCTCTTCACCTATGCGCCGCCGCTCCACGCCGTGTTCGACACCGAGGCATTGCCTCCTTCAGTCTGGCTTTGGCTCATCGTGGGCGGGCTCGCCTTCTTCCTCGTCGTGGAGATCGAAAAGCTCGTCATTCGCTCCACGCCCGCGTTGAAAGACGCAGCGACCCGTCGGTAACGCGCACAAGAAGTTGGGTTGCATGGCGGCGCGGACGCCGCAGTCGCCGGGCGAACGGACCTGCCCGGCGAACGCTTGGCGGCTCAGGCGGCGCGCTTGCGATCCGCTGGATGCTGCAGCCGAAACCCGATGGCCAAGCGGTTCCAGGCATTGATCATTGCGATGCCGATCGAGAGCGCCACCAGTTCATCCTCCGAGAAGGCGCTTTGCGCGACCTCATAATCCGAATCCGGCGCATGGCCTTCAGCGACATTGGTCAGCGCCTCGGCCCATGTCAGTGCCGCCCGTTCGCGATCCGTATAGAGCTCCGATTCATGCCAGGCGTTCAATAGGAGCATCCGCTCTTCTGTCTCGCCCAGCTTCAACGCGTCCTGGCGATGCATGTGGAGGCAATTGGCGCATCCGTTTATCTGGGACACGCGCACCTTGACGAGTTCCATCAGCTTGGGATCGAAGCTCTTGGCAATCCATGCCTCCACGGCAACGAGGCCTTCGATGCCTCCGTTCTTCCTGGCCAATATGTTCAAACGCTTGGTCATCATGCTCTCCGTGACGTGAGTGATCGGGACGTGGCGCCCGGACAGGAAGTATCCCCGACAGCGTGGATCATCCATCTGGCCGGACGATGCGCCCGGCCTAACGAGGAATTGAGCCAACGCCCGCCGATCGATCGGGCCTTCCACCGTTCGGTACACCCCCTCCTATACTTCGGCAGGGGATGAGCGCGTCCCCGGTAGAATGGTTCGGGGCCGGGATCCAACGCATTGTCCCGCCATCGGAGCCGCATCCGGGCGTGGCTTTCGCTGATCCCACACACGGAATGCTGACACTGGCGGGTTTCAATCAAGATCCGGGCACATGACCCAAGAAGGAGACTAGGCATGAAAATCGTTGTCATTGGCGGCACCGGACTGATCGGCTCGAAGACCGTCGAACGGCTGCGGAAGAAGGGCCACGACGTCCTCGCGGCATCCCCGAATACGGGTGTCGACACTCTGACCGGCAAGGGCCTCGACGAAGCGCTGGCCGGCGCGAAGGTGGTGATCGACCTCGCCAATTCGCCTTCGTTCGAGGACAAGGCGGTGATGGAATTCTTCCAGACCGCGGGACGCAACCTCCTCAAGGCAGGCGCCGCGGCAGGCGTCGAACATCATATCGCCCTTTCCATTGTCGGCGTGGAGCGGCTGGAGGGCAGCGGCTACATGCGCGCCAAGATGGCCCAGGAAGCGCTGATCCGGGCCTCCGGCATTCCCTACACGATCGTGCATTCGACGCAGTTCCTGGAATTCATTCCGGGCATCGTCCAATCGGGCACGGTCGACCAGACGGTGCATCTGTCTTCCGCCTATGTGCAGCCGAT
>UBOA01000033.1:0-91239 GCA_900466985.1 Hyphomicrobiales bacterium
ATCCCAAACATGAACAGCTCTCCTGATATCGTCATCATCGGCTCGGGCGTGGGCGGCTCCACGGTCGCCGCCGGACTGGCGGCGACCGGCGCCAATATCCTGATCCTCGAAGCGGGTGATTTCATCGCCGATCGTCCGGAGAACCGGGATCAACGCGCGATCTTTCAGCGCGGCCATTTTCGGCCGAAGGAAACCTGGTACGAGGCCGACGGCACCGGCTTCAATCCGGGCAACTACTACAATGTCGGCGGCAACTCGAAATTCTACGGTGCCGTGCTCTCGCGCTATCGCCGGGAGGATTTCGAGGAGATGCAGCATGGGGAAGGGGTGTCGCCCGCGTGGCCGTTTCCCTATGAGGTCCTGGAACCTTGGTACAGCCGCGCGGAACGGCTGTACGAGGTTCGGGGAAACCTGGGAGATGACCCGACGGAGCCCGTTCACTCCGGCACCTACGCTTATCCGGCTGTTCCCGACGAACCGCCGATTGCCGATGTCAGGGCGCGGCTGAAGGCCAAGGGCCTGCATCCGTTCTCGCTGCCATTGGGAGTGGATATCGACGCCTGGCTGTCGAAGGCGAGAACGCCCTGGGACGCGCATCCCAATTCCCGCGATGGGAAGATGGACGCGGAGACGGCGGCGCTCCTCAAGGCCCTGGAGTATCCGAACGTCCGCCTCGAGACGAACGCGAAGGTCACGAAGCTCGAGGCGGGCGAGAATGGCAGGATCGAGCGCGTCCGCTACCGCAAGAACGGTGAGGATCTTGCCGCTACTCCGAAGCTCGTCATTCTCTCGGCGGGCGCAGTTCAATCCGCTGTGCTGCTGTTGCGCTCGGCCGATGCGCGTCACAAGAAGGGGCTCGCGAATTCTGCCGATCAGGTCGGGCGGAACTTCATGAATCATAATTCCTCGGCCGTGATCGCGGTTTCGCCCACCTACCGAAACACGTCGATCTACCAGAAGACGTTCGGATTCAACGATTTCTATCTGTCCGATGGAAACGGCGGCCCGCCGTTGGGGAACGTGCAGTTGCTGGGCAGGATTTCGGCGAAGGTGCTGAAGGGGTCGCTGCCCTGGGCTCCGGAATGGCTGTTGCACGCCATGACGAGCCACGCGATCGACTTCTATGCAATGAGCGAAGACGTGCCGAACCCGGAAAGCCGTGTGATGGTCGACGGCGACCGCATCGTGCTGCAGTGGCAGCGAACGAATTGGGATGCGCATCTCGCTCTGGTCGCGAAGCTGAAGGCGGTACTCAGATCGATCGGGTTCCCGATCGTCCTCTCAAAACCGTTCGACAAGCGCACGCCGTCGCACCAGTGCGGCACAGTCAGGATCGGGAACGACCCGGCGAGCGCACCGCTCGACCCATTCTGCCGCGCCTATGATCATCGGAACCTCTTCGTCGTGGACGCCAGCTTCCTGCCGTCCTCGGCCGCGGTAAACCCGGCGCTCACGGTGGCGAGCCAGGCCCTGCGCGTGGCCGACCATATCGCATCGCAGGATTTGCAAGTCGGCCCATCGTTCTCTCGCATCCAACAGGATTAGCAAAATGCGTTTCGACTACATCATCACGGGAGCCGGTCCGGCCGGATGCGTGCTTGCAAACCGGCTGAGCGAGGACCCGAACGTCAAGGTGCTGCTGCTTGAAGCTGGCGGCGGCGATTGGAACCCGCTGTTCCACATGCCGGCGGGCTTCGCGAAGATGACGAAGGGCGTCGCCAGCTGGGGTTGGGAGACGGTTCCGCAGAAGCACATGAACGGCAGGGTGCTGCGCTATACGCAGGCGAAGGTGATCGGCGGCGGTTCGTCGATCAACGCCCAGCTCTACACCCGTGGCAATGCGGCCGACTATGATCTCTGGGCAAGCGAAGACGGTTGCGAGGGCTGGGACTATCGCGCGATACTCCCTTACTTCAAGCGCGCCGAAGACAATCAGCGCTTCTCGGACGACTATCATTCCTATGGTGGTCCGCTCGGCGTATCCATGCCGGCCGCCCCGTTGCCCATCTGCGATGCGTATATCCGCGCAGGGCAGGAGCTTGGCATTCCCTACAACCCCGACTTCAACGGCCGCCAGCAGGCCGGCATCGGCTTCTACCAGGTTACGCAGCGCGACCATCGCCGTTCCTCGGCATCCATGGCCTACATCTCGCCGATCAAGAACCGCAAGAACCTGAGGGTCCGCACCGGCGCGCGCGTCTCGCGCATCGTCCTGGAAGGCAATCGTGCCGTCGGCGTCGAGATTGCAAGCGGAAACGGACCGGAGGTCATTCGCGCCGAGCGTGAAGTGCTTGTTTCCTCGGGTGCGATCGGTTCGCCGAAGCTGCTCCTTCAGTCGGGCATTGGTCCTGCTGACCATCTGCGTGCCGTAGGCGTAAAGGTACTCCATGAACTTCCGGGCGTTGGCGGCAACCTGCAGGATCACCTCGATCTCTTCGTCATCTCCGAATGCACCGGAGACCACACATATGACGGCGTCGCGAAGCTGCACCGCACCCTGTGGGCCGGGATGGAGTACGTGCTCTTCCGTACAGGCCCGGTGGCATCGTCTCTCTTCGAAACCGGCGGTTTCTGGTACGCCGATCCTGACGCCCGTTCGCCCGACATCCAGTTCCACCTCGGTCTGGGATCCGGCATCGAGGCTGGGGTCGAGCGCCTGAAGAACGCGGGCGTCACGCTTAACTCCGCGTATCTTCACCCGAGATCGCGCGGCACGGTCCGCCTGTCTTCGTCCGATCCCGCAGCGGCACCGCTGATCGATCCGAACTACTGGTCGGACCCGCACGACAAGACGATGTCGCTCGAGGGCCTGAAGATCGCTCGCGAGATCATGCAGCAGGCGGCGCTCAAGCCCTACGTTCTGGCTGAACGCCTTCCCGGCCCGAAGGTCATGACCGACGAGCAGCTCATCGAGTACGGCTGCGCGAATGCCAAGACCGACCACCATCCCGTCGGCACCTGCAAGATGGGGACGGGTCCGGAGGCCGTCGTCGGCCTTGATCTCAGGGTTCATGGTCTCGAGGGGCTGCGCGTTTGCGATTCCTCGGTCATGCCGAGGATTCCCTCCTGCAACACCAACGCTCCGACCATCATGGTTGGCGAAAAGGGGGCAGACCTCATCCGTGACCTGCCACCGCTTCCGTCGGCGATCTTCTCGTACGAGCGCAACGATACGCGCCCGAGGGCGCGGGCCGGCGTTCGGTAGGACGGCAAAACACGTCACGCCTGCGCGACAACGCGGAA
The DNA here is from genome assembly GCA_900466985.1 of Hyphomicrobiales bacterium. GTDB lineage: Bacteria > Pseudomonadota > Alphaproteobacteria > Rhizobiales > Rhizobiaceae > Rhizobium. The sequence continues at coordinate 3,244 of UBOA01000033.1, forward strand.
CAGATGAAACAGCAGTGGCCGGTCATAGACCGGCTTTCAGAGGAGTTTTCGTAATGGCCGAAGTCAAGGTAGCGGTGCTGGGCGGCTCCGGCTGGATGGGCAAGGTTCATACCATGGCCTACCAGACCTTTCCTCATTTCCTGGGCGTGTCCGGGGGAACCGCGCGCGTCGTCGCCATCGTCGAGGCCAATCCGAAGGCTGCGGAAGATCTTGCCAGACGAGCTCCCGGCGCCAAGATCCTGCAGGACTGGAAGCAGGTGGTAAACGACCCGGAAGTCGATCTCATCGATATCTGCCTGCCCGACAGCCTGCACTACGAGGTGGCCAAGGCCGCCCTGATCGCAGGCAAGCACGTCTATTGCGAGAAGCCGTTGGCAAACACCGCCGCCGAGGCTCGCGAACTTGCCGACATTGCCAGGGAAAAGGGCGTCATCACCCGAGTTGGCCATGCATTTCCGCGCAACCCGGTCCATGACCTCGCCAAGGAGATCATCGAGGCGGGCGAGATCGGCGAGATCAAGATGTTCAAGGGCTGCCAGCATGTAGACATGTATGGCGACCCGATGGCGCCCTTCATGTGGCGCGCCGACGGAAAACTGGCTCCGACCGGCATCGTCGGCGACACCGGGTCGCACATCTTCAGCTTCATGGAGTTTCTGGTCGGCCGTGTCAGCTCGCTGATCGCCGACAACTTGATCGTCACGCCCAAGCGGCCCGTTGTCGAGGGGCTTGCCTACGGCGAACAGGTCAAGCTCAAGGGCGACGAGACGTGGGCCGACATCACCAATCCCGATGCCACGAACCTTCTTTGCCGCTTCGAGAATGGCGCCGCCGGCATCGTCGACTTCAGCCGTGTCGCCACCGGCCGCAAGTTCATGCAGACCTACGAAATCTACGGAACCAAGGGCAGCATCGCCTACACCTATGACGAGGTGAACCGGCTCCGCTTCTACACCAACGACGATCGGACCGGCCGGAGCGGATTCCGCGAAATCGACGTCGGTCCCGAGAACTCCACCTTCAGGGCATTCCTGCCGCTTCCGAACTTCGCTCTCGGCTACAACGAGAGCAAGATTATCGAAGCCGCCGAGGTGGTGAAATCGATTACCACCAAGACTCCCATGTGGCCGACCTTCGAGAACGGCCATCACATTTGCCAGATCGTCGACGCATGCATGGAGTCTTCGCGCCTGAGGCGCTGGGTCGACATCCCGCTCGTTTGATCGCACGAAGATCCCAAGGACCAGTCCAATGACCATCGATGTCCCGCAGCACATCCTCGACGCCCTGACCGACGTCGACATGCCCCGGTTGGCGCAGGAAGCAGCACCCTCGGAGACCATCCGGCTCGCCGGTATAGACGTGCCGGTCTACAGGGCAGGGTGCGTCGTCGTCGGATCCGGGGCAGCGGGACTGCGGGCTGCCGTGGAACTCAATCGCCGTGGCGACGACGTCGCAATCATCAGCCAGAGCGCTTGGGGCGGGACCTCTGCCTGTTCCGGATCGGACAAGCAGACGCTCCATACGGCGAACACCGCGGATCAGGGCGACAATTACAAGGCTATGGCACGGGCGATCCGGGCCGGCGGTGCGATGGACGAGGATACGGCTTATGTCGAGGCCGTCGGATCGGGTCGAATGATGGCGTCCCTGCAGTTCCTCGGCTTGCCGCTGCCGCAGGAGCCCCTCGGGGGCACCCTCCGCTATCAAACCGACCACGACGAAGTGGGAAGGGCAACGAGCTGTGGTCCGCGCACCTCCAGACTCATGGTCAAGGTTCTGGCCGACGAAGCCATCCGGCTCGACATCCCGTTCTATAACCATACGACCGCCGTCAAGATCCTGACGGAAGGCGAGCAGGGAAGCCGGCGCGTGGTCGGCGTTCTCGCCGTTCGGGCAAACGACCGGATCGAGACCAATCCGCTCGGTTTCGCGTTGTACGCTACGGAGGTGATCGTCCTTGCCGCGGGCGGACCGGGTGAACTCTACCGCGACAGCGTCTATCCGAACGGCTGTTTCGGTTCGCTTGGGCTTGCACTCGAGGCGGGCGTCCAACTGGTGAATCTTACCGAGAGCCAGTTCGGCATCGGAACGCGCCGGGAAGGGTTTCCCTGGAACCTGTCCGGTACATATGTCCAGGCCATACCGCACATCTATTCCGTCGATGCCGAGGGAACAGAGCATCACTTCCTCGCCGAGTATTACCGGACCACGCAGGAGCTGGCGTCGAACGTCTTCCGCAAGGGATACCAATGGCCGTTCCACTCCACGAGGATGCTCGACTTCGGCTCGAGTCTCGTCGATCTCGCGATCTATCGCGAAACTGCGGCCGGTCGGCGCGTGTTCATGGACTTCAATCGGAACCCGCTCCCGGTGCCAGGCGACCTGCCTTTCGATCTCGAGCGCCTCGATGACGATGTGAAGCGCTATCTTGGGAATGCGGCGGCGACCCAGGATCTGCCGATCCATCGTCTTCGCCATATGAACCCGCTCGCGATCGAACTTTATCGCCGCTACAAGGTCGATATTGCTGCAGCCCCGCTGGAGTTCGCCGTCAACAACCAGCACATGAACGGCGGCATCATGGTCGACACCTGGGGGCGCAGCAGTCTCGCGGGCTGCTACGCGGTCGGCGAGGCGGCGGGTACGCACGGCGTGACAAGACCGGGTGGAGCAGCACTGAATGCCGGACAGGTCTTTGGGACACGCGTTGCCGAGCATATCAGCGTAAGTGGCAGGGCGAAGAAGGCTCCCGCGAGCGACCTGCGGGTCGTCGGAGGCGCCCGCATCTCCGAGCTGCTGGGGATGCTGAAGGACGATAGTCCGCTGGCCGCAAAGGCAATCCGTACGGAAGTTCAGGCGCGGATGAGCGACAAGGCTGGCCTCATCTGTGACGGCGAAAGCGTGGCCTCGGCCTTGGTCGAGGCGCGGCGGCTCAATGCCGAAATTCGGGCCAAGGGCATTGCCTACGAGCGCTCTGCCGAGGCAGGGCGGGCGCTTCAATGGCGGCAGATGGCGCTCGCCTCGGAAGCCGTGCTGGCCGCGTTGGATTATTTCATTCGAAACGGCGGCGGGAGCCGTGGTGCGCGCGCGATATGCGATACTACGGGAGAGTCGCTTCCGCTTTCCAATGCCGGCCCGCTGGAGGAGTTTCGTTTCCGGAAAGAGCGCGACGCCCATCGCGAGGAGCAGATCGTCGTCCGACTGGAAGGCGATGCGATGCGGATATCTACTCGCCCAAACCGCAAGTTCGACGAGAGCGCCAAGTCGTTCTTCGAGCGCGACTGGCAGGCATGGCTGACGGGCCGCATCTACGACCTCGACGCGGTTTGAGGAGAGCCCGGCGTCTGATGGATGTAGGGTATGGTAAGCTGTCGCGTCCGGACAGCCGACCGCCGAGATGACTGGGACATTGGTCGCCAAGATGTGAGCAATGGCGAGACCCCGATCACAATCGCTACGATGCCATCCTAACTTCCTCGGGATATCCGGAGGAAAGGTTAGACCGCGCCAACGATTTTGTGACACTATCGAATCGATCCCCGACACCTGCGAACGAAGGCTCAATCGAGTGTACCGAGTACCCAGAAAAAATAGTGGCGCAGACGGTGCGCCCGGCCACGAAGCCGACGCCGGCGTCAACACGCCGATCGCGGCCTGATCGGAGAGCTTGATGTCAGAAATTCGCAAGACCATCGTGGTTGCCGTCTCCGAGAACGGCATCATCGGGCGGGACGGGGACATGCCATGGCGGCTGTCCACCGATCTCAAGCGGTTCAAGGCCCTAACGCTGGGTAAGCCCGTCATCATGGGCCGGAAGACTTATGAATCCATCGGAAAGCCGTTGCCGGGGCGGGCAAATGTCGTGATCTCCCGACAGGCAGCTGCAATGGACCATCCGGATGTGCACATGGCCCGGTCGTTGACCGAGGCCGTCGGTCTTGCCGAGGACATTGCGAAACGGAGCGGCGAGCACGAAATCTGCATCATCGGTGGTGGGCAGATCTATACGCAGGCGGTCGATCTCGCCGATCGACTGTGCGTGACGCATGTCGAAACATCCGTTGACGGTGACACGTCGTTTCCCACGATTGACCCCACGCTTTGGAGGGCGACGGAGGCGATTGAGGTGCCGGCAGGCGACAAGGATAGCTACCCCACGAAATTCGTGGTCTACGACAGGCGCTAAGCGCTGAAAACCAACTATTTTCCAATAAATATTGCCAAGTTCCTCATGCTGCGTTGAAAGCAGATGCGGCGATACCTATAACGGTCACGACTGCCTACGTCCGCCGCCCCCGTGGAGTAGGCGGTCGTGAGTTTAACGAATAACGAGGTTTTGATGCCCTGGAGCAATCAGAATGGCGGCGGCGGCCCTTGGGGCGGTGGCGGCGGTAACAATCAGGGACCATGGGGGCAAGGGCCCAATCGCCCGCGCGGTGGCGGCGGTGGCAAGGGCGGGCCGCCTGATCTCGAAGACATCATCCGGCGTGGCCAGGATCAGCTTCGTAACATTGTGCCCGGCGGGTTGAACGGTGGCGTCCTCGTCATTGCGGCGGCGATTCTTGTGGTGTTCTGGCTCTTCCAGTGCATCTACATCGTCCAGCCGGACGAGCGCGGCGTCGAATTGCGTTTCGGTCGTCCCAAGGAAGAGATTTCCACGCCTGGCCTGCACTTCCACCTGTGGCCGATGGAGACCGTCGAGATCGTCAAGGTGACGATGCAACAGCAGAACATCGGCGCGGCATCGACGTCTGCCTCTTCGTCGAGCGGGCTGATGCTTTCCGGCGACCAGAACATCCTGAACGTCCAGTTCTCCGTCTTCTTCACGGTTAGCGATCCGAAGGCCTATCTCTTCAACGTCGAGAATCCGGCTGAGACCCTGCAGCAGGTCGCTGAGAGCGCCATGCGCGAAGTCGTTGGTCGCCGTCCGGCCCAGGACGCCTTCCGTGACAATCGTCAGCCGATCGAGACCGAGGTCGCCAATATCGTCCAGGGGACGATGGACCGTTACCGGGCTGGTATCTCCATCGGCGCCGTGACGATCCAGGACGTGGCGCCGCCACGCGAAGTTGCCGATGCCTTCGAAGAAGTGCAGCGCGCCGACCAGGACAAGCAGCGGCTCGTCGAAGAGGCCAATCAATACGCCAACCAGAAGCTCGGTCAGGCGCGCGGTGACGCCGCCCAGATCCGCGAAGCGGCAGCGGCCTACAAGGACCGCGTCGTCAAGGAGGCCGAAGGTGAGGCCCAGCGCTTCTCGTTCATTAACGAACAGTACGCGAAGGCGCCTGACGTAACCCGGACACGCCTTTTCCTCGAAACGATGGAGCAGGTTCTGAAGAACTCCAAGAAGGTCGTGATCGATGAGAAGCAGGGGGTTGTGCCCTACCTGCCGCTCAACGAGATCGGCAAACCGGCACAGCAGGGAGGTTGAGCCATGACATCGAACAGGCTTCCTGTCATCCTCGGTCTTGTCGCCGTCGTCTTGATCGCGCTCTACTCGTCAGTCTTCGTTGTGAATGCGCGCGAGCAGGCAATCGTTGTCCGCTTTGGTCAGATCCAGTCGGTGAAGACCGAGCCGGGCATTTACTTCAAGCTGCCATTCGCCTTCATGGATGCCGATCGCGTCCAGATCGTCGAAAGGCAGGCCCTGCGCTTTGATCTCGACAACATTCGCGTCCAGGTTCGCGGTGGTGCGACCTTCGACGTCGATGCCTTCGTGGTCTATGACATTAGGGACGTGCGCAAGTTCCGCGAAACTGTGTCGGGCGATCGCGAGGCAGCGGAGGCGCGCCTTCGCACGCAGCTCGATTCCTCGCTTCGCCGTGTCTACGGTCTGCGCGACTTCGATGCCGCGCTGTCGGAAGAGCGCGTGGCAATGATGCTCGAGGTGCGTGACGATCTGCATCGCGATGCCGAAGACCTCGGCCTCAACATTCAGGACGTTCGCATCCGCCGTACGGATCTGACGCGCGAAGTTGCGCCGAAGACCTATGACCGCATGCGCGCCGAGCGCCTTGCCGAAGCTGAACTCCTGCGCGCGCAGGGTACGGAAGAGGGCCAGCGTCGTCGGGCTATCGCAGACAGGCAGGTGGTCGAGATCACTGCCGAGGCGCAGCGCGATTCCGAGATCCTCCGCGGTCAAGGTGACGCCGAGCGGAACCGGTTGTTTGCGGATGCCTTCAGCAAGGATCCGGCATTCTTCGAGTTCTATCGTTCGATGGCCGCTTATTCCACGGCTCTGACGTCGCAGGACACCACGCTGGTGATCTCTCCGAACTCGCAGTTCTTCCGTTTCTTCAACGACGCAAGCGGTGCGCCAAGAAACGTGCCACCGCCGGCGATGCCGACTGCACCGACGAACTGATCGGCGCATCGGAACCTGGAAAACCAAATGCGGGCCGGCAGTTTTGCCGGCCTTTTTTGTGTTGCGATTGGATGGCGGCGGCGCTGGGAATAGATTGCGCGGGATTTCGCGAAAAGGTGATTTCGCCCTCCATCATTCCGCCTTATGCTGGTGCTCAGAGTGCGTTTTATTTGAAATGAGGATGCTTGATGGCCCCGACGACCCGCCCGACCTTCAGACGATCGCTCGCTCTCCTGGCCGGCGCCGCACTTCTGGCTAATGTTGGTTTCACCGGTTCGGTGCAAGCTCAGGGCACCACGCCGCCGCTGAACGGTCCGGCATCCGTTGCCGATCTCGCCGAAGGGCTTCTCAATGCCGTCGTGAACATTTCGACGTCGCAGAATGTCAAGGACGACGAGGGCGTCGGCCCGGCGCCGCGAGCGCCCGACGGCTCACCGTTCCAGGAGTTCTTCAACGACTTCTTCAACAAGCAGAAGGGCAACAAGGGCGGCAACCACAACGTCAATTCGCTGGGTTCCGGCTTCGTCATCGATCCGCAGGGCTACATCGTCACGAACAACCACGTGATCGAAGGAGCAGACGACATCGAGGTCAATTTCGCCGACGGCACCAAGCTGAAGGCGAAGCTGATCGGGACCGATACGAAGACTGACCTTTCGGTCCTCAAGGTCGAGCCGAAGGCACCGCTGACGGCCGTCAAGTTCGGCGATTCCAGCGTGATGCGGATCGGCGACTGGGTCATGGCGATCGGCAATCCGTTCGGCTTCGGCGGATCGGTAACCGTGGGTATCATTTCGGGGCGTGGACGCAACATCAACGCCGGCCCCTACGACAATTTCATCCAGACGGATGCGGCGATCAACAAGGGTAATTCCGGCGGTCCGCTCTTCAACATGAAGGGCGAGGTCATCGGCATCAACACGGCGATCATTTCGCCGAGCGGCGGATCGATCGGTATCGGCTTCTCGGTGCCGTCGGAATTGGCTGCCGGCGTCGTCGAGCAGTTGCGCGAATTCGGCGAGACACGCCGCGGCTGGCTCGGTGTGCGCATCCAGCCGGTGACCGACGATGTTGCCGATAGCCTCGGTCTCTCGAGCGCCAAGGGTGCGCTTGTGGCCGGCGTCATCAAGGGTGGGCCGGTCGATGATGGTTCGATCAAGGCGGGCGATGTCATCCTGAAATTCGACGGCAAACCGGTCAACGAGATGCGTGATCTGCCGCGCGTCGTGGCGGAAAGCCCTGTCGGTAAGGAAGTCGACGTCGTCGTCCTTCGCGATGGCAAGGAGCAGACCGTGAAGGTGAAGCTCGGTCGGCTTGAGGACAGCGATCAGGCTGCCACCAACGATGCCGACCCGAACAAGGGTGGCATCATCAATCCGGATCCTGATGAGAACCAGGATATGGACGAGCCCGATGATCAGCAGAGCCAGCCGATGCCGGATGCCAAGGGCAAGGCGGATCAGGCAACGCCTGATGCGACGAACCCCAAGAACGTGCTCGGCCTCTCGCTTTCGCAGCTCAGCGCTGAGACCCGCAAGACCTTCGGGATCGCGGAAAGCGTTGACGGGGTACTGGTTGCCGAGGTCGCACCCGGTTCGCTGGCGGCGGAGAAGGGCCTGAAGCCCGGCGATGTAATCGTTGAGGTAGCGCAGGAGTTCATGCGCTCGCCCGAGGCGGTTGCCGCGAAAGTGCAGTCGCTGAAGCAGGAAGGCCGTCGCAACGCCCAGATGATGATCGCGTCGGCGAACGGCGACCTGCGCTTCGTCGCAGTGCCGATGGAATAGCAGACGCGGCGAGGTCGATCCTTCGAACTACTGAATGGTGCCGGCGCCGATGATCACAGTCGGCGCGACATCTTTCTGTGGTTTTCGTCGTGCATGGCAATCGGCGTCAGCCGATGCCGCGCGCCCATTGCTCGCGGTTGATTGCATAAAGAACGTGGCGTTTCAGCTGCGGATGCGTGTCGGGAACCCTTGGATGATCAAAATCGCGGCCGGGTTCGTGATGCAGGCCAAGTCGGCGCATGACGGCGGTGGAGCGATGATTGTTCGCCACCGCGAAAGAGACGATTTCGGGAGGATTGAACTCGGTGAAGCCACGGCGAATGGCTGCCGCTCCCGCTTCCGTCGCATATCCCTTGCCCCAATGTCTCTTCGCAAGACGCCAGCCCACCTCGATGGTGCCTGCCGGCAGGAACGGCTCGAGTTCGGGTCGCCATAGGCCGCAAAAGCCGATCGGCTCATTGGTTTCCTTCAGAGCCGCGGCATAGAAGCCAAGCCCTGTTTCGGCGATGGCATCGCGGATCGTATCCAGTATCGAATCTGCCTCGGCGCGGTTGCGATGGACGGCGAAGAATTCCATCACCTCGGGATCGGAATTGATCTCGTGGAAAAGCGGCCGATCCTCGTCAGTCCAATTGCGCAGAAGCAGGCGATCGGTCGTTAGGATCACTGTCATGGCGTTACGAAATCGGTCTTGCGGTAGCCTTGGATATAAAGCAGGGCGCTAAGGTCGCCGTGATTGATCTGTATCTTCGCCTGTGCGGCGACGGTCGGCTTGGCGTGCAGCGCGACGCCGGATCCGGCGAGCTGAAGCATGCCGAGGTCGTTAGCGCCGTCGCCGACTGCAATGGCGTCCTCCGGCGAAATGCCTAGCTTTTCTGAAATGTCGTTCAGCGCATCGACCTTGGCTTGCTTGCCGAGGATAGGTTCGGCGACGTAGCCGGTGAGAACGCCGTTGTCTTCCAGAAGAACGTTCGCCCGGTTTTCATCGAAGCCGAGTGTCTTTGCGATGGGGCCTGTGAAGACGGTAAAGCCGCCGGAGACCAGCGCCGTATAATGGCCCTTGGATTTCATGGTGGCGATCAGTTCGCGGCCACCTGGGGTCAGTGTGATGCGCCTGGCAATGACTTCATCAATGACCGATATCGGCAATCCCTTCAGGAGGGCAACACGCTCGCGAAGGGCAGGCTCGAAGGCAATCTCACCATTCATGGCCCGAGCGGTAATCGCGGCGACCTTCTCCTTCAGGCCGACTTCGGCGGCGAGTTCGTCGATGCATTCCTGGCCGATCATGGTGGAATCCATGTCGGCGATCAGCAGTCTCTTGCGGCGCGTCTCTGCATCTTGGATGACAAGGTCGATCGCAGCGCTGCCGATGACGGCGAGAATGTTGGCGCGAGCGGCTTCCACGTCCGTCCCATCTCTCAGCGCGATATCGCAGGCAACGCCATCGGCAAGCCAGTATAGGCCGGAAGCATTCACCGCGTCTGATGCCTGCTCGGCAATGACAGGCGTGAGAACAGGATTTGACGGATTGGCAACAAGCGTGGCAACGAGAGCCATGATGGAAAACCTTCTGAGCGCAGTGAACGCGATCCTGATAACCGGGCCGACCGCCAGCGGCAAGTCCGCCTTGGCCGTCGAGTTTGCGAAACAGCATAATGGGGTCGTCATCAACGCCGACAGCATGCAGGTCTACGACACGCTTCGCGTGCTGACGGCGCGACCCTCGGAGGAGGATATGCAAGGCGTGCCGCATTACCTCTACGGTCATGTCGCGGCGAGCCTGGCCTATTCGACAGGCGCCTGGCTGCGGGATGTCACCGAGCTTCTGCCGCGCCTCCATGCCGACGGGCGCAAACCAATCTTCGTGGGCGGAACGGGCCTCTACTTCAAGGCGCTGACCGGTGGGCTTTCGGATATGCCGGCAATACCGGAGGAGGTGCGAAACCGCCTTCGTTCGCGCTTGCAGGAGGAAGGGCCCGACGAACTCTATCGGCTGCTGCAGGAGCGCGATCCGTTGACCGCCGACGGTCTGCGCCCACAGGATGGGCAGCGGATCGTAAGAGCGCTCGAGGTATTCGAGACGACCGGACGATCGATTGCCGATTTCCAGGCGCAGGCTGGCCCTGTGATTGTCGATCCTTCGATGTCTCGCAAGATCGTCGTCGCTCCCGAGCGCGCCATCCTTCACCAGCGGATCAACGGTAGGTTCGAGAAGATGTTGGAGCAGGGGGCTGAGGACGAGGTGAAGACCCTGCTTTCGCTTTCGCTGCCGCCCGATATGCCGGTCATGAAGGCCATCGGCGTTTCGCACATTGCGGCGATGTTGAGAGGCGAGCTTACCCGCGACGATGTGCTGGAGCGGGGTGCTGCGGTGACGCGGCAATACGCCAAGCGACAGATGACCTGGTTTCGCAACCAGATGGACGAAAGCTGGGAACGCCTCCCGTAGAACCGCTCGGAGGTGGGCTATTCCTTGTTGTTCAGGCTGCTGAGCGGCTTTTTCAGGATGCTGTCACGAAGAGACACGCCAGGTTCCCGGCGGATACCGCCAGTGGCGGTTGGTCTGTCACCCGGTGCGGATGAAGGCTCCCCGCGCATTTCGCGTCTCAGGGCTTCGAGGCGGCTGTCGATAGATGTTTCCGGTGCTGAGAGAGGTGCGGGCGGCGCGGCTGTCGCAGGCGCGCGCGCGGAGCCCGTCCCCGGCAGCATATCGCGGCGATAGGGTTCAATTGGAGCCAGTGGCGGTGTTGTCGCTATGTTGGCCGACGGGTAGGAAGGGGCTACTACCAACTCGTCGAAGTCGTCACCAAAGCTGTCTTCGTCTTCGTAGGTACCGCTGGGAGAGATGGCCGCCGAATAGCTTTGCTGGAACGCCGAGATATCGGGACCGGCGACGGCGCGCATGCGTGTCACGATCTTCCGCAGGTCGACGTTATCAGGATCCTCCTCGCTCACCTTGACGCTGGCGCCGTTCGCCTTGGGCAGGTACTGCACATCGACGCGCGAGAAGCGCATGCGCATCGGCACGCTGATGGCCTCGCCGAAGGCGATCGCTTCACCGTTTCCGATCGAGGAGATGAAGCTGGTCGTCGAGATCGAAGAGTTCGGGATGGCCGAGCGGATGATCTCCTGGTCCCGGTCGTTGGCAAGGCGCATCGCAAAGAGGGTCGAGCACTGCGACAGGATCGTCTGGTCGAGTTCGCCGGGGCGCTGCGTGATGATTCCGAGCGATACGCCGTACTTGCGGCCTTCCTTGGCGATGCGGGCGATGGCCTGTCTGGTCGGGAAGAAGCCGAGATTCGGGTCGGACGGAATGTAACGGTGTGCCTCTTCGCAGACGACGAGCATGTGGATGGCGCCGTCGCTCCACAGCGCGATCTCGAAGGCCATACGGCAGAGGACCGACGCAACCGAGTTCACGACTTCAGACGGGATGCCCGATAGCTGGAAGGTGCAGATCGGCCTGCTATCGCCAGGGATACGGAATATTTCCGCCACCGTCTCCATGATGGTGTCGCTGATCGTATTGCTGGAGAACATGAAGTGGTAGCGCGGATCGTTGATGGCGGCGACGATGCGCATCTTCAGCGATCTGAGTAGAGGCTTTTCGTCGCGACCCTCGAGCCTGCCGATGCGCTCGTCGATCAGCGCAAGCAGATCGGCCATGCGATAGGGAACAGGTGTATCAGCGGTAATCGAGCTCTTTTCGGTGGTGCGCCGCACGATCGAGTTGTCGCTGCCGCGAAAGCCGCGCTTGGCCTCCGGCAACAAGTCGCGCAGAATATCGACTTCCTCGGGGATGGGTGTTCGGCCCCGGAAGACGACTTCCGCGAACTCCTCGAGTTTCATCAGCCAGAAGGGCAGATCGAGCGTGTCCGTGTCGATAACGACCGAATGCTTTGGGAAGGCGGCCGCGAATTCGTTGTGCGGGTCCAGGATCAGGACACGGAGCTTCGGGTCTGCCTCGATTGCCTTGTGCAGGAGCAGAGAGACGGCCGTCGACTTTCCGACGCCGGTCGATCCGACGATGGCGAAGTGCTTGGACAGCATCGACGGGATATGAATCGCGGCGTCGATGCTCTCGTCCTGAGTGAGCTTGCCGATGACCGCCGTCGTTCCGCTGCCGGCATCGTAGATTCGCATCAGGTCGCTCGCGCGAATCCGGTGGGCGATGGCGCCAAGATAGGGATAGCGCGAAATGCCGGTCGAGAACTGCTCTCGACCGTCCTCGTCGACGCGAACTTCGCCGAGCAGCTCGGTCTCGATCTGGAAGTGGTTGTCTTTTCCTTCGCCCCAGCCGTGACCGTCGGTGTTCATGGAGTAGACGATGGCGACCACACGATTTCGGCCGACGCTGATCGAAATCAGCTTTCCGACCGACCACAGTTCGGCAAGCTCCGTGCCCCCAGCTTCGGCGATAGCGGCGATGGTTGCGCGAGACCCGCTGCACGCAACAACGCGGCCGAGAAACCGGTTGCCCGGGGTCTGGTCATCGCGGCGGTCATGCTCGCCTGCCTTGCCTGACGTGTGCAAGTCCTTGTTCAGCAAAGGGCTACTCCCTGCGGTAGTAAACGAGGATATGAGCGAACGTTTAAGAAAGTCTTTTTGCGACAGGTGATCATTCCGGCACACGTCCGGCGGGTACGATCGGGCTCGATTTTTTATTGCGGCATGCGTTGACGATGCGAAATTTTCTGTCTATCACTTCGCCCCATGAAAATCGCAGTAGCTCTTATCGTGGTGGGAAAGCGCATGGGCAGGATGGTGTAACCATCCGGCGATAGCCACCCATGCGCTAGATGACAGGCTCCCTCAGGGGCCTTTTTTTATGCCCGAAATTCGGGCTTCCGGACCACAAAACTCAAATCCCAGCAGTCAAAACGGAAAAGAAACATGACGGGCACGGACAATCAGGCAGCAGGCAATCGGATGACGGGAGCGGAGATCGTCCTCCAGGCGCTGAAGGACAACGGCGTCGAGCATATCTTCGGTTATCCGGGTGGCGCAGTGCTGCCGATCTACGACGAGATCTTCCAGCAGGACGAGATCAAGCACATTCTCGTCCGCCATGAGCAGGGCGCTGGCCATGCGGCCGAAGGCTATGCCCGCTCAACCGGCAAGGTCGGTGTCTTGCTTGTCACATCCGGTCCAGGCGCAACGAATGCTGTCACGCCGCTGCAGGACGCCTTGATGGATTCGATCCCGCTCGTCTGCCTCACCGGCCAGGTTCCGACCTCGCTGATCGGTTCGGATGCCTTCCAGGAGGCCGATACGGTCGGCATCACGCGCCCTTGCACCAAGCACAACTGGCTGGTCAAGGACGTCAACGATCTCGCGGCGATCATTCACGAAGCCTTCCGCATCGCGCAGTCGGGCCGCCCGGGTCCCGTTCTCGTCGACATTCCGAAGGACGTCCAGTTTGCCACCGGCACTTATACGCCGCCGGCCGCGCATGCCATCCAGAAGAGCTACCAGCCGAAGATCCAGGGTGATCTCAACCAGATCCATGCGGCGGTCGAGATGATGGCGAGTGCACGGCGTCCGGTCATCTACACCGGCGGCGGCGTCATCAACTCCGGCCCCGAGGCGACCAAGCTGCTGCGCGAGCTGGTCGAACTCACGGATTTCCCGATCACCTCGACGCTGATGGGCCTCGGCGCCTATCCTGCATCAGGCAAGAACTGGCTGAAGATGCTCGGCATGCACGGCTCCTACGAGGCGAACATGGCGATGCATGACTGCGACGTCATGGTCTGCATCGGCGCCCGCTTCGACGACCGCATTACCGGCCGCATCAATGCCTTCTCACCGAATTCGAAGAAGATCCATATCGACATCGACCCGTCCTCGATCAACAAGAACGTTCGCGTCGATCTTGGCATTCGCGGCGACGTCGGAAGCGTTCTGGAAGACATGGTCCGCTTGTGGCGGGCTCTGCCGAAGAAGCCGGAGAAGAACCAGATCGCCGATTGGTGGGCCGATATCACGCGCTGGCGCGCGCGCAACTCCTTCGCCTATACCAAGAACAACGATGTGATCATGCCGCAATACGCGCTGGAGCGCCTCTATGCGCTGACGAAGGATCGCGACACCTACATCACGACCGAAGTCGGCCAGCACCAGATGTGGGCAGCGCAGTTCTACGGCTTCGAGAAGCCGAACCGCTGGATGACCTCGGGCGGCCTCGGCACCATGGGCTACGGCCTGCCGGCAGCGCTCGGCGTGCAGATTGCCCATCCGGAAAGCCTCGTCATCGATATCGCCGGCGACGCCTCGATCCAGATGTGCATTCAGGAAATGTCGACGGCGATCCAGTACGAGGCGCCGATCAAGATCTTCATCATGAACAACCAGTATATGGGCATGGTCCGCCAGTGGCAGCAGCTGCTGCACGGCAACCGTCTGTCCAACTCCTACACGGAAGCGATGCCTGACTTCGTCAAGCTCGCCGAAGCCTATGGTGCCGTTGGTCTGCGTTGCGACAAGCCTGATGATCTGGACAGCGCAATTCAGGAAATGATCGACGTGAAGAAGCCGGTCATTTTCGATTGCCGTGTCGCCAATCTCGCCAATTGCTTCCCGATGATCCCGTCGGGCAAGGCCCATAACGAAATGCTGCTGCCGGACGAAGCCACGGACGAGGCGGTCGCCAACGCGATCGACGCCAAGGGCCGTCAGCTCGTTTGATATCAAGGTAGAGGAAACCCACGATCATGAACGCACATCTTCAGCCGACGGGCTCTGCCTACTTCATCTCGCCCGAGACGGCGGCGGTTGAAAGCCACACGCTTTCGGTCCTCGTCGACAACGAGCCGGGCGTCCTTGCCCGCGTCATCGGCCTGTTCTCCGGCCGCGGCTACAACATCGAGAGCCTGACCGTCTCCGAAACCGAGCACCAGGCGCATCTGTCGCGCATTACCATCGTGACGCGCGGCACGCCCCATGTCCTCGAACAGATCAAGGCTCAACTTGAGCGCATCGTTCCTGTTCATCGGGTGGTCGATCTGACGGTACGCGCTCGCGAACTCGGCCAGGAGCGTCCGATCGAGCGCGAAGTGGCGCTCGTCAAGGTCATCGGCACGGGCGAGACCCGGGCCGAGACCCTGCGGCTCGCGGATGCCTTCCATGCGAAAGTGGTCGATGCCACGGTCGATCACTTCATCCTGGAGATCACCGGCAAGTCCTCGAAGATCGACCAGTTCGTCTCGATCATGAAGCCGCTCGGCCTCATCGAGGTCTGCCGCACCGGTATTGCCGCTATGAACCGCGGCCAGCAGGGCATGTAAGCCAATACAAGTACCGGACGCCAGGGCGCCCGGTACGTCATTCCGGCAATCCGGTGACAATCCGAGCAATCTATTCGGCGGCGATCAAGGTGATACCGGATCCGGCATTTGCCTGAAGCACCTTGGCGCGGACGGGCTCGAGCGCGGCAAGCACCTGCTGGCGTAGCCAGACGTGGCCGGCGTTGCGGTCGGACGAGCTGTGCCATCCAAGCGAGATGTCATAGGGCGGGATGTCCACTGGTCCCGGGCTGATGGCGAGGCCGAACACGGGTGCCCAGGCACGGGCGAAGCTTGCCGGCACGGCAGCGATCACGTGCGTATCTCGAACCAGGATCGGCAGCGTGAAGAGGTGCGGCGTCGTCACTGCTGCGCGTCGTTTCAATCCACGCTCAGCCAGCACTTCATCCACGAGACGGCAGCGGCCGTCCTTGCTGACGATCACGGCCTGCGGGGTCGCGAGAAACGTCTCGAGGTCGATCGTGCCGGAGCGGCCGGTTGTCTCGGGATTGCTGAGGATGACATAACGCTCGGACCAGAGCTTGCGGCGTTTATGGAGCTCGTTGCCGGTCTCCACCTTGCCGATCGCGAGGTCGATCTCGCCGCTGTCCAGTAGATCCGCGGGATAGTCCTGGTCGAGCGACCGTATCACGAAATTGACGTGTGGCGCCTGCTCGCGAACGGAAGCGAGAAGCGGCGGCATCAACAGGCTTTCAAGGTAGTCGGTCATTCCAAGTGTGAAGGTTCGCTCGTCCGTTGCCGGGTCGAACTGCTCCGGCTCGATCAGGCGGGATTGGATCGTGCACAGGATGCTGCTGACGGTCTCCGCGAGTTCCTGCGCCCGTGGCGTCGGTTCGATCCCGCGCGCCGAGCGAACAAACAGCTCGTCAGACAGAAGCGCCCGAAGGCGGCCGAGATTGTGGCTCAAGGCGGATTGGGATGTGCCGATACGCTGCGCCGCCCGCGTGACGTTGCGCTCGCTCATCAGGGCATCAAAGGCAACCAGCAGATTCAGGTCGAATTTCAAGATATGAGCATGATCGATCGACATCATGATTTCCATCTGTTGGATTTCTGAATGCGGCAGAGATATCTGTTTGGTCGATGATAATCAACCGAATTGAGGAATAGCGCTCATGAAGTCTCTCTTTGAAGTCTACGACCTTCGCGGCAAAAAGCTTCGCAACCGTGTCGTCATGGCTCCGATGACCCGGGCCAGGGCGAAGGACGGTATCGCCGACGAGCAGACCGCCCAGTATTATCGCCAGCGCGCCGGCGCCGGTCTGATCGTTTCCGAGGGAACGCCGATCTCGCAAGAAGGAACGGGCTTTGCCTACATCCCCGGCATCTGGTCGGACGATCAGGTTCGCGGCTGGCAGGGCGTGACGAAGTCCGTACATGAGGAAGGCGGGAAGATCTTCGCGCAGATCTGGCACGTCGGCCGCATGTCGCATACCTCTCTTCAGCCGGCTGGCGGCCAGCCGGTCAGTTCCAGCGCCAAGCCGGCGCGCGACGACAAGAGCACGGCCTACGCGTTCAACGACGAAGGTGTTGCCGGTTTCGTCGAAGCCAGCGTGCCGCGACCGCTCGGGACTGACGAGGTCGCAAGGGTCGTAAACGACTTTGCGAATGCTGCGGCCAATGCCGTTGCCGCCGGATTTGACGGCGTCGAGATCCACGGTGCCAACGGTTATCTCCTGGAGCAGTTTCTCAATCCTCTGATCAACGACCGCACCGACCGATATGGCGCAGGCAACGTCGAAGACAGGACGCGCTTCGTGCTGGAGATTGTCGACGCGGTGGTGGCGCGGATTGGTGCCGAGAAGGTCGGCATCCGGCTTTCGCCGTTCGGCAAGCTGTTCGACATGCCTCACCATCCTTTGATCGAGGAAACCTACCTGCATCTTGCGACTGCGCTTGCCGAACGCAACCTTGCCTATGTGCATCTGAAGGATCAGGGGCCCGCCAACGCTCCGGCTCTTTCGAGGGATTTTCTGCGCAAGTTCCGCGAGAGCTATTCGGGCACGCTTATTCTTGCCGGTTCTCTCGACAAGCGCCGTGCAGAACAGTTCCTGCAGGACGGCCTTATCGATCTCGCTGCTTTCGGTCAGCCGTTCATCGCAAATCCCGATCTGGTCGAGCGACTGCAGCGGGACCTGCCGTTGGCGACGCCGAACCGTGAGACGTACTACGGCGGTGGCGCCGAAGGGTACACTGACTACCCGGGATACGGGGGTAGCCCCGACATAAAAGCCGCCTGATCGCGGCCCTTGCCGGCACTTCCCTAACCAGTGCCAACTCATCGCCATCAAAGTCCGCTGGAGATCAGAGCATCTCCAGCGGCCTTTTTCTTGCCGGAGGCGGGAAAGCGGCGTCGAGCGCCGCCCAGTCCTCGTCGGTAATGTCGAGCGAGATGGCGTCCCGGTTTTCGGCGGCGCGGGCAGCGTTCGACGTCTTCGGGATGACGATCACGCCGTCGCGTTCCAGCAGGAAGGCAAGTGCCACCTGCGCCGGCGTCGCCTGATAGGCCTTGGCGACGCGGATCAGTTCCGGATGATGCAGGATGCGCCCCTGTTCGATCGGTGAATAGGCCATGATCGGGATCCGACGTCCCTGACACCAGGGCAGCAGATCGTATTCAACGCCGCGGCGTGACAGGTTGTAGAGAACCTGGTTGGCGGCGACGTTCCCTCCGGCGGGAACGGTCAGCAGTTCCTCCATGTCGTCCCTATCGAAGTTGGAAACACCCCAGGCGCCGATCTTGCCGGATGCTTTCAGTTCCTCGAAAGCCTGGACGGTATCAGCGAGCGGATGGTCGCCGCGCCAGTGAAGCAGATAGAGATCGATCCGATCCGTGCCGAGACGCGATAGGCTGCGTTCGCAGGCTTCGATCGTTCCCGTCCGGCTGGCGTTCCAAGGATACACCTTGCTGACGAGAAACACCTCACCCCGTCGGCTCCGGATCGCCTCGCCAACGATCTTCTCCGCGCCGCCGTCGGCATACATCTCCGCGGTATCGATCAGCATCATCCCGAGATCGAGGCCTGCGCGCAGGCTTTCGATCTCGCTCCTGGCCTCGGAAGATCTCTCTCCCATGTTCCAGGTGCCCTGGCCGATGGCTGGAACCTCTGCACCATTGGGAAAGCTGATGGTTGGGATGGCGTCGTCTCGCATGATGGTCGTTCCGGTTTTCGAAGAAGATTGGAAGGCGCGCCAATCTTTCAACCAATCGTGTCACCATGACAATGATTGCATGGAGCGGTGGATTTAGGTCAGTTAGGTTGACCTAAATCGAAAAGTCCCGCTGGACCAACCGCGGGCCTCCGGGAGGTCTCATGCCGCTGGATACATTTCTGGCACTCGTCCTGTTTGCCTTTACCACATCGATAACGCCTGGCCCCAACAACATGATGCTCTTCGCATCGGGCGTGAATTTCGGTTTCCGGCGCACCGTTCCGCATATGCTGGGGATCGGGGCAGGGTTCTTCTCGCTGCTGATCGGCGTCGGATTCGGGCTTGGGGCGCTGCTGCATGCGGTGCCCGCTCTCTATCTGACGCTGAAATTTGCCGGTGGCGCCTATCTTGCGTGGATCGCCTGGAAGATTGCGACTTCGCGGTCGCTAGACGAAGGCAAGAGCGGTGTCAGCCCGATGTCGTTCCTGTCGGCGGCAGCCTTCCAGTGGGTCAACCCGAAGGCATGGGTCATGGCTGTTACCGCGATGGCGACTTACACGATCCCGAATATCTACTTTGCGAGTGTTTTGATCGTTGGCTTCGCTTTCGCGCTGGTCAATCTGCCGAGCGTGTCGACTTGGGCGGGGTTCGGCTCGGCGCTGCGTGATTGGTTGTCGGATCCCGTCCGGCTCAAATGGTTCAACATCACCATGGCCGTGTTGTTGGTGCTCAGCCTTTGGCCGATGCTGAAATAGAGCTTGCGGCAGGCTTCGACGACATCCTGAGTGGGGCTTGGCGCTCCGGCTACAAGCGCTTAAAGATAAGCCGCGCATTGGCGGAGGATTATCTCGTGCACGACGACGATCACGACCACGACCATGACAACCGCTATACCGACATGCAGGCGCGGGTGAGGGCGCTGGAGACGGTTCTGACGGAGAAGGGACTGATCGATCCGGCGGCGATCGACGCGATCGTCGAGACCTACGAGACCAAGGTCGGCCCACGAAACGGTGCGCGCGTCGTCGCCAGGGCCTGGGGAGATCCGGCATACGCGGAGTGGCTGACGCGCGACGCGACCGCGGCGATCGCGAGCCTTGGCTATGCCGGGCGTCAGGGCGAGCACATGCGCGCGGTGTTCAACACGGACGAGACGCACAATCTCGTCGTCTGTACGCTTTGCTCCTGTTACCCCTGGTCGGTGCTCGGCCTGCCGCCCGTGTGGTACAAGGCGCCCGCCTACCGTTCGCGGGCAGTTATCGATCCGCGCGGGGTGCTGGCCGAATTCGGTGTGACCTTGCCCGAGGATAAGAAGATCCGCGTGTGGGATTCGACGGCGGAACTCCGCTATCTGGTCATTCCGGAGCGACCGGCGGGCACGGATGGATGGAGCGAGGAGCAGCTTGCAGATCTCGTCAGTCGCGATGCGATGATCGGAACGGGATTGGCTGCCGCGCCAGGAGATGCGTCATGAACGGCCCGCACGACCTTGGCGGTCAGATGGGTTTCGGCCCTGTCGCGCCCGAAAGGGACGAGCCGTATTTCCATGCGGAGTGGGAGAAGCGTGCGCTCGGCCTTACGCTTTCCAGCGGCGCCTTTGGCGCCTGGAATATCGACGAGAGCCGGCATACGCGCGAAAGCATTCCACCGGCGAGTTATCTTGGCGCGAGCTACTACGAGATCTGGACGCGGGCGCTGGAGGTGCTGCTGCGGCGCCATGGCTTCGTGACGGCCGAGGAGATCAATGCCGGTCACAAGCAAATGGATGGCGCGACGCCCAAGCGTGTCCTGAAGGCCGACATGGTGGCAGGCGTGCTCGCCAAGGGTGGTCCCTGCGACCGACCGGTGGCGACGCCGCCTCGCTTCTCAGCGGGTGACAGGGTTCGAACCAGGAACTTCAATCCGACGACACATACGCGGCTGCCGCGCTATGCACGCTCAAAATTGGGCGTGGTAGAAGCTGTTCAAGGCTCCTTCGTCTTCCCCGACGACAACGCGCATGGGAAGGGCGAGAACCCGCAATGGGTCTATACGGTCGTGTTCGACGGCGGTGAGATCTGGGGTGAGGGCGCGGATCCGACGCTCAGCGTCTCCATCGATGCCTGGGAGAGCTATCTTGAGCCAGTGTGAGACACGCTCGCCGCTGGCGCAATCGCCGCAGCTGCCGAAATCGCCCGACGGAGAGCCGGTCTTTCCTGAGCCATGGGCTGCGGAAGCCTTCGCCATGACGGTGCATCTGCACGAGCGGGGCCTGTTTACGTGGAACGAATGGGCTGAGACGCTATCGCGGGAATTGCACCAGCCCGGCCGCGCCGAAGACGGTAGCGACTATTTCGATTGCTGGGTGGCGGCGCTTTCGGCGATTCTCGTCAAACTCGGCGTCGCTGACGCCGACATGATCCTTGATCTGCAGAAGAGTTGGCAGCGGGCGGCGGAGGCGACGCCGCACGGCAAGCCGATCGAGCTTGCCAACGACCCGCTGCGCTGAGGCTTACGACGGAAGCTGCCTGTAGCATTCCTCGGCGACTTTTCTCAGCACATCGCGCGGAACCTCACCGGTAACGGCGTAGCCGAGTTCGCCGTCGATCCAGTAGAACGTTTCGACACTGCCCGATGACGCGAAGCGGAAACTGGTCGACCTGTTATCAGCCTTGCGCCCGACAAGGACCGTCAGTCGTTCGCCGGCCTGATCCTCGTACATGAACATTGCACCCGGCCTGCCCTCGACGGGCAACAGTCGCCCGCCGACCAGCTTGAAGCCGAGTTCCTGCAGGTTCGGAACCCGCAAGTTTTGAATGGCAAGCCGCTTGCCGAGCCAGGTCGCCAAATGGGCTTCCTCATTGGCAAAGACCTCGACGGGATGGCGGACTTCACCGGCATAGATCAGGAAGGCGTTGCGGGCTTCGTTGGGCAGGGTTTCGAGTTCCGTCAGTTGCAGATCCGGCTTTTGAAACAGTGCTGGGCCGTAGTGGCCGCTCAAGGCTCCCAGGCCGAAAGCCGCTATGATCGCAGCCACCGCCGCCAGGCGCTTCGGCCAGTTTGCTGGGCGTCTCCGGCCAGTGACGAGCGCTATGTCGGCGTCCGTGGGTTTTTCATAGTCCGCGAAAAGCGATCGGATCTCGGCATTTTGCGCGGACCATTCCGCCACTCGGGCTGCATCGCCCGGATTGTCAGTGAGCCACGCCTCGATGCGTGCGCGGGCCTGCTCGGGAAGCTGCCCGTCGGCATAGGCGTGTAGATCCGCTTCGGTCACGGTCTGGTTGATCTCGTTCATTTCGGTCTCCGAAGCGTAATGACATTGTCTGCCTTCATGCGCTCTCCCATCCGTTGGCGTGCGCGTGACAGACGCGACATAACCGTGCCGATCGGGATGTCGAGCGCGGTCGCAACCTCCTGATAGGTATAGCCTTCGATGACAACCAGCATCAGCACCGCGCGGTTTTCTTCCGAAAGGCTGTTTAACGCATCCTCCAGCCGCGAACGCTCGAGCGGATCCGGAGCGGGATCCACGGACACGATGTCCTCGGCGCTGTCGAGTTCCACGAACGGCGCGCGACCCGTTTGGCGACGGCCGTTGCGACAGAGGTTCGTCATGATCGTCAGCACCCAGCCGCGCAGGTTCAGCCCCCGCCATTGTCCGCGACGGGCGAGCACCTTCTCGACGCAATCCTGCAGCAAGTCTTCCCCGTCTGTATCGGAGCGGGTGAGGCTCCGCGAGTAGCGCCTGAGCGAGGGAAGGAGGGCCAGGATCTGGCCCTCGAACGTGTCGTGACCTGGTGCCTTCACGTCGATTCGCTCACGGTTTGACGAGATCCCAATTGCCGCCGACGCCGTCACCGGTGATATCGCCCATCTTCTTGTCCTTCACCCAGAAATAGAGCGGCATGCCGTCCTTGGCCCACTGCTTGCTGCCGTCTTTCCGTTCGACAATCGAATATGCACCCTCCGGCTTCGCGTCGCTAGCGGCCTTCAGCGGCGGCCAGTTCTTGGCGCAATCGTCGTAGCAATTGGAGACGCCCATCTTGTCCTTCTTGAAGGTGTAGAGGGTCATGCCGTTTTCGCCGGCAAGAACCTCTCCCTTGGTGGATTTGACGGCCTTGACGGGCGGGGCGGCAAGTGCGGACGTTGCGGCGGCGGATGCAATGGCAAAGGCGATCAGCATCTTTGCGGCTTTCATGGGCTCTCTCCTCACGGGTTGGGCACGCTTGATTGCGTTGCCTGACATGAGACACCATCGACGCCGCTTTTATTCCCTTGCGATTGGGCGCTCGCGCGGATTTCAGGGTTGCCTATCTCAGGCGAATCCTGCCAAGTCGATCCACGATGCAATTTGCTCCGCAACAAGATGAAGCCCTCAAGGCCGTTTCCCAATGGCTGAAGGAAGGGCGGACACCGCTTTTCCGTCTGTTCGGCTATGCCGGTACGGGCAAGACGACGCTTGCGCGGCATTTCGCGGAACACGTCGACGGTGACGTACTGTTTGCCGCATTTACCGGCAAGGCGGCCCAGGTGCTGCGGTCGCGCGGCGCCAGCAACGCGAAGACCATCCATTCGCTGATCTATCGTCCGCGCGGCGAGGAGGCTGTCGAGGACGAGGAGACGGGCAAAACTTCCATTGCGCCGATGTTTTCCATCAACCGTCAGAGCCCAGTCGCGAAGGCTGCGCTGATCGTGGTCGACGAGTGCTCGATGGTGGACGAGGCTTTGGGCCGCGACCTGATGAGCTTCGGCACACCGATCCTGGTGCTTGGAGATCCGGGGCAGCTGCCTCCGGTGTCGGGCGGCGGCTTCTTCACCAATCAGGAACCGGACTATCTGCTGACGGACATTCACCGCCAGGCGCGCGATAATCCGATCATCCAGCTTGCAATGCAGGTGCGTGAGGGTAACGAAGTCAGCTACGGAGACTACGGTACCGCGCGGGTCATCTCGAAGGGCGAGGTGAATCAGTCACTGGTGCTCGATGCGGATCAGGTGCTCGTCGGCACCAATCGCACGCGACGCCGATACAATCAGCGTCTTCGCGAGCTGAAGGGTTTTGCGACCGAATATCCGCAAACGGGCGACAAGCTTGTCTGCCTGCGCAACGATCCGGCAAAGGGCTTGCTCAACGGCTCACTTTGGCAGGTGATGACGTCGTCCAAGGAGACGACGAAGCCTGGCATCAACTTGCTGATCCGGCCCGAGGATGACGACATGGACCGCGGCGCGGCGAAGATCAAACTTCTGAAGCAGGCTTTCGAGGATGTCGAGGGTGAGATTCCCTGGAACACGCGCAAGCGCTACGACGAATTCGACTACGGCTATGCACTGACGGTCCACAAGGCACAGGGCTCGCAGTGGAACAACGTCGTGCTGTTCGATGAAAGCTGGGCCTTCCGCGATACACGCGAACGGTGGCTCTATACAGCGATCACGCG
Organism: Hyphomicrobiales bacterium; assembly: GCA_900466985.1. GTDB lineage: Bacteria > Pseudomonadota > Alphaproteobacteria > Rhizobiales > Rhizobiaceae > Rhizobium. The sequence continues at coordinate 27,275 of UBOA01000033.1, forward strand.
CGCGGCGGAAACCCTGACGATCGTGCGCTAGGCGATTTTCTTGGGCGTCAGACCTGGACGACGCCGAGCATGACGGCCTTGGCTATGGCCTGAAAACGATTGTTGGCGTGGAATTTCTGGATGATGCCGGCCTCAAGTGACTGTGCATCGTCATTTCGAAGGTCGAGGGTGCGCGCGATCCGCTGCGTGGAAAGCCCTGCCGCCATCAGCGCCAGGCACCGCAACTCCTGATCCGTGAGCATCGAGCCGCTCTGATTATCGTTGAGAAGCTGCTCCTCGGCTGCCTCGCGATCGAGCAGGTCGCTCACCTGCTGCATCTGCCGATGCAATGTGGACATTTCCGCACTGAGTTCGCGTTTGCGGGTCACGAGCGCGTCACGAAACAGAGCCTCGGCAGCCTCCTGCGAGTCGGCTTCTATGAGGTCGCTCATCAAATCCTGGATCACAGCAACCGCCATTCCAGCCTCGCGGCAGGCATTGATGACAGCCATGCGCATCACGTCGCCCGGTTCATAGACACGCATCAAACCGATTCGGCTGGCCGAAATCAGTCCTTTCTCCTCATAGAAATGCAGGGTTCGATGGGTAACGCCAAAGGCATTGGCCATGTCGGCGATCGGAACTCGTCCGCGGGGCAAATCTGCGGGGGGGAGTGCCGCGGAAGGAAGAAAACGGTGCCGCAGTCGTGCTTGTGTCGCGAGGTCTGACGTGAAACCCTGCTTGTAACCTTCTGCCATGGTCCCTCCCATTGTGCTCATTGTGCGTCTGCAAATTGCAAAAAGGGTGCGGTTGAGTGGGGTTCCCTCTTGATCGTTCCTGTTCAGGCATCGAAGCAACTGGCGGTGTTTGCTTCGATATCGTGAGCTTACGTTACTCGTGATTGACGTATTTTGTTAGTATCAAAATTAGTGACTTTTAATTTACAGCGCAATACGGCTGGAAACTTGCCCCAGGTGAGGCGTTTCTCGTGAGAAATCAGCGCTGGAGAAACGCTTGATCGTTTAAAGCGCGAAGAACAAACCAGATCTACTTTCAGCCGCCGCGTTGACGGACCAAACGCTCGCGTCATCACAGATTCACATGCATCCATGTACGAATCTCGTTGGCCGATGCCGAGTCGTTGGCTTAGAAACGATCATCCTTCGCTTCAGTGGAATCCCGCCATGCCGACTACGCTTTCCGTCAATCTCAATGCCGTCGCGATGCTGCGCAACCGCCGCGATCTTCCATGGCCGAGTGTAGAGGGGCTAGGGCGGATCGCGCTCCAATCCGGCGCGAGCGGTTTGACGGTCCATCCGCGACCCGACCAAAGACACATCCGTTTCTCGGACCTGCCCATCATCCGCAATCTGATCGACGATGAATTCCCGAACGCCGAGTTCAATATCGAGGGCTATCCCACCGAGGAGTTTCTCGATCTTTGCGCTGGGGTGGCGCCCGAGCAGGTCACGCTGGTTCCGGACGATCCCTCGCAGGCGACCTCCGATCATGGCTGGGATTTCCGCAAGCACCGCGACTTCCTAACTGACGTCATTGCGCGGCTGAAGAAGATGGGCACGCGCGTATCGCTGTTTGCCGACGGCGATGGGGACGCCGAGGCCGTCGCGATTGCCAAGGCGGTCGGTGCTGACCGGATGGAGCTCTATACGGGGCCATATGGCGGCTGCTACGATGCGCCTGAACGGGTAGGGCCAATCCTCGAGGCGCTAGGTAAGACAGCGGACGCGGCGCTGGCGATCGGCCTAGGCGTCAATGCGGGGCACGATCTGACGGTGGCGAATTTGCCGCCGCTCGTAAAGCGTATTCCGAAACTTGCGGAAGTGTCCATCGGGCACGGACTGACGGCGGACGCGCTGGAATTCGGGATGGCCGAAACGGTTCGGCGGTTCTGCCGCGCATGCGGCCAGAAGATCTGAGAACTGCATGGGTGAGCCCGCTCCGGTGGTGCGAAGCGGGCTTTATCGACCGACTCAGGCCGTGAGGGCGGTCTTGTGCGCGACGAAGAAGTCCTTGAGCGATTGAGGCTTGTTGCCGGTCAGCTTTTCATAATCGGCGGTTGCCAGATCAAAGTTGCCGGCGCGGATGTTGGCGTCGGCCGACACCAGCATGTCCGCGACGAAATCGGGAAGACCCGCGCCGCGAATGCCTTGGCCAAGCTGCTCATCCGTGACACTGACGGCCTTCAACGGCCTTCCAACCGCATCGGAGAGGACGGCGGCTATCTGGTCGGCGCTCAGCGATTCGGCTCCGGTCAGCGTATAGGTCGCGCTTTCTTCGCTGCCGGAGGCAAGGGACGCTGCGATTGCCCGCGCGCAGTCTTCGCGCGAGATGTTCGCCACCTTGCCGCCGTCGCTGCTCGTGTACCAGTTTCCCGACTGGAGATTGTGCGGCATGCCATGGAGATAGTTGTCCATGTACCAGGCATTCCGAAAGATCGTGTAGGGGATGTCAGTGGCCTTCATGGCATTCTCGGTGCCAAGATGATCGGGTGCAAAGGTCACCAGAGACTTGTCGGGCGAGGGCATCGAGGTGTAGGCGATATGCTTCACGCCCGCCTTGGCTGCCGCGTCCACTGCCGCTTTGTGCTGCCTAAGACGTAGGCCGGGGACGGCGAGTGCGTCGGTGCTGATGATCAGCAACCGATCGACGCCCTTGAAAGCAGATTCGAGCGAAGCGGCGTCGTCGAAATCGGCCTTGCGGGTGATGACACCCTTGGCGGCGAGATCCGCGAGCTTGGCCGGATCGCGCGTCGCGGCGATGATCTTTGCCGCTGGAATCTTTTCGGTCTCAAGCAGGTGATGGATGATCCGCTGGCCGAGTTGGCCGGCCGCACCCGTGATGAGAATGGTCTCGCTCATGTGTCTTTCCTCTAGGTTTGCTGCTGGTCTCAAAAAGAGAGTAGCTCTAGATTAGGAATTGACTGCGCGCTGTAAAGAAGGCAGTTTTTTGGCTCTACGTTACCAAAAGGGAACCAAGAATGAGTGGCGCCGTCGTCAACCTGAAGAACAAGGCGCCCGGCATTCGTCGAGACGTCGATCTCAGCAACCTCGACTTCAACAATTGCCCGGTCCGGGACATGATGCAGCAGATTGGCGGCAAGTGGTCGACACTGATGCTCGAGGCGCTGTCGCAACGTCCGTATCGCTTCGGCGAATTACGGCGGATGATTCCGGATATCTCGCAGCGCATGCTGACACAGACCCTAAGAGATCTGCAGCGTGACGGTTATATCGAGCGGGAAGTGTTTCCAACGAAGCCGCCGAGCGTCGAGTATCGGATGACCGATCTCGGTCGCTCGCTTTACGGCACGCTCGCCTTGCTGCTGAACTGGGCGGAGGCAAACCATGACGCGGTTCGCGCCGCCCGGCTCCGATTCGATTCAGCCAGCCTCTGAGACTGCCTGCCGGCCGCGGCCTTCCGTCAGGAACAGGAGGAACGCAAAGGCTGGGAAGCAGAAGCCGATCCACGCGGTCATCGTCCAGCCGCCGGTCGCGTAGGCCCAGCCGCCCACGGCGGATCCGATCGCACCGCCCGTAAAGAACGTCGCCATGTAGAGACCGTTCAGGCGGCTGCGATGCTCGGCGCTGATCGCGTAGACGGCGCGCTGGCCGCAGACCAGATTGGTGGTTACGCCGAAATCAAGCAGGATTGCTGCAGCGGTCAGCAAAAGCAGCGCCGTCAGCGACCCATCGGTGGCGAACTGACTGATGAGAAAGGCCGACATTCCAAGCAGCATCGCTAGCGTCGAGGCAGCCTTCGTCAGTCCGCGATCGGCGAGCCGCCCGGCAATTGGCGACGCAATGGCACCAGCCGCGCCAGCCAGCGCGAACAGGGCGATGCCATTCTGCGTCAGCCCGAACTCAGGGCCTGCGAGCAGCAGGGGCGTCGTGGTCCAGAATAGGCTGAACGCACCGAACATCCCGGCCTGGTAGAGCGCGCGACGCTGAAGTATGCGCGAATGGAGGGCAAGATCCGCCATCGAGGCGAGCAGTCTGCCGTAGCTCAGTCTGGTGTGGGGAACACGGACCGGAAGGTTGGCTCTCAGGATGACAACGAGCGCGATCATGAGCGCCGCGGTCACGAAGTAGACCATGTGCCAGGAGGTTGCTTCGGCAACGAAGCTGGCGAAGGGCCGCGCCAGCATGATGCCACAGAGCAGGCCGCTCATGACGTTGCCGACGACGCGGCCGCGCGTAGCGTCCGGCGCCATGTGGGCGGCAAAGGGAACAAGTACCTGGACGGCAACGGATGCAAGGCCGATGCAGAGCGACGCTAGTAGAAACATCATCGGTGTCGAGGACAGTGCCGCGCCGACCAAAGCGACCGCAGAGATGGCGATCAGCGTCAGCACAAGTCTGCGGTTTTCCAGGAGGTCGCCGAGCGGAACGATCAGCAGAAGGCCGAGGCCGTAGCCGATTTGCGTCAGGGTGACGATCAGGCCGGTTGCCGCCGGAGTGAATCCGAGGGATGCACTGATCGGGCCGGCAAGCGGCTGGCCGTAATAGAGATTGGCCGCGACCAGTCCGCAGGCTGCCGCAAAAAGAAACGTCATCAAAGGCGAGATCGTCTGCGGCGCGACGGTTTCCCGCGTGGTAGTCGAAAGGCTCATAATAGGCTCCGGTGGGGCTCGGAAGATCAAAAAGGTTGCGCGTTAAGGCGGGTCGATCGCAACCCGATTCACGCAAGAAGTTTCATTGCAGTCTCGGCGACAGCGACCATTTCTTCCTCGCTACGCCCCGTTTTGCCGACCACTCGCATTCCATTGGTCACGCAAAGGAGGGTACGGGCGGTGGCGGCGGCGTCAACCTCCGCGGCGATCGAGCCGTCGCTTTGGCCGAGGCGGAGGAGATCGCGGATCAGCTCCTCATTGGCTGCAAACGCAGCCGCGACACGGTCTGCGGCCTCTTCGTCGAAAAGCGCCAGGTCGTTCGCACTGCTGACGACAAGACAGCCGCACCGACCGGAGGCACCATGCGAGGAGAGCGCATAGTGGGCCAAGACTTCGCGGATCTTCTCGCGGCCGGTTGCGGCCTTCGCCATGCGTGCGTCCAGAAGGCCGCGACGAACAGCGCGGTATCGGTCGAAGGCTGCGAGGAATATGCCGCGCTTGTCCTTGAAGGCCTTGTAGACGCTGCCGGAGGCAAGGCCCATGGATTCGGTAAGCTCGCTGATCGACGCGGCATGATAGCCGCGCTCGGAAAATACCTGGAGCGCCTTGTCGAGCGCTGCGTCGCGATCGAATTCGCGCGGTCTGCCGCGTGTCCGGATCGTTTCAGTGAGGGTCGCCGTGGTCATGGTCGACTTAATTAGGAAGTGATCGTTTCCAAATCAAGCGAAACTTTTGCGACGCAGCAAATCAGAGATCAAGAACCCAGGTTTGACCGTTTTCCTCAGGGCCGAACATCCGGTGTCTCCCCTCGGAGACAAGGCGGAATCCGGCCTTCAAATATATGCCGCGCGCGGCATGCAGGATGTCGTTCGTCCATAGCGATATCTGTCGATACTGCTTTGCCCTGGCAAAGCGAATGCATTCGTCGACCAGCATCTTGCCGAGTCCGAGGCCGCGCGCCGCCTTGTCCACATAGAGCAGGCGAAGCTTCGCAACGCCATCGCCACCATTGGTGACAAGGATCGAGCCGACGTTGATGCCTCCACGCTCGGCAATCCAGCAATACTCCTTCGACGGATCGAAATTCGCCAGGAACTTGCCGGCGACCTCTGCAACGAGGCCCTCGAAGCGCATGTCCCAGCCGTATTCCTCGGCGTAAGCCTTGCCCTGGCTTTGGACGATCCAGCCGATGTCGCCGGGTCGGTGTGCGCGGATGATCAAGGGTGGGGGCGCGGCCTCGGGATCCAATAACCCCCGAATGGCACTCATCGCGGCTACGACGCTTTGCGGTTCGCCGTCGACGAGGTTAGCGAAGCGCTCTGCTATTTGAGTGTTGGAGCGACGGCCAAGTTCCTGGAATTGATCGTGTCCCTTGGTGGTGACGTTGATGATTTGACTGCGCAGGTCGTCGGGATCGGCCGTTGTTTCAATCAGGCCATTGGAGCGGAAGCGTTTGAGAATTCTGCTGAGATAGGCGGGGTCGAGTTGCAGGTCGCGTGCCAACGCGACCGCGGTGACGCCCTTGCGCGAGCCGATCTCGAAGAGGACGCGCGCGTCCGTCAGCGTGAAATCGGTGTCTAGGTAGGCCCGGTTCAGGACCCCCAGGAAGTTGGTGTAGAAGCGATTGAAGTCGCGGGCAGCGTCGATCAAGCCAGAGTCGGACATGGACAAAACCTCCTGATAGGAGATTTTGTCCCGCTTTTATTTGACGGAGTCAACTAATTTGTTGACTTAAGCAGCGGCGATCACGCGTGCTTGTTCGTCGCCAAGTGCGAACTCGACGGCGGCGCGAGCATGGATCTCGGTTGTGTCGAAGCCCGGCAGGGGCAGATGCTTCGGGTCAAGGATCAGGCAGATTTCCGTGCAGCCGAGAATGATACTATCCGCGCCCTTGGCGCGCTCGCGTTCGATGATCTGCATGAGCTTGTCGCGCGAGCTATCGAGCACCTTGCCGGCGCAGAGCTCATTGAAGATGATGTCATGGACGGACGTGCGGTCGGCGGCCTCGGGAACCACGACGTCGACGCCCAGGCTCTTCATGCGGTTGGCATAGAAACCGTGTTCCATGGTGTATCGTGTGGCGAGCAGCAGCGGGCGCTTGCGCCCGGCTGCCTTCAGAGACTTCGCGGTCTCGTCGATGATGTGGATCAGCGGCACGGAGATGCGGGAGGCGACCTGATCGGCAATCAGATGCATCGTGTTCGTGCAGATCAGCATGCAGCGGGCGCCGGCGATCTGCAGGTGCAGAGCCACGTCGCTGAGACGGTTTGCTGCAGAGTCCCAGTCACCCGCCTTCTGCATGGAGACGATCTCGTCGAAATTGACGGAATGCATCAGGAGGTCAGCCGAGGCGAGCCCGCCGCGGCGCTCGCGTACCATTTCATTGATCAGGCGATAGTAGACCGCCGAGCTTTCGAAGCTCATTCCGCCAATTAGTCCGATTGTCTGCATTTTTGTTATGCTCCCGTCTGGAATTTCGTAGTGGCGAGATCATGCATCGAACCTCGCGCAAATGGTTTGCTTTCTTTGTCTAAAACTCTTCATTGGCGCTGCATTTTTGCATATAATCTCCAAACTGCGCAAACTGCAGCCGTGAAATTTCCGAGGCACCATGCTTGATGACCGCGATCGACGAATCCTAGAATATTTGCAGACCGATGCGGGCATTTCGGTGACGGAGCTTGCTGAAAGGGTCGCCCTATCGGTCTCTGCTTGTTCTCGCCGTATCCAACGGCTGGAGGAGAGCGGCCATATCGCGCGGCGGATCGTGGTGCTTGACCGCGAGAAAATGGGCGTGCCGACGACGGTGTTTGCGCTGATCAAGACGGCGCACCATGCCGACGAGTGGATCGAGGCGTTTCGCCGGGCGATCAGCAGCATTCCGGAGATCGTCGAGTCGCATCGGCTTACCGGCAACCACGACTATATTCTGAAGATCGTGCTCCCACGCGTCGAGCACTACGACGTGATCTATAAGCAGATCGTCCGCAAGATCGAACTCTTCGATGTGTCCGCGTCCATATCGATGGAGTTGCTGAAAAGCGGGACATCGATCCCCGTTGCCTATGCAGACTGAGTGACCCGACACCAAATTGAGCATTCGTGACCACCGCCTAGAGCAGGCGAGCTATGCCCAAACAGCGGTTGAAAGCCGCGCGCGACCAACGACATTGGCTATAGCGAAGTGGCACGGAAAGGCAGGTCATGAGCGAACACCATGTTGTGGTTGTCGGCGGCGGCTTCGGCGGCCTGCAGCTGGTCAACGATCTGAAGGGTGCGGGCGTCCGAATCACGCTGATCGACCGGCGCAATCATCATCTCTTCCAGCCGCTCCTTTACCAGGTAGCGACGACAATCCTCTCCACCTCCGAGATCGCCTGGCCCATTCGCCATCTCTATAGCGACCGCCAGGACGTGACGACGCTGCTAGGCGAAGTCGTAGGTGTCGATACTGACGTAAAGGAAGTTTCCTTACGCGGCGGCACTACGTTGCGTTATGACACGCTCGTCCTCGCCACGGGAGCAACGCACGCCTATTTCGGGCGAGACGACTGGGAGTCGGTGGCCCCCGGCCTGAAGACGCTGGAGGATGCAACGACGATCCGCCGGCGCATGTTGCTCGCATTCGAGCGGGCTGAGACCGAAGCCGATCCTGCTGTGCGTGACGCATTGTTGACTTTCACCATCGTCGGCGCCGGGCCGACCGGTGTCGAACTTGCGGGGATCATTGCGGAGCTTGCGCGCAAGACCCTGCCGAGGGAATTCCGCAATATTGATACGCGAAAGACACGCGTGGTGCTTGTCGAGGCGGGACCGCGTGTGCTTCCGACCTTCGCCGAGGAGCTTTCCGACTATGCCAGCAGGGCCCTTCAGGAACTCGGCGTCGAGCTGCATATCGGCGAGCGTGTCCTGGAGTGCACGGCAGACGGTGTCGAGACGAGCGAGGAGTTCATTCCGAGCCGCACGATCGTCTGGGCTGCAGGCGTACAGGCATCGCCCGCCGCCAAGTGGCTCGATGTTCCGGCCGATCGGGCAGGGCGCGTCGTCGTCGAGAAGGATTTGACGGCACCGGAGCATCCGGATGTCTTTGTCGTCGGGGACACGGCTTCCGTCATTCGGGAAAGTGGCGCTCCCGTCCCGGGGATCGCGCCTGCGGCCAAACAACAGGGCGCTTATGTCGCAAAGGTCATCCGCGCGCGTCTTGCGGGAAAACCTGCGCCCGCACCGTTCCGCTATCGCCATCAGGGCAGTCTTGCAACGATCGGTCGAAGCGCGGCCATCATCGACTTCGGTCGGATCAGGTTGAAAGGCTGGATCGCCTGGTGGATATGGGGCATCGCCCACATCTACTTCCTGATCGGGACGCGTTCGCGTTTTGCCGTGGCTTGGAGTTGGCTCTGGATTTACCTGAGCGGGCAGCACAGCGCGCGGCTGATCACCCAGAAGGAAACTATGCGCGACGATAGCAGCGCATAGAAAGGGCGGCTCAAGGCCGCCCTTTCCCGTTATCAAGCTGCCAGCGAGGCGATGTCGATGACGAAGCGGTAGCGAACGTCGCTCTTCAGAACGCGTTCGTAAGCTTCGTTCACCTGCTGGATGTTGATCGTCTCGATCTCGGAGACGATGTTGTGCTTGCCGCAGAAGTCCAGCATCTCCTGGGTTTCCTTGATCGAGCCGATCATCGAGCCGGAAATGCTCTTGCGGCCCGGGACCAGCGAAAAGGCATGAACCGGTATCGCGTTTTCCGGGATCCCGACGACCACGAATGCTCCGTCCACCTTCAGAAGGCCAAGATAAGCGTTCCAATCGATCTCGGCGCTGACCGTGCAGATGATCAGGTCAAATGTACCGGCAAGCTTCTTGAACGTCTCCTCGTCGCTGGTCGCATAGTATTCCTTGGCACCGAGCTTGAGGCCGTCTTCCTTCTTGGAAAGGCTCTGCGAGAGAACAGTGATGTCGGCGCCCATGGCCGCGCCGAGCTTGACGCCCATGTGACCGAGGCCGCCCATGCCGACGATTGCGACCTTCTTGCCTAGTCCGGCATTCCAGTGACGGAGCGGCGAGTAGAGCGTGATGCCGGCGCAGAGCAGCGGGGCCGAGGCGTCGAGCGGAAGGTTGTCCGGAATGGACATCACGTAACCTTCCTTGACGACGATCGAGTCGGAGTAACCGCCTTGAGTGCGCGTCTTGCCATCGGCTTCGAAGTCGTTGTAGGTGCCGACCAGGCCTGGCATATATTGTTCGCGGTCAACGTCGCGGGTCGCGCAGCCAACGCAGCTGTCGACGAAGCAGCCGACGCCGACACGGTCGCCGACCTTGAACTTGGTAACAGCCGAGCCGACAGCCGAGACGATGCCGGCGATCTCGTGGCCCGGCACGATCGGGTAAACCGCATTCTTCCATTCGTTGCGGACGGTGTGGATGTCCGAATGGCAGATGCCGGCGAACTTGATGTCGATCACGACGTCATCGGCATTGGGTTCACGGCGCTCGAAGGTGAAGGGCGTAAGGGGCTTGGACGCGTCGGTGGCAGCATAGCCTTTTGCAATGGCCATCTAAGACTTCCTTTCGGGTTGCTGGCGTGATGGCAGACCATGCACCGGATCGCTGCCGATGCGTTAGAGCGATACTCCGAGCTTCTTGCATGATCCTGCAAAAGTGACAGGCTGGCCTATTCTCGCGGGAGCAAAGCTGTCCTAGATAGTGCGCATCTCTCCGAGGCGATACATAAAGGGTTCGCTCGTATGACTCTGCCGTTCAATCCCTACCAGGAAATCGTCTCCATTGCCGCGCGCCATCTTGGCGACGACGGAGAGTGCAGGACCGCGATCGAAAGCGTGGGGATCAGTCGGCGCACTTCACCAAGCGCCCCCTGCCACGGCAGCTACCGCCCCTGCATCGCCCTTGTTATCCAAGGCGCTAAGAGCTTGCGCCTCGGCTCCGACGTCATCAACTACGGTCCCGGTGACTACCTGCTGACATCGCTCGACCTGCCGGTGACATGGCGAGTGGTGGAGGCAAGCTCGGAGGTTCCGCATTTCTGCCTGACGCTCGCCATCAACAGCGAGAAGGTTCTCGATCTCTTGAGCCGTGCTGATATCCCGCGGCCAACCGCGCCCGTTGGAGGACGCGGGATCGTCGTAAATGTCGCGACGCCGGAGCTCTTGGACGCGGCAGTGCGGTTGCTGCGTTTGCTCGATAGTCCAAAGGACATCGCGGCGATGGCGCCGCTGATAGAGCAGGAGATTCTATATCGGGTTCTTACCGGACCGGACGGTGGCAGGCTGATCAATATTGCGGTCGCCGACAGCCACGGCAACCGCATTGCACGCGCAATCGCATGGTTGCGGCAGAACTTTGCCCAGCCGCTGCGCATCGAGAACCTCGCGGAGCAGGTCAATATGAGCGTGTCGTCCTTCCATCACCATTTCAAGTCGATCACCGCGATCACGCCGGTCCAATACCAGAAGCAGTTGCGATTGCATGAGGCGCGGCGTCTAATGCTGATCGAGCGGCTGGATGCCGGGACGGCAGGGCATCGCGTCGGCTATCAGAGCCCGTCGCAGTTCAGCCGCGAATACAGCCGTGTCTACGGCATGTCCCCGGTGAGAGACGTCGAGGCGGCACGCGAGCCTTCTGACGACGCCTGAGTAGTGCGCTGTAGGCAGCGACGGTCGCGCCGATAGCGCACAAGGACGCTGAAATTTTCGTGCCATGCCGCTTGACGCGCACGGTGGTTTGCAGCATAAAGCCTGCGAACCGTACCGTACGGTACTTATCGGGAGTGAGGCCGTGTCCGTCGATAATTTGGAGCCCAGCGAGTTTTCGCCGCGCCAAAACGCCGTTCTAGAGCAGGCATTGCAGCTGCTCGTCGATGGCGGCGAGAAGGCGCTGACGACATCAGGCGTTGCGCGCGCGGCGAACTGCTCCAAGGAAAGCCTCTACAAGTGGTTCGGCGACCGCGACGGCCTGCTGTCCGCGATGATCGCCTATCAGGCGAGCAAGGTGCGCACCTTCGAGCGCAATGGCGAGCGGCTGACGTCGGCGAGCCTCCACGACCACCTCGTCATCTTCTCGAAGGATTTGCTTGAAGTTCTCGCCGGCGATGTCTCGCTGGCGCTCAACCGTCTTGCGGTCGGCCAGTCGCATCGCGACGGTTCCAAGCTCGGCAAGCTGCTTCTGGAGCGGGGTCGCCGTCAGATCGATCGCCGCGCCATGGGGCTGATCGATTCCGGCAAGCGCGCCGGGCTGCTGCGCTTTCATGATGCCGACGAGGCATATCACACGCTTTATGGCCTGATCGTTTCCGATCTGCATGTTCGCATGCTGCTCGGCGAGCCGGGCCTCAAGGATACCGCGCGTCAGGCGGAGAGGGCGGTTTCCGCCTTCCTGCGCCTCTATGGCACGGAAAAGGTTTTGGCGGAGATGCCGCTCGTCGGCTGATCCCCTCTTACAACAGTCACAGGACAAGCAAAGGGAAGGAAATTCAAATGCGCGTCTATTACGATCGTGATGCCGATCTCAACCTCATTAAGTCGAAGAACGTTGTCATCGTTGGCTACGGCTCCCAGGGTCGCGCGCACGCGCTGAACCTCAAGGACAGCGGCCATGCCAACGTGGTCATCGCCCTCAAGGCCGGCTCGGCCACCATCAAGAAGGCGGAAGCTGACGGCTTCAAGGTCATGACCGTTGCCGACGCTGCCAAGTGGGGCGACCTGATCATGATGGCGACCCCTGACGAGCTGCAGGCCGATATCTACAAGGCCGAAATCGCCGGCAACATCCGTGACGGCGCTGCAATCGCCTTCGCACACGGCCTCAACGTTCACTTCGGCCTGATCGAGCCGAAGGCCTCGCTCGACGTCGTCATGATCGCGCCGAAGGGCCCGGGCCATACGGTTCGCGGCGAATATCAGAAGGGCGGCGGCGTTCCCTGCCTCGTTGCCGTTCACCAGAACGCTTCCGGCAACGCTCTTGAACTCGCTCTCTCCTACGCTTGTGGCGTTGGCGGCGGTCGTTCGGGCATCATCGAAACCAACTTCCGCGAAGAGTGCGAAACCGACCTCTTCGGCGAACAGGTCGTTCTCTGCGGCGGTCTCGTCGAGCTCATCCGCGCTGGTTTCGAAACGCTGGTCGAAGCAGGCTACGCGCCTGAAATGGCCTACTTCGAGTGCCTGCATGAAGTGAAGCTGATCGTCGACCTGATCTATGAAGGCGGTATCGCCAACATGAACTACTCGATCTCGAACACGGCTGAGTGGGGCGAATACGTCACCGGCCCGCGCATCATCACGGCTGAAACCAAGGCTGAAATGAAGCGCGTCCTGCACGACATCCAGACCGGCAAGTTCACGTCCGACTGGATGCAGGAGTACAAGGCCGGCGGTTCGCGCTTCAAGGGCATCCGCCGCATGAACGACAGCCACCAGATCGAAGAAGTCGGCGCGAAGCTTCGCGGCATGATGCCTTGGATCGGCAAGAACAAGCTGGTCGACAAGTCCGTCAACTAAGCGGTTTCTACATTGCTGGGTCAGCAGGGCCGGGGCGAAAGCTCCGGCCTTATTTTTGCGTCCGCACCGCAAGCCAGCGGGTCGGCTTTCCATCGTAGCCGGTCCCATCGCCTTCGCTGATCACAATGTTGTGCCAGCCGCCATTGCTCAGCATTTCCGAAAGCAGTTCCGCCGACGGATAGTTGTAGTAGCGACCGAAGCCGTCGTGTCCCTCTGCCTCGCCCGCCTTGAAGGTAGCGTGAAAGACGCCGCCGGGCCGCAGCGCCGTGCGGATCCGTTCCAGCACATCAGGGAGGTCCGCCCGGGGGACATGCAACAGGCTGGCCTCGGCCCAGACGCCGTCAAAGGCTTCCTCCTCGTCCAGGTCCTCGAAGCGCAGGACCGCGACGGGACGCTCAAGAAAGGTTTCGGCCTGCTCCGCGATCGCCGGCGATCCGTCCGTCGGCGTGACATCGAACCCCTTTGACAGCATGTAGGCGCTGTCCTGTCCGCCGCCGCAGCCCAGATCGAGGATGGCTGCACCTGGCGGCAGCATCAACAGAAAAGCGTCGAGGCGTCGAACCGGCAGCGTGCGTTGCCGCGAGGCATAGGTGGCCGCGTTGTCGTCATAGAATGAAGATGTACTCTCGTCTGCCATGATCGTTCGCCCAATGACCCAAGGCCGGAGTTACACGCATAAAGTCGCCGCCTTTGAGGCGGCGCTCATTCCGTCGACATAAAAGAGCGAGCTAGATGGAACGACGCCCGCTGATGGCGTGGTATAGCCAGAGAACCACGACCGCGCCGATGACGGCGACAACGAGGCTGTAGATATTGAAGCCCGTTATGCCGGATGCGCCGAAGAAGCTGAAGATGACGCCGCCGACGATCGCGCCGACGATGCCGAGGACGATGTCCATCAGCATGCCCGCGCCCGACTTGTTGACGATCTTGCTGCCGATGAATCCCGCGATCAATCCAAGGATAATCCACCCGATAACAGACATCTGCCATTCCCCTCCTTGATTGGTTGAATATTCAGACCATCTTCCCGTTTAAGCTAAATAGCTCGTCGGGGAATTCAAGGTTCGCGAGAACCTTGTTCTTTCATTCTACAGTTGTTGTTCAATGAAATGAAGCAACCGAAAAGGAGGATGTCATGGGTATCTTTGATGACGCCGTTCCGGGCGGAAGTATCTCGAAGCCGATCATGGTCGCGCTTGGCGCGTTACTAGTGGGAAAGCTTCTTGGTGCCGGAGGCAGCCAGACGGATCCAGCCGCTCAGCAGGCTAATCCCCAGGCTGGTGACGGCGGGCTTCTTGGTGGGNNGTCTCGTGGGCTCGGCGGTCTCGGTGGTCTTCTCGGCAAGCTGACGGAAGCCGGGCAGGGCGATACGGTGGATTCCTGGGTCCAGCCCGGACAGAACAAGCCGATCGCGCCGGGCAGCCTCAACGATGCGCTCGGGTCGAAGACGATCAGCGATCTCGCACGCCAGGCGGGAATCAGTGAGCAAGAGCTCCTGAATCAACTTTCGACGGTCCTGCCCGGAGTGGTCGACAAGCTGACACCCAGAGGCCAACTGCCGACACAAGAGCAGATCGCCTCCCTATTTCGCTCCTGAGCGCGGTACGATCGAGCTGCAGTATCGGAGAAGACTCGCCCCGTTTCCCAGCCGGAACCGGGGCGAACGAGTGTTTTTCCATGCCGCCCCTGATGATTCTGCGACCGGCCGAGGCCTCGCGCCTCTCTGCGCTCTTCCTCTGGTCCGGCCACAAAAAACCGGGCGTTGCCCGGTTTTCGAGTTTTCTGAATTGCTGGGCCGACTGCTTGCGGCCGCTGACCTCAGACCAGGATGCGGCGTGTCCAGCCACGCTCATCGTTCGTCACGCCCTTCTGCAGGCCGACCAGCTCCTGGCGCAGCTCGGTGGTCAGCTTGCCGGTCTGCCCGTCTCCGATCAGGAATTCGCCACCCGCGTGTCGCACCAGGCCGATGCCCGCGAGTACGGCTGCCGTGCCGCAAGCGAATGCTTCCACGAGCTTGCCACTGGCAGCATCGGCCTGCCATTCCGCGAACGAGTAGGGGCGCTGCTCGACGCGCAAGCCCTTTTCTTCGGCAAGAACAATCACCGAGGCGCGGGTGATGCCCGGCAGGATCGTGCCGCCGAGCGGTGGCGTGACCACGGATCCGTCGTTCATCACGAAGAATACGTTCATCCCGCCGAGTTCCTCGACCCAGCGGTGCTCTGCCGCATCGAGAAAGACGACCTGATCGCAATTCCTCTTCGAGGCCTCGGCCTGCGCGATGAGGCTTGCGGCGTAGTTTCCTCCGCATTTTGCAGCACCGGTGCCGCCGTTGGCCGCCCGAGTGTATTCGGTCTCGACCCATAGGGAGACCGCTTTTGCTCCACCTTTGAAGTAGGCGCCGACCGGAGAAGCGATAATGCAGAAGATATATTCCTGAGCGGGACGAACACCCAGGAATGCCTCGTTGGCGAACATGAAGGGGCGAAGATACAGGCTGGCGTCGCCCGATGGAATCCAGGCCTTATCAACACGGACGAGTTCTTCCACCGCCCTCAGGAAAAGTTCTTCCGGCACGGGAGGCATCGCCATGCGGATGGCTGACTGGGCGAAGCGGCGGGCGTTCTCTTCAGGCCGGAAGAGCAGAATGCGACCATCGTCCGCCCTGTAGGCTTTCATGCCCTCAAAGATTTCCTGCGCGTAGTGCAACACCGCGCTGGCAGGATCGAGTTCCAAGGGCCGCCTGGGCGTTACCTTCGCATCGTGCCACCCTTTGTCAGGAGTCCACCGAGCCAGAACCATATGATCCGTGAAGACCTTGCCAAAGCCGGGCGACTCCAGGGCCTGAATTCGGTCGGCGTCCGAGACCGGCGACGTGTGGAATTCGATCTTGATTTCAGGAGTGTTCGACGACGCGGGCATTGCTGGCACCTTCATAGCATATTGGATGATGGCGGCGACACTACTGCCACGGAGTGGGTCTTGAAAAGATCGATTTTAGCCAGTTCTGGCTTCTGATCACGGAAGTGACCTTCGCTTCCCAAAATTGTCATGGTAGCAAACAAATAGGTCAGCAATGTTGACTTATTATTTGTTGCGTGGTTCTGTCGCCTAAAGACAAAAAATTACGAGGAAATGCCCATGCTGAATTGGGAAAGCATATTCGCGACGCGTTCTACCCGTATGCGTGCATCGGAGATCCGCGAGCTCCTGAAGCTTCTCGACCGCCCTGATATCATTTCCTTTGCCGGCGGTATTCCGGATCCGGCGCTTTTCCCCGATCAGGAATTCAAGGCGGCCTACGCCGATATCTTCGATAGCTCGGCCGTGAACTCGGCGCTGCAGTATTCGGTCAGCGAGGGCTACAAGCCGCTCCGCGAATGGCTGGTCAAGCAGATGGCCGCCATCGGCATCCCTTGCGACCTCGATAACGTCTTCATCGTTTCCGGCTCCCAGCAAGGCCTGGATTATCTCGGCAAACTGTTCTTGTCGCCTAATGACACGGCGCTGGTCACCTGGCCGACCTATCTCGGTGCGCTCCAGGCCTTCAATGCCTATGAGCCGGCCTACGATCAGTTGACGCCGAACGGCAACCGCACGCCTGATTCCTACAAGGCGCAGGCCGCGAGCGCGGGCGGCAAGGTGAAGTTCGCCTATCTCTCGGCCGACTTTGCCAATCCGACGGGCGAGACTGTCGATCAGGCTGGACGAGAGAAGGTCCTCGCCCTGGCAGAGGAACTCGATATCGCAGTCATCGAAGACGCCGCATACCAGTCACTCCGTTACGATGGGACGCCGATCGCGCCGATTCTGGCGACGGAGATCGCGAAGAAGGGGCACATCAACGATACCCGCACCATCTACTGCGGCAGCTTCTCGAAGACGCTTGCGCCGGGCCTGCGCGTTGGCTTCATCGTCGCCAATGCTCCCGTTATCCGCAAGCTTGTGCTGATGAAACAGGCGGCCGACCTGCACTCCTCGACGATCAATCAGATGGCGATCGCGCATGTCGCGGAACGCGGTTTCGATGCACAGGTCGCCAAGATCAAGTCGGTTTATAGTCACCGCCGCAATGTCATGCTGGCGGCGCTTGAGAAGTACATGCCTGCAGGCACGAGCTGGACGAAGCCCGAAGGCGGCATGTTCATCTGGGTGACGCTGCCTGATGGCATGGATGGCGCGAAGCTGCTAGCCAAGTCGCTGGAAACGGCCAACGTCGCCTTCGTCCCCGGCAAGGCATTCTTCGCCGATGGTTCGGGTGAGAACACCTTCCGCGTCAGCTTCTCCTGCGCGAACGATCAAATGATCGAGGAGGGGATCAGCCGCCTCGGTGCGCTGATCGCCGGTGAAATCGGCGGCTGATCGGCCGCCGACCTCTTCAGAGCCAACTATCGATTGAGGTGTGGGCCGAGCAATTCGAGGTCGGCCTCACTCAGCCGGTCGCTTGCCGTGTTCAGCTGGTGCCAATACGGGTAGAGCACCGGGGGAAGGCTGACCGTGTCCAGGCGATTGCGCTCCTGCTCGGTCAGCTTCAGCTCGGCCGCGGCCAGATTGTCCTTGAACTGGGCTTCGGTGCGGCCGCCGATGATGACGGAGGTGACCGCGTTTCGCCCGATCAGCCAGGCAAGCGCCACCTGGGCTGCCGAGACACCGCGCTCATCTGCGATCGCCACCAGCGTTTCCACGATATTCCAGAGGCGGTTTTCATCGCGGATCGGCGGCTCGGTCCAGCCTGAGAACTGCCGCGAACCTTCGGGTGCAGCCTGGTTGCGTCGATGCTTGCCCGAAAGCAGGCCGGCGGCAAGCGGGCTCCAGACGAGCACACCGAGGCCCTGGTCGATGCTGATCGGAAGCAGTTCATATTCCGCATCGCGTGCTTCGAGCGTGTAGTGGATCTGCTGGCTGACGAACCGCTCCCGCTTTTCCCTCTCGCTGACGCCGAGCGCCTTCATGATATGCCAACCGGAGAAATTGGAACAGCCGACATAGCGGACCTTGCCCTGGCGCACGAGTGTATCGAGCGCCTCCATGGTTTCCTCCAGTGGCGTCTGCCCGTCCCACTCGTGAAGCTGGTAAAGGTCGATGACGTCGGTCTTCATGCGCCTCAGGCTGGCCTCGCAGGCGCTGATCAGGTGATAGCGCGACAAGCCGGTGTCGTTCGGGCCGTCTCCCATGCGAAAGCGCGCCTTGGTGGCGATGAGAACGCCGTTCTTGCGCGGCCCGCCGATGATCTCGCCGAGGATTTCTTCGCAAACGCCCTGCGAGTAGACGTCGGCCGTGTCGATCAGGTTGACGCCGGCGTCTATGCACAGGTCGACAAGCCTGCGCGCCTCGCTAACGCCGAGATCGCCAACCATCTTCGCCCAGCCTTGGCCGCCGAATGTCATGGTGCCCATCGTCACGGTCGAAATCTTCAGGCCAGAACGGCCAAGAAGCCGGTATTCCATTTGCGCTCCTCCAAAATGCACGAGTCAAAACGTGCGGTAGAAGATAGGGGCGGGGAAGGTGGGTCAAGGGCAGATGTCCGACGGCTTGGTGCCGAAGCCGATTGTCACAATCATGTTATCCGCGATGGCTAAGGAACGGGTCTCCCACCACCGAGGACCAATCATGAAGACGATCGTTTCCGCCGCCGCGCTACTCGCAGCGAGCTTGCTTGCAATCCCAGCCTCCGCCGCCAATCTCGTCCTCTATACGAGCCAGCCGAACGAGGACGCGCAGGCAACCGTGGATGGCTTCATGGCAGCCAATCCGGACGTCAAGGTAGACTGGGTGCGTGATGGCACGCCGAAGATCATGGCGAAGCTGCAGGCGGAGATCGAGGCCGGCAATCCGGTCGCCGACGTCCTGCTGATCGCCGACACGGTAACGCTCGAGCGTCTGAAGGAAGCCGGCAAACTGCTCGCCTACAAGTCGCCGGAAGCTGCCAGCTACGACGCGGCACTCTACGACGCTGACGGCTACTACTATTCGACCAAGCTGATCACGACAGGCATCGTCTACAACACCTCTGCCGCGTTCAAGCCGACGAGCTGGAAAGACCTGACGAAGGCGGAAGCCAAGGGTCTCGTGACCATGCCGAGTCCGCTGACCTCAGGTGCAGCCCTCATTCATGCGCAGACGCTGGCCGGCGTCGGCAGCCTCGGCTGGGATTTCTACAAGGATCTTGCCGCCAATGGCGCGACCGCCGCAGGTGGAAACGGTGCGGTGTTCAAGTCGGTTGCCTCGGGTGAAAAAGCCTTCGGCATGATCGTCGACTACATGCCGATCCGCGAAAAGGCCAAGGGCGCGCCGGTCGAATTCGTCTTCCCGACGGAAGGCGTCTCCGCCGTCACGGAGCCGGTCGGTATTCTCGCAAGTTCGAAGAATGCCGATGCGGCGAAGAAATTCGTCGATTACGTGCTCTCCGAAAAGGGACAGGAAGGCTTCCTCAAGCTCGGCTATATCCCGGCCCGCAACGGCATGAAGCTGCCGGAAGGCTTCCCGGCCCGTGACAGCATCAAGGTGCTGCCAGTCAATGCCGCAGAGGCGCTGAAGACCACCGATCAGGACCTCAAGACCTTCTCCGGCATCTACGGCTCGAACTGATCGTCGCCAGAACGTAGATGCGCGAATATGTTCGTCCCGGACGCAGCCAGCCCGCCTGGCTGTTTCCTCTTGTCGTTATCGTTGTCCTGATCTTAAGCGTGCTGCCGCTGGCGCGGCTCGCGGTAACGGGTATTGCGTCACTTGCAGATGGCGGCGTCGGCGCGGTGCTCAGCGATCCCGCGCTTTGGTCGGCGACCTACTCCACGCTCGTCACGGCCATTCTTGGCACACTGATTTCACTGGCCATCGGCTGCGCCTTCGCGTTCCTGCTGGCGCTGACGGATATCAGCGGCAAGGGAGCGTTGAGCTTCCTGTTCGTCCTGCCGATGATGATCCCGCCGCAGGTGACGGCGCTTGCCTGGGTGCAGATGTCCGGGCCCTCAAGCCCACTGTTGAAGGCTCTGCACATTGCGCCTCCGCTTGGATCGCCGCAGCCGCTCTATTCGGTCAGTGGTATTTCGCTGCTCTACGGAGTGCAGCACGCGCCGCTCGTCTATCTCGCTCTTCGGGCCGGCCTGATGGCGTTGCCGCGCGATGGTGTCGAGGCGGCGCGTCTCGCGGGAGCGGGGAGCCTTCGGGTTTTCCGCGACATCATCCTGCCGCTTTCGTTGCCAGGCATCATTGCCGGAGCTGCAATCTCCTTTGTTTCCTGCACCGGCAATTTCGGCATACCGGCGATTCTCGGCATACCGGGGTCGATCTACACGCTTCCGACACTGATCTTCACCAAGTTTTCCGCCTTCACCAGCCGGACATTCGGCGACGTTGCAGTGCTTTCGGCACTGATCGCGATCATTTCCGTTGCCGGGCTTGCCATTCAGGATCGCGCCCTGCGCGGACGCGACTACCGCGTCCTCGGGCTTTCGGGCGCGACCGCGGCCTTCGAGTTGGGGCGCTGGAAGCTCCTTTTGCAGCCGCTGCTCTGGCTCTGCATCTTCTTCATGCTGGTAGCGCCATTCTTTGCTCTCCTCGCCGGTGCACTCGTGCCGGCCTATGGCGTGCCGTTGACCTTCAAGACGATGTCGGCAGGCGCCTTCTACGAAATTCTCTTCCGTCAGGCGGTCACGCGTACGGCTTTCGCCAATTCGCTCTCTCTCGCGGCGGGGACGGCGCTATGTCTCCTCCTGGTGACCGTGCTGACGGCTTACGCGTTGACGCGGCGGAAGGACCTGCTGGGCCGGATCGTTTCGAGCCTGATCGAGATTCCCTATTCGCTGCCCGGCATCGTCATGGCCGTGTGCTTCATTCTGGTGTTTGCCGCACCGCTTCCGATCCTGCATGTGACGCTCTACGGAACGATCTGGATCATTCTGATCGCCTACCTCTCCAGTTTCTTTGCCGTTAGCCTGAAGCCTGTCGTCAGTGCGTTCCATCAGCTCGATCCGGCACTGGAGGAGGCGGCAAGGCTTTCGGGAGCGGGCTTCTTCCGGCGGCTCGCCGACATCATAGTGCCCTTGATCGCGCCCGCTGCCGGCGCGTCGGTGATCCTGGTCTTCCTGATCGCCTGCAATGAGCTGACTATTTCCGCGCTTTTGTGGTCGGCCGGGACGCAGACGCTTGGCGTCGCCATCTACAATCTCGACGACAGCGGCAGTTCCGATCTCGCGTCGGCGCTCTCCGTGCTCGTCGTTCTTATGGTCGTCTTCATGATGCTTCTCCTGGAATTGATGGCAAAACGCCTGCCGAGAGGAGTCGTCCCGTGGCGGAACTGATCCTCAACCATCTTGCCAAGGACTTTGGCACCGGGCGCGCGGCGGTTGCCGACTTTTCCCTGAAGGTGCGGCATGGCGGCTTCCTGGCACTGCTCGGACCGTCTGGCTGCGGCAAGACAACAGTCCTGCGCATGATCGCCGGATTCGAGGCACCAACCGACGGCTCTATCCATCTTGGCGAGCGGCTGCTTGCAGACGCCTCGAGGTCGCTACCACCGGAACGGCGCAACATGGCAATGGTGTTCCAATCCTATGCGCTGTGGCCGCATATGAGCGTCGCAGACAATGTCGGTTACCCCCTGAAAGTGCGCGGCATCTCCGGTGAGGCGTACAGGCATAAGGTGCGCGAGTCGCTGGAGACGGTGAGGCTCGCCGACCATGCCGAGCGGCGTCCCGCCGATCTCTCCGGCGGCCAGCGACAGCGCGTGGCATTGGCCCGCTGCCTTGTCTCGTCACCTGATGTCGTGCTGCTCGACGAGCCGCTCGCCAATCTCGACCGGCACCTGAAGCAAGAGATGGAGGAAACGTTCCGCGAATTCCACCAGCGCTCCGGAGCGACCATGGTCTATGTGACGCACGATCAGAGCGAGGCGATGGCCCTTGCGACTGATGTTGCGGTCATGTCCGAGGGCCGCCTTCTGCAGGCTGCGCCGCCTGCGGAGATCTACGCCCGGCCAGAGGGCCGGCTGGTCGGTGGGCTGATCGGTCGCGGTGCGATTCTCTCTCTTCCATCTCCAGTTGGTGACATCAGGCTTCTCGATTGGAGCGCTCTCGAGCCCATGCTGTCTCACGAGGCGAGCCACCAGCCGAAAGTGGATGTGTTGGTGCGCCAGGAGGATGTCTTGATCGCGGGTGAGGGTGTTCCGGCTCGCGTCGAGTCCATCCTCTACGAAGGCGAACGCTATGCTCTGAACTTGCTGCTTGACGACGGGCAGGTGCTTCGCGCGTTCAACCGGGAGCGCTTGCAGGTCGGCGAAAGTGTGCGCGTCATTGCGCGCGCCGCCTGGCGTCTCTGATCTCGAAACGTCTTTCCGAAGCGGGGCTTAGCCACTACTAATGGCATAGAGCCAATTGGAAATGTTCGATGTCGCTTCGCATTGCTACCTTCAACGTCGAAAACCTCATGACGCGTTTCGACTTTACCGGCTTTCGCAACCAGCTGCGCCAGGACCGCGTCATCAAGCTTTTCGAAGTGCGCAGTGAAGGCGTCTACCAGCAGCTCGAGCAGGCGCGGGTGATCGCTTCCACCGACGATACCCGACAGATGACGGCGCTCGCGATTGCCGACGCCGACGCCGACATTCTCTGCCTGCAGGAAGTCGACAACATGGAGGCGTTGCAAGCCTTCGAATACGGCTATCTCTTCAGGATGGTCGGCAACGGTTACCGGCTAAAATATCTCGTCGAGGGCAACGACAGCCGCGGGATCGACGTCGCGGTCCTGATGCGGGAAGAGACACGCGACGGGCAGAAGATCGAGCTCAAGCAGATCAAGAGCCATGCAATGCTCACCTATCGCGATCTGGGGCTTTTCAACGACCAACTGGCGCTGACCAACCGCATCGACGACAAGATCTTCAAGCGCGACTGCCTGGAACTGGAGCTCGAGATCGGCGGCGTCGCGCTGTCGCTCTACGTGGTCCATTTCAAGTCGATGGACGGGCCGCGCACGAACGGCGTCGACAGCAGGCTCGGCACCATGCCGATCCGGCGGGCCGAGGCGCTGGCGGTTCGCCGTATCATCGAGGACCGCTTTCACGGTCATACCGATGACAAGAGGTTCGTTATATGTGGTGACATGAACGATTATCAGGAGCGCGTCGACGTCATCGGGCGCCGCCAAACGGGCTACCGCTTCGAGCATCAGGTCGAGAGCATCAGCGCGCTCGACGTCTTCAGTCGCGACGGCTTTGTGGAGAATGTCGTGCGCCGCCGTGATCCGCTCGACCGCTGGACGCTCTACCATGCCCGTGGACCAGAAGAGCAATGGCTGTGTCAGCTCGACTACATCTGGCTCTCGAAGGCACTCGCCAGAACGAATGTCGGACGCCTGCCGGAGATCGTTCGACATGGACAGCCTTACCGCACGGTCTTCCCGCCCGGCCAGGAGGTCGAGCGTTATCCTCGCACCGGCTGGGACCGGCCAAAGGCCTCCGACCATTGCCCTGTTGTCATGACACTGGATTTGATATGAACCTGCATTTCTCCGAGGATTTCGCCGGCTGGCCGCCGGAGCAGACCGTATTTCCGATTGCTGGGCTGGACCTTCGCGTTCTCGCCGGGGACCATTCCTTTTATGTCTCGGAGCGCGAGGCGATCCGGGAGAACTGGGCGAAGGAAACGGCTGCAAACCCGGCGCTGTTCGACGGCCGCATGGTCTTTCAGGAGCGGCTGGCTCTAACCGATGCCGGCATAGCGGGCGAGGGCCATGTCATCCCGTTTTCCACATTCATGTGGTGGCGCCGCCAACCGAGCCGGCAAGGCGGCATCCATCTGTTCGCCTATCCGGTCCTCGAAACCTCGGACGGCGCGCTGGTGGCTATCCGCATGGGGAGCCATACGGCCAATCCCGGCCAGGTCTATTTCGCTGCCGGTTCCCTCGAACCCGAGGACGTCAGCGAAGGTCGTTGCGACGTCGAAGGCAATATGCGTCGCGAGGTGATGGAGGAGACGGGGTTTGACCTCAACGAGGCCAGGGCCGGCGATCGCTACTACGCAAGCCATGTCAGGCGCACGGTGACTGTGCTGCGTCTCTTCCGCTTCGACCTGACCGCCGATGACATGATAGAGAAGATCCACGCACACATGCTGGTTGCCGACGACAAGGAGATTGCCGGCGCGGTTGCTATACGTTCCGCCGACCCGAAGGCACACCCCTACAATATTGCGATGCTCCCCGTCATCGACTGGTACTTCCGAGAACGGCGCGACGCTTAACGCCTTGCGCTCGGTCGTCCGGTCGGGCAGTTTGGCGAAACGAGGATCGAGACCATCAGGAGGCCGATGTGGGGCGAAGCTACAGCGTCTATGACGTGTTCACCGACCGCAAGCTCGCCGGAAATCCGCTCGCCGTTATCTTCGATGGTGACGATTTGAGCGATGACGCCATGCAGGCGATCGCCAAGGAAATGAGCCTCTCGGAAACGGTCTTCGTGCAGCAGTCGGGTAATCCCGCTTACACGGCGAGAATCCGCATCTTCACGCCCGGGCGGGAGCTTCCCTTTGCTGGGCATCCGACCGTTGGAACGGCGATCGCTCTCGCCGAGCAGGCGCATGGCGGCTCGAGCATCGATCTCGTTTCGGTGCTGGAGGAAAATGTCGGACCGGTGCGTTGCGCCGTTCGCCTGCGGGAAGGCGAGGCGAGTTTTGCCGAGTTCGACCTGCCGCGGAAGTCGCAGCAGATCACGATGCCGCTCGACAAGCTTGGAATCGCCAATGCTTTGTCGTTGAAGACGACCGAGATCGGCTTTGAGAACCACGTACCGTCGTTGTGGAGCGCCGGCGTGCCGTACCTGATGGTGCCGGTGCACGACGTCGGCGCCGCGCAGCACATGGAGTTCGACCCGCAACTTTGGGAGGAGACCGTTCCCTTCGTGGATGGCGCGCTTGCCTCTGCCTATATCTACTGCCGGGGCGGCGTGAACCATGTGGCGAAATTCCATACGCGGATGTTTGCGAGCGGCATGGGGGTCGTGGAGGACCCTGCGACCGGGTCGGCTGCCGCCGCGCTCTCCGGCACGATTCATCATTTCGACCGTCTGACGGACGGGCATCACGGTATGACGATCGAGCAGGGTGTGGAAATGGGCCGGCCATCCTTCATTCATCTGCACATGGATGTCGAAGGCGCCACCATCTCAAATGCCCGGATCGGCGGGCAGGCGGTGCGCATCGCAGGCGGAACGCTGGACCTTTGATTTCATTGCATTTCAGCCATGCGCAAAAATCTTCGCGTTTAACCAAAGAATTTTCAGGCAGGCGCTAGACAAGCCGAACGATCCTGTTTATACGCCCCCTCACACCGCGCAACACGGCGGTTACGGGTGATTAGCTCAGTTGGTAGAGCAGCTGACTCTTAATCAGCGGGTCGTAGGTTCGAGCCCTACATCACCCACCAAAAACCTCAAGAAAAAGTAAACAGATAGCAAAAAGCTCCCAAGCGGGAGCTCTAGCATTCTGCCAATTCTGTCACAAAATCGAAAGTGGTAAGCTCTGTCAGGGGCAGCGAATTTCTTCCGTCATCCAAGCCCCGCGCCGGGACACAGGCGCGTGCATCCCGTCGGCGTTAAAGCGGCGAGTTCTCGTTAGAGCAGCCCGGAGATATGCAGCTATCGCCGGCGGCTAATGCGGTGCATGTCGACAATGCGGCCGTCAGTTCGACGGATTGCGATCTCGAAGCGGGTGTTGCCTCGCCACGCACGATAGATGAAGAACCTGCCACGGCAGTCGATCCGACGAACATCGCGGAAGCCGCGATTGCGAAGCAGTCGTTCACCCTGACTACAGGTTATCCCTCGACCTCTGTTGAGGCTGCTACCGATCCCTATGTGTATGCTGATGTCGGTTTGGGCAATCGCTTCACGGGGAAGCGCCACCGGTGACGCCACTATTGCCAAGGCGAGCACTGATGCGACGAGCGAAGATCCACGCATTATTGTGACGATACTCATAATCATCCTCACTGTTTGACTCATGCCGGTCCTGAAAAACGCCCGACATGAACGTTGCGGCCAGACCATCGCGAGGGAAAAGAACGCGATAGTTGCATAAGGCGAGGCCGGATAGGCCTGACCGTGGCGGCTCCCAGATTATCAGCAAATGTCAGAATCCGTAATCGGGTCGGTGGGTTGCAAACCAGAGACTGGTTCGGCGAGCGATGAAATGGACGATAATTGCAATCAGCGACTTTGAGATGACGAGCTTTCAGCTTGACACGGTGTCAATTGGCAGCCACCGGTTCGAGGCGAAGGCATTGATCGGCGCATGGGCTGTGTGAAGCTTGAATGGAAGCAGGGGACAGCGGTTCAGCGCGGGGCCGCTTTCGTCTAACATCTCTTTCTCGTAAACCGCCGCAGCCAGGAGAAGCATGAATGAGCAGATTTCGGGCATTTGTAGCAGCTGGAGCGATGATCAGTCTTTCCACGCTCCTGTCGGCCTGCGGGACGCCCCCGAACTCGATGGGCAATGCGTCAGGCTATGAGCCGGGCGATTCAATGAATCGAGCCTGCTCCGACGGCTTCAGACCCAGCGACGGCCGGTCCTGCAGTTACTGACGGGCGGTAGCGCCTGCCGAAGGGCGATCCGTCCGACCCCTCCGCCCTCGATGCACGGGATCCTCCCGTCGCCTCTCCAGCAATGGTTTGCGCGCCCTCATCGGCGAGATGATCTTCGCCCGCTGCCGTTCCATTACCAATTCTCCATCCGTCCACCTGAGACGACGCTCGGACGAAAGTCGGGTTCCTCTCCGACCGAGGTCTGACAAGTGGAACCGGGAGGATTTCGCCTCGTTGGCGCGGCCACCGGCGTGATTGTCGGTGGACCGGTGGGCGCGGCTGTTGGCGGCGTGACCGGTGCCGCAGTTGGCGCCATGCTTGAGCCGCCGCAGACGGTTGTCACCTATGTCCGCGAGGTTCCGGCTCCCCAGACGCGGGTCGTCGTCGAGGAAAGCATCGTCGTCGGTCAGCCGCTTCCGGAGACCGTTGTCCTAACACCGGTTCCTGACAATCCGAAGTTTGCATACGCGGTCGTGAACGACGAGCGCGTGATCGTCGAGCCTTCATCACGCAAGGTTATCCGGGTTCTCAACTGATCCTGGTTCGAGAGCGCGGCTATGCTGCCCTCAACAAACTCCAATCAAATTGACGTCAAGGACATACGCTGCGGCTCGATGCCGTACGTTGCGTGCGCCTTGTCGTCCACGGAGAAGAGACAGGGAACGCAAGACACTATCCATGATTGTTGGGCAGCGGCGATCGGATAGACGCCGCCGGCGGTGCTTGGCTCGGGTATTGCCTGCAAGACGATAGTGACGCGGAACAAAGTTCCTTCGCACGGGTTTCTCGGCTGATCGCGATTATCTCGACCAAGCCTGCGCCTCGCCACGGGGCATCCGCAAGGCGCCATCTCAAGGCGTCGTGCGGCCCGTAGATCGAGCGCAGAGGGCGCACGCATCAGTCATGAGGGAAGCTGTCATGAGAGCGATTGCAACGATGCTGTTCGGCATTGCCTCGGCTGTCGGGGCCTGTTTCATCGGGGCTGCGGCCGCCACTTACATCCTCGCCGTGCCTGATGGGCGGCAGTTCGCGAATCTGGATACACCGAACCTTTGGACTGCATCTCCCGAGCGGGTTGACCCACGTAGTCAGAAGTTCGAGCGGATTGCGCCCCTTGTGTCAGCGGCCTATCCCGTTACATCCGCAGCACCCAAGCCCAAGGCGGACGTGGTAGCAAATTCCGCGTCCGAGGACGCATCGACGGACGCCGCCGCGGCGTCACTGCGGAACGAGCATCAACAATGGTGCGCGTCGCGGTACCGGTCCTACGATCCTGCCCGTGACGCCTATCGCTCCTATAGCGGTCAAATCCGCACCTGCGTGTCGCCCTTCGCCGCCCCATCGATGGAGATCACAGGATCGGTGAGCGGAAACCCAGACCATGTCGCGTGGTGCTTTGCGCGTTATGCGTCCTATCGGGCAAACGACAATACATACCAGCCGTACGGCCGACCGAGGCGTGAATGTGTCTCGCCATTCTCCAGCAACACCAGTGCCGAGACGGCTAGCCAATGACGCTGTTCCGGCGAAATTGAGCCACCGCCGGTCCTTTCGCACGGCAAAGAAAGACTGTGGGAACCAATAGTGTGGCGCCGCGTTTTAGGCACAGTTCCAAGGCGATCCGCACACCCGTCTTGGCCTTTCCAAAAGTCCCTGTCATCTGCCCCGCTTGTTGCGGGGCTCCTTTCTGCTTGGCAAGGAAGGGATTCATTATGTCTCATAAGCGCTACAGTCATCGCGACGAGCCGCTACATTCCAAGGATCTGTCAGTCTGTCATCGGGTGCTCGACCATATCCGCAACGAGCAGGGGATCGAAGCCTCCTCGGACGAGTCCGAGCGGATCGCCTCGATCATCATCGAGTTTTATCGCCAGGGAGTCCGTGACGAGAAACAGTTACGCACGCTGATCGACGTGGCGCGCGGGTTTGCGCATCGATCTTAGTGGACAAAACGAACAATGGTTGGGAACAGAAGCGAACCACCGGCGTTTTCGCTCAGATCGTGCCGCCCTAGGCACGTTGTTTTGAAGTGTAACGATATTAGAGAGCCCCGCCGACACCGCGGGGCTTTCCTTTGTCGTCTTTTCAGCAGGCCCTTGTAGGACTTAGGTCCTATAGGACCTCAAAAACCTGAACCATACGCAGGCCTGGCGCGTTGATCTCCAGAGAAAGGAGACTGACCATGAAACGGTTGATCATCGCAATGGCCGGCCTCGCAGCAGTACTGGTGAGTGCTCCTGCCGACGCCCAAGGTGTCTATTTCGAGTTCGGTTCCGGCGGCCACAGGTATTATGACGATCCGCCACCGCCTCGTTACTACCGGTACGGCCCAAGGTACAGTGATTACGACTATGACGGACCGCGCTACGCCCGCCGCGACGTATGCTGGAGGGTGCCTTACCAGCACCGAAGCCACCACCACTATATCACAAGGTATAGAACGGTTTGCGAATAGAGAATCGGCCTCGCGTGAAGCGGGGCTTTTTCTCGGGAACCTGGCGTTTCTGCCGCCATCCGCCCTGGGCGCCCCGGCTGGCATGCCGCCGAGTTTGGCAGCTCACCTATGCACGGGCCTTCTCTCGGGCCTTCTTCTCCTCGTCCTCAAGGCAGAACTATCTCACCAACCTCGGTCTGCGGTCACGGATCGCGGCAGGCCCCGTGTTTGACGGTGTCTCGCTGTTTTAGCTCGGCCGCCGGGTGCTGAGCGCTGGCAAGGATGCTCCCGAATTGGCTTTATTAGCGTGCAAGATCGGAAGGGCAGCCATGCATCAGCGGCCTTGGTAAATCATAGCGATGCGCTATCTATCTCCGTGCAATACAAGGAGAAAATGATGAAGAAGATTGCAACCGCAGTTGCTGCCGTAGCGCTGATGCAAGCCTTGGCCACGAGCGTCGGTGCTGCCGATTTGGTCACTACCTATCAGCAGCCCGAGCCCGACCTGCGTGACGGCGTCAAGATCGGGATCCTGACCTGTGACGTCGGTGGCGGTGTCGGTTATGTCCTCGGTTCGGCAAAATCGGTCGATTGCGTTTTCAGCCCGACATCGGGCAGCGAGACGCAGGATCGGTACGCGGGTGCGATCCGCAAACTGGGCGTTGATGTCGGATTTACCACGCGCGGCCGGATTGTGTGGGCGGTGTTTGCGCCGACGACGGGATACCATCGCGGTTCGCTGGGCGGCCTTTACCAGGGCGCATCGGCCGAAGCGACGCTTGTCGCCGGTGTTGGTGCCAACATCCTCGTCGGCGGCACCAGTGGCTCGGTGCAGTTGCAGACGCTGAGCGTGACCGGACAGCTCGGCCTCAACGTTGCTGCAACCGGAACGTCCATGACGTTGACGCCACAAGGCTAACAGCGTCTCGCCGGCTATCGATCGGCGCTCTTGCATAAATCTGGCCGCATTCTTATGCGGCCAGCTTGGGCTTCGGCTCAGGAGGGAGAGATGAGATATACCGCAATATTCATGGCGATGGCGCTTGCCGGCTGCAACACCGCCGCACCGCCGCTTGAGCCCGTGCCGGGAAGCCTGACCTATGGACGCGTCGCGCGCTCGCCGTACCCGCCGGGAACGGTGATCAATAACACGTTCCTGGGAAAATGGGGTTACCGCACATTCGAGAAATACGTGGTCCAGCCTGATGGAACGCTTAAGTTGACCTCCCAGCAGACGGCCCCGGATTTTCTGGTCTTCTGATACTTTCGCTGCCGCTATCGAAGTTTCGGTGGCTTACTGGTGATATTCGCCTGAATTTCGTGTTCAGGGACGTGGCGCCCGAGGAGCTTGTGCAATTTGCGCTCTTCGGCGGAATCGGCACCGTTCCGCCTGCCTTGGTTGGCGATGCTCCGGCCCCTCGGCCCCGGATTTCTAATCTGTCGGTTTTGCGTGCTGTGCATGGCTCTTTCCTCCCTCCGGGGAAACGCACAACTCGCGCCAAAGTTCATGGCTCCACCGGAAAATTCGCCGTCGCCGATCCGCAGCAGGGGCCGAAACGGTCTCAGTTTCGGAAGACGGTGCAGGCTGCCCCGGCGGCACGGACAGTCATGCAAACCTTGTCAGCTTCAGCGCGAGTCTCTCTGCCGATACGAGCAGCAAAGCGCGGCCTGAAGCCGAAGCTGCGGTCCCGCATGCGCACGATGACCGGCTCCTCGCTCGCGAGTGGTGTGGGAAGCTGACGTGCGACCGCGGTAAATAGGCGAAGTGCCGCGGCATCACTGCTGTTTGCCGCAAGTTGCGCACCCCATGGCGCCCATCGACCCTGTTGGACCGAGGCGGTTTCTGTCAGGCGGCGCTTGCTGGCAAGCTCTATGCAACCATCGATGAAGGATTTGTCCGGAATGAGAAACTGCGCAGCGTCATCAGGAGGATCATTCTTCCATTGCTCGATCGTATTCGCCGTAATGGCAAGTACGTAGCTGCGTGTCTCGAAGGGCAGCAGGCCGGTATCGAGATAGTCGGCGAGGCCCTGCTCGCCGGCATTATAGGCCGCGGCAGCGAGGCCGAGATTGCCAAAGCGTATTCGCAGCTCGTCGAGGTAGCGCGCTGATTCCTTGAGGGATTCAAGGATATCGAAACTATCCCTCAATCCGCGCAGCCTTGCCGTGCCAGGCATGAACTGCGCAATGCCCTGCGCGCCTTTGGGACTGATGGCGCCTGCCTGAAAACGGCTCTCGCGCCAGATCAACCGGGCGAAATATTCCGGCGGCAGGTCGTTTTCCCGCGCGAAGTGATCGATCGCGACGCAGAGATCGCGCCCGTAGGTTTCGCGGGTGATACATAGGCGCTCGCCAGAGTTCGGCATGTCGAGGGAATAGACACAGACACGATGCGACGTTGCAGCGGGCGGCTGGGAGAGGGCCATCTGGGTAAGTGCCAACAGAAAGCTGGCCACCAGCGCTACGATGCGTGCTTTGCCAAACGATACGCCCACCGCAGCCATCGTCCCTCTGTCGCCATTCCTGACTTTCTGGATCGAGCCGGAAAAGATACGCCCGTCAATGATGACGGGCGGAGTTGGGAGATTAATACGCACCCGCACGTTAGCAATCTTGAATATGACGTCAAGTCAGAAACGGAGCATGGAAGCTTTTTGCCATTTGCCGCGGCTCGACTATTGTCGGCGAGAGAGTTCCCGATTCAGCGAGGCCGCCATGAGACTTTCCGCCTGCATCGAATGGCTGTTCGCAGCTGACGCCGACAACTTCGCGGACAGGATCCGCCTTGCGCACACACACGGCGTGGAGGCAGTCGAATTCTGGAAGTGGACGAACAAGGATATCGGCAGCATCGAATGGGCGCTGACGGAAACCGGCATAGAACTCACGAGTTTTGTGGCTGAACCGATGATTGCCCTGACAGACAGAACCAATAAGGAAGCGTTTCTGAAAGGTCTGAAAAGTTCGATCGCAACGGCAAGACGCCTCGGCGCGCACACCCTGATTGCGCAGGCAGGTGATAATCTTGCCGGCAAGTCTCGCGAAGAGCAGAAGGCAGCGCTGATCGAAACCCTGACCGCCGCCGGCGAAATTCTCGAGGGCAGTGGGGTTCGCCTCGGCCTCGAGCCGCTCAACACGCTGATCGACCACGTCGGCTATTTCCTTCATTCAACGGTGGAAGGTCTCGAGATCGTAAGGGCGACGGGGCGTTCCGAGATCGGCATTGTCTATGATGTCTATCATTCCGCCGTCATGGGCGAGGACACGGCCGAGGTGATCGGCGAGGATATCGACCGGGTTTTTCACGTCCATATAGCCGATCATCCGGGCCGGAATGAGCCCGGCAGCGGAAATGTCGACCTTAAGCGACGGGTCGGCTGGCTTGTCGAACATGGCTACCGAGGCGCAATCGGGCTGGAATACAGACCGCTGGCGACGAGTGCTGCGACAATTGCCGAGACCCGGCGTGTGCTGGGCTAGAAGCCGGATGATTAGACTCGGGTGGTCTCAACCATTTCAATCTGCAGTGTCGCGCACCATTTAGTGGATGAATGATGTCTTCCCTCAATCGGGAGGCGACCGTGTTTGTGGAGTATAGCCATGCAATCCGTTTCGGACGTGCCTTTGTCTTTCAAGGATCAGAGCGAGGGTGTGTGGCCCTCGCGTCGGCGAAAGATCATCGACTGGCTGGTCACGGAAACGCGTGACGAGCGCTTCATCGACAACATCTTCGTGCAGATGTGCCAGCGGCTACGGAACGAAGGCGTACCGGTAGCGCGCGCATCGTTGCACTTCAGGACGCTTCATCCGCAATGGCTCGGAGCACGTATCCTGTGGCGGACGGGGTTGGCCGAGGCCAAGATCGATACGTTCGGCTATGGCGTCGAGAAGACACCGCAGTTTCGCAATAGCCCGGTGAACGAGATTTTCAGCGGCGCGATCGAGGTTCGCAAAAACCTCGAGACGATGAGAGACGGAGACGGCCACCATCAATTTTATGACGAACTGATACGTGATGGGCTTACGGAATATATCGCCTGGCCGATGGAGCACACACTCGGAAAGCGCCACATCGCGACCTTCGCCAGCGACCGGCCCGGCGGTTTTTCTGACGAGCACATTGCTTTCCTCCAGGATCTTCTGCCCGCCTTGACGCTGGTGACCGAGATCCGCCTCAAGAACATTCTCGCGCGCACGTTGTTGGAGACTTATGTCGGGCCGCATGCCAGCGGACAGATCCTTGCTGGAGCGACAACACGTGGCAGCGGGGCCACCGTCGGTGCGGCGATCCTGATCTGCGATCTGCGCGATTTCACGACGATCTCGGATCAATGGCCGCGCGATGACGTGATCGAGTTGCTGAACGGCTACTTCGACGCGATGTCGGAGCCAATCGAGAAACACGGCGGCGAGATCCTAAAATTCATGGGCGACGGGATGTTGGCGATCTTCCCGCTGACCGATCCGATGGCCTGCAGAAACCTTTTGGCGGCGATCAAGGAGGCCGATGCCACGGTCGCTGCGCTCAACGAGGAAAATGCGGGCGAGGGTCGCGAAGTGCTGCGTTACGGCATCGGCGTGCATGTCGGCGACGTCATGTATGGCAACATCGGCTCGCGCCGGCGGCTGGACTTCACTGTCATCGGGCCTGCGGTCAACGTGGCATCGCGTCTGGAAAGCCTGACGAAAGAGATCAAGCGGCCGGTGCTCTTCTCCAGGGCCTTCGTCGAGATGGCTTCGTGCAAGGAAGGCATGGAAAGCCTCGGCTCGTTCCCTCTGCGTGGTTTGGGCGAGCCCGTTGATGTGTTTGCCTTCAAGCGATCCTGAAGCTGTAAGCTATGCAGACGAAGCGCGGGCAGGGTTCCTAAAAGCGGGGCGGGGTTGTAGGGCTACACAAGCCAAACGATCTTGAGTCCCTGCCAGGAGACAACCCCTCATGCCCGGTCCCTATGTTGTTCCCGTCCATGGCGACGAGGAGCTTCCGAAAGAGTGCGACGTCGTTGTAATCGGCGGCGGCATTATCGGTTGCTCCACGGCGCTGGAACTTGCCGAACGCGGCCTGCGCGTGACGCTTTGCGAGAAAGGCGGAATCGGCAAGGAACAATCGAGCCGGAACTGGGGCTGGGTGCGGATCTCGATGCGCGATCCGCGCGAGGTGCCGCTGATGGCCGAGGCGCTGAAAATCTGGGATGGCCTTGACAAGCGCACCGGGCGCGAGACGGGTTTCAAGCGTGCCGGCATCATCTTCACCTGCGCCAATGAAAGGGAGCTGGCGGAGCATGAGCGCTGGCGCAGCAATCTGGACGGCTACCAGATCGAATCCCGCATGCTGACGGCGCAAGAATTCGGTGAAACGGTTCCCGGCTCAAGGGTCGATATGGCGGGCGCGCTCTACACGCCTGCCGATGGGCGGGCGGAGCCGCAGAAGGCGGCACCGGCGATCGCGGAAGCGGCACGCGACAAGGGAGCGACCATTCTCACGGAGTGCGCCGTACGCGGCATCGAGACCTCGGCAGGGGCCGTCAGCGGTGTCGTGACGGAACGCGGCGCGATCGCCTGCAAGGCCGTGGTCCTGGCCGGCGGCGCGTGGTCCAGCCTGTTTGCCGGTCGCTTCGGCATCGATCTGCCGCAACTGAAGGTGCTGAACAGCGTTATGCGCACGAAGCCGCTGGAAGGAGGGCCGGAGCAAGCGATATGGACCAAGGATTTCGCGATCCGCAAGCGGCAAGACGGTGGTTATACGATTGCTCGCGGACACGACAACATCGTCGATATCGTGCCGGCCTCGTTCCGCTATGCCGCTGCGTTTTTGCCGGCCTTGCGGGCAGAGTGGAAGTCGCTTTCCTTCCGGCTCGCTGGCCGTTTCTTTGACGAGCTGCGCATTCCGCGGCGCTGGCCAATGGATGACGCCAGTCCGTTCGAGTATCACCGGGTTCTCGATCCGGTGCCCTCGAAGAAGCTGACGCTGGATGCACTCGACAGCCTGAAGAAGGCGTTTCCGGTTTTCGAGAAGGCGGAAATCGCCCAACGTTGGGGCGGCTACATCGACGTCACGCCGGACGCCGTGCCCGTCATCTCGGCCGTCGATTCCATTCCCGGCTTTCATATCGCGACCGGATTTTCCGGCCACGGCTTCGGCATTGGACCGGCAGCGGGACGACTGACGGCCGATATCGTCACGGGCCGGGCGCCCATCGTCGACCCGAAAGCGTTCCGGCTCTCGCGCTTCAGCGACGGCTCGAAGGTCGAACTGATCAGCGGCTTCTGACTTCGTGTGTGAATGGAACTCTCACCAGTGTGCCATTCGGCAATCTGGAATCGAGTGGTTTGGTACGCCCTAGGGGCGCGCCACGAACATTGAAAACAAAGCGCTTTTTTCGGGCGCAAAGGGGCCGCGTTTCGCATCCGTTCCCATCTGCGCCCATTATTATTTTCGGGCGCAAGGGCAGGGCGACGTGTCTGTTTTGCGTCAGAAGCCGCCATCGGATGACGATGGGCCTCCAATGACCGTCTTTCGTTATGAGGCTACTTGATCTTGGCTACGTCGTCCGGTTTCCACGTCTGGTCGAAGAACGCGGTGCCCGTTCCGTAAAGACGCACGGCTGCGATGAAATCGCGACCCTCGACCGTCTGTATCCAGTTCGTGTCGGGGGCTTCGGCCGGTTTGGTCGCTCCGAAATAGAGATCCACCGATCCGTCGTCGTTGGTTTTCACCTTGTAGAAGGCGTTTATGGACGGCAATAGCTGCTCGGTTTCCGGCATTGATCCATCGGTGACATTGTAGGCAGTGACGGCCCAGAAGAGGGCGGCAGGCGGATTAGGCGGTAGGTGCAGTTTGTAGGCGTTAGATCCATTCAGGAAATTGCCATCGGCATCGCGGGCCGTGAACGGATACTTCGAACCGGCGTCCAGGGTTCTCATAACCATCGCGGGGGCGGATGAATAGGCGAATTGGAAGTAAGAGGCGCGCTGTAGGACATCCAGATAGGTATCCTGCATCCACTCAGCGGTGCCTCCTGCCCAGATGTTCTCGTACTGCCGATCGGTATAGTAGAGATTGCGCTTATCCGGACGACCGAGCTGGCGGCTTGCGAGGATCATTTTGGGGGCTGTCTCGACGGCTTTCTGCAGGGCTGCTGTCTGCTTGTCGGTCGGTTCGAATGGTTGGCCTTTGATGATGCCGATCGACGCGAGCACGCCACGGGTTACAGGATCGATCGAGGCAACGGGCTCGTAGTCAACGAACTCCTTCAGCTTCGTCCAGTAGGTATTGCCGGTCGGGTACATCATGTTGACGCGCTTGCCGCTGGCGTCGGGGAATTGCATCGGCCTGACGTTCTTCTCGGGAGCCCAGAGAGGGTAGACGCGCGTCCGCTCGGCATTCGCGGCGGCTGGAGCTGGGTCGGGACCGTTCTCGCCCTTGGCCATGATGGTGCGGAAGAACAGAAATACGTTGTAGGTTGGCGACCTGAACGCGAAATAGCCCTTTGGAACTTCTCCGTCGTAGTCCGGCGGCAGGAGAAGATAGAGGCCGCCGCGCGCCCGATCGGGGCCGATCGCGCCGACGTCGGTGAGTGTGTGCTGGTAGAAGTCGGTGAACATGCCGATGACGTTCGGCGGTGCGGCCACGACCAGCGGGCCATCCTTTTTCAAGTCAAGATAGCTCATGGAGTATATGACGTCAGCATTCGGCGTCGGAACCCATGTGCGGCTGTCCATGCGCTCCTTCCAGATCGGCAGAACGTTATATCCACCACCAAAAGCGGCTTCGGAACCGTCGCGCATGCCAATGGTGTTCAGGATCGGCAGCGAGAGGACATAGGCTTGGACGGCATTCTGGTAGAAGAAATCATCAACCAGCGACTCCGCTTCCTGTTGCGGCAACCAGTTTCCCTTGTTGATCTGTTCCATCAACGGTGGGATTTTCGCGGTGGCGTCCTGCGCGGTGGCAGGCAAGCCGGATGCTGCCACAAGCCCCAAGACCGAAACGGCGGTCGTCACACGTAAATGCGATGTCAACATCGTCTTCTCCTGTCTCATCGACGGAATCCAGCGGAGGGAACCTGTGGCAGCAGGAGACAGGGACGAGCATGCAATTGGAAGTACGTTACGGTAAACGCATACGTAAACGCCTATGCCGAAGTCTGCTTTGGGCCGATTCCAGACGTGAGTGTTGTTCGGCTCCCTAAAAACGAAAACGGACGGCGGGGGATGATGCACCA
Organism: Hyphomicrobiales bacterium; assembly: GCA_900466985.1. GTDB lineage: Bacteria > Pseudomonadota > Alphaproteobacteria > Rhizobiales > Rhizobiaceae > Rhizobium. Next base: position 64,623 of record UBOA01000033.1, read on the forward strand.
AGCCCGTCGTCCGCCATCCCGCCTGTGCCCTGTCGCGAGCTTGCCGGGAATTCACCATTTCGCGCCGCTGACGAAGGCGACTCTGCCGCTGCGCCTCATACACCACGAGACATCCTCGATCACGCGGACGCCGTAGCAATCGATCTGGAAAAGCGAGCGATGCGGGCTGCCGCTCGTGGCGTTGGTTCCGCTCGATCCGGTGCTTACAGGTAGCGGGTTATCGTCGGTGATGACTGTTGCGTCAGTCTCGACAGTTAGGTCGCCCTGATCGGCTGACGAAGCAAAATCCGAGGCATCGAGAGCAAGGATCTGCCCATCGGGGATGGTGTCGGCGATGATCACATCGAGTGAAGCAAGGCCGGGACAAAGCAGCGCAGCCGCTGTCGCTTGCTCGTTGCTCATGGCGTACACGAGCGCGCTGGCCGAGGGGATTGCCGATGCCAGCGCGCTTAAGTCCTCCGCGCATGCGCTGGCCAGATCCGTCGCTGTCGATGCAGTCAAGCCCGAAACACCACTCAAGAGGCCGGTCGGCTGGACCGCCGAGTCCTCTGCGCTACCGAGCAGAACCGAATCGATCGCAACGGCTATGTCCTCGGCGATGGCTTGTGCAAGAACGGTTTCGATTGTCGGCACGCTGGCTTTGGCCAGTTCGGATGTAAACAAACTGATGGTCGCAGCCTTATGCGGAGTCAGTAGCCCGCCGCCGGAAAGGCTCAGTTGCCTTACTGGGATCGGCTGGCTCTCGCCGACAAACGGGTTGCTCATGCCTGCCTGCCCACGCGCCGGGAGCCGCAGCGAGCCGATCCCCTGCAAGCTCGCGTTGATGCCTCTCGCCTTCAATCCGGCATAGATCGAGCGAGGCGACAACGAGGCCAGCGCGCCGGGAAAGTTCGATTGTGCTACCAGCTCGGAGGCCCAACCATTGACCGATGTCATTGCCGGGCTCGTCGCTGCCTTCGCCATGAATTCGCGCGGAGATCTCGTCGCCTCTATGACTTTCATGTCCGAATAGAGCTGCTCGGCGATCTCGCTGCCATCGGTACGCGCCTTCGTTGCTGCCGCGATCAGTTTGGCCGTGATGGCTTTGATCAGGATCACCCTGGGCGGTACCTGGCGCTTACCGCTTGCGTTGAGCGAGCGCCGCGCGCTGATGGCAAGGTTCTTGACCTCCGTGATGCGGCTATCCATGGCCTTCATCATGAGCTTGGTCCGCTCATGCCGCTGATCGAGGGTCGCCAGCTCCTTGTCGAACTTATCGCCTACAGCGAGGAGGACGCCCTCTACGATGACGTTCTCATTTGTCGAAAATCCCGGAATTGGTTCCATCGAAAAAGGCCCTCGCTAGCGGTTGGGGAACAGCGCCGAGGCCTTTCTAACCTGCCGCGAAGGGAGGAATTCAGTGCCGGTCGGACTCCGGGCTCTTCCGTTGGCTGTATTTTAGCAGGCATGCGTATAGCGCGCTATGTTTTCCGGCAATCGAGCCCGGACCAGCGCAAGATCAAGGCCGATCAGCGGACGTCAGAGGGCGGTCGTCAGGCCCGAAAACATGAACAAAAGAGCAATTTCTCCGAGGAACCAATTCCCCGGAAACCAAAAAAGAATTGCCCGCGCCGATCCCACAGGGGGGCAAGCCGCTTTTGCGGTCCGCCCCCCTGATGCAGACATGCTGGAAAGTGAAACTATTTTGGGCGTTGCTGGGCGGCTCGCCTGCGTGCAGCTCTTTTCTTCCAATACTCCTGTCGGACTGAAGAGAATGACGACAAACCCAGATAAATTCGCTGGGTTGCGTCCGCAACATCAAGCAAGGTCCTCGTATGGTTAAAATCGGCAAATTGGGCGTGTGGCCCGCCTAACTTCTTCCACCTCTCAGTCAGCAAGTAGTCCATGGTCAGTTCATGTGCGGTCAGTAACAAGACCGGATTCGTAGGCTCACCGTGAATGTTGACCCGCCTGGCCCAATTGACGAAGGGCTTTAGAATGCGCTTTTCGGTCGCCGTAAAATGATCGCGAAGAACCGATATGGCGATAATAGCATCTGGCAGCTTCGCTGCGACCGATTTCAACTTGGCTAGATCCTTTGCCGTTATAAGGTCCCCTTTTCCCAGAGATTTGGCCTCGCCGATTACGAGGCGTGGAGGACGACTATGTTCTCCGCCGAGACGCTCATCACCATGCCAAGCGGCAAAATCGACCTCACGCTTTAAGCCGTCAAAAGACAAATTCAATGCGGTCGAGAAAGTCATTTCGCTTGCCGAGCCATCGAACCGGTCAAGAAAACGGAGGGTAAGGAGCGCGCTGTAGGAGCCTCGTCCGTAATCTGGGACAGAAAATGGACCAACAACTCGATACGTAAAATTCCTATTGTGTTCACGCAGCGATGCCTGCGGAAAGTCGTAGGACTTCAGACAACGCTCACAAGTAACTTTGTAGTCAACGGCTGTGAGCGTGCTCCAGTTCTTCGCCCTGCAATGAGGGCAGTCCGTTTCCAACCCGAGTCTGATTACGTTGCTTTTCGTGAAGTCTTCAAGGCCTAGAGTTGACATTGACTGCTTCCCTCTAGCTGAGATCAGGTCGACCCAATCCTTGAGCGAGGCGGTTCGGAGCTCAAATGTCTCCTCGACTACGTCGTTGACATTGCTCTTCCGTCGCAATCCACCGGCCATCTTGTTAAGCAGCTTCAATGTTTCAATGTCTGCCAGACGGTGGACACCCCACAGACCGCCAAGATGCTCCAACATCTGTTTAGCTATGTGACCCGGCTCGGATAGTTCCGCTTTTATTCCGAGCTGCTTAAGCGCACCAACGATTGCGTCGCTATCGCTTAACAGCGTCACATACTGACTCAGGTTTTTGAATTGCTGCGGAAAGGCCCAGCCTTCACTTGTCACCGCAACTGGCTCTGCGCCGAGTGCAATGCGAGGCCATCCACGATCAAAAATGTTAAAGGGAAGCGTCGTAGCGACGCCTTTACTACCGAGCTTTGCCAGATTGAGAACATTCACCCAACGAGTATCGCCCTTGCCATACTTCGTCGCAAACTCTGGATACAGAGGCTCGAAGGATGTGCGTAGTCCTTTGTCACCATCCTTGACGGTGAGAGTTGCGCGACGTTCTTTTGCAATCACGCTGAGGCGATTTTCGCGATGCACTGTAAGATCCCGGTGCTCTTCCCAGACGGCATTGCGCCAGTATTTGACCACAAGCGCGCCCTTAGGAACTCCTTGCCCAAAGCTTCGGAGTAGTAATTCGGCCCTATCTCGTGAGATTGAACGACCAAACTCGATAGTGGAATTGTGCATCATGCCGTGCGGGTTGCCCACGACTGGTTGGTACTCCGCTCGCACTATCTTTTGGATGTCATCTGCCAGATCGCCAAACCAATCGATCGGTATAGGAAGAACGGGATGCGGTTCTTGACGAAGATTCCACAGATCGATTAAGTCCGTAGCGCGCGCGGGATCAAAGACAAAAATTACCAGATCATGATACCAGTATCGCTTTGTATCGAGGCCATATGATGTGGCGTGCAACGGTGTGTCGGCACCATCAAGAAATACTTGCCTCCAGACGGCGGGAGTGGGCTCAACAACATCGGGTCGGAAGATGTCGTCGTATACCTGCCTGATGTATTTGGTGTCGTTCTGCGACGGGTACACGCCAAACATGGCTTCGCTCAAGGCAGTCCCGCGACGAGGTGACACGTAGAGGCTAGGTCGTTCGTCCCGGCGAGCAAACTGTCGCTCCGTCGTGTAAATGTGAGCTAATACGTCGGTTACGCTCAATCCGAATGCAGGTTCGGAATAGTCCCGGCCATCGTCCGGTTTCAGAAATTCGCCGAGTTTGAGGACTTGAGGATGTATTTTGGAGTGAGCCCGAAGTGCACCTAAGCCCGCGTCCTCGAGCAACCCCTCTCTAGTCTCCACGTAGACATCGGGCTCGAAGAAGCGGACGTATCCTTTCGCTATTTCTGTCCCCTTGAACCGTTGAAAGATTTCCGGCTTCCATTCCTGGGGAGCACGTTTGAAAACCGGTACAATAGGATTGTAGACGCCCCCCAAAACGCAGGCAGAGGCCCGCATGATTTGTGCTACGCCAGTTAAATCCATCGGCGAGGTCAGGAACCCGATTCGTGTTGGACGTAAGTGGATGTCGGCGGATAATTCGATCATCCGTCCATTGTGGTCAGCGGATGACGGAAGAAAAGGGGGGATGCCGGTATGCTCACAGGTTTTGGTTGTGCTTAGCGCTGTTTGCCATCCGGAGGCGCGCAGATCACGCTATTGTTGTCGGGTGGACTTCATAATCGCTCATCGTCCCAAATGGTCGGTGATTACCAGCTTGCCGGTATTTGGCTTCATTAAGTCGCCTCCGCCTGATTGCCCCAAGCGTGCCAGCCGGGTCTTGCGGGGCCACGCCGAAAAAGCTCGATCTTCGGCAATGCCGGATAGAGCCGCTCGATCATTTCCGATACGCAATCCGGCTTGCGGCTATGCTCGCGGCGTGTTTCACGAAAGATCGATGCCGGCTGCGTTCCGGGCAGCGGCGCGGGAACTTCACCGCGCTTGCCAACGAGCAGCAGTTCATGCTGATTGCGAAAATGATAGCCGAGGCCGGGGACTTCCTTGTCCCAAATGGCGCACGCGCGATACTGGAATCCCCAAGCCGCTAGTACTTGCCCGCATTCCATCAGCATAGGGGAGGTCGCCCATATGAAGCAGATCGCGTCGTCCGCTATTATATCGGCTATCGGCAGCGCGCAGATTTCATCCAGTCCCATCGTCGGATAGTGCCGCTCCGGGCGGCGGTTCTCGCTGCATATCGGTGGGTTTTCGTATCGCCACGGCGGATCGATAAGGAAGACGTTGTAGCGCTGGCCGCTTTCGAACGGGCGATTTCCTTGGCTAATCGCTTCTAGCTTCGCCAGCCGCTCGACTTTCTGTAGCTCGGTCCGCGCGTCATTGCGCTCCATGTCCGGTGAAATGGTTCCATCTGCCAGCAGCGCCTCGAACCGATCAGGCGGCAGCCGCGTGAGATTGTAGAGCGTCAGGCTATCCGCAGGGAGCCGTCCCACATGTGGGACGAGACGAGCATCCGCTGCGATTGTCATCAGACGGTGGGCCTGTGAGCGCCCGAAAGGCAGCAAGCCTCGTCCCTCCCATTTGTCCCGCCCGACAAGGCGCGACCATTTCCCGGGCTCTCCTTTGAAGCGCTCTCGAATCTCGAGCAGCCGCTGTCCGGTTTCAAAAATCGACTCAACGCCACGATGCCAAGGCTCCGCTATGTAAGCGGCGGCTGCGGCGACATCCGCCTCGATCAGATCGCTCATACCTTCCTCCTCCTCTTGAAAGCCGGTCGGCCCGGCTGATGATGATCCGCGCAGCGGCGATTGAAGGAGGTTTCGCCCTTCGTCGTCGTCGCCAGAAAGAAAGGAGAGCCGCACTGCGCGCACCGCGACTCCCAGATCAACAGCCGCGTCCGCTCGCCATTGGCCCGCCACGCCTCCGTTTCGGCGACGACCAAGTATCGCTGGACGCCATCCAGCCATAGCTCGCAACCGACCGTGATCCCGTCGAGCCGGATTTTCACTGTCGCCCTCCGGGAAGTCCGTGGGCGGCGACTTGGCGTGCGAGAAAAGCAATTCGGACGTCGGTTCTTTCACCGTCCGTTCCGGCTGGCTCTATCAAAGAAAGTCGGGGGCACTCAAAAGCCCCCGTATTATCTTTAGATAATAGGGTGTGTGCTGCGCAGAGCGATAGTTCAGCAAATTCAGAGGCTTGAATGGGTGTGCTACACATCGAAACTTTGTGTGTGCGCGGCTTGCTTCCGGTAGGCATTTATCAATCTCCGCTTGCAGGCTTGAGCCATCGTTTTTCACGGGATGTGCCGGGCGAAATCACGTCGAAATCCACCCGCTCGGTATCGATCAGCCGGTTCATTGCGGCCTCAAATTCGCGCTTGTTTATCCCCTCGCGATCCATGCCGGGCTTCGTGAATTCTGTCGGCGCGTAGGTGCCCTTCGGGTTGGCCGAAACCCGCTGCCCACGCTTCATCAGCAGCGTCAGCAGCTTCAAGAAGACCCGTTCGGCCTTTTCCGCTTTGCCGATATCCGACCCAGCCCGCTCCGGTTTATCGGTGCAGCGATAGACGCCCGCAGCCCATTTGAGGCTCGCGCGGAGCCCCATCTGCGAGCGGTTGGCCTTCACCACCCGCAATTCCCGCTTGCCGTCGTCGTCGGCGTCTTCGTCAACTTCCTTCGGCTTGCACATCAGGACGGTATTGCGGCCTGCGTTGTTCCAGCCGGTCGAGCCACTGCGGCCATCCTTTTCGCCGCTGACACTTGGGTGCATCAGCAAGATCACGGTCGTGCCGTATTTGGCTGACACTGCCCGGAATATATTGCCAACGGCAGTTGCGCTGTTGCGATCGATTTCATCCACGTTTGCGATCTGCGCCCGGTTATCGACGACGATCAGCACCGGCTTGAGCAAAGCGATCGAGGCCTCGAATGCTCGGAAAAGCGGCGTCCTTACTACCGGCTTGCCGCGCCCGGCGGATGTCAGCAAAGTCTTGTGGTCATGGCCGCTGATGTCATGGATATGCAGATTTGCTAGATCCCTCAGCTCTATGCCCTGGTCGGCGCAGACATCTAGAAGGACCAGATGCAGCGTATTCGCATTTTCCTCGCCGGATACGAACATCACCGGCCCGCGAACACTGACCGGACGATCCAGCCATGAGGAGGCCTCATAGAGGTGCTGCGAAAGTGCCACGCTGGTGGCAAGCTGTAGCGTCAGGGTGGTTTTCCCGATGGCCCCAACGCCGGACAGATAATTCAACTCGCCTTTCAGAAAGAGCTGATAGCCGTCGATGAATTCCAGCGGCGCGGGATCGGTGCCCGCGAGCTGGGAGGCGCGCAAATCAGGCAGAAAGTGAGTGTGGCCGCCGGTATCATTCATGGCCGGGCGTCCATGCGTTTTCGCGGGCGATCATGCGGACGGCTGCAAGGCAATCGTCGCGCGTCAGGGTCGCGAGGCCCCCGATTTGCAGATACTCAAGCAATCCTGTCAGGTCGGCATCCTTGAGCTGCCGCATCTCGAACGTGAACGTTTCCCAATGCGCGAACGGCAGCGGGCCTTTCAGCATGATCTTGCTTGTGGTTTCGTCCAGGGCGATCAGGCCGGACAGCTCTGGAGCCTCGCGCATTGCTGCGACCGCATTGGCGACGTTCGAAATCGGGCGACTATTGCTGTCGAGCTGCCAATGAAATGCGCGCCAATCATCAGGATCGGCAACAAGCGGCTTAATCGTTCGCGGGGGCGGCTTCTTGAAGCGGCGCCGATAGCGGCGGCTGACCTCGCCATAATGGGCATAGAGCCGCTGCCACTGCTGCTCGATTGCCCCCATCAGCGGATCGAGAGGCAGTTGAGCCTCCGGCTCGTCATGGATGCTTTGCAGCAACCGGCGACGGCTCTGGATTTCCCGCTGGAAATCGCGGCGGCTCTCATCGATCCGCGCAATCAGATCGAGCGCTCGCTTGGCGTCGTAGGTCATGTCGGTGGCCTCGCCTGAGGGAAAGGCGCGCGTCCCCGTTGACCACGCGGCGTTGAAATTCGGTAGGATGCTAACTTGTGAACATTTGGTTCGAAGCGCAGATCGGCTTGTCGGTTAAGGCGGGGAGCGATCCCGCCAACCATTTAAAGCACCAAGAGTTGAGCGGAGTTCCGCATAGGTCTGCCTTCCGTTGGCGGCCTGGCGGACTTGCATTCGGGACGCGGGCGACGCATATTTTTCGAACGCGCTCAAACGTTCATAGCATCTCCCACGCCCGGTAGCTGCAAGTCTGCCGGGCGAAATTTTTACTCGGCGAGTTCCGCTTTCAGTCTGTCGATCCCGCGCTTCCAGCGCTCGATTTTCTAAGCCGGGTTCTTCGCGCGTCCTTGCGGTGATGGTGTGCTCTTCTCCGGAAGTGGAAGCCCTGCCAGCTTGCGCAAGACACAAATTTCATCTGGCCGCCAGCCCTCCTGCCGCTCAAGTTCGGCATTCGTCAGATATATAGGATCCATGGTTTTCCTCGATCGAAAATCTTTAACATTGGATCAATCGTATGCTATACAAATAAATTAGCAAAGCGGAAAATATGTTTGTTTCAGCCAAGTAGCGGGGCTCTGCTGGCGTCCGGGAGCCTGCGCGCATGCCTGAAAAAACTGATGCTTTCTGCTATCCGCCAAGGGTCCTTAGTCTTGATGCGGCGGCGCGATATCTCAGCATTTCCACGAGTAAGTTTTCGGCGCTTGTAGCCGAGGGGCGGCTGCCGAAGCCGAAGAAGATCGACAAGCGCTCGATCTGGGATCGCATTCAGCTCGACCAGTATGTTGATGATCTTCCGCAAGAGCATTCGTCTCCCCGAGACGAATTCTTGAAGCATTTTCCGCTCGCGAAGAAATAAGCGAAGGGGACTTCCGACTGCGCACCATGCGCACTATGTGTGTGCTTGCTAATATAACGAGCGAGGCACGACATGACAGAAAAAGCTTTAGCGGATGAACTCAGGGCATGGCGCCGCAGCCATACAGTAGGGCAGGCGGCAGCTTGCCTGGGTGTCCCTTTGAGGACCCTGAATGGGATCGAGCAAGGGAGGGGCTTTCGCTACGAACAGCTTTTGCGGCTGGCAATGAAGGCGACAGAGATCGGAGGCGACCATGGGACGGCCAAGTAAGAGTGATCAGTTTCCGGGCGCTACCTGCCGCAAGGATCGCAAGGGAAACGAGATCTGGCGGCTCCGCCTGAAGGGCCAGCCGGAAATCAGACTGCCGGGCGGGCCGGAGGACGAATGCTTTCGCTCGGTTTATCAAGCTGCCGTCCAGAGGCAGAAGGGCAGGGGCGAGGTTCTCGATCTGCCGGGCAGGACGCAAACCAAGACGTTCGGCCACGCGCAGCGCTTGCTGGAAAGCTCGCTGGAATGGCTCGCTTTCGATGAGAAGACGCAGAAGTACAATGCCAAGCTGATCGAGCGCTTTCTGAAAATGCCGGTCGATCCTGCCCGCAGCAGCGCGGTTTGGAGAGATTGCCCAGTTGAATTCCTCCGGCCATCCGATCTCCGCGGCATCATCACGACAATCTACGAACAGACGCCACCAACGGCCCGGCATCTGCTGATCGCTATCAAGAAGCTAATCAGCAGTGCGATTGCCGCGGGCTGGATCGCGGAGGAGGACGATCCGAGCCTTTCCGTAAAGGTCAAGAAGCCGATTGCGGTTGGCTCCGAGGCATGGAGCGAAGAGGCGATGGCGGCATATGAGGCCCGCCATGAAATCGGCAGCGCCGCGCGTACCGCCTTTGTGCTGGCTCGTTGGCTTGGCTGCCGCCTGCAAGATATCTGCCGGATGAAATGGGATCAGCTGGAGAACATGGAAATGGATGGCGAAGACGGCGAAATCGAACTCATGCCAGCCTTTGCCTTCCATCAATCGAAGAACAAGAAGCGGAACGGCGGCAAATACGTAGTCCTGCCGATTACCGATAAGCTCGCTACTTCGCTCGCACCACTCAAGCGCGCCCCCGGCAAGACGGTCCTCCAGCGCTTCGATGGCGAGGCATTTTCCGGAAAGAGCCTCACCGGGCAAATGGCGCATTGGGCGCGGCAGGCCGGGCTTCCTGCAGGGCATACCATTCGCGGCTTGCGGCGGAATTTCGCGCAGGATCTGGTGAGATCGAAGCTGGATATCGTCGCGATCCGGGACATGATGGGGCATTCGGACTTGCAGACGACGCAAATCTACTTGCAAGGCATAAGGCAGGAGGACAATGCGCGCGAGGCCCGGAAGCTTATCAACGAGCGGGAGGCAAAGCGGGATGCCTCGAAGCGCCGCGCCAATCTGAGGGTGGTCGGATGAACCGGCTTTTCATTCGGAATGGCGGATTACGGGCGCGCCCGTAATGGTTTTGGGCGCATTTCGGGCGCAAGCCTGAAAAATGTAATTAAATCAAAGAGAGTGGCACGCCCTAGGGGAATCGAACCCCTCTTTACAGAATGAGAATCTGTTGTCCTAACCGATAGACGAAGGGCGCATCTGGCAAGGAAATAGGATCGGCAAGGCGGTTCGGCAAGACGTTCAGCTTGCGGGAAAAGAGAACCGGCGCGCGCTACGGCGTGCTGACAGCTCAGCCGGCTGAAAGTATGTCTCGTGCAACGTCGCTCATATCGTTGTTGAGCTGGTGATCCCTGCGGTCGAGTGTGCGAACCACGGCGTGCGGAATCGCCTTTGCATAGAGATGAACGTGGGCAGTGGGTACCACGTCGTCGGCGGCGCCATGATAGAGATAGATGGAAAGGCCGGGCGGGAGGCCTTCTGAGACGTCCTTGCAGTCGCCGATGCCATCGCTCGGCCATCCGCCTTCGCCCACAAACGGCGCGGCGATGACAAATAGGCCGCCGAACGTCGGTTTCGGCTGCCGTTCGGCAAGCACATGGATCAAAATGGTGCCGCCGACCGAGTGAGCGACGAGAATTGCCCCGTCGGCCAGCGAAGCGAGTTCACTCGTTAACGCAGGCTTCCACGCCGCATAGCTTGGATCGTCCTCATTGGGCATTCGGGGATAGCGGACGGCATAGTTTTCGCCGAGTTCGCGCTCGAGGCTCGCCACGAGCTTGCTGTCCCAGCAATCGTAGGCGCCTTCGCCGGCTCCTTGTACGAAGAGGATCTGCCTAGCCATCCGGCCACTCTATTCGGTGGGGCAGGCTGAAGCAAGGCTGGCCCATGCTCAGCATGAGTAGGGATACCAACGCGTTGTCGAATCCAGGCTGAAATTCAATGAGAAACCGACACGCGCCCCGGGGAAAATCGTCGTTCGCGTCTGCATAGCTTTGCGCACCTCGGCATCAGGCGACGGACCATCCGCCGTCTACGAGCAGGTTCGCGCCGGTGATTAGGCTCGCAGCTGGTGACGCAAGGAAGACGACGGCACCCACCACGTCATCGGTTTCACCGATCCGGCCGAGCGGAATGTGAGCGAGCGTCGCTTTGCGATTGTCGGCGTCGGATAGAAAAGGCGCCGTACCATCCGTGTGGATGAACGTCGGCGATACGGTATTCACGGTGACATTATAGCGTGCCCATTCGGCTGCAAGGCAGCGCGTGAGGTGATTGATTGCCGCCTTGCTCATGCAATAGATTGCCTCGCCGCGCAGTGCCACGGTGCCGGCCTGTGAGCTGATGTTGATGATCCGGCCGCTGTTGCGCTTGATCATCTGACGGCCCACCGCCTGCGTCATCAGAAACGTGCCCTTGATGTTGACATCAAGTATTTCGTCAAGGTCCTTCTCCTCAACGAGTTCTGCAAGATTGCCCGGAGCCACGCCGACGTTGTTGACGAGTACGTCGATCCGACCGAACGTCGTAAGCGCCGCATCGACGGCTTGTGCGATGTGGACCTTATTGGGAATGTCCAGTTCGACAGGGAGAACTTTTCGTCCCATGCTCTCGAGTTCGGCGACCAGGCCCGCCGACGCCGCGGCATCACGGACCCCCAAGACAATATCGGAGCCTGCTGCAGCGCAGGCAAGTGCGCAAGCCCGACCGATGCCACGGCTCGCTCCCGTCACGAAAGTCACCTTGCCCGCAAGGCTGAAGTCCGGCGCGTTCTTCTGCATGATTGTGCCTCCCTCGATGAAGCTCATTTATGGCAGCGTCGACGCTCGGATGCCAGATGTTCTGCGCATGCTGAGGAGGGGCGCAGGACGACCGACTGGAGGAGGCGGGCGTGTTGCCGACTCGCGAGTCAAGGCGAGGGCACTACAGGAGGCGATGGGCCACGCGTGGTCGGATGACCGACCCGCATCATTCGAGATTCGGTAGCATTTGGACGCGCCGCACAACAGTGTTGCGAGGATATGGATAAACGTCGAAAAGCTAAATGATTTCAATGAGAAACGATGGCACGCCCTAGGGGAGTCGAACCCCTCTTCCCAGAATGAAAATCTGGTGTCCTAACCGATAGACGAAGGGCGCTTCCTTCGTGGTGGCGCCCTTATAGTCAGGCACTTTGGATCCCGCAAGCAGCAAATTGGATTTTTCTCAAAATAATGACAGGATTCTTTTGCGGTAGCGAAATGGCGTTTATTGCAGCCGAATCAAAACGCTATGGATCGATGTTCGCAATTCTTCACACGAGCTTACGCAACGCTAATGGCAGCGAAGCGTGAGCGTCACAGAGCGCGAGCAAGGGGCGATGAAGCCGTCCCACCACCGCAGCCCCAGTTCCAGTCGCGGCTTTTTCCGGTATCGAGATGGACGGAGTTCGTGTGGCAGTAGGTACCGACACCGCCGCGATCGGGCAGCGAGCGGATATAGCTTGCGATATCCCGTTTCGACACGCCGTCGATCTGAATATCGGCCGCGTCGCATGTCTTGTGCATGGATTCTTCGGCGCCGCCGACGATGCGGTTATGGTCCGGGTCGCGATATCCCGACGTGACGACGAGCGGCTTGCCAAAGTGCGTTTCGACCGCCCTGATCACATTCAACAGGTTCGGCTTGAAGCAGCCGACCTCCACCTTGTCGTTTTGAAGATGCAGGCCGTTGGGCGCGATTCGCGTCATGCCGGGCAGGGAGGCTTTTTGCAGTAGTCCGGAAAGACTGCCGAGCAGGTTTTGCCTCGGCGCGCTATAGAGCGCATTCATCGTTTGGCCTGCCAGTGCTCCGGTCGAGAGCGAGGCACTCTGAACCGGCTCGCCGCGTATGGCCGTGTTCTGTGAGGACTGCTGTGGCAATAGGGGTTGAGTCTGCTGCGTTTGCTGGGGTTGATCAACAGGGAGCTGGCTGCTGTAGACGCTCGAGCGCATGGGGCTGACACCAGCCGGCGCGTAGGCGTTGCCCGTGGCGGGCTGCACCTGGGTCGATGTCGGATTGTTCTGCGGCAGCGTGTGCGCCGAGAAGATGCTCATTGCCTGCGCGTTGATCCCGGTCGATTGCATTGCGAGACCGCCGATATTGGCGGGAGCCGAAGCGGTCGATCCCACTGCCATCGGCTGCGCGGCCGGAGCCTGCGCCGGCTGCTGACCCGATACATTCGCGACCATCGGGTCGCGATAGCCGGGTTGGGCGGTAGGCGCGGCGGTGGCCTGTTGAACGGCTGCAGCCGATTCGACTGGGGAAACGACAGCGGCAGCGTCGGCGGCCTTCTTGTTTGACACGCAGCCGCTGAGCACCAGCGCTGACGTGGCGATGAGAAGGGCAGGTCCGAAAGGTATCCGCTTTTCAACAGCGAGCACGCGAGCATTCTCCAGAGGACGGCGAGAGCTGCGCCAAAACGCATCGTTCGCCTCGAGTCGGCTGGAGAGTGCCCGCGCCACTGGCCTGCGGCAAGCGCGATGCGGACACGCAGGTCCGAAATCGCCAAAGCCGCAAGCCTCGCAAAAGCCTCGACTTACCAGGCGCCGGTATTGCCCATCGAAGCCCAAGGCTCGGCTGTCGGGAGGCTGCCGCCCTTCTGCAGAATCTCGATCGAGATCCCGTCCGGGGAGCGCACGAAGGCCATGTGACCGTCGCGCGGCGGACGATTGATGGTGATGCCGTTGTCCATCAGCTTCTGGCAGGTGGCATAGATATCGTCGACCTCATAGGCGAGGTGACCGAAATTGCGGCCGCCGGTGTAGTCCTCGGTATCCCAATTGTATGTGAGCTCCAGGCAGGGCGCGCCCTTGGCGCTGGCCTCGGTTTTGTCGCCGGGGGCTGCAAGGAAAACGAGCGTGAAGCGGCCCTTCTCGTTCTCCGTGCGCCTAATTTCCTCGAGTCCGAAGAGCTTGGTGTAAAAATGCAGGGAGGCGTCCAGATCTTTCACGCGAACCATGGTGTGGAGATAACGCATTCTATTTCCTCTCTTAATGCGGGGTCTTGGATTCTGTCGGAATCTTATGTGGCGGAACACCAGCTTCGGGCAAGATAGCGGGGTATGATTGGCAACTGCGAATAATCGAAAAGTAGGACTTGCGCTAATCCGTTACCAACATGTTAATCTTGATGTGAAGAATCAGTTAACCGTAACAGTGTGACGCGTATTGAGGGACTGGCGATATGGCTGACAGAATTTCGTCAAAGGAATTCAGCGACCTCGATCAACTCGCGGGGGAAGCGGTCGATCTCATTGAAATCACTGGCGTCGTCAAGTGGTTTGACGTGGCCAAGGGCTTCGGTTTCATCGTTCCCGACAACGGTATGCAGGATGTTCTTCTTCATGTGACCTGCCTCCGTCGGGACGGCTACCAGACAATTCTCGAGGGTACACGGATCGTCGCGCTCATCCAGCGGCGCGAACGCGGTTACCAGGCGTTCAAAATCCTTTCCATGGACCAGTCGACGGCCGTACACCCTTCGATGCTGCCGCCGGTCCGCACGCATGTGCAGGTAACGGCGACCAGCGGGCTCGAGCGCGCACTGGTCAAGTGGTTCAATCGCACCAAAGGCTTCGGCTTCCTGACGCGGGGCGAGGGGACCGAGGATATCTTCGTCCACATGGAAACGCTGCGTCGGTTCGGGCTCACTGAATTGCGTCCGGGGCAGGTGGTGCTCGTCCGTTACGGCGATGGCGACAAGGGGCTGATGGCCGCCGAGATCCATCCGGATGTGCCGAGCCCGGTGAGCCGCGCGCACTGATGCGTATGTCTGCAGCTCACTGGATCAGAAGCGCCATTGCGGCGCTTTTTTTCATTCTCGCCGTTCCGGCCCTTTCCCAACAGCCGATGACCTTCGACAAGGAGCCGCTGATCATCCAGACGGCGTCCGGCAAGCGGCTGAATTTCATCGTTGAGATTGCCGACACCAACGAGCAGCGCCAGCGCGGGCTGATGTATCGTAAGGACATGGCCGAGGACGCCGGCATGATCTTCGATTTCGGCGTTTCGCGGCGGGTGCAGATGTGGATGGAGAACACCATCCTGCCGCTCGACATGCTGTTCGTCGACTCGACGGGCACGATCCGCAACATCAAGCAGAACGCGGTGCCGTACTCCGAGGACATCATCGATTCGATGACCGAGGTGAAGTACGTGATCGAACTCAATGCCGGCGTGACGGCCAAGCTCGGCATCAAGCCTGGCGACAAGGTGATGAGCGCCACGACGACCAAGAAAAAGTAGGCGTTCGCGCCACGCCGTGACACGGGCTGATTGAGGCTGCGTCGAGCTTCTCAGCAAAAGCGGGAATGCAGCGGGTGTCTTGTTCCTCGACAGGCCCGGCGTGAGAAGGGCGGTTTAGCGACGTGCGCCGAACACCTCGCGCATGACGTCGCCCTCCAACTCCTCACACAGTTCCTCATATTCATCGACCAGGGTGAGCTCGGCGTTGGCCTCCTTGCGGAACCGTTCGAGTGCGAGGCACGCCTCCTCATAGGCACCCAGCATTTCATCAAGCAACGGTCGCCCATTGGCGGCTAACCGCAGAGCCTCACGTTGGGATGCCGGCAACCTTAACAACATGCGCGCCAGACCGCATCTCGCAGCCTCGCCTGGACGATTGAAGGGTTTGTCCATTCGCGCTACCGTCCCCTTCTGGTGCACAAACGACAGCTTGAACGCAGTGATTGCGTATTAGTCGCTGAGAGACACGCTATCATGGCCCTCCAGATGAGCGGCGTAGAATACGGTAGAATACCTCGGTACCAACGGCGACATATGTGATGTTGGTTGCGATTGGGCCCACCCGGAGCCATCGCAAGTGGTCCTCACTCGCCAAGGGCAAGTGTTGTCCGAACGATTGTGCACCCGGTATTGCCACAACGTAGAGGTCATGTTTATCTGCTAGGAACATACGCATTGGGTTGTGCTTAGTCAGCATCGAGGGGAATTCGATGGCAAGTGCAAGGTCAGGCGACGTGGCCCCCGCAGCGCCATCAGCCGAGGAAGTGCAAGACCAGCTGGAGCGCATCCTCGGAAGCGAGAGTGTTCACCTCCCTGAGCGAGCCCGGAAGTTTCTGACATATGTCGTGACGGAGACGCTTGCCGGTCGATCCCACTACCTCAAGGCCTACACGATCGCGGAGGTCGTTTTCGGAAGGCAGAATTTCGATGCTCAGGGCGATCCCGCGGTGCGGATCGAGGCCGGGCGCATCCGGCGGGAGCTGGAGCGCTATTATTTGATGGCTGGCGGCAGCGAGCCGGTTGTGATCACGATTCCCAAGGGCAGATATGTTCCCATATTCGAAGCTTCATCGCATCGTCGTGGCGACACGGTGGACGAGGCGGTGGCACCGGCACCGGCTTCTCCCGTCTCTGTCGAGCCTTCATCGAACGAGGTTGTCGCAGCGCCGGCGGCCTCCAGAGCCGATGGAAAGCGCTGGCTGATAGCTGGCGCGGCAATGGCGACGGCGATTGCTGCAGGGGCCATTTTCCTTGGCTTAAAGCCGGCTGCCAAGGAGGTTGCTGCCATCAACAGCCTGCCGACGATAGCCGTGGATCGGTTCGAGGATATTGCCGGTAGCAGCAGATTGTCGGGAATTTCGGGCGGCGTGACCGATGAAATCATGTCGAAGCTGGTGAAGTTCAAGGAAATCCTGGTCGTCGATGCGTCCGGTAATGGTCAGGACGCTGTGAGCGGCCTCCAGAATGCTCGATACGCCCTCCAGGGAAGTGTTCGACAAGATGGCGATCGCGTTCGATCCACGGCGCGCCTGGTGCGTCGTTCCGACGGGGCCGTCATCTGGGCCAACCACTACGATTCCGATCTTCGAATACAGAGCGTGTTTGAAGTCGAGACCGCTCTCGCAGAGGAGATCGCGACCGCCGTCGCCCAACCCTTTGGCGTGGTATTTCAGACCGACATAGCCCCGGATGGGGCGGGTGGATGGGACGCATATGATTGCAGCCTGTCCTATTACAACTATCGCAGAAGCATGACGGCGGAAGCGCTTCAGACGGCACAGGAATGTCTCAGGTCCGTGACCGAGAAATTTCCGAGCGACGCCACGTCTCTTGCTTTCTTGTCGCTGACTTACCTCGATCAGGTACGCTTCCCCTACAAGCTTGGAACCAAACCGTCGCCGAAGACATTGGAGACGGCATCGGAGCTGGCGAAAAAGTCGGCTGTAATTGATCCGCAGAACCCGCGCGTCCTGCAGGCGCTGATGCTGACCAGCTTCTTTCGCAATGACGTTGACGCCGCCCTCGAGGCGGGTGCCGCGGCCTATCAGTTGAATCCCAACGACACCGAGGTGGCCGGCGAATACGGCCTGCGTCTCTCCATGGCGGGCAAGTGGGATACGGGTTGCGATCTGGTTTCCAAGGCAGTCAGCAGGAACGCAGGTCCTCAAGGTTACTACGAGGTCGGGATGGCGTTGTGCGCCTTCATGAGAGGCGACCTTCAGGCAGCGGAACTGTGGTCACGAATGTCTGATCTAAACTACAATCCGATGCACCGCATGGTCCTGGCATCCATCCTTGGCGCGTCCGGAAAGATCGACCAGGCGAAAAGGGAACTCGATTGGCTTGACGCGAAGGCCCCTGCGCTGATGTCGGTGGTAAAGCGCGAGATTTCGATGCGCTTGGCGCGTCCGCAAGACCAAGAGCGCGTTCTCGCCGGGCTGCGTGCTGCCGGTGCTGCGGTCGATCAGGTCCAGCCGGCAGTGACCAACTAGCCGCTGCCGTCATCCTCTCGCTGGCGTGGCAATTTCGCACCACGGCGGCGTCCGTCCCGACAGATACTACGCGATGCTACAGGCCTCGCCGCACGCCACCTGCTAGCCTCTAGGTTGAGATGGCCCATCCCCTTGGGCAATAGCTGGAATGCAGGCATGGTGAAACGCAGTATCCCTCTTCTTCTCTTTTTTCTGACGAGTTGCGGACATCCGGACGGTGTCATGACGCCGGTTCCGCTGTCGGCTTCCGCTCCACCAACGTCCAAGGTTGCGATGCTGGTTGCGACCACACGCGAGCCGTCTGGGGACCCGGCGACGCTGTTCAATGGGGAGCGCAGTTCCAAGCCGCACCTGACGCAAATCACAGTCTCGATACCGCCGAAGCGCGAGCCGGGCACGGTACAGTGGCCGAAGCGTCTCCCACCTGACCCGGCAACCGATTTCGCTGTGACGAATGCTCAGCAGATAGACACCATCGCACAAGGGCGCGAATGGTTCGCGCAGCATGTGAACGGCGGACATGCGCTGGTGTTCATTCACGGCTTCAACAACACCTACGAGGATTCCGTCTTCCGGCTGGCGCAGATCGTGCACGACAGCAAGATGGAGGCGACGCCCGTCCTGTTCACATGGCCATCGAGAGCCGAGATCACCGCCTACCAGTACGACAAGGAAAGCACGAATTATTCGCGCACGGGACTGGAGCAGGCGCTTCGCACGCTCGCTGCCGATCCCAACGTCAAGGATATCACCATCATGGCGCATTCGATGGGCACGTGGCTGGCGATGGAATCGCTGCGGCAGATGGGGATACGCGACGGCCATGTGGATCCGAAAATTCACAATGTGATCCTCGCTTCCCCCGACATCGACATCCAGGTCTTTGCCAAGCAGTTCGCCGAAATGGGCGAGCCACGTCCGAAGTTCACGATCTTCGTGTCCCAGGATGACAAGGCTCTCGCTGTTTCGAGCTTCATTACGGGGCGGGTCTCCCGTCTCGGCGCCATCAATCCTGCGGAAGAGCCCTATCGGTCGAAGCTCGAAAAAGCGGGCATCGCCGCGATCGATTTGACGAAAGTAAAGACCGAGGACGGGCTCAATCATGGCAAGTTTGCCGAAAGTCCGGAAATCGTCCAACTTATCGGCCAGCGACTCATGACGGGCCAGACACTTACGGACTCGAATGTCACGCTCGGCCAAGGCATTACAGCCGTGGTCGGCGGCACGGTGACGAACATCGGTACGGTTGCGGCTACAGCCGTCGCAGTTCCGGCGACAATCATCGAGCAGCCGCTTGCTGAGAGGAGAAAGCCACGGCCGGCCGACGATACGCTTGGCGGCGACCTGAAGCCGCAGACGCTGACGCAATAGGGGGAAAACCAGCATGAAATGGATTCTGTCTCTCATCGCCGGACTTCTCTTCGCATTCAATGCCGTGGCGCAAGCTCCCGCGGCCGCACCACAGCAGAAGATCGACGAGCTCGTGCGCCTTCTTCAGGACCCGGATGTGCAGGCCTGGCTCAACAGTCGCAAGGAGGTCGGTGCACCTCAGAGCCCCGCTTCATCCGCAGGCGCCTCCGATTTGGTCAGCTGGGAGTCTGCGGCGCGGACGCGCGTTCATGAAATCATCAACGCCATACCGGCGATACCTGCGGAAGTGGCGGCCGCCGCTGCCAGAACACGGCACGATGCCGTAAGCCGGGGCTATGCGCCCGTATTCGTCATATTCGGCGGACTGGTCGCTCTCGGTCTCCTCGTCGAGGCCCTGTACCGCCGGCTAGCCAAGCCCCGCGAAACGCTCCTTGGCCGACTGGCCCCAGTCGGAATCTTCGCGGGGGCAATGGCGATCGTGTTCTTTGCCGTGGAATGGCCGCCTCTTGCCCGTATCACCTTGCTTGCCTATCTCACGGCTTTCGTCGCGTTTCGGCTGGCGGTCGCATTTTTGTCCGCCGCCGATATCACGCCGTCCTTGCGCACACGGTTGATGATCCTGTTCGGGCTCGTCTGCTTTGCCGTTGCCACGGCGGCAATCGGAGAACCTTTGGGCGTTCCGCCGCTGGTTAGGGATGCGATCAGTTACTGCTTGTCGGTCGTTGGGCTACTTGTCGCGATCGAGATGGTGTGGGCGACGTCGCAGCGAACTCGGCCGTGGAAAGCGGCTGTGGTTGCCTTCCTCGTCGCGCTGTGGATCATCTGGTGCCTCGACATGAGAGGCCTTTTCTGGATCGGCGTCTATGTCCTCGTACTACCGGCGATGCTCAACGCCGTTGGCCGCGTGGCAGGGTCTTTCGTAAGTGATCCCGGTAGCCTTCGTGGTGTCTTGATCGTCCGTGGCGCACGCGCGGCGGTGATCTTCCTCGCCGTCGGGTGGCTGGCACTTGTTTGGCGTCTCAATCCGGACACGTTGGGTCAGCGCGATCCTGTTGTCGCTGCCCTGTTCTACGGGGGCCTGAAGAGCGTTTTGATCCTCGTGGTTGCTGACTTTCTTTGGCAACTGGCCAGAGGCTGGATCGACAGAACGCTGCGGGTGGCGACCGACGCAACATCCCTTTCTCCCGCCGATGCCGCCAGACGCGCACGGTTCCGCACGCTTCTTCCGATCTTTCGCAATGCATTGGCTGTCGTTGTCGCGGTCATGGCGGCGTTGGTCGTGTTGGCCCAGATGGGCGTGCAGATCGGGCCATTGATCGCCGGCGCCGGCATCTTCGGCGTTGCCATCGGTTTCGGTTCGCAGACCCTCGTCAAGGACGTCATCAGCGGTGTGTTCTACATGCTGGATGATGCCTTCCGCGTCGGGGAGTACATCCAGGCCAAGGACTACAAAGGAACCGTGGAGGGCTTCAGCCTGCGATCGGTGCGCCTTCGCCATCATCGCGGTCCGGTCTTCACGGTGCCATTCGGCGAACTCGGAGCCGTCCAGAACATGAGCCGCGACTGGGTGATCGACAAGTTCAGGATCACGGTCGGCTTCAACACCGATATCGACAAGGCACGCAAGCTGACCAAAAAGGTCGGAGCGGAGCTGAAGGATGACCCGGAACTCGGGCCGCTCTTTATCGAGCCCTTGAAGATGAAGGGTGTCGAGGAGTTCGCTGACTACGGAATCGTATTGAGCTTCGCCATGACCACGGTTCCCGGCATGCAGACCTACATACGCCGCAAGGCCTACGCCAAGATTCGCGAGTTGTTCCTGGCAAACGGGATCACGTTCGCCCAACCGACGGTGCAGGTCGGAGGTGACGACAAGGAGGGGGGCGCGGTGGCTGCCGCGCAGGCGATCCGGGCGCATGAAGCCGGTACTGCCGTGCCGCCGAAGTGAGTGCTCTGCGGTGTGCGCTACCGTAATATACGTCCCCAATCATAGCGCTTCGTGAGAGCATTCACCGCCTCGATCGTCGAGGCAGGGAGAGGGCGACATGTTCAAACGCGGAATTCTTACAGCGGCGCTCACGTTGGCGACGCTGACATTTGCCGGGAATGCGCCGGCGCAGACGCTGAGCTATGCGGATGCGGTCACGAAGCTCGCCGCCGACTGCGGCACGGACATCCAGAAACTGTGCAAGGGACTGAACCTCGGCAGCGGACGGATCGCCGACTGCCTGCAGCAGAACGCGGCAAAAGTGTCGCCCACTTGCAAAGGCTCGCTGACATCGGTGTTCCAATCGATAACCCAGCGAGAGCACGCGCAGACCGCCTACGAGCAGGTCTGCCAGCGGGACATGTCCAAGAGTTGCTCGGGCATCAAGGGTGACGGCTTCGTGCTGGCTTGTCTGGTGAAAAAGGAAAAACGCGTCAGCAAGGAATGCAATCAGGTCATCACCGATGCGGGTTGGAGGTAAACCGATGAAACGTCTTATTTCCAAAGCCATTCTCGTTCTGGCCACGGGCGTATTGTTTTCCGGCTTTGCGTCGGCGCAGGAGGTCTCCCAGGAGCGCATCGTCAAGGGGCTCGGTAAACTCAGGGCGGCGGCTCCTGCGATCGACCTCGAGATATTGCGACAGGAGGCTATCAACGGCGGTAACCAGCCGATGTCTGCGCTTCCGAACTGGAAGCGGATAGGGAAGCTGCCGCAGATGGTGGTCGAGATCGATTTCGAGAACGACTCTGTCGCCATCCAGCCGAATTCCTATCGCACCCTCGGGCTGATCGCCGACGCGTTGCATCATCCGAACCTGTGGGACTACAAGTTCCTCGTGGTCGGTCATGCCAGCGCGACCGGGGACGAAAAACATAACCTCGATCTCAGCGAACAGCGTGCTGCTGCAATCAAGGAAGCACTATCGACGACGTTTGCCGTCGATCCGGCGCGCCTTTACGCGGTCGGTGTCGGGGAACACTTACCGATCGAAGGCACTGACGTGAAAGGGTCGAACAACAGACGTGTTCAACTTATCAACCTCGGTGTCTTCAAGATTAAGTCCTGATCGGAAAGAGGCCGCGGCGTCGAAACGATGCCGCGCGCCAGCAGTTGATGGGCCGCCCCCTGGGAGTGTGGAGGCTCGGATAAACGCCCCGAGACTAACGCTGTTGGGCAACGCCTGCTTTGCTGGCGGTCTTTGCAGACGCTCGATTCGGCTGCCGATCGCGATTCTCTCGGATGAGTACTCCTACCGAGAATGCATCGCCTGCAGACGAGACTATCTTATGATGGGAGAAACGACATGAGCAGCCCCGACGGACGATCTTCTCCATCTGCTGGCATCGGAAGAAGTGTTCTTCAAGAACTGCGACACACGCCCGTTCTTTGGCTGATCGTGCTGGTGCCGATCGTCATCGTCCTGGAGCAGCTGGTTCCGGACAGTCATACGCTGCTTTTCTTTATGTCGGTCCTCGCAATCATTCCTTTGGCGACGCTGCTTAGCCGTGCAACCGAGGCGGTTGCGGCAAAAACCGGCGACGCGGTAGGCGGCCTACTAAACGCTACGCTCGGAAATCTGACCGAACTGGTGATATCGCTTTCGGCCCTGCGGACGGGACAATATCTTCTGGTCAAGGCATCGCTGGCCGGCGCAATCGTTACGAACACCCTCTTCATGCTGGGCGGCGCATTTCTGCTCGGCGGGCTGAAGCATCACCTGCAGGAGTTCAATCGCGTCAATGCTCGCTTCCAGGCCTGCCTGCTTTTCCTGGCAACCATTGCCGTTCTGGTGCCGTCGATCATCAGTGAAGTCGATCAGCCGCCACCGCTCGCCATCTCTCAGAACGTGAGCCTCGGGTTGTCGGTCATCCTCATCGCCGTCTACGCCTTGGGCATGTTGTTCTCCTTGCGAACACATAAGGAGCTTTTCGCCAGTGCCGGTCACGCGGACGAAGAGCAGGCTACCTGGCCGCTTGGCCTCAGCATCGCCATTCTCGTCGGCGTAACCGTGCTGGTCGCATTGGTCAGTGAAATTTTCGTCGGGTCGGTCCAGGTTGCGGCTGAACATCTGGGAATGACGCCCGCGTTCGTCGGTTTCATCGTGGTCGCCCTTGTTGGCGCGGCAGCGGAGATGACCACTGCGTTCTCGGCAGCTCGCGCGAATCGCCTTGATCTCAGCGTTGGGATCGCGCTCGGCAGCGCCGCCCAGATCGCGCTTTTCGTTGCCCCGCTGCTGGTCATTGTCAGCTACGTCATCGGACCGGAACCAATGACGCTGCAGTTCTGGCCCGGGGCGGTCACGATGATGATCGTCGCCACCGTGGCCGCTACGCTTTTGTCGAACGGTGGTCGAGGCGCCTGGTACGCAGGGGTGATGGCACTTGCCCTCTACGCGATCTTCGCCTTCACCTTGTTTGTCTTGCCTCCAGCTGGACCGACGTGATCGAAAGGCTACTTCTAGGCGCGCCGCGCGATAGCTCTGCAGCGACGCCAAAGCAAATTCAATCAGGCACCTTGGAAGCGCAGGGAAAGCGGCGCCGATGACGCGAGGCACAGAGAGCAAGTCCAAATCGAGGAGGATGAGGAGGCGGTTCTTCGCCTCTCTCTTCCAGCAACTTCGAATATTGTGGCCGATCTTCTCTGGTGTTCTCGTCGTCATCGTCGGGTCAGGCGCTCTTGCCGGATGGATCGAGGGATGGCAGCTCGGCGACACCCTGTATTTCACCTTTGTCACGGGATTGACGATCGGCTACGGCGACCTCGTACCAAAGCAGACAATCGCGCGGGTGCTGGCGCTGGTGATCGGCCTCTGCGGGATTGTCCTTACGGGTCTTGTTGCCGCAGCCAGCGTGCAGGCTCTCCATAGCGCCGATCCCGATCGCTCAAATTCCGACAAGGTCGATTAGGACGAGGTGATGTGCCTTGGCCGAACCGGCCATTCAGAACTGGAAATCTTCGACTTATGATTCCAGGGACAACGCCGAGGCCCCAGTACGGCATCGAAGTTTTCGGAAGCGTCGATCGTCCAGCGAAAGTCCGACAAGTCTTGATGTGGAGGGGAAGGGCAGTGGTCGGAGCGGAGAGATTCGAAATCGTATAGTGCATTGATTTTCAACAATTATATTTTAATTTTGTAACGTTGTGACGGCCGAGCTATCGTTCCTCAGAAATCCAAAACTCATGAAGCGAATACCTAAAGACTACAAAGTTGGGGATTGTGGAGGTTGACGCGACTGAGTCGATCCACACTACCTCCCATTTAGCTATATTTCGGCTGGTTCACGTGGATGCGCGGTATGTGGCAGTCAATTATTGATAATATTAACGTTTCGAATGGCATCGGTGTTATTGGCATAGCAATCGGCTACTATCTGTATGCGAAAGCAAAGCCTTTTGATAGCATTACATACATGGTCGAGGAGACTTCAATTATCTCCGTCGATGAAAAATACGGAGAAAAGCTCGAAGTTGTATTCGACGGCAAAGCCGTTCCGCGAGTGACTGCAGCTCGATTACTATTGTGGAACACCGGGAACGCTCCAATTGAGCCCCAGGACTTCCTTGCAAATACGCCTTTACACATCGCTAGTAGGGGGGGTGTCGATATCCTATCCTACAAGGTCATTGAGGCCGCCGCCCGGGAAAACGTTACTGACTTGTCAGCGGTCCAAGAGCAAGGTCTTCTGCGAGTCCAGTTCGACGTTATCCGGCCACGGGAGGGATTTTTGTGTGAATTACTGCATACCGGCGCGAAGGGCGATTTAGGCGTTGGCGGTCTCCTGCGTCGGTCCTCGAAAGGTATTCAGAGGACAAGCGGATTTATGGACGGCAGCAGTCTTTTTGGATCAAAGTCGAAGCTTACCCGATTGATGTTTCGATATTCTTGGTTGCCCTCACGTTGGTCATCATCGCGATGGTATATGCTAGCAGTTACGGCTTAAGCGGTGGAATTTTCTATTTACTGGGCCTGCTAAATGGCGGGGCCGAGATCAACTACCTCGGTGGCCGGGAAAATATACAATTCTACAGCGCCCTATCTTTGACCGTTGTCTTTTCAATATGGGCCGCAAACGATCTCTTTACCGACTGGAGGCGCCGGCCTTCCAAACAACTACGGGATGCATTCGCCCAATCTCGCTGATTGGAAACCCCAGTCAGCGGATCATTGTGACTTTGGGGCCTGTAGGCTCAGAACGAGAAACGAAGCCCGCCGGTCGTTGCCGGCGGGCTTCCAAATGTTCGGCTACTTGCCGTTCTTCTCGTCTTGGGAGAGGACTGAAGCGGCAAGTTTCACGGCATCAGCCTTGGTAGGTGTTTTGCTGCCGTTCAAGATTTTTGCGGCCAGTGATGAGGTTGTGGAGCTCGATTGCTTCTTCGCCATCATGCACCTGCCGTCGGCGCAACGTCGCCGAATATCTTGCCGGACTTAATCTCGCTTACACGGCCAGGATTGATACCGCAACGTGCTGCGATGTCATGCTGCATCATCTTTTCCTGAAGGAGCCGCTTGATGCTTGCGGCCATTTCCGCTGTAACGCGCGGAGCGCGTTTACGAGTGCGCCGATCAGCACCAAGAGCCTCGCGAAGCTCAACTTTATTTTCGAGGAATGGCCGAAGATCCTTCGGGATAACGAGTCGGGAAAAATATCGCACATCGCGATTAAGAAGGTTTTTCACCTTGCCGGCCATTTCAAATCACCCTTTTGTAACGGACGATTGGAAAATCCCGTTGGGATCTCAATAACCTATTTGATTTTAAAGGGAAATAGGTGGTCGGAGTGGAGAGATTCGAACTCCCGACCCTCTGGTCCCAAACCAGATGCGCTACCAGACTGCGCTACACTCCGTGCCGACGAGGGAGGCCAATACACGGTTCGCCCCGTGCCCGCAATATCTAAATCGCCTATCCCCAACCTTGGTGTGCGCATTCTTTTCCTCAAGCTTGCGGTGTGAAGCGATCGATATGAGCATGACAATCGATGATCGCGGGAGGAAGGCGCCTGTTGGAAACGGTTGAACAGCGCTGCGACTGGTACGGCTTTTTTCTTGAAAAGAAAGGGATTCGCCGCTAAGCAAAATTCATCTCTTCGTGCGATGGTTTGCGTCAAGAGTAGCTGCCTTGTGGGGCAGAATGAAGTTTCAAGTGCGAAAGCCGCTAAATCGGAGGCCCTGCAGCAATGTCTGCCAAGATCTACCGTCCAGCCAAGACCGCGATGCAGTCCGGCAAGGCAAAGACACATATTTGGGTTCTTGAGTTTGATCAGGAGACGCCGCGCACCATCGATCCGATCATGGGCTACACGTCTTCCTCGGATATGCGCCAGCAGCTGAAGCTGACCTTCGAAACGCAGGAACTCGCTGAGGCTTACGCAAAGCGTAACGGCATCGAGTACCGGGTTATCGCCCCGAAGGATCCGCAGCGCCAGATCGTGGCCTATCCCGACAATTTCCGCTATACGCGGACACAACCCTGGACGCATTGATCGCGTTCAACCGCAGATTTGACCGCGACGAGTTCCCGGTCATGCGGCCCCTTAGCTCAGCTGGATAGAGCACCTGCCTTCTAAGCAGGTTGTCGCAGGTTCGATTCCTGCAGGGGTCGCCACTCTTTCTCGGTCCGTTCTGGACACATA
>UBOA01000034.1:0-11550 GCA_900466985.1 Hyphomicrobiales bacterium
TCATTCTCGAGAATCTGCTCATTCACGACCTTGAGGGAGGGAGGAGAGCCGTCCACCGCATCAATGGCGGACTCGGTACAGCTAGGCGACAAGAGTTTCCAGTATCAAAGTGATACGCAGCGCCGCTGCATCCGAAGGAAGTCAATAAAGAAGATGGAGTACAGTCCCGCGTGTCGAAATCACGGGACTGTCCGGCAGTTAGAGAGCTAATCGTGCGAACACCCAAGCGGTTAGCTGCTCGTGTAAGGGACCGTCGCCAGGCCTGAAGCGCTCAGAGCCCGAAAACCTCCTTCGACGTCGAAGACCTCCGGTTCGCCGGCAGTGCGCAGTGCGTCGAGCACCGCAGCGGTTCCGCGCTCACTCATGCAGAACAGGACGACCTTGCGCGATGAGTCCCCGCGCTTTTCTCGGACAAACGAGACGACGTCTTCCTTGCGCAGCGGGTGTGCGCCGGGGACGGCGCCGAACTCGGCGCGGCGTTGATCGCTCCGCACATCGATCGCAATTGCCCCTTCCTCCATGTAACGGATCGCGGTTTCGGCGCTGATGCGCGCGTCACGCGTCTTTTCGACCAATTCCTCGGATGTCAGTTCAGGCACTTTCTTTCTCCTTGGTTATGCTTCCAGCCGCAGCGGCGGGTTTTCTTCGGATTCTCGGCGGGCGACCTCGGACCGCAGGAGCGGAATGACGTGCCGGCCGAAATCGACGGAATCGTTGAACGTGTCGAACCCCCTCACGTGGAAGATCCGAACGCCGATGTCGTAGTAGTCGAGCAGGGCCTCCACGATCGTCTCGGGCGAACCGACGATGGCAATCGCATTGCCGCCACCGCTTGCTTCCGTCGTCGCGTGGACGAGGCCGGCGCGATCGTGGCGGGTGCCCGGCGCGCCTTGCCGCAGCAGGCGCTGTGAGCCTTCATTCTCTGGATTGAGGGGCCGCGCGCGCGGATCGACCGGCTGGGCCTCGCGCAAGGCGCCGGCGCGTGCGATCAGTTCGTCCGCGCGCTTCCAGGCCAGTTCGTCGGTGGGCGCGATAACGAAGCGGAAGAAAGTCTGGATCTTCGGCAGATTGTCCTCAGCGCGGCCGGCCTTGCGCGCCGCCTCCAGCACGGCGTCGATCTGAGCGCGCGTCCCGGCAAGCGGCTCTCCCCACAGAGCGAAGACGTCAGCTTCCGCGCCGCCGACATCGATGGCTTCCTGCGAAGCGCCGGCGAAAGAGATGCGTGGTCGTGGGCTCTGGGCGGGGCGGACGCGGGCGAGAAAGTCCTCGAAGCGATAGAACTCACCCTCGTGACTGAATGGTTCGGTTTCCGTCCATGCCCGCTTCAGAATCTGAATATATTCACGGCTGCGCGCATAGCGGCGGTCCTTGGGGAGCGTGTCGCCATCCCGGATCTGGTCCTTCTGGCTGCCTCCGGTGATGATGTGAACCGCCAGGCGCCCATTGGAGAGCTGGTCGAGGGTTGCAAATTGCTGGGCGGCGAAGGTCGGGTTGGATACGTTGGGTCGGTGCGCCAGCAGAATGCCGAGGCGGTCGAATTTCGCCGCGAACCAGGCGGCCGAGGTCGCCGGGTCCCGACCGCCGGAGGCGTAAGCAAAGAGAACGCGGTCGAAACCACCGTCTTCATGGACGCGGGCGAGGCGTGTGAAGTAGGCCTGATCGAAATGCTCGCCGGTATTCAGGTGCGTTTCGTCGCCACGGTTTGGACGGGCCATTCCAAGAAATTCAATGGGCATGCTGCAACTCCCTCTTGTTCGTTTGTGTTTGGCTGGCGATGCGCGCGAGAACGGCGCGCGCGACGCGATCGGTCATTCGCAGGAAACGGCTGTCACTGCCCCGCAGGGGTGCTATGACCGGCACCCAGTCCTGTGGGGCGATAGGAATTCCAAGTGCGTGGCAGCCTTCGATGGGAACCCCACCGCGATCCAGGATCGTCAGGTCCTCGTTCCGGATCGAGATCGCGCCTTCCGCGGTGACACCCCAATGACCGTCGCCGTCCGCGAGGTGCGCTGCCCCGCGCAAATCATGATTGGGCATCCAGGCGTCGATCAGGACGGTTGCCAGGCGGGTGCTTGACGCGACGCGCTGGGAAGATACGTCGTACCCCGTCGCCGTTTCCTTCACGATCATGTCCGGGCCGATGAAGTCGAGAATTCCGACACGATGGAGGGCCAGCATTTCTTCGATCCGGCTCGCGGGCGGGCCGCTGATGGCAAAATCAACCAGTTCCCGCAGCCGCTCCACCGCCGGTCCCCGGCTCTCGGCCGTGACCGGCCGAAGCGAGAGATTTTCGCGCAGCGTGGTGCGTGCGGCGCGCAGCGCTGACTGAAGCCGGCGAAGGCGCGACGTGGGATCGGCGCCATCCGCCAGGTCGTTTTTCAGAAGCCGGACGATTTCTTCGGAGAGGCCGTCCGGCGAAAGGAATTCGCGCCCCATTAAAGGATCGGAGATCCTCTCGAGGAGCGAGAGCGCGTCGGCGTTCACATCGCCGACGTTGGCATCTCGCGCCCCCTGCCAGGCGGCAACGAGTTCTTGCGCGATCGGCGGCCAGAGATCGCGGGAAAAATCAACGACGGGGATCTTCTCCAACCGCGCCCGTAGCTGTTTCGTCAAGACAACGCGGAGATAGGTCTCCGCTGATTCGGCGATCGCGCGGCCCCTGTACGGGAAGCCACGCCGGGATCCGATCAAGATCTTGGGCTCTTGGCCAGAGGCTCTATAGCGCAAGACGCCGTCGGAACCGCGCGTGAACGTTCCGCCCCGTCCTTCGCTGAGCAGGGAGAGATAGTCGAAGGCGCAAAGGCCCATGCCTCGGACGGCGACGGTCTCTCCCGGCTCGATGAGGTCAAGCCGGGCGTCGGCGGCGTTTCCTGGCGGGAAGCGCAGACGTGTGTTGGAACAGGCCAGTGGCGGCGGGGTTTCAGGATGGCCATAGGCTACGAGAACGCTATCGCACCGATCGATAACGGCACCATTCGATAGTCCGATCCGCCACCGAGCTCCGTCCTTCTTCACTTGTGCGGCCTTGCCAGAGACGTGGCGAATGGAAATATGGTCCGGCGCACGGCCGCGGACCTCCTGGAAGGCCCATGCGAGGTACTGCCCAAAAAGCGCGCGCGGAGCGAAATCGGATGCTTTTGTCCGTTTCGCCATCGCCGCGAGGGTTTCCGGCAGGCTCAAGCTAGGCGCGATGTCGGTCGCCCACTCCGACAAAGTCGGCCCTTCGACGACCGGCCCGTCGCAGGTGACGGAACGGTCCGTGAAGATGGTGCATGCGCCCGCGGGCGTGTTCATGATGAGATGCGGTGGCTGGTCGGTGCGCCAGACCCTTCCAGCGCCGGGAGGGCAAGGATCGACCAAGATCAGTTCGAGCCGGTCCTGCACATTCATCGCCGATGCATTGGCGACAAGCCGCTCGACCAGCGAAAGTCCTCTGGGCCCAGCCCCGATAATGGCGATCCTCGACATCGACGGGTCCTACTGCACCGTTACCGAGGCCGGCCACCAGCGCGAGTTGCGCCCGCCGTTCAGCGCGGCTTCCGGAGCGCGCAGGGGCTGGAAGCCCCACTTTTCGATGAGCTTGTCATAGTAGCCGATCCGGTAGAGTTCCTTGACCGCGCCAAGAACCGCCTCTTGCAAGTCCTTCCGCTCCTTGGCAATGATCAGACCCATGCCAGTGAAGCCGATCTCCGGGGCGACCAAGGCGATGATGGGTTCTTCGACCACGCTTTCGAAGTACTTCTGCTGGCCGTAGCTCTGGAAGTAGACGTCGATCTGGTTCGATTTCAACGCGAGTAGACCGTTGACACCCTCGGCCACCTGGACGCGCGTGGCATCGGGCCGGCCTCGTTCGGCGCAAACCCGATTGAGGGCGCCGGCGTAGTCGAAATTCCCGCCGGTCTGGATCGTACGCAGGCCGCAGGCGTCGGCGACTTCCTTGATGTTGTGCGGATTTCCCTTGGCGACGATGATGCCGAAGATATTGTTGAGATAGGTTACGAACGTCACCGTTTCCTCACGCGCCTCGAGGTCCGCGTAGAAGCCGACGCCGATGTCGTACTTGCCGCTCTTGATACCGATCAGCGTCTGCTCGTTGGTCACAGGCTGAAGCTCGAGCTCAAGGCCGAGAAGCTTGGCGACGCCGCGGGTCAGGTCTGCTTCGAAACCGGTCCAATCCTCCGTTCCCTCAGGGAAAAAGGCGTAGGGTGGAGCGTCCCAGCGACCGCCGACCCGAAGGACGCCCGTTTCGCGAAGGTCGGCGGGCAGCTTGGCGCGTAGCGCTTCCGAGGCGGTTACGTCTGGCGTGCTCAGTTCGTAGGTGCGCGGCGTGTAGTCCTGAGCATGGGCCAGCGATGCGACGAGCGAAAGGGACGCCGCTGCGATGTTTCGCAGCAGCGAGGAGTAAAAGGCAGTCATCGGAATCTCCTTGGGTTTAGATCATTGGCGGACGAACGCGGCCGTCCGCGGATTTTGAGGGGAGTCGAATATCTGGGCCGGTGTTCCGACCTCAATAATCCGCCCGGCCTCGAGAAACACGACCGTGTCTCCGACAGTCCGCGCAAAATCCATCTCATGCGTCACGACGACCATCGTCGTTCCATCGGTCGCAAGGTCGCGCATGACGCGCCGCACCTCGGCTGCGAGCTCGGGGTCGAGTGCGCTTGTCACCTCGTCGAAGAGGATGACAGACGGATCCATTGCCAGCGCGCGGGCGATTGCCACGCGCTGCTGCTGGCCGCCGGATAGTTCGCCCGGATACGCACTGATCCGGTCGGCAAGGCCGACGCGCGCCAGATGGCGGTGGGCGATGTCCACCGCGGTTGCCCGATCTCGGCCCAGGACACGCTGCTGCGCCTCTGTCACGTTGTCGAGCACGGTTCGATGCGGGAAAAGGTTGAACTGCTGGAAGACGATCCCGACATGACGGCGGAACTGGGATGCTTCCCTCTCCGTCCACGGGCGAGCACCGCCCGGTTCCTCGACCTCGCCGACGAGCGTATCACCGACGGAGATGCGGCCGCCCTCGAAATCCACCAGCCCGTTTATGCAGCGAAGCAAGGTCGATTTGCCGGACCCCGAGGAGCCGATGAGCGAACAGACGGCGCCCGCTGGAATGTGAAGGGATACGTCGTTGAGAACCTTTCGACCGCCATAGACCTTGGTCACACGTTCGACGTCAATGGGCCAGGCGCGTTCCGCCGGCTTCGTCAGTGCAAGAGCCATTTCAGATCCCTCCCGCCTGATTTCCGGCGCGACGATTTGTGGCGCCGAACCAGTCCAACAGGATGCGCCAATCGCGAGCCGCGGGTCGAATGGACGATCGCCCGAGTTTCCGCTCCAGCGCCAGGAACAGCAACGTGGCGACAACGGTCAGCACCATGTACCAGGCGGAGGCGACCATCAGCAGCGGAATGATGCGGTAGTTGAGCTGATAGATGTGCTGTGCGTTGGTCAGGAGGTCGCCGCCGCCGATCATCGCCACGAGGCTGGTAGACTTGATCTGACCGACGAAGGCATTCCCCGTCGGCGGGAGCATGACAGGCAGCGCCTGCGGCAGAACCACGCGCAGGTTGGCCTCGCGCGTCGTCATTCCAAGGCCACGCGCCGCATCCACCTGCTCCTTCGGCACCGAGACGAGACCGGCGCGTACGATCTCGGACATGTAGGCGGCTTCTTGCAGGCCGAGCGCGAGAATGGCCGCCGAAACGCCATTGATCACATCGTTCGCCGCCACGCCAAGACCGAGGTCGGTAAAGGGAATCCAAAAACCCAACACCGGCCAGAAGGCGCCGATGTTGTACCAGAGGAGGATCTGGACAAGCGTCGGAACCGAGCGGAACAGTGCCACGTATCCACGGGAAAATAGCTGCAGCCCAGCGCTTTTCGAGCGGTCCATAAGGGCGAGGACCACGCCAAGCGCGATAGCGAGAAGCATTGAAACGGTTGCAAGCCAGGCGGTCAGCCACACGCCTTTAACGATAGAGGGATGGAAGAAATACTGCAGGAAATAATTCCAGCCAAATGCCTCATTCGTCAGTACTTGACGCGCGGCCCAAAGGCCGACGAGAGCTGCCAGCAGGCGCAAGGCCCACACCTGCAACCGTCTGGCTGCGGGCTGGCGCAGATTTCGCATCAAGGGGATATCACCACCAAAATCTTTACTCATATCTCTTGCACCAGTTTGGTTTGCACTTGCCGCCGCTCCGGCCGGACGCAGCGACGTCGGCTCAATGCTTGGACTGAACCGCCGCTACAGGGTCGATGAGCTGCAGGTCGACGGAAATGTTCAGTTGCCGGCCAGCGATCGGCGTTACCTGACCAATGACCGCCTGGTGCACCGCGTCGCTGATCCCTTTCATGATTGCATCGGAACGGCCCGGGCGAATGCGGATCAGCACGGTAATGAAGCCTTCAAGGCCGTTCTCATCGGTGCCGATGGCGTAGTCCGAATGGCGGATGGCGCGCGTCTTGATCGCTCCGGTCGGCAGGTCGCCGCTGGTGCAGGCCGCCTTGTGGACGGCTTCGACAACCTTCCGCGGATGCGCCCATCTTTCGATGTTGTCTGTCATTTCGATCAACACATGCGGCAATTTGGATCTCCCAAGGACATTCATTCGATGTTCCCGCGTCGTTTTCTTGTGTTCGAGCGGCAACCAGTCGCCCGAAAGAGCGCAGAAAACATATTTTAGTCAACGCATCGAAACTGAACATAATGCGTTACAATCTATTAAATAGGTGGATTATGTGTTGTTTTTTCGCCGAAAGCACCTTGGCGAGACTTCAATTCCAGCCGTCATCCCGAAAATGAACAAATATTTTTTTATCAGTTATGTTTGATATGTTCAGACTCTCGCCGTTGTAAGACGACCGCGTGCGCTATATGGTTGCTCCGTTCAAAAAGGAGATATGCGTGTCAGCAATCACGGGGCGGACCAACTCGCGAGTGGACGGCGATCCGGCACTCGTCGATGCCCAATGGCTCGCGCGGCGCTGTGAAATGGGTGGGCGGCGCGGGCTCGCGGAGACGATGGCCGCATTGATCCGATCCGGAGATCTAATTCCTGGAGCACGCCTTCCCACCGTTCGCGAGATTGCCCGGCTGATGGGTTGCAGCCAGGGAACCGTGGCGACTGCCTGGACTAGCCTGCGCGACAAGGGATTCGTTGAAACCCGCAGACGGGGCGGGACCTTCGTCACTGAAGCGTCGGACTACGACACGGAACTGGCCAGGCCTGACGAACCCGCGCTCACGTGGAATCTGGCCTCGACCGCCTCCGACCCACAGTTTCACCCGCCACTCCAGGACGCGTTGCTTGCGGGGTTGTCCGTGCCGAATTTGCACAGTGCACAGCGGCAGCACGTCATCGATCCCCTAATCACCGTCGTCGCGCCCACGTGGCCTTTCGAGTGCGAGGCGTGGACGACGGCCGGGGGGGCCTCCGAAGGTATCGTCCTTGCGATCCTGGCCGCGGCGGAAGCCGGGGGCACAATCGCCGTCGAAACTCCGACCAATCCGCGTACGGTGCAAATTCTCTCCACATTGGGAATGACGGTCATCCCGGTGCGGTGGGACGGGGACGGGCCTGTCGTCGCGGATCTGATCGCGGCCCTCGAAAATGGCGCCAAAGCTTTTCTCTATCAGCCTCGGGCTCACTTCCCCCTGGCGAAAAGGATAGCGTCGCAGCGCCGAGTTGCGTTGGCAGCGGTACTTCGCCAGCATGAGGATGTCGTCGTGATCGAAGACGACGGCTTCGGTCCGTTGGCCGGCCCTGACAGCATCACTTTGGGCGACCTCTTGCCAACACGTGTCCTCCTCGCTCGGGCATACTGCAAGGCCTACGGTGTCGATTTGAGAGTCAGCGTCCTTGGCGGACCTGCTCGCCTTATCGAGCGCGCACGTCGCCACCGTTCCTATGGGGCCAGCGTCACCAGTCGCATCCTGCAGGGCGCCATCGTTGCGCTGATCGAAAATCGCTCGGTTGACAGTCTCATCGCGCGCGCCCGCCAACACTATGCCAGACGACGCAAGCTCATGGTCGAAGCTTTGTCGCGCAATGGATTCGTCGTCGATTCGGACGAAGGCTTCTCGATTTGGCTGCGGGTACCTGACGCGACGGCCGCGCTCGTGCGGCTGAACGCGCAGGGAATTATTCTTGCTCCCGGAAATGGTTGCACATTTGGTGGCGAAAACGAGCACCTGTGTCTGGCCACCGCCCGGTTGCCGGAAGTGCCACGCCAGATCGAGCGTCTCGCACGCCAGATCGCCGAGGCGGCGCGCGACCATGGAGCGGACGAGTTCGGATAAATCGACACCGTTAAAAGCGGTCTTTCACGCGGGCGTGCGCTTACACGCCCTCTCAGCAAGAAGGTTGGAACTGTAGATGGCCCTGAAATACAGGACGTTTGGCCGCAATGGATTGCGTGTCTCCCCGCTTTGTCTCGGGACGATGATGTTCGGGGCGGAGACCGATCCGACGACATCGCGGCGCATTATCGATCGCGCGTTCGATCAGGGGGTGAACTTCATCGACACGGCCGACGGTTATGCGAAGTTTGAATCGGAGGTCGTCGTCGGCGAGGCTATCCGGGATAATCGCGATAACTGGGTTCTGGCGACGAAGTTCGGCAACGCTCGCGGCGCCGACCCCAACCATCGGGGCGCGTCGCGCAAGTATATCTACCGTGCGCTGGAAGGTAGCTTGGACCGTCTTGGAACCGACTATGTCGATATCTACTACCTGCATCGCGAAGACCACGAGACAAGGATCGAAGAAACGGTCCGCGCATTCGGCGCGCTGATTTCGGAGGGCAAGATCCGCTACTATGGGCTCTCTAATCACCGCGCCTGGAAGATCGCTGAGTTCTGCCGCGTTGCCGATCAGCTCGGGGTGGATAGGCCGATCGTCAGCCAACCGCTCTATAACCTCGCAAATCGTCAGATCGAGTTCGAGCATCTGGACGCTTGCGACTACTACGGCATGGGCGTCGTGCCATACAGCCCGCTGGCGCGTGGCGTTCTGACGGCGAAATACAGGGCAGATGAAACACCGTCCGCAGAAAGCCGCGCCGGGCGCAACGATCAACGCTTGCGGGATACGGAATGGCGGCCTGAATCGTTGGTTATTGCCCAGAGGGTTGCAGAGCACGTGGCCGATCGCGGCATCTCGGCCGGGCAGTTCGCGCTTGCCTGGGTCTTGAACAATCGCCTCGTCACCGCCCCGGTCGTCGGGCCGCGCACGGAAGCGCAGTGGGAGGATTATCTACCCGCGCTCGAGTATGTCTTCACGGCTGAGGACGAGGCCCTGGTCAACGAACTCGTCGCCACCGGCCATTCGTCAACGCCAGGCTACAACGATCATTTCCATCATTTTTTTGGCCGACGACCTTATGTCGGCTAGTCCGAAGCATTCATGAGGTCCGCAAGGGGCGGGAACTGAAAAGTCGCGCTAAGGGTCGCGCGTTGGAGAATTTATATATGCGGCGCCTAGAGCAAGCTGACATTTCTACGTTTCGCGATGTGCGCTTCGTCCTCACGGACATGGACGAGACATTGACCTATCAGGGGCGGCTCGCTGCCGAAACCTACGCGGCCCTTGAGAACCTACAGGCAGCGGGGATCAAAGTCATTCCGGTGACCGCCGCGCCGGCGGGCTGGTGCGATCAGATGGCGCGAATGTGGCCGGTGGATGGTGTTATCGGGGAGAATGGCGGGTTCTTTTTCCGGCGCTGCGAGGACGGGCATAGGATCGAGCGGCACTTCTGGCACGATGACAAGGATCGCGCGGTCGTAGCCGAACAACTCGCCCAGATAGGGCGGCAGGTGCGCAGCGCCGTACCTTCGGCGAGCTTTGCCGACGACCAGCCGTTCAGGCTTACCAGCCTTGCCTTTGCGCAGCCCCAAGATGTGAGGGCGCGCGTAGCAATCCTTGATGCGTTGCGCGCCGCCATGGCCGATACGACGGTCAATAACCTATGGGTGCTCGGCTGGCTCGGGGGATATGACAAGCTGGCGATGGCGCGGCGCGTGCTTCTCGACTGCTACGGCCTCGATATAGAAGCCAACCGTTCCGCCGTACTCTACACCGGGGATTCCACCAACGATGCGCCCATGTTTTCGTTCTTTCCGCATGCGGTGGGTGTCAGCACCGTGACTGCCTACCTCGACCAGCTCCCGCAACCGCCACGTTGGATCACACGAGGTCCGGGTGGTGAGGGGTTTGTTGAGGCGGCAAACGCCGTGATTACGTCGCGCAAATCCTGAGTTTCAAGATGAATCCGGCCAAAGGCCGGGTGGAACCCCTCCTGTCACAATATATTTCGGTGACAGCCAAATGACTGCTTTGCGCCTTCACAGCGGTCGCTGGCCCTTCTTTGGCAAGCGCCGAGCGATTTTACAGCCGCGTGGCAAGTATCGATATTTGCGTGTGCTATCCTGGTCGCACCCAAGGCCGGGATTCACGCTTAAACTCTTCGCTGAAATTCGATTTGCTCATGATGCTCTTCTTGCCTCAAAATTAGGAAAGAAGGTGTCTACAAATCTCGGGGCTATTCATTGAAGTGCTGGTCCTGGGCCTCGGCCTTTGGCTTTTGTTTTCACTAACTTACCGCCAGCCTGACGCCGAAATTATGTAGCAAATGCCACAAGGTTGTTGAGCGTCTAGTAGTTGCGAGTAACTCATGAAGCAAGTGCCACGGGACGAGGTTTCTATTTTGTGTACCCAGGCCCGCAACGACCGAAAGCAACTTTCGGATCATTTACAGGAAAGCCGCGTCGAACTCTCCGACCTCTCGGCCGATGCGCCACCCGGCTGCGCGACGAAGATCGTGCTGGCGACCGCCGACAGGATCGGGTAGATGATCAGCCAAGCTAGGAGAAGCACAGGCAGGGCTACCAAACTAAGCCCCACCCAGCCTTGGCTGCTCACTGGCGCGGACAATCGCGCCAGCAGCGGTAGTGATACTGACCTGCGCATCAGGTGCGGCTGATACCCGGTGCGACGTTGCGATACCAACCGTCGTTGATCGTGGTTTCCCAAGGCAATCCACCACGTTGGCAGCACATCCATCTCCGGCATTGCCGCAAAGCCGATCATCGACATTCTGGTTTCTTTGAACAGAGACGAAGACGGAACGGCTTGCGCGGAAGCGATGCGAGGATTGGGATATGAGTATCGCGGAAACGGCGGCATTCCAGGCCGCCACTATTATCGAAAAGGAATCCGTATACCCATCATGGGTCGAACGTAACCCGGAATTTGGGAGACACCTTCGATTTCGCGATTACCTTCGGTCTCATCCAGAGGAAGTCCGAGCTTACGAGACGCTAAAGCGAGAACTCGCCCAACGTTTCGTATGGGACACCCTTTCGTACTCCACGGCAAAGACGAATTCTGTCAGCGCATTGATCGGCTGGCGCGGAGCCGAGACTAAACCAGCGTCCAAGCGCGATACCGGCTTTGGGCCGTGTATGGACGGCTCTCCGTTGGCAAGAGGTTTCTTGAGCTTTTTGGATTTGCTGGTTGGTGCGGCGATGTATCCGACCTGTAGGTG
>UBOA01000040.1:0-41543 GCA_900466985.1 Hyphomicrobiales bacterium
TCCATGCTGTGATCCAAGGCGACTAATCCGCCCATTCCGCATCGGCCGTGAACGCAATGGTGAGCCAGCGGTTGGCGCTCTCATCGCCGATCGCATCACCTATTTCGTCGCGCAGCGCATCCCATTCCTCCACCGTCTTTGGCGACAGGCCCTTTGGAACGATGAAGTAGAGCTCGATCTGTATTGCCCGACCGACGCGAGCGACGTAGGCGCGATAAGAGAGAAAACGGAGGCGGCGCACCGTCGCGGAGGCGACGTTGTCCACATGGTTCTTAAGTTCGACCGGCGCGATAAGAAGGATCTCGGTCAGTGCCTTCCAGATCGTGCCGATCGGAAGCGGAATCATCACCACGCACACCAGCGCGAGAACCACGGGGTCAACGTAGCTGGCGACCCACGCGACAGGGGTCGAATGAACAGCAAGACCAATGAAGAACGCGATCAGCAGCGCAAGGGCGATACCTCCTGACATGATCCACGCCTTGATATCGAGAGAAATGAAGTCTGACTTCAAGCTACGGTTCAGCCTGACACCCATGACGGCCATGACAGTGCAGACGAGTACGGTCGTGGCCGAGTAGGCGATCGCGACGCCGAAATGCAGCTCGTGCCCGCCATTGAGGATGCTGATGATCGCGTTGATCAACGCGTAAGCCGCAACCGTCATCAGCAGGCTGCCGTTCAGCATCAATACGATGGGCTCCAGATGCCAGAAGCCCATAGTGAAGCGGTTACGAACTCTTCCAGACAACGCGTCCGTCTGCGCTGACTTCACGATCAGGCTCGAAACCCACAGCGCAAGGCCGGTCATCGCCGCATCGCCCAGAGAATAGACGCCGTCAAAGGCAATGGAGAACGAGCCCGACAATATGCCGAAGGCGACCCCGAGAACGGCGACGACCACCGTTGCCGCAATCGAGATACGAAGAAACTGCTGCTCGTTCAACATCCACGTATCTCCGACGTGACCGCACGATACCCATACATCCTATCGTTTTGGCATCGCTCGAGACATTCAAAACGATGCTACGAAGTCATCGTCGATGGTAAGGTTGGCAAGGCTCAGAGAGCTGTCGAGGTTCCAATGGTCGAACAACAGTTTCGATGGTCAGGTTCTGGCGCCTCAGCACGCCTTCTGCTGCTCTCGGCTTTTGATCAAGCAGCGGAATTGAGTGGAAGGGATTTCACGGTTCAATCGCTGCAGCTTGGCGCAGCAGGAAGTACCGACGACCGGCACAGCATGAGTTGCTTCAACCATTTATCGATGAACCTCAGCACGAATACATCTATTGGGCCGGAGCCGTTTCCTCTATCCGCTCACTTCCGCCGAGCGCCCATCGGGTGACTGGGCGAGCGAGAAGGACGAGGACGATCCCAAAGCCGGCGCTGATCAGGAAGATGCGGGTGAACGCGTCCGGAAGTCCGGCGGCATGCTCGGTGTCCATGCCTGCGGCTAACAATCCCGCCATCAGGTTGCCGAGCGACGCGGCGACGAACCAGAACCCCATAATCTGGCTGGTAAAGCGCTCTGGCGCAAAGCGGGAGAAGGTCGAAAGCCCGACCGGACTGAGCATCAGTTCGCCCACTGTGTGCAGCAGGTAGGTACAGACGAGGAAGAGCCCGGTAACCTTTAGGCCCGTTGCCGCCGTCTGGGCCGCCGGCACTAGGATGAGGTAGCCCAGGCCCAGCGCGACAAGCGCCAATCCAAATTTCACAAAAACGGGAATGGTCCAGCGTTTCTCGGCATAGATCCAGAACGCCGCAAAAGCCGGGGTCAGCAGGATGATGAAGAGGGAGTTTAAGTTCTGGAACCATGAGGCAGGCACGGTGAATCCGCCAAGCTGGCGCTGTGTGAGGTCGTTTGCGAAGAGATTGAGCGAGGAGCCGGCCTGTTCAAAGCCGGACCAGAAGAGTGCGGCGGCCACGAAAAGGAGCGCAAGGACGATCATGCGCCGCCTCTCCGACACATTAAGGTCCCCTGCCAAATAGATGTTGAGGAAAAAGCCGATAGCCACAGTCACGATGATCAGGCCCATGGCCTGTGCCAACCCTTGCGCGCTGGTCAGATTGATCTGACCAGTCAGCGCTGCCGCGGCGACCAAGACGACGACGAGGCCACCGATGGTACCGGTGAAGAGGTGGTCACGACGGCCGGTCGCCGCGTCGGGGTGATGGTGCACGGCGGGCGCCCCACCCTTGTCGCGAAGCGAGGTGCGGCTCGCCCGCAGGAAGTTGATCAACCCCAAGAACATGGCAGCGGCGGCCGCGCCGAAACCCCAATGCCAGCCCCAGTTCTCGCCGAGGTAGCCGGCAATAAATCCCCCGAGGATCGCGCCGATGTTGATGCCCATGTAGAAGAACGAGAACCCTGCGTCGCGGCCGCCGATATCGTTCTTGTCGTAGAGTTGGCCGACCATTGTCGAGATGTTTGGCTTGAGAAGCCCGGTGCCAATCGCGATGCAGAGGAGGCCGAGGAAGAACACTATTGCGGCGGAGCCGGAGACCGCGAGCAGTGCATGCCCGATCATGATAACGACACCGCCAACGACGATCGCGCGCTTGCAACCCCAGAAGCGGTCGGCGATCCAACCACCCGGCAGCGCCAATATGTAGGCCGACGCGGTATACAGGCCATAGATCGCTGCGGCGTCGGCCGTAGTGAGACCCAGGCCACTATTCTCGACCCGATCCACGAGGTAGAGGATGAGGATCGCCCGCATGCCGTAGTAGCTGAAGCGTTCCCACATTTCGACGAGAAATAGCGCAACCAGTCCTGGTGGATACTTGACAGACGTCGACATCGGCTCCCCCAAGTTATGCATTTGCGCTAATATAGCGCCAATCACCGCGGAAAGCGCGCGCTACCGACCCGACTGATGCACAGATCGGCAACCTGCCAGTATTAACCCAGGCAAGTGTCGGTCTCGGGCGCCTTTTCCAGGCTCCATTGGGCGGCATGGATGATCGAAAGAAGCTCGTTACCTGCCTGGAACTTCTTCTCGCGCTAACACTGACCTGGGTCTCGCTTGTTGAAGCCTTCCGAGTTCATCTCGAGACGCATGCTCATGTGCTCCGATGCTTTGCCGCCCGAAATTCGCGTTGTGCGGCTAACAGTATTCCCAGACAGTGGCTTGCGGCGCCGAAGCAGGCGATCGCCGTGCCTGCCATGTCCTTATACGCGACAAGAAGGTCGCAAAGGATCCGGGCAGCATCCGCTGACGCCAAACAACCTAACTTAAGCAACTTTTCGGGAGACAGACCCAGCAGAAGTCGCTACATCCACCGCATCGCACTAGCTCCTTGGACGATGGCGGTCTGGCCCTGAGGATTAATCAGGTTGCCTGGTTCGAATGAGGACGATGATCCGGGAAGGCCGATGCTTTCCCACGTCAGAGGAGCAATGATAGTGGCGATGATATCGGCCCCTATCAGGATTTCGAGCCAAGATCCCCCGCCCGAGATTGGCGCGATAGCACTCATAGGCGTCGCGTTATCCGGACGAGAGCAGATCCCGGACGTATCCGGCCGTCGCCACGGCCACGCCGCTTAGGATTACGCCGATCCCGAAAAATTCGAGCCCGGTTGCAGGCGGCTTCAACACGGGAGCGATCAGGTTGGCGAGACCGCTCACTTCACTACCAATGTCCATCTCAGTATCCTCTCTAATAAAACTGAAATGTCCTGACTCAAAGTTTCTGTTAGTTGGGCTCGGCACCTGACATCCTGGCGAAGAGAGCAACGGCGGCGATTATGGCTGGCAGGCTAAAGGCGGCAGCGGGGATGAACATGTAGCCGGCCGCTCCGGCGCCGCATCCAATGGCAAACGTCAGGACAGCGGTGGCCATCTTTTTCACCCGTGCTTTTGCGACGGTGATTTCCTGGGCTTTCGAGTTGGCAAGGATGTCGGCAAGATCGAGCATGATCTGTGTCGTCGTACCCGTCATCAGGGTGGTCGGCGGCGCTTTCGACAGATGGGACCGGTGAAGACCGTTCTGTATGGCCATTGCCGACACCAGTATCATAGCAACTGCAAACGTAATGCCATTCTCGTCGCCGTGGAATGGACCATAAATAATGGCAATGACCGCGACCGCGGCGAGCAGGATCAATTTGACGACCAGCATGGGCCGGACGGGGGAGCGATTTCGGTTTTGAATTTTCAGGCAGACTAGCCGGGACACAAAGACGACCAGGCAGAACATCGGAAGGACCAGCACCTTCGACAATGCTCCGCCAAGGCCATGCGCCATCGTTGCGCCCAAGGTCACAAAGTTGCCTGTGACATGCGCAGTAAAAAGCCCTGATAGAGCCAGGAAGCCGAGCGTATCGACGTAGCCGCCATTGAAACTCAGCAGGATAGGAAGGGAGGGAAGCTTCATTTCTTGACCTCTATTTCTGTTAGGTGCCGCGACGTGGCTCCAGGTTTGACGCCAGATGCCGGCTTCAACAATTGCATCAATTGTTTCGAGTTCATTGCGCGTGGCGGCACAATGGGCTGGGCGGCCGCCCGCCGCCCTGCTCAAGTCTTCGTTATGCGTCACCAGGCCGATTGATCGTCAGGAAGTGACGGACAACAGGTTTCTCGGGACCGACATGGTAGGCCAGCACCTTGCCCTGCAGGTCAGCGTCGGCATTGGAGACCCGCTTGTGCTGGCGAAGATGCTCAGCCCAGGATTCCACCATGAACCATTCGACGATCTTCTCCGGGTCAGCCGAGTCCTCGGTGACGCCCCAGCCATAGGCACCATCGCGGCGGCGTTCATCTGAAAGATGATCGATGGCGTGCAGGAATGCGCTGCGGTGCTGCCTCTCGACCTTGTACTCGATCAGGATCAGAACCGGACCACGGTCATGGGCAACGGGTTCCGCAACAAGCGGCTCAGGCCAGTGATTGGACGGCACCATGTCGGCATCGCCTGCAGGAAGCTTCACGCTGTGCATGATGAACCCGGCCACAAGAAGTCCGGCGGCTCCGATAAGTAGGGTCGATTGGATACCGACAGCCTCGCCGACCGCGCCCCAACCAAGGCTCCCGGCTGTCATCGCACCATTGAAGACGGTGAGGTAGACGGCGAGGCCGCGACCACGCACCCAGTTCGGAAGAACAGCCTGGGCCGCTCCGTTGAGCGTTGTCAGAGCAGTGATCCATGCCGCACCAAGGAACAGAAGAACGATGATGGCAACGATCTTCGGCGGGGCGAGTGACAGGACACCCATGACGGCCGCGGTGATCAGCGCGGCACCGAGAAGCAGGCCGTCGGAACTCAGGCGTTCGCGCAGCTTCGGCATGACCAAGGCGCCACCAATCGCGCCCGCACCGACTGCACCGAGCAGGATGCCGTAGAAGCTGGCATCACCACCCAGCAACTGCCGGGCGACGAGCGGGAGGAGCGCCCAGACGGCGCTGGCGAAAGCGAAGAAGATCGCGGCGCGCAGGAGGACGACGTGGAGCGGTGTGCTCGAGCGGGTGTAGCGAAGCCCGGCCCGG
The DNA here is from genome assembly GCA_900466985.1 of Hyphomicrobiales bacterium. Lineage (GTDB taxonomy): Bacteria > Pseudomonadota > Alphaproteobacteria > Rhizobiales > Rhizobiaceae > Rhizobium. Next base: position 5,489 of record UBOA01000040.1, read on the forward strand.
AAGGCACCGAAGAAGTTTTCCTGAAGCGCGTCGTTTGCATTCTTCGCCCGTGGCCACCAGACCAGAGCTGCGATCACCACGGCGTAGCTTGCGACATCCGCGCCGTAGGTGATCCCGGCTCCAAGGGCTGCGAGAAGCAGGCCGCCCGCGGCAGGCCCGATGGAGCGGGCAATGTTGATGCCGAGCGAGTTCAGCGCCACGGCGCTCTTGACATCCTCGCGTTTGACCAGTTCGGGAACAATGGCCTGCCATGTCGGTCCCATCAGAGCAGCGCCAATGCCGCCGAGGAAGGTCAGACCGATCAGCGCGCTGACCGACAGCATGCCCGTCTGGGACAGGACCATAAGCGAGATGCTGACGGATGCCAGCAGGAGCTGGACGGCGATCAGGAACTTGCGGCGATCAAGGATGTCGGTGAGAACGCCCGCAGGAATGGCAAGCAGGAAGATCGGCAGGGTTCCGGCCGCCTGGACCATGGCGACCGCGGCCGGCGATGCCGAAAGATCCGTCATCAGCCAGGAGCTTGCGACGTCGCGCATGAAGCTTCCGGTATTGCCAAGGACTGTGGCGATCCAGAGAACCGCAAACACAGGCTGTGCGAGTGGCGCGAAGGTTCCGCCGGATGCTTTTGCAGCGCTCATCTGCATGCTCCCTTGGAAAGGTCGAATGCGGCGACGAAGAGGAACGCGCCAGCGAGGCCAACATGTTCAAAGAAGGCGTTGGTCGCCATCATGCGGTCCATGCCAGGAGCCATCTCCCAGAAACGGAGGGCGATGAGCGTCGCCATGAGCGTGAAGCCAGCGAGCGCCAGCGCTCCGATCCAGCGAAACAAGCCCGATACCACCATGGCTGAAGCCGTCAGCTCGAACACGATGACGGCGACCGCAAAGAACGCGGTAGGATGAAGACCGAAATGATCCATCTCAGCCAGGGCGCCGTTAAAGTCGAAGATCTTGGTAAGCGGACCTTGTATGTAGGCAGCGCAGAGTGCGAGCAGTGAAACGGTTCGCGTGATCGGCGAGGCCATGATGCGCGTCAGGCCGCTAAGGATCGGGTTCGACGTGGGGGATAGGTGGGTCATAATCTGCTCCTGCATGTTCGCCGCGGGCGGCTGCCTTTGATGGAGCGATATTGACTGGTTGCAGCGGCACCAACAATTGCAGCAATAGTTTCGATTTAATTGCAAAATGAGCAATTATGAAGTGATGCTCGGGTGGCATCCAGTCACCCGAGCCAAGGTTCGTCAGACGGCCCAGCAGGAGCAGCCGAGTGCGCCAAAGAACCCCTTGAGGTCGGCGATCGGAAGCTTGGATGTCCAAGCTCCGGCATGGTCGTGGCCGTGCACGCCGCAATCGCTGGCGCATCCGCATGTGGAGATGGCGGTGCGGCGCAAGGATCGAGCGCCCGCGCCCTCCGGTTCGCCCCAGGCCGCGTAGCCGCCGAACTTGCGTACGGGAGACCAGTCGGGCATCGCGGGCGGGATGTCGTTCTCGTCGAGCGTCTTGAAGTCGCCTGCGCCATAGACGATCTTGCCGCCGACCATGGTCAGTTCCGAGGTGAGGAACGAAATCTCGTCCTCGGCGCAGGAGAAGAAGTCCTTGTCCGGCACCACCAGATCGGCGAACTGACCCTTCTCGATGCGGCCCTTCTTGCCCTCTTCATTGGAGAACCACGTGACCTTCTCGGTCCACATCCGCAGCGCCGTCTCGCGATCGAGGCAGTTTGCTCGCGGGTAGAGCTGCATGCCGCCGACCGTCTTGCCAGTCACCATCCACGACAGCGAGACCCACGGATTGTAAGAGGCGACGCGGGTGGCGTCTGTGCCGGCCGAGACGTTGACGCCCTTGTCGAGCATGCGGCGGATCGGCGGAGTGGCCTCGGCCACTCCGTGACCGTATCGCTCGACGAAGTATTCGCCTTGATAGGCCATGCGGTGCTGCGTGGCGATGCCACCGCCGAGTGCGGCGATGCGGTCGATCGAGCGATCCGAGATGGTTTCGGCATGGTCGAAGAACCAGTTCAGTCCTTCGAGCGGAATGTCTCTGTCGACCTTCTCGAACACATCGAGGGCGCGGGAGATGGTCTCGTCATAGGTGGCGTGGAGGCGCCATGGCCAGCGGTTTTCTGCAAGTACGCGGACGACCTCTTCCAGCTCGCCTTCCATCTCCGGGGCCATCTCCGGACGGGGTTGCCGGAAGTCTTCGAAGTCGGCTGCGGAGAAGACAAGCATTTCGCCGGCACCGTTGTGGCGGAAGTAATCGTTGCCCTGCTTGTATTTGACCGACTGCGTCCAGTTCAGGAAGTCCTGCTTCTCTTCCTTCGGCTTCTGCGTGAAGAGGTTGTAGGCCAGCCGGACCGTCATCTGGTTCTCTTCGGACAGCTTCTGAATGACCTCGTAGTCGTCAGGATAGTTCTGGAACCCGCCACCCGCGTCGATCACGCCTGTCACTCCAAGGCGGTTCAGTTCGCGCATGAAGTGGCGAGTCGAGTTGACCTGATAGTCCAAAGGAAGTTTCGGGCCTTTGGCAAGCGTCGAGTAGAGAATGCCCGCATTCGGCTTGGCCAGCAGCATGCCCGTCGGGTTGCCGTGGGCATCGCGGGTGATCTCGCCGCCCGCCGGGTTCGGCGTGTCACGGGTGTAGCCGACCGCGCGGAGAGCGGCGCCGTTGAGCAGCGCACGGTCATAAAGGTGCAGAAGGAAGACGGGCGTGTCGGGCGCGACAGCATTGATCTCCTCGATAGTCGGGAGGCGCTTTTCCGCGAACTGGTGTTCGGTGAAGCCGCCGACGACGCGAACCCATTGCGGCGCGGGCGTGATCGCCACCTGGCGCTTCAGCATGTCCATCGCATCGGCGAGCGACCGAACGCCATCCCAGCGCAGCTCCATGTTGTAGTTCAGGCCACCGCGAACGACGTGGGTGTGGTTGTCGATCAGACCCGGCAGGACGCGCTTGCCCCTGAGGTCGACGATCTTCGTGTTGGCACCAGCCAGCGCCATGATCTCGCTGTCGGATCCGACTTCGAGAAACAGGCCATCCTTGATGGCGATCGCCGTCGCATTCGGATTGGTTCGGTCGAGGGTCGTCACGCGGCCGTTGTGGAGGATCAGGTCGGGATGCATGGTTTCTACTCCGGTCTGGTTGGGATCGGCGGCTTTCGCGGGGGAGAAGAGGTTCGACAACGCCAGGCTCGACGCACCCCCAAGAAAGGATCGACGCGTCGTCATCAGCTCCGATCCTCGACATTCGCCTTCGCCTGATGGGCAAGGTCGATAACATCGCCGCCCTTAGGAAGGTGGCCGAACATGTGCGGCTTGATCTGATGAAGCCATGAAACGGCTGCTGGCTCCCTGCTCCACAAGGTCTTTGCGAAAGGGATGATCTGTTCACCGACGAGAATGCCGAGAAGGCCGACCAAGGCGATGACAGGCGGCGCCGGCGAGCGGACGTTCAGGAGGCTGTAGACGATGCCCACAAGCAGACCTGCACCGAGAGAAAGAAGATAGATTTTCACGGGATGTCCTCCACGGTTAGAGAAAGGCCGCTCCGACGGGGTTATCGGAGCGGCATGATCGGGCCCTTACTTTGCGGGGTTCGGGCCGATGCGCTTGCCGTGCTTGACACGTTCCTCTGCGCCGTGAACCATCGTGTAGGCGTAGTCGATGCCCATGCCGTATGCGCCGGAATGCTCCTTCACGAGGGTGGTGACCGCATCGTAGGTTTCCTTCCGCGCCCAGTCGCGCTGCCACTCGAGCAGGACCTGCTGCCAGGTGACCGGGATCACGCCTGCCTGAACCATCCGGTCCATTGCGTACTTGTGCGCGTCGGCGGAAGTGCCGCCGGAAGCATCCGCGACCATGTAGATCTCATAATCCGGAACATCATGCAGAGCCGAAAGTGCGAAGGTTGTGTTGCACACTTCCGTCCACAGACCGGAGACGACGATCTTCCGGCGGCCGTTTGCCGCGTTCTTCGCCAGTACATCGCGCACGTTCTGGTCGTCCCAGGAGTTCATCGAGGTGCGCTCGAGAATGTCGTTCTCCGGGAAAACGGCAAGCAGCTCGGGATAGGTGTTGCCAGAGAAGGATTGCGTCTCGACCGTAGTGATCGTGGTCGGAATATTGAAGATCTTGGCGGCCTTGGCGAGGCCGACGACATTGTTCTTCAGCGTCTGGCGGTCGATCGATTGGACGCCAAAGGCCATCTGCGGCTGCTGATCAATGAAGATGAGCTGGCTGTTGGCGGGAGTGAGAACTTTGAGCTTGGACATGAGATTTTCCTCTTCGGTTGTTTGGGCCGCGAATGCGGCGGGTTATAAAATGGGCAGGACCTGTCGGACAGACACCATGTCCTGGAACACGGGCTCATAAGCCCCTGAGTTAGTCGAAACCGATGCTTTCATTCACTCGTTGCCTCGGCTGCTGGAATGAAACGTAGCGTGATTTTCGCTTGTGAAAAATTGCAGGATTAATTGCGAATAAATTGCCTTTATTGCAATAATGCCTCCGAAGTTCGGTTGACCTGCGGACGTCGCGGAGGCCACGCTCTCGCCCATTCGGTCCAAAATGAATTCAAGATAATTTTATTGGGACAGCGTGTGGACAACAGGAGAGCGGCGTATGGCCGCGGTGGGAAATATCTTCAAAGGAGAGTCGGGAGAAGCCCTTCATTATGGAGTAGCTATCCATGGATATGGACAAAGCCACTAGGGTGCGCTGGCATCATCGTCGTAGGCAGAAAACACGCCGGCAACCCAGTCTGCAAAGACCTGATACTTAACGCTGGGAAACCTGCCCGCTGGTCTTGCTATGTGAACAGGATAACGTGGTGGCGCCCAATCGTTCATGATTGGAACCAGGGCGCCACGAGCGATATGGGGCCGTGCCATGAATTCAAATGTCTGCCCGATACCCAGTCCTGCTAGTATTCCATGCAAATGCGCCGTCGCATCACTGGTGGAGAGCTTGATGGGGCCGTAGATCTCTATTTTCTCATCGCCGTTAATCAGCCGAACGGGTGCAGCTTTCAGACTACGTGCAAAAAAGTACTGCACGAAAACATGATCACGCTGCAGGTCCGATGGCGAAGCTGGCACGCCGTGTTTTTCGAGGTACGACGGGGTTGCGCAGGTCACAATCTCAACGCTGCATAACTTCCTCGCAACAAGAGAAGCGCTGGGCAGATCGCCGGCACGAATGACGCAGTCTATGCCCTCTTCGACGATGTCGGCGTGACGTTCTGTTACACCAAGATGCAACTCGATCTCTGGATAGAGCGCGTAAAACTCTGGCAACCGAGGGATCAGAATCGCATTCGCGAAGGTTCCACCTACGTCAACCCGAAGTTTTCCCCTGGTGGCCAGGCGCCCACGGGTCGCCTCGTTGTTCATTTCGTCGAAATCGGCGATCAGGCGAATGGCGCGCTCGTAATAAGCAACTCCCTCAGACGTCACCGTGACTGAACGTGTCGTGCGTTCGAGCAGTTTGAGGCTCAAGCTTGCCTCGAGATCCTGAACAAGCTTACTCACAGTCGACCGTGGCGCACTCATCGTATCTGCAGCCTTTGCAAAGGATCCGGCCTCGACGACGCGAACAAAGGCTCTGATCGCTCCCAATTGATCCATCGCCATCTCCATCGAAATTTTTGCGGCATCCAAAATTCGAAATCTTGCGTGGTTTGTCAGGCGGTCAACGGCTCGAGATTTGCCTGGATCTGATCGCGGAAAGCTTCATATCGGCCCGGTAGCTTGAGCGCTTCCCCGAGATGGGCTGTATCCTCGTCGCGGTTGAATCCGGGCTCGTTTGTGGCGACCTCGAAGAGGATGCCGCCCGGCGTGCGGAAGTAGATTGCCCAGAAATAATCGCGGTCGATGACGGGGGTGACCTGGTAGCCGGTATCCATCAGCGCCTTGCGCACCTCGAGCTGCTTCTCGCGGTTGTCGACGGCGAATGCGATATGGTGCACCGAACCTGCACCCTGTCGCGCGAACCGCGTCTTTGGCAATGCCAGTAGATCGATCGTGTCCGCTCCGTTACCGTTGGGTATGATGAAGCGTACAACGTCACCCTCCTTCTCGGCGCGCTCGTAGCCCATGAAGCCGAGCAGCTCCTCCGTTGCAGCGGTGTCGTGCAGGCTGAAGCGTGCGCCAGCGAAACCGCGGATGGCCGCATCATCTGGAATTCCATCTGACAGCCATGGAGCACGCTTGTCGTCTGCGGACTCGATAAGCGCAAAGCTGTCGCCGTCCGGTCCCATGAAGCGGAGTCGGTCGACGCCGAAGACAGTATCGCGTTCCAGACCCTCCACACCTTGGGTTGTGAAGCGATCCTGCCAGAACTTCAGCGATCCGTCGGGTACGGAGAACTGGGTCTCGCCGACTTCACCGACACCGGGGCGGCCGAGCATCATGTTCGGAAACGGGAAGTAGGTCATCACCGTTCCGGCCGAGCCCGTCTCGTCACCATAGTAGAGGTGATAGACGCTCGGGTCGTCGAAGTTAACAGTCTGCTTGACGCGACGAAGACCGAGCGTGTCGGTGAAGAAACGGTTGTTCTGCCGCGCGTCCGATGCCATCGAAGTCACGTGGTGCAGTCCCTTGATGTCCTTGATCATCTTGAAGCCTCTCGGTTGGTGTTCCGGTGTTGATAAGAATTTAGACCCGTTGATCGCCGCGCGGAATTGCAATATTCCTTTTGATTGAATTGCGATTTATGAAACAATGAGATGAACGACTACAAAGCTCTTCGGACCTTCCTCCTCGCCGCCGAGAAACGTAACTTCGCCCAGGTCGCCCGCGAACTGGACATGACGCCAGCAGCCGTCACACGGGCGATCGCCGCCCTCGAGGCGGAACTTGGCGTGCAGCTCTTTGTTCGTACGACCAGGCAGGTATCACTGACGACCGACGGCGCGATCTTTGCCGCGCAGATCCAGCCCGCGGTGAAGACGCTTGAAGACGCGCGGCGCGAGGTGATGAACGCACACAAGACGGACGAGGGTCGGCTGCGTATCAGTGCGCCGACATGGTTCGGCAAGACGGTGCTGCCGCCGATCCTGTCGGGGTTCAAGGAACGCTATCCGAAGATGAGCTTCGAGATCTCGCTGTCCGATGGATTGGTGAACATCGTCGACGACGACTACGATCTGGCGATCCGCATCTCGTCGCAGCCTTCGGACAAGTTCACGATCTGGAGGAAGATCCGGGTGGTGCCGCGCATCCTGGTCGCCGCTCCCGGAAGCAGATTCGCTGACATGCAGCACCCGAACGAACTGAATCCCGATGACTGCCTCGCCTACAGCGGCGAAAGCCGGCGTGAGAACTGGGTGCTGTCGGACGGTGGGTCAAGCATCACGATTTCGGCAGGTCGAGCCTTCAGCGCGAACAGCGGAGAGGTTCTGGCGGACATGGCCGCCGACGGTGCGGGTGTCGCGCTGCTTCCAGGATTCAACATCGCCGATCACATCAGTAGCGGTCGCCTTGTCCACGTCTTCAAGGGATGGGCACCGCCGGACCTGTGGTTGACGCTGTTCTACCCGCCCTACCAAGCCCTCCCGCCAAGGATTGCGTCATTCTCCAAGTTCTTCGAGGATCAGGTCGCGGCTAAGATGGTCATGTTGGACTGACGCACGCAAATGCCGTCACCATGATCCGGCACACCCGTTTCAGATTCGATCATGCTGTTGGAGTGCTCGAAGCCTGGCTGCGACTATTTGCTGTAGCTGCCACAGGTTTCGATCATAGATTTTGCGATCCGCCAGATCTGAAACCGTCCGATGCAGGTATTCCGCGCAAGACCCGGCAGGTCCACATGCCTGGGCGATCAACCCTGCTGCCTCTTCGAGGGAGATCTTCTCCGTGAGCAGAGATCGCCTGCCGCTCGCCCAGAACGTGAGCGCCCGCCGCACCCCCGTCGGTGTCTTGACCGCAACCCAACGCACCATGTCGCACACTTCGGCATACCGAATCTCTCGCGCCAGAAGAGTACGCAGATCCTCCCTCTTGGTAGTGCACCGAAGCTTGAGGGCAAGACCCGAACAGCTTCCTCCTGGCCGAAGCGCGAGCATGAGACCGGGCGCGTCGGAGGTGGCCCTGAGCCGCTCAATCCTCAACGAGAACGCACGATGCCAGCCGTAAGCGACCGCCTCCTCGCTGGCGGCTACCTCGAAACCAGGGTTCCACATCAAGGATCCGTACGCGAACACCCATATCTCCTCGTCACCAGCCTCCTCCTCAACCCTGCTGACGAGGTCGTCGAGCTGCTCGGGCGAGATCGGATTCCAATTGGGTTCCGGTCCCTCGTCTTCGACAATTCTGATGGTCGTGGCGACGAGGTCGGGGGTAAGTTCCATGGTAGCAAGTGCGGGCGCCTTGGCGGCCGGTGTCTTTGGCATCGTGTGAACCGTTTCAACGAGTTTGCCGCCGGAGGCCCATCGCCTCCGGCGGTTCATGGAGAAGCTGGCCCCGATCAATCAGCGGGTCGGTTGATAATTGCTCGGAACGTGATTTCGACGATCTGCTCGGGGAAAGCTAGCGCCGAAACCCCGATCAGGTTGCTTGCGCACTGAGGCACATCCGTGCCGTACATTTCCTTGCGGACCTTGGATGCGGCCGCAAACGCGCTAGGAACATCAAGCACGTACAGTGTCTCTTCAACGACATCATCGAGGGTCGCGCCATATCTGGCGAGCAGAGTCTTTGCGTTGACGTAGGTCTGGCGGATCTGGCTCTCCATCTGCGAGAAGTCCGCAGGCCGCTTATCCTCATCGAGTTCCGCCGGAGCGACAAGATTGCCTTTGTCATCATGGCTCAATTGGCCCGAGACATAGATCGTGTCCTTGACCTGCACGGCCTGAACGTATCCGAAGGCGCGCTCCCAGGCGACGCCATGGTTCTCTACTTTCTTGGACGGGTTGTTGTTCATGATAGGCTCCTTGCATCGAATGATGGCGCGCCGTGTACGCACTTGTGGTTCATGGAGGCGACGGATGCGTGGGAGGCCGCACCCGCCGCCGGACCGATCAGGCCTTCACGAAGGCCAGGAGATCGGCATTCAGGACATCGGCGTTGACGGTCAGCATGCCGTGCGAGAAGCCGGGATAGGTCTTGAGCGTGCCATTCTTCAGGAGCTTGGAAGACTTCAGTGCGGAGTCTGCGATCGGCACGATCTGGTCGTCTTCGCCGTGTAGAACCAGCGTCGGCACAGTGATGGCCTTCAGGTCTTCCGTCTGGTCGGTTTCGGAGAAGGCCTTGATGCCGTCGTAATGGGCCTTCGCGCCGCCCATCATGCCCTGGCGCCACCAATTATGGATCACGCCTTCCTGGACTGTGGCACCATCACGGTTGAAGCCGTAGAACGGCCCAGCGGGAACGTCACGGAAGAACTGACTGCGGTTGGCGGCGAGTGCGGAACGGAAGCCGTCGAAGACTTCCATCGGCAGGCCTTCGGGATTGGCATCCGTCTTCAGCATCAGCGGAGGGACGGCGGAGACAAGAACCGCCTTGGCGACGCGGCCTGAAGGCTGGCCGTGGTTGGCAACGTAGCGGGCGACTTCACCGCCGCCAGTGGAGTGGCCGATATGGACGGCATTCTTCAGCTCGAGTGCTTCGACAACAGCGAAAGCGTCCGCCGCATAGTGATTCATGTCGTGACCTTCCGAGACCTGTGCGGAGCGGCCGTGGCCACGACGGTCATGGGCGACGACACGAAAGCCCTTGGAGAGGAAGAACAGCATCTGTGCGTCCCAGTCGTCCGAGGACAACGGCCAGCCGTGATGGAAGACGATCGGCTGAGCGTCCTTGGGACCCCAGTCCTTGTAGAAGATGTCGACGCCGTCCTTGGTCGTTACGTATGCCATTGTCTTGGTTCCTTCGCTGGTGTTGATGGCGGCAGCCGCATTGGCTGCGAAGCTGAGAGAGGGTGATATCGTCATGACCGCTGCGGCAGCACCTGCGGAGCGCAGCATGCCCCTGCGGGTCATGGAAGAAAGGGTTTCGGTCATTTTCGCGTCCTACGAACTTCGTTTTCGATAGCTTCAGGCGACGCTGAGTTCGTCTGACAGGTTGATAATGCCGCCAGAAGGCGATGGTCACAATTGCATCAATAGTTTCTACTTTATTGCTCCTTGCGCAATTATCCCCGTCAAAGATGATGATCTGGGCCGGGGCGTAAAGTCCCATCGGCAGCCAGGCAATCTCGGTTGCGTACCAGGCAAAGTATCGCACCGAGAAGCGATGATGGATGCCAACATAGGCGCGCTGGATGCGGCTGAAGAAGCTCTCGACGTGGTTCGTGTTGGCCCCGCCGTCGGCCTGGTGGATTGACAGGCGTCACCTGTCGTTGTGGCGCAACTTTTCCAAAGTGCCCGGAGTGTGAAAGTGGTTGGCTCGTTGAACTGTCCGGACGCTGCGGCGGCTTTCTTGGTCGCGTTCGGTATCCTGCCTGCTCTGGAAAGGCACGAGGTGCCAATCGATTGCCCGATTCGACGATCGAAGTGCGATTGAATGCGTCACCTCGGTCAACTGATCCTTATTCGCAACAGACCTTGCGAACGTACGTGTTTCCCAAAGTGACAATTGAATCCTTGGCGATCAATCCATGCGCCTTCAGCGCCTTGGCGACGTCCTTGGCTTCCTGTTCGGCGTAGGTATCTCGCAGTGTGACAGCGAACCAGTTCTTTGCGGTCAGGTGCGCGACGAGCGGAACTGGCGAACTCTTGATAAACGACTCTGCTACTGGAAGCGAGCTAAGGCTCTTCACCTGGACCCACCGTCTATCGCCTACATCCTCGTCGAACTGGTCTATTCGTACCCATGTGTAGTGCATGTAACCGCTTTGCTGGCCCACCGAGACAGCATACCAGTCTCCGAGGACCTGATCGACCTTTACGGGGGTTCCGTTTCGGATGGAAGCGAGCGACTTGGAATCAGGATCAGCGGCTTTCTTCAAAGCCGCTTCGCCTTTGGGATACTTGACCGTTCCCGAACGTGCCAGCGGCACCTCCAAAGAAGCGATTGCCATTCCCTGTTCGCGTGGAGCTGGCGCAGGTTCAATCTTCGACGGCTCGACGCCCGCCGCCGAGGTTTCCGGAGTGGACGAAGTCGTAAGCTTGTACCGCGACATCTCGCTGCCAGAGAGATATCTGATATCGTCGCTGTCGTAGCTGAGTGAAAGCTGCAGCAAAGCAGGATCAACGCCCATCTCCGACATGTAGCCGATGACCTCGGCAGTAAGCTCCTGAATTTCAGATACTGCATCTGCGACTTGAACTCCTTCAGTATTGCTGAAGGAGGACTTGTGAACACCGATCGAGCCAGGCTCGGCGAAGCGGCCTACACCTCCCATGAATGCGAGCGAACACGCTGATGCACATTCAGATTGACGAACTTGAAGCGTGGAGAGATCAAGCGACCTAATAAGCCGGCCAAGCTCTATCGCCTTGACGACGTTTCCTCCAGGACTGTCGAACCCGACAGCGGTCGGATGTTCGCGCGCTACGAGGTCCCGGAATTTTGACAGGTCGTCCTCGTGATCGAAGGATCCCCTAACGATGACAAACCGATTCCCAGTCTCAGTGCTGTGCGTCTCGTACGCGAGTTGTGCTTCTGCAGGGCCGATACCTGCAACCGCCAGCAGCGCACCAGCAATCAAATGTCCAAGCGAATTCATGATCATGTACCCCAGAGCGGCAATAGATGCACAGGCTCCATAGCTGCCGCAAGAGGTAAACAGGCCACTTAAAGCATTCGCAGATTATAATCTCTCGTGTCGCTGCTGGTCGATTTAGTCAACCAACTAGAAAGTTCGCAGTGTCCGCTCATCCCACTGCACCACACGAGCATTGCTCCTGTCGCCGCCAAGACCTTCTGACCATAGTGATGCGACATAGAAACGCCGAGCGCGACTTCGGACGCATCTGGAACGATGCCGCTTCCTGTTGCTTGTGCCGTCTTATCCGTGGCCGGCTTACGCCCACAGCCTCAGTGAACGGAAATGGGCTTATTGCGATTCGAATACTGGTGAACGAGCATGATGCCTTGTTCCAGAAGAACTTCGGCGACTGGAAGGTCGCGCTCGCCTAGATTGCCGCACAAGCCGCGGATCGTACCGGCGACGCACATGGAATTCTTGGCGAATCTTGAGTCGCCGTCTTCATCGGCCTCGTCAGCGGTCGCTTCCAACGCGTCGGCCACGGCCTCGAGCAAGGTCGAACGTTCGACCAGGGTCATTTCTGTCAACGTCTTGGTTATGGCTTGCATGATGGTCTCCTCGCGCAGACTTCGCAGTCGCGGCGTCGTTGAAGTTGAAATTGCTCTCGCTGATGAGGTGTAGGTGGCGACCGCAGGACGACGATGCAAATCATGGCTGCCCCGCGCGGCGCGCATGCGTTCATCCGGATGGTGCGGCCGCAGCGACTTGAAACGAACACAATCGATCGCTATCTACCCTCCATCGGCGTTGCTGGTGAGTGCTCTACGAGAGCGTTCGCGACTGCCGAAGTCGTTTCTCTGCTTTTGACCACGGATGTACTGGCACTGGTGTGAAGAGCGATGTTGGAAAGGTCGGTGCGCACTCGCCCCGGCCTTTTTTATTGCGCCGATCTCATAGCGCAGTTCTACTCTTGCTCGCTTGTTGCGTCCCGTCGGAGGCTCGAGCAGTCGAGCTCACGCACTTGCTACAAAAAGCCGGGCTCCTTGAATGTTGGATGTCTCGTCGCCGACCGGAATAATGTCGAGCACTTCAAGGAGGTGGTACAATGCCGCACTCCTGAAGCTTCGATCAGCACGTCGTCGTGGTTCAGACGCAAGTCCGTCCCGACAAAGTTTCTCTCGTTCTCCCGCGAACTGTTCTTGCTATTGATTAGTACAGGTCGACACTTCGTCGTATCTATACAATTTAATATTCAAGCGCCCTCAACATTATGGGGGTAGTTTCGCGTGGATGGAGGAGGAGCTGCCCATGACCGAACTCACAATGTCCGAAGCACTGAAGCTGGTATGAGGTCGGCAAGCAGCAGGGCATTCAGGCCGGAAGGTTGGGCGGAGAAATCCAACGACACTCGCGAGATTTCGCCTATGAGGACGAGAACGCGGCATGGATTGATGGCGTCCTTGAGGGCGTCATGTCGGTTGGCGCGAGGATTGCTGCACTGACAAGTGTCCAGGACCTTATGCCTGGATCGAAAGCAGGGCTCATTCAGGTAATCATTGTCGAACGACGGTAGCTGGCTGGTGTCTGCCGGAGAATGTCGCGTGCTGGCAGCTTTGCGCCATGTGTGGACGGCTCCGGTTTGGCAAGAGTTTTGTCGACTTTCTTGCACATTGCTGGTCGGAGCTGCCATGTGTCCGGCCTTTGGATGCGGCACAGATCGTGGCCGCTGGCCGTAATGCTCTCCGCGGATCGGGTCCCGGTCACAAGCTCGCGCTCGAAGCGCCTGGCGCAAAGTGGGTTGTCCCTTTCCATGGGCCGACTGGCGTAGGTGCGTATAAGTCTCCTGCTCTTACCAACGACGTTCACGGCGCATGGGCCGTGTATCAATTCCCGGCGGCGACCGGCAGTATTCTGTAGGGTTCGTTCCGGCTCATGATTGCCCAGGCGACCCGTGCCATTTTATTGGCGAGCGCTACAGCAGCGACTTTCGTCGACCGGCGGCGGCATAAGCTGCACTCGGTGCCCGAGTTTCTCCAGCTCACGACCCCAGTGATGTGCGGTTGCGCAGGCTTCGATACCAACAAGACAGGGCCTAAGGTTCGCGAAAAACTGAAGAACATAGCGGCGCTTTAGCTGTCGACGGACGACGACCGTGCCGGTTGCGGAAATAGCGTGCACCTGGAACACCGACTTAGCGATATCGAGTCCAATCGTGGTAATCTCTTCCATGGATGGCTCCTCCCATGCGGTTCCTAACAACACCGCAAATATGGCACATCGCGATGCCGGCGGAGGAGCCGTCCACAGCATCACAAGCGGACACGGCTGGTTGTGCCAAAGCGGCCTATAGCCTTCGTCAGCTACTCTTGGAGAACGTAATAGACAATTTCTCCACGTTTAGCTTCTGCTCTAAACCCCAGAGCAGATGCCGGCGAACTCATTCCAGTTGCTCGGTGAACGACGTGAGCGGCTCTACCGCAGCATCGAACGCTTCAATAATATCGACGCTTTCCACAGCCAAATCCGACCGCAGCAGCGCGTCGATGCCGTCTCGTTGGTTTGTGGGTAGGTCCATCCGATCTGCCAAGTCGGCACTCAAGCCGTTCGCTTGCATATTGAGGCGCACCTGACGGACATCGGCGCCTGGCGGGATCAACGTTTGGATGTCTTGCTTCGCCCACGCCTCAATGTCCCGAACCTGGTCCGCGAGGCTCCGTTGTAGGGCGGTCGCCGCAACAAGACTATCCGCATGGACTTGGACCCACTGACTGTCGTTCGCTGCTACCACATCCAGCCTGCGGCCCTCGATAAAGCTTTTGGCGAGTTCAATTCTCATGATGCGCTCACTTAGGCGGGCGAGCATCATGATATTCCGGTCAGGCCCCGTCGTTAGCACCTCTCCAAGTGGAGGAAGGGGAATGAGAGCTCGGAAATTTAGGTCTGGTTCTGGTGGATCGAGAGCGACTTCACCTGCGGCGACGGCCGCGGCGTACAGCGCCGCACCGGCTGCGGCCCCTACGATGCTTGCAATCAAGATCGCCGCGGTTGCGGCCGCCCCCTGTGAAAACTTCGCGGCAAGCCACTTGTGTGTGGCCACGCCTACAGTAACCCGAACCTCGGCCGACGTGACCGGCGGATAGGGAAACCCGTTCTCGTCAGTTGCCAAAATGACCGCCCGGTAAAGATGATCCAGATAAATTGGACCCTTGATGATACATACAACGGGAATAAACCACTTCCAGTCCTTCTTGATCGCTGGGGTCGCCGCCACGGCGGTTCGAGAGGGTGCCACCAGGCCCTGCTCGGTCGAACCGAGGCTTACTTCACCCAAAATTGAGAAGTCGTTTTTTGTAACCTCGAAGATGGCGACGGCAAGAAACTTCGTTCACGGGGCGGAGGCCACGGCGTCTTTTGTCTGCGATCGTCCACCCGTGCGCCTGCACCACGGTGAGGATGGTCGAGGGCTTCCGATTCTTCGGTCAGACCACCATCGTCGAGAACGCGGGCTGCTGGGCTAGAAGGTCTGCCAAAATCCGGAGGGCACGTGTAAGTTCCTCCAGGTTCACCGGAGCGCCAAGCGCAAGTCGTATGGCTTCGGGCGCGGACTGAAGTGCAAAGGCGTCGCTGGTGACAATACCGATCCCTATCGAACGCAATCTGGAAACCAGTTCGCCTCGCGTCCAAGGTTCAGGAACCTTCAGCCACACGTGGAAGCCGCCCGGAGAGGTTTCAACATCGAACGGAAGGAGCGCCTTGACGGCATCCAGGCGCTTCACTGTTTCCTTGACTATTTCGCCTCTGACAACATCCGCTACTCCCGTCTCTATCCATTGAGACGCTAGAGCACTCGTGAGCGGAGACACAATTGACGCTGATGCCCGGATCGCGTTGGCCACCCTATGTGTACGACCTTCTGGCACGGCGACATATGCGACTCGAAGGGCGGGAGACAGGCATTTGGATAAGCTCGCCACATGATAGACCGCCTCGGGCAGCAGCGCAGCGAGTGGCGGTGGCGGGGCCGGGACAAGGGCGCTATACGCGTCGTCCTCGATAATCGGCACGCCAAATGTCCGCGCAACATTGACGAGATCGTGCCTTCGTTGAACGGGCAGTGTCCGTGTAGTCGGATTGTGAAGCGTTGGCATACAATAGAGCGCTTTCGGCTTCGCCTCCCTGCATACCTGCGCAAAGGCGTCCGGAACTAGCCCTTGATCGTCCATTGCAACCGGAGCCAATTTGAGCCTGAGATGCGATGCGATCGAGCGGAATCCAGGGTACGTGAGTTCTTCTGCGCAGACGACATCGCCGGGCTCTGTCAGCACGCTGAGAATCGCGTGAAGCGCTCCCTGCGCGCCTGAGGCGACTACCACTCGATCAGGCGATATCCCCGAGAGCCGCCTTGAAAGCCAAGACGCGGCGACGATACGATCCGGCATGATGCCGCCGGGTTCCTGATACCTTAGCAGGAGGTCCAAGCCCTGTTCCTGAAGCTCTTTCGCGCCATCCCACATTCTCTGTTCCAGGACGGGATCGAGAAACCGCGGCGGCAGGTTCATGCTCATGTCGACGACGCCAGAGGGCTGCTGTGATGGTCGCGCGCCACGCTTTGATCGCACGTATGTCCCTTGACCCACCTTGCCTTCAATCAGGCCACGGCTGCGCGCCTCCGAGTAGGCTCGGCTGACTGTGGTGAAGTCGATGCCGAGGTCGTCAGCGAGTTTGCGCTGCGTTGGAAGTCGCACCCCTTCGGCCAACCGACCACTTGCGATGTCCTCTGCCAAGGCATCCGCAATCGACAAATAGATTGGCCCCTCACGGGTGCCAAGGTGAGGTGTCCAAGATGCCCCAGTCATCGATTTTCCATTGATCTGCATTCAATTCAAAAAATATATGGAGATTATATGGACAACAAGCTAGCCCGGTTGTCAAGGAAATTGGAGCCCGGAATGAACAGCACGCAGACATTCGAAGCCATCATAGCAGCCATGAAACTGGATGGGCGCTACAGCACTTTCATTGATCAAGGGCGGCAGCTTGAAGGCGTGTCGGAGTTTAAAGGTCGCTGTGTTGTTTGGGTTGGAAAACTCGAACCCGTTGATCAGCTCAGGTACTCACTAAACTCTGCGACAATTTGTAAGATATAGAATTTGATAGGATCATTGTATGTATAAATGCATACAATCAATCCTTGGAAATATGAGCAATGACCAACGAATGGCTTCCGCTACCTCCGATCAAAACTGGATTGCGTGGGTTATGCCCCCAGTGCGGGCAAGGGCACCTTTTTGACGGCTTTCTGACTGTGAAGCCCAAATGCGAAGTTTGTGGCCTCGACTACTCCTTCGCCGACCCAGCAGATGGCCCAGCGTTCTTTGTAATCTGCTTCACATGCGTGCCGGCAGTGGCGGTGGCGTGCTGGATCGAGGTTGCCTATTCCCCTTCGCTGTGGGTGCACCTCTTCACGTCCCTCCCGCTGGTACTTCTGGCTTGCCTTTTGCCTCTCCGGCCGCTGAAGGGCTGGCTCATCAACAGTCAGTTCTTCTTCAAGGCGGAAGAGGGAAAGATCGACCGCGACTACGTTCGGCGCACGGCACCAGAGCCGCAAAGCGAGCACGACTGACGTCGGCTCCTATGTGCATAAACACATCCGATCAATTTTTGGAACGCACGAAAATGACCAACGAATGGCCTCCGCTGTCGTCAATCAAAACTGAATTGCGAGGGCTGTGTCCCCAGTGCGGGCAAAGCCAGCGTTATGTTAGCTTTCTAACTGTGAAGCCTAAATGCGAAGTTTGTGCCCCCGATCGTTCTTTGGCCGCGCCGGCGGATAGGCTGGCGTTCTTTGTAATTTGCTTCATATGGGTAACAGGTGTTGCGCTGGCGTGCCGGATCCAGGTTGCTTATTCTCCTTCTATCTGGGTCCACCTCTTCGCCGCTTTCCCGCCCGTGCTTCTCGCTAGTCTTCTGCCCCTTCGGGCGTTGAAAGGCTGGCTTATCAGCAGCCGGTTCTGCTTCAACGCAAAAGAGGGAAAGATCGACCCCGACTAGGTTCGACGGGAGCCGCGCAATCGCACACCGAGCGCGATTGACATCGACACCTGCA
The DNA here is from genome assembly GCA_900466985.1 of Hyphomicrobiales bacterium. Classification (GTDB taxonomy): domain Bacteria; phylum Pseudomonadota; class Alphaproteobacteria; order Rhizobiales; family Rhizobiaceae; genus Rhizobium. Next base: position 23,242 of record UBOA01000040.1, read on the forward strand.
ATCGCAGACCGAATTGAAAACGCGTTGACGTGTCAAGCCGGAAGCCGGAGTGCTTGCGCATACGGCTACACAATTGGTCGTCACGATGCACATGAGAGCCTTCACTATGGATTGGGTACCTATAGTCTTCGTTACTTTTAAGCTACTGGCGTTAGGCATAGCCATGTTCTTCGCCATCAAGTGGCACTACGATCAGGGGGAGAAGGGGGAAACGCAAGCTATGCTACGCACCGGCGGCAAGATGGCTGCAGTCTTCATGCTAGCACTAATAGGCGTGGGTCTAGTCGCCTTCACCTTTAGCAGGATGCTCGGTTTGGACTTGAGCTTCCCATGATGGTACCAAATGTGCCAAGCTTAGAGATGCTCCCGGAGTGCCACATTTTCCGATTGCGTTGAACGCGATCGCCGGCAGGAAGAGGCTAAGCGTAGCTGTGCGTATACTCGTCTTCTTCGAAAGCCTCGAAACTTTGGGACCAATGTTTGCCGGGCCAGATATAATCGACTCTCCCTTCCACGGGACGGTAGACCGCCGTGTAGAGCGTCGGAAAGGAACCGCTCCCAGAATACAATGGCGGCGAAAGAAATAGATCGGTTAGCCGTGAGAGTGTCATGGAGGGATCATCTATCGCCTGCTGAATTAGAAGCTGGCGCGCCAATGATGACGATGAGGGCCTAGCGGTTCGCTGATGGTTCGTGCAGGCCTTCAACCTGGTAACGATCGGCCGCTGGTGAGGAGCGAGCAGCACTGTGGCATACCGGCCTGACGTGTCGAGGACAGTCACGTTTTGTGGGAGCGCTACTGGTATTCGGCAGAGTGCCGCCACCGCCTGACTTACCTCATGACAGGTTTCCAAGATGTAGCGGATTATCAAAATGATCGAGAAGCCGAGTCCTTGAGCACGGCTGCCGCCAAGAGTGACACTGGCGACGAGCCCCTCCTCGTTCATACCATCAACACAGCCTCCCCAAGGCCGCTGCGCCTTGCAGATCACGCGCATTCCCGACCATGCTGTGATCTCAAATCGTTCCGAAACAATATCGGGTGGGTAGTCGAAATTGCGGATGAGCGCTGGCCCTCCTCTTCCCAACCAGACGGCCTGGCTGCAGCCATGGCGTTCTGGCGCAGGACGAAAGTGACTAAGCATTCGATGGGCAACGTCATCGTCACCGACAAGATCGCACGCACGGTCATAGTGGAGGGTCAGCTCCGGCATGAAATTCAACAAGGCCGCGCGGCAATCCCGCGCGGTTGGCGCCGGTGATGCTTCGTAGCCGAAGTACCATCGTTCAGCTTCCGCTCGCCCAGCGACGAACCGGGAAAGCCAAGCCTTGCCGGGGCGATCTTCCCGCTCCATGAGGAATCTTTTGAACATCGTGCAGCGACTTTAACCCGCTGCAGGCGGCGCGGCTACCTCGCAGTGACCTGATGGTTTGCGAGTTGCACCCAAGGATCCGGTTATAAGGTTTCGGCAGATACTTATAACGAAAGGATTGACAACTGAGAGGGCAGCTATAAGGTTTTGGCAGATACTTATAACGGCGATAGAGCGAAGTCGATTTCATTAAGAATGAGGGCAAGCGCATGGATAAGGCGTGGGCCGAGTTTGTCGGTGAGATGCCGCCACCATGCCCCAGAAGGATGAAATGCGAATGAAAGAGATCGACATCAGCTATCGGACGATGTTCGCAGAGCTGGCGCAGCGGACGCTCGACGGGCAGTTTGCGGCAGACTTTCCCATGGAGGGATGGTTCGCCACCGTTACGGTGAAGGGCCGCGATTATTGGTATTTCGATCTCCCTACTCCCGAGGGCAAGGACAAGCGAAGCTATGTCGGCCCACACAGCGACGAGGCAATCACGGCGCGGGTGAGGGCCCACAAGGAGATCAAGGACAACATCCGGGAACGGAGGCGCATGGTTAGCACGTTGCGCCGTGCTGGCCTCCCCGGTCCTGATGCATTTGCGGGCGACGTTACGAAAGCCCTCGCTGACGCCGGATTGTTCCGGCTGCGAGCCGTCCTCATCGGATCGGTGGCATTCAGCACTTATGCCGGGATGATAGGCATTCGGCTGCCCTCGTCGGCGATGCAGACGGGCGACGCGGATTTCGCGCAAGACTTCGCGATCTCGGCAGGGGTCGAAGACAGCCTGCCTCCGGTGCTGGAAGTCCTCCAGTCGGTCGATCCCGAATTCCGTGCAGTTCCGCACCAGGCGGACAAAGCCAAGGTGGTCGCCTTCCAGAACGCCAAGGGCTATCGAGTAGAATTCCTGACGGGAAACCGGGGAACGGACGAATACTCGGGCAAGCCGTCGACCATGCCCGCCCTCGGCGGTGCGTCGGCTGAGAACCTGCGGTTTCTCGACTACCTAATCTATGAGCCTGTCCGCACGGTGCTTCTCCACCGCGAAGGCGTGAACGTCCTAGTTCCCGCTCCCGAGCGGTATGCCGTCCACAAGCTGATTGTGTCCTCCAGAAGGCTCACGGACACGGTAGGACGCGTGAAAGCCGACAAAGATCTATCGCAGGCGGCCTTGCTCTTCGAAGCCCTCGTAGAGACACGGCAGAGCGGAGTGCTGGCCGACGCTTGGGAAGAAGCATGGGATCGCGGAAATTCCTGGAAGGAGGGCATCCGTGATGGCTTCACTCGGCTCCCTGACAAGGGCAAGAAAGCGCTCGAGAAGGCTCTTGGTCACCAGGTAGTAGAAAACCTGGGGAGAAAGTAATCGGATGTAGAAGGGGCTTCATCACCTGCGACGAGCGTTGCGCGGATGTTCACTGCGTATGCGTCCATTATTCCTCCTTGCTTTTAAGACGCCATCTTCACAAGGCGTGGGGGTATTTGTGAAAACCACTTTTGATCAAAACGACGAACCTCTCGGAGCTCCCGTGTTCATCGATGACATCGAGAAAGGCGTCGTCTGGCACCTCGGAAGCGTCGTTTTCATGCGCAATGAATGCTAACGGATTTGCGTCCCAAAGCGGGAAGAAACCGCACGTTCGGAACTCACCAAAGTCCCGTTCTATGCGCGTGATGCGTTGCAACTCGGCAAGAGCCGAGCGCACAGCATCATCGCGATCCTTGCCGCGGCCGAGTGTCAGCACAGCATACCGGCCAGAAAGAAAGACACGCGTCACTCAGTCCTCCTATCGGTCGCCACCGGGGCGCCGTTATAAAAGTTGATGTTTGTCTACTGCGACGTAGACAGTCCTGCGGATCGTCCGCTCTTCATTAATGGCGCCAGCAATAGATCCCGGCGTCAACCGCCTATTTCAGAAATATTCGTCGACCTGACGCTTCTTCCCAGCGGAAAAGATGCATGGCCCTGGCAGCGCCGGCAGAGGATTGCGAAAGCCCAGATTGGGGAACGAGACACTGCGGCGCGGGGCGTTCAATCTGGCGGAGTTTGTCTTGCTAGAGCAGACTGTGGACTTGCTGCTGGATTTTGCAGAAAGACGTCGAGCGCAACCTACTTTGGGATAACAATCGGGCGGTTCAGCCCGAGGACCATGATCATCTGGGAACTAACAAGCCTCTCGCGTCGGCGCGTTGCGCCGCGCAATGCCGCCTGCCTCCCACGCGATTTCGCGGCGGCAAGATCTCCAGTCATCGGGCAGGCCTTGTCTTAAAAGTTTTGCGCTGTCGGCCCTAGACGCGAAGCCCACACCGGCAACGCTCTGAATGTCGCAAATGGCTAGGAGAATGAAAATGACATCCACGGGCAGATATCTCGTTGCAAAGGATTGGGTCCATTGTTTCGTCGGAAGTCAGAAGAGCTATGCCGACTGGGTTCTCGACCTCGAGGGAGAGGTTCTTGTCTGCGACTTCCCCAATTGCGGCGGCCGCAGACAAGCCCTTGCTGCGAGAGAACTGGCCTGCCTGCAAGAGGATGTCGAACACAACGTCCTGTCGAGCATCGCCGAGGGGACGTTTGATGCTGAGGATCAGGGTTTGCGGTTCGCGGACGACTTGCCGAGCTGGGCGAGAGTTCGGAATTAACTAGAATAGCGTCAGTTTGACTGTCGTTGACAGTCATGCTGATGACTGTTCCGCCTCATTGAACTTAAGCAAATGAGGCGGAGACTGCTTGATGGGGCTAGTCCGAGTTGTAGAGAGCTTAGTTTGACGTCGTGAGTTTTTCCGTCTGCTTCAAGCGGTATTCGTCGGGACCCAAGATGGTCTCCTCCACCTCCTCGGCAAGATCATTGTAGTTCTGCTGGATTTCACCAAAGAACTCGTGCTCTTCTCGAATAGCCATATCGCGAAGATGCCGGGCCCGAATTTGAGGCGAGACCAAGCCGGAACCGGACTTGGACCGAGGCACCGCGATCTGTGGTCTGGCGGGCGCCGTTATTGCGGACAGCAACGCTCGCTCGTAATCGAACTCGACGTTTTCGAGTGCGGCGTAGATTGCCAGACCGACGGCCTTCGCCATGATCGGCGGTAGCGCGTTGCCGATCTGGGATTTGATCTGCTGATCTGTACCAATAAACTTCCAACCGGGCGGGAAGCCCTGCAGGCGCGCGCCCATTTCCAGGGTCAATCTAAACAGGCCCGTATTGTCTGCCGCAGGCGCGGATTTTGCAATGTAGGAGCTGTCGATCCCAAGATCTTTCCACGTATCCTTGGTCAACCCGCTGGAGAAACTGTGCTTGTCGCTCTTGCGAGAGCCCCCGACAATGGTGGGTGCTTTTCTGGCTGCAACCTTCCGCCACGTTTCATAGCCATGCCAACCGTTGGCCGAGACGAGGTCACCGATTGCATCGGCCAGGGTCAACTGCCATTGCGGAAACACCGGCGGCATCCGGAAGCGTGCCATTACGTCAGGATCCCTGAACCCGATGAAAGCGATGCGAGGGCGGTCTTGCGCGAGACCATAGTCCGAGCCGGCGATTGGGAACATTCGGCTCTGGTAACCGATCGCTTCAAAGGCGTCATGCAACTCGGTGCGATATGACATGTTGGTCGAGTGCGAGAAGCCCTGGACGTTCTCGAAGAAGAACGCGCGGGGCTTGATTTCGTCAACGATTCCCACGGCGCGACGAAACAGATCGCGTTCGTCCGCGTCGCCCTGCCGCTCACCGGCCGTCGAAAAGGGCTGGCAAGGCACCCCTCCAGCGACGAGATCGATACCGCCTTCATAGTGCCGAAAATCGACTTGAGTAATGTCTTCCGTGAATATCCGATTGACCGCGGTGTGAAAGTTCGCACGCAGTGTCTCTGCGGCGTCTTTCATCAGCTCGAACGTCGCGCGTGCATGAAAACCTGCCGAATGCAGGCCAAGAGCCTGACCGCCTGCGCCTGCGCAAACTTCGATCGATCGCAAAGGTGTGGGAGGCTCGATGAGCTTTGGAGCTCTGTGGGGGACTGAGCCGAAGTGAGCCCGCCTGCCCTTGCTCTTCTGGCCCAGAAGCGCCCTGCCAAGTTCGTCGGGCCCCATCCCGACCAGGCGACCAACGGCTTCGATCAGCCACCGGTCGACGTTCAGATCATCGGTTTCGAGGTATTCATCGTCTTCGCGGATGAAGAACTCGCCGGACGCGAGCTCCTGCAGTGCAAGCTGCGATGCCTCGAAGCAATGTGGATTGTATTCGCGCCACAGATCCCGCCAAGAGTATGGCATCTCGTCAGTGTCGACGATCGCGCGGAGCTGGTTCAGTTGGATCTTCGCAAGCTTCGCCAGTGCATTAGCGCGGACATTGTACTCGTCGTCCGACAGTTCAACGGCGAAATGGAACGTGACAAGCTCCTGGACAAAGCCACGCATACCGGTTTCGAACGCTTTCACTGCGATGCGCAGCTCGGTACGATTCGTGATGCAGCTGAGATCCGGGCGCTCACGCAGCAGCGTCTGCAACTGCGTTTCGGCTTCCAGCTTGCGTGTCTGGCGAACGCGTCGGACTGCGGCAATGTCCATCGGGATCTGCGCTTGCATGCGGCTGATCACGTCCTCGCGCAGACCAGCATCGCGGGCAATCGCTTTCAGCACGGCGAAGCCGGCGCCTTGCTGCTTGAGTGCCGCACGCTCCGCCGGACCGGTCTTCGCAATCGCCTGATAAGTTGAGATCTCGTCGCGGGGAATACCAGCCTCGACATTTGCAAAAGCGCGGAGTTTCGCTGATGATACGGCAGGCCCCTCGCGGTGAACATCGACCGTGCGCCTGAGGTCCTCCTTCGCGTCGGCGAGCAGATCAGCGATCTTAAGCATTTTCTCGGTGATAACACTGCGTGCCTTGCGGATATCCTCCGCCGCAGCCTTCAGACGCTTCGCCTTCTGCCGTGCGAGTGCCTTAAGCACCTGCTCTTCCGTCATGCCCGGAGTGACTTCGGCAGCGCCGTCTTCATTTTCGATGCCGGCGAATTCGGCCCCCGCATCCAGAAACTCTGGCGGCGCAAAGGTTGTTTCCGGCCCCTCCCCGTTGATCTCGGAAAGCTGTCCCGCTGGCCGTTCGTCGGATATCATGCTTCACCCCTATGCTGACTTTTGCTGGGGGATCTAGCAACTCAAATCTGATCGAGACGCTAAGCGATATGCTTAAGATTTCTTGCTGGTTAGCAGCATCTCAATTTTTGATTGCAACTTCTGGCCAGTGGATTTCTGCGGATGCATTTCGCTCCGTATCTTCGCAAACGCCTGAATCGATGGCCATAGCGGCAAATGAGTTGGCGCGCGCCTGCATAAGGCAGTCGTCGTTTAATTGCGATGTCAACGCCTGACCACGGCATCGAGAATGATCGCACTCCAACCGCGCCCGACGTCTATCTCAATCATCTGGAAACTCCGGATCCGCGATGAGGCCGTCGGCGGGTAATGTGGGTTGGGCAAAATGTGCATGCTTGTCGCACAGGGTAAGACTGGGGCTTTGGCTGTACCGAAAACGTCCGCCTCGACCGCATTCCTCACAAATGGCAAGCGATGACAGCCGGATTTCTTCGTAGAGCCGCGCGAGTTCGAGCCGGGATGCCTTGGATGGAAAGAAATCTTCCTCCGAAGTGACTCGACAGAATCCCACGGTCATGTATCCAGCATGCTCGCTCGCTTTTCGGATCCGCACACCCCACTCAACAGGCATCCAGCGTATCCGGTCGCCGACACGCTCGAGCAGTGATTTCCAGCCCGGTCTGATGTTAAGCGTAGTGTTCGCAATAAGGACATCGGCGTATCGCTCACGGATACGGACGAAGCGGCGGTGGGCAATCATGTTCTGGTACGTCTTGAGATCGGTATCGCGAACAAGGCCGGTCGAGGACGTCCAAAAATCAGCTTCCGGAGTTGGATCTTGCACAGTCGGAATACGGTCGGCGCGCCAGATGACGTCTCGCAGATAGTCGACCGAGACACCCAGACGATCAGCGGCATCTGACAGATTAATGAAGCGCATCGAAGCCTCCCCGACGCTGGACCTCGATGCGCTGGTGGATCGAGCGGAAACAGAAGCTTGCGACGAGGACACGCTGGTAGATGGGGAGATCCTCTGACGCCGCACGGATGCCGCCATAAATCCAGTCCCATACATCTTTCTCCGGCGGAACCGCATCCGTGCCGTGCTTCACGAGGAACCCCCGCACTACCCCGTGCATTACTGGCACCGTTTTCTCGATAAGATGGTCGTACTCATCTTTGCTGAGCGGCATTACTCTTTTCCCATACAAAACTCGTTCGACATTCTTTCAGACCGCACGTTGCATGCGCTTGCCCAGTCGCATCCAACAGAGGTTCGTTCTCGCCCATTCCGCCGCCCCGTCGACATGGAGCAGCGGATACCATCGCCAGTCCCTGTCGGAGCCATGCAACCAGAGCCTTCCCCCAATCTCCCAGCGTGCCTTCCCATCTCGCCACACCAGCTCGACGGAATATGGGTTCAAGATAGCCTCGAGATCCGCGGTCCGCTTCCCCGGCCCCATCCACCAGCGCTGATGCGGCGGAGGAAACAACCGGCCCCGCGCTGCGCGGTCAAGAAGACGACGCCCGGACACAAAAGCGTGGCGGTCGCCGCTTTGGACCAGGCGATATCCGACGAGACGCAGGACGACATCATCTTCCTCAGCGAGGTCGCTGATGCTCAGCGACCGAAGGAGTTTTTCATGGTCGCGGATCGCGTCTCGGATCAGCTGTTGCGAAGTAGGTCTCATTCGGGGGCCTCGCATGGGATCCAGGCGTCGAGTGTGGGGTCGTAGCGCTCCCAGGGGCGACTGCCGTGGGCACCTGCGGCTCGACCACGATAAATCGTGTGACCTTCAACCGGAGTGGCGTAGCCAAGCGCGCCGCCGTCTGCATGCTCTTCACAAGCGGTCAAAAACCATCCCGACGGACGCTTCCGCAGCCGGCCCGCACGGCCGCACTGCTCGCAGATATAGGCGCTGCGAGCAGTGTAGAGATCGAGTATGTCCTGCCAGCGTGCCTGTTCGTCGGGGGACAGGCCTGCTGGCGGCCAGATGTACATTCGCAGATCGCCCAACTTCTCCTTTACTTGTCTCACATCGTACGGCAGCCCGAAGCCATCTAGCTCGCTAAACGCTGCATCGATGAGTGATAGCCAGCCGAGCAAGCATTCCGCGGACGGCGGGTCTCCATATGGGGTACGCGCAAGCGGGTGACGAGCGAACATCCTCTGATACTCACGGTCATCACTCATCGCCGGACTCCTCCGGCTTCCACACGATGACGAGATCGTCGGCGACAGGGTCATATTGGACAAATCCCCCACGGGTACTGCGCGTCATCGGAGCCGGACGTTCGATGCGCTCTCCGACGGCGTGCACTTCACATGCCGTCAGTACTTTGCGGCCGACCTTCCATCCGAATGCCGGGCGACGACCGCACGTTGGACACGTGTAATAGCTACGCAAGTCAAGAAGAGTGTCCTCGCGATCCATTGAGGCATGCCGCTCCGGCGTCATCGAGCCCAACGCAGATGTCCACATCCAATCAAGACCGCCTGACCGTTGTTTTGCAGTCACGACTTCAAAGCCGGTACCAACCATCATCGGCGCCACGACTTCAAAATATTGGTCCACGATGCCCAACCAGCCAGCCGGAACGTCACGGAGATCTCCGGGATAGAGGGCCTGCGGGTAGCGTGTGTAAAGTTCTTCGGCCGTCACAGTCCGGTCTCCAGTCGAAATTCATCAGTGCACGTGGAGCAAAGAAGCCGATCGCCGAGATCGAGGTCCGGTGCCCAGGCCGAGGCTTCGAGGCCAATCTTGAACACCGAACGTGCAAGCTTGCCGCAGTGCTCACAGGTGTGTCGTGCAGCATCGACTGCGTCAGCGATGATGCCCTCTGCGCCTACGGCAGAGCCGGTCATCGTCACCTTCAAGAAAGCGGCATTGCGGGTCTCGACAGACATGACGCGAATATCTCGACGTCGCGGCAGCCGACCGAGCTTTGCGAACATCTGATCAACAACAGCGTGCAACCCGGCGCGGACGCGAAGGGCATCGAGCGGGGGGACCAGATGGCCGTAGAGTTGACGCAAAAGCTCGTGCTGTCGCGCGTCGAATTCTTTGGGAAAGTGTTCGGTCATGAAATCTCTCCAAGTGCGACCTGCATAAAAATCGCTTCAAATCCTGAGAATGAAATTTCAAGCTCCAGCCGCCGTCGGGCACGGACGGTCGGTTGGAACTCCTGTGTAATGTGCGTGCGCCCACCCGCCTCGGCGAAAATCCCGGGCACACGTACTTCCTGATCGAGGCCTTCTTGGCGAATAACGCGCAGCATGGTATCGAGCGTGCCACCTAGCTGTCAGCAGTCGGATCCTGTCGCGCTGCGGACAGGCGTCTCCACGGGAATCGACGGAAATGCGTAGTCGTCGTCGGTCATGGGGCCATTCCCTTTGTCAACTCTTTGAACGTGCACGGCGTGAACAGAACGTCGGGCATGTCGACACCGACATCACGGCTGCGGCCGAGTGCGGGCAGATGTCCATGCGCGTGGCCGTAAAAATGCCAGCCGCCTTTTTGCTCCCACTGCCACGAACGCTGTGCATAGTGACTGAGAACGACCTTCTGCCCCCCGTCTTCCGTGAAACGGAACCCTTCCGGACGCGAGGCCCACGGCAATCCTGAAATTGTAGGGTGAAGCTCGCCGCCGCGAAGGTCGTGATTGCCGAAACACAAGTGCTTGCGACCGTTCAGCCGGCTGAAGATCCACCGCACACGGTCGGCCTTCTCCGTCAAGCTGAAAGCGAAATCCCCCAGATGATGGACGATATCATCCGGTCCGACGACCGCGTTCCATTGCTGGACCAGGTGTTCGTCGTGTTCTTCGATGCAGCGGAACGGGCGCGGCTGCATGGCAAGGATGTTGGTGTGAAGGAAATGAGTGTCCGCCAGGTAGAACTTTTGTACGAAAGCCATGGGTATTCTCCGTTGAACAGGCATGCGGTTGCGGTCGCCCGATCGGGCGTCGTCTTCACGCTATGGCTATTCGGAGAACCCTCATGTGTAGTCGTTTCCTTTTTTCTGTTGCTGTCGTAGCAGGACCTTAGAGCTTTGGGAGCCCCCTATTTTCGGGCTCCAAGCCAGTACGTCCGCTTGGCGCAAACCGCCCAACGCGGCGGCTCTGACGGATCGATGCGGAGGACATCGGATGTGTGTCCGGGGGCATCGTCAGCGACCTCCGGATGTCCGCGGAAAACCCCGTGATCTGCTGCCGGTCCGTCGACAGGACGGCGCGGCGCAGCTCCCAGTCATTGACGATGGGAGCCTCTGCAAGTTCGTCGTTTGTGGGCGCCTTCGTCTTCATGCGATGGACTTTAGTCGACGCGATCTAAGGAATTGCGATCGCGATCGCAATTCGGATGATTGCAGAGTTCCTCCTGCAGAGCCACGATGCGATCCTGACAATCCCGGATGTCAAAGAACCGCTCGACAACATCTTTCAACAGTGCGTCGGCACCCACCGGCTGCTTCGGAAAGGCTTCTTCGCTGTCAGGAATGTGGTCAATCTGCATATGCCGGTCCTCTCTTTTCGGGACCGACAATAAGGCGCCAGAGACGCTCGACGTCAACAAGCCCCAACTGACGGCAGCCTCCAAAAAAGTTGGTTGACCAGCCTTTGAGCTGCCGGATTTTTTGCGGCCGCACCGCGAGACACAAATGCAAGCATCTTGCGAGCCGCATCGCAACGCCAAATCATGATCATGCCGGTGCCCCCTGGAAGGCGCCGGCCGACCACTTTGAGCGCAGGGGCACGGCATGCAAGCGAACGTACGGGTCGTTCCGCAGTTCGCGGAAGCCGACCTCATTGACAGGTATAGGGATGACAAGCGTCGCGCCGCCGTTCGGAAGGAGCGGGAGCGGGAAATCCGCCGCAACTACGCCGCAATGCGCCGGGCTGCCGAGGCCGCCGCAGGCAAACAGGTTCACTGGATCGATGCGCAGCAGAAGACGTACTGGATCGAAGTTGCGCAGTACGAGCGGGATCTCGACCGCGAGCGCATTGAAAACGGATACTTGCGCATCGGCGGGAACAAGAAAATATCGGGGTACCAGGTGGCTCCTCGTGTTTCCGAAAAGGGTCTCCGCAGCAGGACGTGCAAGAACAGATTCATGGAACTCTTTCCGACATGGCTTCCGAAGCGTGGGAAGATCCGCGGAAATTGGGGCAAGTCCGTTTTGCTGAGGCAGTGCAGCAAGATACGTGCTCTCGACCTTCCCTACATCGAGGGGCGCCGTGACAGCCTCGGGTTCCTGCGATGGGACACGGATTTCGTGTGGCCGTCGGTGGACGCGGCGAAGGCGGCGTTCCTGAAGCTGCGAGAGCGTGGTGTTCCGATCCCGCATGTTCTGACTGGAGTCGTCCTGCCCACCGGCGAATTCGTTCGTCCTCATGCCCTTCGAGGACTACCGTACGGGAGCAGTGTTATGGCGGACCCGCAGAGGGAAGGCTTTCGCAAGGCTCCTTTGAAGCTTTACCAAGACGTCTACTACGGCATGTGCGAGGCTATGCTCGAGGTCGGCTGCGATCCCGGCGCTCCGGCCATGACCATGCAGACGAAGAACCCGCTCAGCCCGGAACTCCACACAGTCGTGTTGCAGGACGACGACTGGCGACCGCTCAAGGAGATTGCAGGCTGTCTGACCAGAGGACTTCGTCGGGACAAGCTGGTACGACAGGCGGCGGCCGTGCAATCCGGTCTGTCGATTGTGGCTTCGAACGAGGTCTTCGAAACCTACCGCCGAGCAGCGCTAGAGTGCCTGCGCGCTTGGCACTGGAGTGGCGACCCGGCATATCGGCACGCGATGTCGTCGGTCGGTCGCGGCACTCTGCACGACTATGTCCATCAGCACTTGCAGACGATTGAGGTTTCGACAGAGATCGATCAAGATCTGGCGGCGATCCAGGCCAAGGTGTCGCAATATGCTGCCGACAGATGGGATCCGACAAAGATCCAGCCCCGCAGGAAGAACGCCGGCGCTCTGATGCACGTAGTCCAGGGGATGCCGACGAAGGATCGCCAAGCAGCTGGCGGGCGTTACTCGGCATCCATGAAGGTTCTTGCGGCTTTGGAGAAGATCAGGGTCGCTCTCGAGATGTTCTCAACCTCCGGCGATCAGCCCCCCTCCGTTCGTAAGCTCGCCAAGGCTGCGGGGGTCAGCCCGGATACTGTGCAGGCGCGGAAAAAAGAGGTCGCAGAGCTGATCGCGTCTCTTTGGCCTGTTGGTGTACGGAATCGGTCTAAAGATAAAAAGGAGGAAACATTCCCGCTATTGCCAGACAAATCCACTCCCCACCTCAACGGACACCCAGATGGTAACAAGGCCCAGGAATGGACAACAAGGGTGATCGGCACTGCAAGTTATACGGAGCGGATTGCGCTGTCTCCCGCGAAGCCGAGATCGGCCGCCTCAAGACCGATGCCAATGTTATCGCGAGTGACCCTGAATCGGTCCGGTGACGTGCCTCTTTGTCGCTCTCATCGCCGGCGGCGAACGTAAGCTTCTCAACAAGGGGAGGACGAAGGTGGAGGGTTGGAAGAAAAAATGGTGGAACCCGCTCTTCTGGCTAACTGAAATCGGGCGGGCGCTGATGGAAACCATATCGAGTTTTCTACGGCTGCTGGGCTTCGATATGCCCGCGCCTGGCCAGTACCGGGACAACGTTACCCCAGAGGACGTTGACCAGGCGTATCATGAGGCGGCGGCAGCCGAGGCAACCCAAGACTGTCGTCCTGAATTCGATCGCCGAATTGAAGGTTTCCTGCGGTATGTCGAAAGTTCATCGGAAGAGCGGTCGCTCTTTGACCTGTCTTCATTTGACCAGGAGTTGCAGGATTTTATCCTCAGCCTGACCGAAGACGACATCGAAGAGTTGCGTCGTCGCGGGCGGGTCGGCCAATTGCAAGCCGCGCTGATCGGCCGGATTCCGCAAACAACAGAAGCGAAAACGGCCCCGATTGCTGCACAGCCCTCAAAGGCAGAGCTGGTGCGCGCACGATTGCTAGCGCATGTTGGCAACCGGCGCGTGGAGCGCGCGGAACCCGGTGGAGCGGTCGATGGCCCCCCACTGTCGCTGATCTGACGTCACGACAACACCGGTCTCGAAGACAGGCGGCCGCTCTACTGCCGGGGCGGCCGTCTCTATTTTCTGCTGCTGATACGCGTAAAGGGCCTCCGTGAGGCCGTCATATTCGTACAACGCGTGTCCGAGTCGAGAAAACATATCGTCGTAGGCGTCTGCTGGAATCTTGGTCATCACGCGCTCGCCTCATCGCGTGCGTTCAGGCGGTTGATGTATGCCTGGCGTTGGGCAAGTGCCGCTTTCAGGCGACGGACCTCCGCTTCGAGTGAAGCGACGTGGCGAACAGCGCGGATGGCGACGCGGCCGAGCTCGTCGGCTCGTCCCTGAGCGGCATTCAGTTCGTCGGCATAGCGCAGCGCAGCACGACGGTCGCGGCCGCGCTCGACGGCTTCGAGACCAGCGTCATGCCCCGACGTCAGGAAATCGGCCAGCAACGCGGACATCATCCCGAGCTGGCCTACCGCGACCGAGGCCGGGTCGCGCGACGTGAAGAGATTCGACATTCAACTGCACTCCCTGTCAACAATGGCGGACATCCGATCGCAGGTGGAATCGCCTGTCAACTATATTTTTCAATTACTTAGGATCTTAGTGGAGTTGGACGCCTCATATTAACCGGGGCCGTTTGGGGTTGGACAGCACTAGACCATCCACGCAGAGGTGCATGGCCCTACCCTTGCCGTTTCCTGGTTTCACATCGTCGCCTGGGTCGTTGGCAGCCAGGAACTCCCGAATTGACGAGTTCGGATATCGAGGAATGCAGACCAGGTTCTGCTCGCCTGTCACACCATCCGCACGTCGCAACCACAACACCGAGCGCCAATGTCACTAACATAGTTGCGCGTAAAAATTTTCCGGCTTCAGGCGTTTTGTGCTTGCACACTCCCCTACCCCACGCCAACCTCTTCTTATCGACGGTGTGCAAACCAACGGCTCGTCCACAAAGCAAGTTGTGCCGAAATACCGCCGAAGAAATCACGACTGATGCCGCATGAGCGGCTCCGGGAACACGAGTTCGATGTCATCTGGCATCGCGCTACAGTTCCGGCTGTCTATCGCCGCTAAGTCACCCTGCGATCACTGGGCTCGGGCCGGCACAAGCGCTCACGCTTTCAATAGCGTTTCTCCGCATCCGCGGAGCTTCACGTCGCGACAGATCTGTCGCGGCCGCACCATCCCCCATGCCTACACTCAGACAAGGACAAACGATGAAAAAGCCGTCGCCGACGACGACCGTGACCATGCACCCGATCATTATCCTGCCGGCAGCTTCGGCCACACAACTCGCCGATCTCGAAAACGCCGTTAGCGATTTTTGGGTCGAGGATCGCTCGCTTGAGAGAGCTTGGTGTGCCTGCACCAGTTCTGCTGCGGCTCTATCGGGTGTCCTGCCGGATGTGTGGACAGACATCGCGTTCAACGCCATCGCCGCCGTGCCGCGGCAGTGACGACAATCACCTCCTCCTAACCACGTTCACTCGAAAAAGGACACAACGATGGGCCTCGACATGGTTGCGTTCCAGACGAAGGAAAAGATCTCCAATGCCGTAGATTTTACGGTGAAGGGTGCAGCACTACTGGCGCAAACATCCGGTCCTGCATGGCTTGCTCGAAATGCTATACCGCGCAAAAGCAGGTCGGGCCAAGGCATTCGATCTGGAGAAGCTTCGCCTCACTGCATTGGACCTCGACAGACTGGAAACCGTGTTGAGGAATGGCAGCCTCCCCCGCACGTTCCAGTCCGATGTTCGGCGAGAGCTCCGAAACCGACAGGCCCAGTGATCTTCTGTTCGTGGAAAAAGCTCGTCAGACCATCCGCGAGGGCGTCCACTATTCCTCACGATGGTAAGCCCTCGCCCGACCCCAAGCTCTTCTGATCACAGGCGCGCGCCCTCTCTCGACCGCAAAGCAGCACTTTGGTCGGGGCGCGAGCGATGCCACCGAATTTTCAACAACAAGGATACAGAAATGCCGAACCTCGAGCCCGCAACGCAGCATGTGATGAGCAAGCGTGATCTGGACATTCTCGACAAACTCATCCGTGACCTGCAGCAATGGGATGACTGTGGATACGATCTGAAATGGGAAATCATGTTGACATTCGCGATCGACGACGACGAGGATAACTTACCAGCCGACATCTCCGAGGCCGTCGATCTCATGACTGGTTTTGCGGACAGTTTCTACGCGATCAGGGAGATCCTGGAAGCGCGCAGAGATTCTGCCGTGGTTTCTAACGACGCCGAGAGCGAAGAGGATGCGTGGGATGAATAGCACGAAGGAGACGAGGCTCGTTTCGTCCGGCGACCACTCAGCTTGCATTGGCCGCAAACACTGGTCATCGCAAATGAGACCGAGGATCATACTGCAAACACGACGGCGCGGCCTGTTGTTTCGTCTGACGACGTCGCGGGACCTGAAATCTCGAAGCTGGAGCTGGCAGAAAGGCTGTTCAATGCCGGAATCACTCCCGTGAATGTCCATTGCATATTGCTGATGGGCGCGCTTGATGATTTCGACGACGCTTTCAGACGAATGCGGCGGCACTGCGCTGATCTCGAGCGAAAAGGTGTTTCCACTGCTGCGGTCTCACGTCTAAGACGCAAGCTTGATTGCGTCTTCAACAGGAAGTCTGCTCGGGCGTCAAACGAGGCTCGAGTAGCCATCCCAAATTCACCGAGCGGTCATGCGTGAGGCGCTCTCGCAGTAGTGCAGTGCGCGCAGCAAACTGTCTCACACACCGAGGATTCTGCCATACACGGCAGGATGCGCTCGATGCCTGGACGCTTGGCAGTTGGTAGCTGCCAGGCTCTTCGGGATCGCGTCTTAGAGGCGACATCCATTCTTGGAAGGCGCTGCTGCGTCACAAACAACGTTGAAGTCTCCTCCTTAACTATCCGCCCCATCTGGTCGGAAGCCGGTTTCAGTATTCGGGAAAGGGATGTCGCTTTGACTGCACCGCGAGAGACCTTGCCGATAACGCATCTCGACTTGAGTCAAATTAATTCTGGTAGTGACGGTATCGTTGGTGACTTGCACGCCGGCGGACTTCGATAGTGATGTCACAAACGGAGACTTTCACATGCCGAGACCGCGTAATCCCGCCAACGAAACCGCCCGAATTCGCACAGAGCGCTGGAGGGCCCGACGTCGGGCTGCCGGGCGACCGGAGGTGCCCATCATCGACCGCGCAATCGCGGCCTCCATGGCGGTGTTTCTCAGTCAGGCCCTTGACGCCGACCCCTCCTCGCCTCAGCCAAACGCTCGAGATATCGTCGGCGGCGCGCAGAAGATTCTGGTCGCCGCCGGCTATGACAGGCAGGCATCCAATGCCGAATTAAAGCAACGTCTCACCCGGCGATCAGACCTCCTCACACTCTCGACAATTGCTGGGACGAGGCCTGCAGATGACGATGGAAAGGCCCCTCCTCCCCCCGTTACTCCCTAAAGGAGAATCAAAAATCTGGAGGACCGGTAGTGACCGCAAGATGCCGCGGCTCGCTGCGATGGTAGTGACCGTATATGGCCAGCGTTGTAACGTTTTCGCAGAAACGTTACAACGCGGAGAGAGCTAAGCAGGTTGTTGCGCTGCCGGCGCGGGCCTATTTCCCCCGGTGAAGCTTGCGGAACAGAAGCACGAGGAATGCTTCGACAGCCTCCTTTTCGCTTCCGAAATGCTAGACATGCCACCTGGCGGCGATCAAGCCTGTCCGGATCCGGCGTCACGGGTTGACCAATGCAGCCCCGAGGGTTTGCGGGGGGGCAGGTTCGCCCCAGAGAGGAAGAACTGGACGCAGCGCTGACATCGAGAGATTTGTCCACCTGTGACGAAGTCTTGAAGAACGTTGCGCGGAAGGCATTCGATCAGCGGTCAGAGCGATCCTGATGGTGTCCATCGCGGCGACATCCGGATCTGCATGATCTCTATCCAGACCACGGGTTGATCACTTTCAACCCAGCTGCCTGGAAAGGGCTCGTGTCGCGGGTTGCTACGGCGAGCCCGTTTTCCAATGCTGTGGCTGCAATATATCCATCAGCATTTCCGATCGCCTTTCCGGTTGCTCGAGCATGCGCCATCATTTCCGCGTAAAATTGCGAAGTGGCCACGCTGAAGGGAAGGACGCGCCCGGCAAAGTGCGGAAGCACTTCACCCTCGAGGCGATCGTGAAGGATAGTTTGCCGTTTGCCTGAGGGCATAGCGGCGATCCCTAAGCGAAGTTCAGCAACTGATATTGCGGAAAGAAACAGCGTCTCGATAGCTTGAGCGTCCAGCCAAGTGACCACTGCCATGTCAGGAACTGGCTTCCACGGCTCCGATATTACATTGGTGTCCAGCAAGATCATTCGAAAGTCATTGGTTGAGCAGGCGTCTTATCGCGATTTTGCTGCAGGGCTTCAACGTCGCTGTTGGATAGCTTGGCATCGCGGCTAATCGCCACCAGGAGGGAGCCGAGCTTCACGCGTTCTTGCGGACGAACCGCAGTCTCGAGAATGTAGCGGATTTCGGCCTCAGTGCTACGGCCATGGTGAGCCGCTCGTACGCGCAAAGCACGATGTACTTCATCGGAAAGGTTTCGAATTGTGACCGCCGGCATTGATATCAACCTTGAGAGAATGTTGTCTTTGATATCTATTTAAAGAAGGCGATATCGCTTTTCAAGGAGTTTGCTGTGATAAGAGGCAAACGATATGCAGCTTGGGCCGTGCCGGGGAGGTGGCACCGTCCGGGAAGACGATCGCAAGGTGATGGGAGCAAACTCGTAGCCGCCGCGATGGAC
>UBOA01000036.1:0-46553 GCA_900466985.1 Hyphomicrobiales bacterium
TAAGCAATGATCCGCTCTAATAACGAGCCATTTTGATCTCCAGACAGGCATAAGCTTCGGATTGTAGGGAGATCATTCAGAAGTTGTCAGCAATCTTGCGCTAATCTCGAAGCGTACAACAAGCGGAGGCTACCATGGCCTTTCAGATGCACCTCGACACAGAGCAGCCCGAGCAGGCTTACCGGGAGTTTCCGCTCGACCGCCCCGGAAAGATCATCTTCGTTGGGCATCACCTCAGCACGGGAACGCAGGTCCGCTGCCTGATCCGCACGATCACGCTTGCCGGCGCGGTGCTGGAGGTCAATCCGAGCCTCGAGGTCCCGAACCACTTCTTCCTCGAAATCCTCGGCATCCACGACGAGATCGGCTCGACGGTGGTCAAGCGCGAGGGCGACCTCGTGACGATCAGCTTCAACATGCTGATCAACCCGGAATTCCTGCATCACGTCTTGCGGCTGAATTTCGAATCGTAGCCTCGACGTCATTGCTCATCCATCTTGTCTGCAAAACCGCCGCTTCCCTGCCGGCGGTGCGCCGGGGCCGTAGGATGTGGCGTCAAGAAGCGAGGTGCCGCTCTATTTGGTCGACTGGCAGATTGATGTAATCCTTCGGCACCTCAGCCGAAACTGCAGCCTGAACATCGGCCGATAGGTTGGCTCGCAGCGTACCGAGCGCCTTTGGCGGCGCGACCAAAATGATGCGACGCGCGTTTTTTTCACGCACCAGCACCTCCATCTTTGCGGCTACCAGCTTCAGGAACTCTGCCTCGGCCTGCTCGTGCCAGTCCGTCTGCTCAACGGCACTGGCACTCTGCCCATCGGCCGCGTGCGTTCGACCCGGTTTGTCTGCGCCTATTTCGCGGTCCGGTTCGTTGGGCTGACTCAGGGTTTCTTCAACCTTGAGGTTCATCAATTCCGCATCGCCTGCGTTCCGCAGGATCAATGCCTTGGCACCATCGCAAACGACGACCCACGACTTCGACGGAACTCTGACATCAACCATTGTGATTTCCTCGCTCTGCAATTTTGAAGCGCTGTGCGCCGCCGACAATTAGGCAAACGTGCAAATCGACAAAGAGTTCGATGACATTTCGCGACAACTACGGTCCGGCGATCCATTCGCTACTCGACGCGAGAAGATGTTCGCCCCAGCTGGCCGAGCGGGCGGAAATGGCCGCATCGCTAAAATTGTATTTTCCTCGTTCACAATTGTGCAAGGCATTCGTGTGAGGCTTCAATTGAAGAGGACCGGGATTACCTTGGTTCAGGGAAACGCGGAATGTCGATGCTTCGTGCCACACACCTTGCAACCGTGAAATCCGCGGTTTACGAGACGCGCTGGGAAAAATTCAACGTAAGGCGCCCTGCCCGGATCGTTGCGGTTCGGCCCTGTCTTACCGGCATCTCCGTCCGGAGTGCGGAGATCGTCGATATCTCGCAGGGTGGCGCTACGTTTGTCGTGTCGTCCACCGCGGGCCTGCCAAAGCACTACTACCTTAACATTCTCGGCCTTGCCTATCGGATCGGTTGTGCGGAAACCTATCGCAACAACGAACGTATCGGCGTCCGCTTCATCTATACAATAGAGCCCGACGTGCTGCGCCGCGTTTTGCGCGCCGACTTCATGATTGGCAACATGGAAGCCATCGAAGCGCGCGGAATCGTGCGGATGTAAATCGCGAATACCGGGGAATAATGTTTCTTGCCTTGGCGGCAGCAGGGCCTATTGTCGGTCCGACTTTTCACAGCATCCAGGAAATTGCCCCAGCATGTCCGCCTTCTCGCGCTTCACGCCGCTTGCTAGCGCCCTTCCCTCCACCGTTCCGTTCGTCGGCCCAGAAGCGATCGAGCGTCAGCGCGGCCTTCCGGTCAAGGCGCGTATCGGGGCCAACGAGAATGGCTTTGGCCCTGCCCCATCCGTACTCGCAGCCATGCGCGACCAGGCTGGCGAGATATGGAAGTACAACGATCCTGAAAACTACGAGCTCCGGGAGGCCCTTGCCAACCATCTCGGTGTCGGAATCGAGTCGATCGCGATAGGCGGGGGCATCGACGAACTGCTCGGCCAGATCGTACGGCTCGTCATCGAGCCGGGCGCACCTGTCGTGACATCGCTCGGTGGCTATCCAACGTTCAATTTCCACGCTGCCGGCTTCGGCGGGCGGCTCGTGACCGTGCCCTATGCAAGCGATCGCGAAGATCTCGACGGCCTCCTGGCAGCCGTCAAACGCGAGAACGCGCCGCTGGTCTATTTCGCCAATCCGGACAATCCGATGGGAAGCTGGTGGGATGCCGACAGTATCGTCGCCTTTGCCCGTGCGCTACCGGAAACCACGATGCTCATTCTCGACGAGGCCTACAGCGAAACCGGCCCGGCGGGATCGCTGCCCTCCATCAACGCGCTGATCGACTTGCCGAACGTCGTGCGTACGCGCACCTTCTCGAAAGCCTATGGCCTGGCCGGCGCCAGGGTCGGCTATGTTATCTCGACATCAGGTACGGCGCGCGCATTCGACAAGATCCGCAATCATTTCGGCATGAATCGGCTGGCCACGGTCGCTGCACTGGCGGCACTCAAGGACCAAGCCTATCTCGCCGAAGTCGTGGCCAGCATCCACGGCGCGCGTGACCGGATCGCCGCCATCGCCAAGGCCAACAACCTCGTTCCGCTCGCCTCCGCCACAAATTTCGTTGCGATCGACGCCGGACGTGACGGCACCTATGCCCGTGCCATTGTCGATGGCCTGATGCAGCACGGCGTCTTCATTCGCATGCCCGGCGTTGCCCCGCTCAACCGCTGCATCCGCGTCAGCGTTGGACCGGAAGCTGACATGGCGCTTCTCGAGGATGCCCTGCCGCAGGTACTCAAAACATTGGGTTAAACGCAAGGAACCGCGCCGGCCTTGTTCCTGCCGGTCGCGGTTGATGTCCTGGCATTGGCCCCGTCCGAGCACCGCGCCAGCCCCCCTTTTGAGGTTGTTATCGATCTTGCCCGCGCCTTTGCGGGCAAACGGTTCTCAGTGGATCGTCATCCATTCGCGGGCGGCGCGCAGCGCTTCCACGATCTGCATCTTGTTCATGTTTGCGGCAACGTCCGCCCGAAGCTCGGCGGCGCGGTCGTTGCCTTTGATCGCCGCGATGTTCAACCACTTGTGAGCGGCGACCAGATCGACAGCGCAGCCGCGGCCGGTCGCATACATCAGACCCATTTCGCAGAAGATGTCGGCGTTGTTCTCGCCACCCATGGTGGCCATCTCAGCATTGTGCATTTCAAAGCGTGCCATCGGTTTATCCCTGTTTTGCCTGTTATCGACTTGCCCTGTTTTACCTCTGGAGACCTACCGTCTATCGCGGCTTTAAGTACCCTTCGGTTCGGCGGGTTTGCCCCGCTCGTTTGATGGCTCCACTATGCCGCCGTGCTTTCAAAAAACGCCTAAAATGCATGATTAATTTGAGACAAACAAAGTGCAAACGCTTGGTAAAATTGGATTTTTGTTAAACATCGGATCCCTTGCGGATTAAGGATTTTCGACACAATTTTACGGAATCTTCAGATCTGAAAATCAACCTTCCGTTCACCACGAAATCAGCATTAAATGCCCAGAACGGAAGATTTCGCCGCTGTCGGTCTGCGAAAACGCTCGCCTGAAGCAGTGAAAAACGCATTTACGTTTACGTTCGCGTCATATATTTTCGCGCCTGGACATTAGGGAGGAACGAATGATCCGAACACTTATTCTCTCTGGCGCATTGATGCTTGCCGCCGGAGCAGCTTCTGCTGACGAACCGATCGTCGGCCACTGGAAGACAGCTGCGGGCGATACGGCCCAGATTGCATCTTGTGGCGGCAGCTACTGCATCGTGCTGAAATCCGGCAAGTACGCCGGTAAGAAGATCGGCATTCTCGCAGGAAGCGGTGCCACCTACACCGGCCAGATCACCGATCCGGCCAATGACAAGACCTATAGCGGATCCGGCAATATTTTCGGAAATTCCCTGAAGATGAAGGGCTGCGTCCTCAACGTGCTCTGCAAATCGCAGACCTGGACACGCCTGTAAGAAACGGCTTTAAAAAAGGAAGCGCCCGGAAAGCCGGGCGCTTTTCTGCGTCAATTGTCAGCGGGCGCGCTGATTGAAAAGGATCTTTTGCGCTTCCTTGTCATCGGCAAGATTGCTGCGTTCGCGCTCTTCCTTGCCGATTGCCGTGCCGCGGATCACGGCCGGGCGCGCCATCATCGTCTCGAACCAGCGCTTGAGGTTGGGAAACTCGTTGAGGTCCTGTCCCTGCTTCTCGTATGGAACGACCCAGCCGATGCAAGCCATGTCGGCGATCGAGTAGTCCCCGGCGAGATATTCGCGCTCTGCCAACCGCTTGTTCATCACGCCGTATAGGCGGTTCACTTCATTGGTATAGCGGTTGATGCCGTATTCGATCTTCTCCGGTGCATAACCGCGGAAGTGATGCGCCTGTCCGGCCATGGGGCCCAAGCCACCGACCTGCCAAAAGAGCCATTCCTCAATCTGGACGCGTGTGCGCTCGTCCGTCGAATAGAACTTCCCGAACTTGCGACCGAGATATTGGAGGATGGCGCCGGACTCAAACACCGAGATCGGTTCGCCGCCGGGGCCATCCGGATCGATAATTGCCGGCATACGGTTGTTCGGGGCGATCTTCAGGAATTCCGGCGCGAACTGCTCCCCCTTGCCGATATTGATGTACTTGACCTCGTAGGGAACGCCGAGTTCCTCGAGCATGATGCTGATCTTCCAGCCGTTCGGGGTGGGCCAGTAATAAAGCTCAATCGGTGCCGTCATGAAAATCTCCTTTGCGGGACTAAGGAGATCAGCAGTAGAGCCGCGCTTCAAGCTGCCCGGCTTCCTGAACGCCTGATGAACCATGATCTCAGCACCGGTTCAGCCACAACGTGGCAAAACTGTCTCAACGCTAAGGCGATACCGGGGCAAAGTCATGGATATGCTCATTTTGGCAAGACGTTTCACCATCATCACGCTGTTTGCAGCAGTCTTCGCCGTCAGCTTTTCGGCTGCGGTCAACCGCAATGCCGGTGGCGGTGCGCAGTCACACTTCGGGGCCAACTATACGTGCTTCGACGCCAGCCGCCCGTTCTGCAGAACAAGCAACTGACTGGCTGCGCGGCGGCACATCGCGGCCCCCAAACATCTCTGCAATCCCTTTAGACGCGTCGTTTGCTTGTTAGGAACAACACCCTATAATGCCGCATGAACAAACGAATCTCTTCCCCTCTCGACATTTCGTCTCCGTCCCCTTTCGCGCCGCAAAGCTTTGACGATCCCGTAGAGGCAGTCGACGCGCTGACAGAACTCTACGAACGCAACACCCACTTCCTGGTTGAGAGCTTCGCAACGCTAGCCAAGGGCGCGCCGATTACATCGCGCTACCGCGCCTTCTACCCACAAGTGAGCATCGAGACGACGAGTTACGGCCACATCGATACTCGTCTGTCCTACGGGCACGTTACCGCTCCCGGCATCTACACGACGACAATTACTCGGCCGCAGCTGTTTCGGCACTATCTGAAGCAGCAGCTTGGCCTGTTGATGAGAAATCACAACGTGCCGGTCGTCGTTTCAGAATCGACGACGCCTATTCCACTGCACTTTGCGTTCGGTGAGGGTGCCCATGTCGAGGCATCCGCCGCAGCGTTCATGGACATTCCGATGCGTGATCTGTTCGACACGCCGGACCTGAACACAACGGACGACGAGATTGCCAACGGCGAATACATTCCGCCGCCCGGCGAACCTTCGCCGCTTGCCGCCTTTACGGCCCAGCGCATCGACTACTCGCTTGCCCGTCTTGCCCACTACACCGCGACCGGCGCGCAGCATTTCCAGAACTTCGTGCTGTTTACGAACTACCAGTTCTACATCGACGAATTCTGCGTTTGGGCACGCAAGCTGATGGCGGAAGGCGGAGATGGCTACACTGCCTTCGTCGAGCCGGGCAATATCATCACGCATGCGGGCTCCAACCAGCCCGAGACCGATGTTACGCTTTCGCGGCTGCCGCAGATGCCGGCCTACCATCTGAAAAAGAAGGGGCATGCCGGGATCACCATGATCAATATCGGCGTCGGCCCATCCAACGCCAAGACGATCACAGACCATGTGGCCGTCCTTCGTCCGCATGCCTGGCTGATGCTCGGCCACTGCGCCGGCCTGCGCAACAGCCAGCGCCTGGGTGATTATGTCCTTGCTCACGCGTACATGCGCGAAGACCACGTCCTGGACGACGATCTGCCTGTCTGGGTGCCGATCCCGGCGCTGGCGGAAGTGCAGGTCGCCCTTGAAGGCGCCGTGGCAGAGATCACCGGCTACGAAGGCTTCGAGCTGAAGCGCATCATGCGCACCGGCACGGTCGGCACGATCGACAACCGGAACTGGGAGTTGCGCGACCAACGCGGCCCGGTCAAGCGCCTGTCCCAGGCTCGTGCCATCGCGCTCGACATGGAATCGGCGACGATCGCCGCGAACGGCTTCCGCTTCCGCGTGCCCTACGGCACCCTGCTTTGCGTATCGGACAAGCCGTTGCATGGCGAATTGAAGCTGCCGGGCATGGCGACGGCCTTTTACAGGACGCAGGTCAACCAGCATCTGCAAATCGGCATCCGCGCGATCCAGAAGCTCGCCGCAATGCCGCCGGAAGCACTGCATTCGCGCAAGCTCAGAAGCTTCTTCGAAACGGCCTTCCAATAGGCCGTTTCCCTTACTGGCGAGTGGCTGCGACCGCGCTGGTCGCAAGTTGGCGCTCATCGTGCTCGCCGGCGGCATCCAGCATCACAATCGTAACCGCAAAAAGGGCTGCGACGGCAGCGAGGCGTGCGATTGTGGCCCGCATCGTTGGCAGTTCCGTATCAGCCTGATAGGGTTGTTTGTTCTGTTGGCGACTTGCGCGGACTGCGTTCGCCAGCACAATCTCGAAGAGACCCATCGTCGTCACTCCATATTGTTGACGATACTTGGTCGAAGCCAGTGTGCTCATTTCGACCCAAATCTCCGCAAAAAGATTTTTTCGCTTGCTGTCGAAATCACCCTAGGCTGAGCGTCCAATGATCGTGACAACCAGGGAGAGCGAACGATGAAATATCTCTGCCAGGTCTGGTTCGAGCCGGGGACGCTTGAAGCCATGACCGAGGAGGAAAAAAGGAACCTCGACAGAGCGTCCCTCGCCTACGACGATGATCTGATCGCAAGCGGGCACATGATTGCCGCGCAGGCGCTGCAATCGCCAAAGAATGCCGTGACCGTCCGCGTTCGTGATGATGAAATGTCAGTGACGGACGGGCCTTTTGCGGAAACAAAAGAGCAGCTCGGCGGCTTCATTCTTATCGACGCAAAAGATCTGAACGATGCCATCCGCGTAGCGGCCGGCATCCCGCTTGCAAGACTAGGGTCGATCGAAGTCCGGCCGATCTACGATATTCCGGTTCATAATTGAGGGAGACGTCATGAAATATCTCTGCCAGGTCTGGTTCGACACCGAGAAGAGCAAGCTCGTCCCGCAGGAAGAGTGGGATGTGGTGACGCAAGAATGCATCGCAAGCGACGATCACTGGCATGACCGCGGCGTCCTGCAAGTCGCTCTTGCGCTGCATGAGCCCGAATCTGCAGTTACTCTTCGAGTGAGGCAGGGCGTCACGAAGGCAACCGACGGTCCCTTCGCCGAAATCAAGGAACATCTTGGTGGTTTCGTACTGATCGACGCCGCCGACATGGAAGAAGCCAAGAGGATCGCCTCGACCTTCCCCATATTGAAATACGCTTCGATCGAGATACGGCCGGCCTATTCCATCAAAGACGGGAGATAATGCGATGCGCTATGTTTGCCTGATCTACAATTCGGCCGATGCCGACGGTCATCAGACCCCTGCCGAAACCGAAGCTGTCGTCCGCGCTCATTTTGGCTTCGACGAAGGGTTGCGCGAACGGGGCACGCTGATTCATGCCGATGCGCTCGAAACGCCCGATAAGGCTGTCGTCCTGCGGGTGCGCAACAACGAGCTTAGCATGACTGATGGCCCTTACGTCGAGACGAAGGAGCATCTGGCCGGCCTGTATGTTATCGATGCCTCCGATATGGATGAGGCGAAGGCAATCGCCGCTGGAATTCCTTGTGCGCAAGTTGGCGCTGTGGAAATCCGCCCGGTGCGGATCCTGACATTGCCGGAGTAGACCTTGGAACGTCTGATCGAGGATATCTACCGATCGCAATCTCGCCGGGTGCTTGCGACACTCATCCGTCTCCTCGGAGACTTCGACCGGGCCGAAGAAGCCCTGCACGACGCGTTTGCGGCCGCCGCGCGGACGTGGCCCCGCGATGGTGTTCCGACAAACCCGTTCGGTTGGCTCGTTTCCGCCGGGCGATTTCGCGCGATCGACCACATCAGGCGCCGGTCGCGTTTCGACATGTCGGCGAAAGACATCGAGGAAAGCCTGTACGGGTCTTTCGATGAAACGGAGATTGGCGACGTGGACCTGATCGAAGACGACATGCTCCGGTTGATCTTCACCTGCTGCCATCCAGTCATACCCGCCGACGCGCAAATGGCGATGGCGCTTAGAGAGATATGCGGACTTACGACTGAAGAGATCGCCCACGCATTTCTGGTCCCCGCCCCCACTGTGGCGCAGCGCATCGTACGCGCGAAAAACAAGATCCGCACAGCGAAGATTCCCTACGAGGTTCCCGAGCGCGAGGAATTGCCGGAGCGGCTCGACCGGGTGCTGCACGTGATCTATCTGGTTTTCAACGAAGGATACTCCGCTTCGTCCGGCGAGGAGGTGGTCCGGACGGATCTCACCTCGGAAGCCATTCGCCTCACACGGCTGTTGGTACGCCTTCTGCCGCACCCCGATGCCTCTGGGCTGCTTGCGCTGCTACTCCTTCAGGACTCGCGTCGCGCCGCCAGGCGAAGCCCGGAGGGAGGCCTCATTCTCCTGGCCGATCAGGATCGCGGCCTTTGGGACCGTGAAAAGATTCGCGAAGGTCTTGGGCGCCTCGACGGCGCCCTGCGGAATGGCGAGGTCGGTATATACACGCTGCAGGCGGCCATCGCCGCAGAGCACGCACGAGCCGAGACGCCAGAGAAGACGGACTGGCATCGCATCGTCGGCTACTATGATCTCTTGCTATCGGCTCAGTCGTCGCCGATTGCGGAACTCAACAGGGCCGTTGCGGTGGCGATGGTGGAGGGAGCGGAAAGAGGTCTAGAGCTCATAGACGCAATCCTGCAGGCAGGAGAATTGGAGAGCTACCACCTTGCGCATTCGGCCCGCGCCGATTTTCTGAGGCAGCTGGGACAGAAGGCAGAGGCGATTGCAGCCTACGAGACAGCCTTGAGGCTGTGTCAACAGGCGCCAGAGCAGACATTCCTGAAGAATCGAATTTCAGAGCTTACGGCTGCGGCCGAGCGGCAGTGATATCGCAGTGCCCGTCAGTGCCGAGACGATGATCAGCAAATGCGCATTGATGCTTGCTTGCGCCAAGGCAGCAAGGGCCGTCTTCTCGCTGGATGCGCCTAGGGCAACGGCACCGGCAGTGATCCCGGCCGGATAAGTGCCGACGCCACCCGGCGCGTGCACCGGAAGCACGGAGGAGAGCTCGCCGCCAAGCGCCCCGCCGAAACTTGCGGCCATCGGAAATACCCCCATCAGGTTGAGGGCCCAGGCGAGCACCAGAACCTTGACGAGCCAGTTGATGACGGTCATCGCCCAGGCGCGCGTGAAAGCTGCGGCATCGACCGGAAGTCCCCTCTCAACCTCAACCACCAGCTTCTGCGCTTTTACCGGCAGCATCGTGCCGGCAAGCCGCAACAAGGGTCGCCTCAGAGCAAAGGCGACTACCGGAAGTGACAGGAAGGACACCCAGACGATCCATGCAACGATGTTGTGTGGTGACGCGATCGCAAAGCCTATGCCGGCCGCGGCCAACAAGGCGTGCAGATCAAGCAGGCGCATGACGAACAGAGCGGACGTGCCGCGCGCCAGCGGAATACCGAACTCGGTGCGCATCAACACCGGAAAGCTTGTCTCCCCCGTTCGAAACGGCAGCATGATATTCAGGAGATTGTGAATCTGCGTGACGCGAAAAAGCACCTTGAAGCGGCCCGCAGTTTCTCTCGGAAAATAATCATAGATGCGCCAGGTCCTGAGAAAGTAGGTGCTGGTCAGAAGTGCGAGAGCGGCGATAATCGGGATAGCACCGACCTCGGCCCATTGTCCGAGAATGACCCGCCAGCCCCAAAACCACTGGATGAAAAGCGCGTAAGCCGCCACGATCACGATCGTCAGCAGCGTCATCCGATTGCGGATAAACCAGGATTGTCGGCTGGCAACAACCGGAAACTTCATATAGTAGGCTTTCCTGACTATCGCGGCGAATGCCGCTTTTTGGCCGTGCGCCTTGTAGGAGAAATCAAACGTGCAGACAACAGTAGACCCACGTCAGGGCCTCGTGGAAGCGATGCGGCCGGTCGAATTGTCGCTTGTTGTGCCTGTCTTCAACGAGGAAGAGAGCGTCGGCCCGCTTGTCGATCGCATCTGCTTGGCCATGGCCGGCTACTCCGATCGCTGGGAGCTTATCCTGATCGACGATGGCAGCACCGATGCCACGCTGGTAAATGCGCGCAAGCACATCGGCCGCGAGGGCCTTACGCTGAGGATCGTCGAACTGCAGCGCAACTTCGGCCAGACGGCCGCGATGCAGGCAGGCATCGACGCCGCGACCGGCCGGTTGATCGCCACAATGGACGGCGATCTGCAGAACGACCCGAAAGACATTCCGTCCATGGTCGCCGAACTGGAGCGGCGTGAGCTCGATCTTTTGGTTGGCTGGCGCAGGAACCGCCAAGACGGTCTCCTGCTACGCAAGATTCCCTCATGGTGTGCCAATTACTTGATCGGGCGCATTACCGGCGTGAAGCTGCACGACTACGGCTGCAGTCTGAAGATCTACCGCGCCTCGATCATCAAGCAGGTGAAGCTGATGGGCGAAATGCACCGCTTCATCCCCGCCTGGGTCGCTGGCGTCGTGCCAAGCTCGCGCATCGGCGAAATGGTCGTGACCCACCATGCCCGCCAGCACGGGCAATCCAAATACGGCATCTCGCGTACTTTCCGCGTGATCCTCGACCTGCTTTCGGTCATGTTCTTCATGCGCTACAAGGCACGGCCAGGCCATTTCTTCGGCTCGCTGGGCCTTGGACTGGGTGCGATCTCCGCCCTGGTGATGCTCTATCTGTTCGTCGACAAGTTCATCTTGGGCAACGACATCGGCACCCGCCCGATGCTGATGGTCGGCATCGTTTTCATGCTGTCCTCCGTGCAGTTGATCACGACCGGCATTCTCGCTGAGATGATTGCCCGCACCTATTATCGCGACGATGCGTCGCCGAACTACATCGTCCGCCAGGTCTTCGACGGAAGTGAGAATGCGTAATCTGCTGGCTCGCAAGCCGGACGCGGTTGTCCTGCTGCTGGCGGCATATTTTGTCGTCAGCTTTGTCGTTCGCCTCCTCGTGCCAAACGGCCTGCGGGTCGATGAGTCCCAGCAGGCGTTCTTCTCGCAATGGCTTGTGGCCGGCTACGACACCCAGCCGCCGCTCTACAACTGGCTGCAGGCGATGGTCGTATCCGGCTTCGGATTGTCGATCGCAACGATTGCCGCAACCAAGAACCTGGTGCTGTTTCTTCTTTTCCTGAGCTACTACAAGCTGGCAAAACTGGTGCTCGATGACCGCTTGTTTTCCGCCATCGCGACGCTTTCGCTGTTCACGATTCCACAGGTTTTCTGGCAGGCACAAAGGGATCTGACCCACACGGTCGCCCAGATGCTGATGATCAACCTTTTCATCTACAGCATCATCAAGACGCTGAAGGCCCCATCCCTGTTCTCCTACGCGGCAATCGGCGTCACGCTGGGACTCGGCATGCTGTCGAAGTACAACTTCACTCTCGTCGTGTTTGGAGCACTCATTGCAGTGTTTCTGCATCCGGAGGGACAGAAGCGCCTGTTCGACCGTCGCTTCTTGCTTTCACTGGTTATCGCGGTCCTCATCTTCGCGCCGCACGGCCTTTGGCTCCTTAACAATATGGGCCTGGCCGCGACCCGCACGTTGAATACCATGGCGCAGGAAGCGCCGACCAGCGTACTCGCGAAACTGATCAAGGGGCCGACCGAGTTCTTCGGTCAGGTGCTCGTGATCATGGCGCCTCTTGTTGCGGTTTATGCGATCGTTTTTGGCAAGAAGTTTCTCCGCAGTCTGCGACCGACGACCATCTGGGCTCACTTTTTCGACACGATATTTCTGGCGATTGGCGTGCAGGTTCTCGTGCTGGTTTTCGCCATCGGCATAACATCTATGCGCGACCGATGGGTGCTGCCCCTCCTGTTCCTGATGCCGATTGCATTTTGCCTGAAGATGCAGGCACGGGGCATTCAACAGCAGGATTTTGCGCGGCGCTTCTTTATCGCACCTCTCGCGGTCATGATCATCGTCCCGTCCCTGAGTCTGGTCCTTGCGCACGCGCCGTCACTCTTCGGCCGGCCTGAGGCCTACAACGCGCCTTACGAGGAGTTTGCCGGCAAGATCATTGCTGAGGAAGGCAAGCGTCCCGGGCTGGTGCTCACCGACAACTGGCCGGCGTCGGGAAATATGCATATTCAGTTGCCTGATGTTCCAACGATGTCCACGTTCTTCGGCAACCTGGCTATCGATTACGATTGGACCGCGGAGAAGCCGATCCTGGTCGTTTGGCTTCCCTCCAAGGATCGAACGGCGCTACCGCCGGTGCTGGTTAACTGGATTGAACAGAACCTCGGCCCGCAATACTCCGCAGTGGCGACCAAGTACACAAGCATCGGTTACATCAGCGGGCGGCCGGAGGATCAACGGCTCTTCGGCTACGCCTGGATATATCCGCGCTAGCTCCGGCGTCCCCCTCAGCTCTTCGGACCGAAGCCAGAGCGATTTCTGCGACGCGCGCCACGGGCTGGAGCTGCTAGGGAGCGACTTCGCGCCGCTCCGCTTCGTCAACTTGCGCTGCAAGTCCCTGCTGGACCAATACCTTGAGTTCGCCGGGATGCAATTTCAACGCAACGTCTCGCTCCAGGGGACGCAGCTCGCCATCCATCACGCAATTCGCCTTTGACGGCAGCTTTGGAAAGTGCAGATGCACTTCTGCTGGATGCATGATCATCACGTCCGCGTTCTCCCTCACCTTGCCTCGCAAGAGATCGATGGCCAGACGCGCGACGCCGAGCGGCTTCAGCGGATTGGCGGTATAAAAGCCTAGTTCGCCGCCGGTGAGGCTATCTGCATAAAGCAAGGCATTCTGGCCGAAGGGGTTGTTGGAAACCGAGACCGCGGAAACCCGGCGGCGCTCGTAAACGCCCCCCGCTTCGAACTCGACCTCGAATTCGGGTGGGTTTAGCACGACGCCAAATGCGGCCCGCGCGCTTGCCCCCATCTTTCCAAGACGCGAGCGGTACGAGTAGGAATTTCGATAGCGCACCATGCGCGCATGCAGCCCGGCCGAGAATTGGTGAATGAACGGCCTGCCATTGGCGCTGGCAATATCGACACGATCGACCTCGCCAAAGGCGAGTGTTTCAAGCGCTTGCCAGATATCGAGGGGTACGCGCAAGGAACGGGCGAAGAGGTTCATTGTACCAGCCGGCACAACGCCGAGTGCGATATCGTTTCTCCAGGCTATGGACGCTGCCGCCGATATCGTCCCGTCGCCACCGCCGGCGACGATGCCATCGATGTTGCCCCAGCGGGCCGCCCGCTCCATCGCGGGTACAATCTCCTTGCCAGAAAAGACGATTGCATCGAAATCGTGACCCGCTTCCCTGAAGATCGCCTCGGCCCGCCTTTCATAGGCTTCCATGTCGGTGGTCCTGAACGTTCCACCATCTCGATTGAAAAAGCCAACTAGTTTCATCAGGCTCCCGTTGATCCATCCCGACAGGCAAAGCCTGTTGGCGCTGCAAAGCAGATGGTTCCCGCAGCGGCAATTTCAAGCTGAAGCGCGTCTCACGGCCGCCGCGAGCAGCGCCAGGGCCCCCAAATTTGCAAGGGACGTATGCAAATCGGGGGACACTGCACTGCAGAAAACGCACTCGACCT
The DNA here is from genome assembly GCA_900466985.1 of Hyphomicrobiales bacterium. GTDB lineage: Bacteria > Pseudomonadota > Alphaproteobacteria > Rhizobiales > Rhizobiaceae > Rhizobium. The sequence goes on from UBOA01000036.1 coordinate 14,171, forward strand.
CAAGCAGTCTATCGTTGATAGATTGGACGGTGGAGCATCGTCTTCATCTCCCTTCATCTCCGGCCTACCGGTCACCGCCGCATCTTGCGTCCCGTCCCGTATGTCACCTATCGAATGCCAAGGAGTGCCTCTTGAGCCAGGTCGCCGTAAACGATTCCATAGATACGATGGCGGTAGAAGAGACCCCGTCTCCGGCGGCAATTGCGCTTGTACAACTGGCGCTTGCCTGCGGCGGCTTCGGCATAGGCACCGGCGAATTCGCGATCATGGGTCTTTTGCCTAACGTCGCCGATACCTTCTCGGTGACGACGCCGCAAGCCGGCTACGTGATAAGCGCCTATGCGCTCGGCGTTGTTATCGGCGCTCCAATCATCGCGGTTCTCGCCGCGAAGATGGCGCGTCGCTCGCTGCTTCTCCTCGTCATGGGCATCTTTGCCGTCGGCAACCTGTTGAGCGCGACGGCACCGACCTTCGAGAGCTTCACGCTGATGCGCTTCATCACGGGGTTGCCGCATGGCGCCTACTTCGGCGTTGCCGCGATCGTCGCGGCATCCATGGTGCCGATGCACAAGCGCGCTCGCGCCGTCGGCCGCGTGATGCTCGGGTTGACGGTCGCGACCCTCCTGGGAACCCCGCTCGCCACCGTGTTCGGGCAGTCTCTCAACTGGCGGCTTGCCTTTACGATCGTTGGAATCATCGGCCTGCTGACGGTCGCCCTGATCTGGTACTACGTGCCACGCGACCGAGTTGCCGAGGGCGCAAGCTTCAAGCGGGAGCTCGGCGCATTCAAGCGTCCGCAGGTCCTGTTGACGCTCGCCACGGCATCCGTCGGCTTCGGCGGGATGTTCGCCATGTTTAGCTATATCGCACCAACCACGACCGAGGTCGCAATGCTGCCGGAGAGTATGGTCGCCGTGATGCTGATCATCTTCGGCATCGGCATGAACGTCGGCAATGTCGTCGGCTCCTGGTTTGCCGACAAATCGCTGATGGGAACGATCGGTGGTTGCCTTGTGTTCAACATCGTCGTGCTGACACTGTTCTCCCTCACGGCTGCCAATCCGTTCATGCTGGCGCTTTGCGTATTCTGCATCGGTTGCGGCTTTGCCGCCGGTCCCGCTGTCCAGACCCGATTGATGGATGTCGCGGCGGATGCGCAGACGCTTGCTGCCGCATCTCACCACTCGGCATTCAATATTGCGAATGCGCTGGGCGCCTGGCTCGGCGGCCTGGTTATCGCACAGGGCTATGGCTTTGCCGCCACCGGCTATGTCGGCGCGATCTTGTCGTTTATCGGCATCTTTGTGTTCGTGGCATCTCTAAGCCTCGATCGCCGTGGCCGGAGCGCCTGACGCGGCCGCCCCCGGCGTCAACGCATAGTCGACAGCGGCCCGCAAATTCGAAAGAACGCTGCTCGAACGATATGCCGCGCCGGAAGGTGCGGCATTCTGGCATCAAGCACCTCAAGCGCTTGACTTTTTTGCCAATTGAGACCACCTAGAGCCTTACGCGGATCACCTCCATTTTCCGCGGATATCAACGGAGCCATCATCACGATGCCAAGCGACAGTAGCAGTCGATTGCCTTTGCCGTACGCGGCCCTCGTGCGCTGACCTGACTCTGTCGGGCTCGCCCGTCGGACGCTACGGCGGATCGACGGAAAGGCGAGCCTATGAACATCAATCGCTTCCCACTGCGGGCGGGCCATGCCGCTCGTTTCTTCAGCAGCGACCACCTCGGCCCGATCACCACGGCCGAGCGCGTCGAACAGCTGAACACACTTGAAATATTCGAAGCCGCAGCAATCCTGGTTACGCTGCCGCAGCAAAAGGCCGTGCGAATTCTCGGACGTCCCGAGTTGCATCACGCCGCCGCGATCCTTGCAGACATGCCGGTCGAGCATGCCGCACGGCTGCTGAACGCCGTGGCAAACGACCGTGTCGCCGACCTCTTTCAGGAAATGAACGAGGAGGTTCGTGCACACCTCTTCTCGCGGCTGGACCGCACGACCTGTCTCGCCGTCCAGCACCTGATGGGGTATCCGCCCCGCACGGCCGGCAGCATCATGACGACCGAATTCGTCAGCGTGCCCGACACCTGGACTGTCGAACAGACGCTGGAGCACGTGCGCAAAGTCGAGCGTTCGCGCGAGACGGTCTATGCGATCTACGTCCTCGATGCGGTCAGCCGCGTGCTGACGAGCGTCGTCACACTCCGCCGCCTCATCACCGGCGAGCCCGGTGAATCCGTCCTGACCGTTGCGCAGAAGGAAGGGGTTGTGCGTGCCGATCCGCTGATGACGCAGGAAGATGTCGCCCGGCTGATCCGCAAGCATAATTTGCTCGCCCTGCCCGTCGTCAGCGAGGACGGCCACATGCTCGGCATCGTTACGGTCGACGACGTCATCGACACGATGATCGCCGACCAGACGGAAGACGCGCAGAAATTCGGTGGTATGGAAGCCCTCGGCAAGCCTTACACGAAGATCAGCTTTGCCGGCATGATCCACAAGCGTGCTGGCTGGCTCTGCGCCCTCTTCCTCGGCGAAATGCTGACGGCAAGCGCCATGCAGCATTTCGAAGGCGAACTGGAGAAGGCGATCGTGCTGACGCTGTTCGTGCCGCTGATCATGAGCTCCGGCGGCAACAGCGGGTCGCAGGCGACATCGCTGATCATCCGGGCACTGGCGCTCGGCGAGCTCAAGCTCTCCGACTGGTGGCGCGTGCTGATGCGCGAGTTGCCGACGGGTATCGTGCTCGGCACGATCCTGGGACTGGTCGGTTTCGCCCGCATCGTGCTCTGGCAAAAAATCGGGCTCTATGACTACGGCGAGCACTGGGTCCTGGTCGGCGTCACGATCTTTACCGCACTGATCGGCATCGTCACGTTTGGTTCGCTGGCGGGCTCCATGCTGCCCTTCATCCTGCAGAAGCTGCGGCTTGATCCGGCAAGCGCCTCCGCCCCGTTGGTCGCCACGCTCGTCGATGTGAGCGGGCTGGTGATCTACTTCTCGGTCGCGCTGCTGATCCTCAGTGGCACGCTACTCTAAGCAAGAAAACGGGGCCGATTGGCCCCGTTTCTATTTCAGCTCCGGCAACTTCAGCGCTCCGTGGGTTTTCATGCTACGAATTGCAAAATTCGAGCGGATATCGCTGACATTCGGCAGGGTCAGCAGCGTGTCCGTCAGCAGCCGCTCATAGGCTGCGAGATCCTCGACCACCACCTCCGCAAGAAAGTCGGCCGTTCCCGATATTAGAAAACACGAGACCACCTCCGGAATGGCGAGCAATGCCGCCTCCTGCGCCTGCGCGTTCTCGCGGCTGTGATGGGCGACCTTGAGCTCGACGAAAACCGTCAGGCCGAGACCGACTTCCTTGCGGTCGATATCGGCGCGGTAGCCGCGGATCACGCCAGTCTTCTCGAGGTTGCGGATGCGCCGCAAACAGGGGGACGGCGACAAATTGACCTTTTCGGCAATCTCCACGTTGGTCGCCCGGGCATCCTCCTGGAGGCATTCCAGTATCGCCAGATCGAATTTATCAAGATTTGGCATGTTCGGTAAAATCCTTTGGCAAGGTTGGCAGATAATTGCTCATACCAGTATTTTTACGGCATAGATAGCAAGGACATGCCTCGCCGTTTCCGCCTATTCTTCTCTCAACCGGACAGCAAACCGGACGATCACGAGAGGAGAGGTCGATGAGCGCCGTTACCTTCACGAACAATGAAAAGTCCACTTCGACATCTGTCGGATATGCGGGCGCCGTCGTCACCGTCCTCATTTGGGCAGCGTGGATCCTAGCGACGCGTCACAGCGCGGCGACGCAGTTGGGCACGATCGATATCGGCCTGATCCGCTACGGTATTCCGGCGCTTGTTCTGGCGCCCGTCTGGCTGAAAACCGGATTGCTGCCGAAAGGCGTGCCGCTCCGCCTGCTTGCCACGATGGTCGCGGGCGCCGGCGCCGTTTTCTTCCAGCTGACCACGTCGGCCATTCACTCGACCCCGGCATCCGCCGCCGGCATTCTGCTCGGGGGGTCCATGCCGCTTGCCACTGCGCTGATCGGCGTCATCGCCTTCCGGGAGCGACCGGATTTCGTGCGCGTGCTCGGCCTTGCCGCGATCGTCGGCGGCGTTGCCATCCTCCTGGTCCGCAGCCTCGCCGGAGCGGCACTACCCTGGACCAGCTTTGTTCTGCTGCCGATGGGAGCAATCCTCTGGGCAAGCTACACGCATGCCTTCCGCCGCTCCGGCCTGACGGCTCTGCAGGCCAGCGCGCTCATCGCCATCTGGTCATTTCTGATCCACATCGGTCTGGCCGTCGTCTTCGGCACGTCGATTCCCAGCGCACCACTTGGTGAAGTCGGCTTGCAGGTACTGAGCCAAGGCGTGCTTTCCGGCCTTGCTGCCACGGTCGCCTATGGCCTTGCTGTTCATGCGCTGGGCGGCACCCAGGCAGCTGCCTTTACGGCAATCACGCCAGTGCTGGCAACGATCGGCGGCGGCCTGTTGCTTGGGGAGGAAATCGGCATCGCCGAGATTGCCGCCGCCGTTATCACCGGGCTCGGTGTAGCGCTCTCGACCGGCATCGCCTCGCGCCGATAGCAACTCCGCAGTTTGGGCCGGTGGCCAATCCGCCGGCTCACTCTGTTGTTGCATGCTTCAAAGCGCAAGAACCATCGCGACCCGTCGTTCCGGATCCATCCCAACCGCGATTTCGTGATCCAGCTTTTTCTTCAGGAAGTGCGGAACGGCTTCGACACTCGCCAGCACAAAGCCGAGGGAGGCGTAGAAGGGTGCGTTGAACGGAACGTAGCGATCCGTTGTCAGCGTCAGTGCCGATAGCTGACGCTGCTGCGCCATCTCGATTGCAGCCGACATCAGACGCCGACCGAGACCCTTGCGTTGCCATTCCCGGCAAACGTCCAGTTCGATCACATAGAGCGTGCCTTCGATTTCCTCGACCGCGAGAAAGCCGACCGGACGATCGCCGTCATCGGCGGCAACGAGCAGCAGGCCCGCATCGAGCGCCCCCCGCAACACATCGTGTGGCAGCGCGTGCGCTTCCCTGATAACGCCGAGCGCCTCCGCCAGCGTCGCGAAGGCATCGAGTTCGATTTCGGTCAGGCGCGGCAGCTCATCGAGACGCGCCTGCCGTATGGCGCAGGCATTGCTCATGCCTGCCTCTTACATGTTCGGGTAGACCGGCCCCTCGCCGCCCTGCGGCGGCACCCAGTTGATGTTCTGGTTGGGGTCCTTGATGTCGCAGGTCTTGCAGTGGACGCAGTTCTGGGCGTTGATGACAAAGGTCTCTTGCCCATCCTTCTCCACCCATTCGTAAACGCCGGCCGGACAGTAGCGCGTCGAAGGACCGGCATAGATGTCGTGCTCGGACGACTTCTGCAGCGCCATGTCCTTCACCTGCAGATGCACCGGCTGGTCTTCCTCGTGGTTGGTGTTCGACAGGAACACCGAGGACAGACGGTCGAAGGTGAGAACGCCGTCGGGCTTCGGGTAGGCGATCGGCTTGTGCTGCGAGGCCGGCTCCAGCGAGGCCGCATCCGTCTTGCCGTGCTTCAGCGTACCGAAGATCGAAAGGCCGAAGAGCTGGTTCGTCCACATGTCGAAACCGCCGAGCGCCACGCCGATTGCCGTGCCGAACTTCGACCAGAGGGGTTTGACGTTGCGCACCCTCTTCAGGTCCTTGCCGATGTCGCTTGAGCGCCAGTCGTTCTCGATCTCGACCACTTCGTCATTGGCGCGACCGGCGGCAATCGCGGCGGCGATCCGGTCCGCCGCCATCATGCCCGACAGCACCGCGTTGTGGCTGCCCTTGATGCGCGGCACGTTGACGAAGCCCGCCGAGCAGCCGATCAGCGCGCCGCCGGGGAAGGACAACTTCGGTACAGACTGATAGCCGCCCTCGGTGATCGCGCGCGCACCATAGGACAGCCGTTTGCCGCCCTCGAAGGTCGTGCGGATCGCCGGATGCGTCTTGAAGCGCTGGAACTCCTCGAAGGGATAGAGGTAGGGATTCTTGTAGTTCAGGTGGACGACGAAGCCGACGGCAACGAGGTTGTCCTCGAGGTGGTAGAGGAAGGAGCCGCCACCGGTCTTCATTCCAAGTGGCCAGCCGAACGAGTGCTGCACGAGACCCTGCTTGTGGTGCTCGGGCTTCACCTGCCAGAGTTCCTTGATGCCGATACCGAACTTCTGCGGCTCACGATCCCTCGACAGATCGAACTTGGCGATCAGTTGCTTGGCAAGCGAACCGCGTACACCCTCGCCGATCAGCACATACTTGCCGAGCAGCGCCATGCCGCGGGTGTAGTTCGGGCCGGGCTCGCCGTTCTTCTCGATGCCCATGTCGCCGGTGGCGACGCCGATGACGGCCCCCTCGTCGTTGTAGAGCACCTCCGTCGCGGCAAAACCAGGATAGATCTCGACGCCGAGTTCTTCCGCCTTTGTGGCGAGCCAGCGACAGACGTTGCCGAGCGAAACGATGTAGTTGCCATGGTTGCTCATCAGCGGCGGCATCATGATATTCGGCAGGCGCACCGAGCCTGCCGGGCCGAGCACCAGGAAGTGGTCGTCTGTCACCTCGGTCTTGAACGGATGATCAGTCTCATCGCGCCAGCCAGGCAGCAGACGATCGATGCCGATAGGATCGACCACGGCACCCGACAGAATGTGCGCGCCGACTTCAGCCCCCTTTTCGAGCACGACGACCGACAACTCCGGAATGACCTGCTTCAGGCGGATCGCAGCTGACAATCCCGCAGGACCGCCACCGACGATCACAACGTCGAATTCCATGCTTTCGCGCTCGGGCAGTTCAGTCGTATCGGTCATGCATCCATCTCCGCTCGGCCGACATCGCGGCCATATTCCCCGTGATGGGGTTATCTCTTGGCAAAACAGAGCTCCATTGTCGAGCCGGGAAACGACAGCGAATCCCCCAATTCGCGCAACAGCATTTCTAGTGCCAGATAAATATATGCAGCTTACGTAAACGTCAAATAATAAACAGTGCCAGATGCCGCTTTCGTCTCCCGTCGGCGCGCCGTATAGAAAGACGGACAAATGGAGAAATTGACATGGAACTCGGCATCAAGGGCAAGCGCACACTCGTTCTGGCATCGTCGCGCGGATTGGGGCATGGCATCGCCGTGGCTTTAGCACGTGAGGGCGCGAACGTTCTTCTTTGCGGCCGCAGCGGCGAGACACTGGAGGCAAACTGCCGCGCCATTAACGCCGAAGGAAATGGCAAGGCGGATTGGATCTGGGCCGATCTCTCGGACGAGAATTTCGTCGAGACCGTGACCGCCGCCGTGCATGAAAAGCTTGGCGGCATCGATATCCTGGTCAACAATACCGGCGGCCCCACGCCAGGAACGACGCAGGACATGACGCCCGAGAAACTGGAGACCTATTTCTTCTCCATGGTGCTGCGGGTGATCGCGCTCACCAACGCACTGTTGCCATCCATGAAGGAACAAGGCTGGGGGCGCATTCTCACTGTCGCGTCGTCGGGCGTCATCGAACCGATCACCAACCTCGCCCTTTCGAACACGCTGCGCCCCGCCCTCGCCGGTTGGAGCAAGACGCTGGCAACGGAGATCGGACGCTTTGGGGTCACGTCAAACCTTCTGCTTCCCGGGAGCATTCTGACCGGCCGCACCGACGAGGTAGATGGGGCGGCCGCCAAGCGCACCGGCAAGAGCCTCAGTGAAATCCGCTCTGCCAAAGAGGCCGCAATCCCCGTCGGTCGCTATGGGACGGTCGAAGAGTTCGCTGCAACCGCCGCCTTTCTTTGCAGCCAGCCCGCGAGCTACATCACCGGCAGTCTTGTGCGCTGCGACGGCGGAGCGGCGCGATCCGTCTGATTGAAAAGGAGAAATCGCGAAAGCCTGAGCAACGATGCATCGCTGACGCCCAACAAATGGTATTTCAGGTCATTCTTTCATTACAAAAATTTAAGCCATTATAACCACTTAGTGATGGCCGGTTCGGCAATTGTGTCTTTTTTGCGCCGTAATAGACGTGGTTCAATAGAGCCTTGATTTTCGCGCAACTTGCCCAAACCGGTCTCGCATATGAAGAAACTTTTGATCACGGCCTGCATTATAGCTGCTGCCAGCGTTGGCGCTTGGCAATGCAGGGAACGAATCCCGTATCTTTCGCAATTTTTGCCCCACGCTCAGCCGCAGGCCGATGCCGCCGACGGCGGCCACCAAACGGCGGGCGATGCATCGCAGAAATCCGGTGATCAGAAGGGCGGCAGCAAGGGTCGCAACCGCAACGGCGGACCAACGCTGGTCAAGACTGTCGCAGCAGTGAAGACTGTTTTGCCCCGGGACGTCACAGCTTCGGGCTGGGCGGATGCGGACGACAACACCACGATCGCGGCCCAGGAACAGGGGATCGTTACGCAGATCCTTGCCTCGGACGGCGCCACCGTCAAACAGGGAGATCTGATCGCCAAGCTTGATGCCCGCACCGCACAGGCAACAGTCGACAAGGACAGCGCCATGGTGGTCCGCGACCAAGCCACCCTGTCGGAGTCCGAGACAGCGCTGGCACGCGCCAATGACCTTTTGAGCTCCAAGGCTGGCACACAGCAAAGCTATGATCAGGCAAAGGCGGCCCGCGATACGGCAGCAGCGACCGTAGAGGCCGATAAGGCCGCGCTTGCCGCCGATCAGGTCCTGCTTGAGCATACCGATATTCGCGCGCCCTTCGACGGACGCCTTGGCGATATCGCCGTGAGCCCAGGCGCCTTTGTGAACGCCGGCTCCGCGATCGTGACGATCGCAAAGTACGATCCGATCTACGTGAAATTCCACCTGCAGGAACGCGACCTCCGGCAGTTGAAGCTTGCACTTGCCGCAGGCCCGGTGGACGTCAGCACCGTTCCTCAATCCGACAAGGCCAAGCCACGTCAGGGCCATATCAGCTTTTACGACAACACCGTCGATCCTGCGTCCGGCACAATTCTCGCGAAGGCGAAGTTTGAGAACGCGTCCGGCGCTTTATGGCCCGGGCAATCGGTCAACATCGTTGTCCACTTCAACAACAATGAACAGCAGGTCGTGGTCCCCACCGTTGCTGTCAGTCCCGGCGCCGACGGCTTCTTCGCCATTGTCGCACGCGACGGCAAGGCTCATGTGACGCCGGTCACCGTGGCGCGCGCGAACGGTGGTTTCACGGCCGTCGCGCAAGGCCTGTCCGAGGGCGATCACATCATCATCGAGGGACAGGCGCAGCTGGTCGACCAGCAGCCGGTCAAGGAACAGTTCGACGACAAGGCATTGAACGTCGCCTCGGTTGACCAAACCGCAGGCAAAACCGAAATCATCACAGCGGGCACGGAAGAATGATACCGAATTTCTGTATCCGACGTCCTGTTGCAACGACGCTGCTTGCCATCGGCGTCGTGCTGGCCGGCCTTGCAGGCTATCAGCTCGTGCCGGTGGCAGCACTGCCGCAGGTCGACTTCCCGACGATCAACGTCTCGGCCGCGCTGACCGGCGCTTCACCGCAAACTATGGCGACTTCGGTCTCCACGCCGTTGATCAAGCAGTTCCAGACCATTCCCGGCATCAGCGAAATCAGCGCCACGAACTCGCTCGGCAATACCAGCATCGTTCTGCAGTTCGATCTCAATCGCAACATCGATGCGGCAGCGGCCGATGTTCAGGCAGCGATCTCGCACGCCACGCGGCAATTGCCCGACAACATGACGACGCCGCCAAGCTATCGCAAGACAAACCCCGCCGATGCGCCGGTCATGCTGCTTGCCGTGCAGAGCGACACCATGCCCCGCAGCAAGCTCGACGAGATCGCCGAGGACATCATCTCGCCGTCCCTTTCAACACTCCCCGGTGTGGCTGAAGTCTCGGTCTTCGGTGCGCAGACCTACGCGGTCCGGGTCGAGGTTGATCCCAACAAGCTCCTCAACCGCGGCATCGGTATCGATACCGTCAACCAGGCGCTGGTCGCTGCCAATAGCCAGGTTCCCGTCGGCTCCCTGCAGAACGACTCGCAAAGCATGACGATCAATGCGGACACTCAGCGAACCAATGCCGACGAGTTCCGTACGCTTGTCATTGCCAATCCCAACGGCGCACCGATCCACCTCGGCGATGTCGCCGACGTGCAGGACAGCGTTCAGAACCAGAATACCGGCAGCTGGTATGACGGCAACCGCAGCATCATTCTTGCCATTCAACGCCAGCCCGATGCCAATACCGTCGAGGTCGTCGACGCGATCAGGGCAAAGCTGCCGGGTCTGCACGCCGAAATCCCCGCCTCCGTTTCGACAAAGGTCATGAACGACTCTGCGCAGCCGATCAAGGACGCGATCACGGACGTGAAGTTTACCCTGCTCCTGACGATCGGCCTCGTCGTCCTGGTCATCTACCTCTTTACCGGTCACCTGACGGCGACGATCATTCCAGGCCTCGCCGTGCCGCTGTCGCTGATTACCACCTTCGGCATGATGTACGTGCTCGGATACAGCATCGACAACATCTCGCTGCTCGGACTGACGCTTGCAGTCGGCCTTGTCGTCGATGACGCGATCGTCATGCTGGAAAACATTCTCCGGCATGTCGAGGAAGGCATGCCCGTTCTCGACGCGGCGATCAAAGGCGCAGGCGAAGTCAGCTACACTATCATTTCCATGTCCGTGTCGCTGATTGCCGTCTTCATTCCGATCCTGTTGATGGGTGGCGTCGTCGGCCGCATCTTCAACGAATTCGGCATGGTCGTTGCGATCGCAATCGTCGCCTCCGCGATTGTCTCGCTCACGGTGACGCCGATGCTGGCGTCACGGCTCGGCAGCGGCCACGACCGCCCGCCCTTCTTCATTCGTTGGTTCGATGCCGGTTTCGAGCGGACACTCAGGGGATATGAAAAATCGGTCGGCTGGTGCCTAAAGCATCGTCCAGCCGTCCTCGCCCTGTTCGTGGCGTCGGTCGGCCTGACTGTCTATCTCTTCATGACGCTGCCATCCAGCTTCTTCCCGACAGAAGATATCGGCCGCCTCAACATCTCGACGCGCGCACGCCAGGACATCTCCTATCCGGCGATGCAGGCGTTGCAGAACCAGGCAGCGGAACTCGTGAAGCAGAATCCCGCCGTCAATCACGTCATGTCGATCGTCGGCGGCAACGCACGCAGTCCGCTGAACAACGGCACGATGTTTGTCGAACTCAAGGACAAGGATCAGCGTCCACCGCTTGATCAGACGTTACGGGAATTGCGGGCGAGCATCGGCAAGATTCCTGGGCTGCAGGCCTACATCACGCCGCAACAGAGCCTCCGCTTCGGCGGCCGTCAGACGGCGAGCCAATACCAGCTCGTCGTTCAGGCGCTGAGCGCCGATCAGACAAACGTCTGGGCAGACAAGATCCAGCAGGCCATGCGTTCCGATCCGCGTTTCACCGACGTCGCCTCGGATGCGCAGAACAATGCCCTGCAGGCCAATATCGTCGTCGACACGGAGAAGGCGGCAGCCTTCGGGATCACCGACGGACAGCTGCGGACGACCCTGCAGGAAGCCTTTGGCGGATACACCGCCGCCCAGATCCAGTCGACCGGCGACAGCTATGACGTGATCGTCGAGTACGATACGAGCAAACCCTGGGACGACCAGAAGCTTCAGGAAATCCGCGTCGCTTCAAGCAACGGCGCCCTCGTTCCCTTGTCCAACTTCGCAAGGGTAGAGCGCACGACGGGGCCCGTGACGATCAACCAGACAGGTCAGCTTGTTTCGACGACAGTCTCCTTCAACCTGCCGGCCGGCGAAGCGCTCGGCGATGCCACGGCGGCGATCGATCAGATCAAGAAAGACATCAATATGCCCGCGGACGTTTTCACGTCTTACGGCGGCACGGCGCAGATATTCGAGCAGTCCCAGGGCAACACTCCGCTGCTGATCCTGGCGGCCGTGCTGACGATCTACGTCGTGCTGGGTGTCCTCTACGAAAGCTTCATTCATCCGCTGACGATCCTTTCCGGCTTGCCGGCCGCGGCACTCGGTGCCCTGCTGGCGTTGAAAGTGATGGGCTTCGATCTTTCGATCATCGCGCTCATCGGCCTGCTGATGCTGATCGGTATCGTCAAGAAGAATGCGATCATGATGATCGACGTAGCGCTGGAGAACCTGCGCTCCGGCAACGGCATGTCGCCATCGGAGGCGATTCACGAAGCATGCGTCCGACGCTTCCGCCCGATCATGATGACGACCTTCTGCGCCCTCCTCGGCGCGCTTCCCATCGCTCTCGGGACCGGCGCAAGCTCCGAACTGCGTCAGCCGCTCGGCATTGCCGTCGTCGGCGGCCTCGTCGTGTCGCAGGCGCTGACGCTCTTCATCACTCCGGTCATCTTCGTCGAAATGGGCAGGCTTAGCGATTGGCTGCTCAGCTTTGGACGTAAGAAGAAGACCGAGCACGATGAGGAGATACCTCAGGCATTGGCCGCCGAGTAGGGAACAAGCGGGCGCGAATGGCGCCCGCTGCATTTTTCGCTTCAAGCCTTGAACAACGGCGGCCTCTGTGGCATCACGCGCCCTCCTTGGGCGCGTTGTTTCGCGCCTTTGCGGAGCTTGGCCTCCGTTCTCAAAAAACAATCGACTTGATGAGGTGCGGGCATGGCTCAGGCGCTGGGATTCGACTTCGGCACGACGAACACGGTTTTGGCCACGGCCGATGGGCAGACAACGCATTCAATGGCCTTTACGAGTGCAGCCGGAACTGCCGACAGCATGCGTACTGCCCTTTCCTTCATGAAGGATCCGCAACTCGGCACGTCCGCCCTGAAGGTCGAGGCCGGCCACGCGGCAATCCGGCAATTCATCGATAACCCCGGGGACTGCCGGTTCCTGCAGTCGATCAAGACCTTTGCGGCAAGCGCGCTCTTTCAGGGCACCCTCGTCTACGCGAAGCGCCACAGTTTCGAGGACCTGATGGAGGTCTTTATCAGGCGCCTCCGGAACTATGCCGGGGACAACTGGCCGTCCGACGTCAAGCGTATCGTCACCGGCCGCCCCGTGCATTTTGCCGGCGCGAACCCTGACCCTGCGCTGGCGACCCAGCGCTATAACGAGGCGCTGTCCCGCTTCGGCTTTCCGGAGGTTCACTACGTCTACGAACCGGTGGCCGCCGCGTTCTACTTCGCGCAGAACCTGAAATCCGATGCGACGGTTCTCGTCGCCGACTTCGGCGGCGGTACGACGGACTATTCGCTCATCCGGTTCGAAACGGTCGGTGGACAACTGACCGCGACCCCGATCGGCCATTCGGGCGTCGGGATCGCCGGCGATCACTTTGACTATCGCATGATCGACAACATCGTCGCCCCTCAGATCGGCAAGGGGAGTCATTTCAAGAGCTTCGACAAAATCCTTGAAGTCCCGACGAATTACTACTCGAGCTTCGGTCGCTGGAACCAGCTCTCCATCTTCAAGACGTCGCGCGAATTCGAGGATCTCAAGAAACTCGTGCGCACGGCGCTCGAGCCCGAGAAGCTGGAGACCTTCATCGATCTCGTCGACCACGATGAAGGTTACCCGCTCTATCAGGCGGTATCCGCGACGAAGATGGCACTCTCCGCTTCGGACGAAGCGGCATTCGACTTCGCGCCTCTCGGCCACGGAGGCCACCGGACGATTCGCCGGGCCGACTTCGAAAGCTGGATCGCGGATGACCTCGCACGGATCGAAGGCGCACTCGATGACGTGCTCGACAAGACGAACACGACATCCGGCATGATCGACAAGGTGTTCCTCACCGGAGGCACGTCGTTCGTCCCGGCTGTGCGCCGCATCTTCACCGAGCGCTTCGATCAGGACCGCATCGAGACCGGTGGTGAACTGCTGTCCATCGCCCACGGCTTGGCGCTGATTGGCGAACGTGAGGACATCACGCAATGGACGGTGTAATAGGTCGCCTCCCGCCTATCCTACTCTTTCATTGACGTCTCGGCTTCGCTAAAGTCACCGCCATGATCTCCGTCAGCGAACTCTCTCCGGGCGAACTCGCCGCGCTTCTGCATTTCCATGCCGAAGCCGGTGTAGAATGGCTGCTCGAGGAGGAAGCTGTCGATCGCTTTGCCGAATTCGAGGCCATGAAAGCGGCCAGGCGAAGCACAGCCCCTTCGCCGCAGACAGCTGAAGCTCGGGAAAATTCGGCCCGCCAGGCGGCTCAGACCACACAAAGGAATGCCCCCGCCCCCGAGCGTGCAGCCCAGCGGCCGCAGCCCTCTATTCCGGATGGCGAGGCCGTGCAGCAGGCGCGCTTCGCAGCTGAAAGTGCCCGTTCACTGCAGGAATTGAAAACAGCGATCGAGGCATTCAACGGATGCAATCTCAAGCACAGCGCACGCTCGACGATCTTCGCCAGCGGTGATGCGAGCAGCGGGATCATGGTGATCGGTTCGGCGCCAGGGGCGGACGATGATCGCGAAGGCCAGCCCTTCTCCGGACGCCCCGGCCAACTGCTCGACAAGATGCTCGCGGCAATCGGCCTGCAGCGCGACGCCATATTGCTGACGCAGGTTATTCCCTGGCGACCACCGGGCAATCGCATCGCGTCAACCGCCGAAATGGATATCTGCCGTCCTTTCATCGAGCGGCAGATTGCTCTTGCCGAGCCGAGGGCGATTCTCGTACTCGGCAACTTTGCCGCCAGGGTCTTTTTTGGCGAAACCGATACGATCCACGGGTTGCGCGGGCAATGGCGAGAGATTGCGGTCGGAAACCGCGTTATTCCTGCGATTGCGACATTGCACCCTCAGGATCTGTTGACGGCACCAGTCAACAAACGATTGGCCTGGAACGATCTTTTGGCTTTTCAGGCCAAACTGGCAGCGCTCTGACGTGCCGTCAAAATAGGCAAATACAAATCTTTTGTGAAAACACCTATGCGATTTTCGCATATCTGCCGTTTATTCTAATGCATTGAAAAGTTCATGTTGCAGTGCAATATATTGCTGTGTCTTGGGAGGAATCAACAGGAACCAAGGCAATGACTGCACGTTTTCGTCCTATACACTGCGGGTTTGAAACCCTTCGCCTTGCTAGTGAGCAACGCCGCACAACGCAAAGCTACAGCCGCATTGGCTTCGCCACGAACGAGCAAATGGTTGCTCGCGGGACCGGCGCCAGCGGACGCATCGCGCGTCCCGCTACGATCTTTGCCGACTTTCAGCAATACTGAGGCCGAGGCTAGCATTTGCTGGCCTCTTGCCGCATTGCCTGCCTTATCAATTCTCTCCGACCTGGCTTCTCGGTAGGCCGCGCCCCGTGGTTATCGCGCCACCCAGCGGAACGCTTCGTCCACATAGGCGAACTTGATCGCTTGCCACTGACTGTATTGCTCAACAAACGAACGCGACATCCAGAGTACGGGCTTCTTGTCGGTCGTATCCCAACCAATGCATCCTTGCTGCGCCGCCTTGGCGAAAAGCCGCTGCAAGTGCGTACGCGATATCATGAAATCCGCCGCCAGTGTGCGACTGTCGACATGGCCGACCACGACGCGCTCCGGATCGTCGCCTTCCAGATCGATCCGCGAGACAAGATGATCGACGATCAGTCCGCCAGCGTCGTTCCACTGGAAGAGCGCTACATGCTCTGGAGGCTCCCGCCACTGGGGATCCTGGAGGCAATTGAGTGCAATTCGCGGCTGCATGACGCGGATCAGTTCCGGGTGAGCCTCAACATGGGCGACCCGTCTTCCGCCGTCCAGCAGATCGAGAGCGCCCAGGTTGGAGACCAGCCAGCCAAACATCGCCTGATGACTGATTTCCGTCGGCTCGAACTGGCGGGGACGTCGGCGCTCGGCTCCCGGTGCATAAGCGATGAAGCGGTAGGTGAAGAGTTCGTCGATAAAGCTCAGCACCGTGTTGCGGCTGGCCACCTTGTGCGACGTGATCTCGCGCGTCAGCCGTACCGCCGTGAAGCCCGACGTGGAATCTGCGGGATCGCTCTCCATGGCAAGCGCATAGGCAGTCTGCGTCAGCAGCCAGCGCTGCTGTGAAGCAAGCAATCGCGCCAGTCTCGGGCCGGTGTCGAACATGCCGCGCATACGCCCTGCATGGAAGCGGAGGGCCAGGATGAACTTCGGGTTCGCAACCAAATCTTCGGCATTAAGAGGCATTTTTCTCCCGCCGCGCGTATCCGGCGTCGGCACGCCCCAGGCACCAGGACGTCCGACCAGCCCAAAACATGGGCATTCGCGAATAAACGATGCGTCGTCAAGTTCATAAGACGCAAGAACTGTTCGGATGCCCTTCACTATTTCGTTTGAATTTCTCACGCAGGACGCGAGAACATCGTTCACGCGGTCGCAAAGCTGCGATTGTAGGTGGCGGCTTTCAGGATCCGGCCTGCCGCGCCGCGCGGCGCTCCAGATCCAACTGGTGCTCGCGGTAGATGATAAATATTCCGGCCGCGACGACAATTGCCGTCCCCAGGAACGTGGCCCCGCTTGGGATATCGCCGAACACGAAATACGCGATGACACCGCCGATGACGATCGATGTGTACTCGAACGGCGCAACCGTCGAGACATCAGCGTGCCGGTAGCTCTCCGTCAACAGGATCTGCGCCACGCCCCCACAGAAGCCGGCCGCGATGAGAAACAATTGCGGCGCCAGATCAAGGACCTGCCAGCCGAACGGCACTGTCACGAGTGAGAAGACCGTGGCGGTGATCGAGAAATAGAGAACGATCGTTGCCGTCTTCTCTTCCTCGACCAATCGTCGCACCTGAATCATCGCCATGCCGCCGAGCACCGAAGCCAGCAACACGGTTATCGCGCCAATCGCCTGCTCGGCATGGATCCCGCCCTCACGGAAAAGGGTCAGTTTCGGCCACGATATGATGGCCACTCCGACAATCCCGAAAAGTACGGCGCTCCAGCGGTAAATTCGTACGGTTTCCCCGAGAAACACAGCTGCGAAGATCACGGCGACAAGCGGCATCGCGTAGCCGAGCGCAATGGCCTCCGGCAGCGGCAGGTGCAGCAGCCCATAGAAGCCGAGCCCCATCGATATGATGCCGAGCGTTCCCCGCTTCAGGTGACCGATCGGATTGGCCGTATAGAATGCCGATCGCAACTGGCCGCGATAGGCCAGGTAGGCCATGATGGGAAACAGTGCGAAGAAGGAGCGGCAGAACGTCACCTGCCCCGGCTGGATGTCACTGCCGGCGAGCTTGATGAAGGTCTGCATGGCCAGGAAAACAACCACCGAGCCGACCTTGAACGCAATACCCCTCATCGGGTTTCCCGTAGCCGACCGCATGTCTTGAACTCTTGGATTGCTGTTTGGAGGCAGGAGGACGCGCCAGACTCGGCACTTTCCGACTGTGACAGTCGCCGGGCCGAATGAACAGATAGAAAATCGGAAAACTTCGATGCTCAACCAATGGGATCGCACAAATTTTCATCAAAGCTCAAATGTGCCCAAAAATGTTCATCCGATGGATGGCCGCCTTAACGCTTCGGAAATCATAGAATCGCATTGATTGGCCGGTATTTCAGTCCTCTTTCTCTCAGCTTGCATCGCTATCGGGGCCATTTCCATGACGCAGCTCAAATCCAGGGACAACGATCGGCAACGGTTGACCGCCACACCGCGGCTGATGCGCGCGGTGACGGAGGGAATCGGCACCGATCTTGAAAGTTTCAGCGCCGCGAACTCGCATGTGGTCAAGCAGATCAAGCTTCTCGCAATCAATGCGTTGATCGAAGCCGCCCGCGCCGGCGAAGCCGGGAAAGGCTTTGCTGTCGTTGCCAACGAGGTTCAGCGTCTGGCACAGGTCGCGAGCGACATTTCAGGGAAATTCGAAGGCAATGTCATTGGGCGTATCGGGCATTCCCGCGTCATGGCGGAAGCGCTCGTGAACGAGATGGAGGGTGTGAGGCTAACCGATCTCGCGCAGACCCTTGTGCAACTGATTGTCCGTAATCTCTTCGAGCGAACCGCCGACGTGCGGTGGTGGGCGACCGATGCCGCGCTTTGGCAGGCGCTGCAGGAGCCGACAAAGGAAAGGGCGACCTTCGCTGCCCAACGACTTGGGGTCATCAACCGCTTCTACACGGTTTATCTGGACCTCGTTTTGACAGATGCCTCAGGTCAGGTGATCGCCTCGGCAAACCCTGAATTTCAGCGCAAGACCGCCGGCAGATCGCTTGCAGGCGACGGCTGGTTCCAAGCAGCCGTAGGCTGCGCGTCGGGAGACGACTACATCGTCGACGATGTCCGCGACAGCCATCTGCATGGCAACCGCACCGCCCTTGTCTATGCAACGGCAGTGCGCGAGGGCGGCACGCTCCATGGCAAAACTCTCGGAACACTGGGTGTGTATTTCGACTGGCAGAAGCAGGGACAGGCGATCGTCGAAACGGAAGCCAACCTGCCGCCGCAGGTGGCGGAGAAAACGACCGTGATGTTGCTCGATGGATCAAACAGGATCATCGCCTCCAGCAATCCCAACCTTCTCTTCAGCCATTTTGCGCTTCAGAACCAGGCAGGTACGGCCCGCGGCAGTTACTATGACAATAACGGCTCGATTGTCGCTTTCGCCCGGACACTCGGCTACGAGGATTACGATGGCTTGGGCTGGCATGGCGTCGTCGTTCAGCGGACTGAAGACGATGAGGCGATAAGGGCAACCCTCAACCTAAAATCCTAGTCACGGATCCGCCCAGATATGGCCGGTCCGAGATCCTCCAAATCTGCCGTTGCCGCGATTTCGCTTTAACTTTGGTTCAGACTTTGGTGTAAAGATGCCCGTCAAAATTTGTGGCGGAGTGCCTACTCTGCGTACGAAGCACTCATCCGCTCAAGGTCTTCAGGGAACACCATGCGTACAGATACCGGCCAGGTCATCAATCTGGCAGACTACCAGCCCACCGAATTCGTTCTGGAACGCGTGGATCTGACCTTCGAGCTCGATCCCACTGAAACCAAGGTTGAAGCACGACTGATTTTCCATCGCCGCGAGGGTGTCGATCCCAAGGCTCCGCTGGTGCTCGACGGCGATGAGCTGACGCTTTCCGGCCTGCTGTTCGATCAGATGGAAATGCCGGCCGACCAATACACGGCGACGCCGGAAAGCCTGACGGTCCGCGACCTGCCCGCATCAGAACCGTTCGAGCTCACGATCACAACGATCATCAACCCCGAAGCCAATACGAAACTGATGGGCCTTTACCGCACCGGCGGCATCTACTGCACGCAGTGCGAGGCCGAAGGCTTCCGGCGGATCACCTATTTCCCCGACCGCCCCGACGTTCTGGCGCCCTACACCGTCAACATCATCGCCGACAAGGCCGCCAACCCGCTGCTGCTGTCGAACGGCAACTTCCTCGGTGGCGCGGGCTATGGCGAAGGCAAGCACTTCGCCGCCTGGTTCGATCCGCATCCGAAGCCGAGCTACCTCTTCGCGCTGGTCGCCGGCGATCTCGGCGTCATCGAAGATATGTTCACGACGATGTCCGGTCGCGAGGTCGCCCTGAAGATCTATGTCGAGCACGGCAAGGAGCCACGTGCCGCTTACGCGATGGACGCACTGAAGCGTTCGATGAAGTGGGACGAGGAGGTCTTCGGGCGCGAATATGATCTCGACATCTTCATGATCGTCGCCGTCTCCGACTTCAACATGGGCGCGATGGAGAACAAGGGACTCAACGTCTTCAACGACAAGTACGTCCTTGCCGATCCGGAAACGGCCACGGATAGCGACTACGCCAACATCGAAGCGATCATCGCCCACGAGTACTTCCACAACTGGACCGGCAACCGCATCACTTGCCGCGACTGGTTCCAGCTGTGCCTGAAGGAAGGCCTGACCGTCTTTCGTGATCACGAGTTCTCGGCCGACCAACGCTCGCGCCCGGTCAAGCGCATCGCCGAGGTCCGCCACCTGAAATCCGAGCAGTTCCCGGAGGATGCAGGCCCGCTTGCGCACCCTGTGCGACCGACAAAATACCGTGAAATCAATAACTTCTATACGACAACCGTCTACGAGAAGGGCAGCGAAGTCACGCGAATGATCGCGACGCTGCTTGGCAAGGAGACGTTCAAGAAGGGCATGGACCTCTACTTCGACCGTCATGATGGCCAGGCTGTCACGATCGAGGACTTTGTGAAATGCTTCGAGGACGCCAGCGGGCGCGATCTCACACAATTCTCACTTTGGTACCATCAGGCCGGCACGCCGCTGGTTACGGCTTCCGGCTCTTACGATGCTGCCGCAAAAGCCTTCAGCCTCTCGCTCGAGCAAATGATCCCTGCAACCCCGGGTCAGTCCGATAAGCAGCCGATGCACATTCCGCTGAACCTGCAACTCTTTGCGCAGGATGGAGCAGCCATAGCGCCGACTTCCGTCGAGGGCGCGGAATATACCGGCACCATTCTGCATCTCACAGAGCGCACCCAAACGGCAGTATTCCACGGGATCCAAGCGCGACCGGTGGTCTCGATCAATCGCAGCTTCTCGGCTCCCATCAATCTCCATTTCGACCAGTCGCCTGCCGACCTGGCGTTGCTCGCTCGCCATGAGACGGACCATTTCGCGCGCTGGCAGGCCCTGACGGACCTTGCACTTCCGAACCTTTTGAAGGCGGCTCGCGATGCATGGGAAGGAAACCCCGTCGGTTGTGAGACAACCTTCGTCGACAGCCTCGTCGCCGCGGCGGCTGACGAGAGCCTGGAACCCGCCTTCCGCGCCCAGGCCCTGGCACTGCCCAGCGAAGCCGATATTGCCCGCGAACTCGGGGGCAATAACGATCCGGACGCAATCCACGCCGGCCGCCAGGCAGTCATGAAACAAGTTGCCGACGCCGGACGCGACACGTTCGCTGCACTCTATGACTCGATGACGACGCCCGGCGCCTTTAGCCCGGACGCAACGAGTGCAGGTCGCCGCTCCCTGCGCAACGCGGCGCTGACCTACCTCTCCTATGTCGAGAATTCGCCGGTACGCGCCAAGGCTGCCTTCGATGCCGCCAACAACATGACCGACCTATTGCATGCGTTGACGGTCCTTGCGCACCGTTTCCCAGACAGCGCGGAAGCTGCCGAAGCGTTGTCGATCTTCCGGGATCGGTTCTCCGAGAACGCCCTGGTCATCGACAAATGGTTTTCGGTGCAGGCAACCATACCAGGCGGCGCCACGCTCGATCGGGTCCTGAAGCTCATGGAGAACCCTCTGTTCAAGAGGACCAACCCCAATCGCGTCCGTTCGTTGGTCGGCACCTACGCTTTCGCCAATCCGACAGGCTTCGGCCGGGCGGATGGCGAGGGCTATCGCTTCCTGGCGCGCGAGATCCTCGATATCGACCGGCGCAACCCTCAGTTGGCCGCGCGCATTCTGACGTCAATGCGTTCCTGGCGCTCTCTGGAGCCGGTTCGACAGGACCATGCCCGCGCTGCCCTGCTGGAAATCGAACGGGCCGCAGAGCTTTCGACCGACGTCCGCGACATTGTGGAACGCACCCTGAAAGGGTGATTTGCTGTCGAAGGCCGCTGCGCTGGTCGCAGCGACCTTCTAACCGCCAAAGAAAATTCAGCATCT
This sequence comes from Hyphomicrobiales bacterium, assembly GCA_900466985.1. Lineage (GTDB taxonomy): Bacteria > Pseudomonadota > Alphaproteobacteria > Rhizobiales > Rhizobiaceae > Rhizobium. The sequence continues at coordinate 35,760 of UBOA01000036.1, forward strand.
AGAATCGGTTAACAGATTTTTACCTTTTCCTCTGGACAAGGCGAATCACCAGTGATTCATTGAGTTAGGTTCGGGCGAGCGGCGCTGCGAATCACACGAGGGATCAAGGCTGAAGAGATGATGAACGTGCGGCGGGCAACCGCAGCCGAGGGACGGCTGCGTGTCGATTTCGACGGCCTCCTGGCCTGGCGGGACAGCTTTTCAGTCCGCCGCTCCGCCATGACTTCATCGTCTTCGCGCGGCCTGTCGCAGGTCGAAATCGTCCTGAAGCGAATTATTCCGATCCTGATCGTAGCCTTCCTTACGGTTGTAGCCGCGTCACACTTCTTTGGAATGGTCTCCGAATACGGGCGGACAGAAGCCGCTGCCCGTCATTCCACCGCGCTTGCCGCCGCGACCGCCGCCGCGGCCTTCGCCGATGCCAACCGGATCTTCGAAACCGCCGATGCCATGCAGGCGCAGGCTCGGCTGGCGCGCTTCCTTCCGCAGGACCGCCTGGATGACGATGCGTTTGTGCTGCTCGTGCAGCCAAGCGGCAAGGTGTTTGCCGCAACTGCCGCCGGCTCGGCTTACCTCGGCGCCAGCGTCGGCGATTTCTTCTCAGAGATCTCGGCGGTTCGCCGGTTCGGCGATCGCGCTGGCGTCATCGAGACAACAATCAGCGGGCTTCCGCACTACGCGGAAATCACGCTCATCGGCAACTCCGGCGGCTATGTCATCGCGGCAACGTCGTTGGAGCGGATCAGCAAGCTCTGGCGAGACGAGGTCACGCTGAACGTGACCCTCTTCGCAGGCATCTCCTCGATCCTGCTCGTCATCCTCTACGCCTACTATATGCAGGTGAAGCGCGCCCGCGATGCCGACGATACCTTTCTGGAGTCGAACCTTCGCGTCGAAACCGCGCTGTCGCGCGGGCGCTGTGGGCTCTGGGACTTCGATTTCGACCGCCGCGAATTTTACTGGTCGCGCTCGATGTACGAAATGCTTGGGCTTCCCGGCTCGGACCGGACGATGTGCTTCAGCGATGCCGCACGCCTGATGCATCCGGATGACGGCGGCGTCTACGAAATCGCCCGGTCAATCGCTCGCGGTGATGCCGGCCAGGTCGACCAGATCTTCCGCATGCGGCATGCCGGCGGCCATTATGTCTGGATGCGGGCTCGCGCGCAGGTGATCCGCACCAATTCCGGCCGCGTCCACATGATCGGCATCGCGATGGACGTGACCGAGCAGCATCGCCTCGCCCAGCGCTATGCCGAGGCCGATCAGCGACTGGCCGACGCCATCGAATGCACATCGGAAGCCTTCGTGCTCTGGGACAAGAACGACCGTCTCGTCATGTGCAATGCGCACTTCCAGCAGGCCTACGGACTTCCCGATAGCGTCCTGGTTCCCGGCACCGAGCGTACAGTCGTCAATGCTGCTGCGGCGCGCCCCGTGATCGAACGCCGCATTGCCGACGCAGATGGCTCCGGCTATTCCCGCACAACCGAGGTACAGCTTGCCGACGAGCGCTGGCTGCAGATCAACGAGCGCCGAACGCGCGACGGCGGCATGGTTTCAGTCGGCACCGATATTACCTTGCTGAAGCGCAACCAGGAGCGTCTGCGCGACTCCGAACGCCGTCTCATGGCGACGATCGGAGACCTCTCCGCTTCCCGCCAGACGCTGGAAAGCCAGAAGGCGGCCCTTTCCGTCGCCAACTCCAACTACCTGCTCGAGAAGGAGCGTGCGGAAGGCGCCAACCGTGCGAAGAGCGAGTTCCTGGCAAACATGTCCCACGAACTTCGCACGCCGCTCAACGCAATCCTCGGTTTTTCAGAGATCCTGCAGGATCAGATGTTCGGTCCGCTCGGCTCGTCGAAGTACAACGAATATGCCCGCGACATTCACGACAGCGGCAAGCATCTCCTGAACGTCATCAGCGACATTCTCGACATGTCGAAGATCGAGGCCGGCCACATGAAGCTCGAGTGCGAAACGATCGATCTCGCGCCGCTCATCGAGGAAAGCCTTCGCTTCACCGCGATCCCGGCCGCCCAAAAGAACATCTTCGTCGAGCAGCGCCTTTGCGATGGAATGCGGTTGATCGCCGATCGCCGCGCCATGAAGCAGATCCTGCTGAACCTGCTCTCCAACGCCGTGAAGTTCACCAACGAAGGCGGTCACATCGCCGTGCGCACGCGTCGTACCAGCAGCGGCGTCATGCTGACGATTGCCGACACGGGCATCGGCATCCCTCGCGCGGCGCTCGGCAAGATCGGCCAGCCTTTCGAACAGGTGCAAAACCAGTACGCGAAAAGCAAGGGAGGCTCTGGCCTCGGTCTCGCGATCTCGCGGTCGCTGACGATCCTTCAAGGCGGGAAAATGAAGATCCGTTCGCGCGAGGCGATCGGCACCGTCATTTCCCTGCACATCCCGAACGGCGACCGCTAAGTTTTCACAACTGTCTGGAATACTTTCCTGATGGCTTTCGAGAGCCGTTTGATCTCTCCCTCAAGCGTCTTGATGTCAGGGCAATCGGCTGCCCGGCAGACAAGATCAATGAGGCCCGCCGGCGCCTCCTTCGGCTCGAACAAGCCATCGATACACAGGCGGATGAGCTGTGAGATATCGGTATAGAGCGACAGTGTCGCCAGGCAGAGTTCCATGTCATCGCGGTCCATCAGCTCCGCGCCGACCAGCTTCACCTGCCCTGCCGTATTGAAGTCGTCGTCCTCGATGGCGATGCCTTTGGTGGAGGCCACGAGCCGCAGATACTGCGCGATGAATTCGATGTCGATCAAGCCGCCCGGAATGAGCTTCAGGTCCCAGATGCTGGCCGGCGGCTTTTCCTGCTCGATCAGGGCCCGCATCTCCGACACGTCCTTGGCGATCTTTTCTGCGTCGGTCTTCGAACGAAGCACGTCTGCGATGATCTGCTCAGCCTCCTTGATCAATTCTTTGTCGCCGCACACGAGGCGGGCACGCGTCAGAGCCATATGCTCCCAGGTCCAGGCTTCCTCGCGCTGATACTTTTCGAAGGACTTGATGCGGGTGGCGACCGGCCCCTTGTTTCCCGACGGCCTGAGGCGCATGTCGACCTCATAGAGTACCCCCTCCGCCATCGGCGCCGAGAGCGCCGAAATCAGCCGCTGGGTGATGCGGGTGAAATAGCGCGTCGCGTCCAGAGGCTTGGGGCCCGATGATTCGGCGGCTTCATCGTCGTAATCATAGAGCAGGATGATGTCGATGTCGGAACCTGCAGTGAGTTCGAAGGTCCCGAGCTTGCCCATTCCGACGACAGCCACACGACCACCCGGAAAATCGCCATGTGCCGTCCTGATCTCCTTCATGACGGCATCGAGCACTGCCTCAAGGACGAGATCGGCCAGATGCGTGAAGGCGCGGCCGGCCATGGCGCCCCGGATCGCGCCGGTCAACAGCCGGATGCCGATGAGGAAGCGCTGTTCGTCCGCGAAGATGCGCAGTCGATCGAGCACCTCCTCATAGTACCGCGCGGGCGCGAGAAAGCCGCGTATGCGTTCGGCGAGATAGGAGCGCGTCGGTAATTCCGCCATTAGGCCGGGATCAAGCATGCCGTCGAACACATGCGGCTTGGCGGCAATGACCTCTGCCAGCTTCGGCGCCGAGGACATGATGTTGACGATGAGCGACAAAAGCGCCGGGTTGCTGCCAAGGAGCGAAAACAGCTGAATGCCGGCGGGCAGGCCGGAGAGAAAGCTGTCGAAGCGCAGGATCGCCTCGTCGGCGCGGTTGCTTTCCCCGAACACACGCAGCAGTTCCGGCGTCAGTTCCGTCAACCGTTCGCGCGCCTCCACGGACTGCGTCGCCTTGTAGCGACCGTAGTGCCATGTGCGGATAACGCGCGAGATGTCGGACGGTCGTTCGAAGCCGAGCTTGCGCAGCGTGTTCAGCGTATCGGGATCGTCAGCCTGACCGGTAAAGACCAGATTGCCCGTTTCCGTCGAAAGCTTGGTCTCCTGTTCGAACAGGCGGGCATAGCGCCGCTCGACCGTCTTGAAGAACTCGACCAGGCGCGTGGCAAAACTCGGCGAGTCGTCGAACCCCATCATGAAGGCGATGCGCTTCAGATCGGTTTCGGTCTCGGGTAAAAGATGGGTTTGCTCGTCGTGCACCATCTGAATTCGATGCTCGACGTCGCGAAGGAACCAATAGGCATCGGTCAGCTCGTCGCGCGTCTCCTCGTCGATCCATTTCGCTTTTGTCAGCTCCGCCAACGTCTCTTCGGTACCGCGGCAACGAAGTGCCGGCATCCGGCCGCCGGCGATCAGCTGCTGCGTTTGCGCGAAGAATTCGATCTCGCGGATGCCGCCACGACCGAGCTTTACGTTATGGCCCTTGACCGCGATCGCGCCATATCCCTTGTGCGCATGGATCTGCCGCTTGATGGAATGGATGTCGGCGATAGCAGCGTAGTCGAGATACTTGCGAAAGACGAACGGAACCAGCCCGCGCAGGAACTGCTCGCCGGCCTGGATATCGCCAGCGACCGCCCGCGCCTTGATGAAAGCGGCACGTTCCCAGTTCTGCCCTCTGCCCTCATAATAGATCATTGCCGCATCGAACGAGATGGCAAGCGGCGTCGATCCCGGATCCGGCCGCAGCCGCAAGTCGGTGCGGAAGACGTATCCATCGGCGGTCCGTTCCTGCATGATCCTTACCAGCCGCCGCATCAGACGCGGAAAGATCTCGATCGCGTCATCAGGATCCGCGACGATCCCCGCCTGTTCATCGAAGAACACGACCAGATCGATATCCGATGAGTAATTGAGTTCCGAGGCTCCAAGCTTGCCCATGCCAAGAACGATCAGCCCCGAGCCCTCACCGGGCGCTGTCACGTCCTTCAGCGTCACCTTGCCCCCATCGTGAGCAGCAAGCAGAAGGTGATCGATTGCCGCGCTGACGGATGCTTCCGCAAGCCGGCTCAGCCAGGCTGTCGTCACGCGACCGTCGAAAATCCGGGCGAGATCCGCCAGGGCGACGAGGAAAGCGACCTTGCGCTTGATGATGCGCAGGCGGCTCATGACTTCCGCTTCGCTGGGCGCCCCGCCATTTGCTGACGGCTTCCAGCAAGAACGCGCCTCCGCGATCATCGCCTCGATGCGCGGTTCCAGCGGCTCCGAAATCGCAGTTGCGACGATTGCCGTATCGATGTTGGCAATCTCGCGTAGATAGGGAGACAAGGTCAGGGCGGTTGTGATGAAGTCGCGAAGCGTGCCGTCCGCCTTGAGCATCTCCGCCACGGCAGGCTCGCTCTTGCCGATCTTCTGAAGATCCGTCTGGGCAAGCTTCAACTCGCTCTTGTTCAGCGGTTTCAGCAGCCCGTCGGCTACTTCCACAAGGCTATGCCTCGAACCCGTCAGCATGCACCCTCCCTGGCGAACAGAACCGAAAACCGCCGGGGAGAATCACAGAGCTTCCGGCATCTGGAACTAACCTAGGGTCTATGGCGGCGATGGCCAACACAGAATTCAATCAGTAGTCAACCTGTTCGCGGAGAGCTATTTCACCGGAAAGATCATACTGACCGTGAGGCCGCGCTTTTCCTGATTTTGCGGATCGGTATCGGACAGTTCCAGCTTCCCGCCGTGCAGTTCCATGACCGCCTCGACCAAGGAAAGGCCAAGGCCGGTGCCGGGCTTCGAGCGGCTTTCATCCAGCCGCACGAAGCGCTTCAGCACATCCTCCCGCTTCTCGGCCGGGATACCCGACCCATGATCAGCGATCGAGAGGCAAATGCCATCGGCCCGGCGGAGCAGCTTCAGCGCGATATCGCCGTAGCCCTCGGCATCCGAGGAATATTTGATGGCATTGTCGATGAGATTGAAAATCGCCTGGCCGATTAGCTCGCGGTTGCCCTGCACTTCGATATCCGGCTGGATCGATGATGCAAGCACCAACCCGGCTTCGTCAGCGACGGGTTCATAAAGTTCCGCGCTGTCTGCCACAATCGCCGAGAGGTCGACCGCCGACATTTCTGCGGCGACCGATCCCGCTTCGACGCGCGAGATCATCAGCAGTGCATTGAACGTACGGATCAGCTGATCGGACTCGGAAATGATCCCCTCAAGCGCGACGCGTCGAACCTCGCCGTCCTTGGTGTCCAGTGCGTCGGCTGCCTTGTTGCGCAACCGCGTCAGCGGCGTCTTCAGGTCATGCGCAATGTTGTCGGAGACCTGCCGCAAACCCTCGTTGAGCTTTTCTATCCGCCCGAGCATCGTGTTGAGCGAGACAGAGAGACGATCGAACTCGTCGCCGGAACCGCCGACCGGAAGACGCTGCGAGAGGTCACCAGCCATGATCTTCTTGCTGGCATCGGACATGCGGTCGATGCGCTTCAAGGCATTTCGACCGATGCCGAACCAGATGATGATCGCCCCGAGACCCATGATCGCGAGCGCGATCATCAGCGCCTGCCGGACCAGCCCGCGGAATGCCTCGGGCTCCCCGAGGTCGCGGCCGATCAGCAGACGCAACCCGTTGTCCAGCACGAAGATGTTGGCAACGGCCATGTGCCGGCGACTAATGCCGCTTTCCGCATAACGCTGATAGGTGAAGGGCATGGAGGTCCACCCCTCCTCATCGAGCACCCCGGGCTGCACGGATGCGACGTTACCGGCGAGGATATCGCCCGAGGGACCGGCAATGATATAGAGATTGGCACCGGGCTGGCGCGCGCGACGCTCCATCGTCCGAAGAAGAAGGTTCATGCCGCCGGCATCATAGGCCCGCTGGACCTGATCCACCTCCTGCTGCACGGCTTCGCGGATCTGGTTGGTCAGAAGCCGCTCGGACATCGCGGTAACATAGAAGACCAGCGTCGCGGCGCAGATGGCGAAGAGCAGGATGTAAAGTGCCGAGAGGCGGACTGCCGTGGACTTGAAGAGAAACCAGAAGCGGTTCATCCCTCGTCCTTGATCATATACCCCGCACCGCGAATGGTCTTGAGAAGCGGCTGGGCGAAGTCCTTCTCGATCTTCGACCGCAGCCGCGAAACATGAACGTCGATGACGTTGGTCTGAGGATCGAAGTGGTAGTCCCAGACGTTTTCGAGAAGCATCGTCCGGGTCACGACCTGACCGGCATTCTTCATCAAGTATTCGAGGAGGCGGAATTCGCGCGGCTGCAGCGGTATTTCCTTGCCACCGCGTCGAACCTCATGCGCGAGCCGGTCCAGTTCAAGATCGCCGACGCGATAGACAACGTCCTGATCCGGCGTGCCCTTGCGGCGACCAAGCACCTCGACACGAGCAAGAAGCTCACTGAAGGCATAAGGCTTCGGCAGATAGTCGTCACCACCCGCCCTGAGGCCTGTCACGCGGTCGTCCACCTGGCCGAGAGCGGAGAGAATGAGAACCGGCGTATGAATTCCCTTGCGGCGCAATTCGCTGATGACGGACAAACCGTCGCGGCGCGGCAACATACGATCGATGACGATCACGTCATAGCTGTTTTCCGAGCCCATGAAGAGCCCGCTTTCGCCATCGCTCGCGTGATCGGCCACGATGCCAACCTCACGAAATGCCTTGGTGAGGTAAACCGCTGCTTCGAGATCGTCTTCGATAATGAGAATCTTCATGCGGTCGACATTACCTGCCGGCTGCGTTTCGGCAAGGCTCAAAGCTTCTTCCTGTTGCGAAGAGGTCATTGCGATCACCTACGGATATGGACGAAAGGGAGCCGCGCCCAGAAGGCGCGGCTCCCCCTATGTCAGGGTTGGCGGATTAACCCTGGCCATTGATCGGAAGGGCGACGAAGCGGCTGCCTTCCTTCGACTGGATCTGGAAGAGTGCCCGCGTGCGGCCATCCTTCTTCGCCTGGTTCAGGACCTTGACGACATCATCAGCGTTGGAGACTTCCTGGTTATTGACCGAGGTGATCTTCTCGCCTTCCTTGATGCCCTTGTCGGCCGCGTCGGAATCCGGGTCGATGCCGGTGATCTGGAGACCCTTACCGTCCTCGGAAGGACCAACCGTCAAGCCCAGATCGGCCAGAGCCTTCTCGGAAGCAGGAGCCTGGCTTTCCGGTGCCTGATCGCCGTCGTCAGCGGAAGCATCCTTCTGTTCAGCCGGCAGCGTTCCGAGTTCGACCGTCAGGGACTGAGCCTTGCCGGCACGCCAGACGGAGAGCTCGACCTTCTTGCCCGGCGTCATGGCGCCGATACGGCGGCTGAGGTCGCGAGCGTCCTTGACGGTTTCGCCGTTGACGGCGGTGACCACATCACCTGCCTTCATGCCGGCCTTTTCACCAGGCGTACCAGCCTGAGCGGAGACGACAAGCGCACCGCTCGCCTCGGAAAGGCCGAGCGAGTCGGCGATGTCCTTGGTGACGGGCTGGATCTGCACGCCGAGATAGCCGCGAGATACCTGGCCGTCCTTCATCAGGTCGGCAACGACATCCTTGGCCGTAGACGCCGGGATGGCAAACGCAATACCCACATTGCCGCCGGACGGAGAGAAGATCGCGGTGTTGATACCGACGACTTCGCCATTGAGATTGAAGGTCGGGCCACCGGAGTTGCCGCGGTTCACAGCAGCGTCAACCTGCAGATAGTCGTCATACGGGCCGGAGCCGATGTCGCGGCCACGAGCCGAAACGATACCGGCCGTTACCGTACCACCGAGACCGAAGGGGTTGCCGACAGCGACAACCCAGTCGCCGACGCGAACGCCGTTGTCATCGGCCCAGTTGACGTAGGTGAACTTGCGGCCCTTGCCATCGACCTTGAGGACAGCGAGGTCCGTACGGGGGTCCTTGCCGATCAGCTTGGCATCAAGCTCGGTGCCATCGTTCATGACCGCAACGAATGCCGCGCCATCGGAAACGACATGGTTGTTGGTGACGATATAGCCGTCTTCAGAAATGAAGAAGCCCGAGCCCTGGGCAACCGGACGCAGACGGCCCTTGCCATCCTGCGGGCCATGGTGACCCTGCGGACCACGACGGCCCTGCTGGCCCTGCGGACCCTGCTCACCGAACTGGCGGAAGAAAGGCTTCAGGGCATCCGGAAGATCGTCGAAACCACGGCCATTAAAGTCGAAGGCGAAGCCATTGCCCTCGTCATCGGCGACGGGGTTGACACGGTTTTCGACACGCACGGAAACAACTGCCGGCGAAACCGCATCGACGACATTCGCGAAGCTAGGAACAGACGGGGCCTGAACCTTTACGGCTTCGGCATAAGAACGGGTGATTTCGAGGGGAATACCGGTCGCAAACACCGCAGCGGCAAGGCCGGCGACGGTCGAAGCCTTCAGCGCGGTATTGAGCGACGGAGCCTTGATATTCTTAAACATGAGTGCACCTTCTTTGACTTCAACATCTACAGGATCGGGATGACCAGATCGGGTGATGAAGCAAGATATAGGACGGCACACCTTACTGCGAACTGTCCGACCGATGAAAAATTCGTAATGTGCAATACGACGCGTTGCGATCCGTGCAGCAATCTCGCCCTCGACTAACGCTCTGGGAGTCGATAAGCCTCCTTTCCACAACCGGAGGAGGACGAGACAATGGCCCATGTGGTCACGGGGGAGGATTTTGCGCCCGACACTGCCGCGCTGGCAGCCGTCATCTTCGGTGTCACCGCCTTCGCGGTTGCACAGGGACTGACCTACCCGCTGATTTCTCTGGTCCTCGAGCATCGTAACGTTGCGCCCAGCCTCATCGGCTTCAACGCCGGTTGCTTTGCGGCGGGCCTCGCTGTCGCAACGTTTGCGGTCACGTGGCTGTCGCGAAAAGTCCGCGGCGATCGCCTGATCGTCGCAGGCCTCATCGGCTGTGCCGTCAGCCTCTCCACTTTCGCAACATTCGACTCGTTCTGGGTGTGGTGCGTCGCCCGACTTTTTCTCGGATTCTTCGTCAGCCTTATTTTCATGTTGAGCGAGGCCTGGCTCAACACCGCCTGTCCCGACCGTCTGCGCGGGCGCGTTTCCGGCCTCTACGGGGCCGGCATGTGCGGTGGCTTTGCCGCGGGTCCGCTGGTGATCCCGATCTTCGGCACCGAACAAGGCTTCGCCTTCGCCCTGCTTGCCGTTTACGTCGCCTGCGTCGCCTTCCTGACGATCATCCTCACCCGGAGAGCACGGACGCTTCCCGAGCAGGCCGCCTCGGGAGCGCTCTTCAAGTTTGTCAGAAGCGCACCGATGCTGATCTGCATGGTGGTCGCATTTGCATTTGCCGACATTGCCGCCATTGCGGCAATGCCCGTCTATTTCGTCCGGCTCGGTTATTCCGAGGCGTTCGCCGCCATCAGCGTTACGGTGCTCGCGCTGCCGACCGCGCTTGCCCAACCTGTCGTCGGCTGGCTGCTCGACAAGACCTCGCGATTTGGCGTCGCCATCTGCTCCGGCCTGCTCGCCGGGCTGAGCTTCATCGCGATCCCGTTTCTTCAGTCGCAGGCGGCGATCCTGGTGATGTTCGGCATCATGGGCGCTGCTAGTTTTTCGCTCTACACCTGCGCCTTGACGATCCTCGGCGAGCGCTATGCCGGGGACACGCTTGTCGCGGGAAGTGCGGCCTTCGCCCTCGCCTACGCTGTCGGCAGCGCGGCGGGCTCGTCCTCGGTCGGCGCGATGATGGACGTCTATTCGCCATCGGCAGGACCTATTGCCGCCGGTAGTGTGGTGCTGGCATTCACGGGGGTGCTTGTCGCGTCTGTGGTGCGCCGCCGCCTCCACAATCGGTCGTAGGATCACTCGTCGAGCAATTCTCTCAGGCGAGCCTGTTCTTCGGCTGTCAGCTTGGAGCCCGTCGGCCGGCCTGCCC
>UBOA01000039.1:0-4576 GCA_900466985.1 Hyphomicrobiales bacterium
ATCCCAAACATGAACAGCTCGGATGTGGGGCTGCGCGAGTGCCAAGACAGACCAGCATCCGTCGGTACGCGGGAGAAGGGATCGGACCGGAAGCTGTTGTCGGTCTCGATTCCAGGATCCATGGTCTCGAGGCTTCGCGTGCGTGATTCGTTGGTCATGCCGCGAATTCCATCGTACAACAACGCACCGACCATCATGGTTGGCGAACGAGGCTCCGACCTTATCCGGAGACTTCCGCCGTTGCCTGTCGCGAACCTTGCTCACGAGCGCAAATGAAGCGCGCCTGAGAGCAGGGCAATCGCCCGCCAGACCAGGCAGGTGTTCGGACCGCGAACTTTGAAAATGGAGTAGGGTTTGATTTCCGATCCACGAGCTTTCCTGCAAACCCTGTTTCACCAAGCCGTCAAGGCCGCCGATCCATACGAGGCCCTGGTTCGCCATCTTCCGGATCCGCCGAAAGGCAGGACAATCGTTGTGGGAGCAGGGAAGGCCGCGAGCCAGATGGCGGCCGCGTTCGAGCGCGCTTGGTCTCATCCCTTCGAAGGTCTCGTTGTTGCCAGGCATGGGCCGATCGCAGAGTGCCGATCGACGAAGATTCTCCAGGCGGCTCATCCGGTCCCAGACAGAGCCGGTCTTATCGCCGCCGAGGCGCTGATGAACCATCTGCATGGGCTGACGTCAGACGATCTGGTGATCGCACTGATATCCGGCGGCGGCTCGGCCTTGCTGCCGGCCCCGCCGACCGGTTTCACCCTCACCGACGAGAGCGCGTTGAACGAAGCGCTGCTGGCGTCGGGCGCGCCCATCTCAGGCATGAATGTCGTGCGGAAGCATTTCTCCCGCATCAAGGGAGGACGGCTTGCCGCACTTGCCCATCCGGCAAAGGTCGTCAGCCTCGTCGTCTCCGATGTTCCGGGCGACAATCCGGCCTTCGTTGCGTCGGGGCCGACGGTTCCCGACAGCAGCGATGCGGAGGAGGCGCTGCGAGTGATCCGGGACTACCGGATCGATCTCCCGGCGCGCGTGATCGATTGTATCCGCAATACCAGAGCGCCAAGTGCCGGTGACCGCTTGTTCGCCAACAACGAAGTGTATGTGATCGCCTCGGCGCGGGTGTCCCTGGAGGCGGCTGCCGATCGGGCAAGATCTCTCGGCGTGCAACCCCTCATCCTTTCGGATTCGATCGAGGGGGAGGCGAAGGATATCGGCCGGATGCATGCGGCGCTTGCTCGCGAGTTTTTGACGAGACCGCCGGCTCCAAAGCCTCTCGTGCTGCTTTCGGGCGGGGAGACTACGGTCAGCATCGGAACCGGAACATATGGCAAGGGCGGGCGAAATTCCGAGCTTCTCCTCTCGGCGGCGATCGATCTACAAGGAGTCGATGGCGTTGTGGCGATGGCCGCTGATACCGACGGTATCGACGGCTCCGAAGACAATGCTGGCGCCTTCTGTGATGGCGGGACGGTGGCGCGGATCAGGAGCGCCGGCGGCGATGCGCGCGCGTTCCTGGCTGGCCATGATGCGTGGTCGGCCTTCAACCTCGCGGGCGATCTGTTCGTTCCGGGACCGACCGGTACCAACGTGAATGATTTCCGCGCTTTTCTTGTAAAATAGCGGGCCACAAGGCCGAGCAGCTCTAGCGTGTGCCGAGCTGCCGACGTCCTGCGTTGAGCGCCGGTGGCGCCAAGTCACGGTGACGCAAACCCTTCCAGCACGTCGTCACAGACACGTATGTCTTTGTTAGCGTTGGGAAGCCCGCCCCAGGCCCCTCGGGGGCGGGCTCTATCGATCCGGACCCCTTCCGGACCGCGGCTGATGGTGAGCCGCTGGAAACACACATGCCCGGTGTTGCGTGTTGAGACAACCGAAAGCTGTTTTGTTGGTTATTTGGTAAGGTTACCGGGCGACGCAGGTGCGTCTGGACATTGACCGGGACTCTCTTCAACACTGCATCGGCAGACGTTCACTCGACGACGAGTGACTGACGGCGGACAACGGGAGCAAGGGGATTGGGGTCATGGTCGACCGGCTGAAGGGGAAGGTTGCAATTATTTCAGGTGGCGCGACGGGCATGGGCGGAGCGGCCTCGCGCCTTTTCGCTGCCGAGGGCGCCAGGGTAGCGATCATTGACCGGAATGAAGCGGCAGCACGGCAAACGGCGGAGGAGATTTGCTCCGCAGGTCATGTCGCCGACTACTGGGTCGCCGACGTGTCGGAGGAGGCCGCCGTCGTCGCCGCCGTCAGGGGTGTGGAGGACAGGTTCGGCGCCGTCACCGTGCTCTTCAATCACGCCGGCACGATCGTCATCAAGCCGTTCCTGGAGACCACGCTCGAGGAGTGGGAGTGGCTCCACGCGGTCAACGTGCGATCGATGTTCCTGATGACGCGGGCGGTCCTGCCGGGGATGATCGCCGCGGGTGGCGGTTCCATCGTCTGCACGTCATCAATCTCGGCCGTGGCCGCAACGCCGATGGAAGTGCTCTACGACACGACGAAGGGCGCGGTGCATATGTTTGCGCGGGCGATCGGGGTGGAATTCAGGGATCGCAACATCCGCTGCAACGCCGTCTGCCCCGGCTTCATCCGCACGCCGCATGGATTGCGCGAGGTGAGCGAGTTGCAGGCACTCGGCGTCGATGTGTCGGACGCTGCCATTGCCGCGCAGCAGGGCCGGATCGGTGAACCCGAGGACGTGGCACGCGCCGCGCTGTACCTCGCCAGCGACGAGTCGATGTTCGTCAATGGCGCGCATCTCTTCGTCGATAACGGTTTCACTGCTATCTAAATTAAATGCGGGAACGGCGCCAGCGTGCGGGAGGATGGCCCGTCTGGCGTCGGAACACCGTGATGAAATGGGTCCGCGATCGAAATCCGACGTCGATCGCGATTTCATCGATGCTCAGGCCATGGCCGATCAGCTTCGTTTTTGCGCGCTCTATTCGACGTTCCTGCAGATAGGCGCGCGGACTGAAGCCCGTCGCTGACCGGAACCCTGCTGCGAAGTGCATTGGACTGAGCCCCGCGGCGTGCGCGATGTCCGCGAGCCGAAGCGAGGTCGCCAGGTTGAGTTCGATGAATTCCACGGCGCGCTTAACCCGCCAGGGTGCGAGGATGACGGAATTATTCCGGTGATTCTTCATCTCTGCTCCTCTCCACTAATCGCGGCAAGAAGTCTGGACTGGACCCGCTGAAGGGTCCGTTCGAAAACCTCGGGCTCGTCGAGTGCTCTGGCGACCACGAGGGCTCCCTGAACGGCAACGACGGTCTCCTCGGCAAGCGCGGCGGCATCCGGCTCGGGGCATCCGGCTCGCGTGAGAGCTGAGGCGAGCGCACCACACCATTCGGCGAAGTAGTCCCTGACCTGAGCGCGGAACCGGTCGCGGACATTATCGAGTGCGAACGCACCAACGAGGCACACTCGGCTGCCGGAGCGAAAATACCGGGAAACTGAGCGAAACATGTCGGAGATAGCGGAGCGCGGATCATCCGCGTTCCGCAACGGTTCGAAAACCTGTGTCACGAACCATTCGTCGATCTCACCGAGCGCGGCTGTGGCCATCTCTTCCTTTCCGCCGGGAAAGAAGTGATAAAGGCTTCCCTTTCCGAGCCCCGTCTTTTCGGTGATGGTTGAAAGACTTGCGCCCTCGAAGCCATATTCCCGAAAGACCTCGGCCAGGGATGGGATTGCGTCCGAGCGCTCGGCGACGATCTTTGGCATGTGTTACAGTCCCAATTCCGAAAGGCTTGGGTGGTCAGCAGGCCTGGGGCCGGACCGATCCCAGAAGAACTTGCGTTCGGATTCCTTGATGGGCATATCGTTGATGCAAGCGTAGCGGTGGTGCATCAGGCCGTTCGCGTCGAACTCCCAGTTCTCGTTGCCGTATGCCCGGTACCAGTTCCCGGAGTCGTCGCGGTATTCGTAGGCGAAGCGAACCGCGATGCGGTCGCCGTCGTGGGCCCACAGTTCCTTGATCAGCCGATACTCGAGTTCCTTGCGCCATTTCCTGGTCAGGAACTCGACGATCTTTTCCCGCCCTTGGACAAATTCCGCGCGATTGCGCCAGTAACTGTCAACGGTATAGGCGAGTGACACCCTGTCGGGATCGCAACTGTTCCATCCATCCTCTGCGGCTCGGACTTTGGCAGCCGCGGTTTCGCGGGTGAAGGGAGGGAGTGGTGGGCGCTGTTCAGGCATGGTTTCGATCTCCTAGTGCTCGTTTCTGTACCGATCGGTAAATAGTATGTCAATCGGTACAATTGACGGTGCGCAGAGTCAACGCAATCGCCAGGAACTGCATTTCTTTGCCGTGCGAATCGAAAGTTTTCGGGTTGGTAAGCACGCAGTCCAGCAAGTGCCAGCACTGCGGACTGAGTGCGACAGGCTTTGAAGCGTTCTGTTGACTCAAACGGAGTCGAATGGTCGACCGGCGGGCGCGCGTCGTAGCCAAGCTCTACGGCCAAGCCGGCCGGTCGATCAGGCGACCCGTTTCAGCCAACCCAAAGGGCCGGGCATCTTTCCGCCAGGATCAGAGGCGATCGGCTCGGACGTACCTTGGGGTATGCCCTTCGCCCATCG
>UBOA01000043.1:0-1009 GCA_900466985.1 Hyphomicrobiales bacterium
GCGTTGAACTTGATTTGAGCGGGCTGCAACGGCGATAAGCATCATTAGAGGCAAGTCGTGATGCCACCGTCGACATAGAGAGTGTGTCCGTTGACGAAGGACGATCCTTTTCCGGAGAGGAAAACCGCCGCGCCGATCAGCTCGTCCACCTCACCCCAACGGGCGGCCGGCGTGCGTTTTTGAAGCCATGAGGAGAATTCCTCGTCATCGACAAGAGCCTGATTGAGCGGCGTCTTGAAATAGCCCGGCGCGATGGCATTCACCTGAATTCCGAACTTGGCCCAGTCGGCGCACATACCGCGGGTCAGGTTCTTCACGGCGCCCTTGGTGGCGGTGTACGGGGCGATGCCGGGACGAGCGAGTTCGCTTTGGACGGAGGCGATGTTGATGATCTTTCCTGCGCCGCGCGTGATCATGTGCCGGGCAACGGCCTGCCCGACATAGAAGATGCTGGAGATGTTGGTTTTCAGCAGTTGCTCCCAGCGGTCGGCCGGAAAATCCTCCAGCGGCGTGCGAAACTGCATGCCCGCATTGTTGACGAGAATATCGATTGGACCAATGGCGGTCTCGATCTCGTCGATGCCATGTTTGACTGCAGCAGCATCGGTAACATCAAAGGCATTCACAGCAACATCGTGACCGGCTTCTCGCAGAGCCTTCGCGGCCTCCTCCAGCTTCGACGCATCGCGCCCGTTCAGCACGACCGATGCGCCATGCTCGGCAAGCCCCCTCGCCAGCGCCAAACCAATCCCTTGTGACGAGCCGGTTACCAATGCTCGCCTGCCGCTGAGATCGAAAAGCGGAAAACCCATTATGCTACTCTCCAGTGTCTGGTATTCGACTGCGCACTCGCCCGAACCGGCTGACGCAGAGCTCAGTCTAGCCGGTACAGCCTGTTGTCTTGAGTACACCTTGACGCTGGGAGTCGATAGAGGCACCGGCGTCAGCCCGTCGATCGTCGCGATCGAGTGGAAGCAGCCCTACCCATCGTTAGAGCGGATCATTGCTT
>UBOA01000045.1:0-51410 GCA_900466985.1 Hyphomicrobiales bacterium
CCCTCTCTCGGGAAGGACACACTGATTGTTGTGTTTTATTTAGCCAAGTGTCCAGAGGTCCTGCTTGGCCGGATACCACTATCTCTTAATGACCGCTCTCGGCCGTGAGCCGACTATCCGTTCAATTTGCATTTGCTGGCAGGTTTGCGCGATTCCGGGAGCCGTTCCACTGGCAACGCACCCCCTGGTCAATCCCAACCGCTTGAGGCTGCATCGTGTAGTTGCAACGCGGACGGAGGTAAATTAGTATCCTCTGACATTGAGGCGAGGGGTGAAGCCGGCCATTCGCTTGGTGCCAGGTTATCTCAGGGCGATTCGGTTGGGGACCGAGCCATGGGGATGGAATTCGACGTTGCTAGCATAGAACGCGCGTTCGTCGACGCGGCACTCGATCCAACGAAATGGAACGAGGCGATGAACGCCGTCACCATCGCTACCGGATGCACCGGTGCGGTTCTTTTCGACACTGGCAATCATCTGCCAGGACTGCCGCACAGCGAAAGCATGGTTCGGTCGCTCGAGGCCTATGTCGAGGGTGGCTGGATTGAGCGCGACGTCCGCTACGGGGTGCTTTCGACGCTGGTGCAGAGGGGTGTTGCGACGGATTTCGACATATTCACCCCCGATAGCATCTCGAGGCATCCCTACTACCAGGAATTCCTCGCACCGAACGGACTGCAATGGTTCGCCGGGGTCAAAGTCGCGTCGAGCGACAGCCTCTGGTGTCTGGCCCTGCAACGCTCCCCAAGTCTCGGTCCGTTTACTCCGGCACAGCTGCACTCCCTGGTGAGCCTCTCAGCGCGTCTCGGCACGGCCTGCGCCATAACCAGGACGCTCGGCCTCGGGCGCATCGATGCTGCACTCGAGGCCTTCGACATGAGCATGACGGCGGCGATCATCTTTGATGGATGCGGCAATGTTCTAAGGTTGAATGCGGCAGCGGAGCGTATTGTCAACGAACCTGTGAGGGATGAAATCTGTCGGGCAATCACCGTGCGGGCAAAGCGCTTGCACTCATACGACGCTTCGGCTTCGAGGGCGTTCGAGATGGCCCTCGCACAGGTGATACTCCGGAAGGACACCACGTTCGCCGATCCGATCCGGTTGCCGCGACAGGATCGCGTTCCGATCCTCGCCTACGTGACTTCGCTAGCTTCGATCGCATTCAACCCGCTGGCTCCCGGGCAGGCCGTCGCAATCCTGATCGATCCGGATGAGCGGCGCTCGCCCACGCAAGCGTGCCTTCAGAAATGCTTCTCATTGACCCCAAGCGAATCCAAGCTGGCTCAGAAGCTGGCGATGGGACTTTCCCTCGACGACGTTTCCAGGGAATGTTGCATCTCCCACGAGACGGCCAGAAACCATCTCAAGGCCATCTTCGGCAAGACGAACACGCATAGGCAGTCGGAACTTGTCGCCGTCCTTTCGCAGTTCGGCCAGACGCGACCCGCGAATTGACGCGCGCTAGATTTTTGCGTGGCCGGAAACCCACTATTCTTTCCTCAAGGTCTCCGCAAATATCGAAAGAGCTACGTCAAAACCTTCAGCACGGGCGGCAAATCCGACGCGAAAGTGGTCCGGGCATCTAAAGCAGTCGCCTGGCACGACCAGGACGCCGGCATCGGCGAGCGCCATGCAGATCGGGCGGGCGTTTCTGCCGTCCATAACCCAGGGGAACGCGATTGTCCCGGCTTGAGGCTTAACCCACGACAGGATGCCTGGCTGGCTCTCCATGAAGCTCGCAAGCTTCGTTAAATTTGCGGACGCCACTGAGCGCAACCGTGCAAGAATAGCGTCGCGATTGGCAAGGGCGTGGGTTCCGATCCTCTCCAGGAGCGGCGCGCTGCCCATCGTGAAGTAGCTTCGTGCTTCGACGATGCGCTTCCGTCTCCGCCCATCGGGGTCGACAATCCATCCCAAACGCAGTCCAGGAAGGCTAAATGCCTTCGACATGTCACCGATGACGATCACATTTTCGATGCCTGCTGCCGACCGTTCGGCCGTCCCGAAATAGACAGGGTGATAGGCCTCATCCACAACCAGCGGAATCCCGCGGTCCCGGAGGCCGGCTGCGAGTTCGGAAATCTTGCCGCGTGACAGGATCGTTCCCGCCAGATTGTGTGGCGTATTGACCAACGTCAAAACGGTCCTGTGGTCCGAAGCCGCAAGGATTTGATCGGCGTCCTGCCGATAGCCGTTGTCCCGCGACAACTCGTATCGACGGGTTTGCAAACCCCATGCCTGCGCCATAACTTCGAAGGGAGTGAATGCGGGGTTCGGAATAAGGACATTGTGATCCGGCTGGGCCGATATACAAAGCAGGATCGCGATCGCCTCCGATGCACCGGACGTCACAACGACCCATTCCGGATCGACGTCGTAAAGCGCAGCGATCACCCCTCGGAGATCAGGGTCGCCGTCGGGAGGCGCGTCGCCCAGAACGACTTCCGAGACATTCACCGCCTCGTTTCCCAAAGCTAGCAGTTCCCTCAATGTCCAGGTCGGTCCCGCGCTCGAAGCCAGGTCGTAGAGTATAGGGGATCGCGAGGATCCGTATTTCGCCAACCATTGATCAAGCAGGTACGGTGCAAGCTGCATTTGCGACACGTCCTTCTGGTTCGAAATGACCCATCGTTGATAGGTTGAACCGTCATGGCATGAATGCCGGAAGTTGGGTGACGCCAAGCGGTATGCATCCGCGACTTCCGGGAATTTCCTGATTTTCCATATCAGTTGGGAAGGGTCTGCCCATGGCGGCATGCGTCAGGAATGATGGTCGTTGTTCTGTCAGTCGCTGCGATGGCGACCCACTTCCTCCCACCGACAGACGACAAAACGCCTCACCATTCGTCCACCGGCTGCGGCAGACCCCGTCCCCCCCTCTAACGGACCGGAGTTTAGTGTTGAGACAATACAACCGCATGACCCGTTTGGGTCATGCGGTTAAGGAAAATCGCGGTGTGGATGCGGTACCTCCGGCTGCCACGAAGATCATTGGCTTCTCCACAGCAGTGACGCACCAGTCGTAAGGCCATCCGCAGGGGAAACCTCTTTGGCACAGCGTGCAACTAGGCTGGCCCACGAAGGCGGACGCAGGACGACTTGGCCGCCTCGTTCGCCCTCAGTTGGCCCAGCCCGGTCAGTAACCGCACGACAACGCGTTTGTCGGTCTGAAGCCATGTGCACAGGCGGGATTCACGGAATACCGCGGTTGATACTGAAAATCTCCGCGATTTGAACTTTGCGGAGTTGTTGTGCAGGCCGAAGCAAACGCGGCGAGCCCTATCAGCATAAGCATCCGAAGTCTGCGCATGGGTTTCTCCCTGCGGTGGGTGAACTCGTGTCGAGAAACAATCTACCACCCCATCTGGCGCATGCGAACGAGCACTTGACGGCGAAATTGGCTTTGTGTGGCTCCAGTGGAGCGGTACCTTGCACGGCGTGAATACGCCCCTTGACGCTGTCGCAAAATGAGAACAAAATAGGAACATTCCTGTGGAGGTTCTCATGACCCATACTGAACAGGTTATCGCGAATGCCCTTGCTGCCGTCGCCGCAAGCCGGGCGGAGCGGGAGCGCGATGCCGAGCGCCGCAAACGCGTTTTCGGCCAGATCGATATCGGCCGCCCTCTGCCTGTAATCAAAGGCCAGCAACTCAGCCTTGACCTTCACTGATGACGACGTGATTGAGACGATCGCCACCGTGCTGAAGGACGTCCGGTGCCAATCGGTATCTTGCGATGGCATTGCGTGGCCGGAACTCGTTTGCCGCCGGCCCAAATGAGTTGGTCCCCACCGGCTCCTGCCGCGAAATTCGACGACAGGGGTGCCTCCCGTGACTGCGGCCCAGTCGTCACCGTCGCCCATATTGACGGGACTCGTGATCTGCCCGCCCTCTATGTAGAACGTGTCCCAGCCCGGACCCATGTCGATATTGCCGTTGACCGCTCCTGGATCGCTGAAACCGAGATTGACATATCAGTCGTCGCCCAGGCCCGTCGTCGCTGACCCGGCCTGATAGCGAACGCTCACCGCCGATGGCTTGCTGGCCGCCAACTGAGGCAGGTCATCAACCTCCGCCGTTACCGTCGCCCGGCTCACGTGCTGAGGCGTGGTGGCAGGCACGGCCCAAAGCAGATCTTTCTCAGTCAGCCGATGTGGCGGTGAAGACAGCCAACTGGGCGTCGAGGGCACGCTTGAAGGCCGGCCGCGCTTTGCCGCGGGCGACATAGGCGGAAAGGTTCGGGTATTCGTCCAGCATGCCCAATCCTTCCAATCTGCGCAGTACCGTCACCATGAGGATGTCGGCGGCACTGAAGTTCCCGTCGAGCCAGTCGGCATCGCCAAGCCGATCGGAAAGTTCGCTCAGTCGCTTGCGAATGCGTTTGTCAATCATGGGCAGGCGCTGCTCGTACCAGGGCTGGTCGCCCTCCAGGAACCTGGCAACTTCTCTATCGACGATCGGCGGCTCTATCGTGTTCAGTGCGGCAAACATCCATGCGATCGCGCGTGCCCGGCCATTTGTATCCTCAGGCAGCAGGCCCGCATGGCGCTCCGCGATATGCAGCACGATCGCCCCCGACTCAAACAGGGCGAGATCGCCCTCTTCATAGGTCGGAATCTGCCCGAAAGGTTGAACCGCGAGATGCGCGGCTTCCTTCATCGCTTTGAACGAAAGAAGACGAACGTCGTAAGGCTGGCCCACTTCTTCGAGCGCCCAGCGAACGCGCATGTCGCGCGCCAAACCCCTGCCGCGATCGGGCGACCGTTCAAAGGCGGTAATAGTGATAGCCATTGTTGTTCTCCATAGCGTGTCTGTCTTGAAGACGACTGGCTAAACGAGATTCCGACACCCAAGGTTCAAGATAGTCCTCGCGGTTGGTTCAAATAGGGGAAGGATTCCTGCTGGCGCGAGGGGGCAGCTTTCGACTTATGCTAGCCGTTTCTTCCGCACAGGCCGCAAACGCCCACATCGCGAAGGGCGCCTTGCCTGCTTCGACTAAGCCATCCTTCGCAGCACATCGAGCAGCGTCTGGGCGTCGTCATTGGCGCCGATCCGCCGGAGGCCGTCGTCCGCAAGCGTAGCGATCGCCTCGAGCGCTTCGTGCTCGCTCCAACCCGCATCGACCGATGCCGCGACGAGATCGCGGAAGGCGAACTGCAGCGCGTCCTGGCAGCGGATGTCCCGGTCGGGGTCATCAGTGGCGACGAAGGGTTTGTAAATGTCTCTCATCTCGCTCTCCGCGAATGTGCCGACGAGGCAGAATAGTCGAAATGTGTTTAAGGAAATGCTTAAGAATTTGCCAATCTTCAGGGGTGAAATGCCGATGCGATGGGCGGGGAGTGTTGCGGCGCGTAGCGGTCTCCCGCAACGGTAACAAAATGGTCTTCAGAAGGTTAAATCTCGGACGGCCGCCGTTCTCAATTCTATTGCGGAATGATAATACTGTCAGCGTAAACGGAGGGGGATATTCTATGCCACGCATATCGCAGCTATACTTCAGGACGGCAGTCATATTTCTGATTATCGGCATCCTCATGGGGCTGAACATGGCGATCTCGCAGGATCACAGCGTTATCGGCGCCCATGCGCACTGTAATCTCCTGGGTTGGGTGACCATGGCCATTTTTGGCGGCTACCACGCCCTCAATCCCCAGAAGGCCGAGAAGCGCCTCGCGATGATCCAGTATTACGTCTACACGGCAGGCATCGCGCTCATGGTGCCGGCGCTCTATCTCATGCTTCGGGGCAATACGGCCATGGAGCCGATCGTCGCTCTCGCGTCGGTCATCACCTTCGTCGGCGTGTTGCTGTTCGCTTTCATCATCTTCTCCGGCGAAAAGGTGGTACTCACACCGCCGGCGCCGTCATATCGCTGATCTGTCCAATGCAGCGTCTGGCAGGGTAGCCACCCTGCCCGGCACTCCGCCCAGCGCATCTCCGCCGGACATGATGTCGCTTTAATTGCGAGCCCGTTGCCTAGAGTTTCAATGGACGATCTGAATGCGGATCTGTTCCTTCGCCGCGTATTCGTGGCAATCGCCGGCAGCATCGCCGACGAAGATCACATCGCCATCGGAATCGAACAGGCCCCAGCAGGCTTCGTCGTCGAGGTAGACTTTTCTGACATAGCCGAAGGGTTCGGCATCGAGGACGACGCTGGGTGCATCAGGAACAGCCGCAAGTGTTCGCATGGATAACTCCATTGAGTCGTTTCTGTTTTAGTGCAAGCTTATATTGCACTTTGAAGCTGACCTGGGGCTATCCTTAGAAATCGGGATGGGAAACTGAGGTTGACGAGCGGACGGATTGGAGTCGGCCGAATCACCCGGGTGGTCTGTTTCCGCCTCTTCGCCGGAGCTGAAGCGCATTGCCGCGGGCAATCAAAATCCTTATCTAGAGCCTTTCAGGGTTAAATTGAAGCGTTCTGCCGGAGTAGGTTTTCGACAGGGCAGAGGCGATGGGCGAAGGGCATACCTCAAGGTACGTCCGAGCCGATCGCGTCTGATCCTGGCGGAAAGATGCCTGGCCCTAGCTGGTTTGCAAGCAAACCACCGGGGTTGGCTGAAACGGGGCCTCCTGATCGACCGGCCGGCTTGGCCGTAGAGCATGGCTACGACGCGCGCCGGCCGGTCGACCATCCGGACTCCGTTTGAGCCAACAGAACGCTTCAATTTAACCCTGAAAGGCTCTAGCACAGGCTGTCATCACCAAAGGATTTTCTCATGGCTGCAGATCTCAAGGCTCGTCCCCGTCCCGTTGGAGCAACCGCCGTTCTCGGTCGCACCGGCTTTCCGCACGTCACCTCGGCCACCAAGGGTGAGCTCGATATCGTCACCGGCGCCTCGCAGCCTGGCTTCAATCCGCTCGACCTTCTCTATGCGTCGCTGTCAGCCTGCCTGGTCCTGAGCGCGCGCATTGCCGCAAGCCAGATGGGCATTCTCGATCGGATCACGGAGATCACGGCCGACGTCACTGGCGAGAAGGCAAGCGAAGGCCTGTCGCGTGTCCAGACATTCAACATCGCCTTCTCGATCAAGGGCGACCTCGACGAAGATACCCGCCTGAAGATCGCCCATGCGGCGGAAGAAATCTGCACGGTCAGCAACACCATTCGCGGAACGCCTGAATTCTCGACGGTCATTGCCGGCTGATCGGAGCGGTGCTGCAAATTCGCATCGGCGGGCAATAAGATTGCGCTTTTGCCTGCCCTTGTCGCTCCTCGGCTATCCCGATACCGTCGCTTCTGATAGGTCCGTTGCTCGCCGCCGGTCGTCAGGCGGTCAGAAAGCATCGAGAGCTAATGTCGCAGGCCGCTTCCACCCTCGCAGAAACCCCCGCATCCAACCGTTTTCCTCTCGCCGCCCTGATCCTCGGCGGTGCGGCGATCGGCGGCTCGCCGATCTTCGTGCGGCTGTCGGAAGTCGGGCCGATGGCGACGGCCTTCTGGCGCGTCGCCCTGGCGCTGATCCCGATCTTCATATTCTCGCTTGCGAAGGGCAAGGATGCGGGCTCTAAGCCTGAAAAGCTATCCGATTATGCCCTGCTGGTCGTGCCGGGTGTCCTGCTCGCCATGGATCTCGCGGCCTGGCACCTCTCCATCACCATGACGTCGGTGGCCAATGCGACGCTGCTTGCCAATCTGGCTCCCGTCTTTGTCACGGTGATCGGGCTTCTGTTTTTCGGCGCAGTCGTTACCCGTGTCTTCGTTCTCGGGCTTGTATTGGCGCTTGCTGGCGTGGTTGTCCTGAAGGGCGGTCCTGCGGCGCTCGGCAATGGCGACCTCAGCGGCGACGGCGTCGCAGTCATCGCAGCCGTGTTCTATGCCGGCTACATCCTGGCAATCGGCAAGCTGCGCAGCCGCTTCGATACGGTCCGCATCATGCTCTGGAGCACGGCGTCGGCTGCTGTCTGCATCTTCCCGATCGGCTTCTTCTACGAAGGCCACATGCTACCGCCGACGGCCTATGGCTGGGCGATCGTCTTCGGTCTCGCCTTCGTCAGCCACGCGGGCGGGCAGGTGGCGATTGCCTATGCGCTCGCCTATCTGCCGGCCGCCTTCTCCTCACTGACCCTGCTCCTGCAGCCGGTCGTGGCGGCAATCCTCGCCTGGGTTCTGCTCAGCGAGCCGATCGGCCCGATGCAGGCAATCGGCGGGGCAGTGGTGCTCGCCGGGATTCTGGTTGCCCGGCGAGGCTGATCTCAAATCAGGCGGCGGCCGCAGCGGCGACGCGGCGCGCATCGAGGATGGCAAGCGCCTCGTCGACCGTTGAGGCAAGCTCCGCCTTGTCGCTGTTGCAGGTGCCCCATGCCTCGATGAAGCTGCTCGTCTTGCCGTAGCTGTTGTCGAGAACGCAATGATCTGCGCCCAAGAGCACGCACATGATATGCCCGTGCATACGGTCGGTGATGACCTGGCGCGCCGAGCCCAGCAGGGCGACGCCACGGTCGAAACGCTGCTGCGCCCGTTCGCGATAGGCAAGCTCCGTCATCCGCGCGCGGCCGCCGATACGGCCGGTCAGAAGGCCCTTCAGGATCGCGGCGTGCTTCGTCTGGCGCTGGAAATCGGCAGGCTCGTCGGGCCAGTCCGATTTCACGGTACCCGGACGCAAGGTTGCTGCCGTCAGGTCCTGTGCGGTGCCGACTTCCTGGTCCTCACGCAGATTGAGCAGCAGCTCGTGCTGCGGCGTCGGTCGAGTGACCGGACCGATGCAGAAGGCCATGTCCGGGCAAAGCCGCGTTTCGCACTGGAACCAGCGCTGGGCAAATTCCAGGCTTCGCTGGTCGCGGACGAGAAGGGTGAACTGACCGTGGCGCTCGATCGCACGCGCGGTGCTGTCGACATTTGCCTGCTCCTTGAAATGGATCGTCTGCGGCATCTGCACGATCGGCCGGCCCTTGTGCTTGTCGAGCAGGCCTTCGCGGAACTGGCGGTAGCCGGCCCAGATGTCACCGAAATTGCCGCCGCCGTGCAGGAAGATGCGACCGCTGCCGATCGCGCCGAGCATCCGGTCTTCATCATAGGTCGGGATCTCGGTCACGTAGGTCGGGCGCGTGCGTTTCTTGTCGAAATAGGCAAGCTCGCCGAGCCAGATGGCGCTGTCGCCGATATTGTAGTGGTTCGGGAAGTCGAGAAGCGCAAAACGCTCGGACGGATCAAAGAGGTCGGAAAGGCAATTGGCGATCACGCCCTGCAGGCGGTTGATGATCGTAATATTGGATTCCATGAAATGCTCCTTGTTTACGGACACTCGGGTCCATGCAAGCGGCTAGGCTTCGGCCTGTTTGCGGAATGGGTTGAGGGACATGGCAAGCGCGATGTAAGGGCGGATGACCGAGCGGCCGAAGATCGGCAGGAACGCTAGGTAAATCAGTCCGCCCAGGCCGATGCTAAGGCCAAGCGCGAGCCAGCGGTTTTGAATGTGCTCTACGATGACCGGATGCGCGAACCAGACGCAGACGGCCATCAGTGTCGCGCCGCAGAAGGGCAGGGCGACGGCCTTCAGCGTGCTTTTGGCGTCGATATGCGCGTATCGCTGAAGCACATATTGCTGATAGGGCATCGTCAGCCAGGCACGCAGCGTATAGCCCGCAGCAACGGCGACAACGCCGTAGGGGACGAGCAGCCAGGTAAGGATCAGCGTCGTCACGAGCTGCAGGGCGGCGACGGACAGGATCGATTCCGCCCGGTTGACAGCCGAGAGCGCCGACGAGGCAAAGAAGTTCGTGACGAAGGGAACCGCCATCAGCACGAGGACGGTGGCGATATCGCCGGCATTGCCCCACTTGTTGCCGAAGAGCAGCGCGATCATGTCGTTCGACAGGGCGCCGAAGCCGAGCAGCAGCGGGATGGTTCCGAGCGCGGCTGCACCGACGATCTTGTTGTAGGCGTTGCGGAAGGCCGTGTGGTCGTTCTGCAGGCGCGACAGCGTGACGAGCGATACGCTGCCGATCGGGGCCAGCACGGCTTGGCCGATCAGTTCGATCAGCCGCCAGGCAATGCGATAGCGGCCGACTTCGACCGGGCCGAACCAGCGCGAAATGAAGATATCCTGCACGCGGGCGAGCAGCATCCACATCAGCTGGGTCACGACAAGACTGATGCTGAAGAGGAAAACGGACCGGAACATTGGGACATTGAAGCGAAACTTCGGCATCCAGGGATAGTAGAACCAGCCGAGGAGCACGGTCACGGCGGCGTTGACCGCGGTCTGCGCAACGAGCGCCCAGACGCCCCAGCCGAGAAAGGCGCAGACGACGGCGGTGATGCCTGAGAGCAGGCTGGCGGCGATTGCCTGCCCAGCGAGGCTCTTGTGGCCGAATTCACGGGCAAGGCGCGCATTGTGGATGACGGCCAGCGACGAAATCGGAAGCAGTGGTGCCAGCCAGCGCAGAATGCCTGAAACCGATGGATCGCGCACCAGATCGCCGTAGTAGGGCGCGAAGAAGAACACCAGCGAGGCAACGATGGCGCTGAAGGCGATCGTCGCCCAGAAGGCGGTATCGGCAAGCTCCTCGTCGAGATCAAGCTGGCGCGTGACCGCATCGCCGAGGCCTGCATAGGCAAGCACGCGGCCGATTTCCACGAAGAGGCTCGCAAGCGCGAAGGTACCGAAATCGCCGGGCCCGAGAATGCGTGCGAGGATGACGAAGATCACGAAGGTCGCGATTGTGCTCCAGGCCACGCGAATGACCGACCAGAGGACGGAAAGTGCGGTTTTCTTCTTAAGCTCGGCGTGCGCAATTGCCGTATCGGCCATGCATTATCCAATCGAATTTGGCTCGCGAAGAGTCGCGCGTTGATTCTGTTGGTGGCGAAGCGAAACCTCAGGCGGGCTGCTTTGCCTTCGGCGCTCGCCAGTAGGCGAGCATGCCGGTCAGGTTGTCACGAAGCTGGCTGCGGTAGGTCAGGCCAAGTTCCTCGTTGAGTTTTCGGCGCCCGATGGCCTCCATGAGCGCCTGGCGGATTTCCCAGCGCAGCATGCCGCGCATGTTCGAGCGGCGATCGAAGAGATATTTGGCGTACAGCGCTCCGTTGCCGAAGGCGTAGCCGGTCTGCAGGCGTTTGATATCCGCGAGTTCACGCCGTCCATGGAAGTGTTTGACGGCAAAATCCGGCAGATATTCGACACGCACGCCGGCATTGAAGGCGCGGTGCACGTAGTCGGTGTCCTCACCGGAGCGGAAAGGGGAGCCCGCCCCGAATCGAGTATCGAAAAAGCCGATCTTCTCGACCAGCCCATGGGGAAACGCCATGTTCGCGCCATGAATGAAGCCGCCGGCATGCAGCTCGCTGCTCAATACCGCGGGTTCCATCTCGGGCTTGATCGTGACCGGCAGGTCGCGTGTATCGCCGAGCTCGATCCGTCCGCCGCGCATGACCATCTCGGTATCCGAGCTGAAAAGCGCTGCGAGCGTGCTGAAATAGTCGGGGAAAATCTCGCAGTCGTCGTCGGTAAAGGCGAGGACACGGCCTCTCGCGGCGTTGAGGCCCGTGTTGCGGGCAACGGCGAGGCCGGGCTTCGCTTCATAGATCAGGTTGGTCTTGATCGGCGCGGTCGACGCCCATTGGCGGACGACGTCCGACGTCTCGTCCGTGGAGCCATTGTCCACGAAGACCAGTTCAAGTCTCAGATAGTCTGCCTGGCGGGCGGCAATAGAAACGGCATCCAGGCAGTTCGTTAGTCCATAGGCCCGATTTCTTGACGAGATGATCAGGCTGATGTCCACGGGCCGAGGAGGCATGCAAATTCCCCTTCTGCGATCGATGTCGAGGCGAGGATAGGGCTGGGACCCCGCTTCGGCAAGGAGCATTTTGCGCTGCAGCAAAATAGAACAGTTGGAGCAGTTCGCAGACGAATGTGGTAATTTCTTGCCTTCTGTATCGCTTAAGACAATCTAAATATAGATTTAAAAGATAAATGCTGAATTCTGTGGATAATGCAAGTGGTAATAATTCTTAAAAATTCATAATTCTAGTTTCAATAATATATAGTATGATATAATCTAGAAAAGATATGTAAAGATGTCGACGTATATTGTATAAAAAAATACGACAGCGTCGAAATATATTTACGCAGTATAAGTGTTGCAAACAGTCAAGGCATTGCCTTTCAATATCTGGAAAAGAGACGAGCGCTTCTTCGTGATTAACAAATAACCGACGGTTTTTGCGCAGTGGCGTTCATTGTTGACGTTTAGCACGAAGCAGAAAGGTACAACCGTCGGGAACGGCAGACCTTTGTTCGCTATCGTCAAGCGCGAGTTTGTGAAGGCTTGTTTGTCTTTGCTTTGAAACGTTGCTTCCGAACGCCGCAAAAGGACGGAATTGGGGGCGTGTCCGCATGCGTCGGTGCATGAATGCAGGGGAACGCAGGGCCGGTGCCGCCCCTGCGAAAAAGCCCTTCCGAGCTAGTTGATCTGCTGTGCCAGCCATTTCTGGATGATCGAAACATCAGCGTCGCCGAGATCGTGTCCGCCGGCGATGACATCAGAGTCGACGGTCGCTCCCGATTGTTTCAGCCGGGTTTCGAGGTCGCTGGCATATTTGCCGTAAGCATCCGTCTTGCCGCTGATGACCAAGAGATCCGTGCCTTTGAGATCGGCGTGCGGATAATCCTTCAGGACCGGCATGGAGCGCAACAGCACAGCTTTGTGCACCAGATTCGGATGCAGATAGAGGAGCGAGTTGAGCAGGTTCGCGCCGTTGGAATAGCCGACATAGACGATCTTCTTCGGATCCAGGCCGTAGGACGATACGGCTCCCTCGATGAAGGCGGCAAAGGCCTCGGCTTCGTTCTTGATATCGTCCTGGTCGAAGGAGAACGGCGTGATGCGCTTGTACCAGCGCGGAATGCCTTCCTCCGTCGCCCGTCCGCGCACGCCAAGCAGCGTGGCACGCGGGGCAGCCTCGTGCAGCAGGGGCATCAACGTCGTTTCGTTGCCGCCTGAGCCGTGCAACAGCACGAAGACGCTGCCGTCAGGATCCGGCGGCGTATAAAAGCGGTGCACGAAGGGCAGGTCGCGGTAGTTGATGCGGGGCTCGCCGGGCATCGAAAACTGCGGCAGTACGACCTTCAGATCCTTGAGATCGGTGATCGGGTCTTTGGGAACGAAAAGCTTGGTGCCGAGCGTGGCCCGCGGCTCGTCCACCGTCATGCCGGGCTTGTCTGTCGCCAATTCGATCAGGGTACCGCCTGGCTCGCGGGCATAGAGCGATTCGAAATACTTGCGATCGTGCAGGTTTGTGGCCGATGCACCGCTTTCCTTCAGGGCATCGTGCACCTTGTGAAGTTGCTTCTCGTCGACCGCGCGGAAGGCGACATGATCGGCTGTCCCGGTGCCCGGCGCGCCGGACCAGAAGCCCTGGGCATTCCTGATGTCGACAATATCGCTCGATTCCGAGACAAGCCGGTCGATATTGCCGCGCGTTTCCTGGAAGCGGTAGCCGAAATGACGCTCCACGAAGTCACGGCTTTCGGCCGGTTTCTCGGTGAGCATGGTGACGCCGCGTACCCGCTGAATGGCGTGTTCGACCGGAACGCCCGCGCCGTCCCAGGTAGCGGGCGACTTCAGATCACGGGCGCCGGCGAGCTTGACGATGATATTGTCGGGGTCCTTCAGCCGCAGCACAGGTTCGCCGAACTCATCGGCCGGGCCTTCGGAGCGAAGTCCGAAACTCATGCAGCGGGTGAGCCAATAGCCGATGCTCGATGGATCGATCGCAAGCGACAGCTCACCGATCTGGCTGTGGCCGACGCGGCCGGGTGAACCGTCTTCCCATACAAGGAAGGTCACCAGCGAGCCGGGGCTGCCAACGCCGTCCCCATAAAAGAGATGAAGCTGCGTGGCGTCTTCGAATCCGGCGGTCTGCTTGACCAGCCGCATGCCGAGAAACCCCGCGTAGAAATCCACGTTTGCCTGCACCTTTCGGGTCAGGAGGGTCACGTGATGAATGCCAGATACCATTGAATACAGTCCGGATGGATTGGGAGGCGTCGCCATCGCCAGCATTAGTGCGAGTATAAACGTCATGCCGTTATAATTGGAGTTTGCCTCGAAGGTTCCGCATAAAGAACTAAGCTATCTCCACGCGCCTGCAAATTCAAACTGTCCAGTCCGTCCAACACTTCGCGGAATTGCTGAAGGGTCGGCGGCTTGATCATGTAGGCGGATGCTGCCATCGAGCGCGCGCAGCATTTCTCGCGCGGCCGTGAGGCCAAGCCCCGGGCCGGCGGGTCGGCCTGCCTGCGGCAGCTTCCAGAAGGCGTCGAAGATCTTGTCCTGAAAGGTGGGGTCGATACCGGGCCCGGCTCTTCAACTGGTCGCCGACGAGCTTGCCGGCCAAGTCGTCGAGCAGGATTTCCGCGTACATCGCGATGTCTCGCGGCGGCGATTGCAGATCGTGCGAGGCGATTGCCAGGAAGCGCCGAATGCGCTCCTCGTGTTCAGTCGATTCAATCGGTTGCTCGGACGACATGCTGCAGAACCTCCCAATCGGGCGAGAATAGAAAGAGGGCGCCGGTTCCGCAACCGGCGCCCTCATTTCGTTTCATCTCACTAGCACTCAGCCGGCGGTCTTGCGCGGCTGGCCCTCTTCCGGAGGGATGATCTCTGCTTCGGGTTCGGCCGCAGCAATGGCCTTGCCGTGGCGGCGACGCCAGTCGCCGAGGAAGAGCAGGATCGGTGCTGCGATGAAGACCGACGACGCGCCGGCAACGAGAATGCCGAAGACCATCGGGATCGCGAAGCTCGAGACCGCGCTGCCGCCCCAGATCGCCATTGGCAGCAGGGCAAGGAACGCCGTCGCGTTGGTGTAGAGGCTTCGCGCGAGCGTCTCGTTGATCGACCGGTCGATGATCTCGCGCAGCGGCATCGACTTGTAGAGGCGCATGTTTTCACGCATGCGGTCATAGACCACGACCTTGTCGTTCACCGAATAGCCGACGAGCGTCAGGATGGCCGCGATCGCGGTCAGGTTGAAGTCGAGGCCGGTCAGCGCGAAGAAGCCGATCGCCTTGGTCACGTCGAGGATGAGCGTGACGATAGCGCCGACAGCGAATGGCCATTCGAAGCGATACCAGATGTAGAAAAGCATCGCCAAGCTTGCGATGACGACCGAGAGGATCCCGGCCCAGGCGAGCTCCCCGCTGACCTTCGGACCGATGACGTCGGTGCCGGTAACGGTTGCCGACGGGTCGATCTTGACGATCTCCGCCTTCAGCTTTTCAACGGCTGCCGTCTGGGCTTCTTCCCCACCTTCCTGACGCTGCGCACGCACCGCCATGGTGTTGTTGTCGCCGTAGGTC
The DNA here is from genome assembly GCA_900466985.1 of Hyphomicrobiales bacterium. Lineage (GTDB taxonomy): Bacteria > Pseudomonadota > Alphaproteobacteria > Rhizobiales > Rhizobiaceae > Rhizobium. The sequence goes on from UBOA01000045.1 coordinate 15,310, forward strand.
TGGAGGGAGACTTCGCCGAGGCCAAGGCTGTTCAAGCCTTCGCGGAAGCGGCCGAGATCGGCTGCCTCCTGCGTCTTCACCGACATCTGGATACCGCCGCGGAAGTCGACGCCGTAGTTGAGACCCGGATGGATGAAGAGGACGACCGAGGCGATCGACAGAAGCGCCGAGACCGTCACGCCGAAGAAGCGAGCCTTCATGAACTGGATGTGGCGGCCGTAAGGGTTGAACATCATCGGGATCATCGGCTTGATGTTCAAGACCTTCAGCTTACGACGGCGCGTGATCTCGATCATCGTGACGCGAACGAAGGCGACAGACGTGAACATCGAGATGATCAGGCCAAGCGCCATGGTCACGGCGAAGCCGCGGACCGGGCCGGTGCCGAACCAGAACAGGATCGCCGCTGCGATCAGCGCCGTCATGTTGCCGTCGATAATCGTCGAATAAGCTCGGCGGAAGCCGGTATCGATGGCAGCGAAGGCGCTCTTGCCCTTGCGCGTCTCTTCGCGGATGCGCTCGTTGATGAGAACGTTCGCGTCGACCGCAAGACCGATACCGAGGACGACACCCGCGATACCTGGCAGCGTCAGCGTTGCTCCGACAAGCGTCAGGGCCGAGAAGGTCAGGATCGTGTGGATGAGCAGCGCGAAATTCGCGAGGAAGCCCCACGTGCCATACAGGATGAAGATGAAGGCTGCGACAAGCGCGAAGCCGACGAGACCCGAATAGATACCCATGCGGATAGCGTCCGCGCCGAGGTCGGCACCGACGGTGCGTTCTTCGATGACGGTCAGCTTGGCGGGCAAGGCGCCGGCGCGCAGCATGGCGGCGAGCGTGGTTGCGCTGTCAGCCGAGAAGTTGCCGGAAATCTGGCCGGAGCCGCCGGTGATCGGTTCGCGGATGACAGGTGCGCTCAGCACCTTGTCGTCGAGAACGATGGCGAACGGGTTGCCGACGTTCTGACGGGTGATGTCGGCGAAGCGGGTTGCGCCGGCGCTGTCGAAGCGGAAGCTGACGACCGGCTCATGCGTGTTCGGATCGAAGCTGACGCGCGCATCCGAAAGACGGTCACCCGAAATCTCGACGCGGTCGAGAACTGCAAAGCTGTTGCCCTGCTCATCCTTCAGCATCGTCACGCCAGGTCCCGGCGCGTTGTTCGGGGAAAGCATGTGGAAGGACATCTTCGCGGTCGAGCCGAGAAGCTGGCGAAGGCGAGACGGGTCCTGTGCGCCCGGGAGCTGCACGAGCACGCGGTTTCCGCCGATGCGCTGGATCGTCGGTTCGGCAACGCCCACCTGGTCGACGCGCTGGCGAATGACTTCAAGGCTCTGCTGGACCGCGGAATCGACATTGGCTGCGATGCCGGCCGGCGAGAAGGCGACGAGGATATTGCCGCCGCTGGTCGTAACCGAGAGATCGGATTGGCCGGCGCTGAGGCCGGTGGCAATCGCGTTGCCGAGGGTCTTCAGCTGCGTGACCGCATCGTCGGTCTGCGCCGTATCCGTCAGGGTCACGACGATCTGGTTCTGATTGCGAACGACTGATTTCGTCTGGATGTTCTTCTCGCGAAGGACGCGGCGGGCATCCTGCAGGAGCGACTGCAGGCGCTCGCGGGTCAGGTCCGCTTCGTCAACTTCGAGAACGAGGTGCGAGCCGCCGCGAAGGTCGAGACCGAGCGAAACCTGGTTATGCGGCAGCCATGACGGCAGACGCGCGAGAGTGGATTGCGGCAGTGCGTTCGGCAAAGCGATCAGAATGCCGAGGAGAATGATCACCGTATAGGTGAACACCAGCCATGGTGAATTACGCATGTTGTTGTTTATCCTTGATAACGCTGGAGCCTGCGCTCCTCGCGCAGGCGGCGTGTCGTAAAAGCAATGGAAAGCGCCGGACCGGCGCGCATTCATGCCGAGGCCGCAGGCGGGCCGTGCGAGTCGTAAGCCTTCGCATCGGCGGCGCGAAGCGCGGGATGGAAGGTTGCGAGGGGCTGCTCACCGCCAAGGCGGAGCTCGATATCAGGCGTCGCGCCAATGGCTGCTGCGCCGGAGTCGTAAGGAAGATGTTTGGGAGCCGCCTTGCGCTCGGCGGTCAAAATGCCGCGGACGGTATCGCGAGCGCTCAGCTGCAGCGGCTGGCCGTCCTTGGCGGACGAGGAGATCGAGTTCGCACCGCGGCTGGGGACGATGACCAGATTGCCGCCGAACAGAAGGCCAAGATAGGCGAAGACGGCAATGACCAGCGAGATCGCAACGCGACTGCCCATGCGGCGCGCGTCGAGCCTCATCTCGTGGTCATCTGGATTTTCAACCTCGTACCGGCTCAACGGCGCAAAAGTCTCTCATTCTTTATCGGGAGAAGGCGTGTCCTCGGCTGCAATTGTAGCAGCGTCGGCCTCGTCTTCATAGCGCACACTGTCATGATGCACTTGGGCGAGCCGGTCAACCATGCCCATGGCGATTTCGCGTTCGCCCATGATAACGGTGTCCGCGCCGTACTCCAGCAATTCATCCACCTCGGCGTCTGAATGCGCGCGGGCGACGATCAGGAGCGAAGGGTTGATGGTGCGCCCTTGGTCGGCAACCCTGCACGCCTCGAATGCATTGGGGATGGCAATGACGAGACTGCGGGCGCCGGCGATGTTTGCGAGGTCGAGCAGCTCGCGGGAGGCGGCATTGCCGCTGATCGCTTCGATCCCCTGATCCCGCAGTTCGCCGATGCGGTTGCTCGAGTCCTCGATGACAAGGAAGGGTGTGCCCGATGATTTGAGGTTTTGACCGACGATGCTGCCGACACGGCCGTAACCGACAAGGATTGCGTGCTCGCGAAGCGCCGTCGGCTGCCGGTCCTCCTCTTCCTCTTCCTCTGGCTCGGGCTCTTTGGCCGGCTCTGGTACATTCGCCGCTATCGGCTCTTCGCGCTTTGTCCGCTCCAGCACGCGGCGCAACCGATCGCAGGCGTAGAACAGCAGAGGGTTGAGGATGATCGAGATCAGCGCGCCGGCGAGGATGAGGTCGCGCCCCTCCTCGGGTAGCAGGCCGAGCGAGACGCCGAGTGCGGCCAGGATGAAAGAGAATTCGCCGATCTGCCCAAGGCTCGCCGAAATCGTCAGTGCCGTGCCGACAGGTTTGCGGAACAGCCGCACGATCACGAAGGCGGCGATCGACTTGCCAATCACGATGATGAGAACGGTGGCCAGCACTGGCAGCGGCTTATCGATCAGGATGTTCGGATCGAACAGCATGCCGACCGAGACGAAGAAGAGGACCGTGAAGGCATCGCGGAGCGGCAGGCTTTCCTGGGCGGCGCGCTGGCTGAGTTCGCTCTCGGCCAGAACCATGCCGGCAAAGAACGCGCCGAGCGCCAGCGACACGCCAAACAGCTTGGAAGCACCGAAGGCAACGCCGAGCGCGATCGCAAGCACGCCGAGGCGGAACAATTCGCGGGATCCAGTGTGCGCGATGCGGTGCATCGTCCACGGAATGATACGGCCCCCGAAAACCAGCATCACCCCGACGAATATCACGACCTTGACCAGGGTCATGACGATGATGCCGCCCATGCCAAGGTCGAGGCCGAGGAGCCGGCTGATCGCGGCTGAAAGCGGCTCTGCCGTCGCATGCTCTCCACCGCCGATGCTGGCGGCTGCCGGGATCAGAACGAGCGCCAGGACCATTGCAAGGTCCTCGACGATCAACCAACCGACCGCGATCCTGCCGCGATCGCTATCGATCAGCCGTCGCTCCTGCAGCGCCTTCAAGAGGACGACTGTCGAAGCGACGGAAAGAGCCAGTCCGAAGACGAGGCTCCCTCCCGTCGGCCATCCCATGAGCGCCCCCAGTCCCCAGCCGAGCAGGGTAGCAAATCCAATCTGCACGATGGCGCCGGGTACCGCGATGCCGCGAACGGAGAGGAGGTCTTTCAGGGAGAAGTGCAGCCCGACGCCGAACATCAGCAGGATGACGCCGATCTCGGCCAGTTCAGGCGCAAGGCTTTGGTCGGCAACAAAGCCCGGCGTATGCGGGCCGGCGAGAACGCCGGCGACAAGATAGCCGACCAGAGGCGGCATTCGGAGCCTGTGGGCGAGCGTGCCGAGAATGAACGCAAGCACGAGGCCTCCGACGATTGTCGAAATCAACGGCGTATCGTGCGGCATCATTCTCTCCCGAACTGGAAATCCCGTTTAAAACATGACATATATGGCCTATATCAACCAATATGGGTGGTTTGACATTATGGGTCAAGGCGCAAAGGAAACAATTCTGACCCCGGCATTATGCCGGGCCGCTCGCGGATTGCTTGGCTGGACGCAGCTCGACCTCGCGGAACAGGCCGCCGTGTCGCGCAGCACCATCCGTGACTACGAAGGAAAGCATCACGATATCCATCGTGCAACCGAGGCGCAGTTGCGTCTCGCCTTCGAGCGAGGGGGCGTCGTGTTTGTGGAGGTGCAGGGGACGGGAACATGCCTTGGCCTCCCGTCTACCCCGAAGTGAGGTCCTATTTGCCGGTCAGGCAGGCCGGCGAAATCCTGTAGGAAAAGATAGTCTTGCCGCGGTAGTAGCCTTCCGTCGGCTGCCAGCTGCGGACCAGCTCGGGCGTTTGGGCGCACTCGACCGGGTGTGTCGTCACAAAAAGCACGCTATCTACAACGCCGCTCGGCAGCGCAAAGGTCTGCTCGTAATAGTTGTCAGGCGCGTCGACGGGCGGCTGCGCGTAGATACGGACAGGATCGTTCCTCAGCGTGTGGAACATGTCCGCCAGGAGATCGCGGCTGTCGCTGACAATGATCGAGATGCCGGACTGCCGCGCCAGCTCGCCAGCCTCGCGGCTGATCGCGCTACGACCGAGATAGCGCTTCATGATCTCGCTGCCGTTCGGCAGCACCAGCTGGTACGCAAAGATCGCGGCAAGGGGAAACAGGAAGCTGGCCGTGCCATTTATGGCAAGCGACAGGCGCAGGCCCTTGGGCCAGAGGCGGTCAAGCAACCACACGGCAAGGATCGTTCCCGCGATATAGGCCGTCACGCCCCAGTTGGCATAAGCCTTGGCCACCAGCGCCTGGAAGGTGATCAGCAGAACGACAGGGAGAGACAGCCAGATCAGCAGCTTTTCCCTAGGCTCGCTCTTGCCCTTGAGTGCGCGGACGACGGCCCAGAGCATCGCAAAGAATACGATCGGCCCGACGACACCGAATTGCGCCGCGAAGAATTCCAGGCCGCCGGCCACATTGACGCCGAGCTTGCTCCAATGCGCGATGTTGGTGGTGTGACGGACCGTTGTTCCGTCATGGGCGAGATTCCACCAGAGATTTGGCGCAGCAACGACAAGCGCAACGATGACGGCTATGAAAAAATCGCGCCAGGCGATGCGTGCGCTCGGAAGCAGAAAGAGCGCGATCAACCCGCCGGGAACGACAAAGAGGATCGCGTATTTCGAGAGGAAGGCGCAGCCGACGGCAAATCCCATGAGGATGGAGAGGCCGACGGAACGCTTCTCGGTCAGGCTGAAATAGGCCCATAGTGCCATCGTCAGGAAAAAGAGAAGCACGACATCGGTCGAAAAGAACACAGATGACAGGGCAACGCCGGGCAGGGTGATGAAGGTCGCGCCGGTCCACCCTTCAATTTTCGGTCCGACAAAGCGCTTGGCCGTCTTCATCAGCATGATCGCGGTCGCCATGTAGATCAGCGGTCCGCTCACCCTGATCCAGTAGATCGACGTCGATCCCGCAAGCTCCGTCATCGCTCGAATGACCCAGGCGATCATCGGCGGCTTCGAGTAGTAGCCGAAATCGAGATTCTGCGACCAGAACCAGTATTGCGCCTCATCGACGAACAGATCGGTCGTGTCGAAATGGAGGGTGATGACCCGCCAGAGCGTCACGCCAAGAACGATGAGGAGACCAAGTCTGGCAGACATGAATGCAATTCCCGCTGAACTCAAATACCGCAGTAAAGCCAAAGATTAACGCACCGGCATGCCGGTGCGTTTGACCACTCGTTACAATCTGGTTGTGGAATTTTAAAGGACGCGCAGGGCAACCTGGCTGCGGGTCGCTTCGATACGGTCAAGCAGCGCAACGGCTGCGAGAACAGCGATCGAAAGAACGCACGACCCCAATCCGAAAACAATCATTGCCCAATCCTTCTGACGTCATGTCACGGTTATTTCTGGGCATATACCACAAAGCTTGCCTAGGACTGTAGCAGCGCCGCAACGCAAGCCCAGTAATTCATAGATGGTTATTGGGGCCTGCTGGAAAGTCGACATTCATAAAATACGCATTAACCTTCAGGCAAGGAATTAACCATAAACATTGCATGACACGTCGGAATGGGAAAGCTCACTCGTTCCCACCAGGCATGACGCCGCACCGCCGTACCGGTCGATCCGGAATCCATCTCATCAAGCAGCTCCGAAGCAGAATCGACTGATCGGGAGGCTTCACGCCGCCGGTTGCAGCCGAGGCAAGCCACCGATCAGCAGCGTACACGCCGCGCGGAGCAATAGTTTAATGACGGGCAAGCGCCCGGCATGTGGTTGGGGACAGGTGTTGGGGCAGGAAATGCCATCAGATCAGGCTCGAGGAGCGCAGGCAGGCAGCTTGCGTGAGAGGCTGCGCTTTGCCGGTCTCGACGCCGAACACTGTGATTTGGTCCGGCGACACCGTCTCGACCTCCAGCAGCATCTGACCGCCGGTCTGCGTGATCTTTTTCAGCGTTTTCAATCGTTTCCGGACGCGGCGCGCAATTTCGAGAGCGAACGTCAGGTCGAGCGCCTCCACGATCTGCAGGCCTCGCACTGGGATATTCTGACCGATGCGCGCTTTGACAGCCTTTATGCCGAGCGTGTGAAGGTTCTGTCCGATTCCGAAAGCAAGATGGGTCTCGACCCGCGCTGGCATGTCGCGGGTCATGGCATTGTTCTCGAGCACATCATCGGCGGCCTCGCAACCGAGCTGGCCGGTCGCTCCTTCCTGCCGAGCAGCCGTCGTCGGGCCAAGGAAATCTCCGACCTCATGTCGGCGATCATTCGACTCGTGATGGTGGATGTCGAGATTGCCGTATCCTTGCGTTTCAATGCCTTGCGGGCCACCCAGCAGCGTGCGCTCGCCGATCAGCGCAATAGTGACAAGGCGGACGTCGCACGCGTATTCGCCGATGTTATCAATGGCCTTGCCGCGCGCGACCTCACGGTTCGTGCAACCATTGAGGAAGATGGCGCCCATCGCGATATTGCGCAGGCGCTCAACGGTGCGCTCGATGCCGTCCAGTCCGAATTTCAGGCGATCGCCGAAAAGACGGCAGTTGCCGGAACCTCCGTCCAGACGCTTGGCGATGCGTCGAAGCAATTCGCCGGAAACGCATCCGTTCATGCCCAGCAGTTGCTCTCGTCAGCCGCTGCGCTTGCCGATCTGTCGGAAAGCGTCCGCCACGGCGCCGCGGGCAGCCGCGCTGCCGAGCAGGCCGCAGCCTCGACACGCACGGCAGCCGAAGAAAGTGGTCAGGTCGTCGGTCGCGCGATTGCGGCCATGGCGGATATTGAGCAGTCCGCCGAGCGGATCGGACAGATCATCGGCGCAATCGACGAGATTGCCTTCCAGACCAATCTGCTGGCGCTGAATGCCGGCATCGAAGCCGCGCGCGCCGGCGATTCCGGACGCGGTTTTGCCGTGGTCGCGCAGGAAGTACGCGCGCTGGCGCAACGCTCCGCGGACGCGGCGCGCGAGATAAAGACGCTTGTGAGCACCACCAAGTCGCAGGTGGATGCCGGTGTCCAGATGGTTGGACGTACGCAGGATTCGATTGGCAGCATCGTTCGCCAGGTCAGTGAGATCAACACGGCGATCGCGGTGGTCGCCAGTCAGGCAAGCGAACACGCTGCGAACCTCGATGTCGTGACGGCTGACGTGAAGGGCCTCGGCGCCCAGATGACCGATAACGCGGCTTCCGCATCGCGTTCAGCCGAAGGCGCCGACTACCTGCACAGCGTCATCGTCGAACTCGGCCAAACGATCCGCGAGTTTCGTATTGCCCGGCAGAACGCCGAGCCCGCGCGCCCCGCGCCGCTGTTCTCCCCGGCGATCGACGTCAGGCGGCCCGCCGATGTCGTGGCTGACGACGAGGATTTCGGATTTGTGCAGCCGGTCGCCTCGGCCGGAGGGCGGATTGTTTACTAACGGACCGGTATATGAGTGCCGCTCACATACGTTGAGCGGTAACCAGGAGACAAGGAAGAGCTGATGGCGGCAAGGAAAACTGGGAAAACGCTGAACCTGTCAGCGGTGCTTGATCTGAACGAGGCGACCACGCTTCGCGACAAGCTCGTCTCGTTGCGCGGCAATGATCTGGCCATCGACGCGTCCGCCGTCGAACGCGTCGGAGCCCTGAGCGCGCAGGTCCTGATGGCAGCCGCCAAGACCTGGGACCAGGACAAGCTCGCCTTCACATTCAGCAAGGTTTCGGACGCATTTCAGAAAACCATGCAGCTGATCGGTGTCGATATCCACCATCTGCTCGCCAAGGAGATCCGGCAATGAAGAAAAAAGTGCTTACCGTGGATGATTCACGGACCATCAGGAACATGCTTCTCGTGACCCTCAACAATGCGGGCTTCGAGACGATCCAGGCCGAAGACGGCGTCGAGGGCCTCGAGGTTCTGGAAGAATCCAACCCTGATGTCATCGTCACCGACATCAACATGCCGCGTCTCGACGGTTTCGGCTTCATCGAAGGTGTTCGCCGCAACGACAAGTATCGCGCGATCCCGATCCTGGTCCTGACGACCGAAAGTGATGCGGAAAAGAAGAACCGCGCGCGCCAGGCCGGCGCCACCGGCTGGATCGTCAAGCCTTTCGACCCTGCCAAGCTGATCGATGCCATTGAGCGTGTAACCGCTTAAACCCAGGATTTTCGCCTATGGATATGAACGAAATCAAAGAGATCTTCTTCCAGGAGTGCGAGGAGCAGCTCGCCGAACTGGAATCCGGTCTTCTGAAAATGAATGATGGCGATCGCGATCCGGAAACCGTCAATGCGGTGTTCCGTGCCGTCCATTCGATCAAAGGCGGCGCTGGCGCCTTCGGTCTGGATGATCTCGTCGCTTTCGCGCATGTCTTCGAGACCACACTTGATTGCGTTCGTTCCAACAAGCTTGAGCCGACCCAGGATGTCCTGAAGGTCATGCTGAAGTCGGCTGACGTGCTGGCCGACCTGACCAATGCCGCCCGCGACGGCGGCAGCGTCGATGAAAGCCGCAGCCGTGGCCTGGTGAAGGAACTGGAAGCGCTTGCCAACGGCGAGCTGCCGGCTCCATCCGCTGCCGTGGAAGCACCTGCCGCGAAGCCGGCGCCTGTCGCCGCCGCTCCGGCCCCCAAGCCTACCGACGACAGCGGCTTCCAGCCGATCCCCTTCTCCTTCGACGATTTCGGCGGCGAGGAAGAAGCCGGCTCCGATCTGCCGACTTACGAAATCACCTTCAAGCCGCGTTCGGACCTCTATTCCAAAGGCAATGACGCGACCCTGCTGCTGCGCGATCTCTCCCGCCTCGGCGAAATGAGCGTCTACTGCAATATGGATGCGCTGCCGGGTCTCGACGAGCTCGATTCGGAAGCTGCCTACTTCTACTGGAATATCACGCTCAAGACAGACAAGGGCGAAGATGCGATCCGCACGGTCTTCGAATTTGCCGAGTGGGATTGCGACCTGCAGATCACCGCAGTCGAGGAAAAGGTAACTGCCCCCGACGCTGAAGAACTGCCGATGATCCCGGTGCCCTTCGACCTCTCGATCCTCGATGATGGCGCGACCGAGGCACCGGCCGAGCAGCCGAAGGCCGACGTGGCCGCTGCGGTTGCCGCCGCCGAGACTGCTTCCAACGTCACGCAGATGGCCGCCGCCGCTGCTCGTGTCGAGAAGAAGGAATCGGCTGCCGCTGCTGCCGCAAGCGCAGCTGCCGCCGCCCAGAACAACGCCGCTGCCGCAAGCGCTGGCCAGACGATCCGCGTCGATCTCGACCGCGTCGACCGCCTGATCAACCTCGTCGGCGAGCTTGTCATCAACCAGGCGATGCTCTCGCAGAGCGTCATCGAAAACGACACGACCGGCACGTCGTCGATCAACATGGGCCTCGAGGAGCTGCAGCAGCTCACCCGCGAGATCCAGGATTCGGTCATGGCGATCCGCGCGCAGCCGGTGAAGCCAGTCTTCCAGCGCATGTCGCGTATCGTTCGCGAAATCGCGGACATGACCGGCAAGACGATCCGCCTGATCACCGAAGGTGAAAACACCGAAGTGGACAAGACGGTCATCGACAAGCTGGCCGAACCGCTAACGCATATGATCCGCAATGCTGTCGACCACGGCATTGAGACGCCAGAGAAGCGTGCCGCCAACGGCAAGAACGTCGAGGGCACGGTTCGCCTGACGGCAAAGCACCGCTCTGGCCGCATCCTGATCGAACTGGCCGACGACGGCGCCGGCATCAACCGCGAGAAGGTGAAGCGGAAGGCGATCGCCAACGAGCTGATCCCGGCCGATGCCAACCTGACGGACGAGGAAATCGATAACCTGATCTTCCTGCCGGGCTTCTCGACGGCCGACAAGATCTCCGATATTTCGGGTCGCGGCGTCGGCATGGACGTCGTCAAGCGCTCGATCCAGGCGCTCGGTGGCCGCATCAACATCACCTCGAAGCCCGGGCAGGGCTCCGTCTTCACCATGAGCCTGCCGCTGACCCTTGCCGTTCTCGACGGCATGGTCGTTACGGTTGCCGGCCAGACGCTGGTTGTGCCGTTGACGGCGATCGTCGAGACACTGCAGCCGGAAGCCGCCGCGATTCATTCCTTCGGTGCAAACCATCGCCTGATCTCGATCCGCAACAGCTTCTGCCCGCTGGTCGATGTCGGTCGTATCCTGAACTTCCGCGCCACGCAGGCCAATCCCGTCGAAGGCGTTGCGCTTCTCGTCGAATCCGAAGGTGGCGGTCAGCGCGCCCTCATGGTCGATGCGATCCAGGGGCAGCGCCAGGTCGTCATCAAGAGCCTTGAGGCGAACTACACGCACGTTCCGGGTATCGCTGCGGCGACCATCCTCGGCGACGGTCGCGTGGCTCTCATCCTGGATGTCGACGCGGTCGTGGGAGCTTCCCGCGGTCAAGCGTTGAGGCAGGAAGTGTCGCTGGCAGCTGTGGGGTAAGCTATGTCGTATGCCGTAAAAAGTCTGAAGGATGGGGACCGCGAGTTGATCGCGTTCCGCATCGGGGATCAGGAATTTTGCGTGAATGTCATGTCGGTGCGCGAGATCCGCGGATGGACGCCGGCAACGGCGATGCCGCACTCGCCCGGCTATATGAAGGGCGTCATTAATCTGCGCGGTGCGGTGCTGCCGATTATCGATCTGTCGGCTCGCCTCGGCATGCCGGCCACTGTGCCGACGGCGCGACACGTCATCATCGTAGCGCAGGTGCACCGCAAGGTCGTCGGTCTGTTGGTCGATGCCGTGTCCGACATTCTGACCGTCACTGAAGACAATGTGCAGCCGACACCGGAAATCGCATCTGAGCTGCAGCGTCAGTTCGCCCGCGGCATCCTGGCGATCGACAAGCGCATGATCTGCCTGCTCGAGCTCGAAGCCATTTTCCCCGAAACGGAAAGCGAAGCCGCATGAATGTTCTGAGTGCAAAAGACATGCGGCAGGGAAACCCCGACGAGGTGCTCGCGAGCGGAGAGTATCCGCTGACGCGCCGCGACCTCACGGAAATCGCTGCGATGATCTACTCGGATGCAGGCATCTTCCTGAACGAGACCAAGGCCTCGCTGGTCTACTCGCGGCTGTCGAAGCATATCCGCAATCTGGGCCTGTCAGGATTTCGGGAATATTGCGCGCTCGTCTCGTCACCGGCGGGTGCGGCGCCGCGCCGCGAGATGCTGTCGCATCTGACGACGAACTTCACGCGCTTCTTCCGCGAGAACCACCACTTCGAGCACCTTCGGGACCATGTGCTGCCAGAACTGCTGCATCGCGCGAAGACGGGCGGTCGGGTTCGTATCTGGTCGGCTGCCTCGTCGGATGGCCAGGAACCCTATTCCATCGCGCTCACCGTCCTGTCGATGATGCCCAACGTCGCCGACTACGACTTCAAGATCCTTGCGACCGATATCGATCCGAAGATTCTGGCGATCGCCCGTGCCGGTGCCTATGACGAGAGCGCGCTCGAAACGGTGTCGCCTGCCATGCGCAAGCAGTGGTTCAGCGAGGTCGAGGTCCAGGGACGACGCAAGTTCCAGGTCGATGACCGCGTCAAGCGTCTGATCACCTACAACGAGCTGAACCTGATGGCGCAGTGGCCGTTCAAGGGCAAGTTCGACGTCATCTTCTGCCGCAATGTGGTGATCTACTTCGATGAGCCGACACAGATGAAGATCTGGTCGCGTTTTGCCGAATTGATGCCTGAGGGTGGCCATCTCTATATCGGCCATTCCGAACGCGTCTCCGGCGACGCCAAGCATGTCTTCGACAATATCGGCATCACCACCTATCGCTACACGACCAAGGGCGTTGGGAGGAAGGCATGAGCGCACCGGCCAAGGTTCTCGTCGTCGACGACTCCGCCACGATGCGCGGCCTGATTACCGCTGTTCTCAGCGCCGATCCCGAGGTCAGCGTCATCGGTCAGGCAGGCGATGCGCTTGAGGCGCGCGAGGCGATCAAGAAGCTCAATCCAGACGTCGTGACGCTCGATATCGAGATGCCGAACATGAACGGCCTCGACTTTCTCGAGAAGATCATGCGGTTGCGCCCGATGCCTGTCATCATGGTCTCGACGCTGACCCATCGCGGCGCCGATGCCTCTCTGGCAGCCCTTGAGATTGGGGCGTTCGACTGCGTCGGCAAGCCGCTCCCGGGCGATGCGCGTCCATTTGGAGATCTTGCCGAGAAGGTGAAGGCGGCCGCACGTTCGCAGCGCCGCCAGTACACCCAACCGGGGCCGGCTGCACCGCCACCGGCGGTGGCCGACTTCCGTGTCGGACGCAAGATCGTCGCGATCGGTTCGTCAACCGGCGGCGTCGAGGCGCTGATCGCGGTGCTGCAGAAGTTCCCGGCAAACTGCCCGCCGACGGTCATCACGCAGCATATGCCGCCGACCTTCACCAAAAGCTTCGCGGAACGCCTCAACCGGCTTTGCGCGCCCGTCGTGCAGGAAACGACCGACGGTGCACGCCTGGAGATCGGAAAGATCTATCTCGCACCGGGCGGCGAGCGCCACCTGCAAGTTGCCAACGCCCATGCACCGTGCTGCCGCCTCATCGAACGCGATCCGGTGAACGGTCACCGGCCATCCGTCGACGTGCTGTTTGACTCGGTTGCCGAACTGGCAGGCCGCAACGCGGTCGGCGTCATCCTGACCGGCATGGGACGCGACGGTGCCGCCGGCCTCTTGAAGATGCGCCATGCCGGCGCGCGTACGCTCGGCCAGAACGAAAAGACCTCGGTGGTCTACGGCATGCCGAGAGTCGCCTACGAACTCGGCGCCGTCGAGCAGCAACTGCCCCTCAACGCCATCGGCGAAGAAATTTTGAAAATGACAGCCGCCCGAAAGGAAGGAACTGACTAATGTCTATCGCAGAGAAAATCAAAGTTCTGATCGTCGACGATCAGGTCACGAGCCGTCTGCTGCTCAGCGACGCTCTGACCCAGCTCGGCTTCAAGCAGATTACGGCCGCCGGTGACGGCGAGCAGGGCTTGAAGATCATGACCCAGCAGCCGCATCATCTTGTCATCTCCGATTTCAACATGCCGAAGATGGATGGCCTCGGCTTCCTCCAGGCTGTTCGCGCCAACCCGGCGACGAAGAAAGCTGCCTTCATCATCCTGACGGCGCAGGGTGACCGCGCGCTCGTGACGAAGGCGGCCCAGCTTGGCGCCAACAACGTTCTCGCCAAGCCCTTCACGATCGAGAAGATGAAGGCGGCTATCGAGGCCGTATTTGGAGCATTGAAATGAATCTCGATGTTGCGGCCCGCCGCGTTCATATCATCCAGGGCGAATGGAAGGTCCTGAATGATCCGAGCGCGGTACTGACGACCATCCTTGGCTCGTGTGTGGCTGCATGCCTGCGAGATCCCGTGGCAGGCGTTGGAGGAATGAATCACTTCCTTCTGCCAGGGACAGGAAACATGCCGATGACGGGCGCAGACGCCACACGCTATGGCGTCCATCTGATGGAATTGCTGATCAACGGTCTACTGAAGCAAGGGGCGCGTCGCGACCGCCTGGAGGCCAAGATCTTCGGCGGGGCGAAGACGATCTCGACATTCTCGAATGTCGGCGAACAGAACGCCGCCTTTGCCGTGCAGTTCCTGAAGGATGAAGGCATACCGGTCGTCGGCTCCAGCACTGGCGGGGAGCACGGGCGCAAGCTCGAGTACTGGCCGGTCTCGGGACGCGCTCGGCAGTATCCGCTCACCGGTGCGGAAACGCAGAGAACCGTTGCGCTTGAGCAGCGTCCGGTCGCTCCGCAGAAACCCGTCGAAAACAGCATCGAATTCTTCTGAGGGCAAGGACCTTACTAATGACTGTGAATGCCATGACAGAGCAGCCGTCGCCCGCTGAAGCCCTGCCAGATGTCCTGATGCGTATCGTCGCGGAGCTGCACGACGTCGCTTACCTGATCGAGCGCATCGAGCCACAGCTCCTCGACGTCGGGGGCGGCGAACTGCTGAACTCGCCGGAAAGCATGAAGGTGATGCAGGGTATTGATCTTGCCGTGCAGAAGACGCGCGGTCTTGCCGAGTTCATAGACACCATCACGGGCGAGATTCCGCAGGACTGGTCTGTCGATGTCGCAACGGCCCTGAGCCTGGTCAAGCTCAGTGAAATGCAGCGCGCGCTGAGCGGCGCGGCGCGCTATAGCAGTGTTCAGCCGCTGGCGAAGGCAGCCGGAGACTTCGACTTCTTCTGATCCGGCCTGCTCGCACCCTCCGAAACGTTCGCACAAGTTTCGGCACCTATTGTCCACATGAGGCAATAAGCCCGCTTTGTCTGGATGGTCGTGCGAGAACAGAATGAATCTGTTAAATCAATTAGTTCAAATTTTTAAGAACTTCAGTTCGCTAGGACGGAATCGCTTGCTGGCGTTGGCCGGCGTGGGTGTCGTTTCCGTGGTGCTCATCCTGGCGGCGGCCTTTTTGGTCAACAAGCCGGCCCAGGAAACGCTCTATGTCGGGCTTGATACGCCCGATCTGAACCAGATCAGCATCGCGCTCGCCGAGGCAAATATCGGCTTCCAGGTCGGAACGGATGGCTCCAGCATCACAGTTCCCGCCGGTATGACCGGCAAAGCGCGTCTCCTGCTCGCCGAGCGCGGTCTCCCGAACAGCGCCAACGCCGGCTATGAACTCTTTGACAACGTGGGCTCGCTCGGCCTGACGTCGTTCATGCAGGAAGTCACCCGGGTTCGCGCGCTCGAAGGTGAAATTGGCCGCACGATCCAGTCGATCTCCGGCATTGCGGCAGCACGCGTCCATATCGTCATGCCCGAGGTCGGCAACTTCCGCAAAGCCGAACAGAAGCCGACCGCTTCCGTCATGATTCGCGCAAGTGCAGCGGCCGGCCGCACCGCGGCGACTTCGATCCGCCACCTTGTTGCTTCTGCCGTTCCCGGCCTCGACGTCGCCGATGTTACGATCCTCGACTCTGCAGGCCAGTTGCTTGCTTCGGGCGACGAGGCCAGCAACAGCTCGCTGAACCGTTCCCTGAACATCGTCCAGAACGTCCAGGGCGAAGTTGAAACCAACATCGACAAGGCACTCGCGCCCTTCCTCGGCATGGACAACTTCCGCTCCAGCGTCACCGCGGAATTGAATACCGATAGCCAGCAGATCCAGGAAACTGTCTACGATCCGGAATCGAAGGTCGAGCGCTCGATCCGCACGACCAAGGAAGCCTCGCAGTCGCTGCAGAAGCAGTCCGACAACGCGACGACGGTCGAGCAGAACATCCCGCAGGCGGCGCCGGACTCGGGCGGACCCAACGGTCCCGAATCGCAGGACAAGTCCGACAAGAAAGAAGAGCAGACCAACTACGAGATCAACAGCAAGACCACTGCCACGACGCGCAACAGCTACAAGATCGAAAAGCTCTCCGTTGCGGTCGTCGTCAACAAGGGGCGCATTGCTCAGATGGTCGGCGAGCCGGCGGACCAGGCAAAGATCGATGCCTATCTCGCGGAGATGCAGAAGATCGTGGCATCCGCTGCCGGTATCAGCAGCAATCGCGGCGACATGGTCACCGTTACTGCCATGGACTTCCTGGAGAACCAGCTTCTCGAGGAAACCGGCGGCGGCGTCCGTGTCATGGATATGCTGAGCCGCAATCTCGCAGGCATCATCAACTCGCTCGCTTTCGTCGCAGTTGCCTTCCTTGTGGTCTGGATGGGCGTCCGCCCGATGATCCGCAGCGTGACCGGCAACGGCGCCGCGGTCATCGGCGACACGTCGCCGGAAAGCGCCGGCCTCGAGCTTCCCGATTTCGCTCCGGCGGGTGGCGTGGGCACCGGTGCTGCGCTTATGGATGGCTTTGGCTCGGACTTCGGCTTCGACAGCACCGAGGACCTGCTCAGCCTCGGCGACGACGACGGCAACTTCAATCGTCGCGTCAAGGAAGGCCCGGAACGCAAACTGGCGCGCATGGTCGAGATCAACGAGGAGCGCGCAGCGAAAATCCTCAGAAAATGGGCGGTCGACAACGCCGCGTAATGAAAGGCCGGGCAACCGGCCTTTTTCTTTGCCTGTTTACTGCACGGCGGTCGGCACGGCTTTGCCATCGCTCGGGCGCGCACATGAAGATTTCTGAGGATAGGCTTGACAGAAGGCTGAAATAGCTACGCGTTTTACGCGAATCGTATTGTCAGGATTCCCCGAATCACTTTAATTTTAGAATTCATTAACAAGCGGAATTTCCGTGCGAATCAACGCACAAAGTGCGGACGATGTAAATCCCGAGAACTCGGAGATGGCGAAGTTTACCACCTAGTGTAGTGTTGGATGGTTCGCGGAGGGGGCGCAATTTGCTCAAGGGCCGCGGATCGGGTTTCTGTCGTAGTGGTTCGCGACCGCGGGGTTTTTGCCAATGGATATGCAGATATTGCAGGCTCTGAAGAGCGACACGCAGAAGGCAAACTTCGTTGGCATCGCAGCGACAAACCTGTCTTCGCGTGACGAACTGATTGCGCAGCTCTGCGAGATTTCGAGCACGGGGCGGTTGCAACCCGGCCTGCGCGCTTTGACCGACTATGTCGGCGCCTCGCACTACCTCCTGGCGCGCGCGGATCTGGTTCAGGAAGCGGGGCTCGATTTCGTGGTCTCCTCTGACTGGCCGTTCGATCTTGTCACCAATCTGGCGCATACCTTCGTCGGCGGCTTTGGCCGCGCGACAGAGATCGAAAAGTGCATGCAGCTGTTCCAGCCAAATTTCGCGCTCCTGCCGGATTCCGCGGATGCGCCAGACGGTGCCAGCCGCCAGTACTGTTCGTTGATGTTCAACATCGGCCGCTCGCGTCTTGTGCTGATGTTCCTGTTCGATGACGGTTTCATTCTGTCACAGGAGCGCTTGCGCGACGTGGGGCTCTTGTCCGCCTATTTCACGAGTTTCCTGCAGTGCGGTGCCACCAAGTCTGACCGGGACTTCGAGCTGACCGATCGCGAACTGGAATGCCTTTTCTGGATCGCCGAGGGCAAGACGAGCGATGAGATTGCGATGATCCTCGGCATCTCTCGCAACACCATCAACAACTACATCACCAGTGTCATGCGAAAGACGGCGACGAAGACTCGTTCCGAGGCCATCGCATTCGCGGTCAGGAACAATCTCGTCTAAGGGGACGGCGTTATGGGGCAGTCGTCCGGTCGATCGGTGGGAAATTCGGAAACAATGCGCGGCGTGCGGGTCAGCAAGGTCGCCAGTCGGTCCGACCTGTTTCCGCGTCTCATCGGCATGCAGAAGCTCGCCGACGCCCAGAATTTCGCTGTCTATCGAATCAGCGGTGCCGGCGTCCCGGGAAAGCAGCGTTTGGTCTGCGAACTGGAGAACTGGGGATCGGTGAACAGCGGCTTCAGTGGCGCATTCATCGACGCTCATGGCGAGGAGCTGCTTGATCATATCGAGAAGTCGCTTCTTCCGGTCGTATGGGCTGGCGGGCTTGATCGCGCCGCTCCGGGGCCGGCAAGCATTGCACCTTTCATGACGCGCCTGAAGGACGGCCTAGTTCCCTTTTCCGGCATTGCGTTTCCGGTGCGCCTCGGTGCCGTTGGCAACGGCTTCGTTGTCTTTACGGGCGATGATCTCGAGCCGGCGAGCGATATGATCGTCGAACTGCACGTGAGATCGTGCCAGATCATGATCGACCTGCTTTCGCTCGACGAGCGCCGCGTGGCGGCTGCCGAAGCTCTCAGCGAACGCGAAATTGCCTGCCTGCAGCTTGCCGGAGACGGGCGCATCAGCGAAGAGATTGCAGAGAAGCTTGGCCTCTCGGTGCATACCGTCAACGCCTATCTCGGCTCGGCAACGATCAAGCTGGATTCGGTCAATCGAATCCAGGCGATCGCAAAGGCCATCCGTCTTGGATATATCAGCTGACGAGAAGCCGCGTGGGCTTTAGCCCGCTAAAGCCTGCAATGGTTCGACGTTATAGCGTGCGTCGCGCAGGCTTTGCTCGAGGAAAGCGGTGTTTTCGTCGGGATCCGCCGAAGGGTTCTGGAACGCGATGTGGTTGATCTCGATGCCGGCGTGTGCCTCTGCGAGCGTCAGCTGCGCATAGATCGTGACGCCACGGGGCTTGATCTCAAGGTCGATGACCACTTCGGGCTTGCCACCCCACTCCAGCGTGTAGCTGCCGCCATGGCCGAAATTGACCGTGCCGGGGTGGAAGAAGAGCTCGGCGGCTGACGATACGAGATCGGAAAGATTGCCGTAATACTCGAAGCGCAGAAGAGAGATGAGATCCGAGGCGTCCAGAAGCCGCAATTCCGTAGCAACGGGGCTGATTGCTTCGGCCAGGATTTTTTCACGCTGGGCAGAGTAGGGGCATTTTTTCATTCGGCTATCTTACCCGTTTGTTCTTGGCTTGCGCCGCGTAAACCCGATGGATGAGTTCAGCGACTGCCTTATAGAATACAGACGGTATGACACTATCGACCGAGACTTGCGCAAACATGGAGCGAGCGAGCGGCGGGTCTTCGAAAACAGGAATCCCGTTCTTTTCCGCGATCTCCCTGATTTTCAACGCAATTAGGTCCTGCCCCTTGGCGACGACGACAGGCGCGTCGTTTTCCTCGCGCACATAGCGCAAGGCGACGGCAAAGTGAGTCGGGTTGGCGATTACGAGCGTCGCGCGATCGACATTGGCAATCATGCGGCGGCGGGCACGGTCACGCATGAGCGAGCGCTGGCGGCTCTTGACGAAGGGGTCACCCTGCGACTGCTTGTTTTCTTCCTTGACCTCATGCCGCGTCATCTTCAGTTCGGTGAACCAGTGGTAGCGCGTCCAGAAGAAGTCGGCGATGGCGACGACGGCAGTGGCGATCAGGACGACGATGGTGATCTTTTGCATCGACGTCATCATCCGCGTGAAGATCGTTTGCGGATCGGAGAACATCGCATCGATCGCGCTGAAGTATTCGCTCTTCAGCGCAAAGAACATGACGACGCCGACGATCACGATCTTCGTCAGCGACTTGCCGAACTCGATGAGGCCGGGCAGGCTGAACAGCCGCGACCATCCCTTGGCGATCGAAATGCGAGAAAACTGCGGCCGTATGCGCTCGAGCACCGGCGTTGGCAGGTTCTGCGAGATGGACGCGGCAACGCCAAACGCCATGAACAGGATGAAGGCAGGCGCGAGAAACGCCGCCGAAACCCAGGCGAGGTGAACGAACAGGGAGAGCGCGTCCGGCCCGGTTTCGAGCTTCCATTGGTCGGGCTGCTCGAAAATGTCCTTCAGTGCCTCGCCGACTTTGCTGAGCCCACTCGGCAGGAAGAAGATGATGTAGACGAACGTGGCAAGCACGGTGGCAAACAGCGGCACCTCGCGCGAAAACGGTACGTTGCCTTTCTCGGCAGCGTCGCTTTTCTTCTTCGCTGTCGGGTCTTCTGTTTTGCTGTCCTTGTCGTCGTCGGCCAAGGCCGAAGCCCTCCATCAAAAAGAAACGGCCGCGCCAGGGCGCGGCCTTTCCTGGAAGGTATCTCCCTTTCGCCGCGGCGATCAACCGCAGCGGCCGGGAAGAGGTGCTTCGTACACAACAACAGCGGCTTAGGCCGCGGCCGAGCCTTCGCCTTCGGTCTCCTTGAGCTGGATTTGCCCGGAGTTTGCCAGGCGAATCGCTTCCTGGGCGATGGCGCGCCGGGCGATGGCGATTTCGCGCGGATTGATGCCGACGGTGCCGCTCTGCAGATCCGATTCGATCATGCGGCGCTGGCGCGGGCTGATCGATGCCAGGACCGCTTCGCGCATGTCGACAGACGAGCCGCGCAACGCCATGGTCAGGATGTCGGACGAGATGTCGTTCATGAGCATGACGCGGCTGCGCTGCGGCATGAGCATGAGGTCGTCGAAGAGGAAGATCTTCGGACGGACCTTGTTGACCGATTCGCGGCTGATCGATTCGAGCGAGGTGAGCAGGGTATCGACCTGCGGCTTGTCCATCTCGTTCATCAGTTCCGCAACCTTCGTCGAGCCGATCGAATTCTTCTCGGCGTCGATCTCTGCCAGCAGGCTTACCACCTGCTTTTCGATGATCTCTGCGGCCTTGGGGCTGACGGCCTTGAGGTTGACGGTACGGTTCATGATGTCCGCGCGGCGGCCGTCCGGAATCTGCATCAAAACCTTGGCGCCGAACGAGGAGGGCATCATGGAGAGAATATAGGCGACAGTCTGCGGATGTTCGCGCAGGAGGAACTTGCCGATGAAGGCCGGGTCGCCTTCGCCGAGGCGATCCCAGATCGACGTCTCGTATGCCTGGAAGGTGGTGCGACGGCCAAGCAGGCTGTCGACTTCGTCGGGCGTGAGACCCTCTTCAAGGATGCTTTCGATCGCCTTGGCATTATCCATGAGGCCTGCACCCTCGGTGAACAGGTCCTCGAATTCGGCGACAAGTCCGAGCAATTCATCCGGCGGGATCGCACGCAATGTTTGCGCCGAGCCGATGATCGTCTGCAGCTCGGCCTGCGTGAAATATTTCAACAGCCTGCCGGCGACCCCTTTCCCCATGGCGAGGAGAACGGCCGCCGCCTTTTCAGCCTGGGTCAACGGTTTCTCGGCTAACGCGCCGCCGAAATCGTCAAAGTCCATCATGGTCTAACCTCTCCGTCCCTGCACCGGGATCAGGCTTTCTTTGTACTCAGAACTTCTATCAGCTTGACGCCGAAACGCGTGTCGTCGTTTTCCAGAACGGTGATCTCGCCGCGAGCGATCTTGCGGCCGTTCACCATGATTTCGACCGGCTCACCGATCTTCTTGTCGAGCGCGATGGTTGCGCCCTCGTTCAGGTTCATCAGGCCGGCGACCTGCATGCGGCTGCTGCCGAGCATGATCTGAACGTCGATCGGGATATCCATGATCAGGTCGAGGTTTGACTGCATGGCGCTGCCGAGCGGGGCAGGTTCGGAAGCGATCGAACCAAACGAGCTGTCGCCGAAGTCGGCAGAGCCACCAAAATCGGATGTTGCGCCGAAATCGTCGCCACCAAATGCGGGCTCTGCCGCATCTCCGAAACCGCCGCCAAAGGTTGACAGGTCGGTGCTGCCGCTAAAGGCGTCGGCCTCTCCAGCAAAATCCGGCAGGCCGCCGTCCGCGTCGGTCTTCAGGACGCCGCGCAGGTCATCGATGGCCTGATCAAGCTCGGCCTCGTTGCCCGGGAGCTCCATTGAAAGGTCGCTGTTCTTGGGTGTTTTCTTCGTCGCCATGAAATCACTATTCCAGTTGAAACTTGCCTCAAGCTGCCGTGGCAGCCCGGTTGGAAAATGGGCTAATTCATCAAGTGGCGGATGAGCTCGTCATCCGAATTAATCGTATCCTTCACCCGGACGGTATAATGCTCGCCCGAACGTCCAAACTCGCAGATGTACAATTCCTTGCTGTTGGCGCTGACTTCGACGCGGACGTCACCGCGGTCATGGAAGGGGATGACATCGCCAGCCGCAAGTTTCGAAATGGTCCGCAGCGTCAGGTCCTGCAGACGGATCTTGGCGTCGAGCGTCACCGGCGAGCGGCGCACTTGCTCGCTGAGCTGATTGCTCCATTCGGTCGATTTGGCCGACTGGCCCTTGGCCTTCGGAGCCGTCACCGTCGTCTTCAGCAGGGCAGCCTGGGGAACGATCAGGGAGAAATCCGAGGTGATGCCGGAGAGCGTGATCGACATGTTGATCGCGGCCGCGAACTCGTCGGGCTTGTCTTCGGCCGGTTTGATGCGTGTTTCAAACGCATGCGGAAACTCCAAGACCGGTTCGAAGCCGCCAGGCGCGTTCACTGCCGAACGATGGACATTGGCGAACTTGTCGAAGACCATGACCGCAAGCTCGAGCTCGATCACGGAGAGCAGGCGATCCGCCGGCTGCTCGACGGCATCGGCCGCCGCACCCAGCAAGTGCTCCATCAGGGTGATGATGAAGCTGTTGCCGCAGGCGAGCGTAATGTTCGGTGACCAGTTGCGGAGCGTCGCATCGACGAGCGTCGTATTGTCGCCGAGGTCGGCGACCAGTTCGTTCTTGTGCCCGCTGTCGCAACCGAGATAGGCCACTTCGACGTCGAGGTTCGTCTCGCTCTTGATGATGTCGGGCAGGAAGACGGCGTAGACTTCGCCGAATGCGCTGCAGATCTTCTCGAGGGTGGCCTTGTCGCCCAGCCTGCCGGTGAGTTTGGCGAGAAGGGCTTCGTCCATGAGGGGTTTCTTGAGGGGAGCGTTCATGACCGTTTACGCCGCCTTGTTCTCGCCGCCGGGATTCATCATTTCCTGCTCGACCGCGTCGATCGAAGGACGCTCATAGGCCGAAATCGTCTTGCGGCCGTATTCGAGCGCGACCTGCGGCACCGAGCCGTTCATGTAGGCAAGCAGGGTCTGCTTGACGATGACATAGAGGCGATGCTGCTTGGTGCGGACGATCTTGATCTGGGAAATGATCGGCGAACACACGCAATAGGACAGGATGATGCCGAGGAAGGTGCCGACGAGCGCCGAGCCGATCAGGTGGCCGAGGACCTCAGGCGAATCGTTGATGTGCGCCATGGCCTTGATGACACCGAGAACGGCGGCGACGATACCGATCGCCGGGAAGGCGTCGCTCATGATCTGGATGGCGTGATAGGGCTTCATCTTGTCGTGAAGGATCGTGTTGATCTCTTCGTCCATCAGCGCTTCGATCTCATGCGAGCGGGCATTGCCGATGATGATCAGGCGGACGTAGTCGCAGATGAACGCCGTCAGTTCCTTGTTCTTGAGGATCGTCGGCGCGGACTGGAAGATCGAGGATTCGGCCGGATTGTCGATATGGGCTTCGATCTCGTTGCGAGACTTCGTGCGAAGATCGCGCATCAGGGAATAGAGGACACCAAGCGTATCGAGATAATTCCGTTCCTTCGGCACCGTGTGCTTGAAGGCTTCGACGAGCGCCTTGCCGGAATCCTTCACCACCTTCATCGGGTTGCCCATGACGAAGCTGCCCAGGCCGGCACCGCCGATGATGACGAGCTCGAACGGCTGCCAGAGCGCGTCCACGTGGCCACCCATCGCCATGAAGCTGCCGACGATACAGCCGCAGGTAATCACAAATCCGATAATGATATTCATCGTCAGTCCAAACCTGATCGTTATTTTCAACCAAGGGATAGGGCTGCTGGCTTGCGTGAGGCTGATGATAGTCCCTGCAAATCAAGCTTTTGCATGCCAGCTTCGCGCAAGCATTTGCTGTCAGCTTGTCGGTGACGAATGGGCATCCGTGCCCGTTTCTGAGGTGCCGCCTCAGCGAAATTCGTGGTCGAACCGACTGCAAACACCCGGATTTCGTACCGTTCATCACCAATGCAGGAGCCTATCGGGATGCAATCCGGTCTTTATGTTTCTTTGTCGTCGCAGATCGCACTCGAACGTCGCCTCACCACCATCGCCGACAACATGGCGAACGTGAACACGACCGGCTTCCGCGGGACGGAGGTGAAGTTCGACGAGATGCTCGGCGAGACCGGCAACAAGATCAATGCGAAGATCGCCTATGTGTCCCAGGGCAACGACTATCTCTCCGGCGATACTGGCGAGTTCGAGCACACCGGAAACATGCTCGACTTCGCGATCAAGGGGGATGCTTGGTTCTCGGTCGACACGCCGGCCGGCAAAGTCCTCACCAAGGATGGCCGCTTCACGATGAAGGAAAACGGCGAGCTCGTTTCCGTTCGAGGTTACCCTGTTCTCGACGCCGGCGGTGCGCCGGTGACGCTCAATACGGCTGCTGGCGAACCGAAGGTCGGCTCTGACGGATTGATCTACCAGGACGGCAAGCAGGTCGGTTCGCTGGGTCTCTTCGAGGCCGATATCAGCAAGGGCTATCTGCGCTACGAGAATAGCGGCATCATGACGACCGAGCAGCCACGCGCCGTCACCGATCGTTTCAATGTCGGTGTCCGGCAGGGCTATCTCGAAAATTCCAACGTCAACGCGATGCGCGAAATTACGCAGCTGATCGAAGTCAATCGCGCCTTCGAGAGCATGACGTCGCTCTCGAAGGACAGCGAGGCCTCGTTCAGCGAGGCGATCAAGACGCTCGGCGGCAGCCGCTGAACGGGGCCTGAAGCATGAGCAATACGCCGCTCACCGAATCCGACCTTTCGCCGAAGCTCACGCATCTCGCGGGGCTCGTGTCGCGCTATTCGAGCCCCGAGTTCCTGGTCGCTCCCGGCGGTCACGTCCAGACGATCGCGGCCGGCCACTACACCGTGACCGGCCTGTCGCGCCATGTGCGGCTCGGAGACTTCGTCGCCCACAAGTCGCCGACCGGCATCCACCTCGGCGAAGTGGTTCGCGTCGAGCCTGAACTGACCTATGTCTGCCCGATCGAGCCGGGCGAGCCGATCGGCATCCATGATACGGTCATCCGCAAGGGTGCATTCCGCATCTCTCCGGCGGACAGCTGGTGCGGGCGCACCATCAACTCGCTGTGCGAGCCGATCGATGGCCTCGGTCCCATTGTCGAGGGGCTCGGCCGTCGCTCCATTTCGAACACGGCGCCGCCGTCCATGACGCGGAAGCGCGTGGAGACAGGCTTCAAGACGGGCGTTCGCGCTATCGACATTTTCTCGCCGCTCTGCCTCGGCCAGCGCCTCGGCATTTTCGCAGGCTCGGGCGTCGGCAAATCGACGCTGCTGTCCATGCTGGCGCGTGCGGATGCTTTCGACAAGGTCGTCATCGCGCTTGTGGGTGAACGTGGCCGCGAAGTGCGCGAATTCATCGAGGACACGCTTGGCGACAACATGAAGAAGGCGATCGCCGTCGTCGCGACGAGTGACGAGAGCCCGATGCTGCGCAAGATGGCGCCGCTGACGGCCGTCACCATCGCCGAGCATTTCCGCGATCAGGGCGACAACGTGCTCTTGATCGTCGACAGCGTTACCCGATTTGCCCACGCCATCCGCGAGGTCGCGACTGCTTCGGGCGAGCCGCCGATCGCCCGTGGCTATCCCGCCTCGGTCTTCACCGAGCTGCCGCGCCTGCTGGAGCGCGCCGGACCCGGACCGGAGGGGACCGGCACGATCACCGCGATCATTTCCATCCTCGTCGATGGTGACAACCACAACGACCCGATCGCCGACTCGACGCGCGGCATTCTGGACGGCCATATCGTCCTGCAGCGTAGCCTGGCGGAGGAAGGGCGCTACCCACCGATCGATCCGCTCGCCTCGATCTCGCGTTTGGCACGCAAGGCCTGGACCCCGGATCAGGAGAAGCTGGTGTCCCGCCTGAAGACGCTCATCCACCGCTTCGAGGAAACACGCGACCTGCGCCTGATCGGCGGCTACCGCCCGGGCGCCGATCCTGATCTCGATATGGCGGTCAAGCAGGTACCGATTATTTACGATGTTTTGAAACAGTCGCCCGGCGATAGCGATTCGAGGGATGCCTTTGCCGATCTGGCCGGCGCCCTGAAAGCCGCGGCCGGCATCGGCGGCCAGCCGAATATCCGCAGGTAGAGAGGCGCGACGTGACAGATTTCGATGACGATGAGAAGATCGCCCCGCTGAAGCCTCTGCGGCGCAAAACCGTCTTTCTCGACCGCGTCCTGACAATTACCGGCCTGACCCTGGCGGCGGCGTCCGCCTTCTTTCCGTGGTACGTCTTCTTTAACGAGGACAAGTTCGGCATCAATGTCGCGCAGGGCGACAGGACACGCGACCTTCCGGACTGGCCGGCGCGAAACGTCTTCAGCGTTTCGCCCCTCGCGATGGCCAACAAGAACCGATACGACAAGAAGCCCGAGATCCCCGTCGATCCGCTGACGACCGCGACGGTCTCCAACATTGGCAAGGAAGACGATAAGGGTCCGCCGGCCGAGGATCAGCCGTTCCCCGGAAAATCCAGCTTTCGCCTCCTTCACGTGGCAAACGGCCGTGCCTTGATCGAAGATACTTCAGGCATGTACGTCGTTCGGGTGGGATCCATTCTGCCGGACGAAAGCCGGTTGGCGACGCTGGAGGAACGTGATGGCAAATGGGTCATCATCACCTCCAAGGGCGATGTCTATCAGCATAATTGAGCGTGCACCGCTCTCAAGCGCATCAGTCGAAGGCTCCACCGGATACGGTCGGAGCCTTCGACGCGTCATGGGGTTGCGCGCCAGGCAGCTCCGGAATGCCGGGGCCGCATTCTCCGTAAGTCTGACGCAAGATTACCGTCCTAGGTTCGCCCCAGTAAAAACGGAGAGTTCCCATGCAACCGATTCAACTTTTCGACTTGGCGTCGCGGCAGGCCGAATGGCTGACGATCCGTCAGGAGGTTGTGGCCGGCAACATCGCGAACGCGAACACGCCGAAATATCGCGCCAAAGACATCACGCCCTTCCAGGCCACCCTCGACCGGTCGGACATTACCATGGCGCGCACGAATGCTGCGCACCTGACCGGCAACGATCTCGGCACGAAAAGCGACATCGACGTTAAGGACGCGGCCCTTGACCAGGAGATCGGCGTGCAGGAGTCCGGCAACACGGTCGGTCTCGCAGAGGAACTCACCAAGTCCGGTGAAATCAAGCGTCAGTACGATCTGAACACGTCGCTCGTGAGCTCGTTCAATCGACTGATGCTGATGACAGTGAAGAGCTAAGATCATGGATCCTTTGTCAGCAGCACTCAAAATCGCAGGATCCGGGCTTGAGGCGCAATCGACGCGCCTTCGCATCGTGTCCGAAAACATCGCCAACGCGCGCTCGACCGGCGACACGCCCGGTGCCGATCCCTACCGTCGCAAGACCATCACCTTCGGCGAGGCGGTCGATCGCGCCAATGGCGTCACGACCGTCAACGTCAAGAAGTTCGGCGTCGACGAATCGAAGTTCATCACTGAATTCGACCCCTCCAATCCGGCTGCGGACGAGAAGGGCATCGTCAAGCTCCCGAACGTCAACATGCTGGTCGAGATGGCCGACATGCGCGAAGCAAACCGTTCGTATGACGCCAACCTGCAGACCATCAAGCAATCCCGCGACCTGATTTCGTCGACAATCGACCTTCTGAAGAGCCAATAATCATGATCAACAACGTCAATAGCGTCAGCTCCCTGTCGATGACCCGCGGCCTTGCCGCCATCGAGAAGGACAGCTCCACAGCTTCGTCGGCGGCAGAAAGTGCTGCAAACGACGGCGGCTTCGGCGCGGTTCTCACCAATGTTGCGACGGGCGCCGTCAACACCCTCAAGAATGCGGAAAGCATGTCCTTTGCCGGCATCAAGGGCACCGCGACGACGCGTGAAGTCGTCGATGCGGTCATGCAGGCACAGCAGACCCTTCAGACCGCGATCGCCATTCGCGACAAGGTCGTTTCGGCCTTTCTCGACGTTACCCGGATGCAGATGTAATTGATTTGAGGACGAAGCCATGAGAGCGCTTGCCATTGCTGCGACGGGTATGGATGCCCAGCAGACCAATCTTGAAGTCATCGCCAACAACATCGCGAACATCAATACGACCGGCTTCAAGCGCGCTCGCGCTGAATTCACGGACCTGTTGTATCAGACCGAGCGCGCCAAGGGCGTTTCGAACCGCGCGAACCAGGCGATCGTGCCTGAAGGTGCGAATATCGGTCTCGGCGTCCAGACGGCCGCCGTCCGAAACCTGCACATCCAGGGCGAGCTTTCGCAAACCGGCAACGACCTCGACGTAGCGCTTATTGGCCGCGGCTTCTTCCAGATCCAGGCGCCCGACGGCACGACGCTCTACACGCGCGCTGGCGCGTTCAACAAGAACGAGACTGGCCAGATCGTCACCACCGACGGTTACCTGGTAGCGCCTAATATCACGATCCCGCAGGGTTCGACGCAGGTGACCATCAGCCGCTCGGGCGAAGTTTCGGCAAAGCTGCCGGGCGCCACCGATCCGACCGTGCTCGGCCAGCTGCAGATCGCTGACTTCGTCAACGAGGCCGGTCTTCAGCCTCTCGGCGACAACCTCTTTCAGCAGACGCCCGCGTCGGGCGATCCCGTGGTCGGCACGCCTGACGAAGAAGGCTTCGGCTACATGAAGCAGGGCTACCTCGAATCGTCGAACGTCGATCCGGTGAAGGAAATCACCGAGCTGATATCGGCGCAGCGCGCCTATGAAATGAACTCCAAGGTCATCACCACCGCCGACGAAATGGCCTCCATCGTCAGCAAGAACCTGAAGTAATCGGGAAGGGCCGAAACATGATGTTTTGCCGGGTCAAAGGTATCCTCGGATGGGCGGCAGCCGCCGCCATTGCGATCACCGCATTGGCCATGCCGCAGGCAGCAGCCGCTGCCGGCATGGGATATGCCGTCGTTCCGACGACGACCATCTACCCCGGCGAAACCGTTTCCGGCGCCCAGCTCCAGGAAGTGGAAGTGACCAACCCCAACCTCAAGGGCGACTACGCAAAGTCGATCCGCCAGGTCGAAGGGATGATTTCGAAGCGCACGCTCCTGCCGGGGCGCACGATCTCCGTCTCGGCGCTGCGAGAGCCCTATACCGTGACGCGCGGCTCCTCGACCCGTCTGATCTTCACGCTCGGCGCGATGACGATCTCGGCGGCCGGCTCGCCGCTTGAGGACGGTATGACGGGGCAGCTCATCCGCGTTCGCAACATGGATTCCGGCGTGATTGTCAGCGGCACCGTGCTCGCCGACGGCACCATACACGTGGCCGCAAAATGAAGATTTTTTTCCGCCTTTTCGTAGCCCTCGCGTTTCTGTCTCCGAATGTCCTGGCCGTCACGCCCGCCGCGGCGATGAACTCGCGCATCAAGGACATTGCATCCCTGCAGGCCGGACGCGACAACCAGTTGATCGGTTACGGTCTGGTCGTCGGTCTTCAGGGCACCGGCGACGGTTTCCGCGCTTCCCCGTTTACCGAGCAGTCGATGCGCGCCATGCTGCAGAACCTCGGCATCTCCACGCAGGGCACCCAATCCAACGCGAAGAACACGGCAGCTGTCATGGTGACAGCCAATCTGCCACCCTATGCCAGTCCCGGCAGCCGCATCGATGTGAGTGTCAGTTCGCTGGGCGACGCGACGTCGCTGCGCGGCGGAACACTGATCATGACGTCTCTGTCGGGCGCCGACGGCCAGATTTACGCTGTCGCGCAGGGCTCGGTCGTGGTCTCGGGTTTCACCGCCCAGGGCCAGGCCGCGACGATAACCGAGGGTGTGACGACCGCTGGACGGGTGCCGGGCGGCGCCATCATCGAACGTGAACTGCCCTCGCGCTTCAAGGATTCCGTCAATCTCGTCCTGCAGCTGCGCAACCCGGACTTTTCCACGGCGATCCGCATCGCCGATGTCGTCAATGGCTATGCTTCCTCGCGCTTCGGCGGCCCGGTAGCGGAAGCCAAGGATGCGCAGGAGGTCATCGTCCAGAAGCCGAGAACGGCGGATCTGACGCGCCTGATGGCCGATCTGGAAAATCTTATCGTCGAGACGGACACGCCGGCCAAGGTGGTGGTGAACGAGCGAACGGGAACGATCGTCATCGGCGCGGACGTGCGTGTGTCGCCGGTTGCCGTCAGCTATGGTACTCTCACTGTCCAGGTAACCGAGACCCCGCAGATCATTCAGCCCGAGCCGTTCTCGCGCGGTGTGACCGCCGTGCAGCCGCAGACCGACATCGCTGCGCAGAAGACGGGCGGCAAGGTGGCTCTGCTGAATGGGCCTGATCTCAGGACGCTCGTGGCGGGTCTCAACAATATCGGCGTCAAGCCGGATGGCATCATTGCCATCCTCCAGGGCATCAAATCAGCCGGCGCGCTGCAAGCGGAGCTCGTCCTGCAATGATGAAGAATATGGCCTTGTCAGACTTGCTTCAGCGGCTTGCACTGCCTGCGATGGCCGTCGTGGCGTTGTCCATTCCCGGCGCCTTCGCACAGGAACAGCCGTCGCCGAGGGGTGAAATGACCTCGCAGGAAGAGATCAAGCAGTTTTGCACCAACATTGCCGATCCCGCTCGCGACCAGCGCTATCTGCTGCAGAAGCAGGAACTCGAGAAGCTTCGCGCCGACGTCGATTCCCGCATCGCGGAAATGAACAAGCGCAAGGAGGAGTATCAGGACTGGCTGAAGCGCCGCGACGATTTCCTCAAGCAGGCCGAAGCGGGCCTGACCGATATCTATAAGAAAATGAAGCCGGACGCCGCTGCATCGCAGCTGCAGGAGGTCCAGATCGAAGTGGCGGCGGCCGTCATCATGCGGCTGAACCCGACGCAATCGAGCCTGATCCTCAACGAAATGGACCCGAAGAAGGCTGCGGTCATCGCCAACATCATCGCCAGCGCGTCCGATCCCAATACGTCGAAGGACCCCTCATGAACATGCGTTTCCCGGTCGCGATCGTCGCCGTCGCCCTTCTTGCAGGCTGTGCATCGCCGCAGGCTGTCAATGAGATCGGTCGCGCCCCGGCCATGAGCCCGATCGGCAGCGGCCTTGCTTACGGCCAGACGCCGCAGATGGCGCTTTATCCGAAGCAGCCGCGCCAGGTCGCGCAGGGCTATTCTCTGTGGAGCGACTCGCAGGCCGCCCTCTTCAAGGATGCCCGCGCGCTGAACGTCGGTGACATCCTGACCGTCGATATCCAGATCAACGACAAGGCGAAATTCGAGAACGACACCAGCCGCAGCCGGACCAACTCGAGCGGCCTGAACTGGGATGTGAACGCCAACGTCATGGGTTGGAATCCTCAGTCGAAGACCGATGTGACCTACGGTTCGGATACCAGCACCGACGGCAAGGGCAAGATCGACCGGTCCGAAACGCTGAAGCTCATGGTCGCCGCCGTCGTCACCGGCATCCTGGAGAACGGCAACCTGGTGATCAGCGGCTCTCAGGAGGTTCGCGTCAACCAGGAGATCCGCATTCTCAACGTTGCCGGTATCGTGCGCCCGCAGGACGTGAACTCCGACAACCAGATTTCCTACGAGAAGATTGCTGAAGCGCGCATCTCCTACGGCGGTCGCGGCCGCCTGATGGAAGTGCAGCAGCCGCCGCGCGGCCAGCAGGCCGTCGATCTCTTCTCGCCGCTCTGAGGCACACATCATGGCAGAGACAGAAACCGCTGGGGGCCAGTCGAAAAAGGCCACAATAATGACGATCGCCGGGCTTGCGGTCCTGACGCTGCTCGGCGCCGGCGGCGGCTGGGTGGTCGGCGACATGGTCGCGCCAAGCATCAAAGGCGCCGAGCAGGCGGAACAGGCCAAGGCAGCCAAGGACGAGGCCGCGCAGAAGAAGGAAGGCGAGGCGGGCTTGCCTCGCATTTCGCCGGAAGCCAACAACATCGTTCAGCTCGAGCCGATCACCACGAACCTTGCCTATCCCTCGGAAAGCTTGGTTCGCCTGGAAGTCGCGCTGCTCTTTAGCGGCCCGCCGGACGTCAAGGTCGCGGAGGATGTCCATCAGGATATTCTCGCCTATGTCCGCACGGTTTCACTGCAGCAGATCGAGGGGCCGCGAGGCTTCGAATATCTTAAGGATGACATCCAGGAGCGTGTTGACCTTCGCGCGCAAGGGCGCGTATCGAAGGTCATGTTCAGGACCTTTGTCGTCGAATGATTCGATTCATATTTTTATTCGCTGCCATGATGGCGGCACCGGAGCTGGCGCATGCGCAGCAGCTCCCATCAAACCTTTTGAACTTGCCGGTCGACGGTTCGGTTGCGGCATGGATCATCAGAACATTCGGCCTGTTGACCGTTCTTTCGGTTGCTCCGGGCATCCTGATCATGGTGACGAGCTTCCCGCGCTTCATCATTGCATTCTCGATCCTGCGATCGGGAATGGGCCTGTCTTCCACACCCTCCAACATGATCCTCCTGTCGCTCGCGCTGTTCATGACTTTCTACGTCATGCAGCCGACGTTCGATCAGGCATGGCAGACCGGTGTTCAGCCGCTCCTGTCGAACCAGATCGACGAGCAGCAGGCGGTGGCGCGGATCGCCGAGCCCTTCCGGGGGTTCATGGCGAACAACACCCGCGACAAGGATCTCGCGCTTTTCGTGGATCTGGCGCGCGAGCGTGGCCAGACTGTCGAGACCGGTGAGAAGATCGACTATCGCGTCCTCATTCCGGCCTTCATGATCTCGGAAATCCGCCGCGGCTTCGAGATAGGCTTTCTCGTCGTCCTTCCTTTCCTGGTCATCGATCTGATCGTCGCCACCATCACCATGGCAATGGGCATGATGATGCTGCCGCCGACCTCGATCTCGCTGCCGTTCAAGATTCTCTTCTTCGTGCTGATCGACGGCTGGAACCTGTTGGTCGGAAGTCTGGTGCGGTCGTTCCACTGAGCTGTCGTCGAGAAAGCGCTGCGGATCGACAAGTCTCGAAATGAAAGAGCCCGAGGATCATTGATCCTCGGGCTTTTCGGTGCGCGGCTTCGGCTATTCTCAGTCGGTGTCGAATGGCTGGGTTCGCTGAGGAAGGGCTGGAACGCTGATATGGTCTGGGTCCATTCCCTGTTTGGCGCGCTCGACGACCAGTTCGTATGCGCTCTCGAGATGGCGGCAGAAGCGCTCGGCATCAAACAGGGGCTTGATGAACCGGTTTTCATCGATCCTCTGTTTGAAAGCTTTCAACCGATCAGGATTGTTGTAAAGTTCCACAGCTAGGTCTTCGTAACCTTGCACGTCGGGTGCCACCAGCTCGGGCAAACCGAGTGCATTGAGGAGGCTCTCACTGACGCGCGACGCGAAGTTGGTGCCTTTCAGTGTCAGCACCGGCAACCCGCCCCACAGCTGTTCAGATGTCGTGGTGTGGCCGTTGTACGGCCATGTATCCAGCGCCAGGTCGGCAACCTGCTGCCGGTCGATGTGGCTCCGGTAGTCCACGTGTCCGCAGAAGACAAGGCGCTTGGCCGGGATCCCCCGGCTTTTGATATATTCGCGAAGGTTGGCTTCCGTCTGCTTTGATACTGCCATGATCCAGAGCACGCTGTTTGGAGCCCGCCGAAGGACGTTGCACCAAACGTCAACCGTTTCGGGCGTGATTTTGCGGCTTGCATTGAACGACGCGAAAACGAACGCGTCGTCGGGGAGGCCGAGTTCGCCCGGGTTCACAAATCCAGGCGTAGGTCGATGGAAGGGGTCGTTCGGCTGGTATGTATCCGGGAGGTGGATGAATTTTTCATGATAATGTGGACGCGAGGACTCCGGCAGAACAAACTTGTCGCCGATGATGTAGTCAACATCAGTATTTGTTGCGCTTCCCGGAAAGCCGAGCCACGAAATCTGGATGGGCGCCGGGCCTTTGTTGAGAACCTGATAGCGCGTTTCGAATGTCGGTCCCTTCAGATCGACGAGAATATCGATCTGGTCGCTCTTCATCCGTTCGGCGGTGGCTTCGTCGGACAAATAGCCGACCTCGACGACCCGGCCCCACAGGTTTCGGTCGAAGGTATTATGCTCTAGGTTCGACGCGCGCGAGTGGCAGTAGAGTGTAATCTCGAAGCGCTCTCTGTCATGCAACTCCAGGACACGCCCCATCAGCTTCATGGTCGCATGCTGTTCGAAGAAGTCGTTGGAGAGATAACCGACGCGAATCTTCTCTGCCCATTGATGCGGCCTTGTCCTTCGGGCGACCGTCTGCTCTTTTGTCACGGCGCTGTTCATGCTCGAGGTCAGGCCATTGCGCGTCTCGTCGCCGCACCATTGAAGATTATTGAATTCGCTCTCATGGCGCAGAAACGCGGTATGGCCGCTCGCGAGCAACTGATCGATCACCTGCTTGTGAAGCTTGATGCCAGTAAGATCACAAACGTGTCTGCTGAACATCAGATATAGGAAGCGCAGCGGGACCAGCTCCGGAAAGCGTTTGAACAGGTTGCGAACCAGCAGCGCCTGGGTTTCGTCTTTCGCGTCGTTCTTGAGCAGCTTGATGGCAAGCAGAGTATGATCGGGGTTGCTGCTTTCCGCGAGAACCTTGACAAAAGGTTTGAGCAATTCTTCTTGACCGCGCCTCTTGTAGATGGAGGCCAATGCATAGGCCAGCTCTGCGTCGAGACTGTGGTCCAACATATGACGCAGGCCGAGCCTGATCGCTTCGTCGTGATTTCCGACCTCAAAATGCAGCAAGGCGGCCTTGCGAGCGAATTCCACCCCGCTCGGTCCCGCCCTCTCGCCGGCCAGCGCGAAGGCCAGCGCCGCATCCGCCTTCATTCCCAGTTGCAGAAGCGTGCGGGCCAGCAAGGCGTATGTCTTCGCGTCCTGCCGCGTCTCAAGCAACACGTTAAGCGTCTCGAGCGACTTGGTATAGCGCCCGCTCTGGTAGTCCTTTGATGCTGCGGAAAACGAAACCACACGATTCACGTTCAAACCTCATTCAGTTTTTCACACGGCGAGTATGGAGCTCTGCCGGCCGATTCTGCCCTAGAATGGGACCCGAACCTTGCCTGAGGCAGGAAGCGGCGCGTTTCACCGTTCCCCGAGGCAGACGGCAGCATTGTAACAACTGGTTAACCATTTGTATTTGTTTAGAAAATATAGGCGTCCCATTAATTAGTCGGCAAGGTTTTGCTGCGAAAGTGATCGTTGACATGACGGGTTTGGTCGCAATGCAGAATGACCAAGTGGCATGAAGCCGAACCGTCATCGCCGGTAAATAAGTCCGGTAATGTCCTCCATGGTATCGATTTTCGGGGACGTATTATGACGAGCATTAACACCAACAATTCCGCAATGGCAGCGCTTCAGACGCTGCGCAGTGTCAACAGCAATCTCTCCAAGACCCAGGATCACGTTTCATCGGGTCTGCGGGTTGGCAAGGCTGCCGACAACGCCGCTTACTGGTCGATCGCGACGACCATGAAGTCGGACAACAAGGCGCTGTCCGCAGTGTCCGACGCACTCGGTATGGGTTCGGCGAAGATCGACACGGCTTACACCGCCGTTGAAAGCTCGATCGACGTTGTCAGCGAGATCAAGGCCAAGCTCGTTGCCGCCACCGAAGATGGCGTCGACAAGGCCAAGATCAACGACGAAATCACGCAGTTGCAGAAGCAGCTGACGGCCATTTCGGCTTCGGCTTCGTTCAACGGCGAAAACTGGGTATCCGCTACCATCAACGACACCATGTCTGTCGTTTCGTCGTTCATCCGCACGGCGGGTGGTGTCAGCGTCAGCACATCGGGCTATACCGCTTTGGCCGCAGACCTGCTGTTTGACGGTGCCGCCGGCGGCATCCTCGACAAGGTTGGCACCGCGTCCAATAAAGCTATCTCTACGTTCACCATCGACAACACGTCGACCAAGGGCGACATCGACAAGCTCATCACCGACACCGAAGATGCACTGAAGGCGATGACCTCGCTTGGTTCCAAGCTTGGCTCGCTCCAGAAGGGCATTGAGCTGCAGA